>NZ_QJKC01000008.1 GCF_003202035.1 Aquitalea magnusonii | reverse complement strand
CCCATCTCGCAAATCAGCTACACCTACCTGGGCGACGCCCGCAACAATATGGGCAACTCCCTGCTGGTGATCGGCAGCAAGCTGGGCATGGACGTACGTATCGGCGCCCCGAAACACCTGTGGCCGACCGACGAACTGGTGGCCGAATGCCGTGAAATCGCCACCCGCACCGGCGCCCGCATCACCCTGACCGAAGACGCTGCCGAAGCCGTCAAGGGCACTGACTTCATCCACACCGACGTCTGGGTCTCGATGGGCGAACCGGCCGAAGTGTGGGCCGAACGTATCCGCCTGCTGAAACCTTACCAAGTGAACGCCGCGCTGATGGCCGCTGCCCAGAACCCGCAAGTGAAGTTCATGCACTGCCTGCCGGCCTACCACAACAGCGAAACCAAGGTCGGCAAGGAAATTGCCGCCCAGTACCCGGACCTGGCCAATGGCATTGAAGTGACCGAAGACGTGTTCGAAAGCGAAGCCTGCATTGCCTTCGAGCAAGCCGAAAACCGCATGCACACCATCAAGGCGATTCTGGTCGCCACCCTCGGCGACTAAGACTGGACAAGGTGGCAAAGCCCTGCGGCCTTGCCACCCCGGCAGTGACCGCAGTCAGACCGCAACACCGCTTCACCCACCACGACGACACCCCCTTGAAGTCGTGGCGGCGGAATCCGCTCCCCCTCACTCAGGCGGATTCCACCCTCCGGCAGGTCATCCCCCGGTGACCTGCCGCCCCATCCGACACACCCCGGCCTGCCACAGGCAGACCGGCCACGCCACTGTCCCGACCGTGCGGACAGGGCCAGAAAAGGAAACATCATGCGAGTCGTCGTAGCCCTGGGCGGCAATGCCCTGCAACGTCGTGGCGAAGCCATGACCGCTGACAACCAACGCGCCAACGTCAAGGTGGCCGCCGAACAACTGGCCGCCGTCACCCGGCTGGGCCACAACCTGGTGATGTGCCACGGCAACGGCCCGCAAGTCGGCCTCTTGGGCCTGCAAAACGACGCCTACGCCCGCCACGTCGACGGCAAGGTCACCCCCTATCCGCTCGACGTACTGGGCGCCCAGACCGAAGGCATGATCGGCTACATGATCGAACAGGAACTGGGCAACG
Organism: Aquitalea magnusonii; assembly: GCF_003202035.1. GTDB lineage: Bacteria > Pseudomonadota > Gammaproteobacteria > Burkholderiales > Chromobacteriaceae > Aquitalea > Aquitalea magnusonii. Next base: position 213,647 of record NZ_QJKC01000008.1, on the reverse strand, counting down.
TACTGCCGTTTGAAGTACCGCTGGCCACCATCCTCACCCAGACCGAAGTCGATGCCGCCGACCCGGCCTTCCAGAACCCCACCAAGTTCGTCGGCCCGGTGTACAGCAAGGAAGAAGCCGAAGCGCTGGCCGCCAGCCACGGCTGGACGGTCAAGGCCGACGGTGACTACTACCGCCGCGTGGTGCCCAGCCCGAAGCCGAAACGTATCTTCGAACTGCGCCCCATCAAATGGATGATCGAAAAAGGTGCGGTGGTGATTGCTGCCGGCGGCGGCGGCATCCCCACCCTGTACCAGGGTGACAAACTGGTGGGTGTGGAAGCGGTGATCGACAAAGACCTGGCCTCAGCCCTGCTGGCGCGCGAAGTGGACGCCGACTACTTTGTCATCGCCACCGATGTGAAGAGCGTGTTTGTTGGCTGGGGCACTCCCGAAGCCAAAGCCATCCGCCACGCTCACCCGGACGAAATGGACAAGCTGGGCTTTGCGGCGGGTTCGATGGGGCCGAAAGTGGAAGCCGCCTGCGAATTCGCCCGCCTGACCGGCAAGCGTGCGGTGATTGGCGCGCTGGAAGACATCGAGAAGATCGTCAAGGGCGAAGCCGGCACCATCATCTCCACCGAGAAGGCCGGGATCGAGTGGTACTGAGCGGGTAGATGGACTGCGGTGTTATGAACAAGGGCTGCCATGGCAGCCCTTGTTGCATGGTGGCGGCAGAATCAGGCCAGGCCCAGCTCGGCGGCATGGTCGCGGCACAATGCCTGGCCGGCAGCATAGCCGGCCTGATACATCTGCGACAGGTTGGAGTAAGACCAATCCAGCTCCTGCTCACGCTGCTCCGGACGGATGAACTGGTCGTAAGCCACGCGCAGCAACTTGGTACGCGGCTTGCCCTCGGCATCCTTGTTATGCAGGGCCTCGAACAGCTTCAGGTCATCACGGGCAATTTCGGTCAGCGGGGTAATGATGGACTGCACCCAGGCATCGTACAGATCACGCGGCGGGTGCAGCAGCTGTTCGCTGCCCAATACATCGAATACCACGGTGGTATCGATATAAGGGTGATCCTGGAACAGGCGCTTGAAGTTGAGGGTGTCAATGGCCGCGCCTTCGATGAAGTAATCGCCATCCAGCAGATAAGGCGGGTAGATCAACGGGAAGGACAGCGCGGCCAGGAAGTGTTCATGGTTGATCTGCTGCTTGTTCCAGCAGTCCATGCGCTTTTGGCTGAGGTTGTAGGCATTCAGGTAAAACTGCGGCTTGATGTCGGCCAGTCTGGCAAAGTCCACCACCTGGTCGATGAAGGGCACATGAGCGCACAAGCCCTGGCTTTGGGCGTTCAGATTGCTGGGGCAGAGGCTGGCCATCAAGTAGCTGCTCCAGTCGGCAGCCAGCCGTTGCAAGGGGCCCTGGTCGGCCTGGGCCTGGATGGCCTGCAGTAGCGGATTGGCCTGCTGCCATTGCCGCCAGATGTCGGCCAGCGGGCCGGGTTTGTTGAACACCTTGAAATTGACCGGGAAGGCGGCATACAGCGCATCGGCCACGCCCATGTCGGCCAGTTTTTCCAGTGCAGCCTTGGGGTCCTGTCCTTTGGCCGCGGTATACAGCAGGCCGACAATCGCGCCTGCGCCCGAGGTGGAAATGATGTCGAACTCGACGCCTGCTTCGATAAAGGCCACCAGCGAACCAGCCATCAGCGTGGCATTGGGCGCACCGCCACCCAGCACCAGTGCCAGAGTTTTCTTGTTGGAGCTCATGCGTGTACTTCCGATTGGGGAGATATCTGAAATTATGCGTTATGGATTGTGAAATTACTTTTTTATTGGAAGAAATTTCAGATAAAAAGCGCGGCGGCTGAGTGGGCCGGTCTACGTGGTTTTACCATGTATCTTGTAATGCACTGTAGCTGGGAATAATATGCGGCTTGTCCTTGTGCAGTGCACGGCCCTCTACCGTGTAATGCAAGGTATGGGAGTCCGAGTATGAAAACGCAGTTGAAAAAGGGCACGCTGGATATGTGCGTGCTGGCCGCACTGGCGGCGGGAGACAGCTATGCCTACGAACTGGTGAGCATTCTGTCGCGCAGCATGGAGGTGAGCGAAGGCACCATGTACCCGCTGATGCGCCGGCTGCAGGCGGAAGCCTGGGTGTCGACCTACCTGGTGGAGTCGGCCAGCGGACCTTCACGCAAGTACTACACCCTGACTGCTGCAGGGCGGCAACAGTTGGTGCTGATGCAGCAGGAATGGCAAGAGTTCGTCGGCGATGTGAACAGTGTGTTGCAACTGGCCGCAGGGCGGGCCAAGGGAGAATCAGCATGAAGCAGCAGGAATTCATCAAACAATTGCAGGATGCTTTGTCTCGGCTGCCGGAAGGGGAGAGGCAAGACATCATTGCGGATTATCAGGAATACTTCCGCGATGGTCTGGCGGCAGGCCGCAGCGAAGCGGATATTGCTGCTGCCCTGGGCGAGCCGCAGCAGTTGGCGCGCGAACTGATGGCACGTCATCACATGGCACGCTGGGAGAGCCGCAAGAGCTTCGGCAACCTGTTTGCCGTGGTGGGCGCCATTGCCGGCCTGGGCTTTCTCAATTTCATGCTGGCCATTCCCTTCCTGTTTTATCTGTGGCTGCTGACCATGGCGGCGCTGGCCTCCACCGGCATCCTGATTGGCGGCCTGCTGCTGTTTGGCACACTGGCCTGCAATGAGCTATTCGGCTGGCCGGCCATTCATGAATCGCGTGATGTACGGGCCATCTGGTCCGAATTTGCCCAGGGCGGCCCGGCGGGGAACATTCATATCCGGGGCAGTCGCGGCGAAACGGTTGATGTGGTGCGGGAGGCGTCGTCCGGCCGGGCCAGCATCCATATCCAGTCCAGAGATGGCACGGTCAGCCTGGAGCGCAATGCCAGTGAGGTGCTTGGCCGGCTGCAGATCAAGGATGAAACCGGGCAGGTGGATATCGCTGGCCTGGACTGGGGCTTGAGTCGCCATGGCATGCTGCTGACCGGCTTGCTATTGATGGCGCTGGGTGGCGGCGGCGTGTTTCTGTGCTACTTGCTGGCGCGCTGGACCTGGCGCGGTCTGCTGTCCTATGGCCGTTACCAGCTGGCTGTTCTGGACAGGGCGCGTGGTGCTCCAGTCTAGCTTTGCATGAGCGCAACGGCAGGAGTGGACGGGATGAGGGCGGGACGGCCAGTGGGCGTGGCAGGCAAGAGGTCCTACACTGTGGCCTGTGTCGCTAACCGGTATGGCGGCTGTTCAAGGAGCTTTGACATGGTCCGTGTCCTCACCCGCATGGTATGCGGTGTACTGCTGTTGGGCGCCAGCCTGTATGGTCTGCCTGGTATGGCACAGCCGGCTGATGCTGCCCTGGAGCAGGATAGGCTGCTGCTGCGCTTGCTCTCTTGTCAGCTGCCATGGGCGGAGGTGGTCAGCCCGAGTGTGCCGGTCGGCCTGGCCGTACAGCGTATGGAGGCATTGGGAAAGTCGGCTGCGGCAGGGGGCGTGGGCGATAAAACCATTGCCGGGCCACTCCTCCTTGGGCGTGCATGCTTGCAGAACGTGCATTTTGGTGGTGCCGCAGGATCATTCTGGGTCAGTGGGCAGGTGTGCCAACCGGGCATCGATGATTTCGTACGGGAATTGCGCAAGATCGGCGTGGCGCTCCATGGTGGCAAGTTGCCGCCAGCGCTAGCGGCATTGCCCATGCCAGCTTCCATGCCGCGTTACTGGGCTGGCACCGACCGGCAGTTCTATTTGCTGCTAAACGGCAGTATTGAGCTTGCCGGGAATGGCCTGCGGCTTGGGGACGACTCAGCGCTGTCCTTTTTCTGCATGCTACGTCCACCTGCAGAATATGAGCAGCACTGAGCGGTGCGTGCTAGCGCGAAAGAGCGCAGTCGCTTGATGTCAGCCAGGCGGCAGCCTGGAGAAGGCGCAGGCTGCTTCCTGTCTGTTCCGCGTGATCCGCTACTGCAGGATCACGCAGCATAAACCGGCGCGGCTGTGGCTAGTGGCCTTCGTAAGAGCACACGGTGAATACATCCAGGCCGGCATCGCGGATCAGCTGGCCGCCACCCAGTTCGGGCAGTTCGATGATGGTGGCTGCTTCCAGTACATTGGCGCCCAGCTTCTTCAGCAGATTGTAGCCAGCCATCATGGTGCCGCCGGTGGCGATGAGGTCGTCAATCAGAATCACCCGGTCCCCCGCCTTGCAGGCGTCGGTATGAATCTCCACGGTGGCGTTGCCGTATTCCAGTTCGTATTCTTCCGCCACCGTGGTGAAGGGCAGCTTGCCTTTCTTGCGGATGGGCACGAAGCCGACATTCAGTTCGTAAGCCAGTACCGAACCGATGATGAAGCCGCGGGCATCCAGGCCGGCAATCAGGTCCACTTCCTCTTGCATGTAGCGATGGACATAGATGTCGATCAGCATGCGGAAGGTTTTGGGGTTTTGCAGCAGTGGGGTGATGTCGCGGAACATCACGCCCTGGCTGGGCCAGTTGGGTACGGTGCGGATCCAGCCCTTGAGGTAGCTGGCGTAGTCGAGATTGCTGAGATTTTCCATGGCGCTATTGTACTTTCAAATGAAGCGATCGTGTCTGGCGGCGCTGAAAGTAAAAAGGCCCGCCGCAACAAGCGGCAGGCCCTGTGTGTCTGATGTCGATCAGGCAAAGAAGGCCAGCTTGAAGATCCACAGCGCGGCAATCACCACCACGGCCGGTTTCAGGTCGGCAAAACGGCCAGCCAGAATCTTGATCACAGCATAGCTGATGAAGCCGAAAGCGATACCGTCGGCAATCGAGAAGGTAAACGGCATGGCCAGCGCGGTCATCACCGCCGGGGCGGACTCGGTCAGGTCGTTCCAGTCGATTTCCGCCAGGCCACGAGCCATCAGCACGGCCACATAGCACAGTGCCGGAGCGGTGGCGTAGGCCGGAACGGTCTTGGCCAGCGGCGAAATCCACAGGCAGGCCAGGAACAGGATGGCCACCACGGTGGCGGTCAGGCCGGTACGGCCACCCACGGCGGTGCCGGCGGCGGATTCGATATAGGCCGTGGTGGACGAGGTGCCCATGATGGCACCGGCGGTAATGGCCACCGAATCGGCCAGCAGGGCGCGCTTCAGGCGCGGCAGCTTGCCATCCTTGTCCAGCAGGCCGGCACGGTGCGACACACCCACCAGGGTGCCGGTGGTGTCAAACAGGTCGACAAAGAAGAACACGAAGATCACCCCCACCAGGCCGGCGCTCATGGCACCATGCAGGTCCATCTTCATGAAGGTGGGCTCCATGCTCGGTACCGGAGCGAAGATACCTTCGAACTTGGACAGGCCCAGCGCGATGGACAGTGCAGTCACCACCAGGATGCCGATGATGATGGAGCCCGGTACCTTGCGGTATTCCAGCGCCACGATCAGGAAGAAGCCCAGAATGGCCAGCAGGGTGGTCGGGTTGTGGATATTGCCCAGCGTCAGGTAGGTAGCCGGATGGGCGGCGATCACACCGGCATCTTTCAGCGCGATAATGGCCAGGAACATGCCGACGCCGGCAGAAATGGCAAACTTGAGCGAACGCGGAATGGCATTGACAATGGCCTCACGCACCTTGAACAGGCTGACGGCCAGAAAGACGATGCCGGAAATGAATACCGCACCCAGTGCTGCCTGCCAGGGGATCCCCATGCCCTTGACCACGCTGAAGGTGAAGTAGGCGTTCAGGCCCATGCCCGGCGCCAGAGCCATCGGATAATTGGCCACCAGGCCCATGATGGCGGTACCCAGCGCAGCGGCCAGGCAGGTTGCGACAAATACTGCGTTCAGGTCCATGCCGGTGGCGGACAGAATCAGCGGATTGACCAGAATGATGTAAGCCATGGTCAGAAAGGTGGTGAAGCCGGCGATCACTTCGGTCTTGACCGAAGTGCCGTGTTCCCTCAGCTTGAAAAAGCTTTCCAGTAGTTGCATGACAGAGATGCTCCGAGCCTTGTTATGGTTTGGTGAAGACGCGGGATTTTACTTCGGTGTGAAGACAAACACCTAAATCTTGACATGAAGATACTTTTGCTCTTAACCGGAAATGCACTCTGTGGTATTCTGAAAAATTACCCTTTCTTTGGCAGGAAGCTCAATTGATGAGCAAAGCAGTCGGGAACATCTATATCGTGGTGGCACCGTCCGGTGCAGGCAAAACCTCGCTGGTGGCGGCTTTGCTGCAGGCAGAGCCCACTGTCGAACTGTCCGTTTCCTACACCACGCGCCCTGCGCGCGCCGGTGAAGTGGATGGCCAGCACTATCACTTTGTCGGGCATGCCGAATTCCAGGCCATGATCGAGGGTCAGGACTTTCTGGAGTATGCCGAGGTATACGGCAATTTTTACGGTACCAGTGTGCGCTGGCTGCAAAGCCGGCTGGAACAGGGCCGTGACATCCTGCTGGAAATCGACTGGCAGGGGGCAGAGCAGGTGCGCAAGGTATTCCCGGAGGCGGTCGGCATTTTCATTCTGCCGCCTTCCATCGAAGAACTGGAACGCCGCCTGCGCGGCCGCGGTACCGACAGCGAAGAAGTGATTCTGCGCCGTCTGGCTTCGGCCCGTTCGGAAATCGACAAGGTAGCCGAATACGACTACATCGTGGTCAATGACGATTTCGAACGTGCCAAGGGAGATCTGGTGAGCATTTTCCGCGCACGCCGCCTGCGTGCATCGGTGCAAACCCAGCGACTGGCGCCGGCACTGGCCCGCATGGGCGTGCAGCGCGACTAGCACGCATTGGTTGCTCCGGCAAAACTCGATATAGTTATCCACATCGCGCAATTTACGAAAGAAATCACATGGCACGTATTACCGTAGATGATTGCCTGGATCGCATCCAGAACCGTTTTGACCTGACTCTGGCTGCAGCCTATCGCGCCCGTCAGGTTGCCTCCGGCGCGACTTCCTTTGTGGATGCCGGCCGTCACAAGCCCACGGTCGTTGCGCTGCGCGAAATCGCCGCCGGCCATGTAGGCAAGGAAGTTCTCACCCGTAGCAAGAGCTGATCAGGGTGCAGGCGGAGCGACACATGGAGACCGGGCTTGATATCGCCATCGATTACAAGGCACTGATCGAACGCGAAGCGGCGGCATTTTTCGAGGCAGCCGCCCGTTATCTCAAACCGGAAGACGTACAGTTGCTGCGCCAGGCCTTCGATGTCAGCCGCGAGGCGCACGAAGGCCAGACCCGCAAGAGTGGCGAGCCCTACATCACCCATCCGCTGGCGGTCGCTACCATGCTGACCGACTGGCGGCTGGATGTGCAGGGGCTGGCTGCTGCCTTGCTGCATGATGTGCTGGAAGATACCGGCGTCACCAAGCCCACCCTGGCCGAGAAATTTGGCAAGGTGGTGGCGGATCTGGTGGATGGCCTGTCCAAGCTGGAAAGGCTGGAATACCAGACCAAGGAAACCGCCCAGGCAGAAAACTTCCGCAAGATGGTGCTGGCCATGGCGCGCGACATCCGCGTCATCATCGTCAAGCTGGCCGACCGCCTGCACAATATGCGCACGCTGGACTCCATGCGCGAGGACAAGCGCCAGCGCATCGCGCTGGAAACACTGGAAATCTACGCACCGATTGCCAACCGCATCGGCCAGAACAAGGTGTACCGCGAGCTGCAGGACCTGGCCTTCAAGCACCTGCATCCGCACCGCTACAGTGTATTGTCCAAGGCCGTGCGCGCCGCCCGTGGCAATCGCCGCGAGGTGGTCAACAAGATTCTGAAAACCGTCAGCCAGCGGCTGGTGGAAAGCAATATCGAAGCCACCATCAAGGGGCGCGAGAAAAACCTCTACAGCATCTACAAGAAAATGCAGGAAAAGCACCTGTCGTTTTCCGAGGTGCTGGATATCTACGGCTTCCGTGTGGTGGTCAACGACATTCCCAGCTGTTATCTGGCGCTGGGGGCCCTGCACAGCCTGTACAAGCCCATTCCGGGCAAATTCAAGGATTACATCGCCATCCCCAAGGGCAATGGCTATCAAAGCCTGCATACCACCCTGTTCGGCCCTTATGGCACGCCGGTGGAAATGCAGATCCGTACCCGCGAAATGAATGGCGTGGCCGAAGCCGGTGTGGCTTCGCACTGGATGTACAAGAGTGGCGACGCCGGCATCAATACCGCCCAGCAGCGCACGCACCAGTGGCTGCAAAGCCTGCTGGACATGCAGGAGGAGAGTGACGACGCCGTTGAATTCCTCGAGCACATCAAGATCGACCTGTTCCCCGACGAAGTGTACGTGTTCACCCCCAAGGGCAAGATCATGGTGCTGCCGCAGGGCTCCACCCCGGTCGACTTTGCCTATGCCGTGCATACCGATGTCGGCCATCGCTGTATTGCCGCACGGGTCAATCATGTGCTGATGCCCTTGCGTACCGTGCTGCGCAATGGCGATACCGTTGAAGTCATTACCTCCACCCAGGCCAAGCCCAATCCGTCCTGGCTGACCTTTGTGCAGAGTGGGCGTGCGCGCTCCGGCATTCGTAACTATCTGAAGAGCCTGCAGCGCGAAGATGCATCCACGCTGGGCGAAAAGCTGCTCAAGCAGGCGATTGGTGCGCTGGCGGTGTCGCCGCTGCTGCTGGACGACGCGCTCAAGGCCGAATACATGGCCGTGCATGGCGACAAGCTGCAGGGCTTCCAGGAAGTGCTGGCGGAAATCGGTGCCGGCAAGCTGCTGCCGATTGCCGTGGCGCGGCGTCTGGTCGAGCTGGCCGGCGAGCGCCTGGGCGAGGACGTCAAGGTGGGCCCGGTCACCATCCGTGGCAACGAAGGCGGCACGGTGCAGCTGTCCAGCTGTTGCAATCCCTTGCCGGGAGATGAAATCCTTGGCGTCATCACCAAGGGCCAGGGTCTGGTGATTCACCGGATAAGCTGTCCGAATGTGCAGCGTGTCGATCACGACAAGCTGCTTAACGTCAACTGGGAAACCCAGCGCGACCGCATGTTCGGCGTCAGCGTCAGCGTGCTGGCGCGCAATGAGCGCGGTGCGCTGGCCGATATCGCCGCCGCCATCTCGCAGGCCTCGGCCAATATCGAAAGCGTCGATACCCAGGATACCCATGTGGGCGACGGCTTCATTCACATCCATTTCCGCCTGCAGGTGGAAAGCGTCGAGCATCTGTCGCGGGTGCTGAACGAGGTCCAGAATCTGGTGGTGGTGCAGCGAGCGGAGAGGAGATAAGCCATGCAGTTGCGCATCAATGGCGAAGTGAAGGAATTTGCCGCGCTGGCTACCGTGGCGGAGCTGGTGCAGGCGCTGGAACTGGTCGGCAAGCGGGTTGCCGTCGAGCTCAATGGCGAGATCGTACCTCGCAGCCAACACGGCCTGGCCGCGCTGGCTGACGGGGATGAACTGGAAATCGTCGTTGCCGTTGGCGGCGGCTGATAACACCGTAGCAAGGAGTAGACAGTGCAGGATCAACTGGTCATCGCAGGCAAGGCATATAATTCCCGTTTGCTGGTCGGAACCGGCAAATATCGCGATTTCGAACAAACCGCCCAGGCGCTGGATGCCTCTGGTTGCGACATCGTCACCGTGGCGATTCGGCGCGTGAATCTGGGTCAAAACGCCGGCGAGCCCAATCTGCTCGATTTTTTGCCGCAGAACCGTTACACTCTGCTCCCCAATACGGCGGGCTGTTATTCCGCCGAGGATGCCATCCGTACCTTGCGCCTGGCGCGCGAGCTGCTGGATGACCACCGTCTGGTCAAGCTGGAGGTGCTGGGCGACTCCGGCAACCTGTTCCCCAATGTCAAGGAAACCCTGAAAGCCGCCGAAGTGCTGGTCGCCGAGGGCTTTGACGTCATGGTGTACACCTCGGATGACCCGATCATCGCCCGCGAGCTGGAACAGATCGGCTGCTGCGCCATCATGCCGCTGGCCAGTCTGATCGGCTCCGGCATGGGCATTCTCAATCCGTGGAATCTGAAACTGATCATCGAGCAATCCAGTGTTCCGGTGCTGGTGGATGCCGGGGTGGGTACCGCCTCCGATGCGGCCATCGCCATGGAACTGGGTTGTGATGGCGTGCTGATGAATACCGCGATTGCCGCTGCCGGCAATCCCGTATTGATGGCACATGCCATGAAACTGGCTGTCGAAGCAGGCCGCGCCGCCTATTGTGCGGAGCGCATGCCGAAACGTTTTTATAGCGCTGTACCAAGTTCTCCTAGTGAGGGGGTGATTTCTTCTCGCAAGCCGTGATGCACAAAAGCGCCACAAAAAGCTTGCCGGGAATGCTTCAGACTTTTCCAAACCGCGTATTGTTGTTAAAATGCTGTTTTTTATAGGTAGCGGTACGTCCATACCTACGGATCTAAGGATACTTGAGTCAATGCCGAATATTCGCGTTAAAGAAAACGAGCCGTTCGAAGTCGCCATGCGTCGCTTCAAGCGCGCTGTAGAAAAAACCGGTCTGCTGACCGAACTGCGCGCCCGTGAGTTCTACGAAAAGCCGACCACCGAACGCAAGCGCAAGCACGCTGCTGCCGTAAAGCGCCACTACAAGCGCATTCGCAGCCAGATGCTGCCGCCGAAACTCTTCTAAGAGTTGCTCCGGCAATAAAGCGGGACCGCAGGCATGGCCTGCGGTTTTGCCATTTGTACTCCAGAATTCTACTGCCATGTCTCGACATGGCCCTTGCGTGAGCACGACATGAGCCTCAAAGTTCGCATCAGCGATGACATGAAGTCCGCCATGAAGGCAAAGGACACCGAGCGTCTGGCCGCCATCCGCCTGTTGATGGCCGCCATCAAGCAAAAGGAAGTGGACGAGCGTATCGAGCTGGATGATGCAGCCATCGTGGTGGTGATCGACAAGATGCTCAAGCAGCGTCGTGACTCCATCTCCCAGTACGAAGCCGCCCAGCGCCAGGATCTGGCCGACAAGGAAAAGGCCGAAATGACCGTGCTGATGGCCTATATGCCGCAGCAGCTGTCCGAAGCCGAAATCGACGAGCTGGTCGCCAAGGCCGTGGTCGATAGCGGTGCTGCCTCCATGCAGGACATGGGCAAGGTCATGGGCCTGCTGCGCCCGCAACTGGCTGGCCGTGCCGATATGGCGCTGGTGTCAGCCCGCATCAAGGCCAGGCTGACCGCCTGAGCTGTGGCCGGGCGCGGTCAGGCCCGGTATTTTGTTCCCTCGTGTTAAGGCAGGTGTTCGCCGTTGATTCCACAGGACTTTGTTGATCAGTTGCTGTCCCGTGTCGATCTGGTCGACGTGGTGGATCGCTATGTCCCGCTGAAGAAGGCCGGCCAGAATTATCTGGCCTGCTGTCCTTTCCACAAGGAAAAATCCCCTTCCTTCACTGTCAGTCCCAGCAAGCAGTTCTATCACTGCTTTGGTTGTGGCGCGCATGGCTCGGCCATCGGTTTCGTCATGGAATACCAGGGGCTGGGTTTTGTCGACGCGGTGAAGATGCTGGCGGAAAGCATCGGCATGCAAGTGCCGGAAGTGCGCAGCAGCAATCCGGAAGCCAGCCGGGCAGCGCGCGAGCGTCAGCTGTCGCTGGAAGAAGTGATGCAGCTGGCAGCAGGCTATTTCAAGCAGCAACTCAAATCCGCGCCGCTTGCCATCAGCTATCTGAAAGGACGCGGCGTCAGTGGTGAAATTGCCGGCCGCTTCGGTCTGGGGTATGCACCGGGTGAATGGCAGAACCTGCAGGCTGTGTTCCCGCAGTACCAGGACGACAAGCTGGTGGATGCCGGCCTGGTGATCCTGAATGAAGAAAGCGGCAAGCGTTACGACCGCTTCCGTGAGCGGGTGATGTTTCCCATCCGCAACCAGCGCGGCGCCATCATCGGTTTTGGTGGCCGGGTGCTGGGCAAGGGGGAACCCAAGTATCTGAACTCGCCGGAAACGGTGCTGTTCGAAAAAGGCCGCGAACTGTACGGCCTGTATGAAGCCCGCCAGGCCATCCGCGAAAAGAACCGCGTATTGGTGGTGGAAGGTTATATGGACGTGGTGGCGCTGGCGCAATATGGCATCGGCTATGCGGTGGCCACGCTGGGCACCGCCACCACTGGTGAGCATGTGCGCAAGCTGATGCGCCATGCCGACCAGGTGTATTTCTGTTTTGACGGTGACAAGGCGGGGCAGAAGGCCGCCTGGCGTGCACTGGAAAACAGCCTGCCGCAATTGCAGGATGGCAAGGCGCTGAATTTCCTGTTTTTGCCGCAGGAACACGACCCGGACAGCTATATCCGGGAATTCGGCAGCGAAGCATTTGAACAGCAGCTGGCAGAGCACAGCCTGCCGCTGTCGGTTTACTTTACCCGCGAGCTGACTGGCCGCGTGGACATGAATACGCCGGAAGGGCGGGCCGACCTGATCAAGCAGGCCAGCCCGCTACTGGCACAGATTGCCGCACCGGCGCTGGGCTTCATGATCAGAAAAAGGCTGGCGGAACTCGCCGGCATGGATGTCGACGATTTCGACAAGCTGACCACGGGCAAGAAGGCGCCGGAGCGCAAGGGCAAGCGCGAATACCGCTTGCCGGAAGAATCATATCGCCAGATCAACACGCCCATCGTCCACAAGCAGATCAAGTGGCTGCTGATGAATCCGGCGTGGGCCGGTGATGTGACATTGCCGGACAGCCTGCCGCTGTCCGACGAACTGGCCTGCTTTGCGATGTTGGCCGAAAGTGTGCAGGGACACGAACAGCCGCCCAATACGGCGCAATTGATAGAGGGGCTGCGCGGCACCCCCTACGAAGGGCTGATCGACAGTGTGCTGCACCAGGCCATGCAGGATCCGGACGAGTTTGCCGACCCCGGCGAGGATGATCGCATCCAGTTTCAGCACGGCAACGCCAAGCTGTTGAAAATGCTGCGTGAAGCCCAGGTGGAAAGGCTAAAACTGAAAGACCGCAACGAAGGTCTAACGCCGGAAGAGAAAGCATTATTCAGGGAACTGCTCCGAGACCTGCTCGGCTCATCCCCGTGAGCCAGGGCAGAAGTGACGTAGTTGTGTTATAATCAACTGTTTTTTTCGGCTTATTTTAAGCAGGAAGCAAAATGGCGGCCTCTCCCGAAAATCAAAAAGACGTGCAGGACAACGAAGAACAGGTAATGAGCCTGGAAGAGCAGCGTAAACGCCTGCGCCAGCTGATTGCCCTGGGCAAGGAACGTGGCTATCTCACCTATGCTGAGATCAACGACCACCTTCCGGAAGATGTCTCCGATGCCGAACAGATCGAAAACATCGTCACGATGATTTCCGGCCTGGGCATCCAGGTTTACGACGAAGCCCCGGACGCAGAAACCCTGCTGATGTCCGATGCCACCCCGGCCGTGGCGGATGAAGACGCGGTGGAAGAAGCCGAGGCAGCCTTGTCCTCGGTCGACTCCGAGTTCGGCCGCACCACCGACCCGGTGCGCATGTACATGCGCGAAATGGGCTCGGTCGAGCTGTTGACCCGCGAAGGCGAAATCGAAATCGCCAAGCGCATCGAAGACGGCCTCAAGCACATGATTCTGGCCATCTCGGCTTGTCCGGGAACCGTGGCCGAGGTGCTGGAACTGGTCGAGCGCATCAGCAAGGAAGAAATCCGCGTTGACGAAGTAGTGGATGGTTTCATCGATCCGAACGCCGATACGGCTGAAGCGGCCCTGCCGTTTGCCGAACCGGAAATCGAGGAAGACGCCCTGCTCGAAGACGAGGAAGCCGACGCTGAAGACGACGAAGCCAGTGCCGAAGCCGCCAACCTGGCCAATCTGGAAGAACTGAAGCAGCAGACGCTGGAGCACTTTGCCGGCGTACGCATGATGTTCGACAAGATGGTCAAGGTGCTGGAAAAGGAAGGCTCCAAGTCCAAGGCTTATCTGGAGCTGCAAGACGCCATCACCACCGAGTTCATGATGGTGCGCTTCTCCACCCGCCAGATCGAATCGCTGTGCGAATCGCTGCGTCGTCGTGTCAATGAAATCCGTACCTTCGAGCGTGATATCCAGGATATCTGCGTGACGCGGGTACGCATGGACCGCACCCACTTCATCAAGGTCTTCCCCGGCAACGAAATCAATACCGCCTGGGTGGAAACCGAAATCGATTCCGGCAAGGCCTGGAGCGAGGCGCTGACCCGCTTCAAGTACGCCATCATCGAGAAGCAGACCAAGCTGTCCGAGCTGCAGGATCGTGCCATGTTGCCGATCAAGGAGCTCAAGGAAATCAACCGCCAGATGTCGGCGGGTGAGTCCAAGGCACGCCGCGCCAAGAAGGAAATGATCGAGGCCAACCTGCGTCTGGTGATTTCCATTGCCAAGAAGTACACCAACCGTGGCCTGCAGTTCCTCGATTTGATCCAGGAAGGCAATATCGGTTTGATGAAGGCGGTGGACAAGTTCGAATACCGTCGTGGTTACAAGTTCTCGACCTATGCCACCTGGTGGATTCGTCAGGCCATCACCCGCTCCATTGCGGACCAGGCCCGCACCATCCGTATCCCGGTGCACATGATCGAAACCATCAACAAGATGAACCGCATTTCGCGTCAGATCCTGCAGGAAACCGGCCGTGAGCCGGACCCGGCCGAACTGGCGGAAAAGATGGAAATGCCGGAAGAGAAGATTCGCAAGATCATGAAGATTTCCAAGGAGCCCATCTCCATGGAAACCCCGATCGGCGATGACGACGATTCCCATCTGGGCGACTTCATCGAGGACCAGAACAACCTGGCACCGTCTGATGCGGCGATGTACTCCAGCCTGAAGGACGCCACCAAGGAGGTGCTGGACACCCTGACCCCGCGTGAGGCCAAGGTGTTGCGCATGCGTTTTGGTATCGACATGAATACCGACCACACCCTGGAAGAAGTGGGCAAGCAGTTTGACGTGACGCGCGAGCGGATTCGTCAGATCGAAGCCAAGGCCCTGCGCAAGCTGCGTCACCCGACCCGTTCGGAACGTCTGCGCAGCTTCCTGGATAATGAGCCGGGCGGTCAGTAAGCTGGCCTTGTCGGCAGGAAAACATCCCCAAGCCGCTTGCATCCGGGCTTGGGGATTTTTATTTGTCTCTGCTATAATGCCCCCCTTCGGGCCTCTAGCTCATGCTTGGTTAGAGCAGCGGACTTAACAAGTGATCTCCTAAGACTCGACAGAGGACGGAGCGCGCTGATTGGGTTGCCTTGGCGCAAGTTGACTCTGCTCCTTGGTAGAACTGCTCAAATTCGGGGAAACCTCTGTTGCCTTGGCAGCGTGGCAATCCCGAGCGAAGCTCTCGCAAGAGAGAACGTGTAGAGACTGTACGGGCAGGTCGTAAAGACAAGAGACAGTCCAGACCACAAACCCGAAAGGGGTGGCGAAAGCCATAGTTGGTAAGCATAATCCGTTGGTGCCGGGTTCGACTCCCGGGGGGCCCACCAAATATCAAAAGCCGCTGTGTATCCACACAGCGGCTTTTTCATATCTGCCGCGACAGGATGGCCATGCGCTGCTGCCGGCTTGTCCGGGGCTTAGCGTAACAAGCGTTGCTGCAATTGCTGTCTGCTGGCCGGGTCGATGTGCAGCACCGTGTGCAGATAGTTTTCCACTCCCGCGTAATGTTGTTCTACCGTTGCGTAAAAACGGTCCAGATAGCGGCTGTCCACCTGTAGGGCAATGGCGAAGGCCGCTTGCTGGGCTGCGTCAGCCCCCGCGGCGGCGGCCTGGGCAACAAGTCGTGCATTCTCCTGGCTGCGCATGTGGTTGGTTTTCAGGTAGTCGTGATAAATCAGGGTTCTGGAGACCTCCAGTACTTCCAGCATCAGCATGGCGGCGATGCCGGTGCGGTCTTTGCCGGCAGCGCAATGAAACAGCACGCTTTTATCCGCATCATTGGCCAGCACTTCCTGAAAAAACTGCCGGTAACCCGCTTGTGCAGCAGGGGAGAGCGCCAGTTCCTGATACAGCATCTGCATGTATTCTGTGGTTTTGCTCACGCTATCAAGCTGGCTGAAGGCCGCGATAGAGGCCTGCGCCTGCTGTTGTGCTTCGGCCAGCAGATCGATGTGGACATAGCGGGCTTGGGCAATGCTGACATCAGGCCGTTCCAGGGTTTCTGCCGCACTTCTGAAGTCGATGATCTTGCCGAGCTGGTATCGTCCTGCCAGTTGTCGTGCTTGTTCCGGGCTGAGGTGGGACAGCTCGGCAGAGCGCAAAAGCCGCTTGTCGATCAGTTGTTTGCCATGCTTGTTTGGAATGCCGCCCAGATCGCGAAAATTGGTGAGGGTGAGCAAGCTAGGGTTCCTTGTGTGGTTTCATCATGTGGTGAGGAGGTGTGCCGCGGCCGGAGTGTGGAGCTGCTCTGCTCTGCCGCCCTTGGTCGAATGCGCTGCCCCCTGTGTGGAATGTGCGGGACGACATGATTGTCGGTGATTCCCGCGCGCAACCCAACGGCTGGCGGTGAGCTGGCGCACTGGCCGCAAGTTCATGCTGCATTGCGGAAACTTTTTCCTTGCGCGCGGGTCTAGCTCGCTGGCATGCCGGCCGGCATGCCGCTTTCTCCTGTCTGTTTGGTCGGGTTTCCAAACGCTGTTCCACTGCCCTGTTCGGCTTTCCGAATGCATGTCATTGTATTTTTTATTTTATTGTTTAAAAACAAATATTTGCCATGCTGTTTCGTGAATTTTTCCTGGCATGATTACTGCTGATACGAGCGGACTCAACACCGGTCTTAAAGCCGGGTTACTCTGGAGAAACGCTCGTGAAAACCAACAAGATTACCCTGTGGGTCTTGATCGCCCTGGTATTGGGCATCGCAGTCGGCTACGGCTGTCACACCTCGATTACCGATCCCAAGCAACTGAAAGACGTTGCCGGTTACTTCTCCATCCTGACCGACGTGTTCATGCGTCTGATCAAGATGATCATCGCCCCGCTGGTGATGTCCACGCTGGTGCATGGCATTGGCAGCAGTGATTCCCGTTCGATTGGTCGTGTTGGCCTGAAAGCCATGGGCTGGTTTATGGGGGCCTCGCTGGTTTCCCTGTTCCTGGGCCTGATTTTCGCCAATACCCTGCAGCCGGGCCTGGGTTACACCCTGCCGATGGCTGATGCTTCGGCTCCGGTCGTGAAAGCTGCTGCGCTGAACCTGAAGGACTTCATCACCCATATGTTCCCCACCAGCTTCTTTGACGCCATGGCGAAAAACGAAGTGCTGCAAGTGGTGGTGTTCTCGGTGTTCTTCGGTGTGGCCATCGCTTCCTACAAGGGTCCGAAGCCTGACATCCTGATGAAGGGTCTGGAACAACTGGCCAACATCATGCTGCGCGTCACCAACATCGTGATGATGTTTGCGCCGGTGGGTGTGTTTGGTGCCGTTGCTGCCACCATTACCGCCGATGGCCTGGGCGTACTGTCGATGTACGCCAAGTTCATGGGCAGCTTCTACCTGGCACTGACCTGCCTGTGGCTGCTGATGATTGCTGCTGCCTACGGCTTTATCGGCAAGAAGATCTTCGCCCTGCTCAAAAACATCCGCATGCCGCTGATGCTGGGCTTTGCCACCGCCAGCAGTGAAGCTGCCTATCCGACCCTGCTGGAACAGCTGGAGCGTTTTGGCATCAAGGAGCGCATTTCCGGCTTTGTGCTGCCGCTGGGTTACTCGTTCAACCTGGACGGCTCCATCATGTACACCTCGTTTGCCGCCCTGTTCATCTCGCAGGTAGCCAACATCCACCTGAGCCTGGGCCAGCAGATCACCATGCTGCTGATCCTGCTGATCACCAGCAAGGGCATTGCCGGCGTGCCGCGTGCCTCGCTGGTGGTGGTGGCTGCGGTACTGCCGATGTTCAACCTGCCGGAAACTGGCATTCTGCTGATCCTGGGTATCGACCACTTCCTGGACATGGGCCGCACCGCGACCAATGTGCTGGGTAATGCGATTGCCACCACCGTGGTGGCTGCATCCGAAGGCGATATCGATGCTGGCGCAGCGCAGAGCAATCCGGCACTGGCAGAAGACCAGGCCTGAGCGCCCCAAGGCTCTGCCACCGTTTTACCTTATAAAAATCCAGTGACAGACCCGGCCTGCCCAAGCCGCCGATTACAGGCGGACAGGCAGGACGCGGGGCTGATCGCTGCAGTGAGTTGCTCCCCGGCAACGACATCCCCACTAGTCTTTCTACAAAGAGAAGAGACATGAAAAAAACCTTCAAACTGTTGTTGTCCAGCGCGGCCGTGATGGCTGCCCTGTGTGGTCAATCCGCCCAAGCTGCCGACGCAGCCAAGCCGCATGTGGTGATTCTGGCGACCGGTGGCACCATTGCCGGTACTGGCGCCACCAGCACCACCACCATCGGTTACACCGCAGCCAAGCTGGGCGTGGACAAGATGATTGCCGCCGTGCCCGAGCTGTCCAAGGTGGCCGAGGTACGTGGCGAGCAGGTGGCCCAGATCGCCAGCGAAAGCATGACCAACGAAGTGTGGCTGAAGCTGGCCAAGCGCGTGAACGAGCTGCTGGCGCAGAAGGATGTCGACGGCGTGGTGATTACCCACGGTACCGATACCATCGAAGAAACCGCTTACTTCCTGGACCTGGTGGTCAAGAGCAAGAAGCCGGTGGTGGTGGTGGGCTCCATGCGCCCGTCTACCGCCATCAGTGCTGACGGCCCGATCAACCTGTACAACGCCGTGATCCTGGCCGGTAGCAAGGAAGCCGTTGGCAAGGGTGTGCTGGTATCGCTGAACGATCAGATCAACGCTGCCCGCGAAGTGACCAAGACCAATACCTCCACCACCGACACCTTCAAGACGCCGGAACTGGGTTACCTGGGTTACATGCAGGACAACAAGCCGCACTTCTACCGCATGTCCACCCGCAAGAACACTGCGGATACCGAGTTTGACGTGAGCAAGCTGAACAGCCTGCCGCGCGTCGACATCGTGTACGGCTACGCCAATATGGACCGTGTGGCCATGGATGCCGACATCGCTGCCGGTGCCCAGGGTATCGTGCAGGCTGGTGTGGGTGATGGCAGCATTGCCGCGCAGATGATGCCGGCCTTCCGCGACGCCCGTAAAAAGGGTGTGATCGTGGTACGCAGCTCGCGCGTGGGTAACGGCATCGTGGCCCGTAACGGTGAGGCCAATGACGATCAGGAAGATCTGGTGGTCAGCGACACGCTGAATGCGCAAAAAGCCCGCATCCTGCTGATGCTGGGTCTGACCAAGACCCACGACACCAAAGAACTGCAACGCATGTTCTACACCTATTGAGCCGCAGGGCCGGGCACTGTGCCGGCCTGTCTGCCTGTTGTGATGCCGGTGTCGAGCCGGCGTGATCCCCCGCAACGGCAGCATGGCGCAGTGTCTGCTCATGCAGCCTTTGGCAAGCGGCCCCGGTGGCCGCTTTTTTCATGCCCGCAGCCTGCTGCCGACCGGGACGGCAGGCTGCTCATCAGCCCGGCCATCAGCCCGATTGATTCAGGCCGTACTTTTTCAGCTTGTCGAACAAGGTGGTCTTGGCCACTTTCAGGGCTTCGCTGGTGCGGCTCAGGCTGTAGCCGTGGCGGCGGAACTCTTCGGCAATCAGTGCGCGCTCGAAGGCTTCCACGGTTTCCGCCAGCGGCAGGCTCTGGCTCAGCTCACCGGATTCGGACAGCGGGCTGCGGATGCCCAGTACATAGCGCTCGGCTACATTGCGCAGCTCACGCACATTGCCCGGCCAGTCGTAGGCCAGCAGCTCGGCTTGTTCGTGCGCTTCCAGTTGCGGGGTGGGGCGGTCGAAGCGGCTGGCAGCCTGCAGCAGAAAGTATTCGAACAGCAGCGGAATGTCCTCGCGCCGCTCGCGCAGCGGTGGCAATTGCAGGGTGACCACGTTCAGGCGGTAGTAGAGGTCGCTGCGGAAGCTGCCGCTATTGCCCATGGCTTTCAGGTCGGCCTTGGTGGCTGATACCACGCGGCAGTCCACCGGAATGGGGGTATTGGAACCCAGCCGCTCCAGCGTGCGTTCCTGCAGCACGCGCAGCATCTTGATCTGCAGCGGTAGCGGCATGCTTTCGATTTCATCGAGAAACAGGGTGCCGCCATTGGCGTATTCGATGCGGCCGATGCGGCGCTTGGCCGCGCCGGTGAAAGCATGGGCTTCGTGGCCGAAGATCTCGCTCTCGAACAGGTTTTCCGCCAGCCCGCCGCAGTTGACCGCGACGAAATTGTTTTTCTGGCGGCGGCTGATTTCATGCAGGCAGCGTGCCACCAGCTCCTTGCCGGTGCCGGTTTCGCCCAGGATCAGCACATTGGCCGAGGTATCGGCCAGATCGGCGATCATGCGCCGCACTTTTTCCATGGCTGGCGAACGGCCGATCAGCCGTGCCTCCAGGCTTTGCTTGTCATGCAATTGCCGGCGCAGGCTTTCCACCTCCAGGCTGAGGCGGCGCTGTTCCATGGCGCGGCATACCACTTCATGCAGCCGCTCCGAGGAAAACGGTTTTTCGATAAAGTCGTAGGCCCCGTCCTTCATCGCCTGGACTGCCAGGCTGACATCGCCATGGCCGGTGATCAGGATGACCGGCAGGCCGCTGTCGCGGGCCTTGAGCTGGCGCAGCAGCGCCATGCCGTCCTGGCCTTGCAGATGGATGTCGCTCACCACCACGCCGGGGAAGCCGGGCAGCAGCAGCGCCAGTGCCTGCTCGGCGCTGGCCACGCCGCGCGCTTCCAGCCCTTCCAGCGCCAGTGCCTGTTCGCAGCCCAGCCGGACATCCGGATCATCTTCGACAATCAACACTTTCATGCCATCAAACATGGCGGTTTTCCTTTGTGGCAAGCGGCAGGGTGATGGTGAATACCGCACCACCCTGCGGGTGGTTGTCGGCGCTCAGGCTGCCGCCGGCTTCGGCAATGATGCCGGCGCTGAGTGTCAGCCCCAGCCCCAGGCCGATGCCGGCGGGCTTGGTGGTGACAAAGGGCTCGAACAGCTGGGCGCGTACGGATTCCTGCAAACCGGGGCCGTTATCGCGAATCTGCAATTGTAGGTGTTCTGTGGTGCGATGGCCGCTGATTTCGATGATGGGCTGGGGCTGGCCTTGCAGCTCGTCCAGGGCATTGGCCAGCAGGTTGACCAGCACCTGTTCGAAGCGGTTGGGGTCGCAGCGTGCCTGCCACGGCTCCGGCGCATTGGGGCGGAGAATGCGTACCTGGCTGCCCTCCAGCCGGTTGCGCAGCAGCAGCACCGCGCTGTCGATGGCCAGGCTGATGTCCACCGTGCCCAGGCTGCTGGTGGACTTGCGCGCATAGCCTTTGAGCGCGCTGGTGATTTCGCCCATTTTATCCACCAGCTGGCAGATGGTTTGCAGATTGGTGCGGGCGGTGTCGGTTTGCTGGCGTTCGATAAACTTGATGGCATTGCCGGACAGGGTGCGCAGGGCGGCCAGCGGCTGGTTCAGTTCGTGCGCGATGCCGGTGGCCAGCTGGCCCAGCACCGCCAGTTTGCCGGCCTGCACCAGGTTGTCCTGGGTCTGGCGCAGATGCTGTTCGGCGCGGATGCGTTCGCTGACTTCTTCCTGCAATTGCTGGTTGGCACGCGACAGGTCGGCGGTGCGCTCTTCGACCTTGCGTTCCAGCTCGCGATAAGCCTGCTGCAGGGCTTCACGGGCGGCCAGCTTGTCACGCAGGCGGCGGCGCCGTTCGTTCAGCCACAGAATGCCGGTGAGGCTGAGCAGGGTGAGCAGGGCGGCCAGCGCCGCACGGTTATAGGCCAGCTGGTACACCGGCTCCAGGCTGGACAGCACGGTAAGCCGCCAGTTGGACAGCGGCAGTTGCAGCGACTGCCCCAGCATGTCGCGCGGGTAGGCCAGCCGGCTCAGCGTGCGCCGGCCGCTCTGGTCCAGCCGGTAGATGTGGCTGCCGTTGCCCAGGCTGCGCCGTTCTTCCAGCCCCAGTGGCGGCAGCGGTTTGCGGTTGTATTGGCGGTTGCGGTCGAAGGCATCCTGCAGGGCTTTGCTGAAGGGCTTGAGGGTGCTGAATTTCCAGCCCGGTTCGGTGGCCAGGATGATCACTTCATTCTGGTCGGACACCATCACCATGGTCTTGTTTTCGCGCCACAGCTTTTCCAGGTATTCCATGTTGATCTTGACCACGGCCACGCCGATGATGCGGCCGTGGCTGGTCAGTGGCTCGGACAGATAGTAGCCGGCTTCGCTGCGGGTGGTGCCTACGCCGAAAAAGCGGCCGGGCTGGCCGTTGATGGCATCGGTGAAATAGGCACGGAAGGCATCGTTTTCGCCCAGGTAGCTGTCCGGCTGCCGCCAGTTGCTGGTGGCGCGCACGATGCCGCTGCTGTCCATGATGTAGATGGCGCTGGCACCGGTGCGCTGGCTCAGCCGTTCCAGGTAGTCATTGGCCGCTTGCTGGCGCTGGCGGTCTTGCGGAGCGTGCAGCAGCCGCTCCACATAGGGCGACAGGCCGAGCAGGCTGGGCAGGCGGGCGTAGTGGCCGATCTCGCTGTTGAGGCTGTTGGCGTACAGCTCCAGCCGCTGGGTGTTGGCGGCCCGCAGCTCGTCCAGCGAACCGTCCACGCTGGCGCGAAAGGCGGCGACGGCGGCAATGTCCATCAGCACCAGCAATAGCGCTATGCGGAGTACGGTACGCAGTTTCAAGCGAAATCCAATCCTCGGAGTGGGCTGTGCCGGACGGTGCCGGCGGCCAGCAGAAAGGCGGCCGTTGGCCGCCTGCGGTGATCAGGGTCTGGCCGCAGCGCATGGCGGCAGCCGGCTATTGTAGCAAATGCCTTTGCCTTCGCGGTGATGCTTCCCTGCCTGGGACGCGCGACATCCGGTGCGGCGCGGCACCGGGACGGCATCGGCAAGAGCTGCGGCAGGCCCGCTTGCGCCGGGTAAGCGGCGCTTACAGATAGCGTTCGAAGTGGCTGACCAGCCGCTTCAGGTCGTGGGCCGTGGTGTGCAGTTGCTGGGCGACCTCGCGGGTGGTGGCGATGCTGTGGCTGTTCTGCTCGGTGAGCGCACTCATGGTTTCCATGTTCTGTGCCACTTCGGTGGAGGCAGAGGACTGCTGCTGCAGCATTTCCGCTACGTTGGCCGCCGATTGCGCCACGCCCTGGTTGGCCTCGCGGATGGCCGCCAGGCTGGTACTGGCGGTGCCGATGGCGTTTTCCACGCCCTGCACCCGCTCCAGTGCGCCATGCACATTCTGCAATACCTGGTGCGTGCGCTGGTGCAGCACATTGATGGATTGTTCGATTTCCAGGGTATTGCCGGCGGTGCGCTCGGCCAGTTTGCGCACTTCGTCGGCCACCACGGCGAAGCCACGTCCCTGCTCGCCGGCGCGGGCGGCTTCGATGGCGGCATTCAGCGCCAAGAGATTGGTCTGGTTGGCGATTTCCTTGATGACCGAGGTGACCGAGCCGATTTCCTCGGCTGATTTTTCCAGCACCAGAATGGCATCGCGCGTACTCTGGAATTCTCCCATCACCTGACGGGTCACTGCGCGGGTCTGCTGCATCCTGTCCTCGCCCTGATCGGCCAGCTGGTTGGCGGTGCCGGCATGCTCGGCACCGCTGCGGGTGGTGATGGAGATTTCATTGACCGATACCGATAGCTGCTCCAGCGCCGCCGCCACCCGGGTGATGCCGGCCAGAGTATGCTCGCCGCGCTGCTGCAGTTGACTGGCCTCGGCATGGGTGGCGGTGGCGGCCTGGCTGATGTCGTGCGCACCGGCCACCACGTCGGCCAGTACGGCACGGGTATTGATGCGCATGGTTTCCAGCATTTCCAGCATCTGGCGCATGTCCTGGCAACCGGATTGGGGAATGGCTTGCTTGAAATTGCCCTCGGCCAATCTGGTCAGCCCCTGCCTGGCCTGTTGCAGTGGCGTGGCCAGGCGCTGGTGAATCAGCAGCGCTGCGCCAAGCAGCCAGATGATGCTGGCGCTGTTCAGGATGTGGTGCAGCATGCTTTGCGGCAGGATGTATTCCAGCAGCAAGGCGAGGACGGGTGGCAGCATGGCCAGCCACAACAGGGCCTGCATGCTGAGTGCCTGCTGCTGGCGTGTGGTCGGAAAGCTGGCGCGCCGGGCACGCACCTCGGCATAAAGCTGTTCGGCCTGCTGGCATTGCTGTTTGTCCGGGGCGCTGCGTACCGACATATAGCCGATCACCTGCCCGTTTTCGCGCAAGGGGGTGACATAAGCATCCACCCAGTAAAAGTCGCCCTGCTTGCTGCGGTTCTTGACCAGTCCGCGCCAGGGATGGCCGGCTTCCACGGTATGCCACAGATCGGCAAAGGCTTCGGCGGGCATGTCCGGGTGGCGTACCACGCTGTGTGGCTGGCCGATCAGCTCTGCTTCGGTAAAACCGCTGATCTCGATAAAGGCACGGTTGGCATAGGTGATCACCCCCTTGAGGTCGGTCTTGGTGACGATGGGGCGCTGCGGATGCAGGAATAACTCGTGGTGGGTGACTGGCTGGTTGTTGCGCATGACGGGCTCCCTGAGCAAGGTTTCCGTCCGGCGTGTCGTGCGGCGACGATGGGCAAGGGCAGGGCCGCAAACCGATACCGTACGGTATTGTTGCTCTAGCGGTATAGGCGAAAAATCCGCATGCCATATTTTTCTTTTGTCGCGGTTTGATCTCTGACAAAGCGCTGTGGCGCATGGGCGCTGCCACGCCGCAGCGGCCTGTTGTCAGCCGCTCTGCTGACTGGCCTCTTGCAGTACCTGCTGCAGCAATAGCGCAAAGCTGTCGACCAGGGCGGAGGCCGGCCGGTGCAAGGGTCGCACCAGATGCACGCGAAAAGGCAGGGAAACCGCCAGCTTTCTGACCACCACGCCTTGGGAGGCAAACTCCAGCGCGGTGAGCGGATTGACCACGGCGATGCCGATGCCCTGGCGCACCATGCTGCACACCGAGGCGGCGCTGTGGGTTTCCAGCACCAGTTGCCGCTGCACTTGCTGTTCGGCAAACAGGCTGTCCAGCTGCTGGCGATAGATGTCGCTGACCGACAGGCTGATAAAGGGCTGGCCGGCGAAGTCGGCCAATTCCAGTACCGGCTTGTTGCACAGGGCGTGGCCGCTGGGCAGTACTGCCACTTCATCGGCGCAGAACACCTGTTGCTGACTGGTGCCGGCAGGCTGGCGCTGGCTTTCGGTCAAGCCCAGATCATGGCGCTGCGCGGCCAGCCACTCTTCCAGCAGCGGCGACTCCTGCGGCGTGATATTCAGCCTGACCTTGGGATAACGGGCCAGAAAGCGCTGGCAGACGGTGGGCAGCACCGCCTGCGAGAACATCGGCAGACAGGCAATCGACAGCTGGCCATGGTCGAACTGGCGCAGGGCCTGGGCGGTACTGACGATGCGTTCCAGTCCCAGATAGGAGCGCTCGACTTCTTCGAACAGCTGCAAGGCCTGCAGGGTGGGACGCAGCCGCCCCCTTACCCGTTCAAACAGGGTGAGTCCGCTCAGTTGTTCCAGCCTGGCCAGTTCGCGGCTGACCGTGGGCTGCGAGCTGTTGAGCAGGGTCGCCGCCTCGGTGACGCTGCCGGTGGTCATGATGGCGTGGAAGATTTCCACATGGCGCAGGTTGAAGGACATGGCAGGACTCGCTTGGCTCGGGCAGGCCATATCATAAATGAAAGACATGGCGATAAATTGATATTTTATTTTAGTCGCAGGCTGCGGCAGTATCATGGCAATCATTGAATGGAATGCCATGAAAACTTTCGCTGCCTCCCAACTTGCCTCCCTGGCCCAACAATTCGGCGCCCCGCTGTGGGTATACGATGCCGCGGTGATTCGCGCCCGCATCGCCCAGCTCAAGCAGTTCGATGTCATCCGCTATGCGCAGAAGGCCAATTCCAATACCCATATCCTGCGCCTGATGCGTGCGCAGGGCGTGATGGTGGATGCGGTGTCGCTGGGCGAGATCGAACGTGCGCGCCAGGCCGGTTACGACTTGTCGTCGGCCGAGCCGTCCGAGGTGGTATTTACCGCCGATGTGCTGGACCGCGCCACGCTGGAGCAGGTGGTGGCCGAGCGCATCGTGGTCAACGCCGGCAGCATCGACATGCTGCGCCAGCTGGGCGAACGCTCGCCGGGTCATCGGGTATGGCTGCGCATCAATCCCGGTTTTGGCCATGGTCACAGCCACAAGACCAATACCGGTGGTGAAAACAGCAAGCACGGCATCTGGCATGCCGATCTGCCACAGGCGCTGGCGGTGATCGCCGAGTGCGGCCTCAAGCTGGTGGGCATCCACATGCATATCGGTTCGGGTGTCGATTATGGCCATCTGCAGCAGGTATGCGGTGCCATGGTGGAGCTGGTGCGCAGCCTGGGGCAGGATATCGAGGCCATTTCGGCCGGCGGTGGCCTGTCCATTCCCTATCGCGACGGTGATGGCCGCATCGATACCGAACATTATTTCCAGCTGTGGGATAGCGCGCGCAAGCAAGTGGAACAACTGCTGGGCCACGCGGTGCGGCTGGAGATCGAACCGGGCCGCTTCCTGGTGGCCGAAGCCGGTGCGCTGGTGGCCGAGGTGCGTGCGGTCAAGGACATGGGCAGCCGTCATTTCGTGCTGGTGGATGCCGGGTTCAATGACCTGATGCGTCCTTCGCTGTATGGCAGCTACCACGAAATTTCCGTGCTGGAGCGCAGTGGTCAGGAGAAAACCGGCCAGGTGGCCACGGTGGTGGCCGGCCCCCTGTGCGAGTCGGGTGATGTGTTCACCCAGCAGGAAGGCGGCGTGGTGGAAAGCCGCGACCTGCCGCCGGCGGCAGTGGGTGACTGGCTGGTGTTCCACGATGCTGGTGCTTATGGTGCCACCATGTCGTCCAACTACAATAGCCGTCCGCTGCTGGCCGAGGTATTGCTGGATGAGGCTGGCCCGCGGCTGATCCGTCGCCGGCAGACCATGGCGGAATTGCTGGCGCTGGAAGCGGTGTAAGCCGCGATATCCGGCCAGCACAGCCCGCCGTCACGGCGGGCTTTTTGCTGCGCAGCAGTGGAATGCTCAGAAGTCCTTGCGCATCATCAGCCAGGTGGCGTTGGCATCGGGCTGCTGCAGTTTCAGCGCGCGCTGGCCGCCAGCGTTTTGTCTGACCTGGCCATAGCCGGCTTGCAGCCAGCTGGTTTTGCTCAGGTAGTACTCGGCGCCGATGGCCCACTGGTTGGCGCCCCAGTTCAGGCTCTGGCCATCGACCTTCACCTGGCGGCGGTGCGAGTACAGCGCCATCGGCTTGAAGTTGCCCATGCGGTAAGCGGCGCTCAGCGCATACACCTGACTGGTGAGCTTGTTGTTGCCGGTCGGCGCGATGCTGGTTTCCAGGATGCCCGGTATCTCGAAGTCGTTGCTATTGTCCAGATTCTTGTGGGCATTGCCGTACAGCGTGATTTTTTGCAGGGTGGCGGCCAGCGACAGATTATTGGCGTTGTAGCCGAATTCCAGCCGGTGTATGCCGCTGTTGTTGCTGGCAATGCTGTTCAGCTTGGTCATGTAGGCGTAGGTGGCGAAGTAGGCGGCATCGGCGTAAGACAGGCGCAGGCCCCAGGTATCGCCGCTGCTCTTGCCATCCTCCTGCTTTTCGCCAGCACCGTATTGCAGGCTGCCCTGTACGCCGGACAGGCGCGGGCTGTCGTAGCGCAGGCTGTTCTTGGCGCGGCTGTCGCCATAGTTGTTGCTGCCGAAGATGTCGCGTGCTTCATACAGCGGGTAGGCGATGCCGCCTTTCACGTCGCGGCGCGGGCTGGCCATGATGTCGGTGGCCTGGGTATTGGTGAGGACATCATCGAGATACCCGGCACGTACTGTGCCCCAGCCGCCTTCCAGCCCGACAAAGCTCATGCGGTTGGCCAGCCGGCCGCTGCCGGTGCCATTGTTGGGCACGCCATCCAGCGCCATGCCGGTCTCCACCTGCCAGATCGCCTGCAGCCCGCTGCCCAGGTCTTCGCGGCCCTTGAAACCAATCCGGCTGCCATAGTCATCGATGCCGCTGCTGTGACGGTAATTGGTATCGGCACTTTTCATGCTGTTGATGCCAACGCGCAGCGAGCCGTAGACGGTGACATCGGCCTGGGCCAGTGCGGGCAGGGTGCAGGCCAGGACGGTGGCCAGAATGCGTGGGTTCATGAGTTTTCCTGATCATTGACGGGATAGCCCTTGCGCCGTGGCGGAGGGCTTGGGCGGGCAGAGTGTGCTAAGGCGGGCGCGGCAGCGTCAATGCATCAGTGTGTAGCGGGAAATTGGCAGTTATTTACGTAAATTTGCGTTTATTTTTGCGTATTTTCTTTTAATTGCAGGCAAGATGCGCGTACTGGGCGGGCTGACTGCTACGTAGGGTTGGGGTGTGGCTGTACTGAATGTCGGGATGGTCATACTTGTCCGACAGTTGACCAGGAGCAGGATTGGGAGGGTTTAGGCTGATTCAGCCGTTTGCCAGGGTGATTCCGGCCCTGTTTGGGAGGCGTCTGGGTGGGGCCACAAAGGAAAACGCCTCCGGCTGGCGGAGGCGTGGAGCGCGACCGGCCCGTTGCCGGGCCAGGCACTTACATATTCATATTGTTGATGACGAACTTGACGCCCGGCACCTTTTCGGCGATGACGCCGGCCTTGAACATCTGCTGGTCATCGGTCATCTTGCCGTCGATGGTCACTTCCTGCTTTTTGCTGACAACGTGCAGGTTCAGCGCTTTCAGTTCCGGATCAGCATCCAGAGCGTTCTTGACATTGGTGGCCAGCTGTTCGTCGCTGGGAACCGCATCTTCGGCATGTGCCATGAGCGGGGCGAAGCCAATGTTCAGGGCCAGGGTTGCCAACAGGGCGGAACGAGCGAAAAGGTGCTTCATGGTTATCTCCTTGCTTCAAGCAGCGTGATGGCCTGGCCGACCATTGCGATGGATCGCCAGTGGACTGTGTTGTGGCGACATGTTATCCAGCTTTGTTTGCAGTTTTGTTGCGGCTCGATGAAATGATGCATCTGGCGAACTCGCCGGCCAGCTCCGGGTCAGACGCCAGTCCTCACCGTGCAGCGCTGCGCGGCGCACGGTAACATGGCAGCTGGCTGCCAGCAGTCCGCACCACCCTGATTCTCAATTACGCAAGTTCCCGTCCATGCTGAAACGATTGTTATTGCTGCTGCCACTGTTGTGGCTGGCCGCCTGTTCCACTACTTCCCCTCCCATGCCGCGTCCGGGCGATGGCGGTGTGCTGAGTCCGGCAGCCTTGCCGGCCTGGCAGCAGCAGAATATGGGTGACACCCTGTCGGCCCTGCAGCAAAGCTGCAAGGTGACGGCACGCAAGCCGGGCTGGCAGGCGGTCTGTGCCGATGCCGCACGCATTCCATCTGGCGATGACACCCGGACGCGGCTGTTCTTTGAAAGCCACTTCAATGCCTGGGCGGTACGCGATAGCGCCGGCAGCGGCGGCTTGATTACCGGTTATTACGAACCCCTGCTCAATGGCAGCCGCAGCCGCAGCGAGCGCACGCCGTATCCGGTCTATGGCGTGCCGGCCGACCTGCTGGTGCTGGATTACCCGCCCGCCCTGCATGGCCGCAGCGTGCTGGTGGCTCGCAAGGCGGCTGGCAATCGCTTGCAGTTACTGCCGGGCAAGAATGAAGCCGCGCCGGGCGAGATTGAAATCCATCCGGCGGATTTCCCCGTCGACCCGCGCAGCAACAAGCTCAAGGGCCGGCTGGCAGGCAATCGTCTGCTGCCGTATTACACCCGGGCCGAGATCGCCCAGGGCAAGGGCGTGGCCAGCGCGCCGGTGCTGGCCTGGGTGGAAGACCCGGTGGAGCTGTTCTTCCTGCAGGTGCAAGGCTCCGGCCGCATCCAGCTGGAGGACGGCAGTTTCCTGCATGTCGGCTATGCCGAGCAGAATGGCTATGCCTATCAGTCGATTGGCAAATGGCTGGTGGAAAAAGGGGAGCTGACCTTGTCTGCCGCCTCGATGCAGGGCATACAGGGCTGGATCAAGGCCCACCCTGGCCGGCAGCAGGAGCTGTTTGCGGTCAACCCCAGCTATGTCTTCTTCAAGACGCTGCCCGGTGGTGACAGTGGCCCGGCCGGTGCGCTGGGGGTGCCGCTGACTGGTGGTTACAGCATTGCGGTGGATCCGCATTACATTCCTCTGGGCACGCCGGTCTATCTGGCCACCACCTGGCCGCTCAGTCAGCAACCACTGACGCGGCTGGTGCATGCGCAGGATACTGGCAGCGCCATCCGCGGAGCGGTGCGTGCCGACCTGTTCTGGGGGTATGGCAGCGAGGCCGGCATGTATGCGGGCCGCATGAAGCAGAGCGGCAGCATGTGGATGCTGCTGCCCAAGGGCATGACGCCGTCGATGGCGGCTGCGCCTTGACATGAACACGGACGACAAGAACGGATGAAAGCAAGCTGGCTGGGATGGGGGATGCTGTTGGCGCTGCTGGCCGGGTGTGGCAAGCACGCGGAGGAGGCGGCCAGCGGCAAGACGGTTGCCTCCGCTGCCGTGGCCGGCGCACGCGAACTGGCGCGTGCCGATGTCGAAGTGGCGCAGCTGTCGAGCTTGCGGGATGCGTTGCCGTTTACCGGCACGCTGGCCGCACTGAAAAGCAGCAGCATCGCCGCCGAGGTGGAGGCCAGGGTCAAGGATGTGCTGGTGCGCGAAGGCGAGACGGTGCGGCAGGGACAGGAACTGGCGCGGCTGGACTCGGAATCGCTGGACCAGTCGGTGAGCGAGCAGCAGGCCCAGCTGGCCGGCAACCAGTCGCGGCTGAAGCTGGCGCGCATCAAGCTGGACAAGCAGCACGAGCTGCTGCAGAAAGGTTTCATTTCCCAGCTGGCCTACGACGAGGCCGAGAGCGAATTCACCGTGCGCCAGGGCGAGTTGCAGGCGCAGAGCAGCCAGCTGGCCCGGGCGCGGCGGCTGCAGGCAGACAGCGTGGTGCGCGCGCCGATTGCCGGCGTGGTCTACGAGCGCAAGATCAACCCCGGTGAAATCGCCGCCAAGAATGCGCGGCTGTTTTCCATTGCCGATCTGGGGGTGCTGGAGTTGAGCGCGACAGTGCCGGCACAATGGATAGGCCGCATCCAGCCCGGCCAGCAGGCGCGCTTCAGCGTGGAGGGCCTGCCGGATGAGCTGAGCGGTGCCGTGGTGCGCGTCAATCCGGTGGCGCAAAGCGGCACCCGCAGCTTTCTGATTTACATCCGTGTCGACAATCATGACGGCCGGCTCAAGGCCGGCCAGTTTGCCAAGGGCGGTGTGGTATTGCGCCAGCTGGAAGGGCAGGTGGTGTTGCCGCAGACCGCGGTGCAGGACTTGCAGGGCAAGCCCTGGGTGATGCTGGTGGAGCAGGGCCGGCTGCAGCGGCGGCCGGTGCAGGTGCTGCTATGGTCGCAGACCGAGCGCAAGGTGGCGCTGCTGGGGGTGAAGCCGGGCCAGCTGGTCCTGTCCGCTGCGCTGCTGGGGGTGGCGGCCGGTGATGCCGTCAGCCTGCCGGCCGGCCTCAAGTAAGGAGCTGCCATGTGGTTGACCCGTGTCAGCGTGCGCAATCCCTACTTTGCCACCGTGTTGATGCTGGCCTTGCTGGTGCTCGGCCTGTTTGCCTGGTCGCGGCTGCCGGTGGAGGAATTGCCGGACATCCGCTTCCCGGTCGCCGTCATCACCACCCAGTACAGCGGCGCCTCGCCCGAAGTGGTGGAAAGCGAGGTCACCCGCCCGCTGGAAGAGGCCATCAATACCATCAATGGCGTCAAGCACATCCGCTCCTACTCCTTCGAGGGCAGCTCCACCATCGTGGTGGAGTTCGCCCTGACGGTAGACCCCAATGTTGGCGTGCAGGATGTGCGCGACCGGGTGGGCGGGGTGCAGGGCCGCTTCCGCCGTGAAATCAGCACGCCATCGGTATCACAATTCAATCCCAATGATCAGCCGCTGCTGTCGCTCAGCTTCAGCTCCAGCCAGGTGTCGCAACGCACCCTGACCACCTGGCTGGAAAATACGCTGAAAAAACGGCTGCAGACGGTATCCGGTGTGGGCGAGGCCAAGGTGGTGGGCGGGGTGAAGCGGCAGATCCGCATCGATGTCGACCCCTACCGGCTGGAAGCCAGCGGGCTGTCGCTGCAGGAAGTGGCCGATGCCATCCGCGCCGGTAACCGCGACTACCCGGCCGGCGCCGTCAGCACCGCCAGCAATGAGCTGAGCGTGCGCGTCAGCGGCAAGCTCAAGTCGCCGGACGACTTTGCCAGTTTGGTCACCGGCTATCGCAATGGCAGCCCCATTCGCCTGTCCGACATCGCCAGTGTCAGCGATGCCGAGGCCGAAGCGGACAGCCTGGCGCTGATCGACGGCAAGCCCGGCGTGGGCATGGACATCCGTGCGGCACGCGGCGCCAACGTGGTGGAGGTGGCCGATGGCGTCAAGCAGGTGATTCATCACTTGCAAGCCCAGCTGCCGCCCGGCACCCAGGTGCGCTTTACCTATGACAAGTCGGAGGACGTCAGGAAATCGCTGGCCAATGTCGAAGCCAGCTTGCTGGAGGGCGCGGCGCTGACCGTGCTGATCGTCTTCCTGTTTCTGGGCAGCTGGCGCAGCACGGTGATTACCGGCCTTACCTTGCCGGTGGCGCTGATCGGCACCCTGTTTGCGCTGCAAGCGCTCGGCTTCACGCTTAACCTGATGACGCTGATGGCGCTGTCCTTGTCCATCGGCCTGCTGATCGATGACGCCATCGTGGTGCGCGAAAACATCGTGCGTCACCGCCATCTGGGCAAGAGCCATTATCAGGCGGCGCTGGATGGCACCAATGAAATCGGCCTGGCCGTACTGGCCACCACACTGACGGTGGTGGCGGTGTTTTTGCCGGTCGGTTTCATGAGCGGCATCATCGGCAAGTTTTTCCACCAGTTCGGACTTACCGTCACCGTGGCCGTGCTGATTTCCATGCTGGTCAGCTTTACCCTCGACCCCATGTTGTCCTCGGTCTGGCCCGATCCGCACCAGCATGGCGACCGCCATCGCGGGCCGCTGGGCCGGCTGCTGGACGGCTGTGAGCGCTCGCTGGACCAGCTGGCCACACACTATGTGACCGCCATCGGCTGGACGCTGCGCCATCGCAAGACGGTGCTGAGCGGCGCGCTGCTGCTGCTCCTTGGCAGCTGCCTGCTGCTGCCCTTCATCGGTGGCGAATTCATGCCACGCGCTGACAAGGGCAAGTTTTCGCTATCGTACAAAACGGCTCCCGGCTCTTCGCTGGATTACACCGCCAGCAAGGGACGCGAACTGGAAGCCTTGCTGCGCCGTCTGCCGGCGGTGCAGTCCATCCAGCTGACCGCCGGCAGCGGCAGCTTTGGTGCGGGCAAGAGCGATGGCCAGCTGGTGGTGGATCTGGGCAGCAAAAGCACGCGCCATCACAGCCTGTTCAGCGTGATGCAGCAGGCGCGCACTGCCGTCAGCCGGGTGGCCGGGGTGGAAATCCTGTCGCTGGAAGAAATGGGCAAGGAAGGCCCGGGTGGCAAACCCATCAATATCGGCTTGCGCGGCAGCAATCTGAGCGAGCTGGATGCCGCGGCCACGGCCCTGATCAAGCAGCTGGGCAGCGTGCAGGGCGTGGGCGATCTGCAAAGCAGCCTGGCCGACGCCGACCCGGCGCTCAAGCTGGAAGTCCGCCGCGATGCCGCCGCCAGCCTGGGGGTGGATCTCAGCCGGGTGGGCAGCACCCTGTCGCAGTTGCTGGCGGGCGACGTGGTGGGCAGCTGGGAAGCGCCGGATGGCGAGAACTACGATGTATTGCTGCAAGTGCCGCGCAGCGAGCGGCGCAATGAGTTGCTGGACATCATCACCGTGGCCGGACGGCCGGATGCCAATGGCGCAGCCAGCATGGTGCCGCTGTCCACCGTGACCCGGCTCAGCCCCGGCCTCAGCCCGCGCCAGATCGACCGGGTCGACCTGCTGCGCCAGGTGACCGTCACCGGCAATATCGCCGGGCGCGACCCGGGTTCGGTATTTGCCGACATCAGCAAGATCACCGCCGCCCTCAAGCTGCCGCCCGGCGTGGTGCTGGCCGAGGAGGGCGAGCGCCGCGACATGGAGGAATCACTGGGCTATGCCTTGCAGGCGCTGGCGATGGGGGTGATCTTCATCTACATGATCCTGGCGGCGCAGTTCCGCAGCTTTACCCAGCCGC
Source organism: Aquitalea magnusonii (assembly GCF_003202035.1). Classification (GTDB taxonomy): domain Bacteria; phylum Pseudomonadota; class Gammaproteobacteria; order Burkholderiales; family Chromobacteriaceae; genus Aquitalea; species Aquitalea magnusonii. The sequence goes on along the minus strand of NZ_QJKC01000008.1, from coordinate 179,516 downwards.
TGGCCATCATGGTGGCACTGCCGCTGGCCTTTGTCGGCGTATTCCTCGCTTTGTGGCTGACCGGCTCCACCCTCAACATGTTCTCGGTCATCGGCATCATCATGCTGATGGGCTTGTCGGCCAAGAACGGCATTCTGCTGGTGGATTTCATCAATCAGGCACGGCGCGAGGGCCTGGAGCGCAGCGCGGCCATCATCGAAGCCGGCCGGGTCCGGCTGCGCCCCATCATGATGACCAGCCTGGCGATGATCTTCGGCATGTTGCCGATGGCGCTGGGTGGCGGCGAAGGGGCGGAAACCCGCGCGCCGATGGCGCATGCCATCATCGGCGGCATGATCACCTCCACCCTGCTGACGCTGATTGTGCTGCCGGTGGTCTACAGCTATCTGGATGGCTTGCGCCAGTGGCTGCGGCGGCGGCTGGCGCCCACCGGGAACAGCAAGCACGTGGCTTAGCCACTGGTCATTCGATCAGGAAGGCACGGTGAGCGGCCAGGCGGCTGTCTACACTGCAGTAGCCTGCTGCTAGCGAGGCAGTGATGGTTTGATGCATCTGTTATAACAGTATCAATACACACCAAGGTCGCCGCCATGTTCAAGCCACTTGCCACCCTGTTGTTGTCCTTGCTGCTGAGTGCCCACAGCCTGGCTACAGTACCGGTACAGCCGGTGCGCTATGCCCTGGTTTCCGGGCTGAGCGATCCGCATCGGCCCTATATGCTGGCCTTGTTGCAACTGGCCTGTGACGAGGCGCGGCTGCGTTGCCAGCTGCTGGCCGCCAGCGCCATGAACCAGTCGCGCGCTCTGGTGCAGCTGGGCAAGCCGGATGGCGGCATCGACCTGTTCTGGGGCATGACCAGCAATGAGCGTGAGCAAAAGGCCCTGCCCATCCGCATTCCGCTGGACAAGGGGCTGATCGGCTGGCGGGTGGCGCTGGTGCCGGCCGACCAGCCGGATTTGCTGGCCGGCATCCGCACTCGTCAGCAACTGGCGCGCCTGGTGGCCGGGCAGGTGGACGACTGGCCGGATACCACCATCCTGCGCAGTGCCGGCCTGAAGGTACTGACCAGCCAGGACTATGGCAATCTCTTTCCCATGTTGCAGCGCAAGCGTTTCGACTATTTCCCGCGCAGCGTGATGGAAGTGCAGCGCGAAGCGGCCATGCCCGTGGCAAAAGGGCTGGTGATCGATCACCACCTGCTGCTGCGTTATCCCACGGCCATGTATTTCTTTGTCAGCCCGCATCAGCCGCAGCTGGCGGCCCGCCTGGAACAGGGCTTGCGCATGGCCTTGCAGGACGGCCGTTTCAACCAGCTGTTCCTGCGCTATAACGCCCAGGACCTGGCCGGGCTGGCGCTGGCCCAGCGCACGCTGATCCCGCTGGACAATCCGCTGTTGCCACCGGGCACGCCCTTGCAGGATGCCCGGCTGTGGTATCGCCCCTGAAGGCTGCCGGCCTCAGTGCTGGCTGCCTTCCTCTTCCAGCCAGTGGCAGAAGGCTGTCACCAGTTCATCGCCCACCAGGGCTTGCGGTACCGCCCAGGAATAGCCGCGCACGCTGATTTCCGGCCCGGCCAGCGGTGCCACCAGCTTGCCGCTGGCCAGCTCGCTTTCGATGACCGGCAAGGCCCCCAGCGTTACCCCCAGTCCGTCCACCGCCGCCTGCAAGGCCAGGTAGTAATGATCAAAATGCTGATCGGCTGCCGATTGCAGGGCCGGTACGCCGGCGGCGGCCAGCCAGCGCGCCCAGGCGACCGGGCGGGTTTCCGCATGCAGCAGGGTGTGGACGGCAAGGTCGGCCGGCTGGTGGATGGGCAGGCGTTGCAGCAGGGACGGGCTGCATACCGGAATCTCCCGTTCGGTGAGAAAGGCATGCGAGACAAAGCCATGCCAGTGATCCTTGCCGCGGCGGATGGCGATGTCGAAATCGGCGTTCTGATTGTTGATGCTGGCATCGGAGGTCGCCAGCCGCAGTTCGACGCCGGGATAGCGCAGCTGGAAGCGGGTGAGCCGCGGCAGCAGCCAGTGCATGGCCAGGGTGGGGGTGACATTGATGTTCAGCCGCCGTCCCTGCTTGCGTGCGGTCAGCTTTTCGGTGGCAGCGGCAATGCTGTCCAGTGCCGCCTGAATCGCCGGCAGGTAGGACTGGCCGGCCGCCGACAGCCGCACGCGCCGGCCGTGGCGCTCGAACAGCACCACCCCCAGCCACTGCTCCAGCTGCTGGATCTGGCGGCTGATGGCACCATGTGTCACATACAGCGCGCTGGCTGCGGCGCTGAAACTACCGTGGCGGGCAGCGGCTTCAAAGGCTTTCAGGGCATTCAGCGGAGGCAGGCGTCGGTTCATGCTGGTGAGTTTAGCTCACATGGAAAGCCATAAAAACTCGTTTGTTGATTGGGCCGGAGCGGGCTAGGCTTGCAATATGACTCCATCCCTGATCATTCCAAGCCGCCGCCAGCTGTTCCTGGGCTTTTTCAGCATAGGACTCAGCGGTTTCGGCGGTGTGCTGCCACAGGCGCATCGCATGCTGGTGCAGCAGCGCCGCTGGCTGAGCGAAGAAGAATTCACCGAACTGCTGGGCCTGGGGCAGATTCTGCCCGGACCCAATATCGTCAATATGTCCATCGCCATCGGCTCACGCTGCCACGGTGTGGCCGGTGCCTGGCTGGCGGTGGCCGGCCTGATGCTGGCGCCGCTGGTCATCGTGCTGAGCATGGCGGTGCTGTACGACCATTACCAGAGCCTGCCGGATGTGCAGGGCACCTTGCATGGCCTGGCCTCCACGGCGGCCGGTTTGCTGCTGGCCATGGCCTTGCGCATGGGAACGAAAATAGAGCGCCATGCGGTGGCCGCCTTGCTGGCCGTGCTGACCTTTATCGCCGTGGGAGTGCTGCGCTGGCCGCTGCTGCTGGTGTTGCTGGTGCTGGCTCCCGTTTCGGTGCTGCTGGCGTGGCAGCGTGGGCGGACGGGGGCGCGCTCATGATCCTGCTACTGCTGTCGCTGCTGGGCAGTTTCGCGCTGTTTTCGCTGATGGCGGTGGGCGGAGCCATTACCCTGATTCCGGAAATGCATCATTACGTGGTGGAAAGCCACCACTGGATGAGCGGCCAGGAATTCGCCGCGCTGTTTGCCATTGCCCAGGCCGCGCCCGGGCCGAATGTGCTGGTGGTGAGCCTGATCGGCTGGAAGGTGGCCGGTCTGGCCGGGGCCTGCGTCGCCACCGTGGGCATGTGCGGCCCCTCGTCCCTGCTGTGTTATTACGTGGCCAGGTTGTGGCAACGCTGGCATGCCTCGCCATGGCGGCGCGCCATCGAGCGCGGTCTGGCGCCATTGACCATCGGCCTGGTGGCCGGCAGTGCCATGCTGATGAGCGAGGCGGCCAACCAGCATTGGAGCGGCTGGCTGTTGTGTGCCGCCAGTACCGTGCTGGCCTGGCGTACCCGCGTCAATCCGCTGTGGCTGCTGGCCGGCGGCGCGCTGCTGGGTTTTGCCGGCTGGATCTGAACGCCTCCCTGCTGGCGGTGGCGGCCAGCGTCATCTGTGTTTCATGCTGAACCGTCACACTGCGCGCTACTGCCGCCGCCGGAGCCCGCATGTCTTCCTCTGCCATTCCCGTCCGCCTCAACCTGGTGTTGCTGCTGCTGGCACTGCGCTTGTGGCTGGTTGAACTGGTGGCCGTGCCGCTGGCCGTGGCCTGGTTTCATCCGGCCTATGGCCTGTTGCTGGTGGCGGCGGTGCTGCTGATTCCGCTGCGCTGGCAGCTGCTGCACGAAGCCGTGCACGGCCTGCTGCTGCCCTCGGTGCGTTACAACCGGCTGGCCGGACGGCTGCTGGGCATCAGCCTGGGCATTCCCTTCGAGGTATGGCGGCAGGCGCATCATCTGCATCACCGCTACAGCCGCAGTGCGGCCTGCCGGGTGGAGGTGTATGAACCGGGCGAGGAGGCGGGCTGGCAACGCCGGCTTTACCTGTGGCTGCGACTGTGTGGGGCGGCCTATCTGATGGCGCTGGCCGGCAGCCTGTTGCTGCTGTTCTGCCCGGCGTGCAGCCGCTGGCGCTGGCTGGCCGGACGCGCCCCCTTGTTCCCCTTGCTGCAGCGCCGTCTGTGGCGCAGCCCGCAGCGACATGGCGCGCGGCTGGATGCCCTGCTGGCCTGGCTCTTGCCCGGCCTGTCCTTGCTGATCTACGGCGCGCATGACTGGATGCTGTGGCTGGCCTTGCTGGCGCGCGCGCTGCTGATCTCGCTGACCGACCATGTCTGCTTTGCCGGTCAGCCGCTGGGCGATGCCCGCCGCGCCGCCAACCTGGCCCTGCCGCGCTGGCTGGGACTGTGCCTGCTCAACAGCCATTTGCGCGGTGTGCACCACCTGTGGCCGGGGCTGTGCTGGCAGGCCTTGCCACAGCGTTTTGCCACGGCCCGGCTGGACTGGGATGGCCGTTTCGGCCAGGTAATCTGGCAGCGCCAGTGGCGTGCCACTCCCGCCACCGCCCTGCCGGTAATACCCCTGCGCAAGGCAGGGACGGGTATAATGCCGGCTGATTCCATTACGCCAAGCTAGCAAGCCCATACCATCATGACCCAGCTCAAGAACGACACTTTCCTGCGCGCGCTCCTGAAGGAGCCGGTTGAATATACCCCCATCTGGATGATGCGCCAGGCTGGACGCTACCTGCCGGAATACCGCGCCACCCGCGCCCGCGCCGGCAGCTTCATGGGCTTGTGCACCAGCCCGGACTTCGCCACCGAAGTCACCCTGCAGCCGCTGGAGCGTTTCCCGCTGGATGCAGCCATCCTGTTCTCCGACATCCTCACCGTACCGGATGCCATGGGTCTGGGCCTGTATTTCGCCGAAGGCGAAGGCCCCAAGTTTGCGCGCCCGCTGCGTGATGAAACTGCCATCCGCGCACTGAGCGTTCCGGCGCTGGACAAGCTGCAATACGTATTCGATGCCGTCTCCAGCATCCGCAAGGCGCTGGACGGCCGCGTGCCGCTGATCGGCTTTTCCGGCAGCCCCTTCACCCTGGCCTGCTACATGATCGAAGGCGGTGGCTCGGATGATTTCCGCCATGTCAAAGCCATGCTGTACAGCCGCCCTGAGCTGCTGCATCACATCCTGGCGGTGAATGCCCAGACCGTGACCGATTACCTGAACGCCCAGATCGATGCCGGCGCCCAGGCCGTGCAGATTTTCGACACCTGGGGCGGCGCGCTCAGCCATGCCGCCTATAAGGAATTCTCGCTGGCCTATATGCAGCGCATCGTCGCCGGCCTCAAGCGCGAGGCCGATGGCCGGCGCGTGCCGGTCATCGTGTTCACCAAGAACGGTGGCCAGTGGCTGGAAGACATCGCCGCCATTGGTGCCGACTGCGTGGGCCTGGACTGGACCACCGACATCGGCCTGGCGCGTGCCCGCGTCGGTGACAAGGTTGCCCTGCAAGGCAATTTCGACCCGAACGCGCTGTTTGGCTCGCCGGCAGCCATCGAGGCCGAGGCCGGACGTATCCTGACGGCTTATGGCCAGGGCTCCGGCCATGTCTTCAATCTGGGCCACGGCATCTCCCAGCATGCCGATCCCGAGCATGCCGCCGCCCTGGTAGCGGCCGTGCATCGCCTGTCCCGTCCCTTCCACCAGTAAGCCTGCCATGGCCGGGGTATGCGCCCCGGCCATGCCGCTATTGGCCAGCCTGACCTGATCAATCCCCGCTTTATTAGCAGGGTGTTTGGCAAAATAAGCGGGTCTGTCAGCTGTTTCATCCAGTTCGGGTCGTGGGGTATAGCCCCAGCCGCGGCGGACTTTGCGCTGCCGGCACAGGCTTTTTTGCCCGGCTGATCAAAGGGGTGTTGACAGCTTTGCCCGGTGGTGTTCTCAGAGTTATTCACACCGGGAACTGTGGCTGTGCAGACTTGTCAAGCCCACTGGGCAATATTAGTGCGCTGATTATAAGTCATTGAAAAATAAACGCTTATTCTTCTGATTAATTTTTGTGCAATCTAGCGGAAATGCTGATTTAATAGCCTTTCCCCGGCCGGCAAGCGAGTTGTGCACAAAGATATCCACAGCTTCTGTGCATAGATCGCGCAAAGCCTTGTCAGAATTGGGTTTGATGTAAAAGGGAAAATTTCCGTGGGTCTTCAGAGAGTTCAGGTGGTGGTCGATCTGCCCCTATTTGGCGCATTTACCTACCTGTCTCATTTTCCAGTCAGCCCCGGTCAGCGGGTGGCGGTTCCCTTTGGCAATCGCCAGTTGTGTGGCGTGGTTGTCACTGGCATACCCCCGGAGGGTTTGCCGGACAGCCAGCTCAAGCAGGTGGAACAGGTATTCGACAGCCTGCCCCCCTTGTCAGCCGATTTCCTCGCCCTGGCCGAATTCGCCGCCGCCTACTATCACTTCCCGCTGGGCCAGACCCTGTTTACCGCCCTGCCAACGGCATTGCGCGAGGCGCGCGACATCACGCCGCCGGACGAGCGTCCCTATGGCCTGACTGATGCGGGCCTGGCTGCGATGCCGGCTGCACGGCAACGGGCACGGCTGGCCTTGTGGCAGGCGCTGGGCGATGGCCCGCTCACGCAGACGCAAGCCCGTCAGCTCACGCCGCAGGCCGGCAAGATCCTGGCCGACTGGCTGGCCGAGGGCCTGGTGCACAGAGTGGAGCCGGACCTCCAGCCCTTGCAGCTGGGCCCCAGCCCGCAGCTGAATGCCGACCAGCAGGCGGCACTGGATGCCTTGAGCAGTGGGCCGGCTGGTTTCCAGCCCTGGCTCTTGCATGGCATCACCGGCAGCGGCAAGACCGAAGTCTATCTGCAGCGCATCGCGCGCTGCCTGGCACAGCGGCAGCAGGTACTGGTGCTGGTGCCGGAAATCAACCTGACCCCGCAACTGATCGAGCGCTTCATCCAGCGCTTTCCCGCCAGCAGCATCGCCGTGCAGCACAGCCAGTTGGCCGAGGGCGAGCGCCTGCGCAACTGGCTGGATGCCTGGCAGGGGCGGGCCGACATCATCATCGGCACCCGCTTGTCGGTATTCACCCCCATGCCGCGGCTGGGCATGATCGTGGTGGATGAAGAACATGACGGCTCCTTCAAGCAGCAGGACGGCCTGCGCTACCATGCACGCGATCTGGCGATCTGGCGGGCACACCGGGCCGGCATTCCCATCGTGCTGGGCAGTGCCACGCCCAGCCTGGAAACCGTGGCCAATGTCGAGGCCGGCCGCTACCGCCAGCTCAAGCTCAGCCAGCGGGCGCATGGCGCGGCCAAACTGCCGCAGGTGCGGCTGGTGGACACCCGGCGCGCCAAGCTGGTCGAGGGCTTGTCCGAGCCGGTGATCAAGGCGCTGGCGGCACGGCTGGAACGTCAGGAAATGAGCCTGGTGTTCATCAACCGCCGCGGCTATGCCCCGGTGCTGGCCTGTACTGATTGCGGCTGGACCAGCGGTTGCCCGCGCTGCTCCACCCGGCTGGTACTGCATTTGCTGGAGCGCAAGCTGCGCTGCCATCATTGCGGCTGGGAGGAAAACGTCCCGCATGCCTGCCCGGAGTGTGGCGCGCCCGACATCAAGCCGCTGGGCGAGGGCACGCAGCGGCTGGAATCCGCACTGGGACGTTTGTTCCCGACAGCGCGCATCCTGCGCATCGACCGCGACACCACCCAGCGCAAGCAAGCCTGGGACGACATCTATCGCAAGGTGCATGCCGGCGAGGTGGACATGCTGGTCGGCACCCAGATGCTGGCCAAGGGGCATGACTTTGGCACCCTGTCGCTGGTAACAGTGCTCAATGCCGACGGCGGGCTGTACTCGGCGGATTATCGTGCGTCCGAGCGGCTGTTTGCCCAGCTCACCCAGGTGGCGGGCCGCGCCGGCCGCGCCGATGCGCCGGGCGAAGTGCTGGTGCAGACGCAATGGCAGGAACACCCGCTGTATCAGGCGCTGGTGGCACATGATTTCGATGGCTTTGCCGCCAGCCTGCTGCAGGAACGCCGCCAGGCGGCCTTTCCGCCTGCGGTGTACCAGGCGCTGCTGCGGGCCGATGCCGCGGAACTGGCCAGCGCCAGCGCCTTTCTCACGCAGGTGCGCAGCCAGGTTCAAGACATGGCCGCAGGCGTGCTGATCTCCGGCCCGGCCCCCGCCTTGATGGTGCGGCTGGCCAATCGCGAACGCGCGCAACTGGTGCTGGAGTCGGCCAATCGCCAGGCCCTGCACCGTTTTCTTGATCAACTGCCCCCGCTGCTGGATGCCCAGGCGCGCCAGTACGGCCGTGGCTTGCGCTGGTCGCTGGATGTTGACCCGCAGGAGATGTAATGAAGCCTGTTTTACCCGCTATCGCACTGCTCATGCTTGCCGCCACTGCGGCGGGCGCCACGCTGGACCTGCACGGCCTGAAAGCGGATGAAGTCGCCATCTGGGCGGCGCCGGTCGAAGGCGGCGCCGAATTGGCCAGCCTGCGTGCCGATGCAGCGGTCAATCCGGCATCCACCATGAAGCTGCTGACCAGCTGGACGGCGCTCAACCGGCTCAAGCCCGGCTACCGCTGGACCACACGGCTGCTGTCGGATGCCCCGCTGGAAAATGGCGTATTGAAGGGCGATCTGGTCTGGGTGGGCGCGGGCGATCCACGCTTCAGCACGGCCAATCTGCAAGAGCTGCTGCGTGGCCTGCGCCAGCGTGGGGTGCAGCGCATCGACGGCCGGCTGCTGCTGGACAAGAGCGCTTTCAGCAGCATCGGCACGGCGGAAAATTTCGCAGGCGACGAGGGCAGGTCTTTCACGGTCGAACCGGATACCCATCTCACCGGCCTGAAAGTGGCCTGGCTGCGCTTTTTCAATGATGCCAATGGCGCCAGGGTGGTGCTGGACCCGCCACTGGCCGGCATCAGCCTGCAGGCCAGGCTGAGCAGTGCCGGCGGTTCCGCTGCTTGCCCGGATGTCCGGCAATGGGTGCAGATCCGCCAGCAAGCCGGGCAGATCGAAGTCAGCGGCAAACTGCCCGCAGCCTGCGATGGCAGTCAGGCTTATGTGAATGTACTGGAACACAATGACTTTGCTGCCCAGTCGTTTGCCGCGCTGTGGGCCGAACTGGGCGGCAGCGGTCCGCAGGGTGTGGCGGTCGCGCCAGCACCGGCAGGGGCGCGCACGCTGGCGCAATTCCAGTCCGAGCCGCTGACCGTGGCGCTGAACGATATCAACAAATACAGCAACAACACCATGGCGCGCACCGTTTACCTCACGCTGGGGAAGGAGGAGGGCGGCAGCGACACCCCGGCCGCTGCCCAGCGCGCGGTACGCCGCCTGCTGGCCGAGCAGCATATTTCCGACGAGGCACTGGTGCTGGAAAACGGCTGCGGCCTGTCGCGGCGCGAGCGCGTATCCGCCCGCCTGCTAGGCCAGGTGCTGCTGAATGCGGCGCGCGGTCCCTATGCGGCTGAGCTGCTGGCCAGCCTGCCTGTCGCCAGCGAGGACGGCACGCTCAAACGTCGCTTTGCCGCCATCGGCCCGCGGCTGCGCATGAAAACCGGCACGCTGAAGGACGTCAAGGCGCTGGCCGGTTACTGGCAGGCTGCCGACGGGCGGCGGCTGGCCATTGTCGCCATCATCAACAGCCCGCGGGCGCTGGCGATGGGGCCGGCACTGGACGGCATCGTGGCGGATCTGATTCACCGCTTCGACCGCAGCGCGCCGGATAGCAGCCAGTTGGCGCCGGCAGAAGCTATAATGCAGCCCTGAATCCCACCACGCATCAAACAGGTTTTGTCATGAAACACGTCACCATGTATACCACGGCGGTCTGCCCCTATTGCATCCGCGCCAAGCAAGTGCTGGCCAGCAAGGGTGTGACCGGCATCGAAGAAATCCGCATCGATCTGGACGATGCGGCGCGCGAGCGCATGATGAGCAGCACCGGTCGGCGCACCGTGCCGCAAATCTTCATCGGCGACACCCACGTCGGCGGCTGCGATGACCTGGTGGCCCTGAACCAGGCCGGCAAGCTGGATGTGCTGCTGGCGGATTGACGCCAATCAAGCAAGCACGGAGTCCTGCGCCGCAGCGGCCCATTCCCGCCGGGACACACTGGCCGCACACCGTGCTTTCATGCGATGATGCAAACCTGATTTTCCTTTGCAACCGGCTGCCATTGGCGGCCATCAGCGAGACTGAGACATGAGCGAGCAACAAGAGCTGCAACCGGTATTCTCCATCGAAAAAATCTACGTAAAAGATCTGTCCCTGGAAGTGCCGAATGCACCGCAGGTCTATCTGGAAGCGGCCCAGCCGGAAATCGACATGCAGCTGGCCAGCGAAGGCAAGCAGGTCGATGAAGGCTTTTACGAAGTGGCGCTGACCGTGACCGTGACCGCCAAGCTGCCGGAAAAAACCATGTTCCTGTGCGAAGTGACCGAAGCCGGCATCTTCCGCATCGAAAACGTACCGGTTGAAGACATCGAGCCGATTCTCGGCGTGGCCTGCCCGAACATCCTGTTCCCCTACGCCCGTGAAACCGTTTCCAATCTGGTGAACCGTGCCGGCTTCCCGCCGGTGCTGCTGTCGCCGATCAACTTCGAAGCGCTGTACATGCAGCAGCGCGCCCAGCAAGCCGAAGCCGGCAACGCCTGATGCTGCGCCGCCTCGTCACTGCTGCTGCCGTGCTGGCCGGGCTGCATGCCCTGCCGGCGCAGGCGCTGGAATTCCGTTCGGTCAAGGAAACCGGTGTGGCGCTGTACGAGGCGCCCGCATTGAGTGCCAAAAAGCTGTTCCTGGTCAGCCGTTATTATCCGGTGGAAGTGTTGTCCAGCCAGAAAGAGTGGGCACGCGTGCGTGATGCCACCGGCGGCATTGCCTGGATTCCGCAGGCGGCGCTGTCCGGCCAGCGCTGGCTGCTGGTGACGGCCGACCAGGCCGTGGTGCGCGCCACGGCCTCGGCCGATGGCCAGCCCGTGTTCAGCGTGGCCCGCGATGGCGTGCTGCAATGGCAGGAAGCGCCCAAGGATGGCTGGGTCAAGGTCAAGCACCGCGATGGCAGCAGCGGCTTTGCCCGCATTACCGATCTGTGGGGCCTGTAAACCATGAAACTGGCCATTCTGGGGAGTGGAGCCTGGGGTAGCGCCCTGGCGCTGGCCTTTGCCCGTCATCATGACGTCAGCCTGTGGGGCCGCGATGCCGCCCAGATGTCGGAAATGGCTGCCGAGCGTGTCAACCGCCGCTATCTGCCCGACAGCCCCTTTCCCGCCAGCATCACGCTGACCGCAGAATTGCCGCGCGCCATCCATGGTGCCGAGCTGATCCTTATCGTCACCCCCATCGTCGGCCTGCGGCCGACCTTGCGCGCCTTGACGGCACTGTCCTCGTCGCTGCCGCCCATCCTGTGGGCGTGCAAAGGCTTCGAAGCCGGTTCCAGCCTGTTGCCGCATCAGGTGGTGGCCGAAGAATTGCCGCCGGATCACCCCTGCGGCGTATTGTCCGGCCCCAGCTTTGCCCGCGAAGTGGCCGAGGGTCTGCCGGCTGCCGTCACCATTGCCGCCGATGATGCCGAGTTTGCCCGGCGCATGGCGCGCGAGCTGCACAGCCCCTTGCTGCGGCTGTATGCCAATGATGATCTGGTGGGGGTGGAAGTGGGCGGCGCCGTCAAAAACGTGATGGCCATTGCCACCGGTGTGGCCGATGGCCTGGGTTTTGGCATGAATGCCCGCGCCGCGCTCATCACCCGTGGTCTGGCAGAAATCACCCGGCTGGCCAGTGCGCTGGGTGCCAGCCAGCAAACCATGATGGGTTTGTCCGGCATGGGCGATCTCATTCTCACCTGCACCGGTGCGCTGTCGCGCAACCGCCAGGTAGGCTTGAAACTGGCCGAAGGCAAATCGCTGGAAACCATTCTGGCCGAACTGGGCCATGTGGCCGAAGGGGTGAGCACTGCCCGCGAAGTGCTGACCATGGCGGAAAGACTGGAAGTGGAAATGCCGATCACCGCCGCCGTATGTGGCCTGCTGTATCAGGGCAATGATCCGCACCGGGTGGTGGAAGGCTTGCTGAGCCGTGCGCCCAAGTCGGAAGGTGGTGGCGCGCTGGATTGACGGTGCGGCCATGCCAGTCAACAAAGCCTCCGGAATGGAGGCTTTTTTGTGTGCTGCGTATATCGGCTGCCTAGTGCGTGTGCTGGTTCTCGCGCAGGCTTTGCGCATCCCAGTAGGCATGGATTTTCTGGATACGCTGCTGTTCGGCGGCCGGCAGTCTGGCGAAATCATTGTTGATGGCTTGCTGCTCGGCCTGCCAGGCGCTTACCGTGGCGGCTGGCGGTGGGTTGTGCTCGCGGCCGTGGGCAAAAACGGTGCTGCTGCTGATCAGGGTAATCAGGGCGATGGCCAGGGTTTTCATACTGTATTCCTTGCTGAAGAGAGGGGGTCTGCTGTGTTCTGCAGCTTGGTGACAGTATATTTTTGGCGATTGGTTCAATAAATACTGGTTATTTAAATCATTTGTTTACTATTGGTGTTCAATAGCGCGGAACTTTGGCCGGTGCGCATCGTCATCACCGGCCACTCATGCTGTGCTGGCTGATCCCGCCGCGGCTTCAGGGCGGGCTGCCGGCCTCGTCTGTGCCGGCCGTCGCGGCGGGTTCATCCGCCGGTGCGGCCTGTTGCAGGCGCAGGGCAATCTCGTGCTGATTGAAACGGCCATTACTGTGGCGCAGGCGCTCAGCATAGAGAATGATATTGTCGCCGTCGGCAATCAGGATGGCCGGGGCGGTATAGCCGCTAAGCGGATAGCCACTGGCCAGTACCCCGTATTGCTTGTGAAAATCGCGACCACGCAGGGTGGACAGCAGGGTGACGCCGGGCAGGCCATGTTCGTGCCGGCTGCGCAGCAGGGAAGAGGGCGAATCGACACAGACCACGATCAGCTGCAGTGCCGGCCAGCTTTCGAGAAAGCGCCGGGTGTCGCGCAGCAGTGCCAGGCCGCCGTGTTCTTCCTCGTCCAGCGACAGCAAGGTCAGAATCACCTTGGGCTGGCCGGCAAACGCCTCCAGCGCAATATCGCGTTTGTATTCATCCACCAGCATGAAGCTGGGCAGATAACTGTCCGGCCGCGGGAATTCGCCGCTCACCGGAATGGCCTCGTCACCATACTGCAGTATGAAATCGTCCATGTGCTGCCTCCTTATCCTTTCATGGTGGACAGCAGGGCGCCAAATACAAGGCCGATTCGCCATTCTGTTGACCTGCGGGCACAAAAAAAGCGGCCGAGGCCGCTTGTGACGGGCGAGCTGCCGCTCAGGGATAGAACCAGTACAGGCTGTAGCCCATGGCGCGCACCTTGCCGGCATCCAGCCGCATGGTGACTTTCACCTCGCTGTTGGCATTGAAGCGCTGCAGCTTGAAGTCGTCGGCCTTCAGGTATTCCTTGGGCGAGAACACCTTGCGGATCAGCACCTGGTCGTCGGCATCCTTGAGCGAAACTTCCAGCATCGGATAGTTCTGGGCAAAGGCGGCATGGTTTTTCAGCGTGGCGGACAGCTGGATCAGGTTGGCATGTTCCGGCACGAAGGCCAGCTCCGACCATTCGGTGCGGATCTGCGCGATATCAGTGGGCCAGGGCACGCTGCAACCGGCAATATGGCAGAAAGCCTCCAGCGCCGGCCGCGCTTCCGGTACTTCGGCGGCAATGCGGGTGCGGTTGAAGTAAACCAGCTGGCCGGCCAGCAGCACGCTGCCGATGATGGCCAGCAAGACCATGGCCACGGTCAGTAGCGGATTGCGCCGCTGTTCGTCCTTGCTGCTGTCCTCATCTGTTTCGCCCAGATCGCCATAGGGGTGGGGCGGGCGCGGCGGTGGAGCCGGAATGTCAGCCTGCTCGCTGCTGGGCGCAGCTGCGGGCGGCGGGACATCATCGGCCTGTTCGCCACGGCGACGTTTGTTGCCGAATACATCGGGCAGCGGAGCGGATTGTTCTGGCTCATCCAGTTCGGCGACGTAATTCTGGCTGGGTGGCGGGCTGTTTTTGCGGGTTTGCAGGGCTTCGGCCAGTGCGCGCTGGAATTCTTCTGCCTCGCGGCTGCTGGCGCTGTCGGGCTGCTGCAGCTCGGTGGCAGGTGCCAGCGCGGGGGCAGCTTCCAGCTCGAAATCCGCGGCTGGAGCCGGTCCGGCCGCAGTTTGCGGGTCGAAGTCGGGCAGTTCCAGCTCGAAATCGTCCATCGGATCGGCTGGTGGCTGCGGCGTGCGGGCGGCTGCCGGCGGCGTGGCCGGCGCGGGCTGCGGAGCCAGCGGTGGCGGCGTCAGTACCGGCGGCGGGGTGTCGGTACTGACAAAATGCTCGGTGGCGTTGAATACATGCGAACAGCGCCCGCAGCGGACGAGTCCGTTGGCGGCAGATAACTGCTTGTCGTTAACCTTGAAACGGGTCTGGCAACTGGGGCACTGTGTCGTATAGCTCATACGCTTGGGCGTCGGGTTCCTGTCAATCGTGTCCAACCCTCGTCGAACACGGGCGTATCCATGGTGAACCATTGCGCATAAATGGCAGACAGTTCATCAGCCTGTTCGGCAAGAATACCGGAAAGCACGATTCTACCACCGGTTTTTACATGGCTTGCCAACAGCTGGCCGAGCATGCGCAGCGGATTGGCCAGGATATTGGCCAGTACCACATCATACTGCGCGGCCGGATTGGCATCCGGCAGGCAGAAGGTGGCGCTGACCTGGTTCTGTTCGGCATTGTCGCGGCTGGAACGCACCGCCTGGGCATCGATATCCACCCCCAGCGCCGTGCCTGCGCCCAGCTTGAGGGCGGCAATGGCCAGAATGCCGGAGCCGCAGCCGTAATCCAGCACGCTTTCACCACCGGCAATGTGCGCATCCAGCCATTGCAGGCACAGCCGCGTGGTGGGATGGCTGCCAGTACCGAAGGCGAGGCCCGGGTCCAGTTGCAGGTTGATGGCGTCCGGCGACGGTGCATCGTGCCAGGTGGGGGTGATCCACAGGCGGTCCGAAATGCGGATGGGCTCGAACTGGGATTGCGTCAGGCGTACCCAGTCCTGCTCTTCCACGCGTTCGGTCTTGTAGGCCGGCATGGCCAGCTTGCAGGCGGTGCAGGCGGCGGCGATCAGCAGCGCGACATCGGCATCTTCGGCAAACAGGGTGATGATGCGGCTGTGATTCCACAGCTTGTCCACCGGCATGCCGGGTTCGCCGAAAATGGGCTGTTCCAGCTCGGTGCCGGCCAGCGCATCTTCAATGGCGGTCGACAGTGCGCCGGCGTCCATCAAGGCATCGGCCAGGCGTTCGGCCACCGCCGAATCGGTGTCGATGGTGGCTTGCAGCCAGGCCATTATGCCTCTCCCTTTTTCATCTGCGACAGGCGTTCTTCCAGATAGTGAATGCTGGTGCTGCCACGCTGGAAGGCGGCATCCATGAACAATTCCTGGTGCAGCGGGATATTGGTCTTGATGCCGGAGATGGAGATTTCCGACAGGGCCACGCGCATGCGCGCCATGGCCTGTTCGCGGGTGTCGCCGTAGGAAATCAGCTTGCCGACCATGGAGTCGTAGTGCGACGGCACGGTATAGCCCTGGTAGATATGCGAATCAATGCGGATGCCCGGGCCACCGGCCGGGTGGTAGCTTTCGATCTTGCCCGGCGAGGGCACGAAGGTAAACGGGTCTTCGGCGTTGATACGGCATTCCATGGCATGACCGCGCAGTACGATGTCGCTTTGCTTGTAGCGCAGCTTTTCGCCGGCGGCAATGCGGATCTGCTCCTGCACGATGTCCACGCCGGTGATCATCTCGGTCACCGGGTGTTCCACCTGTACGCGGGTGTTCATTTCGATGAAGTAGAACTCGCCGTTTTCAAACAGGAATTCAAAGGTGCCGGCGCCACGGTAGCCGATGCGGCTGCAGGCTTCGGCGCAGGCGGTGCCAATGCGCTGGCGCTGCTCGTCTGTGATGCCCGGAGCCGGTGCTTCTTCGATGATTTTCTGGTGACGGCGCTGCATCGAGCAATCGCGTTCGCCCAGGTAGATGGCATTGCCGTATTCGTCGGCCAGGATCTGGATTTCGATATGGCGCGGCTGCTGCAGGTATTTCTCCATGTAGACAGTCGGGTTGCCGAATGCGGCGCCGGCTTCGGTGCGGGTCATCTGTACCGAGTTGATCAGCGCACCTTCGGTATGCACCACGCGCATGCCACGGCCACCGCCGCCGCCTGCTGCCTTGATGATGACCGGGAAGCCGATTTTCTTGGCGATCTTGACGATCTCGGCCGGATCATCCGGCAAGGCACCTTCGGAACCCGGCACGCAGGGCACGCCGGCGGCAATCATCGCATCCTTGGCGGAGACCTTGTCGCCCATCAGGCGGATGGTTTCCGGGCGCGGGCCGATGAAGACGAAACCGGACTGTTCCACCCGTTCGGCAAAGTCGGCGTTTTCCGACAGAAAGCCATAACCGGGGTGGATGGCCTGGGCGTCGGTCACTTCTGCAGCGGCAATCAGCGCCGGCACATTCAGATAGCTCTTGGTCGACGGGGCCGGGCCAATGCAGACCGATTCATCGGCCAGCTTGACGTATTTGGCTTCGCGGTCGGCTTCGGAATGCACGACCACGGTCTTGATGCCCATTTCGCGGCAGGCGCGCTGGATGCGCAGGGCGATTTCGCCGCGGTTTGCAATCAGGATTTTTTCAAACATGGTAGGGACGTCCGTTGAGTGGCGCGTCAAACGACAAGGGCACAGACGCTGCGTCGTGCCCTGTCATCTCTGGCGTCTATTAGCGAAGCAGAGAGAATTATTCGATGATGAACAGCGGCTCGCCGTATTCAACCGGCTGGCCGTCTTCGGCCAGTACGGCCTTCACCACGCCGGAACGATCCGCTTCGATTTCGTTCATCAGTTTCATGGCTTCGATGATGCACAGGGTATCCCCGGCATTCACGCTCTGGCCCACTTCGACAAAAGGCTTGGAGCCCGGGCTGGCCGAACGGTAGAAGGTGCCGACCATCGGCGACTTCAGCGCATTGGCGTTGTTGGCGGCAGCCGGTGCTTCGGCTGCGGCAGCGGCCGGTGCGGCGGCCGGTGCGGCCATTTGCTGTTGCATCGGCATCTGCATCATCGGCTGGGCGTAGGCGATCTGGGTGTTGGCCGATACGCGGGTGATGCGGACTTTCTCTTCCCCTTCGGTCACCTCGAGCTCGGCAATGCCGGATTCTTCGACGAGATCGATCAGTTTCTTCAGTTTACGCAGATCCATGGTAATCCTTCGGATGGGATGTACTTTATTATGCTCAGGCTTGCGCGGACAGACGCCGGATGGCGTGCGCAAGTGCCAGCTCATAGCCCTGCGCGCCCAGGCCGCAGATCACGCCGACCGCCAGATCGGAAAAATACGAATGCTGGCGGAAGGGTTCACGGGCGTGGACGTTGGACAGGTGGACTTCTATGAATGGCACCTTCACCCCGGAAATGGCGTCACGCAGGGCAACGCTGGTGTGGGTGAAGGCCGCTGGATTGATGATGATGAACGACGTTCCGTCTGTCATGCAGGCGTGGACGCGGTCAATCAAGAGGTGTTCGGCGTTGCTTTGCAGCGCCTCAAGCTCGAAACCGGCGGCGCTGGCCTGTTCGGTCAGCCGCTGGTTGATGGAGGCAAGCGTATCCCGGCCATAGTGCTGTGGTTCCCGTGTTCCGAGCAGATTGAGGTTGGGGCCGTGCAGCACAAGGATTTTTCCGGTCAAAGCTTTGCTCCTGAGTTCAACATGGGCGCGAGTTTGCCGCAAATGGCGACACGATGTCTAGCTTTTCCAGTATTTCAAACGGTTGTTTGATGTTTGGCCGCTGCGCCGGATTTGGCCGGAAAGCCCGCCATTTCGAGCGAATGCACTACAGTGAACCGCATTTTAAACGGTGGCAAATTTTTTACAGTTCCTTGCGCCACACTCTTGATCAAGCTCAAATTCGGCGTCTGGCAGAACAAGTCCGTGCCGGGGCTGGCTGGCGCGGGTATAATTTGCCGGTTTTGATTCGAGCTTCACGCCATGCTGCTGTCTGATTTCGATTACCACCTGCCAGAACACCTGATTGCCCAGCATCCGCCCGCGGTGCGCGGTGCCAGCCGTTTGCTGCATGTTGCCGGCACTAGCCTGAGCGACGGGCAGTTTGCCGATTTTGCCGCCCACGTCAGCGCCGGTGACGTGATGGTATTCAACGATACCCGCGTCATCAAGGCCAGGCTATTTGGCGAAAAAGCCAGCGGCGGCAAGATAGAAGCCCTGGTCGAGCGCGTGCTGGATGCCCATACCGTGCTGGCTCATGTGCGCTCTTCCAAATCGCCCAAGCCCGGCACGCGGCTGATTTTTGCCGAACGCTGGGAAGCGGAAATGGTCGAGCGCGACGACGCGCTGTTCAAGCTGCGCTTTCTGGCCGAAGACAATGTCTTCGACATTCTGGAAGCCTCGGGCAAGCTGCCACTGCCTCCCTATATAGAGAGAAGTGCCGAAGGCGATGACGACGAGCGCTACCAGACCGTCTATGCCCGTGAACAGGGCGCGGTGGCAGCACCCACCGCCGGCCTGCACTTTACCGAAGACATGCTGGCGGCCTTGCAGGCCAAGGGCGTGGAGCTGGCCTATGTCACCCTGCATGTGGGCGCAGGCACCTTCCAGCCGGTGCGGGTGGAAAACATTGCCGATCACAAGATGCACAGCGAAATCTACGATGTGCCGCAACGCACTTACGAGCTGATCCAGGCCGCCCATGCCCGTGGCAACAAGGTACTGGCGGTGGGCACCACCAGCATGCGCGCACTGGAATCCGCCGCACGCAGTGGCGAACTGCTGGCTGGTCGTGGCGAAACCGACATCTTCATCACGCCGGGTTATCGTTTCCGCGTGGTGGACCGTTTGCTGACCAATTTCCACCTGCCCAAATCCACCTTGCTGATGCTGGTGTCGGCCTTTGCCGGCTATGCGGAAATGCGTGCGGCCTACGCCCATGCGGTGCAGCAGGAATACCGCTTCTTCAGCTATGGCGATGCCATGTTGCTGGAGCGCAAGGACGAGCAGGGCTAAGGCCCCATTACACGACGAGGCAGACATGGCAGGAATCAGTCCCAATAGTGCCCAGGTGCAGGAAATCACCCTGCACGCCGTTTCGCGTACGCTGGAAATCAGCTTTGATGATGGTGCGTGCTTCCAGCTGCCGGCCGAATATCTGCGGGTATATTCGCCCTCGGCCGAGGTACGTGGCCACGGTGCCGGTCAGGAAGTGCTGCAGGTGGGCAAGCGCCATGTCGGCATCACCGCGCTGGAGCCGGTGGGCCACTACGCCTTGAAGATCACTTTTGATGATGGCCACGACAGCGGCCTCTACAGCTGGACTTATCTTTACGAGCTGGGTGCGCAGCAACAGGCATACTGGCAGGATTATCTGAATCGCCTCGCCGCCGCAGGCGCGAGCAGGGAGTGAATATGGATCAAGAAACGCATTTTGGCTTCAAGACGGTGGCCGAGAGTGAAAAAGCCGGCAAGGTGGCCGAAGTTTTCCACTCGGTAGCCAAGAAGTACGACGTGATGAACGACCTGATGTCCGGTGGCCTGCATCGCGTGTGGAAGCATTTCACCCTCACCACCTCCGGCGTCAAGCCCGGCGACAAGGTGCTGGACATCGCCGGTGGCACCGGCGACCTGGCGCGTGGCTGGTCCAAGCGCGTGGGCAAGAAGGGCGAAGTGTGGCTGACCGACATCAACAGCTCCATGCTGACCGTGGGCCGTGACCGCCTGCTGGACGAGGGCCTGATCCTGCCGGTATCGCTGGCCGATGCGGAAAAGCTGCCGTTCCCGGACAACTACTTCGATGCGGTGTCGGTGGCCTTTGGCCTGCGCAACATGACGCACAAGGACGCCGCGCTGAAAGAAATGTGCCGCGTGCTCAAGCCGGGCGGCAAGCTGATGGTGCTGGAATTTTCCAAGGTTTGGAAACCGCTGTCGCCCTTCTATGACTTCTACTCCTTCAAGGCGCTGCCGGTGATGGGCAAGATGGTGGCCGGCGATGCCGACAGCTACCAGTATCTGGCCGAATCCATCCGCATGCATCCGGACCAGGAAACCCTGAAAGCCATGATGCAGGAAGCCGGCTTCGGCAAGGTGGACTATCACAATATGACCGGCGGCGTGGTAGCGCTGCACAAGGGCTACAAACTCTGATCCGGCAGCGGAGGCTGCCCGCGGGCAGCGCTCCCCCGCTCGCCAGAGCAAGGCAATGACAAGGAAAGCGCCATGGATGGCATCACCAATCTGTGGGCCTTCATGGCGGCAGGCTTGTTGCTCAACCTGACGCCCGGCCCGGACACCTTTTACATTCTGGGGCGCAGCACGGCCCAGGGCAGTCGTGTCGGCCTGCTGTCGGCCCTGGGCATCGGCCTGGGCAGTGTTGGCCATACCCTGCTGGCGGCCTTTGGCCTGTCGGCGCTGCTGGCCGCCTCGGCCATGGCCTTTCTGGCGGTCAAGCTGCTGGGCGCGGGCTATTTGCTGTACCTGGGTGTGAAGATGCTGCGCCAGCCCGGCAGCAGCGTGGCTGGCGATGCCGCCCGGCTGCAAGCCGCACGGCCCGGCAAGATCCTGCGCGAGGCTTTTTTCACCAATCTGTTCAATCCCAAGGTGGCGCTGTTCTTCCTTGCTTTTCTGCCGCAGTTCGTCAAACCGGGGGCCACTGCCGTGTCCTTTGTGATTCTTGGCCTTACCTTCGTGGCAACCGGCCTGCTGTGGTGTGCGGCGCTGGCCTTGCTGTCGGCGCGGCTGGGTGAGTGGCTGCGGCGCAAGGGTGTGGCGCAGCGGCTGGACCAGCTGTGTGGCGGCCTGTTTATCCTGCTGGGTATCAATCTCTTGTTTGCCCGCTTGAAACCCTGAAGCCGGGCCGCTTGTTTGTGGAGCATTGCTGATGCGTATCCAGATTGCCGTATTCAATCATCTGCTGAACCAGCAGCCTGCCGTGCGGGCCGAGCTGGCGGCCCACGCCGGCCGTCGTGTCGGCATCGTGCTGGCTCCGCTGACGGTGCGCGGGGTGATTACCGATGAAGGCTGGCTGGCCGCCTGCGCCGGCGAGCCGGAGGCCACCATCCGCTTGCAGCATGCCGCCGCGCTGGCGGCGGTGAGCGGTCGCGACCCGGCGCTGAGCGATGTCAGCCTGGAAGGCGACGCCGAGCTGGCCGCGGCCATCGGCCGGCTGATTGCGCGGCTGCGCTGGGATGCCGGCGAAGACCTGTCGCGGGTGATGGGCGATGCGGCGGCCCACCGCTTGCAGCGCGTGGCACGCGCCTCGCTCGGCTTCAAGGGCGAAATTGCCTGGCGCCTGCTGGAAAACTGGGTGGAGCACCTGCGCGAAGAAGCGCCCATGCTGGCCAGCCGTCAGGCGGTGGGCGGCTTTGTGGCCGCCGTGGACAGCCTGCGTGACGATGTGGCGCGTAGCGAAAAAAGACTGGCGCGGCTGGAAGCGGCGCTGGTGAAACCAAAGGAATAAGGGCTAGCCCGGTCATTATGCGGATTTCGCGTTTTTTCAAGATTGTTTCCACGCTGTACCGTTATGGTCTGGATGATTTTTTCGAAGGCCATTCGCGGCTGGGTTTTGTCCATACGCTGCTGAAGCTGTGTCCGCTGCCGCGTGATGTCAGCGCACCGCTGCCCGAGCGTGTCCGGCTGGCGCTGGAAAGCCTGGGGCCGATTTTCGTCAAGTTCGGCCAGGTATTGTCCACCCGGCGCGATCTGCTGCCGCCGGACTATGCCGACGCGCTGGCGCAGTTGCAGGACCGCGTGGCCCCGTTTGACGGCGCACTGGCGCGGCAGGTGATCGAACAGAGCTTTGGCCAGCCGGTGGAAAACCTGTATGTGGATTTTGAGATCACCCCGGTGGCCAGTGCTTCGGTGGCACAGGTGCACAAGGCCTGGCTGAAACAGCCGGATGGCAGCCGTGGCCGCGAAGTGGCGGTCAAGGTATTGCGTCCCGGCATCCAGCCGGTGATCGAGCAGGACCTGGCCTTGATGGCCACGCTGGCCCGCTGGGTGGAGCGCTTCTTCATCGACGGCAAACGGCTGAAGCCGCGCGAGGTGGTGGCCGAGTTCGACAAATACCTGCACGACGAACTGGACATGATGCACGAGGCGGCCAATGCCTCGCAGCTGCGCCGCAACTTTATCGGTTCGGACATGCTGATCGTGCCGGAAGTGTTTTACGACTACACCAACCGTCAGGTACTGACGCTGGAGTGGATGCATGGCACGCCGGTGGGGCAGATCGAGCGCCTGCGCGAGCAGGGTGTGGACTTGAGCAAGCTGTCGCGCTTTGGCGTGGAGATCTTCTTTACCCAGGTGTTCCGTCACGGCTTTTTCCATGCCGACATGCATCCGGGCAATATCTTCGTGGCGGAGGATGGCCGTTATATCGCGCTGGACTTCGGCATCGTCGGCAGCCTCACCGACGAGGACAAGCATTATCTGGCAGTGAATTTCCTGGCCTTCTTCAATCGCGATTACCACCGCGTGGCCACCGCGCATATCGAATCCGGCTGGGTGCCGAAAGAAACCCGCGCCGAGGAGCTGGAGGCGGCGGTACGCACGGTGTGCGAGCCGATTTTCGAAAAGCCCTTGTCGGAGATTTCCTTCGGTCTGGTGCTGCTGCGCCTGTTTGAAACCAGCCGTCGCTTCAATGTGGAAATCCAGCCGCAGTTGGTATTGCTGCAGAAAACCCTGCTCAATATCGAGGGCCTGGGCCGCCAGCTGGACCCCAATCTGGACTTGTGGGTCACCGCCAAGCCCTTCCTTACCAAGTGGATGAACGAGCAGATGGGCTGGCGCGGCATGTTGCGCACGCTCAAGCAGGAGGCTCCGCAATGGGCCACCACCCTGCCCACGCTGCCGCGCAAGCTGAACGAGGCGCTGTCGGCGGCCAAGAGCGATCTGCTGGTGGAAGGCTATATCCAGCTGATGCGTGAGCAGAAACGGCAGAACTTCCTGCTGACGCTGATTGCCATCCTGCTGACGGTCTTGCTGGCCAAGTCCTTGTTGTAAGCGCCACTCAGCAAGCTCCTGCGGCGCTGTTGCCCGCCGTTCCAGCCAAGAAAAAGCACGCCCGTTTTGCCGACGGCGTGCTTTTTTTCTGCGCCGGTCGCCTGGCGCGGCTGATACCGCTCAGCAGGCCAAGGCGGGCTGTCCGCTGCTGACCATGGCCGACAGCTTCAGCGGCGCAGCGGTGCGCGAGCAGATGTCATGCAGGCTGACACCCGGCGCCAGCTCCTGCAGATGCAGGCCGTCGGCCTCCACCCGGATCACCCCCAGGTCGGTGATGATCAGGCTGACCACCCCCACGCCGGTCAGCGGCAGGGTGCAGCGCTCCAGCAGCTTGGCTTCTTCGCTGCCGTCCTTTTTCTTGGCGGTATGTTCCATCAGCACCACCACCTTGCCGACGCCAGCCACCAGGTCCATCGCGCCGCCCATGCCCTTGACCATCTTGCCGGGAATCATCCAGTTCGCCAGATCGCCACGCTGGCTCACCTGCATCGCCCCCAGAATGGCCAGATCGATCTTGCCGCCGCGAATCATGCCGAAGGAGTCGGCCGAGCTGAAAATGGCCGAGCCGGGCAGGGTGGTGATGGTCTGCTTGCCGGCGTTGATCAGGTCCGGGTCTATCTCGTCTGCGGTCGGAAACGGGCCGATGCCCAGCAGGCCGTTTTCCGACTGCAGCCATACCTCCATGCCGGCGGGCACATGATTGGCCACCAGCGTGGGCAGGCCAATGCCCAGATTGACATAAAAGCCGTCCTGCAATTCCTGTGCCGCACGGGCGGCCATTTGTTCTCGGGTCCAGGCCATG
Source organism: Aquitalea magnusonii (assembly GCF_003202035.1). Classification (GTDB taxonomy): domain Bacteria; phylum Pseudomonadota; class Gammaproteobacteria; order Burkholderiales; family Chromobacteriaceae; genus Aquitalea; species Aquitalea magnusonii. The sequence goes on along the minus strand of NZ_QJKC01000008.1, from coordinate 155,678 downwards.
CTTATGCCTCCGCCAGACTGGCAGCGCGCACGGTGCGCTGCTCGATGCGTTTTTCGGGATGGAGATTGAGCACCAGTCGCTGCACGAAAATGCCGGGGGTGTGGATGGCGTCCGGGTCCAGCATGCCGTTTTCCACGATCTCTTCTACCTCGGCCACGGTGATGCGTCCGGCCATGGCGACATTGGGATTGAAATTGCGCGCGGTACGGCGGTAAAGCAGATTACCGGCGCGGTCGGCCTTCCAGGCCTTGACCAGCGCCACATCGGCCTGCAACGCCTGCTCCAGGATATGCGGCAGGCCGTTGAATTCGCGCACTTCCTTGCCCTCGGCCACCAGCGTGCCGTAGCCGGTGCGGGTGAAAAAGGCCGGAATGCCGCTGCCGCCGGCGCGCAGTTTTTCCGCCAGCGTGCCTTGCGGGGTGAATTCCAGCTCCAGCTCGCCGCTCAGGTACTGGCGTTCGAATTCCTTGTTCTCTCCCACATAGGAGGCAATCATCTTGCGGATCTGCCGGGTATTGAGCAGCTGGCCCAGGCCAAAGCCGTCCACCCCGGCATTATTGGAAATGGCGGTGAGATTGCGCACGCCGCTGTCGCGCAGCGCGGCGATCAGCGCCTCGGGGATGCCGCACAGGCCAAAGCCGCCCACGGCGATGGTCTGGCCGTCGGCCACAATGTCCGCCAGCGCGCTGGCGGCATCCGGGTAAAGCTTGTTCATTGCATGGTCCTTGCTTTGCTTATTGGGCGGTCCAGCCGCCATCCATGGCCCAGGTGGCGCCGCGTACTTCGTCGGCCGCCGGACTGCACAGAAACACCGCCAGCGCGCCCAGTTGCTGCGGCGTGACAAACTGGCCGGAGGGTTGTTTCTCGGCCAGCAAGTCGCGCTGGGCCTGCTCAGGGCTGATGCCCTGCGCTTTGGCACGGTCGGCTATCTGCTGTGCCACCAGCGGGGTGAGCACCCAGCCCGGACAAATGGCATTGCAGGTGACGGGGCTGTGGGCGGTTTCCAGCGCCACGGTCTTGGTCAGGCCCAGCACGCCGTGCTTGGCGGCTACATAGGCGGATTTGCCGCTGGAGGCCACCAGGCCATGGGTAGAGGCGATATTGATGATGCGGCCCCAGCCGCGCTGGCGCATCAGCGGCAACAGCAGGCGGCTGGTGTGGAACACCGCGCTCAGATTGATGGCCAGCACCTTGTCCCATTGCGCCGGGGGAAAGGTCTCGATGGGCGCCACATGCTGGATGCCGGCATTGTTGACCAGAATGTCCACGCCGCCGGTTTCGTGTGCGGCAAAGGCGCACAATGCGTCGATCTGGGCCGGGTCGGACAAATCTGCCGGGTTATGCCAGGCCCGCACGCCGGTGGTGCGGATGTGGGCCAGTGCCGCTTCAATATCGCCAAAGCCGTTGAGCACGATATTGGCGCCGGCCTCGGCCAGCGCCTGGGCAATGCCCAGACCAATGCCGCTGGTGGAGCCGGTAACCAGCGCGGTTTTTCCTGCCAGTGAAGTCATGATGCTTATCCTGTCAGGCCCCGCCGCAGGGCGGGGCCGCTGTGATGGATGGGTTTACACAAGACCGGTGAGATAGAACACGGTAATCACGAAGAACACCGCCAGCGTCTTGATCAGGGTGACGGCAAAGATGTCGCGGTAAGCCTCGCGGTGGGTGAGGCCGGTGACCGCCAGCAGGGTGATCACTGCGCCGTTATGCGGCAGGGTGTCCATGCCGCCACTGGCCATGGCGACTACCCGGTGCAGCACTTCCAGCGGAATGCCGGCAGCCTGGCAGGCGCTGATGAACTGCTCGCCCATGGCGGCCAGCGCAATGCTCATGCCGCCGGAGGCCGAACCAGTCACGCCGGCCAGCGTGCTGACGGTGACGGCGGCATTGACCAGCGGGTTGGGAATGTTCTGCAAGGCATGCGCAATCACCATAAAGCCGGGCAGGGCGGCAATCACCGCACCAAAGCCGTATTCCGAGGCGGTGTTCATCGCCGCCAGCATGGCCCCGGCAATCGCGCCCTTGCTGCCTTCGGCAAACTTCTCGCGGATGGCGGGCCAGGCGGTCAGCACCACAAAGGCAATGCCCAGCAGCAGGGCGGCTTCCACCGACCAGATGGCGGTGACGGTGGAGATCTGCGTGGTGACCGGCTTGGCCATGCCGGCCAGTTTCAGCTCGTGGCTGGCGCCATACCAGGCCGGAATCCAGCGGGTGAAGGCAAAGTTGCTGATGCCGATCAATAGCAAGGGGGCAATGGCCAGCCAGGGCGAGGGCAGATTGCTGGTGTCGATCTGTTCCGGCTCGTTGCGCAAGTCGGTGCCATAGCCTTCGCCCTTGGCCATCAGGCTGCGGCGGCGCCATTCCAGATAAGTGAGGCCGACGATGGTGATGAACAGCGCGCCCACCACACCCAGCGCCGGCGCGGCCCAGGCCGTGGTCTTGAAGAATGTCGTGGGGATGATGTTCTGGATCTGCGGGGTACCCGGTAGCGCATCCATGGTGAAGGAAAAGGCGCCCAGCGCCACGGTGCCGGGAATCAGCCGCTTGGGAATATTGCTCTGGCGGAACATCTCGGCGGCAAAGGGATAGACGGCGAACACCACCACAAACAGCGAAACCCCGCCATAAGTCAGCAGCGCGCACACGGCGACGATGACGGCGATGGCGCGTTTCTCGCCGATAAAGCGGATGACGGCGGCGACAATGGATTTGGAAAAGCCGGACAGCTCCACCAGCTTGCCAAACACCGAACCGAGCAGGAATACCGGAAAGTACAGTTTGACGAAGCCCACCATCTTGTCCATGAACAGCCCGCTGAAGGCAGGCGCCACGGCCGAGGGGTCGGTCAGCAGCACGGCACCCAGTGCCGCCAGCGGGGCCATCAGGATGACGCTATAGCCGCGGTAGGCGGCCAGCATCAGGAAGAACAGTGCCAGCAAAACCACGATAAAACTCATGGTGCATCTCCTCTATTGTTGTGCGGCCCACTGCGGGGCCCTTGTGTGGACCTGACGCATGGCCAGGTCCCTGAACGGGATAACAGCAGGAAGCGTGCCTGAATTGATGACTGAATAAAATCAATCACTTGCTGTGATTTGTGCTGGCGGTGAGGGCTTGCTGTCTCTGTTTGGAGACGCTATGGCGCTGGCGGCCCCTATCCGGGCCGCTGTTGGCGGGGTGTGCGCTGGCTGTCTCGTCCGGTGGACGCCGTCTCTGTTTGGAGACGAGCCCGGACGACCCCTCAGGGGGAGGTGCGGATGCCCAGCGCCGCCAGCTTCTTGTACAGGGTGGCGCGGCCCATGCCCAGCTGGCGGGCGGCTGTCGGCACATGGCCGGCGGCGCTGGCCAGTGCCTGCCGCAGCAATTGCGCCTCGAAACGCGCCATGTGCTGCTGATAGTCGCCGCCATCCTGCTGCCCGGCAGGCAAGGGGCCGAGCAGGCTGCTGATGTCGGCTTCGTCCAGCATGTCGCCCTGGCTGAGCATGCTGGCCCGCTCCAGAATATTGCGCAGCTCGCGCACATTGCCCGGCCAGTGGTAGGCGGCCAGCCGCTGCAGGGCCGCCGCGGTCAGCTGGCAGCGCCCCATGTGGCCGCGCTGTGCCAGTTGCAGCAGCAGCGATTCGCACAGCACGGGCAAATCCTGCAGATGGGCGCGCAGCGGCGGCAGCTGGATGGTCAGTACATTCAGCCGGTAGTAGAGATCGGCGCGGAAGCTGCCGGCGCTGACTTTTTCTTCCAGCCGGGCCGAGGTGGCGGCAATGATGCGGATATCCGCGCGCAGCACGCGGTTGGAGCCCAGCTGTTCGAACTCCTTGTCCTGCAATACCCGCAGCAGCTTGGCCTGCAGTGCGGCCGGCATGTCGCCGATTTCATCCAGAAACAGCGTGCCGCCATCGGCCAGTTGCAGCTTGCCGCTGCGACCTTTCTTGTCCGCCCCGGTATAGGCGCCGGCGCTGGCACCAAACAACTCGGCTTCCAGCAGGGTGTCGGGAATGGCCGCCATGTTCAGGCTGACCAGCGGCTTGCCTGCCCGTGGCGAGGCAGCGTGAATGGCGTGAGCCAGCACTTCCTTGCCGGTGCCGGTTTCGCCCAGCAACAACACTGCCCCTTCCAGCGGTGCCGCCAGCCGCGCCTGGCGCTTGACCTCGCTGATCAGCGGGCTGTCGCCGACAAAATGTTCAAAGCTGTATTTGGCACGGCGTGCCTGCGCCAGCGATTCGCGGGTGGCGGCCAGTTCCTCGGCCAGCCGGGTGAATTTGGCCACCAGCGGCGCCAGTGACTGGATCTGGTCGAACAGGGCAAAGCCGACCGCGCCCACCGTACGGCCGCTTGCATCCTTCAGCGGCAGGCGGGTGACCACCAGCTGGTCGTCGCCGGTGGGCATGATGTCCAGCAGCATGGGTTCGCCGGTGCGCAGCACCTCGCGCATCTGGCTATTGGGAATGACGTTTTCCACTGGCTGGCCCAGTGCGCTTTGCGGGTCGGCAAAGCCGAAGCGCCCGGCATAGCGGGCATTGATCCAGATGATGCGCGCCTGCTCGTCCACGATTACCGTGCCCTGGTAGAGATCGTCCATATGCTGGAACAGCGACTGCATCGCCCATTGCCGGACGTGATCATAATCTGCCAGTTCGGAAGCGGAGTGGGGCACGGTCTGTCCTTGGCCAAGGTGGATGCGGCAGATTACCACGCAGGCCGGGCGCATCGCCAAGCTGCTTGGTCGGCTTGCAATATTATATAAAAATATATAATATAAATCATGCAAAACAGCTGAGGAGCTTTCCATGAGTCATGATTACACCGCACTGGCCCGCGATCTGGGCAGCAAGCTGGCCGACTTCCGCCGCGAAATACCTGAAACCATGAAGGGCTTCGGCCAGATGAGCCGCGCCGCCCATGCCGATGGCGCGCTGTCCAACAAGACCAAGGAGCTGATCGCGCTGGCCATCGGCATCGCCAGCCGTTGCCAGGGCTGTCTGGCCTTCCATAGCAAGGCGCTGGTGGAGCTGGGTTGCAGCCGCGCCGAGTTCATGGAAATGCTGCAAGTGGCGGTGTACATGGGCGGCGGACCGTCGCTGATGACGGCGGCAGAGGCGCTGCAGGCTTTTGAAGAGTTTGGTGGCGAAGCGGCCGCTCATGCCTGATGGCTGACTGGTGTGCGGCATGCCAAGGGTGTTGTCGTCTGGAACTGGCCCCGCTTGCGGGGCCTTTTCATGTGTTCTGCTGAATAAGCCAGCCGGTAGTGCCCGGCCAGATGGCCGGTAGGTGCCCGCAGTCATGGCAAATATGCTACAGCGCGATCTGCATGGATGGCAGATCGCATCTTGCCCATGACATCGCGCATGGCTTTCAATTTCTACCGCAGGAAAATACATGACGAGCCAACACTCTGCTTTACCCACCATTGTCATCGTTGGCGGCGGTGCCGGCGGCCTGGAGCTTGCCACCCGTCTGGGGCGCACCCTGGGAAAACGGCAGGCAGCACGCATCATGCTGATCGACAGCGCGCCAGCGCATATCTGGAAACCCCTGCTGCACGAAGTGGTCAGTGGCGCACTCAATACCGGCATGGACGAGGTCAATTATTTTGCGCATGGCTACCGCAATGGCTATGTCTTTGAATATGGCCGCATGCAGGCACTGGATCAGCAGCGGCGCTGCGTGCAGCTGGCCGCCGTGCTGGACGAAGCGGGCAAGCTGCTCAGCGCTGAGCGCGAAGTCCACTACGACTATCTGGTATTGGCTGTGGGCGCCGAAACCAATGATTTTGGCACTCCAGGGGTCGCGCAATACGCCATGCAGCTGAATAACGCAGCCGATGCCAAGCAGCTGCGCCAGCGCGTGCTGGAGCTGGCATTCCGCTGTGCCAATGCCGCTGACGCTGACAGCACACTGCAGATTGCCATTATTGGCGGTGGCGCCACGGGGGTTGAGCTGGCGGCAGAGCTGCATCGCGCCCTGTTCGAGCTGCATTTGTATGGCGCCAATCTGCAGCCGGAGCGGGTGAAAATCTATGTCATCGAGGGTGCCGAGCGTTTGTTGCAAGCCGGCACACCGGCATTGTCGGCCTATGCCGAGCAGCAACTGAGCGCCAGCCATATCACGGTGATGACCAGCAGCCGCGTGGCCCAAGTGCAGTCAGACAGGGTGGTGCTGCAAGGTGGCAAGGAAATCGCCGCCGACCTCATCGTCTGGGCCGCCGGGGTCAAGGCGCCAGACTGGCTGGCCGGGCTGGATGGCTTGCGCACCACACGCAGCAAGCAACTGATGGTGGATGAGTATTTGCGCTGCCAGGGTAGTCAGCATATTTACGCCATCGGAGATTGTGCTGCCGCACCAGACAGCCATGGCAGCCATCCCTTGCCCGCCACTGCCCAGGTGGCGCATCAGCAAGCGCGCTGGCTGGCGCAAACCCTGCAATTGCAACTGCAAGGCGGCCAGGGACCGGCCTTTGTTTTCCATCCCAAGGGAATGCTGGTGTCGCTGGGCCAGCAGGGTGCGGTGGGTAATCTGCTGGCCGGGTCCAAGCGCCAATATCTTGTCGAAGGGCGTGGTGCCAGGCTGATCTACAACGGTCTGTACCGTCAGCATCAGGCGGTGCTGTATGGCTGGCGTCTGGCCGGTTTGCTGTATCTGGGTGACAAGCTGCGGCAAAGCGCGCAGCCAGCGCTCAAGCTGCATTAAATCCGCCTCGCGGCCGTGCTGCCCGTGCCGGTTCAGATCGCCAGAATGGCGGCCACCACGCGTCGGTCTTCTGCCATCAGGATATTGAAGGTGCGGCAGGCGGCCTGGGTATCCATCACATCCACGCCGATGCCGGCATTGACCAGTGCGGCCATCAGGCGCGGATGGAAAAAGCGCAGGCTGGCGCCGGAGCCGAACAGCACCACCTCGGGCTGCAAATCCAGCAGCATGTTGAAATGTGACTCTGCCAGGCTGGAGAAGTCATCCACACCCCAGGGCTGTACGCTGTCCGGCGTCACGATCAGATTCCCCTCGTGACGTTCGGCATTGATCAGCACATGGCCTTCGCCATAACCGGTAAACAGGTTTTTGCCCTGTCCCAGGGCCTGATGCATTTTCATGGGCTCGCTTTCCTGCAAGGGTATTGATGGTGCTGACGCCGGCGCTGGTGGCGCGCTGGCGCATGCGCGCACTCCGTAATGCAGTGCAGCACGGTTTGGGATAGGATTATACCCTGACCTGCCGTTGCCGGACGGTGTCGCCAATGGCCGGGACAGACAAGGGACTCCAATGAAAGACAACAAACCGCGCCGCCGCAAGACCGCCGCAGGGTCCGGGGCGCGGCCCGTGACGGAAAAACAGGCCACCATGCAGCCAGTACACAAATCGCAGAAGCTCGCCAATGTTTGCTACGACATCCGTGGCCCGGTGCTTGAGCATGCCAAGAAGATGGAAGACGAAGGCCATCGCATCATCAAGCTGAATATCGGCAATCCTGCGCCATTCGGTTTTTTTGCCCCGGATGAAATCATCGAAGACGTCATCGTCAACCTGCCGTCCGCTTCTGGCTATTCCGATTCCAAGGGCCTGTTTGCCGCGCGCAAATCCATCATGCATTACGCCCAGGAAAAGCACCTGCCCAATGTCAGCATGGACGACATCATCATCGGCAACGGCGTGTCCGAGCTGATCGTGATGGCCATGCAGGCACTGCTGGACAATGGCGACGAAGTGCTGGTGCCGGCACCGGACTATCCGCTGTGGACGGCCGCCGTCAGCCTGGCCGGTGGCAAGGCGCTGCATTATGTCTGCGACGAAGAGCAGGGCTGGTTCCCCGATATCGACGACATCCGTGCCAAGATCACTCCCAATACCCGCGCCATCGTGGTGATCAACCCCAACAATCCCACCGGTGCCGTGTATCCGCCGGCGCTGTTGCAGCAGATTGTCGAGCTGGCGCGCCAGCACCAGCTGATCATCTACGCCGACGAAATCTACGACAAGGTGCTGTACGACGAAGTCAGGCACACCTCCATCGCCGCGCTGGCGCCGGACCTGCTGGTGGTCACCTTCAACGGCCTGTCCAAGAACTACCGCGCCTGTGGCTATCGCGCCGGCTGGATGATTCTGTGTGGCGAGAAAAAACACGCGCGCGACTATATCGAGGGGCTCAACATGCTGGCCTCGATGCGGCTGTGTGCCAATGTGCCGGCGCAGTTTGCCATCCAGACCGCCTTGGGCGGCTACCAGAGCATCGACGACCTGGTGGCACCCAGCGGCCGGCTGGCCCGCCAGCGCGATCTGGCGCACAAGCTGCTCACCGACATTCCGGGGGTGACTTGCGTCAAGCCGCAAGGCGCCTTGTACCTGTTCCCCCGACTTGATCCGAAAATCTACCCCATCAGTGACGACCAGCAGTTCATCCTTGAACTGCTGCAGGAAGAAAAAGTGTTGCTGGTGCAGGGCAGCGGGTTTAACTGGATTGCGCCGGATCACTTCCGCGTGGTATTCCTTCCTAACTCGGATGACCTGATCGAAGCAATAGGCCGCATTGCCCGTTTCCTGGCGCGTTACCGCCAGCGTCACGGCACCGCCTGATGCATCACGTGGCCGACGGAGAGTACATTCGTCGGCCACGTCATCTGCCTGAAGACCTCCTGGCAAGCCGGCCACAGCCGTTTTGCCAAGAGGCCGTCGGCCCGGGACAAAACACTAGAGACAGACATGGAGATGGTAATGAAACCGATCAATATTGGCCTGATGGGCGTGGGGACTGTCGGTGGCGGTGTCGCCACCGTACTCAAGCGCAATGCCGAGGAAATCGCCCGCCGCGCCGGCCGTGAAATCCGCCTGACCATTGCCTCGCGCCGCAATCTGGAGCTGGCGCGCCAGCTGGTGGGCGACGATGTCAAACTGGTCGCCGATGCCTTTGCCGTGGTCAACGATCCGGAAGTCGACATCGTGGTCGAGCTGATCGGTGGCGACACCGTGGCCAAGGAACTGGTGCTGCAGGCCATTGCCAATGGCAAGCATGTGGTGACCGCCAACAAGAAGCTGCTGGCAGTGCATGGCAATGAAATCTTTGCCCGCGCCCAGGAGCAGGGCGTGATGGTGGCCTTCGAGGCGGCCGTGGCCGGTGGCATCCCCATCATCAAGGCGCTGCGTGAGGGCCTGTCGGCCAACCGCATCGAATGGATCGCCGGCATCATCAATGGCACCTCCAACTTCATCCTGACCGAAATGCGCGAAAAGGGTGCCAGCTTTGCCGACGTACTGGCCGAAGCGCAGCGCCTGGGTTACGCCGAAGCCGACCCCACCTTCGATATCGAAGGTCACGACGCCGGTCACAAGCTCACCATCATGGCTGCCCTGGCCTTTGGCATTCCCATGCAGTTTGATCGCTGCTATCTGGAAGGCATCAGCAAGCTGGACGGCGTGGACATCAAATACGCTGAAGAACTGGGCTATCGCGTCAAGCTGCTGGGCTTTACCCGCCGCACCGATGCCGGCGTGGAACTGCGCGTGCATCCGACGCTGATTCCGGAAAGCCAGCTGATTGCCAACGTCAACGGCGTGATGAACGCGGTACTGGCCAAGGGCGATGCCGTCGGCCAGACCCTGCACTACGGTGCCGGTGCCGGCGCGCTGCCGACCGCCTCCGCCGTGGTGGCCGACATTGTCGACGTGACCCGCCTGCTGACCGCCGACCCGGAACACCGCGTGCCGCATCTGGCCTTCCAGCCGGATCAGCTGAAAGACCTGCGCATCCTGCCGATCGACGAGGTATACAGCTCTTACTACCTGCGTATCGGCGCTGCCGACCGCGCGGGTGTGCTGGCCAATATCACCGGTCTGCTGGCAGAAAACGACATCTCCATCGAAGCGCTGATCCAGAAGGGCTCGGCCAGCGAAGGCAATGCCGAAGTGGTCATCCTCACCCACCGGGTGCAGGAAGGAGCCATCAACGCCGCCATCGCCGCCATCGAGGCACTGGACAGCGTGGCCGGCAAGGTAGTGCGCCTGCGCATGGAAGAACTCAACGACTAAGGCATTCGCCCCGTCATTGCCGGCGGGGCGGCGACTGGATGGTTGCAATGGCAAGACTCTGGATGAATGGCGTAGGCATGGCCTGCGCCCTGACTGCTTCGGCGCTGTATGCCACGCCGCTGACGCCCGGCCAGCATAATCTGCTGCAGGGCTTCCTGATGCGCAGCTGTATCAAGCGCACCCCGGCATCGGACGGGGTGGCCGAGCACTCCGACGCCCAGGTCCAGAAATACTGCCAGTGCGCCAGCGAACACCTGGCCAACACCTTTACCTCGGAAGAAGTGATGGGGGTGTTGACCGGGCAGATCCGCAAGGATGATCCGCGCGGCAAAAAGCGGCTGGCGGAAGCCTCCGCTGCCTGCAGCCACCATCTGGATGCCAGTGGCGCCGAATAACAGGCTGCGGGCAGCGTGTCCTGCCCGCAACAGCCCTCCAATTTGTACAGGTTGACCAACTGATCATGAAGTATCTCAGCACACGTGGCGGCATGCAGCCGCAAAGTTTCAGCGACATCCTGCTCATGGGCCTGGCACCGGATGGTGGTCTGGCGCTGCCGGAAAGCTACCCGCAGATCAGCCGCAGCCAGCTGGATGCCTGGCGTGGTCTGTCCTATGCCGAACTGGCATTTGAAATCATCCGCCTGTTCGCCACCGATATTCCCGAGGCCGATCTCAAGGACATCGTCAGCCGCACTTACACCGCAGCCGTGTTTGGCAGCGAAGCCATCACCCCGGTCAAGCGCCTGTCCGATGGCCTGGTGATTCTGGAGCTGTCCAATGGCCCGACGCTGGCCTTCAAGGACATGGCCATGCAGTTGCTGGGCAATCTGTTTGAATATGTGCTGGCCAAGAAAGGCCAGTCGCTGAACATCCTGGGTGCCACCTCCGGCGATACCGGCAGTGCCGCCGAATACGCCATGCGCGGCAAAAAGGGCATCAATGTCTTCATGCTGAGTCCGGATGGCCTGATGAGTGCCTTCCAGCGCGCGCAGATGTTCAGCCTGCAGGATGCCAACATCCACAACATCGCCATCAAGGGCATGTTCGACGACTGTCAGGACATCGTGAAGGCCGTGCAGAACGATCACGCCTTCAAGGCCAAATACCAGATCGGCACCGTCAACTCCATCAACTGGGCCCGCGTGGTGGCGCAGGTGGTGTACTACTTCAAGGGCTATTTCAACGCCACCAGCAGCAATGACGAACAAGTCAGCTTCTGTGTGCCGTCCGGTAACTTCGGCAATGTCTGTGCTGGCCATATCGCGCGCCAGATGGGCCTGCCGGTACAGCGCCTGATCGTCGCCACCAACGAAAACGACGTGCTGGACGAATTCTTCCGTACCGGTGTCTACCGTCCGCGCGGCACGGCCAATACCTATGTCACCTCCAGCCCGTCCATGGACATTTCCAAGGCCTCCAATTTCGAGCGCTTTGTGTTCGACTTGCTGGGCCGCGACGGTGCTGCGGTCAAGGCGCTGTGGGCCGATGTGGATGCCGGCAAGGGTTTTGATCTGTCCGCCAGACTGAGCGATGCAGCCGGCAAGTTCGGATTTGTCTCCGGCAAGAGCAGCCATGCCGACCGCCTGGCCACCATTCGTGCCGTGGATGCCAGCGATGGCGTGGTGGTGGATACCCATACCGCCGACGGTATCAAGGTGGCCCGCGAGCTGCGCCTGCCGGGTGAAACCGTGGTCTGCCTGGAAACGGCGCTACCGGCCAAGTTTGCCGATACCATCCGCGAGGCACTGGACCGCGATCCGCCGCGTCCGGCCGGTTTCGACGGCCTGGAAGATCTGCCGCAAAAAGTGGTGGTATTCGACGCCGATGCCGCCAAGGTCAAAGCCTTTGTCGAACAGACGCTGGCTGGCTAAGATTTGCCCAAGTCAGTCAGACAGGCTCCGTCAGGAGCCTGTTTTTTATTGCAGCATGCAACTGTTGCCGGCTTTGCCACTCTGATGGCAGTCGGCTTGCGCCGATACGCATTGGCAACCGGACTGGATACAATGGCAGGATGAAATTCCCTTATCTGTTTCTGAGCATGCTGCTGTCCGGCACGGTGTGCGCTGCGGCCAACCAGGACATGGCGGCACTGGAAAAACTGGCCGACCGCTTCATGCAGCAGGAGGTCAGCCAACGCCAGGCCAGCTACAAGCTGGGGCGGCTGGATCGGCGGCTGGTACTGCCCGCCTGCAGCAGCCCCAAGGTGGATTGGTCCAATACGGCTCAGACCAGTGGCAATACCAGCCTGGTGATCGTCTGCCCCGATAGCGGCTGGAGCATCCGCCTGCCGGTGACCGTCAGTGAAAAGCAGCTGGGCGTGGTACTGACCCGCTCGGTGGCGGCTGGCGAGGTGCTGCAGGCTGGCGATGTGAAGCTGGTGGAAATGGCCAATCCGGCGATGGCGCGCAATGTCATCAACAGCGTTGACCTTGCGGTGGGCCAGAGCATGCGCAGCGGGGCACCGGCCGGCAGCTGGCTGCGCAATTTCATGGTGCATGCCCCCTATGCGGTGCGCGCCGGACAACCGGTCAAGGTGTCGGCCGGGGGCGACGGTTTCAGCGTGCTGTCCGAAGGCACGGCCAATGGCAATGCCGCGGTCGGCGAAGCGGTGTCGGTCCGGCTCAGTAGTGGCAGGGTGGTGCGCGGAATGGTACAACCGGATGGCACCGTCAGCCTGTCGTACTGAATAAATTTTCAAGAGATTGCTTTTTCAGCCGATAATAGAACAAACCCCTCGTTAGTTTGGAAGGTCCCACCATGAAAATCGACAACTCGGGCAGTGCGGTTGGCGCCTATGCCAGCCAAAGCAAGCTGGCCAAGCGCGATGCCGGCACGCAAGCCTCTGCGACCAGCGCGGCCCCGACCGATAGTGTGGAAATCAATCCGCTGGCCAGCCGTATCAGCGCCCTGGCAAGCCAGGCGGGCGATAGCGAGCCGTCGTTCGATGCCGCCAAAGTGGATGCCATCAAGAGCGCCATTGCATCCGGCAGCTTTTCGGTCGATCCGGGCAAGATTGCCGACAGCCTGATCGCTTCCACCAAAGAATTGCTGAACCAGTAAGCCCGGCGCAATGGTTGACGCTGCCATGAATCAACAACCAGGCTTTGCCGAGCTGTGCCAGGCGGAAACCGCCCATGTGCTGCGGCTGGTTGAACTGCTGCAGCAGGAACAGCAGGTGATGATTGCCGGTCAGGTGCATTTGCTGGAAGCGCTGGCCGACAGCAAGAGCAAGGTATTGGACGAACTGGCCCGCCAGTCGCAGCAGCGTGCCCAGTTGATGAAGTCGCTGGGCCTGTCGGATAGCGACACCGTGTATCTCTGGCTGGCGGACAAGCCGGCCGAGCGGCAGGCCTGGCTGGCCCTGGAAGACCAGATCCACCGTGCACAGGGCATCAACCAGCTCAATGGCAGCTTTATCGAGCAGCAACTGGGGCAGGTTGAAGAGTCACTGGCGGTATTGCGCCAGGCCGCGGCTGCCACCCTCAGCTATGACCGTGGCGGCCAGCAGCCGCAGCCGGTAGGCGGCCGCCGCTTTCTCGGTTCGGCCTGAGCCGGTTTTCTCGCGCTTTCTCCCGCCTGCTGCTGCGATGTGGTGGGCGCAGCAGCCCCTTATGTGGTATCTTCGCCGCTAGGCCTGAGCAAACCACCATCCAAAAATCTGATGACCCTGATTTCCCTGATATTTGCGCTGGCACTTGAACAGCTGCGCCCACTGGGCAACCGTAACCGCGTCTGGCATGTGTTCACCCGTTATGCCAATCACCTGGAACGCAACCTCAATGCCGGTGCCAACCGGCATGGCGTGTTTGCGTGGATGCTGGCCATCCTGCCGCCGGTGTTGCTGAGCCTGCTGGTGTACTACGCCCTGTATGCGGCCAACCCGCTGCTGGCCATCCTGTGGAACGTGCTGGTGCTTTATCTCACCATGGGCTTCCGCCACTTTTCCAGCGCTTTTTCCGAGATTTCCCTGGCCTTGGCCGAGGGGCGTGATCTGGACGCCCGTATCGCACTGTCGCGCTGGACTGGTTTGCCGGCGGCCGAATTGTCGGTGAGCGAGATTTCACGCCTGGCCATCGAGCAGGGGGTGGTGGACAGCTATCGTCACGTATTCGGCACCATGTTCTGGTTTGTTCTGCTGCCGGGTCCGTCCGGTGCCTTGCTGTACCGTCTGTGCAGCATGCTCGGCCAGAAGTGGGGGGGCCGTCAGGCAGAGGAAGACCGCTTTGGTCGTTTTGCCGGCAGTGCGGCTGCCTGGCTTGACTGGTTGCCGGTGCGTCTGACCGCAGCCAGCTTCGCCGTAATGGGCGATTTTGAAGACGCGGTTTACTGCTGGCGCTCGCAGGCAAAAACCTGGGGCAATTACGCTAACGGCATTCTGCTGGCCTCGGCGGCCGGCGCGCTGGGCGTCAAACTGGGCGATCCGCTCCGACAGGATTACACCATCAAGTTCCGGCCTGAACTGGGCCTGGGCGACGAGGCTGATCCAGGCTTTCTGAAAAGTGCCGTCGGACTGGTGTGGCGCTCAGCCCTGCTTTGGTTGTTTGTCGTCCTGTTGCTCAGCGTTGCCAATCACATGGCCTGATGCCTGCCAACCGCCGCCCGTGATGGGCGGCGTTGCCATTTCAGCACGGTCATGTTCATGAACAAGGGGATGCGTCGCCCGCTGCGCCGCCATCACCCAACCGAATTGCAGGAGCACACACATGCTGTTTTCCGAACTCGGGCTGTCGCCCGAGATTCTTCGTGCCATTGAAGAGCAAGGCTATACCGAGCCTACCCCCATCCAGGCCAAGGCCATTCCGCTGGTTCTGTCCGGTCGCGATCTGCTGGCGGCGGCGCAAACCGGCACCGGCAAGACTGCCGCTTTCATGCTGCCCATCCTGGAGCGGCTGAAGAAATTCGCCAATACCAGCGTATCGCCGGCCATGCACCCGGTGCGTGCGCTGGTGCTGTCGCCCACGCGCGAGCTGGCCGACCAGATCGGCGTGAATGTAAAAACCTATACCAAGTATTTGCCGCTGCGTGCCACCACCGTGTTTGGTGGCATGAATATGGACCCGCAAACCGCCGAGCTGCGTCGTGGCATGGAAATCGTCATCGCCACGCCGGGCCGTCTGCTCGACCATATCCAGCAGAAAACCATCCAGCTGAACAAGGTGGAAGTGCTGGTGCTGGACGAAGCCGACCGCATGCTGGACATGGGCTTCATCCAGGATATCCGCAAGATCATGAGCATGTTGCCCAAGGAGCGGCAGACCCTGCTGTTCTCGGCGACTTTTGCCACGGAAATCAAGCGCCTGGCCGCGGACTTCATGAAAGATCCGCAGACCGTGGAAGTGGCGCGGCAGAATGCCACCAACGAGCAGGTGGAACAGCTGGTGTATTCGGTGGATGCCGGCCGCAAGCGCCATCTGCTGAGCCATCTGATCAAGACCCGCGACATGAGCCAGGTCATCGTGTTCTGCAAGACCAAGATCAGTGCCGACCAGCTGGCGCGTGATCTCAAGCGTGATGGCCTGGTGGCCGAAGCCATCCATGGCGACAAGGCCCAGGCCTCGCGCCTGGAAATCCTGTCCTCCTTCAAGGAAGGCAGCCTGCGCGTGCTGGTGGCCACCGATGTGGCGGCCCGTGGCCTGGATATTACCGAACTGCCCTTCGTGGTGAATTACGAGCTGCCCAATTCGCCGGAAGACTATGTACACCGTATCGGCCGTACTGGCCGTGCCGGTGCCAGTGGCATCGCCATTTCGCTGATGAGCCCGGCGGAAACCCGCCAGCACGAGGCGATTGAAAAGCTGACCCGCCAGACGCTGACACCGCAGGTGGTGGAAGGCTTCCAGCCGGGAGCCGCCGCCCCGCGTGACGAAGCCGCGCCGCGCCGCGAATCTTCCCGTAGCGAGGGGGGGCGTGATTATGGCCGCGAAGGAGGCCGCGAAGGCCGCAGCAGCCCGGTGCGTTCCACCCCGCGTGAATCGCAGCGTGATCCGATGTCCTTGCCGGCTTCTGCCCTGATGGTGGGCAAGTCGGGCGAGGGCCTGAAAACCATCAATCCGACCGCGGGCAGCCGCCGTAGCCGCAAGGCGCAGCGCGAAGTGCCGGCCCTGCTGCTGCCGCCGCGTTACAAGGTGGAAGTCAACCGCTGAGTATTGACCGCTGCCAGCCGAAAACCGCCCGTCGCCAGACCGGCGGTTTTTTCATGTCTGATCGACATGGTGGAGAGAAATGGCGGGCAGAAAAAAGGCCCCCGCAGGGGCCCAAGGAAGCAATGCTCCGTGCGTACAAATCAGACAAAAATCACCAGTGCGGCCATGGCGCCATGGGCACCCATTACCAGGCTTTGTTCGATATCCGCGGTGCGCGACGAGCCGGAAATGAAGGCACCAAAGCCGTGCTCGGCCAGCTGGATGCGGGCATAGGCATCGCGCATGGTGTCCACCATGGCCTCACGCGGCACCACCAGTACCAGCTTCTGGGTGAGGAAGTAAATCGAGCGGAAACGGTTGTCCGGATGGCTGACCCAGACCGTGGCATTTTCTGCCACCGCCAGCTGGCCGGGGACGATGGCGACGTCGACATCGTGCCAGGCATGTGGATCATCCACTTCCTCGTGCTGTGGCACGGTGAGGTCGACGGTGCGACCGGCATCCGGCCAGCGCGCAGCCACGACATCGGCCACGCTCTGCCCATCCGGCAACTGCACGGCATCGCCGCCCAGATTGCGGATCAGCGTGGCAAAGGCTGCAAACTGATCGTCGTAGCGGATGAAGGGTACGGCATGGATGTCCGGCAATGCCGTGGCGGCCGGGCGGTTCTGGCGGATACGGGCCAGTATGGTGTCACGGGCGCTCATTGTTGGCCCTCCTTGTCCTGCTTGTCCTGACTGCGCTGCTGGTACAGCTCCTTGAAGCTCTGGGCCGGCATCGGCGGCAGATCGCGTCCGGCACGGCTCCACGCGCTATGGCGGGTGAGACTTTCCGGAATGATGGGTACGACCTTGCGCATCACCTTGCCGCCCAGATCGAACAGCGCCGGGTGCTGGGTGAGGAAGCGCATGGCCAGCAGGCCCATTTTCTTGCCGGCGGGCAGCAGGTTCTGCTCAAACGCCTTCTTGCGGTGCAGTACCAGTTGTTCGTGCAGGTTGATCTTGACCGGGCAGACATTGGAGCAGGAGCCGCAGGTACTGCAGGCAAAGGCCATGCTGCCGTGTTTCTTCATGTCGCGACTGGGGCCCAGGGTAGAGCCGATGGGGCCGGGAATGATGTAGCTGTAGCTGAAGCCGCTACTGCGCCGGTAGACCGGGCAGGTATTCATGCAGGCACCGCAGCGGATGCAGCGCAGGCTCTGGTAGAAGTCTTCATTGCCAAGGATGTCGCTGCGGCCATTGTCGACAATGACAATGTGCATCTCGCCACCGGGGCGCGCCTGATGGAAATGCGAGGTATAGGTCGTCACCGGTGAACCGATGGCCGAGCGCGCCAGCAGCCGGGTGAACACCCCCAGGTGTTCCAGCCTGGGAATGATTTTTTCCAGGCCCATGCTGGCAATGTGAATCGGGGGCAGGCTGGTGCCGAGGTCGGCATTGCCTTCATTGGTGCACACCACCACGCCACCGGTTTCGGCAATGGCAAAGTTCACCCCGGTCAGGCCGGCATCGGCAGTCAGGAAATGCTCGCGCAAATTGGCCCGCGCCGCATGGGTGAGGTAGGTGGGGTCGTTATTACCGGCCTCGGTGCCCAGTTCTTTATGGAAAAGCTCGGAAATCTGTTCTTTTTTCAGGTGGATGGCCGGCATCACAATGTGGCTGGGTGCCTCGTGGCGCAATTGCACGATGCGTTCGCCCAGGTCGGTATCCACCACTTCGATGCCGCGCTGTTCCAGATAGGGGTTCAGTCCGCACTCTTCGGTCAGCATGGACTTGGACTTGACCAGCTTCTTCACCTGCCGTGCCGCCAGAATGCCGTGCACGATGCGGTTATGCTCGTCGGCATCGGCCGCCCAGTGCACGGTGACACCGTTGTTCTGGGCATTGGCTTCAAACTGCGCCAGATAGTCGTCCAGCTGCGACAGGGTGTGGGCCTTGATCTCGCGCGCCAGCCGGCGCAGTTCTTCCCATTCCGGCAATTGTTTGGCCTGGGCATCGCGCTTTTGCCGCACCCACCAGATGGCGCTGTCGTGCCATTTGGCCTGGGCGCGGTCCTTGAGGAATTCAGCCGCGGCTTGCGGGTGTTTTACGCTGTCGTCTTTCATGCGCCTGCTCCGCGACCGGTGAGGATTTCCACAATGTGCAGCGGACGGATGCGCCTGCCCTGATGGCGGATGATGCCGCCCATGTGCATCAGACAGGAGGGGTCGGCGCCGACGATATATTCCGCACCGGTGGCCTCATGCTGGGCCACGCGATCTTCGCCCATGGCGGTGGACAGTTCCGGCTCATCCACGCAGAAGGTGCCGCCAAAACCGCAGCATTCGTCACGGCGCTCGGGCAGCAGCACTTCCACACCATCCACCAGCTTGAGGATGTTTTCCAGCCGCGACTGGTAGGGAATCATCAGTTCGGACGGGCTGGCGTGGTGCAGTTCGCGCAGGCCGTGGCAGCTCTGGTGAATGGAAACCTTGTGCGGGAAATACACCGGCTTGGGCAGTTTTTCCAGCTTGAGCACGTCCTGCAGGAATTCGATGATCTCGTAGACCTTGGGCTTGAGCTGCTGATAGGCCGGATCTTCCGCGATATACCAGTCGTAGTGGTGGGTGACGTGCGAAACGCAGCTGCCGGAAGGGGCGACCACATAGTCGTATTGCTGGAATACGCCGGTAAAGCGCCGGGCGGCCTCACAGGCGCCCTTGCTGTCGCCGTTGTTGGCCAGCGGCTGGCCACAGCAGGACTGCTCCATGGGAAAAGCCACTTCGCAGCCCAGGCTTTCCAGCAGTTCGAGCGTGGCCATGGCCACATGGGGAAACAGTTCGTTGATGAAACAGGGAATGAACAGGCCGATTTTCATGGTGCGCGGGGCCTCCGACAGGCTGGAGCAGGGTACTGGCTGCATTTAATCCCCATTCCCCCGCCCTGCCAATGCGGAATTACCCTTGAGCGCTTTTCCGCCGCCTTCAGTCCAGCTGATCGTTCTGGTTTTTCATCTCGGCAAAGCGGCTGATCACCTGCACCACGCCCTTGGCCTGGTGGTTGATCTGCGAAATGGTCTGTCCCACGCGCTGGGACAGCTCCACGCTGCCATTGGCCTGTTGCAGCAGGCTTTGCATGCTGGCTACCGCCGCGTCGGTATGGCCCTGGATATCCTGCACCATATGGCTGATTTCCCCGGTGGAGGAGCTGGTGCGTTCGGCCAGCTTGCGCACCTCGTCGGCCACCACGGCGAAGCCCCGGCCCATTTCGCCGGCGCGCGCCGCCTCGATGGCGGCATTGAGGGCCAGCAGATTGGTCTGGTCGGCAATTTCCTTGATGGTCTGCACGATGGAGCCGATCTGCTGCGAGCGCTCACCCAGCTGTAGTACTTGCTGGCTGCCGCGTTCGATGTCGGTAGCCATGGTCATGATGCCTTCGATGCTTTGCTCGATGTCGAAGACCCCGGCATTGGCCAGTGTCTGGGTCTCTTGCGAGGAGCCATAGGCCAGCAGCGCGGCATCCCGCTCCTGTACCTGTTGTGCAACCTGCTGGCTGATGTCGGTGGCGAACTTGATGACGCTGAGTACCTGGCCGTTTTCATCCAGCACCGGATTGTAGTTGGCCTCCAGCCACACGGTGCGGCCATCACGGCTCAGCCGCTGGATGCGGCCGCTGTAATGCTGACCGCTGCGCAGGCGCTGCCACAGCGCTTCGTACTCCTGGCTGGTGGCGAATTCGGCCGGGCACAGCAGGCGGTGCGGCTTGCCGATCAGGCTGTCGCGGCTGTGGCCGGTGGCCTGCAGGAAGTTGTCATTGGCATTGATGATCTGCCCGTCCGGGGTGAACTCGATCACCGCCATGGCGCGGTTGATGGCTTGCAGGATGGCGTTGTTGCGGGCGGCCTCGTTGACCTTGGCGGTGATGTCGGTGGCAAACTTGATGATGCTGACCACACGACCTTGCTCATCCAGCAGCGGGTTATACGTGGCTTCCAGCCAGATGCTGCGGCCATCGGCGCTGCGGCGCTTGACCCTGCCCTGATAAAACTCGCCCCGGCGCAACATGTCCCAGAAGCGCTGATAGTCGCTGCTGGCGGCATAGGCGCTGTCGCAGAACAGGCTGTGCTTTTTGCCCAGCAGCTCGGCCTGGCTTTGATAGCCCATGGTATTAAGAAAGTTCTGATTGACCTCGATGATGCTGCCATCCGGATTGAAGCGGATCACCGCCATGGAGCGGTCCAGTGCCTTGCCCAGCTGCTGTTCGGCATGGAGTTGCTGCTTGAGCTCGGCTAATTCCTGTTTCAGTTTGCGATCAAACATGTTTTCCCCGTGATGTACCTGCTTTTAATGGTTATAGCGGATCGGCGTCCGCTCTGACAGCGGCATTGCCGCTGCTGTCCTGCAAAATGGGCTGCAACAGCTCGCTCAGCCATTGCATGAACACCCGGCAGCGTTGCGGCAGCTGGCGACGGTTGGCATAGAGCAGGGAGACCGCCAGCGGTGGCGCCTGCCAGTCTGGCAGGATTTCCACCAGCTGCCCCGCGGCCAACTGGGCGGCAACCCCTGCCTGCGGTGCCTGGATGATCCCCATGCCGGCCAGGCAGGCGGCATGGTAGGCATCGGAATTATTCACCGTCAGCGCCCCCGCCATGCTGTAGTGGCACAGGCTGCCGCTGCTGTCCTGGTATTCGAAGCCGCTGCGCCGCCCACCCAGCACGCTTTGGTAATGGATCAGCCGGTGGCCGGCCAGCTCATCCAGGCTATGCGGTGTGCCGTGGCGTGCCAGATAGTCCGGGCTGGCGCAATTGATCTGGCGCTGCCAGCCCAGATGACGGGCAATCAGGTTGGAGTCGCGCAGCTGGCCCACGCGCAGCACGCAGTCGAAACCTTCGCTGAGCAGATCGACCAGCCGGTCGGTGCTGCTCAGTTCGATTTCCAGCTGCGGATGGCGCTGCAGGAAGTCCGGCAAGTTGGGCAGCACGCTGTGGCGGGCAATGGCGTGGGGCAGGTCCACGCGCAGGCGGCCACTCAGGCGGGCCGGCGTGTTGGCAAACAGCGCCTGCAGTTCCTCCACTTCATCCAGCAAGTCCTTGCAGCGCTGGTAATACAGTTGCCCATCCGGCGTCATGCTGACCTGGCGCGTGGTCCGGTGCAGCAGGCGTGCGCCCAGGCGGTTTTCCAGTTGCTGGATGGCTGTGGATACGCTGGCCTTGGGCAAGGACAGCTGGGCTGCGGCCCGGGTAAAACTGCCCATCTCGGCGACGCGCAGGTAAATGCGCATGGCTTGTAGCTGATCCATGGCCGGCGGCTCCATTGTCTTGATATCACGAACATTATGATCGTAAATGGCATGTTTATCGCCATAAAGCAAAACAATACACTGCAATCCTGCAGATGCATCCTGCTTCTGCGCTTTCCTCAGGAGCTTCACATGCAACAGAAAATTGCTTTGGTCACCGGTGGCAGCCGTGGTCTGGGGCGCAATGCCGCCCTCAAGCTGGCCGCCCGTGGGGTAGCTGTGGTGCTGACCTATCAGGCGAACCAGGCCGCAGCCGACGCCGTGGTGGCCGAAATTGACGCGGCCGGCGGCCAGGCTGCCGCCATGCCGCTGGATGTGGCACAGAGCAGCAGCTTTCCGGCCTTTGCCGAACAGCTGCGCCAGCTGTTGCAGCAGCGCTGGCAGCGCCAGCAGTTTGACTATCTGCTCAACAATGCCGGCATCGGCATCCATGCCGGCTTTGCCGAAACGACGGAAGCCCAGTTCGATCACTTGCTCAACATCCAGTTCAAGGGGGTGTTTTTCCTCACCCAGGCGCTATTGCCGCTATTGGCCGATGGTGGCCGCATCCTGAATGTTTCCAGCGGTCTGACACGCTTTGCCCTGCCAGGTTATGCCGCCTATGCCGCGATGAAGGGGGCGGTCGAGGTGCTGAGCCACTATCTGGCCAAGGAATTGGGGCCTCGCGGCATTGCCGTGAATGTGCTGGCACCCGGAGCCATTGAAACCGACTTTGGTGGTGGCGCCGTCCGGGATAATGCCCAGCTCAACCAGTTCATTGCCAGCCAGACTGCGCTGGGGCGGGTCGGCCTGCCGGATGATATTGGTGCGGTGATGGCCATGCTGTTGTCTGATGAGGCCGGCTGGATCAATGCGCAGCGTATTGAGGCTTCGGGTGGCATGTTTCTGTAAAAGAAAGCCTGCTTTAAATGGCGGCAATACGTCCGCATGATTAAAGTTTATTATTATTCAATATGAATAAAGGGCTGCCGGGTGCAGCTCTTTTCCTTTGCCGCGCATACTTGGCAAGGAAGTTTGAAGTGATATGCTTGAGCGGTGCAATTGCAGCTGCATGCTGTTGCCGGGCGAATTGAATGTGTCGTCTGTCAGCGCAGGGTGCTGGCTGCTGTGCGCTGCTTATTTGTTTTTATTTGAAGAAAAGTACTTAAGTCGTATGGTTTGCTTTTTCTCAATCGATTAATTTTTTGACATTTGGAATGAGTTTGAAGTTACCAGCCGCTGCCATTCAGGCAGGGCGCGTGCAGCTTGTTATTCGGCAATAGTCAGTCAAGGTCAGTGTCGCATCATGATAAATATCAAACAAAATTTGACTAATTGCTGTGCGGATCTTTGTTCCGGGAGGGCCGACGAAGAAAAAATCATCCAGATGATTGCGCTGCTCAAGGCATTTCATGTGCTGTATGTTAATGTCCATTCCCCGGAAGCCAGATTGATTCAGCATGTGATTGATAATCTGAAGTCGGTGCATTCGGTTTATCAATCGCGCGATGAAATCGTGCTGATGCCTTATGAAATCAGGGAGCTGAACGCCGCGAGGCAGGCCTGCATGGCCAAGTCTGGCCGGCGCGGCGCCAATGTCCTGCATCATCTGTATAGCGTTTATCTTGAATATTACCGGCAGATGCTGAAGGCTAATCAGCCTTGAACGGCGGCAGCCACGCTTGGCCGCTCAGTAGCAAAGCCCGCGATCCGCGGGCTTTTTTTGTCGCCAGGCTGGCAGGAAAGTGGCGGAAGAGAATGGGAGTCGAACCCACCCGGGACCGCTGGCGGCCCCCTCTGGTTTTGAAGACCAGCCACCCCACCGGGGATGCCTCTCTTCCGTGTCGGCCGATTATACCGGTTTCAGCCTGCGGGTGAAGTTTCGTCCGTGCCCTGGCTGCTGCTGGTGCTGTGGCCGGCGAACAGCAGGTTTTCGCGCAGCAGGTGGCGGTCGCCCAGGCGGCGGGTGAAGCCGCTGCGATCAAAGAATTCCAGAATCTGTATCGCCAGTTTGCGGCCGCAGGCCAGCTGGTTGCGAAAGCTGGCGGCATCGGCATGGCCGTGTTGCTGACACAGCTGACGGACGATGTCGGCCATGCCTTGCATGGTTTCCGCTGCAAAGTAGCGGTCGGGCACCACGGCCAGCACATGGCCTAGCCGGGCAGCCTTGCGCAGCAGCTGCCGGAGTGTTTCTTCCTCCATTCCGCTGGCAGCCGCCAGATCGCGCACCCAATGCGGCTCGCTGCTGTTGGCAAAGTGCGGCGCCAGCTGCTGCCATTGCACTTCTTCCTGGGGGGTGAACGCGAGCAGATGCTGTGGCAGGTGCAGCCAGCCGCGGGTCTGGCGCAGGCTGCCCTGTTGCAGCAACTGCTCCAGCAGCAGATTGACCGTGGCCTCCGGTTCGCTGGGCAGGGCCAGCCGGCGCAGGCGGCCACGGCTGGCACCGAGTTGGTCCGGGTGTTGCTGATGCAGCCTGGCCAGCCCATCCAGCAGTTTCTGCTGCAAGCCGGCCCAGCGCTCGGCCGCGTAGAGGCGGTCTGCCACCTGCTGGCCGGTACTGTGTTGCAGCAGGGCCTGCATGCCGTGATCGGGCAGCTGGTTGGCCCAGGCGAAGTCGTCCAGCATCACCGCCTGCTGCCGGCCAAGCACGGCCAGCTTGGCCGGCAGGTTCAGCATGGACTCCTGCAGCTGCTGCAGATGCTCCAGCCGTTCCGGCAGGCGCTTGCCGCGCGTTGGCGGCTGCAGTTCCAGCACCTGCGCGCCGGCGATGGTGTCGCGGGCGCTGGCATCACGCAGGATGAGCCGGTCTCCATCGGCCAGCCACAGTGGCTGATCCAGCGTCAGCTCGGCCAGGGTATGGGCGCCGGCCTCCAGCTGGCTGCGGCTGAGCAGTGCCAGGCGGCCGGTGGTGTGACGGGCCGCGTGGTGGATATGCACGGCCTGCCAGTGCTTGAGCGGGGCAATGGCCTGCAGGGCAATGGTGATGCGCTGGCTGGGCGGTGGCGGGGCGGTGGCCAGCAGCCAGTCACCGCGCTGGACCTGCTGCTTTTCCACATCGCCAACCAGGTTGAGCGCAATGCGCTGGCCGGCCTGGCCTTGGCTGGCACTGGCATTCTGCACATGCAGGCTGCGCACGCGTACCGGCACATTGCGACCAGTCAGCCAGAGTTTGTCGCCGACTGCCACGCGCCCGCCCAGTGCGGTACCGGTCACCACCAGACCGGCTCCGCTGAGGGTGAAGGCGCGATCGATGGCCAGGCGGAAGCGCAAGCTGGCGGCGGCATCCGGCAGGCTGCTTTGCTGCAGCAGATGCTGGCGCAAGCCGGCGATGCCCTCGCCGCTGTGGCTGGAGACCACAAACAGCGGGGCCGCGGCCCAGCGGCTGGCTTGCAGCAGTTGCCGGATGTCGGCGGTGACTTGCTGCAGGCGGGCCTGGTCGACCAGATCGCATTTGCTGATGACCACGCTCAGCTGCGCGATGCCGCTGAGTTGCAGAATGGCCAGATGCTCGCGTGTCTGCGGCATGATGCCGTCGTCGGCCGCCACCACCAGCAGCGCATGCGGAATGCCGGACAGGCCGCACAGCATGTTGGCGAGAAATTTCTCGTGGCCGGGTACGTCGACAAAGCCCAGCACCCGGCCATCCGCCTGCGGCAGATAGACATAGCCCAGGTCTATGGTCATGCCGCGCTTTTTTTCCTCGGGCAGCCGGTCGGCATTGTGGCCGGTCAGCGCCTGCAGCAGCGCGGTTTTGCCGTGGTCGATGTGGCCGGCGCTGGCGAAAATCATGCGATGGAACGGTCGGCCGGATGTTCCAGCCCCACCGGGTCGATATGGGTCATCACATTGAGCACCGGGTGTTGCTGCATCACCATGTCGCGGGCTCGCTCGGCGATGTCGTGGGCATCAAAGACATTCATGTGGCCATCCACTTCCAGATGGACATCCACCACGATCAGGTCGCCCATTTTGCGGGTGCGCAAATCATGCAGTGCCAGCACGCCGGGTGTGACCAGCAGGGTCTGGCGGATGGCTTCGGCTTCTTCGGCATCGGCGGCGCGGTCCATCAGGTCGTGCAGCGAGTTCCAGGCAAAGCTCCAGCCCATCTTGCCGACGATGAAGCCGACAATCAGCGCGGCGATGGGATCGAGAATGGGATAGCCCATCAGGTTGCCGACAATGCCGATGGCCACCACCAGTGACGAGGCGGCGTCGGAGCGCGCATGCCAGGCATTGGCCACCAGCATGCTGGAGCGCACGCGCTTGGCCACCGCCAGCATGAAGCGGAACAGCAATTCCTTGGCGACCAGCGCCACCAGTGCCACCCACAGCGCGATGCTGTGCACGGTGGGAATGGCTGACGGGTCGTGAAACTTCACCGCGGCCGACCACAGCATGCCGATGCCTACGGCCAGCAACAGCAGGCCCAGTATCAGCGAGGCGGCGTTTTCATAGCGCTGGTGACCGTACTGGTGGTCGGCATCCGGGGCCTTGCGGCTGTGATGGCCGGCCAACAGCACCACGAAGTCGGAGAGCAGGTCGGACAGCGAGTGGATGCCGTCGGCCACCAGCGCCTGGGATTTGGCGAATACGCCAATCAGTACCTGGGCGCTAGCCAGGACGATATTGACCCAGACGCTGACCATGGTGCTGCGGTGGGCAGCCCGGTCGCGTGCGGCCATGTCACCGGGTTCGTGTGGTGTGTGGCTGGTGTGAATGGTCATGACATTACAGTTCAAAGCGGGTGGGGAGTGCAGTATGCCATAGCTCGAATAAGTTTTTATTAATTGGTTTTTATTTTCCGGTAAATAAAAACAATAATAAGAATGATCTGCATTTCACCGGCGTTGGCGGCGGATCATGTCAGAATAGCCACTGTTTTCCATCCTGTTACGGAATGATCTTGGCTCTGTTGCTGAAGTCTCTGCTCGGTGCGCTGGCGGTGGTGCTGATCAGCCTGCTGTCGCGTTCGCGCAATTACTATATTGCCGGCCTGGTGCCGCTGTTTCCCACCTTCGCGCTGATTGCCCACTACATCGTCGGTAGCGAGCGCGGCGCGCTGGCGCTGAAAACCACCGTGCTGTTCGGCATGTGGTCCTTGCTGCCGTATTTTGTTTACCTGTTCAGCCTGTATTGCCTGGTCGACCGCCTGCGCCTGCCGTGGGCGCTGGCTGCTGCCACGCTGAGCTGGGCGGTGGCAGCCTTTGTGCTGATCCAGGGCTGGAACCGCTGGCACGGCTAGCCGGCTGAGTCCGGCGGCTGCAGGTTGGCGAGAAAGGCCGCTTCATCTTCCAGGCAGCGCAGGTCCAGCCATAGCTTGCCATCGTTGAGCCGGCCGATCACCGGGGTGGGCAGGCTGCGTAGTCGCTGGGCCAGTGCTTCCAGCGTGCTGCCGCGGCCATCGCGGGCACTGAAGGTAATCGCCCAGCTGGGCAGGCGGTCGACCGGTAGCGAACCGCTGCCAATCTGCGACAGGCAGGCGGCTGTCGCGGTATCGAACTCAGCGCCGGCGAAGCTGCCCAGGCAGTCCAGCAGGCGCGCTGCTTGTTCTTGCATTTCCGCTTGCGGGCGGGTCAGCCGGCGCAGGGTAGGCAGCTGTTGTGTCAGCTTGTCCGGTTGCAGATAGAGCCGCAGCGTGGCTTCCAGTGCGGCCAGTGTCATCTTGTCGCAGCGCAGGGCACGCTTGAGCGGATGTTGCTGGATTTTGTCTATCCAGCTTTTCTTGCCGATGATCAGTCCGGCTTGCGGGCCTCCCAGCAGTTTGTCACCGGAAAAGCTCACCAGATCCACGCCCTGGGCAATCATCTGTTGTGGCATGGGTTCGGCTGGCAGGCCATGGGCGGCCAGATCGATCAGCGCGCCCGAGCCCAGGTCGGTGGCCACCGGCAAGCCATGCTGGTGGGCCAGTTCGACCAGTTCGGCTTCGCTGACACTGTGGGTGAAGCCTTCGATATGGTAGTTGCTGGTGTGTACCTTCATCAGCAAGCCGGTGTCGGCATGGATGGCCTGTTGGTAATCGCGCAGATGGGTGCGGTTGGTGGCGCCCACTTCCACCAGCCGGCAGCCGGCCTGGCGCATCACATCCGGCATGCGGAAGGCGCCGCCGATTTCCACCAGCTCGCCACGCGATACCACTACTTCGCGTCCGGCCGCCACGGTGGAGAGCAGGATCAGCACGGCTGCGGCATTGTTGTTGACCACGCAGGCGGCTTCGGCGCCGGTCAGCTCCTGCAGTAATGCGCTGATGGCGTGGTCGCGATGACCACGGCCGGCACCGTCCAGATCGTATTCCAGCGTTACCGACTCGCGCATGGCATGGCTGACGGCCTCCACGGCGGCCTCGGCCATCGGCGCGCGCCCCAGATTGGTATGCAGCACGGTGCCGCTGAGATTGAACACCGGCCGCATCTGCATCTGCTGGCGGCTGGCCACGCGCTGGCTGGCGGCCTGCGCCAGCTGCTGTTCGTCTGCGGCCCAGCCGGGCAGGCTGTTGGTGGCGCGGATGTGCTGGCGTGCCTCATCCAGGGTCTGGCGCACGGCCTCGGCCAGGGCGGCGCTGCCATGGCGGTCGACGACCTTTTCCAGCAGGCGGTGATTGAGCAGCCGGTCTACCGAGGGCAGGCGGGCGTACAGGTTTTTCAGCTCCATGGTGCCTTCTCAGAATCGGGAAAATCGGTATAGCAGATACAGCAGTGCCACCAGCAGCAGATTGCCGGCCAGCCAGCCCAGCATGTGGCGCCACCGGCTTTGCTGATCGGGGGCCGGCTCGCAACGCTGGCGGTGCAGGGTATGGGCGATGCATTGCCAGCCGCTCCAGGTGGCTTCGGCGATATCGGCCGGGAGCGATAGCAGTCTGTTGTCCTGCTGCGGATCACGGGTATGCATGGTGTGGCTCCTGCAAGTTCGGGAGGACTCCCTTCTTGCATACTAGCCGAGCCGACGCAGCAATGGGTAGCCCGTGTGGAACTGCACGTATAATGGCGCGATGACACATGATGCCACTCCCCCTTTTGCCGGCTTGACACCGGATGCGCTGCTGGATGCGGTGGAAAGCCTGGGCCTGCGGGCCTCCGGCAGCCTGCTGGCACTCAACAGCTATGAAAACCGCGTCTATCAGCTGGGCATGGAAGATGGTCCGCCGCTGGTGGCCAAGTTTTACCGCCCCGGGCGCTGGAGCGTTGCCCAGATACTGGAGGAGCATGCTTTCAGCCTGCAGCTGGCCGAGCGCGAGATTCCGGTGGTGCCGCCGCTGCTGTTTGACGGGGCCAGCCTGCACCAGCATGGCGGTTTCCGTTTTGCCCTGTTCGCCCGGCGTGGCGGACGGGTGCCGGAGCTGGGCGATAGCCGCACGCTGGAGTGGATAGGCCGCTTCCTGGGGCGGATTCACGCACTGGGGCAGGTGGCGGATTATGCGCAGCGGCCGGCGCTGGATATCGACAGCTTTGGCGTGGAGCCGGTGCACTATCTGCTGGCCAATAATCTGTTGCCGCCTGATCTTTGCGAGGTGTATCGCGGTGTGGCCGCCCAGGCGCTGGATGGGGTGCGGCGCTGCTTCGACCGTGCCGGTACGGTGCGCCAGCTGCGCCTGCATGGCGATTGCCATAACGGCAACATGCTGTGGACCGACGATGGCCCGCATTTCGTCGACTTCGACGACAGCCGCATGGGGCCGGCCTTGCAGGACCTGTGGATGCTGCTGTCCGGCTCGCGCGAGGAGCAGTCTGCCCAGCTGGCGGATGTGCTGGCGGGTTACGAGGATTTCTGCGATTTCAATGTGCGTGAGCTGTACTTGCTGGAGGGCTTGCGCACCCTGCGCCTGCTGCATTATTCGGCCTGGCTGGCGCGGCGCTGGCATGATCCGGCCTTTCCGGCCGCCTTTCCCTGGTTTGCCCAGCCGCGCTTCTGGGAAGAGCAGATCCTGTCGCTGCGCGAACAGATCGCCCTGATGGACGAGCCGCCTCTGTGGCGTCTGCCCTGAGCCGGCCTGCCACAGCCTAGCTGATGGCCGGTGGCATCGCGCCGGCCAACTGCTGGCGCTGCTTGGCCCAGGGTTGCAGCTGTGCGGCCTCCATGGGCCGGGCAATGAAATAACCCTGTCCCAGATTGCAGCCGCGCGTCTGCATCAGCTCCATGTCCTGCTGGGTTTCGATGCCCTCGGCCACCGTGGTCAGCTGCATGCGCTGGCCCAGTTCGATGATGCTGTTGGTGATGGCTTGCAGATGCGGCTTGTGGCCAATGGCGGTGACCAGCGACTGGTCGATTTTCAATTCGGTGAAGGGAAAGCGCGTGAGCTGCTGCAAGGTGGCAAAGCCGGTGCCGAAATCGTCGATGGACAGGCCAAAGCCGGCCAGACGCAAGCGCGCGGCCATGCCGATGGCCTCCGACAGATTGTCGGCAATGGCGGTTTCGGTGATTTCAAAAGTGATATAGCGCGCAGGCACCCTGCTGCGTTGCAGGCGGCTTTCCATTTCGCTGATCAGGGTGCTGCCCTGCAGCGAGCGGGCGGACAGATTGATGGACAATGGCAGGCGCAGGCCCTGGCGTGCCCAGTCCTGCCATTGTTGCAGTCCCTGCTCCAGCATGGTGAGCGTCAGTTCGGTGGCCCAGCCATATTGTTCGATGACCGGGATGAAGCTGCCCGGCATGATCAGTCCGCCGCCGGGGTGGCGCCAACGTGCCAGCATTTCCACACCCTTGAGCTGACCGCTGCCCAGATCGACCTTGGGCTGGTAATGGGGAATGATCTGCTGCTGTTCCAGAGCCTGGCGGATGTCGGCCGCATCACATAGCGCATAGCTTTCCTTGCCATGGGCAGCCTGCGTACTCAGCCGTGCCAGCAGATCCTGCAGCTCTCCGGCTTGCAGCGGCTTTTTCAAGCCGCCCAGCACGGGCAGCCCCAGCCCGCTGCCCATCAGCTCCAGCGTGGAAATCAGGATGTAATCCTTGCCCGAAGTGAGAATGATGTAGGGCGCGAGTTTTTCCAGCGCCAGCTGTTGCATGACCTGCACCCCGTCCATGCGCGGCATTTCCAGGTCGAGCAGTATCAGATCGGGCAATTGCTGGCGCACCAGTGCCATGCCTTCCTCGCCATTGACCGCGTGGCGGATGTGGGTGAAACCCAGCTGGCTGCATAGTTCGCTGGCCAGTTGTCGGTGCAGGTGGCTGTCGTCGACGATCAGCACATCCTGCATGGTGGTCAACTGCATCAGTGCTTCTCCCTTAACGGCATATGGCCTTGGCCATGGCGTCCAGCGGGATGACCTCATCGGCGGCCCCCAGCTTGATCGCCTCCTTGGGCATGCCGAACACCACGCAGCTGTCTTCGTCCTGGGCGATGGTGCGGGCGCCGACATCATGCATTTCCTTCAGCCCCTTGGCCCCGTCGTCACCCATGCCGGTCATGATGATGCCCAGTGCATTCTTGCCGGCGAATTTGGCCGCCGAGCGGAACAGCACATCGACCGAGGGTTTGTGGCGGCTGACCAGCGGGCCGTCCACCACTTCCACCTGATAGAAGGCGCCGCTGCGCTTGATCATCATGTGCTTGCCACCGGGGGCGATCAGCGCCCGCCCCGGCAGGATGCGGTCGCCGGTGGCCGCTTCCTTGACTTCGATTTCCGACAGGCGGTCCAGCCGTTCGGCAAAGGAGGCGGTGAATTTTTCCGGCATGTGCTGCACGATGGCCAGCCCCGGACAGGTGCGCGGCAGCTTGGTGAGAATGGCTTCCAGCGCCTGGGTGCCGCCGGTGGAGGTGCCGATGGCGACGATGCGCTCGGTGGTCTGGAACATCTGTTGCCCGGTGGGGGCGGCCAGGATGGCATCTGCCGACAGCTTGGGGCGGCTTTCCAGGGGGGTGGGCGGCAGGCTGCGCATGCGGCTCATGCGCGCGGCAGCGGCGCCCTTTACCGCCTGGATCAGCAGATTGTTGCTGTCTTGCAAAAACTGCTTTACCCCGGCATGCGGCTTGGCAATCACTTCCACCGCACCGGCGGCCATGGCCTGCATGCTGATGTCGGCCCCCTTCTGGGTGAGTGAGGAGCAAATCACCACCGGGGTGGGGCGGCTGGCCATGATCTGCTTGAGGAAGGTGATGCCGTCCATGCGCGGCATTTCCACATCCAGCACGATGACATCCGGCCAGCGCTGCTTCATTTTTTCCATGGCGACGATGGGGTCGGTGGCCACATCCATGACCTCGATGCCGCTGCTGGCGTTAAAGACTTCGCTCAACACCTGCCGTACCACGGCCGAGTCGTCGACAATCATCACCTTGATGCTCATGTTTTTTTCCTTTTTTTGCCGGCCAGCGCGGCACCTGTCTCGTTATCCTGCGTCAGGCGCACCCAGACATCGCCGGATTGCACATCAAACATCACCATTCTGGGACTCGCCCCGCCCAGATCCTCTGCCTGTACTGTCAGCCCCAGTTGCCGGGCCAGCAAGCGGGCCATGTCGGCATTGCGCGCGGCCACATCGTTGCTGCCGTGCTCCCCTTCCAGCGTGGCCAGGATGGCGGCCCCTCCGATCAGCTTGACCCGGAATTCCTGCAATGGCCGCCCGGTGGCCAGCACTTCCCGCAGCAGCAGCAACATGGCCTCGTCGCCATAGCGGCCGGACAACTCGCCGCCGCTGCGCTCGCTGCGGCGCGCCAGCAGGTAGTGGCACATGCCCCCCACTTGCAATTGCGGATGCCACAGCACGATGGAAACACAGGAACCCAGCAGGGTGCTGATGACATGCTCCCTGCCGGCGAAAATCCATTCGCCGGGGTGCAGAAACACTTCCTTGCGCGGGCTGCTGGTCATGATGCTTTCACTTGCAGGCTGCAGCGCAGCGATTCCCTGCCACCGCCGGCATGAGCAGGTCCTCATCCAATCTAGTTCATCAGGCAGTGGCTTTCCGCCTTTATCTGCATGGCGGCTGGGGCGGACAGGCTGGCCATCTCCTCGACAGACAGTACCTTGTCCATTTGCAGCAGCAGGATGAAGCGTTGTTGCCAGTGGCTGACGCCGGCAATGAAGTCAGGCCGCAGGTGGTTGCCAAAAGCCGGGGCGGGCAGGATAGCGTCGGCCGTCAGGCTGATGACCTCATGGACGGCATCCACCAGCATGCCGATGTACTGGCGCTGTTCCGCCTGGCCGGCTTCCAGAATGACGATGCAGCTGCGGCGCAGGATGGTGCTGGCCGGGCGGCCGCAGCGCTGGGCCAGGTCGATGACCGGCACCACCGTGCCGCGCAGATTCATCACCCCGTGCACGAAGGCGGGCATTTGCGGCACGCTGGTCAGCCGGTGGTATTCCAGGATTTCCTTCACCTGCAGGATATTGCAGGCGAATACATCGGCACCCGACTGGAAGCTGAGGTACTGCTCCGGTTCGTGCTGCCTAGTCATGGCCATCCTCCTGCAGCAGTAAAGCGGCCTGCACCGGCGCTGCCGGCGGCAGTGCCAGCCGTGCCAGCTCGTCCGGCGACAACAGGCGTCTGGCATCCAGCAGCACGGTAAAGCCCTGCGGTTCGCGCAGCAGGCCGGCGATGCAGTGTTCGGGCAGCAAGCCTCCCAGTTGTGGCGGGGCCTCGATCTCGCTGCGTGCCAGCTCGAGCACGGCATACACTTCGTCGACCAGGATGCCGATTTCCGGTGAGGGCAGGCAGTCGGCCAGGTGCAGGATGATGATGCAGCTGCGGCGTTGCGGCACGGCAGCAGGCAGGCCCAGGCATTGCGCCAGGTCGACAACCGGAACCGCGCTGCCACGCAGGTTGAGCATGCCGCATAGCGGCGGCGGCATGTTGGGCAGCGTGGTCAGCGGCTGGTACTCCAGCAGTTCGCGTACGACTTCGATGGGAATGCCCAGCCGCTGTGGCCCGGCGCGCAGCCGCAGGTATTGCAATAGCGGTGGCAGCGGTGGCAAGGCAGCGGCCGCCTGTTTCGCTTTGCGCCAGTGTTGTTGTGCGCCCATGGCTTGCGGCCTAGTAACGGATGTAGTCGGACTCGTCGGTCGCACTGGCTGCGACCCGGCGCAACTGCTGTGGCATGCCATGCTTGCCGGCGCGGGCTCGGCCCGCCGCGGGCAGCGGGGCGGTGACCTCGTGCAGCTGGAAGAAGCTCATCAGTTCCAGCAGGTTTTCCGCCTGGCTGCTCATCTGTTCGGCAGTGGAGGCCAGCTCCTCGCTGGCCGAGGCAGTCTGCTGGGTGCTGGCATTCTGTTGCTGGACGGCACTGCTGATCTGGTTGACTGCGCCGGCCTGTTCATTGGAGGCTGCGGCGATTTCCTGCACCAGATCAGCGGTCCGGCCACTGGAGCGCACCATTTCGCCCAGCAGCTTGCCGGCCTGTTCGGCCAGTCCGACGCTGCTGGCGGCCACCTGGCTGATTTCCTGGGCGGCGATCTGGCTGCGCTCGGCCAGCTTGCGCACTTCTGCCGCCACCACGGCAAAGCCCTTGCCGTGTTCGCCGGCGCGCGCTGCTTCGATGGCGGCATTCAGCGCCAGCAGATTGGTCTGGTAGGCGATGTCGTCGATGATGCCGATCTTGTCGGCAATCTGGCGCATGGCCTGTGCGGTGTGGCGCACGGCCTCGCCGCCCTCGGCGGCCTCGCGGGCGGCCTGTTCGGCAATGCCTTCGGTGACGCGGGCATTGTCATTGGTCTGGTTGATGGCGGCGGACATTTCCTCGATGGCCGCAGTGGTTTCCTCGATGCCGGCTGCCGATTCGCTGGCCGATTGCGACAGTGACTGCGAGGTGGCGTTGAGCTGCTGGGCTGCCGAGGACAGGTTGGCTGCACCACTTTTGACTTCCGCCATCAGGCCGGCCAGTGTGCTGACGGTTTGTGCAATCGAGTTCATCATGCTGCTGTTATCACCAGGACGCAGTGGCAGCCGGGTATCCAGCCGGCCACTGGCCAGTTGTTGCATGATCTCGGCGACGTCATGCGGCTCGCCGCCCAGGGTGCGGCGCAGGGAACGGATGATCAGCACGGCCAGCAGGCTGCCCAGCAACACCGCCGCTGCCGAGAGCAGCAGCATGATGTTGTGTGTCTGCTGGATGCCTGCTTCGCCCTCCTGGCGTGATTGTTCGTTCAGGCGGAGTTCTACGTCATACAGTTGGCGCAATACCTCCATGAATTTTCCCATGATGGGCATGACTTCCTGGCGCATCACTGCGGTGGCCGCCTCGTTTTCATTGATGGCACCCAGTGATTCGGATTTGTCCATGACGATGAAGACATTGGGGCGAATGGACTGGATTTGGGCAATCAGTTCCTTTTCGCGCGTGGTCAGCTCCGGCTCTGCCTGCATGTCGCGGATCAGCAGCTGTTCGCTATCCAGATAACGGCGTTTCGCTTCATTGTATTTTTCCACGGCCATATTGATGGAGTGCAAGTCGGTGTAGATGATGACATTGCGATACGCTATGCGTAATTCCTGTGCCTGTTCGAGCAAGGCTGAGGCGCGGGTGGCATCCCGGTCGTTGATGCGCATGTTGACCAGCATGCCGTTGATGCGTCCGAAGCCGTATGTGGCGACCGAGACGCACAGCACCAGCAATACCAGCAGGCTGCCAAAGCCCAGCCCCAGCCGCATGGCTATGCTCATGGGTGCGGATTTGTTCATGGTCATTTCCCCGAAGACGTATCGTTGTTATGAGGCTGACGGCTGCCCGCAGGCGGGCAGGTGTCCTGCTCCTGCCCGTAGCGGCCGGCTTCCTGCTGGGTGGCATGCTGAATCAGGGCCAGCACATCCAGAATCAGTGCCACTGCGCCATTGCCCAGAATGGTGGAGCCACTGATGGCTTTCAGATGGCGAAACAGGCTGCCCAGCGGTTTGATCACGGTCTGGAATTCACCTTGCAGCGCATCCACCACCAGACCCACCCGCTGGCTACCGGTCTGTATCACCACCACGTTCTGCCGCCGTCCTGGCTCACCATCCAGCTCCAGGAACGGGCGCAGATACAGCAGCGGCAGCACTTCACCGCGCAGCTGCAGTCGCTCCGGCATGCCCGCGCCACCGGGCGTGGCGGGCAGCTCCATGCACTCGACCACGGTTTCCAGCGGAATGACAAAGGTGGAACTGCCCACCTCCACCAGAAAACCGTCGATGATGGCCAGGGTCAGCGGCAGACGCAGGCGGAAGGTGGTACCCAGCCCGCTCTCGCTGTCGATCTCCACCGTGCCGCGCAGCGCCTCGATATTCTTTTGCACCACATCCAGCCCCACGCCACGGCCCGACAGGTTGCTGATGTGTTCGGCCGTGGAAAAGCCTGCGGCAAAGATCAGCCGGTAGATGTCCTGCTCGCTCAGCATGGCATCGCTGCTGATGATGCCGCGCTGCAAGGCCTTGGCCAGGATGCGCTGCTGGTCGAGCCCGCCGCCATCGTCGGCCACCTCGATCACCACGCTGCCGGATTCATGATAGGCATTCAGCCAGACATGGCCCTGATCCGGCTTGCCGGCGGCGCGGCGCTGCTGCACATCTTCGATGCCATGATCGATGGCATTGCGCACCAGGTGGGTGAGCGGGTCGGCCAGCTTGTCGACCATGGTTTTGTCCAGCTCGGTGTCGGCGCCACTGATTTCCAGCTTGATGGATTTGCCCAGTTCGTGGCCGACATCACGCACCACGCGCGGAAAGCGGCTGAAGGTTTCACCGATGGGCACCATGCGCATCGACAGGGTATGAGAGCGGATCTGTTCGATCAGCCCGGCCATCACCACGGTGGACTCCAGCAAGGGACT
The DNA here is from genome assembly GCF_003202035.1 of Aquitalea magnusonii. Lineage (GTDB taxonomy): Bacteria > Pseudomonadota > Gammaproteobacteria > Burkholderiales > Chromobacteriaceae > Aquitalea > Aquitalea magnusonii. Next base: position 119,535 of record NZ_QJKC01000008.1, on the reverse strand, counting down.
GCTGCCATGGCTGCGCGCCAGCAGATTGGCTGCGGCACCGGCAATCACCAGCTCGCCCACCAGATTGATCAGCCGGTCCAGCTTGCCGGCTTCCACCTTGATGAATCTGCTTTCGCTGCTGCGCCCGGCCTTGCTGTCTGCTGCCGGGGCGGCGGGTTTGTGATCGGAGGGCGCAACGGCGGCGGGCAGGGCCGTGCTGTCCGCCGCCGGCTGCCACAGGCCCCATTGCTGCCAGATGTCGCGGCAGCTTTGCTGCTCGGCGGCATCGCCGGCCTGCAGGGCTTGCTGCAGATGGCTGGACAGCTGGGCGCGCGGGCTGATGATGAACTGGCTGCCCTCGCTGGCAAAGGCGAATACGCCAGCCAGCTGGTCTGCATCCACCGCACCACGGAACTGTATTTCCAGCCGCAGGTAGTTGCACTCCGGGTCGAAGCTGTCGTCGGCGGGCAGGGCACTGCAACAGCTGGCAATCGCCTGTATCTGCCCCAGCGTGGCCAGGTAGCGCACAAAGGAGGCCGGGTCCATGCCATTGCGCAACACCTCGCGGCCAAAGCGCAGCGACAGCAGCCAGTCGCTGTCGTCCGGCGGCTCGGCACTGCTGGTGCTGGCTGTGACAGCACAGGGGGACCCTGCCGGCTGCTGCAGCAGGGCGGCGATGTCCGCCAGGATGCTGTCCTGCTCACCGGCCGGAATGACCTGCCCGGCTGCCACTGCCGCCAGCTGGGCCTTGACGTGATCGTGGCTGCGCAGCAACACGCCGCTCAGCCCGGCATCCAGCTGCAAGTGGCCATCGCGCAGCTGGTCCAGCAGGTTTTCCGCCTGGTGGGTGAAGCGGACAATCTCGTCCAGCCCGAACAATCCGGCCGAACCCTTGATGGTATGCATGCTGCGGAACAGCGCGCCCAACTGTTCGGCGGTAATGCTGTCGGCCTCGGCATCCAGCAGGATGCTTTCCATCTCATCCAGCAGTTCCGCAGATTCTTGCAGGAAGGACTGCATGGCCAGTTCAAGATCCATCTGCGGCCTCCAGTGCACTGTGCAACTGCTGCAGCCCCAGCAGCCGGATGAAGTCCCGCACCGCCGGGCTGGGATGGCTCAGCGTCAGCTGGCATGACTGCTGCTGCGCTGCACGGTGCAGCCACAGCAGTACCTGGGCGCCGGCGCTATCGATTTCCTCGATTTGCGACAGGTCGACCTCCAGCTGGGCATGCTCGCGCAAGGCGGCGGCCAGTTGCTGGTGCACGGCCTGGGCCTGATAGATGGTCTGCTCGGCAGCCAGGGTGATGAGATGGGACATGGTGCTGGCTCAGGGCAGGATGAGCCGGGCGATGGCGTCCAGCAGTTGCGGGGGCTCGAATGGCTTGACCACCCAGGCGCAGGAGCCGCATTCCCGGCCTTGCTGTCGCAGATGTTCGGCGGTTTCGGTGGTCAGCATGATGACCGGGGTAAAGCGATAGTCGGGATGCTGCTTGATCTTTGCCAGCAAGCTAAGGCCATTCATCACCGGCATGTTGAGGTCGGACAGCACCAGATGGATCTTGCGTCCGTCCAGCAAGGCCAGCGCCTGCTGGCCATCGGCGGCTTCGATGACATCGTAGCCAGCCCCTTCCAGCGTCATCTTTACCACCAGCCGCAGGCTGGTGGAGTCGTCCACGACGAGTATGGTCTTGGCCATCTTTTCCCCTGGTATGTCGCTGACATGGCTGGCCGCTGTAGCAACAGCCCATCAGCTGGACTGCTGCTGCCCTTCGGGCTGCTTGCGGCGCTGGTATTGCTTGGTCTTTCTAGTTTTGTAGTTGCTGCCTTTGTCGAATGCAAAGGGGAATGGCCGGGCGATGTATTTTATTTATCATGATTTGTCATGACTTTTTAAACATTTGTTTTATTGCCCATAAAAAACCGGCCACGAGGGCCGGTTGTGCGCTGACAGGCGGGGTTCAGCCGGGAAACAGCAGCGGGTTAAGGCCGCTGCGGGCAAAGCCCTGTTCCTCCAGCGCGGCATCCAGCGCCAGGCTGGCCAGGTCGTCGGCCACCGCTTCGGCCTGCTGGTCCTTGTCCAGCGACAGGATTTTCAGATAGCTGCCGCAGTCGCCACAGGATTCCCCGCGCACCGCCGCGTGCTGGTCTTGCAGCGACCAGTAGCCGATGTCGCGGGTGGCCTCGCAGTTGCTGCACTTTGCCCGCACCAGATGCCACTCGCTTTCGCACAGACTGCAGTGCAGATAGCGCAGGCCAGCTTCATTACCCTGATGCACGATGCTGGCCACCGGCGCACTGGCGCATACCGGGCACAGGTGGCGCGCATCGCCGGGTTCGGCGACGGCGGCGATTTTCAGCTGGCTGGCCAGCTGGCTGAAGTACACCGACAGCGCCGCCCAGATAAACGGTGCCTGGGCACTGTCCACCACCGCCAGATCACCGGACAGCAGTGACTGCGCCGCCCGTTCCTGTTGCTCGGCCGGTGCGGACATCAACTGTGCCAGCACCTGTTGCACGGCCGGGCTGGCAGCGTCCGACAGCTGTTGGCACAGGGCGTGCAGCAGCTGCTGCCACTGCCCGTCGCGTTGCCAGGCCATGGCACCCAGGGGGGGCAGGCCGTGCTCGGCACACTGGCGGAAGTAGTCCGCCCGCGCAGGCAGCCGCACCGGCTGGCTGTGCACCAGCTGGTGTTGCGCCTGGGCAATGCGGCTGGCCAGTTGCAGGTAATCGGCCATCACATGACCGGCGGCCAGCTGCTGCAGCCGGGCCGCACGCTGTTGATACAGCGTGGCGGGCTGCGGCAGCAGCAGCGGGGTGATGTCCAGGCTGGCGGCTTGCCGCTCCGCCAGCTGTTCTACCGGAACAATGCGAATGCTCATGGCTTGTGCTTGTCTCCTGTCACTTCACGATACCAGCGTGGATGGTGTTTCTTGGCCCAGGCGTGCGTCACCACGCCTTCCACCATGGCGCGGATGGTGCCGCGCACCCAGATGGCGGCATACACATGCACCACGATGCCGGCAATCAGCATCAGGGCGCTCCAGGCATGCAGCAGCAGGGCCACGCGGATCAGCTCGATGGGGAAGTAATAGGCAAAGTAAGGCCGCCAGATGATTACCCCGGTACAGATCAGCACCAGCAGGCAGCCGGTCATCAGCCAGAACATGCCTTTCTGGCCGCCGTTGTATTTGCCGGTGTCACCCACCTCGTGGCCGGACAATACCTGTTTTACCGACAGCATCCACTTGATGTCCTCCTTGTTGAACAGATTGTGGTGCCAGTAACGGAAAAACTGCCGGAAGAAGCCGAGGAACATCAGCACCCCGACAAAGGGGTGGATGATGCGCGCCAGCTGTGGCGTACCAAACACGCCGGTGAGCCAGAAGAAGGCCGGGTAGAAAAAGGCCAGGCCAGAGATGGCCAGCAGCACGAAGCACACCGCCACGATCCAGTGGTTGATGCGTTCGGCCGCGTTGTAGCGGCTGATCAGCTTTTCCTTGCTCATACCTTGTCCTCCTCGTCGTCATCCTCGGCCTTGTTGGGGCCGACGCCGATGTAGTGGAAGAAGCCGAACAACAGCGAGGCGGCCAGGCCGATGGTGGACAGCGGCTTGAGTATGCCCTTCCACAGGCTGACCACCGGGCTGATCTGCGGATCCTTCTTCAGCCCGTGGTACAGCTCGGGCTGGTCGGCGTGGTGCAGCACATACATCACATGAGTGCCGCCCACGCCTTGCGGATCGTACAGACCGGCATTGGCATAGCCACGCGTTTTCAGCTCGTCCACCCGTTCCTGTGCGTATTCCTTCATGTCCTCCTTGCTGCCAAAGCGGATGGCGCCGGTAGGACAGGTTTTCACACAGGCCGGCTCCTGTCCCACACTCACCCGGTCGGAACACAAGGTGCATTTGTAGGCCTTGTTATCCTTCTGGTTGATGCGCGGCACATTGAAGGGACAGCCGGAAATGCAGTAGCCGCAGCCGATGCAGTGCTCGGACTGGAAGTCCACGATGCCGTTGGCGTACTGGATGATGGCGCCGGGCGAGGGGCAGGCTTTCAGGCAGCCGGGGTCGGCGCAGTGCATGCAGCCGTCCTTGCGGATCAGCCATTCCAGCTTGCCGTTCTGCTCGACTTCGCTGTAACGCATCACCGTCCAGCTTTCAGCGGTCAGATCGGCCGGGTTGTCATACACCCCGACATTGCTGCCGATTTCATCGCGCAGGTCATTCCACTCCGAACAGGCCACCTGACAGGCCTTGCAGCCTATGCAGGTGGTGACGTCGATCAGCTTGGCCACCTCCGCCTTGTGCTCGCGCGCAATCGGCGGCTGGGTGGGGCTGGCGGAGCGGCGCAGGATATCTTGCGATTGCAGTGACATGGTCGCTCCTTAGGCTTTCTCAATATTGACGAGGAAGGACTTGAACTCCGGCGTCTGGGTATTGGCATCCCCGACAAACGGCGTCAGCGTGTTGGCAATAAAGCCCTTCTTGGTCAGCCCCTCAAAGCCCCAGTGAATCGGCACCCCGATATGGTGTACCGACTGGCCGTTCACCTGCAGTGCCTTGATACGCTTGGTCACCACCGCCTTGGCCTTGATATAGCCGCGCTTGGACGACACTTTCACCATGTCGCCGTGGCCAATGCCTTTTTCCCTGGCCAGTTCCTCGCCGATTTCCACAAACTGTTCCGGCTGGATGATGGCATTCAGCCGTGCATGCTTGGTCCAGTAATGGAAATGCTCGGTCAGGCGGTAGGTGGTGGCGGCATAGGGGAACTGCTGATGCTGGCCCAGCTGTGCCTTGTCGTCCTTGAACAGCCGCGCGGCCGGGTTGGAGATGACCTTGGGATGCAGCGGGTTGGTGCCCAGCGGCGTCTCGAACGGCTCGTAGTGCTCCGGGAACGGCCCTTCGGCCATCTTGTCCAGCGCAAACAGGCGTCCCAGCCCTTCGGCCTGCATGATGAAGGGGGCCATGGGGCTGCCAGGCGCTTCGTCGGCCTTGAAGTCCGGCACGTCCACACCCACCCACTTTTCGCCGTTCCACTTGATCAGCGTGCGTTTCTTGTCCCATGGCGTGCCATCGGGTTTGCAGGAGGCGCGGTTATACAGGATGCGGCGGTTGGCCGGCCACGCCCAGGCCCAGCCCAGGGTATTGCCAAGGCCGGACGGGTCGCTATTGTCGCGCCGTGCCATCTGGTTGCCCGCCTGGGTCCAGCTGCCGGCAAAAATCCAGCAACCGGACGCGGTACTGCCATCGGCCTGCAACAGGGCAAAACCGGGCAAGAGCTCACCCTTCTTGGCCAGGAACTGGCCGGGGTTTTTCGGGTCGGGCAGGTCAGCCAGCGCCTTGCCGTTCAGCTCCTTGGCCAGCTCTTCCGGCTTGGGCTCGTGCGGGTCGCCATAAGCCCAGGACAGACTGTTGATGGCATCCGGGAAGGCTCCGCCCTCCTTGGCATACATGGCCTTGAGCTTGAGGAAGATGCCGGCGAGGATTTGCGGATCGGTCAGTGCCTGGCCCGGTCCTTCCGCACCCTTCCAGTGCCATTGCAGCCAGCGTCCGGAGTTGACGATGGAGCCGTCTTCCTCGGCAAAGCAGGTGGTGGGCAGGCGGAATACTTCGGTGTGGATCTTGGCCGGATCGACATCGTTCTGCTCGCCGTGGTTCTGCCAGAAGGTGGAGGTTTCCGTCACCAGCGGGTCCATGATCACCAGGAACTTCAAGCGTGAAAGGGATTCCACGATCTTGTTCTTGTTGGGGAAGGACGCCACCGGGTTGAAGCCCTGGCAGAAGTAACCATTCACCTTGCCCTGGTGCATCAGCTCGAAGTACTGCAGCACGTCGTAGCCCTTGTCCCACTTGGGCAGCCAGTCATAACCCCAGCCATTGTCCGCCGTGGCCTTGTCCCCCCACATCGCCTTCATGAAGGAAACAAAGAACTTGGGATAGTTCTGCCAGTAGTTCATCTGGCCGTCGGCCAGCGGCTTGCTGGTGTACTTGTCCAGATAGGCTTGCAGGCTTGGCTCTTTTTCCGACGGCATGGTCATGTAGCCGGGCAGGCTGGTGGACAGCAGGCCCAGGTCGGTCAGACCCTGGATATTGGAGTGACCACGCAGCGCGTTGATGCCACCCCCGGCCATGCCCATATTGCCCAGCAACAGCTGGATCATCGCCATGGTGCGGATGTTCTGCGCACCAATGGAATGCTGGGTCCAGCCCAGGGCATACAGGAAGGAGGTGGTCTTGTCCGGTGCGCTGGTTTCTGCCAGATGCTCGCAAATGGCCTGGAAGGCTTCCTTGGGCGTGCCGCAGATATTGGCCACCACGTCGGCGGTATAGCGCGACACATGCTGTTTGAGCAGGTTGATCACGCAGCGCGGGTCGCTCAGCGTGTCGTCGCGTTTGGCCATGCCTTTCTCATCCAGCTGGTAGGCCCAGGTGGATTTGTCGTACTTGCGTTTTTCCGCGTCATAGCCGCTGAACAGGCCGTCTTCAAACTTGAAGTCCGGGTGTACCAGCAATGCCGCATTGGTATAGGCGAGCGTGTATTCCTTGTTGTACTTGCCGGTTTCCAGCAAATAGCGGATCACGCCGGACAACAGGGTAATGTCCGTGCCGGTGCGGATGGGCGCGTAGAAGTCTGCCACCGAGGCAGTACGGGTAAAGCGCGGGTCGATGACCAGCAGCTTGGCCTTGTTGCGGGTCTTGGCCTCAATGGCCCAGCGGAAGCCAACCGGGTGTGCTTCGGCGGCATTGCCACCCATCACCACGATCAGATTGGCGTTCTTGATGTCGACCCAATGGTTTGTCATGGCACCGCGACCAAATGTTGGGGCAAGACTTGCCACCGTTGGTCCGTGTCATACACGCGCCTGATTGTCGACAGCCAGCATGCCCAGGCTGCGGGTGAATTTGTGGGTCAGCCAGCCAGCCTCGTTGCTGGAGGCAGAGGCCGCCAGAAAACCGGTGGACAGCCAGCGGTTTACCGTCACGCCATCGGCGTTCTTTTCGGTGAAATTGGCATCGCGGTCCTGCTTGATATGCTTGGCGATGCGCGAGAATGCCTCATCCCAGCTGATGCGCTTCCATTCATTGCTGCCCGCTTCGCGCACTTCCGGGTATTTCAGGCGATCAGGGCTGTGGATGAAATCCACCAGACCAGCCCCCTTGGGACACAATGCGCCACGATTCACCGGATGATCCGGATCGCCCTCGATATGGAAGATTTCGGACTTGGCGTTTTTGGCGCCATCGCCCAGGCTGTACATGAGAATGCCACAGCCTACCGAGCAGTACGGACAGGTGTTGCGGGTTTCACTGGCGCGCAGCAGCTTGTAGCTGCGCACATCAGCCATTGCCTTTTCCGGCAATAAACCCAGCGTTGCAATCGTGGAACCTGCCATACCCCCGGCGCACAGCTTGAAGAACTGCCGCCGATTGACCTGCATGGGGTCTCCTTCATGGGAATGTTGACTGACTTTCCGCTCTGGCCGTCAAATGCAGCATCATGGCTGCCGGGCGCTGGTGCAGGGCGGAAGGACGGGTCTGGCCAACTTGGAGAGTTGAAGCCTGACTGCATTATCGTCAGCAATTTCTGTAAGCTCAAATAGCGAGTGACAATGAAACCCTTAAAAAATCTTAATTCATGACCGATTCCGCTTTCGAAGGCTTCGATATCGCCTGCCATATAGAGCGAATCCAGTGGCAGGAGGCTCAGCCCATGTTGCCGCAGGCCGATGTTCTGGCCTGGGAAGTACCGGTGGCGCTGGTTTACAACGGCCTGGCCCATGTGGTGATGATGGCCAGTCCGCAGCAACTGGAAGACTTTGCCCGCGGCTTTTCCCTGGCCGAGGGCATTGCCCGGCAGCCGGCGGACATCTACGACATCGAAGTGCGCACTGCCGCCAGCGGTATCGAGGTGCATGTGGAACTCGCCTCCGCCTGTTTCAGCGCCTTGAAGGAGCGCCGCCGCCAACTGGCTGGCCGCACCGGCTGCGGCCTGTGCGGCGTGGAGCAACTGGCGGAAATCTTCCGCCCCCTGCCGGCCTTGCCGGATACGGTAAGGCTGGGCTGGCCCGCGCTGAAACAGGCATTGCAGGCGCTGCCCGCACGGCAGACCCTGTCGCAGCAGACCGGCTGTGCCCACGCCGCAGCCTGGCTGGATTTGCAAGGCAAGCTGCTGCAAGTGTGCGAGGACGTGGGCCGGCATGTGGCACTGGACAAGCTGATCGGGCGGCGTGCCATCAGCGACTGGGGTGCCGGAGTGGCACTGGTGACCAGCCGCGCCAGCTATGAAATGGTGCAAAAGGCTGCCGCCGCCGGCATTGAAATCCTGGTGGCGGTGGCCGCACCCACCGCGCTGGCCGTGCAAATGGCCGAACAATATGGCCTCACCCTGCTGGGGTTTGCCCGGCCGGGCCGGGTGAATGTCTACGCTCATCCACAGCGGCTGCTGGCCGGCTGAGCATGGCGCGGTAATGGCAGGCCAGCCCGTGGCCGGGGAAAGTGCTTGAGTCAGGCAGATTCCAGCACAGCTTCAGCCGCAGCTGATGGCTGTGCCCACGCGATTTGTTGCATTGCGCAAAGAGGAATGGGCATTGTCGAACAATGGCCTTGCTTTTATGGCGAAGATCGGGCCAGAATCGAAGTCCGACATATCAACCTTTCTATATAAGAAGCAAGCATGGCACTCATCGTACAAAAGTACGGCGGTACCTCGATGGGCTCTGCGGAGCGCATCAAGAACGTGGCCCGCCGTGTCGCCAAATGGAAAGCGCAGGGACATGATGTCGTAGTAGTGGTATCTGCCATGAGTGGCGAAACCAACCGACTGATTGCCCTTGCCAAAGAGATCCAGGCCTATCCGGACCCGCGCGAGCTGGACGTGATCATTTCCACCGGCGAACAAGTCACCATCGGCCTGTTGGCCATGGCACTCAAGGAAATCGGTGTCGACGCCAAGAGCTACTGTGGCTGGCAAGTGCGCGTGACCACCGACGACTCGCACAACAAGGCACGTATTCAATCCATCGACGAAGCCGCCATGCGGACAGACCTCGCGGCCGGTTCGGTCGTGGTGGTGGCCGGCTTCCAGGGCATTGATGAAAACGGCAACATCACCACGCTGGGTCGTGGTGGTTCCGACACTTCCGCCGTGGCGCTGGCCGCCGCGCTGAAGGCCGACGAATGCCAGATCTACACCGATGTCGACGGTGTCTACACCACCGATCCGCGCGTCGTGCCGGATGCCCGCCGTCTCAAGACCATTACCTTCGAGGAAATGATCGAGATGGCCTCGCTGGGCTCCAAGGTATTGCAGATCCGTTCGGTGGAATTCGCCGGGAAATACAAGGTACGTCTGCGTGTACTGTCCAGCTTCGAAGAGGAAGGGGAAGGCACGCTGATTACGTTCGAGGAAGATGAAAACATGGAAAAGGCCGTAGTTGCAGGCATCGCATTTGACCGTAACGAAGCACGCATCAATGTGAAGGGCGTACCCGACAAGCCGGGTATCGCTTACCAGATTCTGGGCCCGATTGCCGATGCCAACATCGAAGTCGACATGATCATCCAGAACGTGGGCGAAAACGGCACCACCGATTTCTCCTTCACCGTGCCGCGCGGCGAATTCCCGCGCACCATGGACATCCTGCGTGAAGTGCAAACCCATATCGGCGCCGCCAAGATCGATGCCGACGACAAGGTCGCCAAGATCTCCATCGTCGGCGTGGGCATGCGCTCGCACTGTGGCGTGGCTTCCACCATGTTCCGCACCCTGGCGGAAGAGGGCATCAACATCCAGATGATTTCCACTTCGGAAATCAAGGTATCGGTGCTGGTGGACGAGAAATACCTGGAGCTGGGCGTGCGCGTGCTGCACAAGGTATTCGGTCTGGATCAGCCGGCATAATTTTTTAGTTTGGATGCTTGACAGGGGGCGCCAGCTTGCTTAATATGGCGCTCTCTGAACGGAGAAATGGCCGAGTGGTCGAAGGCACTTCCCTGCTAAGGAAGCATACGGGCTTAAACCTGTATCGAGGGTTCGAATCCCTCTTTCTCCGCCAGAATCTGCACCCGTAGCTCAGTTGGATAGAGTATTTGGCTACGAACCAAAGGGTCGGGCGTTCGAATCGCTCCGGGTGCACCAAAGTCCCTATAGTTTAGCGGTTAGAACACCGCCCTTTCACGGCGGTAGCCGGGGTTCGATTCCCCGTGGGGACGCCAGGATTCAAGATCAAGCCCAGTCGACAGACTGGGCTTTTTCGTTTCCAAAATGGTTTACGCCAACTCCTTAGAGCTACAGCTTGCCACTGCCTCCCTAATCCTGATTTTACCAAGCAAGATACGCAGGTACTCCTTGGAAAATACCTTGTCACCTTGCAACTTGTTGCGTAGCACCTGACAGAACTCTTCGATTTCCTTGGTTGCAATCTTCTCGACCGGTAAGGCCATTGACTGCCATCAACGATAGCAGCGATCATGCTGTATGTAGTTGTGACCCCTGTGTGACTAAATCGGGGGAGTGTCAGAAAAGTATTCTGCAATACATGGACCAATTTATGAAATTCTATGAATGGAAATCCATCATCTGGAGAAATTGTGATAGTACTGATTGCAGGGGTAATTCTGCTATTTTTTGCCGTGCAACTAGTCGATGGTTTTAAATTTTTTTCAACTTGGCTTTCCTGTAGACTTTTTCCAAATAATGCGCAGATCCAACGTTTAGCACCATATCTGCTTATTGCAGTGACCATTTTATGTGGTTACCTTCTGGAAGATTCATCTTTAATTAGTACTTTTCTGGTGGCAATTTTATTTGCTATCTTAGCAAGTCTAGGTGGAATATTTTTATCGAGTAATGCAGAAAAATCTGTGAAGAGGGCTAATGAACTTCAAAGGTTGGCGGACATCAAGCATGCAGCAGAAATATACCAAAGATATATAGCGGCCCCTTGGTTATTAAATAACTATGATTTCCGTAAAGAATTTGAACAATATTGGAGTTGGTCTTCTATTAGAGCGGAGGTTATTAGCACTTGGCGAAGAGGCAGTAAGAGATGCAATGGCTGTGGAACTCTAATCCGAGGAAAGAAAATTCACGTAGATCATATTAAGCCTCGTTCCAAGTATCCTGATCTTATATATCTTAAAAGTAACCTCCAAGTTCTTTGTAATAAATGTAATATGTATAAGCATAATTACGATGGAGAAGATTGGCGTGACGTTATTGCAGACAGGAAGATGGCTCATGCGAAGCGACGTAGAAATCGTAGTCAACGTACTGGCTGAAGTGTTAGTAGCTTGTATCGAATAAATTCGACAATTGAATGATTTATCCAAGAGTAATCACTAAATTTTATAATTCTGATCTGATTTATTCAGGCTGATGAATTATTGTGCCAGTACCTACGTTCATCTTTTTTGCCTCGCTAGGATTGAGAAAAAAGCCCAGTCGCGAGACTGGGCTTTTTCGTTTGTTCTGTTTGCTCTCGCAGTACACTTCGCTGTGATGTGCCAGTCATCGCAACAAGCAGGCCATTCCCGGCCCGCTTGCCCAATCGTTTCAATGTCTGTCTATTCCTATTGCCTTGCCATGCAGGCTTGGTAGCGCGCATTCACCTTGTCGGCAAACCACTGCGTGGTCAGCTTGCGGCTGATTTTCGGGCTGTGCAGGTCGATCTGGGGCATGCGTTCGCGTGCCAGCGGTTTTCCCGCCTTGCTGTCTGCCAGCGCAAAGACCTTGCGATATAGCTCGCTTTGCCCCAGGGCGCTGTTTTTTTCCTGCTGCAAATCCCTTTCAATGGCGCTCTGGCTCATGTCCAGGCGGCTGCGCAAGCTGAGCAGGGCCTGGTATGTGCTGCCGCTGGCCTGCTTGCCGGTATAGCTGAGCAAGTCACCATCCAGCGCCAGCTTGCGGCCGGTCAATTGGCTGACTGCGGCTTGCAGGGCGGCATTGCGGCTGCTGTAGCGGCCGGCATTGAAGTCGGCAAAGCGGTAGCGCATGTCCTGATACGGGGCCGGGTATTGCAGCAGGATGGCGCTGCCGAAATACACGCCGCCGCGGCGGGTGAATACCTCGTTGCGGATGCTGTTGCCGGTCTGGTAAGGATAGGGCCAGATCCTGACGTGGGCTTCGGCGAATTCCACGCTCACCTGCATCGGCCCGCCGGTACGAATGGGATTTTTCATATTCAGCGGCAGCCCCAGTTTGCCGGCTTCGGCCGCCATGTCCTCGAACAGCAGATTCATTTCGCGCTCGGTGCGCAGGCTGTCGATACGCGCCTTGTAGCTTTTGCCATTGGGCGAGGTTTTCAGCAGGGCGGTTTTGACCACCGGCAGCGGAACCAGATACTTGTTGGCCCTCTCGCCAATCTTGCCCCAGACGATGGCCGGCAGATTGGGCACGGTCGGGTCGCCCTGCCAGCTGGATTCCTGCTCGATCACTGCGGCTACCGCACAGAAGTTGTCTGCCCGGTAAGGAAGCCTGAGGGCGGCAAAGGCACTGAGGATGTCATTATTCCAACCCTGACGATCACTGATGCCTGCCGGTAGCAGCCGGTTCAGCAAGGCGCGTGCCTGGCTGTCGGTCAGCGTTGGCTTGTCGCCGGGTGTGCTGATGGTCGCCGCCGCGGCCGGACGGGCGGGGACAGCAACAGGCGGAGGCGTGGTCACGGGCGTGGCGACGGCTGGACTGCCGGGCGGGGGGCTGACCGCTGCTGGTGCCGGAGGCTGGTTTCGCGACGTGCTGCTGCACGCGCATAGCCCGGCCAGTAGCGCCAGGCTGAAAAGATGACGGGTCATACGGGTAAAGTCCACAAGGCCAAGCCGAGACCTTAGGCTATCTACGCCAGCGCGGCAATGGCTGCGCAGCCTGTGCCGTCCCGTCAGGAAAATGCTGTTACTGCCCCTGCCGTTATTTACAATGCATGACCGGGCCGGCACAAGCACCGTGTCCCGCCCGCGGCCATATCAGGGAGAGAGCGATGATTTATCTATATAGCGCGCAGGACGGCGAGCACTATCGGCAGCTGCTGCAGCAGGCGCTGCCACAGCAGCCCGTCTGCTGCTGGCCGCAGCCGGTGGAGGCCGCGCAGGTGCAATATGCCGTGGTGTGGAATCCGCCAGCCGGTTTTTTTGCCGGCATGACGCAATTGCAGGCGGTATTTGTGCTGGGGGCTGGCGTGGACCGCATTCTGCGGCGGGATGATCTGGATCCGGCGCTGCCGGTGATCCGGCTGACGGATGCCGGCATGGCGCAGCAGATGCTGGAATACGTGCTGTACGGTGTGCTGCATGTGCAGCGCCGCATGGACCAGTACCAGCGCCAGCAGCAGCACCGTCAGTGGCAGCCAGTGGCTGCCACCACCGCTGGCCAGACGCGGATTGGCGTGCTGGGTTTGGGCGAGATCGGCGGCAAGGTGGCGCAAGCGTTGGCGGCGATGGGGTATGACGTGGCCGGCTGGAGCCGGCAGGGGCGGCAGCTGCCGGGTGTGGCTGATTATATTGGTGAGCAGGGCTTGTCGCCCTTGCTGGCGCGCAGTGACATCCTGGTCAATCTGCTGCCGGCCACGGCGCAAACCCGTGGCTTGCTGGATGGCCAGCGCTTGCGGCAACTGCCGCGGGGGGCGGCGCTGATCAATGCCGGGCGTGGCGAGCAGGTGGATGAGGCCGCCTTGCTGGGCATGCTGGATAGCGGCCATCTGCGCTTTGCCATGCTGGATGTCTTTGCCGTGGAGCCGCTGGACAGTGTGCATCCCTTGTGGCGCCATCCCGCCGTGCTGCTGACGCCGCATATTGCGGCCATGACGCTGGCCGAGCCGGCGGTGGCGCAGATCGTGGCCAATCTGCAGGCGCTGCAGCAGGGTGAGCCGCCACAGGGCCTGGTGCTGCGGCAGCGCGGTTACTGAGCTGGCAATGCCGATAGCGGATCGATGGCCTTGCCCTGGCGGCGCAGCTCGAAATGCAGCATGTCACGTGTGCTACCGGAGCGGCCCAGCGTGGCAATCTGCTGTCCGGCTTTGACTGTCTGGCCTTCCTTGACCAGCAGGGTCTGGTTGTGGGCATAGGCGGTGAGGTAGTCGTTGCCATGCTTGATGATGAGCAGGTTGCCATAGGCCCGTATGCCCTTGCCGGCATAGGCCACGGTGCCGCTGGCGGCGGCGCGTACCGGATCGCCCGCCGTGCCGGCGATATCGATGCCCTTGTTGCTGCTGCCATTGAACTTGCCAATCAGGCGGCCGGTGGCCGGCCATTGCAGGGTGATGGCAGAGGCAGCCGGGCGGGGCGGGGTGTTGGGAGCCGGTTTGACGGGTGGACTGGCTGCTGCTTTGGGCTGGGCCGGGCTGCTGCTGGCCTGCGGGCTGATGCGCAGCAGCTGGCCGGCATTGATGCTGGCCGGGTCTTGCAGCTGATTCCAGCTCACCAGGTTGCTGATGCTCTGGCGGTGCCTGAGGGCAATGCGGTAAAGCGTGTCACCGGGCTGGACGCGGTAATAGCCTGCCGGTGCGGGGGGATAGTCCGGCAGCGTGTTGCAGGCGCTCAGTACCAGTAGCAGCAAAAGGGAACAGAGGCGGAAAAAGGATGGCATGACGGGCATTTTAGCATTGCCCGGCATTGCGGGCGGAGCAGGCTGGCTTTCGTTCAGTTCGCCCACTAAGCTGAAAGCCCGGTATGCAATTTTGCAAAGGAGTGCGTGATGGCAGATGAACCATTTTCGCCCCAGAGCTTCCCCTATGCGGTGGAAGTGAAGGCGGGCCAGCGTTACTGGTGGTGTGCCTGTGGCCAGAGTAGCAAACAGCCCTTTTGCGATGGCTCGCATGCCGGTTCCAGCTTCAGTCCGGTGGAGTATGTGGCGACTGAAAGCGCGCTGGTGTATTTCTGTGGCTGCAAGCTGAGCGAGGGCAAGCCCTTGTGCGATGGTTCGCACAGCCAGCTTTCCTGAGTACTTGCTGTCCTTGAATGACAAAACCCCCGCAAGCGGGGGTTTTGTTTTGCCGCAGGCGGATCAGCGCGTGATCGGCTTGTAGCGGATACGCTTGGGCTTGGCGCCTTCTTCGCCCAGACGTTTTTTCTTGTCGGCTTCGTATTCCTGATAGTTGCCGTCAAAGAAGGTCCACTGCGATTCGCCTTCCGCCGCCAGGATGTGGGTGGCGATACGGTCGAGGAACCAGCGGTCGTGGGAGATCACGAACACGGTGCCGGCGAATTCCAGCAGCGCGTCTTCCAGCGCACGCAGGGTTTCCACGTCCAGGTCATTGGACGGTTCGTCCAGCAGCAAGACGTTGCCGCCCTTGAGCAGGGTCTTGGCCAGATGCAGACGGCCACGCTCACCACCGGACAGCATGCCTACCTTCTTCTGCTGGTCGGCACCCTTGAAGTTGAAGCGGCCCAGATAAGCACGGCTGGACATTTCAAAGCGGCCCACGGTCAAGAGGTCGGCACCGCCGGAGACGTCGTCGAATACGGTCTTGTCGTCTTCCAGCCCTTCACGGCTCTGCTCGACAAAAGCCATCTGCACGGTCTGGCCGATCTTCACCGTGCCGGAATCCGGCTGTTCCTTGCCGGCAATCATCTTGAACAGCGTGGATTTACCGGCGCCGTTGGGGCCGATGATGCCGACAATGGCACCGGCCGGTGCCTTGAACGACAGGTTGTCGATCAGCAGGCGGTCGCCAAAGCCCTTGGACACGCCGTCGAATTCGATCACTTCATTCCCCAGGCGCTCGGCCACCGGGATGAAGATTTCCTGGGTTTCGTTACGCTTCTGGGTTTCGTAGCTGGACAGTTCTTCGAAGCGGGCGATACGTGCCTTGGACTTGGCCTGGCGGCCCTTGGGGTTCTGGCGCACCCATTCCAGTTCCTGCTTCATCGCCTTCATGCGCGCGCCTTCGCTCTTGGCTTCCTTCTCCAGGCGCTCTTCCTTTTGCTCCAGCCAGCTGGAGTAGTTGCCCTTCCACGGAATACCTTCGCCGCGGTCCAGTTCCAGAATCCATTCGGCAGCATTGTCGAGGAAGTAGCGGTCGTGGGTGACGGCCACCACGGTGCCGGGGAAGCGCACCAGGAATTGTTCCAGCCATTCCACCGATTCGGCATCCAGGTGGTTGGTGGGTTCGTCCAGCAGCAGCATGTCGGGTTTGGACAGCAGCAGCTTGCACAGGGCTACACGGCGCTTTTCACCGCCCGACAGCGGGCCGATCTTGGCGTCCCACGGCGGCAGGCGCAGCGCATCGGCGGCCAGCTCCAGTTGCAGCTGGACATTGTCACCGGCACCGGCGGAGATGATGGCTTCCAGCTTGGCCTGTTCTTCGGCCAGGGCGTCGAAGTCGGCATCTTCTTCGGCGTAGGCGGCATACACTTCTTCCAGGCGTTTTTGCGCGCCCATCACGTCGCCCATGCCGCTTTCCACTTCCTCGCGCACGGTTTTTTCCGGGTCAAGCTGCGGTTCCTGCGGCAGGTAGCCGATTTTCACGCCCGGCAGATGCTGGACTTCGCCGTCGTATTCCTTGTCCACATTGGCCATGATGCGCAGCACGGTGGATTTGCCCGAGCCGTTCAGGCCCAGCAGGCCGATCTTGGCGCCGGGGAAGAAGGACAGCGAGATGTCCTTGATGATCTGGCGCTTGGGCGGCACCACTTTGCTCACGCGGAGCATAGACATTACATATTGAGCCATGAGGGACCACGCAGAAGGTAATCGTTAACGGGGGGATTCTACCAAAAGCTGGCGGTGCTGGCCTTGCCTGCTTGCGCACTGCCTTACCAGAACCAGGCGAGGATGGCGGTGGTGAGCATGGCGAAGGCGCAGCCGATCTTGGCGGCGGTGCCGACCAGAAAGCCGGCCAGCGTGCCCAGGCCAACCCGCCCGGCCTGCCAGGCGTCGCGCCGGGCAATGAATTCGCCAACCATGGCACCGGCCAGCGGCCCGAGAATGACGCCGGCCAGACCCATGGGCAGTCCGGCAATGCTGCCGATAAAGGCGCCCCACAAGGCCTGTTTGCTGGCTCCGGTCATTTTGGCACCCAGCAGCCCGGCGAGAAAATCCACGGCAAGGCCGCACAGGGTGATCAAGGTGAGGATGGTGAGCGACAGGCTGCCCAGGTGCTGGAAGTCATCGACCCAGCCGATGAGCAGCAAGCCACCCAGTATCAGCGGCAGACCGGGCAGGGCGGGAAACAGGATGCCCGCCAGGCCGATGAGGATCAGCAGGCTGGCCAGCAGGATGAGCAGGATGGTCACGAGGCTTCCTTGTCGTAGCGGCAACACCATGAGAAAGCGGCCGGGCGACGGAAGTTCCGCCAGCCGGCCGCTGTGTCATCCAGACGCCAGGTTCAGCGACTAGCGGGCGTATTCCTCCAGCAGCACGTTCTGCGCGCAGCGCTCCTTGCCACGGCTGGGGCGACGCTTGTAGCTGCCATCCGGCTGCATGTCCCAGGCGTTGACATTGTCTTCCAGATACAGGCGCAGCGCTTCCTTGATGATGCGGCGCTTGACCTTGGGGTCGAGGATGGGCGAGCAGGTTTCAATGCGGCGGAACAGGTTGCGGCCCATCCAGTCGGCACTGGCGATGTACAGGTTTTCCTGCTTGTCGTTGTAGAAGTAATAGACGCGCGGGTGCTCCAGGAAGCGGCCCACCACCGAACGCACGGTGATGTTTTCCGACAGGCCGGGCACGCCGGGGCGCAGCGCGCAGACCCCACGCACGATCAGCTGGATCTTTACCCCGGCCTGGCTGGCGCGGTACAGGGCATGAATCACCTGTGGCTCCAGCAGGGCGTTCATCTTGGCGATGATCTGCGCCGGACGGCCTTGCTGGGCGTGTTCGATTTCGCGTTCGATGGAGTCGAGCAGCAGGCTGTGCAGGGTAAACGGGCTCTGGTACAGCTGCTTGAGCTGGCTGGCACGGCCCAGGCCGGTCAGTTGCACGAAGATGTCGTTCACGTCGCTGGCGATATCTTCGTTGCAGGTGAGCAGGCCCAGATCGGTATAGAAGCGGGCGGTGCGCGGATGGTAGTTGCCGGTGCCCAGATGCACGTAGCGGCGCAGGCGTTTGTCTTCGCGGCGGATCACCATCAGCATCTTGGCATGGACCTTGTAGCCGAACACGCCATACACCACGTGTGCGCCGGCATCTTCCAGGTGGCTGGCCCAGCTGATGTTGGCTTCTTCGTCGAAGCGCGCCATCAATTCCAGTACCACGGTGACCTGTTTGCCGGCGCGGGCGGCGGCGATCAGCGATTCCATCAGCACCGAGTCGGTGCCGGTACGGTATACCGTCATCTTGATGGCCACCACTTGCGGATCGGTGGCTGCCAGATTCAGCATGTCGATGACCGGCTGGAAGCTCTGGAAGGGGTGGTGCAGCAGGATGTCGCCCTTGCGGATGGCCTCGAACAGCGGCACTTTCTTGTCCAGCTGGTCGGGCAATGAGGGCACGAAGGGCGGGAATTTCAGGTCCGGACGGTCGACCAGGTCCGGCACCTGCATCAGGCGTACCAGGTTGACCGGGCCGTTGACGCGGTAGACATCCGGCTTTTTCAGGTTGAACTGGGTGAGCAGGAATTCTTCCATGTGCGGCGGGCAGGTATCGGCAATTTCCAGCCGTACCGCATCGCCAAACTGGCGCTGACGCAATTCGCCCTGCAAGGCGGTGCGCAGGTTTTTCAGGTCTTCGTCTTCCACCGTCAGTTCGCTGTCGCGGGTGACGCGGAACTGGTAGCAGCCCTTCACCGTCATGCCCAGGAACAGCTCGTGCACATGGGAGTGCAGGATGGAGGACAGGAAGACAAAGGTGTGCGGGTGGCCGTTGCACACTTCCGGCGGCACCTTGATCACGCGCGGCAGAATGCGCGGCGCCTGCACGATGGCAATGTCGGACTGGCGGCCAAAGGCATCGCGTCCTTCCAGTTCCACCGCGAAGTTGAGCGATTTGTTCAGCACCTTGGGGAAGGGGTGGGACGGGTCCAGTCCGATGGGGGTGAGGATGGGCAGCAGCTCGTTGCTGAAGAAATCATGCACCCATTGCTGTTGCTGCTCGGTCCATTCGGTACGGCGCAGGAAGATGATGTCTTCCTGGCGCAGCGCCGGGAACAGTACGTCACTCATCACGGCGTATTGCTGGCGCACCAGTTCGTGCGAGGCGGCAGACACCTTGGCCATGATCTGTGCCGGTGTCGAGCCGTCGGCCAGGATACGGTTGGGGGTGAGCTGGGCAGTGTCTTTCAGCCAGGCCATGCGCACTTCGAAAAACTCGTCCAGATTGGAGGAGACGATGCACAGGTATTTCAGGCGCTCCAGCAGCGGCAGGCTTGGATCTTCGGCCTGAGCCAGTACTCTGCGGTTGAATTCGATCAGGCCCAGTTCACGGTTGAGCAGCAACTCGTGGGTTTGTGACATACGGTTTCGCGCCAATGATGAGAGAGGTTGAGACAAAAAAGCCCTCGGTCAGGAGGGCTCGGCGTAATGATTACTGCTGCGGCGGCGTGTAGCCGGCCGGTGCATCGGCACCGGCGCCAAAGAAATAGGCTTCCAGCTGCGCTGCCAGGTACTGGCGGGCGCGGGCATCGGCCAGGCTCAGACGGTTTTCGTTGATCAGCATGGTCTGATAACGCAACCAGCCTTGCCAGGCTTCCTTGGAAACACTTTCATACACACGCTTGCCCAGCTCGCCCGGCAACGGGGGGAAATCGAGACCTTCCGCCTCGCGACCCAGCTTGATGCAATTGACGTTTCTTGCCATTGCGAATCCTTGCAAAAGTTAAACCGAATATACTGCAGTATTGTGTCACAGACATGAAACCCTTCCAACCATGCCGGGGCTGTGGCTGAAGCCGGGTTTTACAGCTGTTTGACGAATATTTTCGAACGGCGCTGATTGTTGTAGAAGGCCTGGCGCGCCAGTGGCAACTGGCCACGGCCGGCTTCGGCGAAGCCGCGTTCGACAAACCAGTGTGCGGTCTGGGTAGTCAGCACGAACAGGGCTTTCAAGCCCTGGGTACGCGCCTGGTATTCCACATGCTTGAGCAAGGTTTCGCCAAAGCGGCCTTCGCGCCGCTCCGGTGCGACCGCCAGGCAGGCCAGCTCGGCCATGCCGGCTTCGGGGAAGGCGTGCATGGCCACGCAGCCATAAATCTTGCCGTCGTGCTCCAGCACCGAATACTGGGAGATTTCCATTTCCAGGTGTTCACGGCTGCGCTTGACCAGAATGCCTTGTTCTTCCAGCGGGCGAATCAGGTTGAGTATGGGGCCGACGTCGTCAATGACGGCGCTGCGGACCTTGACCAGCGAATCGCGCGCAATCATGGTGCCGGTGCCGCCATTGGTAAACAGCTCGGCCAGCAGCGAGCCATCCTCGTGATGGCTGACCAGGTGGGCGCGCGGGATGCCGTCGCGGGTGGCTTTCACTGCATAGGGCAGGTAGGCGGTGACATCGCGCTGCAAGTGCCCGGCCTGCAGCAGGTCTTCTGCCTGCTGGGCGGTGAGCGAGCTGACAAACTGCCCCAGCTCATTGGTGACGCCACGGCCTTCGATCACGAAAATCAGTTTTTCCGCTTTCAGCGCCGAGGCCAGCTGGGCTGCCATTTCTTCCATGGTGAGGTTGAAGGCTTCGCCGGTGACCGAATAGCCGACCGGCGACAGCAAGACCAGCTCGCCAGCGCTCAGCCGGGTATTGATGCCGTCGACATCGATGCGCCGTACTTGTCCGGTGTATTGCATGTCCACGCCATCCAGCACGCCTAGCGGCTGGGCGGTGATGAAATTGCCGCCAGCCACGCGCAGGTGGGCGCCAAACATGGGGGAGTTGGGCATGCCCATCGACAATTGCGCCTCGATGCCGTGCCGGGTAATGCCACAGGCTTGCTTGACGATTTCCATGGTGCTGGCATCGGTCACTCGTCGGTCGCGGTGGAACAGCCGGTTCAGGCCAAAGCGCTTGAGCAAGGCTTCGATCTGGGGACGGATGCCATGCACCAGCACCACGCGCACCCCCAGGCTGACCAGCAGGTTGATATCCTGCGACAGATTGTAAAAACCGCCTTCCATCACGGCTTCGCCGCTGATGGCGAGCACGAAGGTTTTACCGCGAAAGGTATTGATGTAAGGGGCGGCTTCACGGAATGAGAGGACAAATTCCCGATTCAGCATTGTTGGATTGGCTCCCGCCAGGTAAGGACTTCAGAAGTGACAAGCCTAGCAGGAATAGGACGGCATGGGCAGGGCTTTTGCCACCTGTCATCTGCTGGGCGGAAACGAAAACAGCCACCCTGCACATGGCGGGGTGGCTGTCTGCAGCGCTATCAATTGCCTTGCTTGATCAGGATCTGCTGCACCTTGAGGATGTTCAGGCCCTGTGACAGCTGGTAATCCTGCTTCGGATTGGGTTCGCGCGGATTATCCGGGCTGGCGTCCTTGTCATCCTGCGGCTTGGGCGCGTCCTGCTTGAGCGGCGTGGCCACCGGCGGTTTCGCCGGCTTGGCGGCCTTGGCCGGGGCTTCGTCGCCATTCGGATTGGCCAGGTGGTTTTCCAGATCCACCTCGCGCACGCGCAGGGCCTGGTCGGCCGCTGTCACGGTAGCGTCTTCCACCACCACATCCGGCACAATGCCCTTGGCCTGGATGGAGCGGCCGCTAGGGGTGAAGTAGCGGGCGGTGGTCAGCTTGATGCCACCGGCACTGCCCAGCGGCAGGATGGACTGTACCGAGCCCTTGCCGAAGGTCTGGGTCCCCACCAGTACGGCGCGCTTGTGGTCCTGCAGCGCGCCGGCCACGATTTCCGAGGCCGAGGCCGAGCCGCCGTTGACCAGCACCACCAGCGGTACCTTGTGGGTTTCCTGCGGCAGTACCGACAGCGGATCGGGCATGCCCGGGCGGCCGTAGTTCTGCGGCGAGGCGGTCAGCTTCATCTTGGCATCGGCGGTGCGGCCTTCGGTGTACACCACCAGCGCATCCTTGGGCAGGAAGGCGGCCGAGACACCGACGGCGCTGGTCAGCAGGCCACCGGGATCATCACGCAGGTCCAGCACCAGGCCCTTGAGCGGCTGCTTGTTCTGCTTGGTCATGCTGGCCACGGCTTCGGCCAGGTTTTCCGTGGTGTGTTCCTGGAACTGGGTGATGCGGACATAGCCGTAGCCCGGTTCCAGCAGCTTGAACTTGACGCTCTTGGTCTTGATGATGGCGCGGTTGAGGGTGAAGACCAGCGGTTTGGTTTCATTCTTGCGGGCAATGGTCAGCGTGACCTTGGTGCCGGGCTTGCCACGCATGCGCTTGACCGCATCGTTCAGCGACAGGCCGCGTACCGGGGTGTCGTCGATCTTGATGATGAGGTCGCCACTCTTGATGCCAGCCTTTTGCGCCGGGGTGTCTTCAATCGGCGAAACGACTTTCACCAGGCCGTCTTCGGCACCGATTTCAATGCCCAGACCACCGAATTCGCCCTGGGTGCCTTCACGCAATTCCTTGAAGGCATCGGCATCCATGTAGTCGGAATGCGGGTCCAGCCCGCTGAGCATGCCCTTGATGGCCTCGGTGATCAGCTTCTTGTCATCGACCGGATCAACATAATCCTGCTTGATGCGGCCGAATACTTCGGCAAAGGTACGCAATTCGTTCAGCGGCAGCGCCGTGGGCGTGGGGTCCTTGCCGGCGAAAGCCTGCACACTGAGGGTAAGGGCGCCGCCGGCCAGAGCGCCGGCGGCGAGCCAGGCAATTTTTTTCATGCGATGACTAGTCATGTTGTGTGTTGGTC
Source organism: Aquitalea magnusonii (assembly GCF_003202035.1). GTDB lineage: Bacteria > Pseudomonadota > Gammaproteobacteria > Burkholderiales > Chromobacteriaceae > Aquitalea > Aquitalea magnusonii. The sequence continues at coordinate 96,820 of NZ_QJKC01000008.1, read as the reverse complement.
TCCGATACCGCGGGTGGCTTAGCGTACCCAGGTTTGCGGGTTGAGAGGTCGTCCCATATGCCGGATTTCAAAGTACAGGCCGGATTCGCCGCTGTCCAGTGCGCCTGTGTTGCCGAGTGTTTCACCGGCTTTGACCGAACTGCCCACGCTCTTGCCGATGGAGGACAGGCCGGTATACACCGTGAGGTAATTGCCGCCGTGGTCAATGATCACGGCGTTGCCGAATCCGCGCAGCGCATCAGCATACACTACGTTGCCATCGGCGACCGCATGCACGGCCTGGCCGGGTGCCGTTTTGATGAACAGCCCCTTCCAGGAGGTGCCTTCGCTGCGGGCGCTGCCAAAGCGGCCGGCCAGTACACCGGACACCGGCATTTTCATGCGTCCCTGCAGGCTGGTGAAGGCCTTGCCGGCGGCGCTGTTGTCTGCCACCTCGTCCACGGGTTTTTCCTGTGGAACCGGCACGGACTTCTTGGCCACTTCCGGCACCGGCTTGCCTTGCTTGCGGGCGCTTTCGGCCAGTTTGCGGCGGCGTTCGTTTTCCTTCTTGGCCGCAATGGCGGCAGCCTGACGGGCCTTGCGCTCTTCGGCCGCCTTGCGGGCGGCTTCCTTGCGGCGGCGTTCGATCTCCTGATTGATCTGGGCAATCAGGTTGGTCAGCCGCTTTTCATCCTCTTGCAGCTTGCCCAGGCGGCTTTGCCCGGCCTGTATTTCACCGGACAGCTTGTTCAACTGGGCCAGCTTGTTGGTCTTGCTGTTGAGCAGGGCGTTTTTTTCCCGGCTCTTGTGAGTCGACAGCGCGTCCAGGCGGGCCAGCTCCTGTTCCAGCTGGTAGGTGAGTGCTTCCAGTTCGTGCTGGTGGGTAATCAGCTGCGCCACCATCTGCTGCTGGGCTTTGGCAATGTGCTGGTAATACACCATGTCGCGCGAGGTCTGGTTGGGATCGTCGGCATTGAGCATCAGCTTCATGGCGTCGTGATCGCCATTTTTGTACTGCCTGGCCAGCATCTGTGCGACATGCTGGCGCGTGGTGGCCAGCTTGTTTGCGGTGTCTTGTACCTGTTTGCGCAGTTCGGCCAGCTGTTGTGCCGAATTGCTTTGCTTGTTTTCCAGCGTGGCAATCACCTGGCTGGTCTTGGCAATGGCCTGTTCCGACTCCTGGATGGCCGATTTGGCTTCCTGCTGCACCACCTGCTTCTGGGCAAGGTCCTTTTTCAGGCTGTCGATTTCCTTGCGCACCGATTGCAGGTTCTGCTGCTGCGGAGCGGTAGACAGGGGGGGAGAGGCAGTCGGTGTCGCGGCCTGGGCCGCGCCGGCCAGCAGGGCGAACAGCAGTATCGGTTTCATTCCATTATCGCTTCGGATTAAGCCTGTGGCCTGCATGATAACAGGCGGATGCGGAGGGATGGTGCCGGAGAGACCGCCGGTCTGCATGGCAGACCGGCGCAGCGACTTACTGGAAGTCGATCAGCGAACGGCCGGTCATTTCAGCCGGCTGGGGCAGGCCCATCATGGCCAGCAGCGACGGCGAGATGTCCCGCAGTGCGCCACCTTCCTTGATGCGGGCCTTGCGGCCGATGTAGAGGAAGGGCACCTTGTCCAGCGTGTGCTGGGTGTGCGGCTGGTGATGCACAGAGTCGAACATCTGCTCGCAGTTCCCGTGATCGGCGGTGATCAGCACTTCGCCACCGGCGGCGCGCATGGCATCGACGCAGCGCTTGATGCAGGCATCCAGCGTTTCCACTGCCTTGACCGCGGCATCGAACTTGCCGGTATGGCCTACCATGTCGCCATTGGCGTAATTGCAGATGATGGCCTGGTATTTGCCCGAGGCAATGGCCTCGACGATGTGGTCGGTCACCTGGGCTGCGTTCATTTCCGGCTGCAGGTCGTAAGTGGCCACCTTGGGCGAGGGGACCAGGATGCGGTCTTCACCCGGATACACCTGCTCTTCGCCACCATTGAAGAAGTAGGTGACGTGCGGATATTTTTCGGTTTCGGCAATGCGCAGCTGCTTCAGGCCCAGGCTGGCCAGGTATTCGCCAAAGCCATTGCTGATCTTTTGCGGCCCATAGGCCACGGGATTGCTGTATGCGTCGCCATACGAGGTGAGGGTGACAAACTGTGCCAGCTTGGGTTGGCGCGCAGTAAAACCGCTGAAAGACGGGTCGGTCAGCGCGGTGGTGAGCTGGCGTGCGCGGTCGGCACGGAAGTTCATGAATACCGCGACATCGCCATCCTGCATTTTTACCGGCTCGCCGATGCTGGTGGCGGCCACGAACTCATCGTTTTCATCGCGGGCATAGGCGGCTTGCAGCGCTTGCAGGCCGTTATCGGCGTGGTACAGGCCTTCGCCTTCCACCAGCAGGCGATAGGCAGGCTCCACCCGCTCCCAGCGTTTGTCGCGATCCATGGCCCAGTAGCGGCCAACGAGCGATACCAGACGTGCCGCCGGGCAGTCGGCCAGCACTTCATCCAGACGCTTGAGGTAGGTTTCCGCGCTACGCGGCGGGGTGTCGCGACCATCCAGGAAAGCATGCACATAAATCTTGCTGACGCCAGCGGCCTGGGCGGCGCGGATCAGGGCAAAAATGTGATTTTCGTGGCTGTGCACGCCGCCGTCGGACAGCAGGCCCATCACGTGCAGGGCCGAGGTTTTGGCTTGCTGGATGGCTTGTTGCAGGACGGGGTTCTGGTCGAAGCGGTTTTCTTCGATATCGCAGTCGATGCGGCTGATGTCCTGTTGGACAATCCGACCGGCGCCGATATTGAGATGGCCGACTTCCGAGTTGCCGAACTGCCCTTTGGGTAGGCCGACAAAGCCTTCTGAGGCGTCAATCACGCCATAGGGAAAAGCCTGTTTCAGTGCGTTCCAGGTGGGGGTGTTGGCATGCAGGATGGCGTTGTCGTCGCCTTCCAGTCGGTGTCCGAAGCCGTCGAGGATGAGGAGTAATACCGGTGTGATAGCTGTCATGATGTCCACAATCAGAATATTAGAAATTCTTGATGGTATTGGTTTTTTTAGATAGTATTGTACCGTAGTCAAACCAATATAAATACGCATTGCAATCTACTTAGGAGCAGAGCTTGCTGTTCAACGATGACCAGATCGAACAGTCCTCGAGGGCGATGAAGGCCATGTCGCATCCCTTGCGGCTGAAGATCATTTCGGTACTGGGCGACCAGGAAGTCAGTGTGCAGGATATTGTGGAGCAGGTAGGAACCTCGCAGAGCAACATTTCCCAGCATCTGGCCATCATGCGTGACAAAGGTGTGCTGCGCACGCGCAAGGATGCCAACCGGGTGTATTACCGTGTTGGCGACATCCGCACACTGGAAGTACTGAAGATGATGCGAGAAGTATTCTGCGGTTTTGTCGACTGAACTTTAGGTCGGGCAACACCAAGCAAAAAAGGCCGCTTAGCGGCCTTTTTTACGTCTGACATACAGGGTTTTGTGGACGGTGGCGACGAGATCGCCAGCCTGGTCATGGATATCGACCTGCAGTTGCGGCAGATATTTCTCGCCGGCGGCGGTGCGCTGGCGGATGTCCTGCAATTGCGTCTCGTCCAGCCGGAAGCTGGCGCTGACCACGCCGGTTCCCGGCTTGTGGTATTCGATGGCGCCGGCCTTGTCCCACACCACATAGTCGCGCCCCAGGGACTGCATCAGCATCAGCATGAAAAACGGATCGGTCATCGAATACAGGCTGCCGCCGAAATGCACGCCGACATAATTGCGGTTGGTCAGGCCCAGCCGCAAGCGCACATCCACTTGTTTCCAGTCGGCGGCGATGTGACATACCTTGATGCCGGCTCCCAGAAAGGGCGGCCACAGATTGATGATGGTCTTGAGCAGGCGCGGCGAAGGCTTGAGCATGATTGCATTCAAACGGTTGTTTGATTCGCATGCTCGGCAAAAAGCAGGGCCCTGTCAAGCCATCCTTCCTTCGCCTGCCGGTTTTCAGAATGGCAATTCCGGTTGCGCACCTTGCGGGTGATCGATGATGGCCTCGGTGATGCCTTCGGCCAGGCGGAGCAGTACCCGCTCCTGATTCAGCAGCTCCTGCGGTGATTTGACAGCCTGCCCATCACGCTTTTGCACAATGGCATAGCCACGGCTGAGTACGGCTTCAGGGTTCATTGCCTCCAGTGTGGCGTGATGCCGCTGCAGCAATTGCTGCTGCCGGTGCAGTGTCTGGCTGATGCCACGCTGCATGCGCTCGGCCAGCCGGGCAAGTTGTTGCTGCTGCTGGGCGAGCTGGGGCTGGTGGCGCTGCATGCGGCTGCTGGCCAGTTGCAGTGCCCAGCGTCGGCGTGAAAACAGGGTGTCCAGCCCGCGCTGCAGGCGGTCGCCGGCCTGGCCGAGGGCCTGGGCCTGACGGCGCAGCTTGTCACCGGGATGGGCCAGGCGGCGGGCCAGGTAGTCCAGTCGCTGCGACTTGTCGGTGAGCAGCCGGGACAGGGCACGCTCCAGGCCGCGCTTGCCCTGTTCCAGTTGCAGGCGCAGCTGCTCCTGGCTGGGCGAGACCAGCTCGGCTGCCGCAGTGGGGGTAGGGGCGCGGCGGTCGGCGACAAAGTCGCAGATGGTGAAATCGGTTTCGTGGCCGACACCGCTGACGGTGGGAATGGTGCAGGCGGCCAGGGCGCGGGCAACGATCTCTTCGTTGAATGACCACAAGTCTTCGATGCTGCCACCACCACGGCACACAATCAGCACGTCCACTTCCTGTCGGGCCGAAGCTTGCTGGATGGCCGCGGCAATTTGCCGGGCCGCGCTTTCCCCCTGTACCTGTGCCGGGTAGAGGATGACCGGGATGCTTGGCATGCGCCGCGCCAGGGTGGTGACGACATCGCGCAGTGCCGCGGCGGCCGGCGAGGTCACAATGCCGATGGCGCGCGGGTGCGCTGGCAAGGCGCGCTTGCGCGCCTGTTCGAACAGACCTTCGGCATTCAGCTTGACCTTGAGTTTTTCAAAGGCTTCATACAGCCGGCCCAATCCGGCCGAGCGCATGGTGTCGACATTGATCTGGAAGTCGCCACGGGCTTCGTACAGGGTGACCAGGCCCTTGAGCTCCACCTGCATGCCTTCGGCCAGACGGAAGGGGAGCAGGCTCAGCTTGTGGCGGAACATGACGCAGCGGATCTGGGCGCCACCATCCTTGAGCGAGAAATAGGCGTGACCGGAAGCGGCCAGCGTCAGATTGGATATTTCACCGCCTATCCACATGGGGGGCAGGCCCGATTCGAGCAGGTCGCGTGCCATGCGGTTCAGCGAGGAGACGCTGATCACATCATTGGCCGAGGTATTGAAATTCATGGTTGTCAAGTCATCCACAGCAAGAATACCGTTTTTTGTCGTCTGTAAATTGTCTGACAATGCTTTTGGCTGGGGGTATCTTGCTTTGATTAAATTCTTTTAAAAACAAATACTTGTGCATTTTGTTCAAATTGCGTGCAGCCGGATGAAAGCGCCGTGCCAGCAGGATATGCGCAGTCTGTTCACAAGCTTATCAACAAAGTTATCCACAGCATCTGTGGATGCTGGCAAATTTCCCTTAGAAAATCGAACCTTAGCGAATTTACTTACATTGCTTTGGGAAATGTCTTTTTTTATTGGCGGCAACGCGCGGTCTACGGTTGCCGAGAACCCCGGCAACCGCTAAAGTTTAGCGTTTAGCTAAAGCTTTGGAGAGTGTTTCGTGTGGTCAATCATTGAAGCGGCCGGCTGGCCGATCTGGACCATCATTCTGGCCTCGGTCATTTCGCTGGCCATCATCTTCGAGCGGCTGTTCAGTTTGCGCGCGTCGCTGATCGTGCCGGATGGCCTGCTGGCGCAGACTGTAACCGAATATCGCCGGGTTGGCGCCTCTGCCGACCTGCTGCAATTACTCAACAACCATTCCCCGCTGGGCAAGCTGTTTGCCGCCGGTCTGCGTAATGTCAGCGTCAGCCGCGAGGTGATGAAAGACGCCATCGAAGACGAAGGCCGCGTGGTGGCACATCAACTGGAACGCTTTCTGAATACGCTGGGCACCATCGCGGCCATGGCCCCCTTGCTGGGCCTGCTGGGTACGGTGATCGGCATGATCGAGATTTTCGGTTCGCAGGCACCGGGCGGTTCCACCAATCCGCAGCAGCTGGCACATGGCATTTCCATTGCACTGTACAACACGGCTTTCGGTTTGATCGTGGCCATTCCCAGCATGATGTTCTATCGCCATTTCCGCGCTCGCGTGGATGGCCTGCTGGTGGAGATGGAGGCGCAGGCGGTGAAGCTGGTGGAAGTGCTGCACGGCGAACGCCAGAACGGTAGCAAGCCATGAATTTTCGTCGCGGACGGCACCGCGAGGAGCCGGAAATCAATTTCATCCCGATGATTGATTTGCTGCTGGTGATCCTGATTTTCCTGATGGTCACCACCACCTATTCCAAGTTCGCCGAGCTGAAGATCAATCTGCCCAGTGCCCAGGCCGAAACCAGCCAGCCTGCGGCTGCCGAAATCACCGTCGCCGTGGCTGCATCCGGTGAAATGGAGGTGGCCGGACACAAGCTGGCCGCCGCGGACAAGTCTGCCTTGCAGGCGCAGTTGCGCGATGCGGCTGCCGGCAAGAAAGACCCGGTGGTCATCATCAACGCCGATGCCAAGGCGACCCATCAGTCGGTGGTGAGCGTGATGGAGGCTGCGCGGGCCGTGGGCCTGACCCAGCTGACTTTCGCCACGCAGAATACTGCGCCGTGAGTCGTCTCAGCCAACGCATCGAACGCCACTGGTATCAACCAGCATGGTGGCTGACAGCCCTTCTGGCTCCGCTGGAAGGGCTGTTTGCACTGGTCTCGGCGCTGCGGCGCACCGGCTATCGCCTGCGGCTGCTGCGCAGCCACCAGCTGGCGGTGCCGGTGGTGGTGATCGGCAACATCAATGTGGGCGGTGTTGGCAAAACACCGCTGACGCTGAGCCTGCTGGCGGCGCTGCAAGCCCGTGGCGTGCGGGTGGGGGTGATCAGTCGCGGTTATGGCGGGCAGCACCGGCAGCCCACGCTGCTCACTGCGGATAGCCGCCCGGAGCTGGTGGGGGACGAGCCCCTGCTGCTGGCGGCCAGTGGTGCACCGGTTGCGGTGGGGCGCGACCGGGTGGCCGCCGGCCAGTTGCTGCTGCGTGCTCATCCCGATTTGCAGCTGATCCTGACCGATGATGGCCTGCAGCATTACCGGCTGGCTCGCACGCTGGAAGTGGTGGTGCTGGATGGCGGGCGTGGTCTGGGCAATGGCCATTTGCTGCCGGCCGGCCCGCTGCGCGAACCGGCCTCGCGTCTTGCCAGCGTGGATGCCGTGGTGGTGAACGGGGCCGCGTCTTCCTTGCCGCTGCCGGCCACGCTGCCCTGCTTCCAGATGCAGCTGCGTGCCGAGCGCCTGGTGGCGCTGGCGGATCCGGCCTGCAGTCGCAGTGTGGCGGATTTTGCTGCCGAGCCGGTGCTGGCACTGGCTGGCATCGGTCATCCGGAACGTTTTTTCAATACCTTGCGCGGCCTGGGATTTTCCCTGCAGCACTGTCTGAGCTTTCCCGATCATCACGCTTTCAGCCCGGCGGATTTGCCGGCGGGCGACCAGCCCATCATCGTCACCAGCAAAGATGCGGTGAAATTGCGGCGGGTGATTCATGATGCGGCGCAGCGTGCTAGACTATGGGTCTTGCCGGTTACGGCACAGCTGACGCCGGATCTGGCAGGCTGGCTACTTTCCCGATTGAAGATAAGACATGGACGCTAAATTTCTGGACATCCTGGTGTGCCCGCTGTGCAAGGGCCCGCTGGTATTCGACAAGGCCCGGCAGGAACTGATCTGCAAGGGTGATCGTCTGGCTTTCCCGGTGCGGGACGGTATCCCGATGATGCTGGAAACCGAAGCGCGCGAACTGGCGCCGGAAGAAGAAGTGAAATGAGCGGTTTTGCCGTCGTCATTCCCGCGCGCATGGCCTCCAGCCGGCTGCCGGGCAAGCCGCTGGCTGATCTGGCCGGCAAGCCCATGGTGGTGCGGGTGGCCGAGCAGGCGGCAAAAAGTGCGGCCAGCCAGGTGGTGGTGGCGACCGATCATGCCGATATCGTGCAGGCCTGCGCCGCACATGGCATTGCCGCGGTGATGACGCGTGCTGATCACGCCAGCGGTACCGACCGTCTGGCGGAAGTCGCCCAGCAGATGCAGTGGGATGCCGCGCAGATCGTGGTGAATGTGCAGGGCGACGAGCCCTTGATCGATCCGGCGCTGATCGACCAGCTGGCCGCGCTGATGGCCAGCACACAAGTGCCGATGGCCACGGTGGCCCATCCGTTTCATGCTGCCGCCGACATGTTCAATCCCAATGTGGTCAAGGTGGTGCTGGACCATGCTGGGCGGGCCCTGTATTTCAGCCGGGCCCCGATACCCTATGCCCGTGACGCGTTTGCACACGATACAAGCGTCTTGCCGGCAGACCTACCGGTCTTGCGGCACATCGGCATGTATGCCTATCAGGCAGGCTTTTTGCAGACCTACAGCTCATTGAGCCCGGCACCGCTGGAACAGTTCGAAGCACTGGAACAGCTGCGTGTGTTGTGGCATGGCTACCCCATCATGGTGGCCACGGTGAGCGAAGCACCCGCAGCCGGCGTGGATACGCCGGAAGACCTGGAACGGGTGCGTGCCGTACTGGCCGGGCGCTGAGCGTCCGGCAAGGCCGCAGCAGAAGACGGCCGATGAACACCAAACACAATAAACGACATACAAACTGACGGGAGTAATTATGCGATTGATTCTGTTGGGCGCTCCGGGCGCTGGCAAGGGTACTCAGGCCAACTATATTCGTGAACAGTTCGGCATTCCGCAGATTTCCACTGGCGACATGCTGCGCGCTGCCGTCAAGGCCGGCACGCCGCTGGGCCTGGAAGCCAAGGCCATCATGGATGCCGGCGGCCTGGTGCGTGACGACATCATCATTGGCCTGGTGAAAGAGCGTATTGCGCAGGACGACTGTGCCAACGGTTTTCTGTTCGACGGTTTCCCGCGTACCATTCCGCAAGCCGAAGCCATGATTGCTGCCGGCGTGGATATCGACTACGTGGTGGAGATCGATGTGCCGGATGCCGCCATTGTCGAGCGCATGGCTGGCCGTCGTGTGCACGTGGCTTCCGGTCGTACCTACCACATCACCTTCAACCCGCCGAAAGTGGCCGGCAAGGATGACGAGACCGGTGAGGACCTGATCCAGCGTGATGACGACCACGAAGAAACCGTGAAAAAGCGCCTGGCGGTTTATCACGAGCAAACCGAAGTGCTGGTGGGCTTTTATGGTCAGCGCGCGGCCAGTGGCGATGCCAAGGCTCCCAAGTACGTCAAGATCGATGGCACCCAGCCGGTCGAAGTCGTGCGTGGCAATGTATTGAAGGCGCTGGGCGCCTGAGCTGCAGATTGAGCTGTTGCTGTTACCAAGCGGGCTACGGCCCGCTTTGTTGTTGCTGTGGCTGTGTTTTTGCCCTGGCCGTGCTTGTATTGCGATGAATTGACGCTATCTTGCTTGGTATACGCTGGAACTGTGGCATTGTTTTGCTTGCCCAAACCTGTCGCAACGGCAGCTTCGGTCATGCCTCGCCTGGCCGGGCAGGAGAAAGAAGGGTTATGTACTACGGAGAGCGCTTCAACGGGATTTCCCACCTGGTGGGAACCGTGCTGGCCATTACCGGGCTGATCAGCCTGGTGTACGTGGCGGCCGAGCAGGGTGATCCATGGAAAATTGTCAGCTTCAGCCTGTACGGTTCCACCCTGGTACTGCTTTACCTGATTTCCACGCTGTATCACAGCGCCAGGGGGCGGGCCAAGGCGATTTTGCAGAAGTGTGACCATTCGGCCATTTATTTGCTGATTGCCGGCAGTTACACCCCATATTGCCTGGTTACCTTGCGCGGGGCCTGGGGCTGGACGCTGTTCGGCCTGAGCTGGGGCCTGGCCATTTTCGGCATTATCCAGGAGTTGACGCTGGGGCGGCGCACCCGGCTGCTGTCGATGATCTTGTATGTGGTGATGGGCTGGCTGGTGGTGATTGCCATGCAGCCGCTGCTTGCCGCCATGTCCTGGGGCGGGCTGTTCTGGCTGGCCTTGGGCGGGCTGATTTACAGCGTGGGTATTTACTGGTTTATCAATGACGAGAAAATCCGCCATGGCCACGGTATCTGGCACTTGTTTGTGCTCGGTGGCAGCATCTGCCAGTTTGTCAGCGTGATGTTCTACGTGGCCTGATCACCGCTTTCAGACCATGACAAAGCCGCCACAGCGCAAGCTGCTGGCGGCTTTGTTGTTGCTGCGGAGCTTACAGCTCGAAGGGCAGCCGCCCTTGCTCCACCATATCGCACAATGCACTGACCACGACCGGATCAAACTGGCTGCCAGCGCGGCTGCGGATGTAGTCCAGGGTTTCGGACAACGCCCAGGGCTCTTTGTAAGGACGCTTGTTGAGCAGGGCATCAAACACATCCACCACCGCCACGATGCGGGCGGAAAGCGGAATTTGCTGCTCTTTCAGTTTGTTGGGGTAGCCATTGCCATCGAAGTGCTCGTGGTGGCCGCCGGCAATTTCAGAACCCAGTGACAGATAGCTTTGCCCCTCCACCATCTGCGCCGACTTGGCGAGGATGCTGGCGCCAATACCGGCATGCTGCTCCATGATGCGCCTCTCCTCGGGGTCCAGTTTGCCGGGCTTGAACAGGATGTGATCCGGTGTGCCGACCTTGCCGACATCGTGCAGGATGCTGGCCATGCCCACCATGTCCATGAATTCTGCCGTCAGCAGGTCCAGATACTGGCCGCGCTGGCGGATTTCGCCGGCAATGGCATCGGTCAGTTTCTGCACCCGCAGCACATGGGCGCCGGTATCGGTATCACGGTACTCGGCCAGGGCTGCCAGTGCCACCACGGTGGCTTCCTGCGAATGGCGCAGCTGGTTGTAGAGATAGAGGTTGTCGTAGGCCGAGGAAATACGCTGGCAGAACACTTCCAGCAGATTGCGTTCGACATCGTCCAGCGGCCAGGGCGGAGTGAAGTGCACGGCGAATTCGCGCCCGTTCTGCGCGGTTATGCACAACACATCGTAGGGGTGCTGGTAGATATTGCGTTTTTCCTGCAAGGCGCGCCGGATGGCGCTGGCCAGGTCCGGGTAGTCGTCCAGGCTGCCGCTTTCCAGCAGGCTTTCATAGGCGCCGGCAGCGGCCAGGATTTCCAGCTGCGGCCGGCCGGTCATGTCCGGTGTGCTTTCCACGCACAGGATGCCGTCGGTGCCGACATCGAGAATGGCGCTGATCTGCTTGAGCACGCCAGAGGCAAACTCCTTGAGCGAGAACATCTGGTACAGATCGGCGGCCCCTTCCAGAATCTTGGCCAGGCCCTGGCGGTTCTTCTCGATGGTGATCAGGTTTTCGTAGGCGCGCAAGGAGGCGATCACCGTGGTGAACAATTTCTGGACCGTCAGCTCGGTCTTGGTCTTGTAGTCGTTGATATCGTAATTGAGGATGACTTCCTGCTCCGGAGCCTGACCTGGCTGGCCTGTGCGCAGCACGATGCGGGTGGTGCTGATCTGCAGCTCCTCGCGGATGCGGCGGACCAGGCGCAGGCCGGCGTCGTCGGTTTCCATCACCACATCCAGCAGGATCAGCGCCACATCGCCATGCTGCTGCAGCATGTGCAGGGCTTCCGCCGCCGAGTAGGCGCTCAGCAGCTCGAGTGCGCGATCCTTGTAGCGGATATTGCGGATGGCCAGTGCGGTGGCGCTGTGTACATCCGGTTCATCATCCACGATCAGGATTTTCCAGGGATGCTTGTACTGGGGCAAAGGCTTGCTGTGGTCTGGCGGGTCGTCATCCAGCAGCCAGTCGTCGTCATTTGCTTGCTGCGGGCTCATTGCTTGAACTCCTTGTGCGGGATCTCAGGGGCGATGCAGGGCATGGTGATGGTGAAGGTACTACCCTTGCCAGGCTGGCTTTCTACTTCGATGGTGCCACCCAAACGTTGCCGGATGATGTTATAGACGATATGCAGGCCCAGTCCGCTGCCGCCACTGCCGCGGCGGGTGGTGAAGAAGGGGTCGAAGATGCGGTTGAGGTTTTCGGCAGGGATGCCCTTGCCGTTATCACGGATGCTCAGTTTGACATTGTTGTTGCTGCTGCGCTCGGCATGAATGCTGATGGTGCCGCCTGGTTTTTCATCAAAACCATGTACCAGGGCATTGACCAGCAGGTTGGTGATGACTTGCGATACCGCGCCCGGATAGCTGTCCAGCAGCAGGTCGTCTTCGCAGGAAATGTCTATGCTGGTCTGCGAGCGCTTGAAACGCGGCTTGAGGCTGGTGACGATTTCACTCAGGTAGTCATTGAGCTGGAAGTCGCGGCGCTGTTCGCTGGTTTGATCCACCGCCACCTGCTTGAAGCTGTGGATCAGGTTGGCCGCGCGTTCGGCATTGGACAAGATCAGCTCACAGCACTCTTTGGCCGTATCCAGATAGGCCTGGAAATCACTCTTCTTGATCCCGCCGTTATCCAGTTTTTCCGTGATGTGCAGGGTGGTGGTGGCCAGGTGCGAGGCCGTGGTCAGGGTGATACCCACCGGGGTGTTGATTTCATGGGCCACGCCCGCCACCAGACTGCCCAGCGAGGCGAGTTTTTCCGCCTCGACCAGGGTTTGCTGGGTCTGCACCAGCTGGCGCAAGGCCAGTTCGGCATTGTCCTTTTCCTGGCGCGCCTGGGCCTCGGCCGCCGTACGCATGGCAAGGTCGGCGGAAATGCGGTCGACAATGCGGTTGAAGCTGCGGGTGACTGCGCCGAATTCATCCTGGGTTTGTTGCGAGATGCGCGAGGATTTGGCGTCATCACTGCTGGCGGCACGATTCAGTGCGTCCTGCAGGCGCTTCAGCGGATCGAACACGAAGCGGTTCAGGTTGTAGGTCATCACGAAGAAGATCAGTACATCCAGCACCACGATTTCCAGCAGGATTTCCAGCAGGTGCACCAGTTGGCGGTGTTCCAGCTGGCTGCGGGACAGGTAGACGGTGGCCGTGCCAAGCTTTTCACGATTCTGGTAGATGATGGGCAGGGTCAGCACGTCATCACTGCTGGGCTTTTCGGAGGGGGCCATGTCGCGCAGGGTATTGTTGTCGCTGCGGATGCGGCCGATGTTCAGCCCGGCATCACCGGTGATGCGGATGGCCACCACGGAGTTCCAGCCCAGTTCGGCATCCAGTGTCAGGCGGGTATAGGAGTCGTCCATCTGCCAGACCCCATGTGGCAGGGACAAGGATAGCCGCGCTTGCAGCGAGGCACGCTGTGCCTGGTAATCTGCTTCATCCTGGCTGCGGTTCTGGTTGTATGACAACAAACCGGTGATCGCCACGATCACGGTCACCCCCATCATCAGCCAAAGCCTGAGCTTCGATTTGATACTGTTCATTGATTTTATTATCCCTCTTACCCTGTTTGAATCCTAGAAACTCAACCCGGGAATTGCCACATCTGATTGCTAAGCATGTTGGCATCGCAGTATGAAGCTGTCACGGCTGCCGCCGGTGATCGGGATAATTTAAAGGTTTATGCTTGCAAATGGCAGTACAACAAGCAGGTGCACGTTGAGGAATGCGGTTTTTTTGCACTCTTGCGCTGGTGGAATCAGTTCCGGCAAAAGTATTCGAACTGAACTAAAGGGTAGTTCTAGTGGGTTTTTCCCAGTTTCTGCAGCAGCAGCCCGCCCAGAATCAAGCCCAGTCCGATCAGGGTGGAGGGCAGGATGGGTTCACCAACAATGAAGTGGATCAAGCCCAGCGATAGCAGGGGCGACAGGAAAATCAGGTTGGCGATGCGTGCGGTACTGCTGGTGAGCTTCATTGCGCTCAGCCACAGTACGAAGGTGAAGCCCATTTCCAGGCCGCCGACATAGGCGGCGCCAGCCAGGCCCTGCCAGGCCACGGGCTTGAGTTCGCCGCTGAAAGCGCAAAAGGCCAGTGTCAGCGGCAAGGACAGCAAGAAGTTGAGCGTCAGTCCGATTACCGGTTCGCGCTGGTCGCGGGCATTGAAAATCCAGTAGCCGGCCCAGAGCAGGGTGGATGCCAGGGCGTAGCCGACGCCGGCGAGGCTGGAAAAATGCAGTTGCAGCAGCTGGCCGTGGGTGCCGATGACCAGCACGCCCAGATAGCAAATCACCGCGGCCAGCACGTCATGCCGGCTCAGCTGGTGTTTGAGCAGGGGCACCGACAGCAAGGTCATGGTCAGTGCCCAGGTGTAGTTGATGGCCTGGGCCTCCTGGGCCGGCAGCAGGGCGTAAGCCTGGAACAGGATCAGGTAGTAGGCGAGCGGATTGACTGCGCCCAGCAGCAGCGAGCCGCGCCAGTGCTGACGCAGGGCCGGCAGCAGGCTGGCAAGACGGCCTTGCCACAGCAGGATGGAAAGCAGGCTGAGGGTGGAGGCAATGCTTGCATACAAAACAAGCTGGGCAGGTGACAGATGCTGCAAGCTGATCTTGAAGGCTGTGGCCACGGTAGACCAGGCAAGAACGGCAGAAAGCCCGAGCAGGTAAGCTTTTTTTTGTTGAGGCAAGACAATTCTCCACCATATTGGTGGCTTATTTTACACAGGGCCAGCATGCTGTGCGAAGCGGAATTGTATACAAAAACAGGTGTTGGACGGGCGGCAGACTAGAGCAGGCGGTTCAGCCAGGCACTGCAGCGCTGGCTGGTGGCTGATGCGGTCAGGCCGATGGGGCCACCGGCCTGTTGCTGGTATTCATCACCGGCCAGTCCGTGTACCCGCGCTGCCAGACTGCTGGCGGCGTGCGCCTCCATGCCCTGGGCCAGCAGGGCGGCGATCAGCCCGGTCAGCACATCGCCCTGACCGGCCGCCGCCAGCGCCGGACCGCCACTGGTATTGAGCAGATAGGGTTGTCCGACGGTCACGATCAGGCTGCCGGCACCCTTGAGCAGCACGGTGCACTGGAAACGCTCGGCCAGCTGGCGTGCGGCGCTCAGGCGGTCACCTTGTACATCGGCGCTGCTGCAAGCCAGCAGGCGGGCTGCTTCTGCCGGGTGCGGTGTCAGTATGGTGCTGGCAGGGCGCCGGGCCAGTGTGTGCTGCAGGTCGGCATTGCTGGCCAGCAGGTTCAGGGCATCGGCATCCAGCACCAGGGGCAAGGTGCTGGCCAGGACCCGTTTGAGCCATTGTCGGGCCGGTTTGTCCTGACCCAGGCCGGGACCGAGCGCCAGGACGTCGGCGGCAGGCAGCGGCATGGCCGGGTCGGCATATTGCAGCATCAGTTCCGGGCAGAGCGGATCGACGGTCAGGCTGCCATCCAGTGTCAGGACATGGACTTTGCCGGCTCCGGCCGCCAGTGCTGCGCGGCCGGCCAGCAGGGCGGCACCCAGCATGCCGCGATTGCCGCCAATGAGGCATAGCGTGCCATGGCTGCCTTTGTGGCTGTCGCGGCGGCGTTGCAGTGGGCTGGCATCCTGCCGGTTCAGATAGCCCTCGGCAGGCGGAAGCAGTGCTTGCGGGCAATCGAGCCCGGCCAGTTCGATTTGACCGGCATGATCGGCACCGGCGGCATAGTACAGCCCCGGTTTGTGACAGAGAAAGGTCAGGGTATGGCTGGCGCGGATGCAGGCTTGTTGCGCCTGGCCGGTATAAGGGTCCAGCCCGCTGGGGCAGTCCAGCGCCAGCTTCAGGCAGTCCAGTGCGTTCAGCTGCGTCATGACGGCCGCCCAGTCCGCCGACAGCGGGCGGCTGAGGCCGATGCCGAACAGGCCGTCGATCAGCAGCTCGGGCGTTGGATAGTCGCTTGCCAGCTGTTGCAGCGGAATCCCGCCGGCCTGACGGATGGCTTGCAGTGCCGCCTGGCTTTGCCGGCTGGTGGCGGCTTGCGGCAGCAGGATGTCCACGCTGTAGCCAGCCTGCATCAGCAGCAGTGCCGCGTAGAGGGCATCGCCGCCATTATTGCCGGGGCCGGCTGCCACCAGAATGCGCGCATCACTGTGCAGGCGCTGTCTCACCCAGTCGGCCGTGGCGCGGGCGGCGCGTTGCATCAGATCGAGCCCTTGCAGCTCGGCTTCGGTTTCGAGCCGGCGCAAGGCCGGCAGGCTCCACAACGCGTTTTCCCGCATGGTTTACTCCTTGTGTGCTTCACCCCAGCGCGGCATCAGGCTATGGGGGATGCGCAACTGATCCAGAATGCGTGCCACGATAAAATCCACCATGTCATCGACGCTGGCCGGATGGGTATAGAAGCCAGGCGCAGGAGGCAGGATGACCACACCCAGCCGTGCCAGCTGCAGCATGTTTTCCAGGTGGATGACCGACAGCGGGGTTTCGCGTGGCACCAGGATCAGCTTGCGCCCTTCCTTGATGCTGACATCGGCGGCACGCTCGATCAGATTATCGCTCATGCCATGGGCAATGGCCGCCAGGGTGCCCATCGAGCAGGGGCAGACCACCATGGCATCGGCCGGGTTGGAGCCGGAGGCCACCGGGGCAAACCATTCTTCACGGCCAAACACCGCCAGTTGTTCTGCTTGTGCGCCGGTGCGCTGGTATAGCCATTGCTGTACTTCGGCAGGGCGAGAGGGCAGATGCAGATCCATTTCCTGCTTGGCCACCACCTGGGCTGCCTGTGAGTATAGAACCCACACGCGGGTGCCGGCGGCGATCAGCGCATCGATCAGGCGCAGTCCATAAGGCAGGCCGGAGGCCCCGGTCAGGGCGACGGTAACGGTTTGGGGTATGGGCATCAGCATCTTCCAATGGGCAGGGATCTTGCCGATGCTGTGGGCAGGATCCACCAGGGCCCGGAGGGTGGGGTGGCACTGTCCGCCGCTAGCGGCCAGTGCCGGTTCAGGCTTCGCGGAACAGCTGGCGGTGGCGCAGCAGCACCTGTTCGACGGGAAAGGCCCGTGCCAGTTGTTCGGCAATATAGACCGAGCGGTGCTGGCCGCCAGTACAACCAATGGCGACTGTCAGATAGCTGCGGTTTTCACGGCTGAATTCCGGCAGCCATTTGGCCACCAGATGACGGATGTCTTCGGTCATTTCGGCCACCAGCGGCTGCTGCAGGAAAAAATCGACAATCGCCTGATCGCGCCCGGTCAGCGGACGCAGGACCGGATCGTAATAGGGATTGGGCAGGCAGCGCACGTCGAAGACATAGTCGGCATCCAGTGGGACGCCATGCTTGAAGCCGAAGGACTCGAAGATGATGGTCAGCCGGCTGCTGTCGGCTTCCACCAGTTCCTTGATCCAGCTTTTCAGGGCATTGGCCGACAGCTCGCTGGTGTCGATGCGAATGCCCATTTCCTGGATGCTGGCCAGCAATTCCTGCTCCAGCCGTATGCATTCTTCCACCGTGGAGCCGCTGCCGGACAAGGGGTGGCGACGGCGGGTTTCGGAAAAGCGCTTGACCAGGGTTTCCGCCTTGGCTTCCAGAAACAGCAGCCGTACGTCCACCCCTTGCTGGCGCAGTTTGTCCACTTCTTGTGGCAGTGCGCCCAGCGAAGGACTGGAGCGGGTATCCACGCTGATGGCGATCTGTTCGTAGCCGTAGTCGGCATACAGCGACATGGCTTCGTGCAGCATGGTGGCTGGCAGATTGTCCACGCAGTAATAGCCGGAATCCTCCAGTGCCCGCAGGGCAATGGACTTGCCGGAGCCGGACAGGCCGCTAATCAATATCAGGCGCATTTTCCTGATCTCTGAGGAAGTTGGTATGGCGTTCGATGAATTCGCGTGTGCTGTCGATGCCGCGCAGTTGCAGGATGTAATTGCGCACGGCCGCTTCCACCAGTACCGCCAGGTTGCGGCCTGCCGCCACCGGCAGCACCACCTTGCGCACGGTCACCCCCAGGATGTCCTGGGTTTCGGACTGGATGTTCAGCCGGTCCAGTGCCTGCATGGCCTGGTCGTTGGCTTTCACCAGGTGGATGATCAGTTTGAGCACCTTTTTCGGCCGGACGGCGGTTTCACCGAAAATGGTGCGGATATTCAGAATGCCCAGGCCACGCACTTCCAGAAAGTCGCGCAGCAGCGGCGGGCAGCGGCCTTCCAGCGTTTCCGGGCCGATGCGGTAGAGCTCGACCGCATCATCGGCCACCATGCCATGGCCGCGTGAAATCAGTTCCAGTGCCAGTTCGCTTTTGCCCATGGCCGAGTCGCCCATGATCAGCACGCCGATTTCCAGCACATCCAGGAAAACGCCGTGCAGCACCGTCGACACCGCCAGCGCGCGTGCCAGATAGATGCGCAGCACATCCATCAGGTAGGGGCTTTCCAGCGGCGTGCTCATCAGTGGCACGTTATGGGTGTGGCAGTAGTCGCGCAGCAGTTTGGGCACCTGCTGGCCATTGGCCACCATCACCACCGACATGGTCTTGTGGAACAGCTGGTCCAGCGCGGTCTTGGCGGCGGATTGTTCCAGCCGGTTCAGGTAGTCGACTTCGGCCAGACCCAGCACCTGCACACGGTTGGGGTGGATGAAGTTGAGGTGACCGACCAGTGCCAGCGTGGGGCGTTGCTCGTCATTGCCGATGGGGCTGTCGGCACCGCCGGTGCCAGCCACCCAGGTCAGGTTGAGCTTTTGCTGATTGTCCTGATACAGCCGGCGCACGGTGATGCTAGGCATTATTGGTATTCCATGCAGTGAGCAACTGGTAAAGCTCGGCGCGGTGGGGGGCAGTCAGCAATTGTTCTCGCAGCTGTTTGCTGGAGAAAAGCTGGGCCAGTTCCGACAGCACCTGCAGGTGCAGATCGGTTGCCTGTTCGGGTACCAGCAGTACAAACAGGCTTTGTACCGGCTTGCCATCCGGTGCATCGAAGGGGATGGGGGCCTTCAGCCGGATGAAGACGCCGACCGCTTCCTTCAGGCCACGGGCACGGCCATGCGGAATGGCGACTCCCTGGCCCAGTCCGGTGGAGCCAAGCTTTTCCCGGGCAAACAGGCAGTCGAAAATTTCACTGCGCGCAATGCCGTGGGTGTTTTCGATAAGGAGGCCCACCTGCTCGAAGACGCGCTTCTTGCTGGCGACATCCAGGTCCGGGAGGATGTGATCCTGTGTCAGGATTTTGCCGATCAGGCTCATAGGAGTGTGTGCACGCGGCTACAAAAACTGGCCAATTCTACGTTGCCTTCATCAAAATGAAAAAGGCTCGCTGCAAATAAAAACGGGAACCCGCTGGGTTCCCGCATCGTCGGTCAGGTGATTACAGGGTGGCTTCCGGCTGAACCTGCGGAGTCACGCGGTGTTCGTTCTGCTTTTCCTTGTGCTTGAGTACCTGTCGATCCAGCTTGTCCATCAGCAAGTCGATGGCAGCGTACATGTCGGAGTCGGTGGCTTCCACATGGATGTCCTTGCCGGAGAGGTGAACGTTGACTTCCGCCTTCTGCACCAGCTTGTCCACCGACAGGGTGACGGTAACGTCGATGACATGATCGACATGGCGGGTGACACGTTCCAGCTTGCTTTCCAGGAATTCACGGAGGGCCGGGGTTACTTCGAGGTGGAGACCGGTTACTTTGAGGTTCATACCCTAACTCCTTCTTGTGTTGACTGCCCGGTCGGGTCGGCCGGGCGAGCGGATATTCTTCAAGGCGCCCTACAGTGCCTTGCGCAGGTTGACCGGTGGAATCTGCATAGCTTCACGATACTTCGCAACGGTACGTCTTGCAACCTGCATGCCCTGTTTACCCAGTTCGTCGGCGATGGCGCTGTCGGAAAGTGGCTTGGCCGGGTTTTCGCCGTCTATCATGCGGCGGATATGGGCCTTGATGGCAGTGGCCGAGCATTCGCCGCCACTGTCGGTTTCCAGGGAACTGCCGAAGAAATATTTCAGCTCAAACAAGCCACGCGGGCAGAGCAGGTATTTCTGGGTGGTCACCCGGGAAACGGTTGATTCATGCAGCCCCAGCTCGTCTGCGATATCGCGCAGGATGAGCGGACGCATGGCCACTTCTCCGTGTTCAAAGAACGCTTGCTGCCTTTCGACTATAGCTTCCGACACTTTCAGGATAGTGTCAAATCGTTGCTGGATGTTCTTTACCAGCCATTTTGCTTCTTGTAGGCGGCCGGAAAGCTCGCCTGCGCCGGCGCGGTTTTCCGACAGCATCTGGGCGTACAGCTGGTTGACCCGCAGCCGTGGCACGGCCCCGTTATTGAGTTCGGCCACCCAGCGGCCGCGGCGCTTGCGCACGGTGACATCGGGGATGACATAGTGCACGTCTTCGCCACCGAAACCGGCGGCCGGATGGGGGGTCAGCCTTGCGATCAGTTGCTGGGCCTGGCGGATGGCGTCGTCGTCGACGCCGAGTATGCGCTTGAGCCGGGTATAGTCGCGATTGCCCAGCAAGTTCAGGTGTTCTGCCACGATCTTGCGGGCTAGTGCATGGCCGTTTTCCTGCTGTGGCAAACGGTCCAGTTGCAGGCAGAGTGATTCGGCCAGTGAGCGGGCGGCGATGCCGGCAGGGTCGAATTGCTGCAACAGGCGCAGGCCGACCATCAGTTCGTCGGCTTCCAGCTCCAGCTCCAGCGGCAGATGGCTGGCCAGCTCTTCCAGGTCGACACTGAGAAAACCATTGTCGTCCAGTTCTTCGATCAGCAATTGCACGATGGCCTGATCGCGGGTGGGCAGGGTCAGCTCGCCCAGCTGGGCCAGCAGGTGCTCGCGCAGGCTGACCGGGCAGGGGACGTTGAGCATGGGGTCGAACTCGTCGTCGCCGTCGTTGCGGCGGCTGCCGCTGCCCCAGTCGGTGAGTTCCCCGCTGCTGTCATCCCGCGGGCTGCTGTCGCTGTCCGTGCTGTCGGAGGTGGGCGTGCTGTCTTCTGCGGCCGCTGGCGTGTCGCTGCTGCTGCCTTCTTGCGTCGGCGTGTCATCGCCACGCTCCAGCATGGGGTTGTCCAGCAGGAAGCGCTCGACTTCGGTTTGCAGGTCGAGGGTGGACAGCTGCAGCAGTTTGATCGACTGTTGCAGTTGCGGGGTGAGCGTGAGTTGTTGCGAGACCCTGAGCTGTAGTGACTGTTTCATGGCTTACAGGTGGAAGTGCTCGCCCAGGTAGACCTGGCGCACTTTCTCGTTGTTGACCAGTTCTTCCGGCTCGCCGGAGGCCAGTACCGAGCCGTCGCTGATGATGTAGGCGCGGTCACAGATGCGCAGGGTTTCGCGCACATTGTGATCGGTGATCAGCACGCCGATGCCGCGTTGTTGCAGGAAGGTGATGATTTTCTGGATGTCGATCACGGCAATCGGATCGACGCCGGCAAAAGGTTCGTCCAGCAGGATGAAGCGTGGGCGGGTGGCCAGTACGCGGGCGATTTCCACCCGGCGACGCTCACCGCCGGACAGCGACAGGGCATTGCTTTCGCGCAGGTGGGCGATATTGAGGTCGTCCAGCAGCAGGCTGAGTTCCTTTTCCAGCTTGTCACCCTTGTAGCCGGCGATTTCCAGCACGGCGGTGATGTTTTCTTCCACCGTCATCTTGCGGAAAATCGAGGCTTCCTGTGGCAGGTAACCGAGGCCGAGGCGGGCACGCTGGTGGATGGGCAGGTGGGTGATGCTGTTGCCATCCAGGGAGATTTCGCCTTCATCGGCGCCGATCAGCCCGACAATCATGTAAAAGCTGGTGGTTTTGCCGGCACCATTGGGGCCGAGCAGGCCAACCACTTCGCCGCTCTGGATCTGCAGGGCGACATCCTTGACGACGGTACGTTTCTTGAAGCGCTTTTTAAGCCGCTCGACTTTCAGAATGCTGGGGCCGCTCATGGTGCGTTTCCGTCGGGTTTCTTGGCGGCAGGGGCGGTGGTGTCCCTGGGCTTGGGCTGAATGATGGCGGTGACGCGGCCACCATTGCTGCTGGCGCCACTGCTGACTTCATACAGCTCGGTTTCGGTGTTGTAGGTGATCACGTTGCCGATGACCAGGTCGCTGCCGCGTTTGACGCGGGCATTGCCGGTCAGCACGGCGACGTGGGTGACGGTGTTGTAGTCGAGCTGGTTGGCCTGGCCTTCAATCCAGTCGTTTTTTCCATCCATCTTCTGGCGGAACATCACCTGGCGCCCGGTGGCCTGCATGGTCTGGTTGCCTTGCTTGTCCTGGGTGACCGTGGCCCGGTCGGCGTTCAGTTTCAGTGTGCCCTGCACGATGATGACATTGCCCTGCCAGACGGTGACGCCCTTGAGCTGGTCGAGGTTGCCGCGATCGGCGCTGATTTCAATGGGTTTGTCGCGGTCGGCCTTTTCGGCGTGTGCGCCATGGCCGGCACACAGGGACAGCGCCAGCAAGGCCAGGCGGGCGTAGCTGCGGCATTTATTTTTCATAAGTGACCTTTGCATTGGACAGCAGCTGCAGTTGGCCGGTCTGCTGTTCATAGATGAAGCCGACGGCGCTGCCGCTCGACTTGCCGTGATAGAAGTGGGTCAGCGTGGCGGATTGTGCGATGTGTCGCACGGTGTCGATACGCATATTGCTGCTGACCACGCGGGTTTCCGGCTGCGTGGCGCTGGCTGGCTGGATCAGCGTGACCTTCTTGTCAAACAGCGCTTGTCTGGTCTTGCTGTTGTAGCGCCCGCTGTCGCCAATGGCGTGGTAGGCCAGCGCACCGTTTTTGTAGCTTTGCAGGTCGGGCGTTTCGAAATAGGACTCGGTGCGGTCGGGATATTGCCACATGCGGCTGGCAGTCATTTTTTCCTGCAGCATGCCCTTGGGGTCGTAGCGGGTGGCCACGACGCCTTCGACCACGACTTCCGGCTTGTTGGGGTCCAGCTCGCGCTTGCTGGGTTCCCAGCGCGATACCGTATCCAGCCAGACCGTGAGCAGCCCGGTGATGAGCAGCAGCAGGATGGGAAACAGCCGGTGCGAGCGGATCATGCCAGATACCTGGCCACGATGGCATCGAAATTGCCCTGGGCCTGCATGATGAGTTCGGCCAGTTCACGCACGGCGCCCTGGCCGCCGGGAAAGCCGGTGACGTAATGGGCGTGCTGGCGCACCAGGGTGGGAGCGGCCGGTACGGCCACCGCCAGGCCGACGCGGCGCAGCACCGGCAGGTCGATCAGGTCGTCGCCGATAAAGGCGCATTGCTCCGCGGTGACGCCGGCCTGTTCCAGCAGCTGGGCCAGTGCTTCCTGCTTGTTGTGGATGCCGCCAAAATAGAAGTCGATGCCCAGGGCCCGGGCGCGGTGTTCGACGCATCGATCGGCGCGGCCGGAGATGATGGCCAGCCGCACCCCGGTGGACTGCAGCAGCTTGAGGCCCAGGCCGTCCTGCACGTAGAAGGATTTGCTTTCTTCGCCCTGGGCGTTGTAGTAGATGCGGCCGTCGGTGAGGACGCCGTCCACATCCATGATCAGCAGCTTGATCTTGCGGGCTTGTTCGGTGATGGCTTGCATGGCTTTCCTTGTTGGCGTGCTAGCGGGGCTAGACCACGCCGGCCTTGAGCAGGTCGTGCATGTGGATGGCGCCGGCCAGCTTGCCGTCGGCATCCACCACCAGCAGGCTGGTGATGCGCCGCTGCTCCATCAGGTGCACCGCCTCGGTGGCCAGTTTGCTGTACAGGATGGTTTGCGGGGCGGGGCTCATCACCTGGTCGATGTTCAGGTCGTAGATATTGCCGGAATGCTCCAGCGTGCGGCGCAGGTCACCATCGGTATAGATGCCGCAGATGACATTGTCTGTGCCGGCGATGGCCACCATGCCCAGCCGCTTGTGCGACATTTCCAGCAGGGCATCTTTCAGGGCGGTGCCGGGGGCGACGCGGGGCAGTTCTTCACCGCTGTGCATCAGGTCCTTGACGTGTACCAGCAGGCGGCGACCCAGGCTGCCACCCGGATGGGACAGGGCGAAGTCTTCCGGGCCGAACTGGCGTGCGTCCAGCAGGGTAACCGCCAGTGCATCGCCCAGTGCCATCTGTACCGTGGTGCTGGTGGTGGGGGCCAGGCCCAGTGGGCAGGCTTCCTTTTCTACCTGGGTGTCCAGCAGGATGTCGGCTTCCCGTCCCAGCGAGGAGGCCGGATTGCCGGTCATGGCGATCAGCACCAGGCCCTTGCGCTTGAGTGCGGGCAGCAGGGCGACTACTTCGCCGGATTCTCCGGAGTTGGACAGGGCGATGACCACATCCTGTGCGGTAATCATGCCCAGGTCGCCGTGGGCCGCCTCGGCCGGATGGACGAAGAAGGCCGGGCTGCCGGTGCTGGCCAGGGTGGCGGCGATCTTGCGGCCGACGTGGCCGGACTTGCCCATGCCGGTGACAACAATGCGGCCGGTACAGGCCAGAATGGCCTCGACCGCACGCAGAAAATCACCATTCAGGCGACGGGACAGGGCCAGGATTGCGTCGGCCTCGGTTTGCAGCACTTCGCGTGCCAGGTCGAGTGGCGACCTTGCTTGAGCTTTTTCCATGGGGGAAAGTATATCAAAGGTTATAATCGGCGGAGTCACAAGCTGGTGCATCTTTTGCTTGTCGGCTGATTAACAATCATTGCGCGCTAGCGTTTCAGCCCTGGTCATGGCTGTTTTTGCGCGGGGTCGGGCGTGGTCTGGCGTTCAGTCCGGCTGGCCTTGTCCGCATCATGTCCTTTTTTCCTTGCCCGGTTTTACAGGAGATTGTCGCACCAATGCATTCGCTTGCTCCCATTGTGCTGGTTCTGCTGGCCGCCGTCCTGTCCGTTACCCTGTGTCGCAGCCTGCGGGTGCCGCCGATGCTGGGTTATCTGGTGGTGGGCTTTCTGGCCGGCCCCGGCGTGACCAGCCTGATTCCGGATGGTGAGGAAACCCAGTTTCTTGGTGAGATCGGCATTGTCTTCATGATGTTTTCCATCGGGCTGGAGTTTTCCCTGCCCAAGCTGCGTGCCATGCGGCATCTGGTGTTTGGCCTGGGGCTGGCCCAGGTGCTGGCGACCATGCTGCTGATTGCGCTGGTGATGGGCTGGCTGTCCGGTTCGGCGCTGTCCGGCTTTGCCGTGGGGGGGGCGCTGGCCATGTCATCCACCGCCATTGTCAGCAAGCTGTTGACCGAACGGCTGGAGCTGAATCAGCAGCACGGCCAGCTGGCGATTGGCGTGCTGCTGTTCCAGGATATTGCGGTGGTTCCCTTGCTGATCCTGCTGCCGGCCTTTGCCGGCGGTAGCGAAACCTTGTGGATGGATCTGGGGCTGGCCGCCGTGAAGGTGGTGGTGGTGATGGCGCTGCTGCTGTTTTTCGGCCAGCGACTGGTGCGGCCATGGTTTCATCTGGTGGCGCGGCAGCGTTCGGGCGAGCTGTTCATGATCAATGTGTTGCTGATCACCCTGGGGGTGGCCTGGCTGACCGAGTTGTCCGGCCTGTCACTGGCGCTGGGGGCCTTTGTGGCCGGCATGCTGATTTCCGAAACCGAATACCGCTATCAGGTGGAGGAGGACATCAAGCCCTTCCGCGATATCCTGCTGGGCTTTTTCTTTGTCACCGTCGGCATGCGCCTGCAACTGTCGGTGCTGTTTGAGCGCTTTGGTGAAGTGGCGCTGATGCTGGGCCTGCTGCTGCTGGCCAAGCTGGGCATTGTCTTTGTGCTGGGGCGTTTGCTGCGCCACCAGCCCAATCATTCCATGCGGGCCGGCCTGGCGCTGGCGCAGGGGGGCGAGTTCGGTTTCGTGCTGCTGGCCTTGTCCGGCAACCTGGGCCTGATTGCCGAAAGCACCGAGCAGGCTGCCATTGCGGCCATCTTGCTGTCGATGCTGGTGGCGCCGTTCATGATCATGCATGGCGAGGCGATTACCCGCCGGCTGGTGAAGCAGGACTGGATGATGCAGGCCTTGAGCCTGCACCACCTGCTGGTGGAGAGCATGGGCAAGTCCGACCATGTGCTGATTTGCGGTTATGGCCGTAGCGGCCAGGCGCTGGCGCGTTTGCTGGAAACCGAGAGCATTCCGTTTTTTGCACTGGACATGGACCCGGAGCGGGTGCGCGAGGCCGGTGAGGCCGGCGACCCGGTGGTGTTCGGCGATGCCGGCAAGAAGGAAGTGCTGGTGGCCGGTGGCCTGATGCGTGCCAAGGTGGTGGTGGTGACTTTTGCCGATACCCATGCCGCCTTGCGCATTTTGCATACGGTACAGGCGGCCCGGCCGGATTTGCCGGTGATCGTGCGTACCGTGGACGACAGCGATATCGATTTGCTGCGCAAGGCCGGTGCCGATGAGGTGGTGGCCGAGGTGATGGAGGGCAGCCTGATGCTGGCCTCGCAGGCGCTGATGGTGCTGGGCGTGCCGCTGAACCGGGTGCTGCGCCGTATCCGCTCGGTGCGGGAAGAGCGTTACAACCTGTTTCGCGGCTTTTTCCGTGGTGCCAGCGATGATGCCGAAGGGCTGGACGAGGCGCTGGTGCCGCGTTTGCTCAGCATTCAGGCCTGCCCCGGCGCCCATGCCATCGGCCGGCCGCTGGGTGAGCTGCATCTGGAAGGGCTGGGGGTGGAGGTGAAGTCGGTGCGCCGCAACAGCATTCGCCGGCTGGACTTCGATGCCGATTTTGAAATCGATGCCAACGATGTGCTGGTGCTGCTGGGCACGCCGGAGCAGCTGGCGCTGGCCGAGGCGCGCATTCTGGAAGGCTGAGCCGCCGCTGCTGCCCGTCCATATCAACAAGGCCGTGTCATCGACACGGCCTTGTGCTTGTCTGCCCGGCCTGCCGGCTCAGGGCAGGATGGTGGTGATCTGCTTTTTCAGCTCCTGCTTCAGTGCCTGCTGCTTTTCGCCCTCGGTCTTCTTGCCCTTGACCATGGCGTTGAAGTCCAGCGCATATACCGGCGCATTGAGCGGGCCGGTAATCTTCAGCGGCACGTTGACCCCCTTGAGCCGGCTGAATTCCTGCGGATTGGCCTGTACATCCATGGTGTAGTCGACGATGTTCTGCGTCAGGTCCACCTTGCCCGAACCCTTGACATTGACCAGCTGTGAAGCCAGCTGCATGTTCTGGCTGCGGGCCACACCCTTGTCAAGGCGGAAGCCGGCCGACAGGGTGGAGAAGGTGGTTTTCTGATCGGCCTGGGCCTGGCTGTTCCACTCTTTCAGCTCGGCCGGCAGGTTTTTCAGTGCGGCAACCAGGTCGATGCCGGACAGCGCGCCCTTGTTCAGGCTGGTTTCCACCGTGCCGGTCAGGGTGTTGCGCAGGTCGAGGAAGGACTTGCCATCTGCGCTGATGTCAACCTGGCCATTGCCCTTGCCATCCAGCCGGCCGAAGTTGAACAGGTCGACCAGCAGCGGGCGGATGTTCATGTCCTTCAGCGTCTGCTTGACCTCCAGGTGTGGCGTATCGCGCCGTGCCAGCAGGATGTCGCCTTGCAAGCGGCCCTGGTAGATGTCGGCCGACATCTGGTCCAGCTCCAGTTCGCGCGGATTGACGCGCACGCTGGCGCTCAGGTTGTTCATGCGGAAGCGGCCCATGGCCAGTTCACCGATGGCGATCTTGCCGGTCAGGTCGAAGTAATCGAGCCAGTCCAGCGGAATCGGCTTGCTGTCCTGGAAGATGGCCACCGGATCGCCCTTGCTTTCCGGCAGGTAGCGGTTGAGGTCGAGCTTGCCCACCGACAAGGTGGCCTCATGACGCGGCTTCATCAGGCCAAACTGGCTGACTGTCACCGACAGGTCGGAGCCGTCCAGCTTGCCGGCCACGCGCAGATTCAGCCGCGGTTCGTCCAGGTCGCCGTCCAGCGCGCCTTGCATGCTGGAAAACAGCTTGCCGCGTGGCAGCAGCGGCGTGGTGAGCGTGGCGGTCATGTTCAGCGGCTGCAAGCGCAGCTGCTTCATGCCCATCAGCGCCAGCGGGGCGTCCAGCTTGAAGTTGAGCCGGGTGTCGCCGGCCTGCCAGTTGAAATCACCCTTGACCTTGTCCGCGGCCAGTCCGCCTTCGGTGAACTTGAGGTTGTCCAGGCCGGCATCCAGCTGGTACTGGCTGTGGGCATAGCTGAGCTTGCCGCCCAGATGGGCCGACGGCATGGTGATTTCATTGAAGCTGGCGTTCAGCTCCGGCACTTTCAGCTCCAGCTGGCTGCTGGGGCGCTCGCTGCTGAAGCTGAAACTGAGATCCTTGCCCGAGGTTTGCAGTGTGGCGAAATTCAGCTTGTACTGGCCGGTGGCGGCAAACTTGCTCTCGCCCAGGCCAGGCAGCTCGGACAGGGCAACGGCATCCACTTTTTCCAGGCTGACCTGGTCATCCTGAATGGTGAGCGGCGTGCTGATGGCCAGGCGGATGGGGCGTTTGCCATTACTGAGGATGGCAGCGGCGCTCAGGTTGGCGCTGCTGCGCAGATCGTCGGCATCCAGGCTGATGGTGTCCAGTTTCTGGTCATTGCCGGTCACGCGGTCGGAATAGACCAGCGTGCCTTCACGTACCAGCAGGCTGTCCAGCTTCATGCTGACATTGCCCGGCGCATGGCGCTGGAACAAGTCCATCACCGACAGCCGGCCATCGGCGGCACGGATGATGCTGGCGCTGACCCCATGCAGCTCCAGCGCCTTGATCTCGCGGTTGCCGGTCAGCAGCGGCAGCCAGGACAGATAGACGTCCAGCTGCTCTACCCGGGCAAAGGGCAGGCTGCTGCCCGGTTCGCTGATGGTGAGCTGGTGAATGCTGAGACCGGGGGAGGGAAACAGTGTGGGACTGATCTTGCCTTCCACCACCACCTGGCGCTGGGTATCGCGCAGCGAGGCGGCGAGGGTGGTACGGATCGACGCTTCATCGAAATTCCAGAAAATCAGTGCCTGGATGATGACAAACAGCGCCAGCAGCGTTGTTGCGCCGTAGACCGAGATACGAAGCCATAGCCGGCCGGAGTTCCATTTCATGAGTGCGTCTTCGGGGGGCTGATAGCGGCTATCAAAACAGCGTAGCGTCTCTGGGACCAGGCGCGCCGACGCAGACAGTACGAGGGTACGGCTAGGAGGCGCAACGCAGCGGCAAGGGTTTTGGTAGCGGCTCTAAGCTGGATGATGTCGTTTGCAAGCATGGTGTGGCTGACAGGGCTTGGCAGCCGCTTGCCCAAGTTTGGCGAAGCCAAAATATTACCGGGCAGCCGGCATTTGTAAAGCGTGAATTTTAGCATGCTTTGGCCGGCTGGCCGTATTCGGCTGGCCTGCCGAGGGAAATGGCCTGTTGCCGGGAATGGCAGGGTAATGTCGCAGCTGAATCCTGCTCAGCCTGGTGGCGGCTGCAACAACGGCGGCCATGGCGGCATCCTGCCGGCAGGGGCGGCGCGATGGCCGGCATGCGCCATGTGGTGGTGGCATGCCACGGCAGGGCGCCGTGCAGCAAACCGCAGCCCGGCCCGCCCACTCTTGCGCCAGCGAGCAAGTTGCGGCTGGCGGTGCTGTTACCGGCAGAAGTACCGGTGCCTGCCGGCGGTGATTTCAGCATTTTTGCCACGCGCTGGCGGCGGGAAAGTGGCGCGGGCTGTCAGCTTGTCCGGAGTCGTGCATTCACTTGATCTGCCGCAAATGCGCTTGCTACAGTGAAGCGCAGCATCCCATCCATAACAGTATTAGTAAATAATTATTTATGGATTGAAGGATGTGTACGATGACAAATTCCCTCATGCCGCTTAATGTCGGCAATACCGGCTTCATGCTGCTTTGTGCCAGCCTGGTCATGTTGATGACGCCTGGTCTGGCGTTCTTTTATGGTGGCCTGGTCGGCCGCAAGAATGTGCTGACCATCATGGCGCAAAGCTTCATGTCACTGGGCTGGACCACGGTGCTGTGGTTTGCCTTTGGCTATTCGATGTGCTTTGGCCCGACATGGCACGGCATCGTCGGCGACCCTACTTACTACGCCTTCATGCAGGGCGTTACCCTGCATACCATGTATACCGGCAACGATGCCGGTATTCCCTTGATCGTGCACGTGGCCTACCAGATGATGTTTGCTATCATCACCCCCGCGCTGATCACCGGAGCCTTCGCCAACCGGGTGACGGTGAAGGCATATTTCCTGTTTCTCACCGGCTGGCTGATTTTTGTCTATTTCCCCTTTGTCCATATGATATGGAGTCCTGATGGCCTGCTGGCCAAGTGGGGCGTACTGGACTTTGCCGGCGGCATCGTGGTGCATAACACCGCCGGCTTTGCCGCGCTGGCCTCCGTGCTGTATGTGGGACGACGCTCGGTGGTGGAAAACAAGCCGCACAATGTGCCGCTGATTGCCCTGGGTACCGGCCTGCTGTGGTTTGGCTGGTATGGCTTCAATGCCGGCTCGGAACTGCGGGTGGATTACATCACCGCATCGGCCTTCCTCAATACCGACGTAGCCGCCTCGTTTGCCGGCACGGCCTGGTTTTTCCTGGAGTGGTCGCATGCCCGTCAGCCCAAGTTCATCGGCCTGCTGACCGGCGCGGTGGCTGGCCTGGCCACGATTACCCCGGCGGCGGGCTATGTGTCGCTGGGTACGGCTGCCGTCATCGGCGTGATCGCCGCCGTGGTGTGCTACTACGCGGTGCAACTGAAAAACCGTCTGGGCTGGGATGATGCGCTGGATGTCTGGGGCGTGCACGGCGTGGGCGGCTTGCTGGGCACATTGCTGCTGGGGGTGTTTGCCAGCAAGGCCTGGAACCCGGCCGGGGCGGATGGCCTGTTGATGGGCAACCCGGATTTCCTGTGGAAACAGGTGGTGGCGGCAGTGGTGTCCGGTCTGTGGGCCTTCGGCTTTACCTACGGCATGCTGTGGCTGATCAACAAGATGACCCCGGTGCTGATTGACGAGCATACGCAGGAAACCGGGCTGGACCAGACCCTGCATGGCGAGGAAGCCTATAGCGGTTCACTGTGAACGGACTGCGCCCGCACAGCCCCCGCACAGCCCCCGCCTTGCGCTGTGGGGGCTGGTGCTGGGTCAGAAACCCCGGACATGCCCAAGAAAGCCCGAATCATTCCGGGCAAATTTGCATGCGGCCGCCGCGAGCCGTCAGCTCCAGCAAATTGCCCCTGCCAATGCCTTCTGCTTGATCTTTGTCATGCGTTTTTAGACGCAGTACGTTGGATAGGTAGAACTACATATCGATTTTTGAGAGAGTAAGGATATCAGCATGAATGCAGCTAAGAACATCCACTAAATGATGGAAGGCAACGAGTCTCCAGACCAAGTGCTGGTTCTGAAGGATTTGGTCATCGCTTTGCAACTGGAGAGGCTCTTCGATGTGCAGCAGCTATATGCGATCGATATCAGGTACTTCGATTTGGCGATTGATCTGCTCAATAGCGTGGCGCTTTGATCATTACATTGCCGCAAGAGGCAAGCTCATCGAATAATTTTTTGCTGAGACGATGCCGGGCTTGTTAGGTGCCAGCGCCGCCCGGTCTGCAGCGCCCGCCATTCTCAGGCACTCTTGAAATCCTGGAAATATTGCATCCCGTATACCAACGGCGATAGCGCATTGGCAAAGCCATGCCGCCGCTGCTGCTGGTAGAACATCTCGATGTCATCTTTAAATAATGCCATGCCGGTCTTTCCCCGGCGCAGACCAGATATCGACCAGACAAGAAAAAAGCCAACCGGCAACGGTTGGCTTTTTCTTTTGCAGATCAAGGATCTGCGGGAATTCGGTGTGGAGCGGGCGATGGGAATCGAACCCACGGCACAAGCTTGGGAAGCTTGGGTATTACCATTATACGACGCCCGCGAAGGGTGGCATTGTAACCGGCTTTTGCCTGGCTGGGTAGTTGCTTGTGCTGGATGGGGGCCGGGGAGGGAGACGGGGTGGTCTTGCAGTCAGCACATTACTGCTTTGTATGATCAAATTTTGCCTGGTAATGAGTTTTCCTTGCCGGTAAAAATGCCTGTTTTTGGGGTTTTTCCATTTGTATTTACGTGATCTGTCAATGTGTCATGGTGTTTTTGATCAAATTACCATTGAGCGCCGGCCGTGCTTGTCGCTAGACTGCGGTGGTCTGCAGGGCTGACCTGACAGGCTGCCGGGATTCGCCACCTCTCCCTGCCCGTCACTGTCCGCAGCGCGCATTGCCGCGGCTTGCATCACAGTGCCGCGCTGCGGGACGCCTGCCGAAGACCTGACGGTAAATCACGCTGTCTCCCGCTGCGGGGACAGGATTGCAGCAGCTTCGTATAAGGATCAGTGTCATGAGCACTCAACGTATTCATTCCTATTACAGTGCCACCATGCTTGGCGATACCGTTTACCCGCAGCTGGAGGGGGAGGTGCGGGTGGATGTGGTGGTGATTGGCGGTGGTTTTACCGGCCTGGCCAGTGCGCTGGAACTGGCCGAGCGCGGCAAGAAAGTGGCTTTGCTGGAGGCGCAGCGCATTGGCTGGGGACAGTCCGGCCGCAATGGCGGACAGGTCACCGGTAGCCTGTCGGGTGATGGGGCCATGCGCCGCCAGTTGGCGCGCCAGGTGGGGGAGCAGGCGGCAGACGATTTCATCTGGTTTTTGCGCTGGCGCGGCCATGACATCATTCGCCAGCGTATCGAGCGCTATGGTATCGCCTGCGACCTGAAGTTCGGCCACCTGCATACCG
The DNA here is from genome assembly GCF_003202035.1 of Aquitalea magnusonii. GTDB lineage: Bacteria > Pseudomonadota > Gammaproteobacteria > Burkholderiales > Chromobacteriaceae > Aquitalea > Aquitalea magnusonii. Next base: position 64,298 of record NZ_QJKC01000008.1, on the reverse strand, counting down.
CCTACAAACCATCCCACATGGCGGAATTGCGCCGTGCTTTCGCCGAGGCGCAGCAGCATGGCATGGGCGATGCCGTCGAGCTGGTGGAGGCGGCCGAGCTGGGGCGCTTTCTGGATACGCCGCTGTATTTTGGTGGCATCTATAACCAGCGCTGCATGCATCTGCATCCTTTGAATCTCTGCCTGGGCGAGGCGCGGGCCTTGGCCAGCCTGGGTGGGCTGGTTTTCGAGAATTCGCCGGTACTGGAGATCTGCCACGGTGCCGTGCCGCTGGTGCGTACGGCCAGCGGCTGCATCCGTGCCGATCAGGTGCTGCTGGCGGGCGATGTCTACCATCAGCTGGAGCGTGCCAGGCTGGGGGGCATGATTTTCCCTGCCGCGGGCGGCATTGTGACCACCGAGCCGCTGGGGGCGCTGGCGCGCCAGCTCAATCCGCTGGATGTGGCGGTGTATGACTGCCGCTTTGTGCTGGACTACTACCGCATGACGGCCGATGGCCGGCTGCTGTTTGGCGGTGGTGCCAATTATTCGGGCAGGGCCTCGCGTGATATTGCCGCCGAATTGCGGCCCTGCATCGAGCGCACTTTTCCACAGCTCAAGGGAGTGAAGATCGACTACCAGTGGAGCTGCAATATGGGCATCGTCATCAACCGCATTCCACAGCTGGGCAAGCTGTCGCCCAATGTCTGGTATGCCCAGGGCTATTCCGGCCACGGGGTGGCCACCTCGCATATCGTGGGCGAGGTCATGGCCAGGGCCATTTGCGGCAGCATGGAGCAGTTTGATGTGTTCCAGCACTTCCGCCATATACGGCTGCCGCTGGGGGACAAGCTGGGGCAGAGCTTGCTGGCGCTGGGCATGTGGTACTACCAGCTGCTGGAAAAACTGCATTAAGCAGCAGTTTATCGTCTGCTGCGCATACAAAATCTGCACAAAATTTAGCTTGTTTAACCCTTGTTGTCAGGCGAGTATTCGGCACGATGCCCACGGAATAATCTGACTGTTGTGTGCCTGCTGGCGGGCAGTCGTGTCGAGTATGGAGGGATGGTGATGGCGGAAGAGGAATACGAAATCGCGGGCCTGCATGAAAAGCTGCTGGAGGAAGAGGCGGAAAAAGGCCAGCTGGCACAGAAGATTGCCTTGCTGACCGCGATTCTGGCGACCATCGGTGCGGTTTTCAGTTACCAGAGCGGCGCCAAGCAGAATGAGGCGCTGTTCCTGAAGAATCAGAGCATTCTCAAGCAGTCGGAGGCGGCGGATGCCTGGGGTTATTACCAGGCCAAATCGACCAAGGCGCATCTGGACCAGCTGGCGCTGGTGCTGGTGACCGATCCGGCGCAAAAGGCGCAGTTCCAGGCTGATCTGCAAAAGCAGGAAACACAGAAGCTGGAGCAACAGAAAAAAGCGGAAGCCTTGCAGGAAGAGTCGCGCAGGCTGAGCGAGGAATCGGAGCGCGTCTTGCGTCCGCACGAGCGCATGGCGCTGGCGATGACGCTGATCCAGATTGCCGTGGCCATGGCCTCCATCACGGTACTGACCCAGCGCCGCTGGCTGCTGGCGGTGTCGCTGTTGTCGGCACTGGGCGGTATCGGTCTGGCGGCGAGCAGCTGGTTTTGAGCCGCGGCAGGGGCGGTGTGTCATCCGCAATAACCCTGCTGCGTTGTAGACAATGACGGGTGCAGGGCAGGGGCCGGCATCCGGGTCGCTTGCCGGGCAAGCGGGGGCGGGTGTCGCCCAATAGTGAGAGAGGCATGGCTGTGCAACAAGACGAAGCCGGACAACACGCTCCGGCCGCGGTAGCGGACAGTGCCGGGCGCCAGCATGGCTGGTCGCAGCGGCTGGATTACTATCTGGATGTGATGGGCATGCGCGGCAAGGGCCTGCTGCTGCTGGGCGGCCTGCTGGCCAGCGGCTGGATCATGGCCGGCATTTACAAGGTGCAGCCGGACGAGCAGGGCGTGGTGCTGCGGCTGGGGCGCTGGGTGGATACCACCCAGCCCGGGCTGCATTATCACCTGCCATGGCCGATTGAAACCGTGCTGCTGCCCAAGGTCACCCAGATCAAGCAATTGAAGCTGGCCAATCTGTTTGACGGCGCTGCCACCGACTCCAGCGATCCGCGCGAAAAACAGATGCTGACCGGCGACGAAAACATCGTCGAGGCCGATTGCGCGGTGTTCTGGCGCATCAAGGATGCCGGACAGTTTTTGTTCAAGGTGAACAATCCGGAAACCTCGCTGCGCATTGCCGCGGAAAGCGCCATGCGCGAGGTGGTGTCGCGTACGCCGATCCAGGCGGTGATGTCCAACCGCCGCCAGCAGGTGGCCGAAGAAACCCGCGCCCTGCTGCAAAGCCGGCTGGATGAGGCCGAAAGCGGCATCATCGTCACCCAGGTGCAGTTGCAGCGGGTGGACCCGCCGGCGGCGGTGATCGATGCCTTCAATGATGTGCAGCGCGCCCGTGCCGACCAGGAACGCGCGCGCAACGAAGCCCAGGCTTACAGCAACGATATCCTGCCCAAGGCGCGTGGCGATGCCGCCCGCATCCTGCAGGAAGCGCAGGCCTATCAGAGCCAGGTGGTGAATCTGGCGCAAGGGGAGGCCAAGCGCTTTGATTCGGTTTACCAGAGCTATGCCCAGTCCAAGGATGTCACCGCCTGGCGGCTGTATCTGGACAGCATGGACGAAGTCTTGAAAAAGGCCAGCAAGGTGGTGGTGGATTCCTCCGGCAAGGCAGGCAATGGCGGCGTGCTGTCGCTGCTGCAATTGCAGGACAAGGACAAATCCAAGCCGGCGAAGGAGACCCGCTGATGGCCCGCTCATACAAAGGCGCCGGCCTGGTCGGCGCACTGGCAGTGTTGTGGCTGCTGTCGTCCTCCTTCTATACCCTCAGCGAGGGGCAGAAGGGGCTGATCATCCGGCTGGGGGCGCCCATCGACGTGGATGCCGAGCCCGGCCTCAAGTTCAAGCTGCCGCTGGTGGACAGCCTGCAGTTTTATGATGTGCGGCTGCAAACGCTGGCGCCGCCGCCGGAACAGATCATTCTGGGGGATGAAAAACGGCTGGAGGTGGAAACCTACACCCGCTACCGCATTGCCAATCCGCTGCGCTTCTACCAGGCGCTGCGCACGGAAGACCAGGCCCGCTTGCAGCTCACCCAGCTGGTCAGCACCTCGCTGCGGCGCGAACTGGGCAAGGTGCCGCTGAAGTCACTACTGTCGGAAGAGCGGACCCGCATCGTGCAGCAGATCCAGCAGGAAACCGCTACCCGCGCCCGTTCCTTGGGCATCGAAGTCACCGAAGTACGCCTGCACCGTGCCGACCTGCCGCTGGAAACCAGCCAGGCGATTTACGACCGCATGAAATCGGCGCGGCAGCAGGAGGCACGCGAACTGCGCGCCCAGGGCGGACAATGGGCGCAGGAAATCCAGGCCAAGGCCGATGGCGAACGCACGGTGATCCTGTCCGAGGCGCAGCGGCAGAGCGCCATCATTCATGGCGAGGCCGATGCCCAGGCCAACAAGGTGCTGGCGGCGGCCTTCAGCAAGGACCCCAAGTTCTACAAGTTTTACCGCTCGCTGCAGACTTACCGGCAGGCGCTGTCCGATTCGGCCCCCACCTTGCTGCTGACGCCGGATTCGGCGCTGCTGCATGACTTCCGCAACGGGCCGGCTACCGGCAAGCCATGAGCCAGCTGGTGCTACCGCAGTGGCTGTCTGCCGGCCGGCTGCGCCGTCTGGCGGCCACGCTGGGGCCGGGGCTGGTGGTGATGCTGGCCGATACCGATGCCGGCAGCGTGCTGACAGCGGCGCAGAGTGGTGCGCAATGGGGTTATCGCCTGTTGCTGCTGCAGTTCCTCATCATTCCGCTGCTGTTCATCGTGCAGGAGCTGACGGTGCGGCTGGCGCTGTCCACCGGCAAGGGCTACAGCGAGCTGATCCTGCAGCGCTTTGGCCGCTGCTGGGCCCAGCTGTCCTGCGCCGCGCTGGTGGCCAGCTGCTTTGGTGCGCTGCTGACCGAAATGAGCGGGCTGGCCGGTGTCGGCCAGCTTTACGGCGTGCCGGTATGGCAGAGCGTGGCGCTGGTGGCAGGGCTGATCCTGCTGATGGTGTGCAGCGGCAGCTACCGTGCGGTGGAACGCGTGGCCATGCTGTTTGGCGTGGCCGAGCTGGCCTTCCTCTACATGGCCTGGCAGGCCCGGCCCGACCTGCAGCATATCCGGCAGCAGGCGCTGGACATGCCGCTGCACGATGCCAGCTATCTCTACCTGCTGGCGGCCAATCTGGGCAGCAGCGTGATGCCGTGGACGGTGTTCTATCAGCAGTCGGCGCTGATCGACAAGGGACTGGACCTGCGCGACCTGCGCGCGGCGCGGCTGGATACCATGCTGGGGGCTGTGCTGTGCCAGCTGGTGACTGCGGCGGTGCTGATTGCCGCGGCTGCGGTGTTTGCCGGCCATGGCGGGGTGGTGCTGGATACCGTGCCGGAGCTGGCGGATGCCTTTGGCCGCGTGCTGGGGCCGCTGGCTGGCCGCTTGCTGTTTGCGCTGGCGCTCAGCGGCGGTGCGCTGGTGGCCACCATCGTGGTCTGTCTGTCGGCGGCCTGGGCGCTGGGGGAAATGCGCGGCACCCGTCATTCGCTGGAGCAGCATCCGCTGCAGGCCCCATGGTTCTACGGCGCCTTTGCCCTGTTGCTGCTGGCTGCCGCGCTGACGGTGGTGTTCAGCCACAGCCTGGTGCGGCTGTCCATTGCCACCGCCGTGCTCAATGCCGTGCTGCTGCCACTGGTACTGGGTTTTCTGTTCTGGCTGGCGCGCAGCGAGCTGCCGGCAGGGCTGCGGCTGCAGGGGCGTTATGCCGTGGCCGTGGGGATATTGTTTTTACTGACCGGCGGGCTGGGTTTGTACGCCGGGGTGACCGGGGCCTTGCATGGCTGAACCGGGCGCGCTTGTGCTGAATGAAAGGCTGTGATGGAGCTGGATGGTTTGATGCATGCGCTGGGCATGACGCTGCAAGTGTTTTTCCTCGACCTGATTCTCAGCGGCGACAATGCGCTGGTGATCGCGGTAGCCTGCCGCTCGCTGCCGCCGCACCTGATGCGCAAGGCGGTGCTGCTGGGCACCGGCTTTGCCATCCTGCTGCGGGTCTTGCTGACCACGGTGGTGGGTTTCCTGCTGCAAGTGCCCTTGCTGAAACTGCTGGGCGCGGCTTTGCTGATCAGCATTGCCATCAAGCTGCTGCTGGGCGATGACGACGGCGAGAGCCTTCCCGGCAGCGCTGCTGACAGCCGTCAGCTGTGGTCGGCGGTGTCGGTGGTGGTGATGGCCGATCTGGTACTCAGCCTGGACAATGTGGTGGCGCTGGCGGCGGCTGCGCAGGGCAGCGTGCTGTATCTGATACTCGGCCTGCTGTTCAGCGTGCCCTTGCTGATGTACGGCAGCCTGTTCATTGCCCGCCTGCTGAATGACATGCCGCTGCTGATTCCGCTGGGCGGCGCCCTGCTGGGCTGGGTGGCCGGCCAGATCGCGGTGAGCGATCCGCTGCTGGCCGACTGGGTGAATACCCAGGCCCCGGCCTTGCAAGTGGTGGTGCCGCTGCTGTGCGTGGTATTCGTGCTGGTGGAAAGCCGCATCATCCGCGAACGCGCAGCCCGTTTGACGCCGCCGCCGCCGCTGGGCTGGCTGGATGGCCTGATGGGCCGGCTGGCACGCATTGGCGAGGCGGGTGCCTCGCCGCAGGTGGTGCTGGCCAGCCCTGCCGCTGTAGCGCCGCCGCCCGATGTTGAACAGGCCGGGCGGCTCGCCGAAGCCACCGAAGCCGCCGGGTCTGCCGGCGCGGCCATGGTCGATGGGCAGCCTGCCGCGGCCCCGCCCGCAACGGTCACCCCCGCAGCCGCTGGCGCAGCGCCGCAGCAGAGGGCCGAACGCAGCCCTGCCGCTGCCGGGCCGGCCTCCATCCCGCCCGCTGCCGCCGTGCCGCGGGCAAGAGCGCCGCGCCAGGATGGCCTGCTGTCTTCGCCGCGCATGGCCCTGCTGGTGAAGCTGCTGCTGGGGCTTGCCGCGCTGGTTAGCATCTGCGCGCTGGGCTGGCTGTTGTTCCACCTGCTCAGCCAGGGCTTTTTGCCGACGCCGGCGCCCAGCGCCAAACTGAAACACTGATGGCCGGCAGCCCGGACCAGGGACAAGTGGCTGGGCAAAGCTGCCGCCATTGTTTACAGTCGGGGGCTGCCGCATTCTTGTCCGCCCGCCCTTAGCGGGGTGGCGGCTTTCGAGGTCGATCCGCATGTACCGTTATCTGTCTGCCGGCTTGTTGCTGGCCCTCGCCGGCTGCGCCAGCAGCGTGGCCCCCCTTCCGGCACCGGTGGTGACACCGGCCGTGCGCCCGGCGCCGATGCCCGAGCCGCAAACCCTGCTGCCCGCTCCGCCGCCGGCCGCGCTCCCGCCAGCAGCCCCCGCCAGTGCGCCGCTGAGCAAGCCGGTGCCGGCTCCGCTGCTGCCCGCCTACAATAACGAGCAGGAAGGCGCCGCCCTGCTGGAGCGCCTGCTGCCGCGCGGCATTCCCGCCCGCCGTGAGTGGCACGGCGACATCATGACCGCCTTTAGCCATTTGAAGATTCCCTATGCACCGCAGTATTTCTGCGCGGTGCTGGCGGTGGCCGAGCAGGAGTCCGGCTTTAATCCGGACCCGGTGGTGCCGAATCTGTCCAAGATCGTCTGGGGGCAGATCGAGGAGCGGCGGCAGAAGTACTTCATTCCCTCGCTGGTGGTGGATGCCGCCATGCTGAAGAAGTCGCCCAATGGCCAGAGCTACAAGGAACGGGTGAATGCGCTGCGCACCAAGAAGCAGATGAATGCCTTGTACGAAGACATGATCCGCGAGCTGCCCTTTGGCCAGACCATCTTCGAACACAAAAACCCCATCCGTGATGGCGGGCCGATGCAGGTGAGCGTGGCCTTTGCCGAAACCCAGGTGCGCGCCTGGCCCTATCCCTACAGCTACAGCAGCCTGCGCGACGAAGTGTTCAGCCTGCGCGGCAGCGTCTATTTCGGCAGCGCCATCCTGCTGCAATATCCCATCAGCTATCCTGACATGGTCTACCGCTTTGCCGACTACAATGCCGGCCGCTACGCCAGCCGCAATGCGGCTTTCCAGCTGGCGGTGCAGCGCCTGTCCGGACAGAAGCTGGCGCTGGATGGCGACATCATGTTGTACAGCGACAAGATGAACCGCGTGTTGTCCGGTGCCACCAGCGACACCCAGCGTGCGCTGAATGGTCTGGCCGGTCGCTTGCGCATGAGCCCGGACGAGATGGCGCGTGATCTGCGCCAGGAAAAGCTGTCCGGCTTCAGCCAGACCGAGCTGTACAAGCGGGTGTTTGCGCTGGCCGACCAGTCCGGCAAGGCCGTGCCGCGCCAGATCATTCCGCAGATCGTGCTGGTCAGCCCCAAGTTCACCCACCAGCTCACCACCGAGTGGTTTGCCCGCCGGGTGGATGGTCGCTATCAGAGCTGCATGGCGCGCGGGGGATTTCATTAGGCAAGCGCTACATCCCGTGCCGTAAGGACGGCGGGATGATGGCCAGGCCGCCGGCCACTGGCGGCGGCACAGCAGGGGCACTCGGGGAAGCGTGAGCATGGTAAAGCCACAAACATGGCTGGCCGGTGTGGCGGTCCTGCTGCTGGCGTTGTCGGCAGCGGCCGGCGAGCTGGTGGTGCTGGTGGATGACAGCACCGAAATGCCGCAGGCCAATATCGTCAACGGGCAGCTGCAGGACGGTCTGCATCGCGATATCGGGCTGGAACTGGCGGCGCATCTGCGGCTGGGGGTGCGCTTCAGGGTATTGCCGCGCAAGCGGCTGACGGCGGCGCTGGAGCAAGGGCAGGGTGATGTCCTGTGCCTGTCGCTGCCGCAGTGGATGCCGGCGCCCACGCTGCGCTGGAGCCGGCCCTTCCTCGATAACCAGGACTTGTTGCTCAGCAGCAGGCTGGCGGCACCGCGTAGCCAGCTGGGCGATGTGGCCGGGCAGCCGGTAGGCACCGTACTGGGTTTTGCCTATCCGGAAATGCTGCAGCAACTGGGCAGCGGCTTTGTGCGCGATGACGCCCACAGCATGGTCGACAGCCTGCGCAAGCTGGCGGCCGGCCGGGTCCAGCATGTGGTGACCAACCGGCTGTATCTGGATTACCAGCTGGCGCATGGCTTGCGCTTGCCGCCGCTGCAGCCGGCGCTGGTGATCAGCCAGTATCGCAACCGCTGCGCCCTGTCACCACGCAGCCTGATCACCCGCAGCGAACTGGACCGGGCGCTGGCCGCCATGCAGCAAGAAGGTGTGTTCCAGCGCATGCTGCGCCATTACCGCTGACGCAGCCGCTGCCGGCTGCCAGTGGGCAGGCAGCCGGGCCAGGGCAGCTAGCGCTGCCAGTTCAGCAGGGTCCAGCCGTGCTGTACTGCCACGGCGGCCAGTTTCGGGTCGGCATTCACCGTATAAGCCTGTTCCACTTCCTGCAGCAGCGGTACATCGTTGATGGAATCGCTATAGCCGTGGCTGCCTGCCAGCGTGGCGCCGTGTTGCGTCAGCCAGTCGTGCAGGCGCAGCACCTTGCCGTGTTGATAGGTCAGCACGCTGTGGGTGTGGCCGGTATAGCAGCCATCGCGGGTTTCCAGACAGATGGCCAGAAAGTCGTCTGCCCCCAGAAAGCGTGCAATCGGCCCCACCAGATGCTCGCCGGTGGCGGAGATCACCAGCAGGGTGCGCCCCTCCGCCTTGTAGCGCGCCAGGGTTTCCCGTGCGGCCGGAAACACGATGGGCGCGATCTTGTCAGCGATGAAGCGTTCCACCCACTCGGCCACCTCCTCCACGCTGCGGCCCTGCATCGGCTGCAGGGTGAATGCCATATAGTCTTCCATGCGCAGCTCGCCACGGCGGTAGGCCGCCATCAGCTCGGCCTCGCGCGGCAGCATGTCGGCGGCGGCCAGGGCGTGTTCCACCATGAATTGCAGCCACAGGCTGGAGCTGTCGCCGTCGGTGAGGGTGTCGTCCAGATCGAATATGGCCAGCATCAGCGTACCTCGCGCATGTCGTCGCGGCTGATCTGCAGCCTGACTTCGGTGCCGGCCGGCATCAGGTCGCTGGCGGTGCGGTTCAGCCGGTCCACCTGCAGGGTGATGCCGGCGCTTTCAATCTGGTAGCGGATGATATTGCCCAGCAGCTGGTGCTGGCGGATGGTGCCGGCCAGGGTGCCGTCCTGCTGGCTGTGGCCGTCCAGCACATGAATGGATTCCGGGCGGATGGCCAGGTGGCCATTGATGTTCAGCCCCAGCAGACGCTGGGTATCGGCCGCGCCCAGCAGATTGTAATTGCCCATGAAGCGGGCCACGAACTCGGTGGCCGGTTCGGTGTAGACGATTTCGGCGCGGCCTTCCTGTTCCACCCGGCCCTGGTTCATCACGAAGATGCGGTCGGACATGGTGAGCGCTTCTTCCTGATCGTGGGTGACGAAAATGGTGGTCAGGCCCAGGCGGCGCTGGATGTCGCGGATCTGCTCGCGCAGGTTCTTGCGGATGCGGGCGTCCAGTGCCGACAGCGGTTCGTCCAGCAGCAGGATGCGCGGCTCCACCACCAGTGCGCGCGCCAGCGCCACACGCTGGCGCTGGCCACCGGACAGCTCATGCGGGTAGTGGTTTTCCTTGCCGGAAAGCTCCACCAGCTTGATCACCTCGGCCACCTTGCGCTTGATGTCGTCAGCCGGGCATTTGCGCATTTTCAGGCCAAAGCCGATGTTCTGCGTCACATTCATATTGGGAAACAGCGCATAGCTCTGGAACACCATGCCGATGCCGCGCTTTTGCGCGGCCTGCTGGGTGATGTCCTCGCCACCGACGCAGATGCGGCCGGAGGTGGGCGTTTCAAAGCCGGCGATCATGCGCAGTACCGTGGTCTTGCCGCAGCCGGAGGGGCCAAGGAAAGTGACGAACTCGCCCTGTTCGATGTGCATGTTGAAGTCGTGCACCACGACGTGGTCGTCGAAGCGCTTGTGCAGATTATTGATGGTGAGATAGGCCATGCTTGTTCCTTGAATTCTGTCTTGCTCAGGCCGTCTTGCGGGCCGGGCGGGCATTGCGGGCGAATACCTGGATCAGCCCCATGGCTGCCCAGGTCACCATGAAGGCGATGATGGCCAGCGCCGAGGGCTCGTAAGCCCGGTTGGAGCCGATCAGTTGCAGATAGGGGCCAAAGGCCGGGCGGCCCAGCAGGCTGGCCATGGTGAATTCACCGATGACCACGGCAAAGGTGAGGAAGGCACCGGACAGGATGGCCGACTTCACATTGGGAAAGATCACCTGCAGCAAAATGCTGGGCCAGCTGGCGCCCAGGCTCTCGGCCGCTTCGGTCAGCGTGCGTACGTCGATGGCCCTGAGGCCGGCATCGACCGAGCGGTACAGATAGGGCAGGGCCAGCGTCACGTAGCTGCACATCAACAGCAGGTCGGTGGCGCGCTCGTTGCCGGTCAGCGGCAGCCAGGAGCTGCTGTTGTACAGCTTGAGGTAGCCGAACACGATGACGATGGCCGGAATCACCAGCGGCAGCAGGGTGATGAACTCCACCAGCGGCCGCAGCCGTGGCAGCTTCAGCTGGATCCAGTAGGCGGTGGGCACCACCAGCAGGATGCCGACGATGATGGTGAGCACCGCCATCAGCGTGGAATAGCCAAAGGTTGCCTGAAAGCCGGGGTCGGCCAGCACCACCTTGTAGGCTTCGAAGCTGTAGCCATCGCGGTTCATTTTCAGGCTGAACTCGAAAGTGGCAATCAGCGGCAGCAGGAAATAAAGGGTGCCGATGGCAATGGCCACCCAGGCACCCAGTCGCGATGTCGATTTCATTCACGCCCCCTTTCGGCGCGGCTGCGCAGCCAGATATAGCCGGCATTGGACAGGCCGGTCACCACGATCATGCCCAGTGCCAGGGCGTAGCCCAGGTTCTGGTCGTGCAGCACGTCGCCACGGATCTGTGCATACAGCAGGATGGGCACGATATTGAGCGAGCTGCCGGTGAGCGCATAGGCGGTGGCCACCGCGCCAAAGGCGTTGGCGAACAGCAGCAGCGCCGAACCCAGGATGCTGGGCCACAAAATGGGCAGGGCGATATGCCACCAGTAGGCCACGCTGTTGCCACCCAGGCTTTCGCAGGCTTCGCGCCATTCGGCACGCAGGCCGTCAATGGCCGGGGTGACGATCAGCACCATCAGCGGAATCTGGAAGTACAGATAGGTCAGGGTCAGGCCCAGAAAGCTGAGAATGGAAAAACCGGTACTGTAGAGGTCGAAGTCGGCATAGTCGCGCAGCAATACCGTCACCAGACCCATGCGGCCCAGTGTGGCCAGAAAGGCGAAGGACAAGGGGATGCCGGCAAAGTTGGACGCCACGCCGGAGAAGGTCATCAGCGTGGGGCGTATCCATTGCGGCAGGCCACCCTGAATCGCCGCCAGCGCCAGCGCCAGGCCGATGACGGTACCACCCAGCGCCGACGCGGCGCTGACCTTGAAGCTGATCCAGTAGGCCGACAGAATGTTGTCGTCGAACAGTCTGGCGATATTGCCCAGGGTGAAATGGCCGTTGGCATCCTGAAACGCGCCGATCATCAGCGTGGTCGTGGGCAGGATCAGGAACAGCAATGCAAACAGGAAAAACGGTGCCACGCCCAGCCAGTTGAGCGAAGACAGTGTCAGACCCTTGCGGATCTGGCCTGCTCCGGGCGCGGGGCGGTGCGTGAGGGAATCGGGTGAAGTACTCATCCGTGGTGCAGCCTCGTGTACAAGGGCGTGCCCGGCATCAGCAGCGGTGGGGCCGGTGGGCGGCCGCTGCCTTGCTGTTGTACTGCCACGCGGGCAGGGTCGGGTCACTTCCCTGATGGATGGGGTCAAAAACCGTCATGGCCGCTTGCACGGCCATGAGGTCTGGGGCTCAGATGCTGGCGGGCTTACTTGACGTTGCTGCCCACCACGCTGTCCCACTGCTTGGTGATGGTGGCCTTGTACACTTCCTGTTGTTCCAGGGTGGGGAACACGGCCTTTTTGTAGTTGGCGGCAGCCGGCAGCTTGGACAGCAGATCAGCCGGGATTTTCTTGCGCGCGGCCAGGTCGTTGAAGCGGCTCGGGTGGCAATAGCCCTTCAGCCAGCCCAGTTGGCCTTCGTCGGAGTACAGGTATTCCATCCACAGCTTGGCGGCGTTCGGGTGCGGAGCATAGGCGCTGATCGCCTGTACGTACACGCCAGCCACCACGCCGGACTTGGGCACGACCACGGCCACTTTCGGATTGCCCTTCAGGGTGTCGCGGTCGGCCAGGGCGTTGTAGTCCCAGCGCACGATGATGGGGGTGGTGCCCTGGGCCAGCGAGGCCGCCTTGCCGATCACCGGCACGAAGTTGCCGCTCTTGTTCAGTTGCGCGAAGAATTTCAGGCCGGCATCGGCAGCCTTGGCCGGGTTGCCACCGGCTTGCGACAGACCGGCAGCGTACACGCCCATGATGGCCTGGTTGGCGGTGCGCGGGTCACCGGCCAGCGCCACGGCGTTGCGGTATTCCGGTTTCAGCAGGTCGGACCAGTCAGCCGGTACCTTCTTGATGATGTCGGTGTTCACTTCGAATGCCAGCACGCCGTAGTAGTCGCCGTACCAGTAGCCGTCCTTGTCCTTCACTTCAGCCGGAATGCTGTTCCAGGTGGACACCTTGTACGGCAGGAGCAGGCCGGCTTCCTTGGCTTGCGGACCAAAGGACAGACCCACGTCGATCACGTCCGGTGCCTGCGGACCCTTGTTACCCTTGTTGGCCTTGATCGCCTCGATCTCGTCACCGGAACCGGCGTCAGGGTTCAGTTCGTTCACCTTGATGCCATACTTGGCCTTGAAGCCGGCCACCAGGTCACCATAGCCACACCAGTCGTGCGGCAGGGCAATCGTGGTCAGTTCGCCTTCCTGCTTGGCGGCCTTGATCAGACTGTTCAGATCCTGTGCATGGACAGCGGAAGCACCTACACTCAGTGCGGACAAAACTACTGCAGCCATCAGCTTCTTGTTCATTGGTTCCATCCTTTGGACTAGGTCAGTTGAGCAGGGCGATCATAGGCAGTACAGATGACGAAATGATGTGGGCCAAGTTTCAGTTGCATGTCTGTTGTGTGAAGTCTCCGGTGCGACCTGTTTTGGCCATATTCCGACCAGCTGTCGCAGGCTTGTCATTTGAATTTGCTAAACATTAACAGCGACCAAGCTAATCGCACAGTGTCCCTGTGGCAAGGTGCGCCGTGGCCGACAGAAAAGGCAGCAGGCCGCAGGTGCAAGGTCGCAGCAAGTGTTGTCATTGGCTCCAAGCTGTAATCAAATCAACGTGGACTAGTCCAGAGCATGTCAGAAGAAAATAACCAGACACAAGTCGCCCGGATCAGACAGTCCCTGCTGGCGCAGATCGAAGGGGGATTGTTGCCTCCCGGCGGCAAATTGCCATCCGAACGCAGCTTGTCCGAGCTGTTTGATACCACCCGCATCACCCTGAAGGATGCCTTGCTGGCGCTGGAGGCCGAAGGCTGCATCTACCGCGAAGACCGGCGCGGCTGGTTTGTCGCCCCACCGCGGCTGGAATACAACCCGCAGTACCGGGTGCATTTCCAGCAGATGGTGCAACAGCAACAGCGGCGAGTGGATACCCGGGTGCTGTCGGCACGCAGCATGGTGGCCACGCCGGAGATGTGTCAGCGCTTGCAATTGTCGGCATTGGCGCGGGTATTGCAGATTTGCCGCCAGCGCAGCCTGGATGGCCGGGTAGTGATGTATGTCGAGCACTATCTCAAGCCGGAATGCTTTCCCGGTATCATGAACGAAGACCTGTCGCAATCGCTGACCGAGCTGTACCAGACCCGCTACGGCCTGCATTACCGCCGTTCGCGCTTCGACATCACCCCCACCGCCGCGCGTGGCGAGGTGGCGCAGGCGCTGATGCTGGCCGATGGCAGCCCCATCCTGCGCATCACCCGCATCAATTACGACCAGCAGCAGCGCATCATCGATTGTGATGTCGAGTACTGGCGGCACGATGCCATCCGGCTATCGGTGGACAGCCAGCTGCCGGCCGAGCCGGGAGATCTGGGCATCACTGCCATGCCAATGGGTTAGTGTGTGAATAATTGAAGATTCTTGTCATGAATTAACAATTGCACACAATTTCATTACATATGCTTACCAAGCGATACAGCATGGCTACAGACGTCCTGCAGCGCTTGCGACATGCTGCAGACAGTTTCTCACTTCCGGAGAGTTTTCGATGAAAGCACATATCCTGCGCAGTGGCCGTTGGTTGATGCTGGCCGCTGCCGTATCCGGCCTGAGTGCCTGCGTGGTGGTGCCGCCGCGTACCCAGGTGGTGTACAAGCCGGCCCCGGTGGCTGCCGCCCCGCACTGGAACCCCGCCGAACATCCTTATTACGGTCATGCCATGAGCGATCTGCGCCAGGCGCGTGCCCTGCTGGCGCGGCCTGATGCACAGCCGGTGCAGGATGACGAGCGCTGGGCTGTCGGTGCCATCGATGCTGCGCTGAATGAAATGAAGCAGGCTGCCATCGAAGATGGCAAGAACCCCTGGCAGATTCCTGCGCCGGATGCCCGGCTGAGCCCGACCGACCGCTTCCATCAGGCCCTGCAATTGCTGGATCAGGCCAAGCGCGATGCCAGCCACCGCGAGGACGACCCCTGGGTGCGCGACCTGCAAGGGCGCATCCTGCACCATATAGATGATGCGCACCGCGCTACCCAGCAAGCCATTGCCGACGCACTGCGCTGAGCCGGACCAGCATTCTGATTTACCGTCACAATAAAAAAAGTCGCTTGTAATCAAGGAGAGCAATCATGTTGATCTTGAAGAAATCTGTCGCCAGCCTGCTGCTGGCTGGTGTGGCCCTGCTGGCAAGCGGCACGGTCATGGCCGATGACTGGCATGGCAACGACTGGCATCCCGACATGCGCCAGGGGGAGTGGCATGAAGGCATGCCCTGGCGCTTCGAGCAGCACCACTGGCAGCCGGAGCAGCATCCCTACTACAGCCATGCCATGACTGACCTGCGTATCGCCCGCGATTTGCTGGCCCGTCCGGATCAGCCGCGTGTGGAACAGGGCGAGCGCCGTGCCGTGGAAGCCATTAACCAGGCCCTGCACGCCATGCATGATGCCGCCATCGATGATGGCAAAGACCCCTTCCAGCGCATGCCGCCGGATGCGCAATATCGCCCGGATGACCGTTTCCACCAGGCCCTGCGTCTGCTGGACAAGGCAAAGCAGGATGCCAGCCATGAAGAGGACGATCCCTATCTGCGCGGCCTGCAGCATTACATCCTGGGCCAGATCGGTGCAGCCCAGCATGCCGTGAACGAGGCTATCAACGAAGCATTGCGCTAAGCCGTTTACCGCCTGTCAGCCCCCGTCGCAGCCATGCTGTCACGGGGGTTTTGTCATGGCAGGGATGCCGCAGGCCTGCGGTTTTTGCGCTACCATGCCGGCTGTTTGATGTCGACCAAGGATGCAACCATGACCCGCCTGCTTGTCCTCTATAGCGGAGGCACCATTGGCATGGACCACACCCCGGAGGGCCTGGCCCCGGTGCCGGGCCTGCTGCCGCGGCTGCTGCAGCGTTTTCGCACGCCGGCGCTGGATTTCGATGTACTGGAATACCCGCAGCTGATCGACTCGTCGGCCATCGTGCCGGCGCAGTGGCAGCAACTGCTGGATGACCTGATCGCCCGCTATGCCGATTACGACGGTTTCGTGGTGATCCACGGCACCGACACCATGGCCTATACCGCCAGCGTGCTGGCCTTTGCCCTGCAAGGCCTGGCCAAGCCGGTCATTGTCACCGGTTCACAACTGCCGCTGGTGCATCCGCGCTCGGATGGCTGGAGCAATCTGGCCGATGCGCTGGAAGCCGCCAGCCAGCCCGATCTGCACGAAGTGTGCATTGCCTTCAACCGCCTGCTGCTGCGTGGCTGCCGCGCGCGCAAGCTGGATGCCGCCAGCTTTGCCGGCTTTGCCAGCCCCAATGCGCCGGCACTGGCCAGCTTTGGCATTCAGGCCCAGTGGCAGCGCCAGCACTGGCTGGCCGCTACGGCTGATTTCACCCCGGTCAAGCTGGATGTCTCGCTCAAGCTTGCCACCTTTTTCCTCACTCCCGGCCATGCCAGCACCCTTGCGGGACAGATCATGCAGGCGGGCGAGCTGGATGGCGCCGTGCTGATGAGCTATGGCAATGGCAATACGCCGGCTGATCCGGCCTTGCTTGCTGGCGTGGCTGCGCTGACCGCCACTGGTGGCGCAGTGCTGAATATCAGCCAGGTGGTGCATGGTGCGGTGGAAGTCGGGGCCTATGCCGCCAGCCAGCCGCTGGCGCGCGCCGGGGCCGTGGCCGGCGCAGACCTGACACCGGAAGCAGCCACCGCCAAGCTGCTGGTGCTGTTGTCGCAGGGCTTGCGTGGCGAGTCCTTGCGCCAGCAGCTGGCGACCCCGCTGCGGGGCGAGAGCAGCTAAGCTTGCCAGGCCAGTGTGGAGGAAGAACAAGGGCGTGCCATTGGCACGCCCTTGTTGCTGCCAGCTACGGTGATTTGCCTAAAAAACAAGCAGCTGGATTTTTCACTGCCAGATCAGTAGCTTGCCCATGCTATCCACAAGCCCTCCACACCGTGGTACACGCGGGGTGGGGAAAAACAGGGCGGCTGCCTAAAAAACAGGCAGTGACGGAAAGCCCTTTTTACCTCAATGGCTTAGACAGTTTGTCCACAGTCCACACACAAGGCTGTCCCCTCTGCTTGTGCAAAAGCCGCTGCTGCCTGCCATGGCCGCAGGCTTGCGGTGCACTGGCGCGGGCTGCCTAAAAA
Source organism: Aquitalea magnusonii (assembly GCF_003202035.1). GTDB lineage: Bacteria > Pseudomonadota > Gammaproteobacteria > Burkholderiales > Chromobacteriaceae > Aquitalea > Aquitalea magnusonii. The sequence goes on along the minus strand of NZ_QJKC01000008.1, from coordinate 47,393 downwards.
ATCAGCATTTTTGAAAAAGTATATTGATTTCAGTAGCTTGCTGCAGTTTCCCACAGGCCGTGCACAAGCCTGTCCCCGCCAGCTGTGCAAAACCCCGGCCAAGCCTCATTTTCAGGTGTGGACAGCAGCAGCCGGCTGGTCAAACAGGCGATTGCCTAAAAAACAGGCAGCCAGCAAAACCCTGTCCCGTTTCAGATACTTAGCTAACTTGCCCACAGACCGTGCACAAGCCTTTCCCCGCCCGGTGTGTAAAACTGCGATGACGCTGCCGGCCACGGGCAGGTGGCGGGAAACGCCGGCCTGCCTAAAAAACAGGCAGTCAGTGCAAGGCTGATTACTTTCAGCGACTTAGCCTGTTTGTCCACAGCTCACGCACAAGGCTGTCCCCGTCGCTTGTGCGAAACCGTGCACCGTGTACAGAAATGCGCGGCAAGACTACTGGCGGGCTGCCATCCCGACGTATAATCATGCTCTTTGCTGGTGAGTTGCCGTGTCCCTTATCAGAATCGCCATCATCGGGCCGGAATCCTGCGGCAAGAGCACCTTGTCGCTGCAACTGGCGGCCGCCTTGTGCAGCCAGGGCTTGCGCGCGGTGGCCGTGGCCGAGTATGCCCGTGCCTATTACGCCGGGCGCGACTACCAGGTGAGCATGGCCGATATCGAAGCCATCGCCGCCGGTCAGTTGCAGGCCGAGCAGCATGCGGCAGCAGAGCACGACTGGCTGGTGTGCGACACCACGGTGCTGACCTGCAAGATCTGGGCCGATGTGGCCTTTGGCCAGCCTTCGCCGGCACTGCTGCAACTGTACCGGCCGCAGGACTACGCCTTCACCTTGTTGACGGCGGCCGATATCCCCTGGCAGCCAGACCCGCTGCGCAGCCATCCCGCACAGCGCGACTGGTTGCTGGGTTTGTACCAGGCCGAACTGGCGCGCCAGGGCGTGGCCTATACCCTGCTGCAAGGCGGGCAGGCCGCGCGGCTGGCACAAGCCTTGCAGGCGCTGGGCCGGGCAGATTTGCCCAAAAAATAAGCAATGGCGACAAAGTCTTTATCATTCATGGCCTTGTCCCTGTTTTCCACAGCTGCCCCACAGCACTGTCCCGCTGACAGGTGGAAAAGCAGCCGCGTCTGCCTAAAAAACAGGCAATGGCAAAAATGACTTTTCGCTCAAACAGTTGCAGGTCTTGTCCACAGCCGGTGCACAAGCCTGTCCAGAATGGATGTGTAAAATGAATGAAATCTACAAACTGAGTACCGAATACATCGCCCTGTGCGATCTGCTGAAAAGCTGCAGCGTGTGCTCTTCCGGTGGCGAGGCCAAGCATTTCATCGCCGAGGGCAATGTGGCGGTGAATGGCGTGCAGGAATTGCGCAAGACCTGCAAGATCCGCGCCGGTCAGGTGGTGAGCGGGCAGGGCTTTACCATCAAGGTGGTGGCCGCCTGATGAGCGAGCCGTTCCCGCCGGCGGCGGATGATGCCGATCCCATGCCAGAACCGCCGTTCGAGGTAAGCGACGACATGTGCTGCGGCAGCGGCTGCGATCCCTGCATTCTCGACATCTATCATGCCGAGCTGCGCGACTACCGCAGCCGGCTGGCCGCCTGGCAGGCGCGGCACAACAAGGACGGACAATAAGCCATGGCCAGTATCGATCTGCATTTTCATTCGCACGCCTCCGATGGCGCGCTGCCGCCGGCCGAGGTGATCGCCCGCGCCGCCGCCCGTGAGGCCACGCTGGTGGCGCTGACCGACCACGACTGCACGCGCGGCCTGGCCGAAGCGCGTGCCGCTGCGGCTGCGCATGGCGTGGATTTTCTCGATGGCGTCGAGGTATCGGTCACCTGGAATGGCAAGCACACCGTGCATATTGTCGGCCTGGGCATCGACCCCGAACATGCCGGCCTGCTGGCCGGCCTGCAGTCCATCCGTGATGGCCGGGTGGAGCGTGCCCGCGAAATGTCCGATTCGCTGGCGCGCATCGGTATCCACGGGGCCTTCGAAGGGGCGATGGCGGTGTGTGAAAATCCGGAAATGATAGGCCGCACCCATTTTGCCCGTTTCCTGGTCAATAGCGGCGAGGTCAAGGATGTCCGCACCGTGTTCCGCAAATACCTGACGCCGGGCAAGCCCGGTTATGTGCCGCATGAATGGACCCGGCTGGCCGATGCCGTAGGCTGGATCGTCGCCGCTGGCGGCATGGCGGTGATCGCCCATCCCGGTCGTTACGATATGGGGCGCACGCTCACCGAACGGCTGATTCTGGATTTCAAGGATGCCGGCGGCCAGGGCATCGAGGTCGCCAGCGGCAGCCACAGCCTGGACGACATGCACAAGTACGCGCTGATCGCCCAGCGCTATGGCCTGTTGTCCAGCGCCGGCAGCGATTTTCATGCACCGGGCGAAGGCGGCCGCGACGTCGGCCGCACCGATGACCTGCCGCCCATTTGCCAGCCGGTGTGGCAGGCATTGCAAGAGCGCATTATTCGCGCCCCGCGCGCGGCATAACCAACACAGAAGCACGCATATGGCACAGTTCTTCATGATTCACCCGGACAACCCGCAAGCGCGGCTGATCCGGGAAGCGGCCAACATCCTGCGGGGCGGCGGGGTGGTGGTCTATCCCACCGACTCCTGCTACGCGCTGGGCTGCATGCTGGGCGACAAGAAGGCCATGGAGCGCATCCTGGACATCCGCCAGATCGAGCTCAAGCATCACCTGACCCTGGTCTGCCACAACCTGTCCGAGCTGGCCAATTACGCCCGCGTCGACAACAGCCAGTTCCGCCAGCTCAAGGCCGCCACGCCGGGCAGTTACACCTTCATCCTGCAGGCCACCAAGGAAGTGCCGCGTCGCACCTTGCACCCCAAGCGCGCCACCATCGGCCTGCGCGTGCCCGACCACAAGGTGGCGCTGGCCCTGCTGGAAGAACTGGGCGAGCCCATCCTGTCCTGTACCTTGCTGTTGCCGGGCGATGAGGAAGCGCTGACCGATCCGTATGAAATCCGCGAGCGGCTGGAGCACAGCGTGGATGCGGTGATTGACGGCGGCTGGTGTGGCACTGATCCGACGACTGTGATCGACATGACCGACGGCGTGGAACTGCTGCGCCGTGGCAAGGGCGACCCGGCCGTGTTCGGTTTATAGTCATCCGGCTGGAACCCTGGCCGGCTGTCCCCATCTAGTAGTGGTTCATCTTAGCCAACACAGAAAAGAAGCCATGGGCGATACCTCTCAACTGATCCAGCAGATCAGCATCTATGCCTTGCCGGTGCTGCTGGCCATTACCCTGCACGAAGCCGCGCATGCCTATGCCGCCAAGCGTTTTGGCGATGCCACCGCCTATATGCTGGGGCGCATGACGCTTAACCCGCTCAAGCACATTGACCCGGTGGGCACCGTACTGCTGCCGCTGCTGTCGCTGATGATGGGCGGCGTGCTGTTCGGCTGGGCCAAACCGGTGCCGGTGAATTTCGGCGCGCTGCGCAATCCGCGTGTCGGCATGCGCTGGGTGGCGGCTGCCGGCCCGCTGGCCAACTTCATCATGGCGGTGCTGTGGGTCTTGCTGCTCAAGCTGGCCATCGTCATGAACAACAGCTATTCCGAACCGCTGGCGCTGATGAGCAAGGCCGGCATCAATATCAACGTCATGCTGATGGTGCTCAACCTGCTGCCGCTGCTGCCGCTGGATGGCGGGCGCATCGTGGAAAGCCTGCTGCCGCCTGGCCTCGCCTACAAGTATTCGCGGCTGGAACCCTATGGCATGTGGATACTGATCGCGCTGATCTTTACCGGCGTACTCATGCCGCTGCTCAATCCGCTGCGCCAGCTGGTGTATCATCTGCTCAGTCTCTTTTTCTAACTGGAATCCGCTCCATGTTTGCCAACCGCATCCTTTCCGGCATGCGCCCCACGGGCAGCCTGCACCTTGGCCATTACCACGGCGTCATCAAGAACTGGGTAGAGCTGCAGAGCAGTCACGATTGCTATTTCATGGTGGCCGACTGGCACGCCCTCACCACCAATTACGATAATGTCTCCATCATCGAAAAGAGCATCTGGGACATGGTGATCGACTGGCTGGCGGCCGGCGTCGACCCGGACAAGGCCACGGTATTCCTGCAGTCCAAGGTACCGCAGCATGCCGAGCTGCATCTGGCGCTGTCCATGGTGACCCCGCTGTCCTGGCTGGAGCGCGTGCCCACCTACAAGGACCAGATCGAAAAGCTGTCCACCAAGGATCTGGGTACTTACGGCTTCCTCGGCTACCCGCTGCTGCAGGCCGCCGACATCCTGGTGTACAAGGCCGGGCTGGTGCCGGTGGGCGAAGACCAGGTGCCACATATCGAACTGACCCGCGAAGTGGCCCGCCGCTTCAACAACCTGTTTGGCCGCGAAGCCAATTTCGACGAGCTGGCCCAGGCCGCCGCCAAGAAAATCGGCAAGCAGGGCAAGCAGTTCATGCAGCAGCGTACCGCTTATTTGCAGGACGGCAATGCCGAAGCCCTGCAAGCTGCGCGCGAGATTCTGGCCGCCAGCCAGAACCTGGGCGTGGCCGACCGCGAACGGCTGGCCGGCTGGCTGGAAAACAAGGGCAAGACCATTCTGCCGGAGCCGGAAGCCAAGCTGACCGCCGCCTCGCGCATGCCGGGTCTGGACGGGCAGAAAATGTCCAAGTCCTATGGCAACACCATCACCATGCGCGAAGCGCCGGAACAGGTGAGCAAGAAGGTCAAGGCCATGCCCACCGACCCGGCCCGCGTACGCCGTACCGATGCCGGTAATCCGGAAAAATGCCCGGTGTGGCAGCTGCATCAGGTTTACAGCGATCACGACACCCGCGAATGGGTGAAGCAGGGCTGTACCAGCGCCGGCATCGGCTGTCTGGATTGCAAGCAACCGGTGATCGAAGGCGTGCTGCGTGAACAGCAACCGATGTTCGAACGCGCCGAGCAGTATCTGTCGCACCCGGACCGGGTCAAGGAAATCGTATTCGAAGGTTGCCGTCGCGCCGAGCAGGTGGCCAAGGAAACCATGAGCGACGTACGCGCCGCCATGGGGCTGGGTTTCTGATTCGCAACACCCTGGCAACAAGCAAAAAGCCGGAACCATGTGTTCCGGCTTTTTTATTGCATTCTTGCGGCGTCCAGTGTCAGTGCTCGACACGCGGCAGGAAGATTTCCGCCAGCATGCAGCGGCAACTGCCACCGCCGACTGCTTCAATGGTGGGGATGGGGTTGACCACCGGCTGGCCATGACGCTCCAGCACGCGGCGCTGTGCCGGGGTGAAGCCTTCCCAGGCGCGCTGCGACATGGCCAGCAGCGGCGTGCCGTCCTGTGCCGCCAGTTGCAGGATATTGCCGCAGAAATGCTGCTCCACCTGCTGATGGCTGATGCGGATCACCTCGTGGGTGGACTCCAGCGTGGCCAGCACCTGCTGGCGTTGTTCCGGCTGATACAGGCTGTCGGCACAGATCACCGCGATATCCTGCCCCACCGACATCATCACATTGCTGTGATAGATGGGGACGCCGTGGCTGTCGGCGGTGTCAAACAATTGCACATCCTCCAATCCACGCAAGCGGGCATAGCGGTACAGTGCCAGCGGATGGCAGCGCTGCGAACGCGCGGCATACACCCGGCGGCGGGCATGGTCGAAAATCATCACCCCGGTGCCTTCCAGGATCAGTTCCTCCTCCCAGGGATGGCCCACCCAGCTGATCTGGTTGATCTGGTAGCCATGGCCCAGCAGCAGCCGCGCCAGCTCCTCCACCCGCCGTTCCTGACGGCGGTTGGGCGTGTGCATCGGATAAATGTGCAAGCTGCCATCGGCGCTGGTGCTAAACCAGTTGTTGGGAAATACCGCATCCGGCGTGGCAATGCCGTCTGGGCTTTTTTCCAGCACCATCACCTGCAGGCCATATTGCTGCAGGCGCTGCACCATGGCATCGAATTCCGCCATGGCCTGTGCGGTGACGGCTGCCGGCGGCAGGTTCAGCCGATGCTGGAACACATTGTCGGCACCGGTCTGTTCGTTAAAGGCAAAGTCGACCGGGCGCACCATGACCACGGCGCGCGCCAGTTGCGCCTGTGGCGGGCGGGTCAGCGACAGCGGTGCGACCCAGGGCAGATTCTGATTTCCCATGTAATGGTTTCGGAGGCAAAGTAAGGAGGGTGCTGGTATAGTAGCCAGACCTACATCAAACAAAAAGTTGGATTTGTTTGACATCTCCATAATGATTTGGAATGGATTTTCATCTAGCCGCTCTCAAGGCTTTTGTCAGTGCTGCGCGTGAGTCTTCATTTTCGCGCGCCGCCGACTGCCTGCACCTCACCCAGCCCGGCCTGTCCAAGCGCATTCGCAGCCTGGAGGATGCCCTGCGCGTCACGCTGTTCGACCGCATCGGCCGGCGCACGGTGTTGACCGAGGCCGGCCGCGCCTTCCTGCCCCATGCGCTGCGCATCCTGGCGGAGGCCGACCAGGCCAGCCAGCTATTGCGCAGCCTGCAACCGGCGCAGATTGGCAAGCTGCATCTGGCCACCACCCAGCATATCGGCCTGTACTACCTCAAGCCGCTGCTGGCCGATTTTGTCCGCCAGTATCCGGGCATTGATCTCACCGTGGATTTCAAGACCTCGGCCGAAACCCACAAACTGCTGTGTCAGGGTGAGCTGGAGCTGGGCTTCATGTCCGAACCGCCGCTGCATGAGCAGGCGCTGGAATATGTCGAGGTACTGAACGAGCGGCTGTGTTTTGCCGTGGCTCAGCAACATCCATTGGCCTTGCTCGCGGCGCTGACGCTGCAGGACCTGGCGCGCTATCCGGCCCTGTTGCCCGGCAGCAATACCCGCTGCCGGCGGCTGATCGAAAACCTGTTCCAGCAGCACGCCACCCCGCTGGATGTGCGTGAGCCGTCCAATTATCTGGAAGCGCTGCGCATGCTGGTGGAGGCCGGGCTGGGCTGGAGCGCCCTGCCCGAAGTGATGATCAGCAGCGGCCTGTGCCGGCTGCCCTTGCAGCCCTACGAGCCGGCGCGCACCATCATGCTGGCCTATCACCGCAAGGTGAGCCTGTCCGGGCCGGCACGCCTGTTTCTGGAATGGCTCAAGGCGCACCCACCTGGCTTACACTCTGTCGCATGAGTACCTTGAACACCGCCACCGACTTTACCCTGACTGCGCCGGAACTGCCGGCTGGCCTGCCCATTGCCCACGTTTTTGGCCAGCCGGTGCTGGAAGTGCCGCAAGACCTGTTCATCCCGCCCGATGCCTTGCAGGTGATACTGGAAAGCTTCGAAGGCCCGCTGGATTTGCTGCTGTACCTGATTCGCAAGCAGAACCTCGATGTGCTCAACATTCCCATGGCCGACATCACCCGCCAGTACATGAGCTATGTCGACGCCATGCGTAGCGAACGGCTGGAGCTGGCGGCCGAATACCTGTTGATGGCGGCGCTGCTGATTGAAATCAAATCGCGGCTGCTGCTGCCGCGCCCGCCGCTGGACGAAGAGGGCGAGCCGGACGACCCGCGCGCCGAACTGGTACGCCGCCTGCTGGACTACGAACAAATGAAGCTGGCGGCCCTGGCACTGGACAAGCTGCCGCAGGCCGACCGCGATTTTGCCTGGCTGGCAGTGCTGATCGAGCAGGGCGCCGAGGCGCGCCTGCCGGATGTGGCCGCAGTGGATCTGCGCCAGGCCTGGCTGGCCATTTTGTCGCGCGCCCGGCACAAGCGCAGCCACAAGGTGGAAAAGGACGAACTGTCGGTACGCGAGCAGATGAGCTGGATCCTGCGCTATCTCAGTGAGCGCGAATACGTACCGTTCGAGGAACTGTTCGAAGTCGATAAGGGGGTGGCGCACCTGGTGGTCAACTTCATCGCGGTGCTGGAACTGGTCAAGGAAGGGCTGATCAAGGTCAGCCAGGAACTGGCCTATCAGCCGATTTACGTCCGCATCGCCATCAGCTGATGGCGCGAACTGTTGCGCGCATGACAGTCGCGCGTCAATTGACCGTGCCGCGGGGCGGGAAATCAGGTAAAATCCGCGCCTTCCCCGCGCAATGTATATTTTTTCGCCCCCAGTCCTGCACGCAGGCCGGGCGAGACCTGGTCCGATGTCCACCATCACCGACTTAAACTATCTCAAGATCGTGCTGGAAACGGCATTGTTGACCGCGACGGAACCCTTGTCGGTATCCCAGCTCAAAAAGCTGTTTACCGAAGACATCAAGGCCACCTTGCTGAACGACATTCTGGAAGATATCCAGACTGACTGGCGTGGCCGTGGTGTGGAACTGGTGAAACTGGCCAGCGGCTGGCGCTTTCGAGCCCGGGCCGAGTTCACCCCCTATCTGTCACGGCTGAATCCGGAAAAACCGCCGCGTTATTCGCGTGCCGTGATGGAAACCCTGGCGATTATCGCCTACAAACAACCTGTTACCCGTGGTGATATCGAATCCATTCGTGGCGTGTCGGTGTCCACCAGCGTGATGCAAACCCTGCTGGAGCGGGGATGGATTGAAGTAATCGGGCACAAGGACGTGCCCGGCCGGCCGGGGCTGTATGCCACCACCCGCAAGTTTCTGGATGATCTTGGCTTTGTTTCGCTAAGGGATCTGCCGCCACTGGCAGACTTGGGAACACTGGTCATACCCGATGCCCAGCCACAAGAGATCGGCAGCGAAGACGCCGAAGACACTCTCCCCCTCGACGATGAGGCGGACAATCTGGAGCCACAGGCAGAATAGGCCGGACGCCGTTTTGCCGTGCGCTCGTAATGAAAGAGCATGATTTATGTCTAAAGGACAAAACAACGCCCGCCAGCCGGTGGCGCGTGTAAAGGGCCGCGAATCTTCTCCGCGCCGTCAGCCCGATGCGCCGCGCGGCAACGCCCCGCAGCAACAAGGTCGTGGCAAGCCGGGAGGCTTTGGCAAGGCGCGCAATCCGCAAGACGCGCAGGCCCAGGGCGGCAAGCCGCAGGGCCGTCGCCCCGCTGCGCCACGCGATGCCTATGGCAATCTGCTGCAGGCACAAGCCAATGCCGCACCACATGAAAGCGCACCGCTGTTCAAGATGAGCCGTGCCGAACTGGCGCAGCTGGAATTGCAACGCCAGGCCCGTGGCCTGCCGCGTGATGAAAACGGCGAACCCAACGGCAATGTGGCCGAGCCGAAAAAGCCGCTCGCCGGTCGTCGCAAGGAAACGGTGAACCGTCGTGGCGAAGTGCAGGCCAAGCCTACCGGCAGCGGCAAGCGCAGCCAGTCGGAAAACAACCGCCAGCAGCAGGCTGCCCGCCGCCAGGAAAAGGCCGAGCGACTGCAAGGCCAGGGCGGTGAGGCATTGCAGCATGAGCGCCGCTTTGGCAACAAGAACGCCGCCATGCCGGTGGCCGAAGGTGAACAAAGCCCGCGCGAACAGCGTCGTGCTCCGGCCGCGGGCAAGCCGCGCGCAGAAGGCAAGTCGCTGGTGATCAAGGCAAAAAAGTTGCGTCTGCGCAGCCCGAGTCAGGACGTGAAAGAAAAGTCCAAGCGGCTGCGCGAGGTACGCCTCGACAAGGAACAGATTGAACCGGTCCGCCTGCAAAAGGCGCTGTCCGCTTCCGGCGTCGGCTCCCGCCGCGAAATGGAAGAATGGATTGAAGCCGGCCTGGTGATGGTGAACGGCAAGAAAGCCAATCTGGGCGACCGCGTGGGTCCGGAAGACCGTGTCACCGCCAAGGGTGATGTGATCAAGCTCAAGTGGGCCGACCGCCTGCCGCGCATCATCATGTATCACAAGCAGGAAGGCGAAATCGTTTCCCGCGACGACCCGGAAGGCCGGGTCAGCGTGTTCGAGCGCCTGCCGCAAGCCAAGAGCAGCCGCTGGGTGGCCGTGGGCCGTCTGGACGTCAACACCTCCGGCCTGCTGCTGATCACCACCAGTGGTGAACTGGCCAACCGCATGATGCACCCCAGCTTTGAAGTGGAGCGGGAATACGCCGTGCGCGTGCTGGGCGAGCTGACCCCGGAAATCGCCAAGGAAATGACCGCCGGTGTGGAACTGGAAGACGGCCCGGCCGCCTTCCAGCGCGTATTCCAGCGCGGTGGTGCCGAAGAAGGTGCCAACCAGTGGTACAACGTGGTGATCAAGGAAGGCCGTAACCGCGAAGTGCGGCGCATGTTCGAACACTTCGGCCTCACGGTCAGCCGGCTGATCCGCGTGCGCTTCGGCAACCTCGGCCTGCCGCCGCGTTTGAAACGTGGCCAGTTCTACGAACTGAACGAAGCGGAAGTGGCGGCGGTGATGAAGTGGTCCGACCTGACCATGACCGGCCGCAAGAAAACCCGCGGAAGCAAGGCAGAGTGAGCCGTGGCAGCTGGCCGTTGCTGACGGCACTGGCTGCGCGCTGCTGCAAATGGGTGACCGGCTGGCGGTCGCCCGTTTTGCTTTCGACAGGCTCGCAGGATGTGACCGTGCCGCCGGCCGCCGCCGCGGGTGGCAGCGGCCTGCTGGGTTTGCGGCGCGGCCCGCGTGCCTCGGTGGTCATCATTCAGGATGGCCGTCTGCTGATGATGCAGCGGATCAAGAACGGCAAGGAATACTTCGTGTTGCCCGGTGGCACCATCAAGGCGGGTGAAACCCCGGCCATGGCCTGTGTGCGCGAAACCCGCGAAGAAACCGGCCTGAGCATCTGGCTGGCCGAGCAGCTGTGCACGCTGGAACACAAGGGGCGCATCGAGCATGTGTTTCTGGCCAGCAAGTTTCGCGGTACCCTGCGGCTGGGCGGGCCGGAGCTGGCGCGCATGACGCCGGACAATCAATACCATCTGCGGTGGCTGGACTACGCGCAACTGCAGCAGGTGAAGCTGCGGCCGAAGAATCTGCTGGTGTACTGCCGGGAATGGCTGTGGCCGGTGGAGGAGTGACAACTTGCCGCGACCATCGTTATCGACGTAAGGTGGCGGATTGCAGCGCAAGGCAGGGAAGCAGGCATGAGCAAGGCATTTACCAAAGAGAATGACGAGGCCGAAGACGATCTGCCAGTCGAGCAGCGGCTGCCGGCCTCCAGCAAGAACTACATCACCCCCGGTGGCTGGCGGCGGCTGAAGGATGAGCTGTACCAGCTGGTCAACAAGGAGAGGCCGGAAGTGGTGCAGGTGGTCAACTGGGCGGCCAGCAATGGCGACCGCTCGGAAAACGGCGACTATCTGTACGGCAAGCGGCGGCTGCGTGAAATCGACCGCCGCATCCGTTTTTTGACCAAGCGGCTGGAGCTGGCCGAAGTGGTCGATCCCGAAGCCCGTGAAGCCACCGACCAGGTCTTTTTCTCGGCCACCGTGCTGATCGAACGGGGCGATGGCAGCGAGCAGTTGCTGAGCATTGTCGGCGTGGACGAGATCGACCTGCCGCGCGGTCATATCAGCTGGATTTCGCCGATTGCCCGCACCCTGCTCAAGGCGCGCGAGGGCGACAGCGTGGTGTTTCGTGGCCCGGACGGCGACGAGGACATCGAAATCCTCGAAGTGCGCTACCAGAAAATCAGCTGAGCCGGACTACCCAGCCCAAATAAAAGCCCGTGTCACATGACGCGGGCTTTTTTACATGCGGCAGGCAGGGAGCCGGCTCAGTGCTTGGCGTCCTCGGCTTCGGCGCGCCCGGCCAATTGCGCATTGACCGCCATCCAGTCGCGGGTGGCGGTATCACCGATGCGGTTGAAGGCCTGGCTGAGCAAGCGCGCTTGCTCCTTGTGCAGGGCCTCTTCCAGCTTGCGGCCTTCGCCGGTCAGTGTCAGCTGCTTTACCCGCTTGTCGTGGCTGGCCGCCACGCTGGCGATCAGTCCCATCTCCACCAGTTGGCGCAGCGGCATGTTGATGGCCTGCTTGGTCACGTCCAGCGCGCCCAGCAGGTCCTTCACCGACAGGCCGGGGTAGCGCGCCACAAAAAACAGTATGCGGTGATGCACCCGGGCCAGGCCACGCCGGGCCAGGATTTCATCTGGCTTGGCGGTAAAGGCTTTGTAGGCATGGAAGAACACTTCCATGGCTGCGCGCAAATCAATCGCGTTATCGCTGTCAGGCATGTTGACGACATCCCCTGTCAGGGGTAAATTAGGTCAAAAAAATTGACGTTTATTGTTTGATGGATTGGCGCAGTGGCAGACCATAAAGCGGTAGCAGAAGAAATCACCCTTACTGCTGCAGGAGCTGGGCTTCCGTAGGCTTACCACCCTCGGCCACGGCAATATGGCGGACATGCCGCTGCGACAGTCATGGAGATTACCATGTTTTCAGAACGTATCGAACGACTGATGGGTTCGCTGATCCGCGAAATCCTTGCCGCCGCCCAGCGCCCGGAAGTCATTTCCTTTGCCGGTGGTCTGCCGGCAGCCAGCTGTCTGCCGCAGCTGGACTTCAGCGGCCTGCCGCCTGATCTGGCGCAATACGGCACGACCGAGGGTGAGCCGCAGCTGCGCGAACTGATCGCGGCCCAGGCCAGAGCGCTGGGGCTGCAGTGCAGCGCCGAGCAAGTGCTGGTGTTGTCCGGCTCGCAACAGGCCATCGACCTGGCGTCCAAGCTGTTCATCGATCCGGGCACACCGGTGCTGACCGAAGGCCCGACTTATCTGGCAGCCTTGCAGTCCTTCAAGCTGTTTGGTGCGGCCATTACTGCGGTTGCCCAGGAGAATGGCCAACTGCCGCCGGCCAAGCTTGAGCAGGCCCTGCGCACGGCAAAGCCGCGGCTGACCTACCTGATTCCCAGCTTCCAGAACCCGTCCGGCGCCTGTTACAGCGAGGAAAACCGCCGTGCGCTGGCCGAGGTGATCGACGCCCACGGCTTGCCGGTGTATGAAGACGATCCATACCGCGCCCTGTCTTACGATGGCGAAGCACCGGCGCCGCTGGTGAGTCACCTGAAGAATACGCCGTGGATTTATGCCGGCTCCTTCTCCAAGACGCTGGCACCGGGCTTGCGCATCGGCTACCTGATCGCCTCGCCCGAGCTGTATCCGCATCTGGTCAAGCTGAAGCAATCCACTGATCTGCACAGCAACCGTCCGGGACAGTGGTTTATTGCCCAGCAGTTGGCCGATCCGGCGTTTCCGGCCCATCTGCAATCGCTGCGCGATACCTACCGCGTGGGCCGTGATGCCATGCAGGCTGCGCTAGAAAAGCATTTTGCCGATCTGGCCGACTGGCAGGTTCCCAAGGGTGGCTTGTTCTTCTGGCTGACCCTGAAGCAGCCGCAGGACACGCGTGAACTGCTCAAGACCGCGCTGGCCGAGTGCAATGTCGCCTTCATGCCGGGTGAACCGTTCTACCCGAATCCGCAAGATGGCATTGGCCATTTGCGCCTCAACTTCAGCCATGCGGCGGTTGACCGTATCGAGGAAGGCATTGCCCGACTGGCGGAGTTGGTGCGTGCAGCCCACCGCTGAGTCTTGACTCAATAAAAAAGCCGCTCACAGGAGCGGCTTTTTTTATCTGCAGTGTCCGGATCAACTGCCGAGCGGACTCTCGTTTTCCAGCATGTCCACACCGGCCAAGCCAGAGCGGAACACCGCCTGCTGCAGGGTTTCCACCGCCTTCTTGCGGAAAAACTGCTTGCGGGTGACCAGCAGGACCCGCCGTTGCGGTGCGGGCTCACGGAAGGGCAGGATGGACAACAGGCTGTCATCGCCAGGGCCGATGGAGGTGGACGGCATCACGGTTACGCCCATGCCGCTGGCCACCATGTGGCGAATGGTGTTGAGCGAGCTGCCCTGCAAGGTAGTGGCCAGACCAGACTGGTGATTCTGTTTGCTGGCCAGTTCGCTGCAGGCTTGCAACACCTGGTCGCGGAAACAGTTGCCCTGGTTCAGCAGCAGCACGCTTTCGTCGGTCAGCTGGCTGGGCTCGATGCAGGCCAGCTTTTCCCACGGATGCCCCTTGGGTGTGGCGACCACGAAGGATTCGTCATAGAGCGGCCAGGTCATGGTGCCGGCTTCCTCGAAAGGATCGGCGACGATGATGGCATCCACTTCGCCACGCTTGAGCATTTCCGCCAGGCGTGCGGTGTAGTTCTCTTCCAGAATCAGCGGCATCTCCGGTGCCAGAATGCGCAGGGCCGGGATCAGCTTGGGCAGCAGATAGGGGCTGATGGTGAAGATCACCCCCAGCTTGAGCGGGCCGACCAGCTCGTTCTGGTGTTCGCCAGCCAGCCGTTTCACGGTTTCGGCTTCTTCCAGCACGCGCTGCGACTGCTCGATGATGCGTTCGCCAATTTCCGTCACCGCCACTTCCTGGCCACCGCGTTCGAACAGGGTGATGCCCAGTTCGTCTTCCAGCTTCTTGATGGCGATGGACAGGGTGGGCTGGCTGACAAAGCAGCTTTGTGCGGCGCGGCCAAAGTGGCGCTCGCGCGCCACTGCCACGATGTAGCGGAGTTCGGTCAGCGTCATGGTTTAGCGCTGATGCTCCGGCAGGACGATATTGACCTCCAGCACCTCAAAGTCATCCTGGCGTTCTACCTGCACCTTGATGTCATCCAGATTGACCGCCACGTATTTGGAGATCACCTCCATCAGCTCGCGTTGCAGGGCGGGCAGGTAGTCAGGGGCGCTGCGACCATTGCGCTCGTGCGCCAGGATGATCTGCAGACGTTCTCTGGCAATGGCGGCGGTCTTCTGGCGCTTGCCGAACAGGATGTCGATTAGGGACATGGTTTAACCTCCGAACAGGCGCTTGAGCAGGCCCACCTTGGGCGCGTCCAGGAAGCGCATGGGGCGATCTTCGCCCAGGAAACGTGAAATCACGTCGGAATAGGCCTCGGCGACATCGCTGCCCTTGAGGTGGATGGCCGGGGTGCCAGAGTTGGAGGCTTGCAATACGGTCTGCGATTCCGGAATCACGCCGATCAGCGGCACGCGCAGGATTTCCTTGACGTCGTCCACCGACAGCATCTCGCCCTTGTCGACACGGGCCGGCGAGTAGCGGGTAATCAGCAGGTGTTCCTTGACCGGGTCGCCTCCCAGTTCGGCACGGCGCGATTTGGAGGCCAGAATGCCCAGGATGCGGTCGGAGTCGCGCACCGAAGACACTTCCGGGTTGGTGACGATCAGCGCTTCATCGGCAAAGTACAGCGCCAGCAGGGCACCCTTTTCGATACCGGCCGGCGAGTCGCAGACGATGAATTCGAAGCCGCTGTCGGCCAGCTCCTTCAGCACCTTCTCCACGCCCTCTTGCGACAGGGCATCCTTGTCGCGGGTTTGCGAGGCCGGAATGATGTACAGGTTGTCGCAATTCTTGTCCTTGATCAGCGCCTGGTTCAGCGATGCCTCGCCGTTCACCACATTGATCAGGTCGTACACGACACGGCGCTCGCAACCCATGATCAGGTCCAGGTTGCGCAGGCCGACGTCAAAGTCGATGACCACAGTCTTGTGTCCACGCAGGGCCAGGCCGGATGCAAAGCTGGCACTGGTGGTGGTTTTGCCGACACCACCTTTGCCGGAAGTCACGACGATGATTTTTGCCACGGTAAATCCCTTTGGATAATTGAATTATTCGCCAAGCGCGGTCATGACCAGGCGCTCGTTTTCAAGATAGATCTGGGTAGGCTTGCCCTTGATGCTTTCGGGCAGGGCCTGTTCGATAGTGCGATAGACCCCGGCAATGGAGACCAGTTCGGCCTCCATGCTGCGCACGAAAATGCGCGCCGCGGTGTTGCCGCGTGCACCAGCCAGAGCGCGGCCACGCAGCGGGGCATAAATATGGATGTTGCCGTCGGCTATCACCTCGGCACCGGCACTGACCATGGCCAGCACGATCAGGTCGCCGCCGCGGGCGTAAATCTGCTGTCCGGCGCGCACCGGACGGTCGATGATCATGGCGGCCACCGGGGCAGGGGCGGGGGCCACTTCCACCGGCTTGCTCACGGCCTCGCTCAGGTTCTGGCGCGGCGGGGTGCTGCTGCGTACATAGGCCAGGCCATAGCGGCTGGCCACCTCGGCCATGCTGCTGTCCGGGTGGCGCAGGGCCACGGCGCGGATGCCATGGCGGCTGAGCATGGGCAGCAGGCGGCCGTAATCGGCGTCGGCTGCCGCTGCCAGGGCTTCCACATCCAGCAGGAAGGCTTCGGCCGGGGCATCACCGGCCGGGCCGAAACGGGCCTCCAGCGCAGTGGTCAGTTCTTCCGGATTGTCCGTGCGGAGAATCAGGGCCAGCAGATCCAGGCTGGCAGATTTGATGTCAAAGGCGGTGACCGCAGAGCTCATGGGTAGGCTTTATATAAATAGATTTCTTCTATGGAGCGAGTGTACTGGCTTGCCGTCCCCCTTTCAATGCCGGTGAACTAATCGCTGGCCCTGGTTTTCTGTGCATATTGCGTTGCAAAAAAATCAGCCAGCCGCGCATGGGCTGGAATTGTCGCGATACTGTCATCCATTTGGAATGTTGGTGTTGTAAAAACACATACAAAATAGCTGTTTACGAAATTGTGCGGTGCAACATTTTCTTGACCTGTACCGACCATTTGGTTAAATTACATTTGCTGCTGTGCAGCATTGGCGGCGAAACGGTTGTTGTGACTGTTAAAGCTGAGTTGTATTTCGACATTTCCAGGAGTAGCCATGTTTACCAACACCCAAGAATTTTCTGCTCTCGGCCAGGCGCAGTTCGACAAAGCCGTTCGCCTGTCCTCCATCGTCCTGGCTGGCGCCGAGCGCTTTGCCAACCTGCAGCTGGAACTGACCCGCAAGCTGCTGGACAACAATGCCAAGCACTTCAAGGCGCTGACCGAAGTGAAGGACCCGAAAGCCTTTGCCGAGCTGCAAACCAGCCTGGCACAGCCCAGCCTGGACCAGGCTTTCAGCGTGGCCCGCGAAGTTTACGATGTAGCCGTGACCACCCAGGGCGAACTGAGCTCCTTCGTGGAAGAACAACTGGCTGAACAGAACAAGCTGCTGCTGAGCAATCTGGACCGTCTGTCCAAGAACGCGCCGGCTGGTTCCGATGTTGCCGTTTCCGCACTGAAAACCTTCGTCAACAGCTCCAACGCTGCTTTCGAAAGCGTGTCCAAGACCGCCAAAAAAGTCAGCGCCGAAATTGCTGAAGCCAGCGTAGAAGCTGCCAGCACCCAGGCCAAGGCCACCGCTGCCGCGGTAAGCCGCAAAAAGCCGGCTACGCCTGCTGCGACTGCCTGATTTGTTGCAGTGATACAGAAAACCCGCCACTCGGCGGGTTTTTTATTGCCTGTCATATTGCTTAAGGCTGCTGCAGCGTGGCGAACACCTGCTGCAACATGCTGTGCAGGGTGTCGCGCTGTTGCATGGCCAGCACGATGAGGATGGCCAGATTGGCGGCAAAGTGGCTTTGCGCTGCAACGGGCAGGGCGAAGTTGTGCCTCGCCTCGCTGGCACTGCAGGCCGCCGCCTCTATCCCCTGGCGCTGCAGATAGCCGGCTGAGAGCAAATACAGCTTGTCGGCCAGTTCACTCTGCTGCTGCATGAGCGCTTCCCAGTTGATGCTGCAGGGTTGGCCATTGGCCGGCAGCTGTTGCAGGGCCAGTTGCCAGGCATGGCGCATGGCATTGATGACATGCAGGGTATAGCGGGCGCTGCCGGGCGGCCCGCAATGCAGCCAGCCTCCTGCCAGGGGGGCGGCGCAATCCAGCCAGCTGCGGGCTTCGCTGGTGGCTGTCAATTCGCCGCCGCATAGCAGCATGAAACCGAACTGCTCTCCTTGTGGCAGCCATTGGCCACACACTTCCAGCAAGGCAATCCCGTGCTGTTGGCAATGCCCGGCGCGTTGCAGCAGGTGGTGGCTGTCATCTGCCGCCAGGTCCAGCCAGCAGCTCTCCCCGGCAAAGCCTTGCCAGTCGCCTGGCAGCCATGCCGGCCGTGCGCCGGCGGCGCGCAGCAGGCTGCGTGCTTGCAGGCGCTGGCTGAGCCAGTGCAGGTGAGGAGCGCTGCCCTGAGGCTGAAACATCGCTTGGCCTTATATGATCAGTTGCTGTTGCTGGATGGCCAGTGCCAGGTTGTCAATGAACCAGGCCAATGCCTTGCCGGGAGACTCTTCTTTCCATGCGTAAAACATCTTGGTGCAACCGCGCTTTTCCTTGAGTGATTTTTCCACAAGTTGGCCGTTTTGCAGATAGGGCGTGGCGAGCATGCGCGGCAGGTAGCCTATGCCCAGCCCTGCTGTCATCAGTGCGAGCTTTGCATCCAGTGTATGCACGGTCAGCACATCCTGCCCGTTGAGTATGCCTGCGGTACGTGTCGGCAGGCGGCGCGAAGTGTCGCCCAGCGAAATAATCCGGTGCTGGCGCAAGGTGTGGGCGGACAGCGGCTCGGGTGCGCTGGCCAGCGGATGCTGCGGGCTGACCAGAAAAACGAAATCGATAGTGCCGATTTCCCGGTAGAAGTAGTCCCCTGCCGGCGGGTGGCCGGGTGCGCCCAGCACCAGGTCGGCACGCGCATCATACAGTGCATCCCAGATGCCGCCGAAAACCTCGCGGGTAAAGCGCAATTGCGTGCCGCTGTTCAGCTGGTCGAAGCGGGCAATCAGCGGTATGAGCTGCTCGAAGGGGATGAGATCACCAATGGTGATGACCAGCTCGCTTTCCCAGCCGGCGGCCTGCTGCAACAGCCGGTGTTCCACCGTGCGTGCGGCATCCAGCAGATTGCGGCCATCGCGCAGCAGGATTTGTCCGGCGGCAGTCAGGCGGGCGCGGTGCCCGCTGCGGTCGAATAGCTGGACGTCCAGGTCTTGCTCCAGCTTCTGGATCACGTAGCTGACGGCGGAAGTGACCCGGTGCAATTCGTCGGCAGCAGCGGCAAAGCTGCCGTTGCGATCGATGGCATCCAGTACCAGCAGGGCATCCAGGGAGATTTTCATGTTCGATTATTTTGAATGAAATGTTCAGATCATTTCGCTATCAACAGGAATGACTCGCGTTTAATATCTGTTTCACCAACCCGATGTAAGCAATAACGCGGTTTTGAAGTTTTAATTGTACAGACCTGGCCGATGATGTCATCAAAATAATTGAAGCATATTGCTGGTCTGTAGCACGCCGCTTGCATCCTGCTAACCGAATGGAGTGAATCATGTTGAAGAAATTGATGCTGGCTGTTGTGGTTTCCAATGCGCTGGTGGCTGTTGCCATGGCCGATAGCGATGTCCGCAGCCGTCCGGACAAGGAGGTCGTGCAAAAGTACGAACAGCAGTTCAGTCAGAGTGATGCGCAACGCAAGGCTGCTGATGATCATGCCGGCAAGAGCATTGCCGCCAATCGGGCCGACTACCGTAATCACTGATGCGGTCAGCCAAATAAAAACGCCAGTGCATGCACTGGCGTTTTTTTGTCCGTAACGGACGCAAGCCTGCACGGCAGGCTGTGCGATGTCATTACTTGGCGAAGCGTTCAATGCCTTCCACCAGTTCGGTCTTGGCATCTTCCAGGGTACCCCAGCCGTGGATCTTGACCCACTTGCCCTTTTCCAGGTCCTTGTAGTGCTCGAAGAAGTGCACCATCTGCGCGCGCAGCAGTTCCGGCAGGTCTTCCAGCTTCTGGATGGACTTGTACATCGGGCACAGTTTTTCCACCGGCACGGCTACCAGCTTGGCATCGATGCCACCGTCGTCTTCCATCTTGATCAGGCCCAGGGCACGACAGCGGATCACCACGCCCGGCGGCAGCGGGAAGGGGGTGACCACCAGCACGTCGACCGGGTCGCCATCACCAGCCAGGGTTTGCGGCACGAAGCCGTAGTTGGCCGGGTACATCATGGAGGTGCCCATGAAACGGTCAACCACCAGGGTATTCCACTCTTTGTCGAATTCGTATTTGATCGGCGCAGCGTTGGCGGAGATTTCGATCACGACGTTGAAGTCGCCCGGCATGTCTTTGCCCGGGCCGATGAGTTCCAGGTTCATCAGGCAGAATCCTTTGTTAATGGTGGTTGTTTACATGGAAATTCTTGCAGGATTATATCAGCAGCTGCCGTGTTGTGCGGTGCACGGGTATAATCTTTGACGGATTTGTGCACCAGTCGGGAACACTATGTTTGACACGCTGATTACCGAATTTGACAAGGGTCTGCGCACCCTGTTTGCGCCGGCGCAAAGCCAGCGTCCCCGGCCGGATGCCGGGCTGGAAGAGCCAGAACTCAGCACGGCGGAAAAGCGCCATGCCATGGGCCTGATGCGGGTGAATCACTGTGGCGAGGTCTGCGCCCAGGCGCTGTATCAGGGCCAGGCGCTGACTGCGCGTAATCCGTCCGCGCGTGAGGCATTGCAGCATGCGGCTTTTGAAGAAGTGGAACATCTGGCCTGGACGGAACAGCGCATTCGCGAACTGGGTGGTCAGCCCAGCCTGTTGGGGCCCTTGTGGTATACCGGTTCGCTGGCCATCGGTGTCACGGCTGGCCTGCTGGGCGACAAATGGAATCTGGGTTTTCTGGAAGAAACCGAGCATCAGGTCGGCGCACACCTGGACAGCCACCTGACGGCCCTGCCCGCGGCCGATGCCAAAAGCCGTGCCATTGTGGCGCAGATGCGCGATGACGAACTGCGTCATGCCGACATGGCGCACGAATATGGTGCTGCTCGCTTGCCTGCCCCGGTGAAGGGCTTGATGAAACTGACTGCCAAGGTAATGACGGCCACCAGCTATCGCCTGTAAAGGGGAGGCGGCAGTGCCCGGGACAACATGCCACCTGCGGGTGGCATTTTTCTTGTCTGGCCGTCAGAGCGGGGAGGGGGCGTGCTGATGACAACGCAAATGAAAAAGCCCAGTCTGTCGACTGGGCTTGATCCTGAATCCTGGCGTCCCCACGGGGAATCGAACCCCGGCTACCGCCGTGAAAGGGCGGTGTTCTAACCGCTAAACTATAGGGACTTTGGTGCACCCGGAGCGATTCGAACGCCCGACCCTTTGGTTCGTAGCCAAATACTCTATCCAACTGAGCTACGGGTGCAAAGTGGCGTCCCCACGGGGAATCGAACCCCGGCTACCGCCGTGAAAGGGCGGTGTTCTAACCGCTAAACTATAGGGACGCTGTAGTGGTGCACCCGGAGCGATTCGAACGCCCGACCCTTTGGTTCGTAGCCAAATACTCTATCCAACTGAGCTACGGGTGCACTGTCTCGTAAGACGTTGTGTCTTTCGAGAGAGCGAACTATACAGATTCACTTTTTTTGTGTCAACACTGCGACAGATATTTTTTTGCTTTTCCTGTCGAAACGCCGGGCCAGCCTGTTGCGCCGGTCGCAGCACACCCGGGCCAGCCGGTTCGGCAAATAGCGGCAGGCCGTGTAAGATGGCGTGGCGGATCAGTCTTGTGGCCTGATCCATCCCCTGCCGGTTGTGCCGGCTCATTATTTTGCCCGACGAGACTGCATGCTGTTCGATATCCCCTGGGCCATTGTCGACCTGGAAACCACCGGCGGCCATATCGGCCGCGACCGCATTACTGAAATCGGCCTGATCATGCTGGATGGCGATCAGCTGCGGCGCTATCAGACACTGGTCAATCCCTTGCAGCCCATCCCGCCCTTCATCGAAAACATGACCGGCATCAGCAACGAAATGGTGCAGGCGCAGCCGCCCTTTGCCGACATTGCGGGCGCGCTGCTGCCCATGCTGCAAGGGCGTTTGCTGCTGGCGCATAACGTCCGTTTTGATTATGGCTTTTTGCGCAATGAATTCCGTCGCGTCGGGCTGCGCTTGCAAAGCGCCACGCTGTGCACGGTCAAGCTGTCGCGCCGCTTGTATCCGCAGCATTTCAAACACAATCTGGACAGCATCATCCAGCGCCATGGCTTGCAATTGCCTGAGCGGCACCGCGCCATGGCCGATGCCGAGGCGCTGTTGCTGTTCTTGCAGGCAGCCGTGGCCGAGCTGGGCGAGGAGGTGGTGCAAGAGGCCATCCGGCAGGTGCTGGCACAGCCGGAGCTGCCGCCCGGGGTGGATGCGGCGCTGGTGGATGAGCTGCCTGATCTGCCCGGCGTCTATACCATCTGGGGTGAGCAGGACGCTGCGCTGTATGTGGGGCGGGCCAGCAATGTGCGCGGCAAGGTGGTGTCGCAGCTGGCGCAGGATGGCAAATACGGCAAGGAGCCGTCGATACAGCGGCCTATCCGTCGTATCGAGTGCCAGGAAACCGTGGGCGAGCTGGGGGCACATCTGCTGGAGCAGCGCCTGCTGCGCGAGTTGCAGCCGTTTTACAATCACCGCAGCCGGCTGGCCAACGATTTGTGCTCGATTCAGCTGGATCATGGCCAGGGCGAGTTCATGCGGCCGGCCATTGTCTATGCCGACCAGCTGGATTTCAGCCGTACTGCTGATTTGTATGGGCTGTTTCGCAGCCCGAAAGAGGCGCGCAAGGTATTGGCCGAAATCGCCAATGGCAATGGCTTGTGTCAGTCGGTACTGGGAGTGGAGGCGCTGACCAGCCGCAAGGGCGCGGGCTGCGCCGGCATCGGCAGCGGGCGTTGCCGCGGTGCCTGCATCGGCAAGGAAGCGGCGCCACAGCACAATATGCGCTTGATGCAGGCGCTGGCGCGCATCAAGGTCAAGCCCTGGCCGTTTCCGTCGCCGGTGGCGGTGGTGGAAACCGACGAAGTCACCGGCGTGGCGGTGGAACATGTTTTCGACCGCTGGTGCTATCTGGGTTCGCGTGCCGCCGGCGAACAGGCGCTGGCCGGGACGCCGAGCTTTGACATCGATACCTACAAATTGCTGGATGCCTATCTGAAAAAGCCGGCAGAGGGCAGCAGTCTCAGGTTGCTGGGCTAGCGCTTATTCGTGCATGGCCTGGAAGCTGCGCAGGCGGCTTTCGATGATGCGTGGATTTTCACCATTGGCGATGGCCACCAGTCCTTCCACCACCATTTCCTTCAGCGCGATCTCGGCGGCCACCAGATGCTTGAGCTTGTTGGCCACCGGCAGGAAAAACAGGTTGGCGGAGCCGACGCCATACACGGTGGCGACAAAGGCCACGGCGATGCCGGCGCCCAACTTGGACGGGTCAGACAGGTTTTCCATGACGTGGATCAGCCCCAGCACCGCGCCGAGAATCCCCATGGTGGGGGCATAGCCGCCGGCCGATTCCCACACCCGCGCCGCCTGCTTGCGCGCATGCTCGAACATGCCGATTTCCACTTCCATCACCCCGCGCAGCACCTCGGGTTCGGCGCCATCCACCACCATTTGCAGGGCTTTCCGGGTAAACGGGTCTTTCTGCTGACCGACATAGCCTTCCAGTGACAACAGGCCGCCGCGGCGTGCGCTCTGGCTCCAGTTCACCACTTCGCGGATCAGTTTTTCGTGGTCCTGCGGCGGCGGCTGGAAAATCCACTTGATCATGCGCATGCCGGCAACAAACTGCTTGGGGGTGCTTTGCAGCATGACGGCACTCATGGTGCCGCCAATCACGATCATGAAGGCGGTCAGTTGCAGCAGGGAGCCAATATTGCCCCCTTCGATGGCCTGACCGGCGATGATGGCCGTCAGGCCCATGACGATGGCGATGATGCTGATCTTGTCCACGCGGAATTCCGTTATCTTTATCTGAGCAAGCGGATGGTTTCACCCGCGGTTTCCGGTGTATTGCGACCGGATGGCCGGGCAGCAGTGCGCCAGACCGTCAACACGCGCTAGATCCATTCCTTCATTTTGGCCCGAATACGGGCGATAGCCTGGGTATGCAGCTGACAGACGCGGGATTCCGATACTTCCAGTACCGCGCCGATTTCTTTCAGGTTCAGTTCCTGCTCGTAATACAGGGCCATGACCAGCTGGTCGCGCTCGGGCAGGGTCTTGATGGCGTCGACCAGTGCCTGGCGGAAGTCGCCATCGGCTAGCACCTGCAGCGGGTTGGGGGCGTTGCTGTCTTCGATATTGGCGATGGCGTCATTCAGGCTTTCGCCTTCGCCATCGGAAAAATCTTCAAAGTGCACCAGGCTCAGCCCTTTGCAATCGCCCAGCATGCTTTGGTAGTCGTCCAGCTCCACGCCCAGTGCCGCGGCAATTTCCGACTCCAGCGGCGCGCGGCCCAGTTTTTGTTCCAGCTTGTTGATGTTGTCTTCGATCTGCCGCGCCTGACGCCTTGCCTGGCGCGGCAGCCAGTCCTCGCGACGCAGCTCGTCCAGCATGGCACCACGGATGCGCTGGCTGGCAAAGGTTTCAAACTGCACGCCTTGCAGCGGATCGAACTGCCGTGCGGCATCAATCAGGCCAATGATGCCGACCTGGACCAGATCATCCATCTCCACCGAAGCGGGCAGGCGGGCCATCAGCATGCCGGCGAGCTTTTTCACCAGCGGCAGGTGGTTCTGTACATCGATTTCCGGGGCGGTGACCGCACCCGCATAGCCTTTGCGGCGTAGGGACGGCAGTGTCATCGTCGTTTTGCTCCATCGGCCTCGGCCCAGTCGCGCGAGGTGGCTATCAGCATGTCCATGAAGCCGGTGTCGTGGCGTTCGGTTTCCGGGCTGTCCCATTGCGGCAGCACGGCGGCCAGCTGGGAAAAGGCGGTGGCGGCTTCGCTGTCGGGGAAGGCTTCCATCAGCGGGCGGCGCAGGGCCTGGCTGCGGCGTACGGCATTGTCGGCCGGGACAAAGCCGACCCAGCGCAGCGAGACGCTGAGGAACTCGCTGGTCACGGCAGCCAGCCTGTTGAACAGATCGCGTGCTTCTTCCAGATGACGGGCCCGGTTGATCAGCACATTGAAGCGTTGGCGGCCAAAACCGGCGGACAGGCGCTTGATGTTGGCGTAGGCGCTGGTCATCGAATCGGCGGCCGGGCTGAGCACCAGGATCAGGTTGTCCGCCACACTGGCGGGCACCGGGTCGGTGGCGGTGGCGGGGACATCGATCATCAATACCGTGCTGTCGCGCTCGAGTGCGGCGAATTCGCTACCCAGCCGCAACCATAGCTGGGCCGAGAACAAGGCGCGCTCTTCCGGCCGGGCATACAGGTTGATCAGCTGGATGCCCTGGCGCGAGGTGGTCATCATTTCATCCAGCCCGCCCACGCTGACCATCTGGCTTTCCAGGGTGGCGGTGGTGGGCGTGCCCAGCCGGCGTGCCTGCACCTGTCCCAGGCTGCAGTCGACGACCAGTGGCCGGTGGCCGGCATAGGCCAGGCCCAGCGACAGCTCGGTGACCAGCGTGCTGGCACCGGCCTTGTCCGAGCCGATGAAGGCAAAGCTGGGCGCACGGCTGGCCTGGGCGGTAAGACGGCGCAGGCTGGCGGCCTGGTCTTGCAGATGGCTGTTCATAACCAGCTGGCCTGCGCGGAGTTCATGATGGTCAGTTCATCACCTTGCAGGCTGAAGGGAGAGCCCGGTTGCGGCGCGCGCAGGGCGCGGTCGACCAGGAAGGCGGCGTTGGCCGAGTGCAGGTCTTCCGGCACACGCTGGCCGTTGGTGATGTAAAACAGCTTGAGCCGGTTGCGGATGATGACATCCATGCTGGGGCCCATGCTGACTGCTTCGTCGATCTTGGACAGGATGCAGCCGGCCAGGCCATTGCCGCGGTAGTGGCGCACCACGTCTTCCAGCGTGTGGCCATCGGCATTGGCTGCCAGCAACAGCAGGCGTTCCACCTGCCGGCCTGCACCGCGGAACATTTCGATCTGGCCGGTGACGCGGGCGTCGCGCTGGCTCATGCCGACGGTGTCGATGAATACCAGATGGCGGTTGGACAGATCGGCCAGCGTCAGTTGCAGATCGCCTTCGTTCTGGATGGAAAACACCGGGATGCCCAGAATCTTGCCGTAAATGCGCAGTTGGTCCTGTGCGCCAATCCGGTAGCTGTCGGTGGTGATCAGCGCCACATGCTGGGCGCCGAAGCGCATGGTGGCATGGGCGGCCAGCTTGGCCACGGTGGTGGTCTTGCCCACCCCGGTGGGGCCAACCAGTGCATACACGCCACCCTTGTCCATGATGTCGTGGTTGGCGTCGGCGCATTTGAGGTTGTGCATCAGCGCCGAACGTGCCCATTTGATGGCAATGTCGCCCTCGTACTGGGCCGGCATCTTTTCGATCAGCTGGCGGATCAGGTTGGCGGAAAAACCCATGCCCAGCAGATGCTTGAACAGCTCGATGCGATTGGGGGTCTTGCCCTCCATGTCCGACCAGGCAAAGCTGGCCAGCTGGCTTTGCAGCAGGCTGCGCAGCAGCTTGATCTCATCGCCGATCTGCTTGAGTTCCTGCGCCATCACCTCCGGTTCTTCATCCTCCGCCGCGGCTTTGGCCGGTCGCGCTGTGTTGCCGTTGGCTGCCGGGCCGGCCGCCAACGTCTGCATCTTCACCAGCGATTCCGGCACCATGCTGGCCGGCGCCGGCCGTGCCGGGGGCGGAGTTTGCGGGCTGACGTTGAAATTGACGGCGGGTGTTTCGGCCAGTGACGGTTCGATGCGCTGCTGCGGGCGCGGGGCCGGGCTGTCGATGCGCGGTGGTGCCGGGCTTTCCAGCGGTTCCACCGGCATGGCATAGGTGCGGGCAATGGCGCGGTTGGTGGCGGCGCTGGGGGCGACCGGGGCCGGTGGTACCGGACGGCTGACTGCCGGCGCGTTACGGGCCGGGTGCTTGCTGCCGGGCGTGGAGAGATTGGTGGCCAGGTTGGCGACATCCGCATCCGCCACGGCCATGATCTCTACGCCGCCTCCCATTGTCGGGCGATTGGACAAGATGAGGGCGTCGGCACCCAGTTCCTCGCGGACCTGTCTGAGTGCATCACGTGTGGTTTTTCCGAAGAATTTTTTTACCACCATTGTTTATCAGCCCTTGCTTCCCCCGATTACCGCAATTATACGAATGGATTTATTGTCAGGTACTTCATTATGCGAGATCACACGCAGTTGTGGGAGAGCCCTTC
This sequence comes from Aquitalea magnusonii, assembly GCF_003202035.1. Taxonomy (GTDB): domain Bacteria; phylum Pseudomonadota; class Gammaproteobacteria; order Burkholderiales; family Chromobacteriaceae; genus Aquitalea; species Aquitalea magnusonii. Next base: position 20,553 of record NZ_QJKC01000008.1, on the reverse strand, counting down.
TCAAGAATCGTGCCAGTAGCGGCCGCAAGCCCGGTGGCGTCAGCAATACCGGATTGTAACCTTGAATCTCCACTTGTTCGGCCTGTTGTGCAGCGCTGGACAGCAGGTTTTCCGCCAGACCGGGTTCCAGCCCGCCGCCGGTCTTGGAGTTGACGGCCTGGGACAGCACGTTTTCCAGTGCCGGATCCAGCGTCATCAGCGGCAGTTCGGTTTCGCCGGGGAACAGCTGCTGCACGATGACCCGTGCCAGCGCCGTCCGTACCGAGGAGGTGAGGTCGTCCACGTCCTGGGTGGTGCCGATGTGGTCGGCCAGGGTTTCCAGAATGGTGCGGAAGTCGCGGATATGGATGCCATCGGTCAGCAGCTGTTGCAATACCTTTTGCAAGATGCCGATGGGGACAATCTTGGGCACCAGGTCTTCCACCAGCTTGGGCGATTCCTTGGCCTGATGGTCGATCAGTGCCTGTACTTCTTCGCGGCCCAGCAGTTCTGCCGCGTGGGTTTGCAGCAGATTGGAAATATGGGTGGCCACCACGGTGCTGGAATCGACCACGGTATAGCCCATCTGCTGGGCCTCTTCGCGCTTGCTGGCGTCTATCCACACCGCCGGCAGGCCGAAGGCCGGATCGGTGGTGGGGGTGCCGGGCATATTGCCATTCACCCGGCCAGGGTTGATGGCGAGATATTGTCCGATATAAGCCTCGCCCTGACCGATTTCCACGCCCTTGAGCAGAATGCGGTAGGCATTGGGCTTGATTTCCAGATTGTCGCGGATGTGTACGGCAGGGACCAGAAAGCCCAGTTCCTGGGCAATCTTTTTGCGGATGCCGCGAATGCGGCGCAGCAGTTCGCCATCCTGGCTGCGATCCACCAGCGGAATCAGCCGGTAGCCCACTTCCAGTCCCAGCGCATCCACGTGCTGTACATCGTTCCAGCTGACTTCGGCCATGGGCTGGTCGGGCGGGGTGGCTGCGAGGGCTTCCTGTTTGCTGGCCTGCACGGCAGCCGCCTGTTCCTTCTTGTCCATGGTCCAGCCCAGGAAAGCCAGCAGGCTGGCAATCAGCAGGAAGGAAAAGTGCGGCATATTGGGGATGAGGCCGATCATGCCGATGACGGCTGCGGTGATGTACAGCACCTGCGGCTTGGCAAACAGCTGGCCGAAGAACTGCTCCGACATGTCCTTGTCGGTGCCCACGCGCGACACCACGATACCGGCAGCGGTGGAGATGATCAGCGCAGGGATCTGTGCCACTAGGCCATCACCGATGGTGAGCAGGGTGTAGGTCTTGGCGGCGGTGCCGGCATCCAGGTCATGCTGTATCACACCGACAATCAGGCCACCGACGATATTGATGACGATGATCATGATGCCGGCCATGGCATCGCCGCGTACGAATTTGGAGGCACCATCCATCGAGCCGAAGAAGTTGGCTTCTTCGGAAATGGTGGCGCGGCGTTTGCGGGCATCATCTTCGCCGATCAGACCGGCGTTGAGGTCGGCGTCAATCGCCATCTGTTTGCCGGGCATGGCATCCAGGGTGAAGCGGGCGGATACTTCGGCGATTCGGCCGGCACCCTTGGTGATCACCACGAAGTTGATGATGGTGATGATGATAAACACCACGATACCGATGGCGACGTTGTCGCCGATCAGGAAGTGGGCAAAGGATTCGATCACCTTGCCGGCGGCATCCGGGCCGCTGTGGCCTTCCAGCAGGATCACCCGGCTGGAGGCCACGTTCAGCGACAGCCGCAGCAAGGTGGTGATCAGCAATACCGAGGGGAAGGACGAGAAATCCAGTGGCTTGCGGACATTGATGCCCACCAGCAGCACAATCACCGACACTGCAATATTGAAGGTGAAGAACATGTCCAGCAGCACCGGCGGCAACGGCAAGACCATCATCGACAGAATGAGGATGATGAGGATGGGGCCGGCCAGCTTGGTGATGTTGAACTGCTTCAGCTGGGTGAGGAAATTATCCATGCGGGATTACTGTCTCGCTTTCGGGGCCGCATCTTGCTGGCGTTTGCTTTCCGGGTCAAGGTCGGCGGGAACATCCAGCTGGTCAGGGTAGACCGGGGCCAGGCCGCCGTTGTATTCATAGGCTTTCAACTGGTAGACATAAGCCAGGATCTGCGCTGCCGCAGTATACAGCCTGGCGGGGATTTCCCGGCCCAATTCGCCATGGAAATACAGCGCCCGGGCAAAACTGGGTGAGCGCATCACGGTGACCTTGTGCTCCTTGCCGGTGGCGATGATCTTTTCCGCCAGCCTCAGCGTGCCCATGGCGACAATCTGCGGTGCCTGCATGCCTTCTTCGTATTTCAGCGCCACCGCATAGTGGGTCGGGTTGGTGACGATGACATTGGCCTTGGGGATTTCTGCCATCATGCGCTTGCGCGCGGCTTCCCGTTGCAGCTGGCGGATACGGCCCTTGACCTCGGGCGAGCCTTCCATTTCCTTGTATTCCTGCTTGATCTCTTCCTTGGTCATGCGCAGTTGCTTGTGGTAGTTCCACAGCTGGAAGGGCACGTCGATCACCACCAGCATCAGCATGGCGGCGGTGACCGTGAAAAAGGTGGTGACCAGCATGTCGGTCATCTTGATGATGCCGGTTTCCAGCGGCATGGACAGCAGGCCAAGGATGTCGGCGCGCTCGCGCCAGATGATCCAGACCGCCACGCCGCCAATCAGCATGCTCTTGAGGATGGCCTTCAGGGCCTCGGTGGCCGAGTTGAGCGAGAGGATGCGCTTGATGCCGCTGGCCGGGTTCAGCTTGGTCAGCTTGGGCTCCAGCGGGGCCAGGGTGAAGTTCCAGCCACCGATCAGGATGGGGGTGACCACCGCCACCAGTGCCAGCCCGCCGAAGATGGGCAGCAGCTGCCACAGCATGGAGAACAGCGCTTCCTTGAAGCGGACGATGGCCGGTTCGGCCTGTTGCACCGTGTGCTGATCGAAAATCAGCAGCTGTTTCATCATCAGCATGATGCCACCGGCCAGCTTGCCGCCCAGTGTCATCAGCAGTGCGACTCCGGTCATGGTGATAGCGAACGTGGACAATTCTCGCGAGCGCGGGATATTGCCGTCGTCCCGCGCGGTTTGCAGCCGTTTGGCTGACGCGGGTTCGGTCCGTTCGAGATCGGAATCTTCTGCCATTGAGCCCCAGTTTTCTGACGTTGTATTTTAAAGCGGATGGTAGCGTATGCCGGGGGCGGCCGGCCAGTCCGATTTGGCATCATGGGTATTCTCCCTGCCGTTTATACAGCACAGGCCGATGCGACGATTTGCGGCTGCCTGCGGTACAATCGGCCGATTCTTATGAATGGATGGCAGCATGCAACAGTACCTCGACCTGATGCGCCATGTGCTGGAACATGGCCATGACAAGTCCGACCGCACCGGCACCGGCACCCGCTCGGTATTCGGCTACCAGATGCGTTTCGACCTGCAGCAGGGTTTTCCGCTGGTCACCACCAAGAAGTGCCATCTGCGCTCCATCATTCACGAACTGCTGTGGTTTCTCTCCGGCGACACCAATATCCGCTACCTGAAGGAAAACGGGGTATCGATCTGGGATGAGTGGGCCGATGAAAACGGCGACCTGGGCCCGGTGTACGGCTACCAGTGGCGTAGCTGGCCGGCACCGGATGGCCGCCATATCGACCAGATCAGCAATGTGGTGGAGATGATCAAGCGCAATCCGGATTCGCGCCGCTTGATCGTGTCGGCCTGGAACCCGGCGCTGGTGGATGAAATGGCGCTGCCGCCGTGCCACAGCCTGTTCCAGTTCTATGTGGCCGATGGCAAGCTGTCCTGCCAGCTGTATCAGCGCTCGGCCGACATCTTCCTGGGCGTGCCCTTCAATATCGCATCCTATGCCTTGCTCACCATGATGGTGGCGCAAGTGTGCGGCCTCAAGCCCGGCGATTTCGTGCACACGCTGGGTGATGCCCACCTGTACAGCAATCATCTGGAACAGACCCGCCTGCAGCTGAGCCGCGAACCGCGCCCGCTGCCGCAGATGAAGATCAACCCGGCGGTGACGGATCTGTTTGCCTTCACCTTCGATGATTTCACGCTGGAGGGCTACGACCCCCATCCGCACATCAAGGGAGCGGTGGCGGTATGAGCAAGCCTGTCCTGACCCTGGTGGCGGCCAAGGCCCGCAATGGCGTGATCGGCATCAACAACACCTTGCCCTGGCATTTGCCGGAAGACCTCAAGCACTTCAAGGCGGTGACCTTGGGCAAGCCGGTGCTGATGGGGCGCAAAACCTACGATTCGATTGGCCGCCCGCTGCCGGGACGGCGCAATATCGTGATTACCCGCCAGTCAGACTGGCAGGCCGATGGCGTCGAAGTGGCCCATTCGCTGGAGCAGGCGCTGGCGATGGCCGATGGTGTGGCGGAAGTCTGCCTGATTGGCGGTGCCGATTTGTACCGTCAGGCGATGGCATTGGCAGATGCTCTGCGGCTGACCGAGATTGATGCCGATTTTGATGGCGACGCCTGTTTCCCGGAGGTGAGCACGGCTGATTGGCAGGAAGTGGCGCGTAGCAGTTTCACCAGCGACAAGGGGCTGCAGTATGCCTTTGTCGACTATCAGCGCAAGCCGGGCTGAATGGTAGCCATGCCAAGCAAAAGGCCGCTCGGTGAGCGGCCTTTGTGATTGATAAGTTGAGCAGTGTTCAGCAAGTGCTACCAGCGAGCGTCTCGGCGGATTGCTGGGCCAGTTTGCTGTAGTCCTGGCCAAATTCGGCCACCATGATGCGCAGGCGGGTGGTGTCGCGGGCAATGATGGTTTTCAGCAGGTCTTCCAGAAACGCCTGGGTCCGGTCCATTTGCGATCTGCCGGCCCGCAGGATGGCGTAGAGGCAGCGCTGGGTCAGCGGCAGCAAGTCTTGCAGGGCCGCGCTCATGTAGCGGTTGCTGGAGAAGTCGTACAGCGCGCGCAGGAATTCCACGCCGTTATCAAAATAGCCGGGCATGTCATCCTGGCGATGGCATTCGGCCAGCTGTGTCATCAGCTCGAAAAATCGCGCCAGATCGTCGTTTTTCCAGCTGGTGGCCAGATTGCTGACCACCCGGTCCAGCAGCATGAACCACAGCTCGAAAAAATCGCCTACATCCTGGCCGGAGATGCTGGACACCACGGCACCACGGCGCGGAAAGATTTCCACCAGATGACGGCGCTGCAGAATCAGCAAGGCTTCGCGTACCGAGCCGCGGCTGACCTCAAGTTCGGCGGCAATGCGCAGTTCCTGTATCCGCTCGCCCGGTGCCATTTCACCCTGGATGATCTTTTTTCCAAGGTATTGGGCGATCTGTTCCGTAAGCGAGTCGTTGGCCTTGAACGTCATCGGCGTCTCCATTATCGAATATTATTATTTTCATATATATTGGCCTGCACGGCAATTGGAATGTGGAATTGTCAGGCAATTGGGCTGTCAGGCAGCGCGATGAGCTTAGGCAAAGCCTGTTGCATTTTGACGATATTTCTTGGCTTTGTTAGGGAAATCCCTTGTCTGTATTCGGAATAGGCTTTAGGATTAAAACGCTTGTTTGAAATGGCTGACACGAGGAATGGGGCTATACAAACTTGCCTGAGGCAAGCAGTGCACCTGTGGGTGTGGTGTGTTTTCTCATAATCTAGCGGGTTGTTTACCGGTCCTGGACCGGGGGATGATTGGGGCCTTCGCTGCGGCGAAGGCCTTTTTTTATCTGCCAGGGGGCTGCGGGAAAAAGAAAACCCCTGGCCGGCACGGAGCAGGGCAGGGGTCTGGCGCGGAGGCGCTGCGTTTACCGCATGGCGCGGCGTGTGGCCATCAGGTAATTGACCTGGGTGTCCTCGCCCAGCGCATAGATGCGGGTCAGCGGGTTATAGCTCATGCCGCTGACGTTGCTGATTTCCAGCCCGGCATTGCGCGCCATGCGCGACAGCTCGGACGGCTTGAGGAAGCGGGCATATTCGTGGGTGCCGCGCGGCAGCATGTTGAGCAGGTATTCTGCGCCCACCACCGCCAGCAGATAAGCCTTGGCATTGCGGTTGAGGGTGGAGAAGAATACCCAGCCGCCGGGCTTGACCAGACGGGCGCAGCTGCGCACCACGCTTTCCGGGTCCGGCACATGCTCCAGCATTTCCATGCAGGTCACCACATCAAAGCTGCCGGGCGCTTCGTCGGCCAGCTCTTCCACGGCGATACAACGGTATTCCACGGCCACGCCCGATTCCAGGCTGTGCAGCTGTGCCACTTTCAGCGATTTCCTGGCCAGATCGATGCCGGTGACCTGCGCGCCGCGCAGGGCCATGCTCTCGGCCAGAATGCCGCCACCGCAGCCCACGTCGAGGACTTTCAGGTCCTTGATGCTGGCAAAGTCGTCGATATAGTCCAGTCGCAGCGGGTTGATTTCATGCAGCGGCTTGAATTCGCTGTCCTTGTCCCACCATTTGTGCGCCAACTGGCTGAATTTGTCGATTTCCAGTTCGTCTACATTACTCATTGCTTACCTCGCCAGAATGCGGTTGCGCCAGTCTTCACCACGCGCTTTCAGTGCAGCTTCGTCCAGGGTCTGCAGCTGGCGGGCATCCAGCAGACAGCGGCCCTTGACCCAGACATGGCTCACCTGTTCGCGGCCGGCGGCATACACCACATGCGAAACCGGATCGAACGCCGGGGCGGTTTCCAGTGCCGACAGGTCGATGGCGATCAGGTCGGCCTGTTTGCCCACCTTGACCGAACCCACCTTGTCGGCAATGCCCAGGGCGCGGGCGCCGTTCAGCGTGGCCATGCGGATGGCGGTGGCTGCCGGCACGGCGGTCGGGTCCAGCGTACCCACCTTGGCCAGCAGGGCGGCCAGACGGGTTTCGGCCATCATGTCCAGCTTGTTGTTGGACGCCGCACCATCGGTACCGATGCCGACGGCCACGCCGGCGGCCAGCAGTTGCTGCACCGGGGCGATGCCGGAGGCCAGCTTCATGTTGGAGGCAGGATTGTGCGCGACGGACACGCCATGGCGGGCGACGATGTCGATTTCCTCGGCGTTCAGATGCACCATGTGGGCGGCAATCAGTCGCGGCGACAGCAAGCCCAGCTGTTGCAGGCGGGCCAGCGGGCGTTGTTGCAGTTCCTTGACGCTGTTGTTCACCTCATCCGCGGTTTCATGGATGTGGCAGTGAATGCGCATGTCTTGCTTGTCGGCCAGCTCCACCACCTTGCGGAAGGTGGCATCCGACACGGTGTAGGGCGCGTGCGGGGCCAGGGTGAAGGTAATCAGCTCTTCACCCAGGAACTCAGCCCGCTCCGCCATGCCCTTGCTGATGTATTCATCGGCATGGCTGGCGTAATTGGTGGGGAATTCCAGAATGGAGCAGCCGACAAAGGTGCGCATGCCGGATGCCAGGCCGGCACGGGCCATGGCGGCATGGTAGAAGTACATGTCGTTGATGGTGGTGGTGCCGCCACGGATCATTTCCGCCATGGCCAGGCAGGAACCATCAAACACAAAGTCGTCCTGAACGTGCTTGCCTTCGGCCGGCCAGATATGATTGTTCAGCCAGTCCATCAGCGCCTTGTCGTCGGCCAGGCCGCGCAGCAGGGTCATGGCGGAGTGGCCGTGCAGGTTGATCAGGCCGGGCATCAGCACATGGTGACCCAGTTCCAGTCTTTGATTGGCGCTGATGCTCGCGCACTGGCTGGCGGGAATGATGGCGGCGATCTGGCCATCCTTGATGGCGATGGCATGGTTTTCCAGTACCTCGCCGTCTTGCTCTACCGTAATGATCCAGCGAGCTGAAACAAGGGTGTCATACTGTGTCTGCGACATGGATTCGGGTCCTGCGGGATGCGGAATGGGGTGGATTGTAGGCTGCTGCCATGGGCATGGCAAATTGGCCAAGCGCGGGGTATCGCGTTGCAGAAACTGTCGTGTAAAGAAAAAATCGCTTATAACTGACAAAGGTCTGACTTATTATGCGATCAATCTGATTGACAGCACATGAGCTGTAATTTTGCAGCCAAATATTGATAGCGGGTTTTCCGCGCCATGAACGCTTTTTGATAATTGATAATGATGGCATCCCAAGAAGAAAAGAACCCAGTGACTTCCAGCCTTTCCTTGCGCACGGTCTTCATGATCGCCGTGGTACTCGGCTTGCTGATTCCTGCCTCCATCATCAGTTACCTCAGCATCAATATCCAGCGGGACAACCTCACGGCCCAGCTGGAAACCGACGAAAAACGCCTGCTGGACATCGTGGCGCTGGGCATGCAGGAGCCCTTGTGGAACCTGAGCCGGCAGGCGGGCAGCCCGCTGATCTCCTCGGTGATGGAAGATGCCCGCGTGGTGTCCATCCGCGTGACCGACACCCAGTCCAACCAGGTCTTCCTGTCGGCCTTGCGCAGCGAGCGGCGGGTCGGCGGGGTGTCCTTCGTGCAAAAGCCGGTGATTTATCGTGGCGAGGAAATCGGCCAGGTGACGCTGGAGTTTGATACCGAGCATCTGGCCAATGCCCTGCACAACCAGGTGAAGAACATCCTGCTGATTCTGGTGGCGCAGCTGGTGCTGTCCATTCTGCTGATCATGAGCATTCTGCATTCCCGTTTCCTGCGCCCCATGCACAGCCTGACCGAGCAGGCCACCCAGCTGGCCGAACTCAAGCTGGAGTCGCCCTTCTACTGGGCGCGCCGCGACGAGATCGGCAAACTGGGCAAGCATCTGGAATGGACCCGCTCCGAACTGAAGCGGCTGATTGACGAGCTGCGAGCCAAGACACTGGCGCTGGAGGCGGACATTTCCCGTCGCCGCGAGGTGGAAGATGCGCTGCGCCGCTCGGAAAACAAATACCGCGAACTGTTCTGGTCCAATCTGGACGGCATCGTCATCAGCTCGCTGGATGGGCAGGTGATGGATGCCAACCCGGCCTTTCTCAACCTGATGTGCTACAACCTCGACCAGCTCAAACAGCAGAATTTCTGGTCGCTGGTGGGGCAGGAGAGCGAGGCGCTGGAACGTTTCAACCTGGACAACAAGGTGCTGCGCTTCGGTTATTGCGACGAATTCGAGGCGGTGTACATGAACCGCTTCAGCAACCAGGTGCCGGTCAGCGTCAAGACCGTGGCCATGCGCGATGCCTTTGGCCGCATCAATGCGGTATGGCGCATGGTGCGCGACATTTCGGAAAAACGTGCGGCAGAAGAGCGGGTGCAGCTGGCGGCCAAGGTGTTTGAGAACACCGTGGAAGGCATCATGATCACCGACAGCGACAAGCGCATCCGCAGCGTCAACAAGGCGTTTACCGAAATTACCGGTTATTCGCAGCAGGAGGTACTGGGGCAGAAAACCAGCATCCTGTCCTCCGGACGTCATGATGAAGCCTTCTACAACAATATGTGGCAGGCCATTGATAGCCAGGGCTCCTGGCAGGGCGAAATCTGGAACCGGCGCAAGAATGGCGAAATCTACCCCGAATGGCTGGCCATCAATGCCGTGCGCAACCCGCTGTCGGAAATCACCCATTACGTGGCCATCTTCAGCGACCTGACCGAGCGCAAGGCTGCCGACGAACGCATCCAGTTCCTGGCCCACTTCGACGTGCTGACCAGCCTGCCCAACCGTGCCCACATGCATGATCGCGTCGAGCTGGCCATTCACAATGCCTGCCGTGACAACGAGCAGATGGCCTTGCTGCTGCTGGACCTGGACCGCTTCAAGACTGTGAACGAGTCGCTGGGACATTCGGCCGGGGACATCCTCTTGCAAGTGGCGGCCGACCGCATCAAGTCCTCGCTGGCTGCTGGCGAAACCGTGGCGCGGCAAGGTGGCGACGAATTCATCATCCTGCTGCCAGCGATATCCGATCCGAGCGAAGCGGCACTGGCTGCCGAGCGTATCCGTGAATCATTTGGTGCCTCGATCGAGCTGCACAATCACACCATCACCATCACGCCGTCCATCGGCATCAGCGTGTATCCGGATGACGGCCGCGATTTTGAGACCCTGGTGCGCAATGCCGATGCCGCCATGTACCACGCCAAGTCGTCGGGCCGTAACAGCTACAAGTTCTACACGGCCGACCTCAACGCGCGGGCGCGTGAGATTCTGGCCATCGAAAGCCAGCTGCGTTTTGCGCTGGAGCGCAACGAGTTCATCCTGCATTACCAGCCGCAAGTGGCCATGGCCGATGGCCGCATCACCGGGGCCGAGGCGCTGATCCGCTGGAATCACCCCTCGCTGGGCATTCTGGGGCCGGCCCGCTTTATCGAGGTGGCCGAGGAACGCGGCTTTATCGTGCAGATCGGCAACTGGGTCATCCGCGAAGCCTGCCGCCAGCTGGCGCTGTGGCATGGCCAGGGGCTGCCCAAGATGTCGCTGGCCGTCAATCTGTCAGCCTTGCAGTTCCGCCAGCAGGATCTGGCCGAGGTACTGGAAACCGCCTTGCGCAGCCACGGTCTGTCCGCCGACATGCTGGACGTCGAGGTGACGGAAAGCGTGATCATGGAAGACGTGACCAGCACCTTGCAGGCCATTGACAGCATCAAGGGCATGGGCTTGCAGCTGTCCATCGATGACTTCGGCACCGGCTATTCCAGCCTGTCCTATCTCAAGCGCTTCAAGGCGGACAAGCTGAAGATCGACCGCTCTTTCGTACGCGACATTCCCAATGACGCCGACGACTCGGCCATTGCCCGCGCCATCATCAACATGGCGAAAAACCTCAATATGCAGGTGGTGGCCGAAGGCGTGGAAACCATCGATCAGTGGCGCTTCCTCAAGCAGGAAGGCTGTGACCTGATCCAGGGCTATCTGCTGGCCAAGCCGATGCCGCCCGAGGAGTTTGCCGGCCTGCTGGCCAAGGGCTACTTGCTGCCGGAGGAGTAAGCCGGCCAGCTGCCGCGCCCACTGGCTTTCTTGCGTAAAATTGGTATCTTGGATGGATGCATTCAGACGGTTCCTGTTGATGTGTTTGTCTGGTTACCAGCGTGCCTGCCCCGCTCACGCGGTGGCAGTGCGCGGCGGCATGTCCGGGCAGGCGCAGAAAGAAAAGGCAAGCCATGTTTGTTGACAATGTCCAGGCCATGTCCGAGGTGGGCCGCGAACTGTTGGCCAACAGTTTCGAATTCATCCCCATTCCCATCCTGATTTCCGAATGCAGCCCCAACAGCGGCATCAATACCGGTCGCTGGCATCGCTTTGCCAATCAGGCCTTTCGTCAGCAGATTGGCTACAGTCTGGAGGACATGCCGGATATCGACAGCTGGTTCCGGCTGGCGTATCCCGATGCCGACTATCGCGCGCAAGTCATGCAGGCCTGGAGCCGGGAGGTGGAGCGTTGCCAGGCCAGTGGCCAGCCGCTGGCCGAGCTGACCGCCCTGGTGCGTTGTGCCGATGGCCAGCAACGCTGGTTCATCATCACCGCGCAGATACAAGCGGCCACCTTGCCTTTCCTGCAGATCATCACCTTTCGCGATGTGCACGAACTCAAGTGCACGGTGGACGAGAACATCCGCCTGTCCCGTACCGATTTTCTTACCCGGCTGCTGAACCGGCGTGAAGCCTGCAAACGCTTGCAACAGGCCTGGGAAGGCTGGCAGCGCGAGGGCAAGCTGTTTTCGGTATTGCTGTGTGACATCGATGGCTTCAAGCAGGTCAACGACCAGTACGGCCACGCCTGTGGCGATCACATGCTGGTGTTTTTTGCAGATCAACTGAGGGCATTATTCGACGGGCAGGCGGATATCGTGCGCTGGGGCGGCGAGGAGTTCCTGCTCATGTTGCCGGCTACCGACCTGGCCGGAGCCGCCAGGGCGGCCGAAAGGCTGCGCCGGCAGATCGCTGACAGCCAGCCGGTATGGCAGCAGCAACGCCTGGGCCTGACGGTCAGCATCGGCTATACCTGCGCCACTGACCATGGCGAGCTGGAGGGCATACTGCATGCCGTGGATGTCGCCATGTACCGTGCCAAGCTGCAGGGGCGCAACTGCATTTGCCAGGGCTGAGTGCGCCAGGTGCGCGTGCTCGGCCTGACCGGCAGATTGGTAATTTGCCTCTTGGCCGGCTGGTATTGATGACGCAATATGCTTTGCCTGCAAAATCTTGCCACTGTAGAGGCACATCCCCCATTACATCGCAGCACTGATCCCCTGATGGTCGAGCGGCTAGTCGTCTGCTCTCCCATGGTGAGCTTCTCCGCCAGTTGGACGTCATCAGGCGGCATGAAATGCAATAGCCGTGATGCTGTTCAAAAACACCCGCATGTCATTCCCCGCCTGCAAGCCAGGCAATGTTCACTCCGACCTTGATGACTGGCCGCCGCAGCGGCGAGCCCTGCACCGGATGTTTGTGCCGATGCTGAGCTGGCCGACCTGTTTTGCTGGGGCGACATTTGCTGCAATTGTTGCTTCAGCAGGCGCCGATTCAGGCTATACAGAATGGGTAGACAGCGGGATCACCTGTTCGAAAGGCGTGTAAGGAACAGCCTGGGAGCCTCAGTAAGTTTTCTTGACCGGCCTATCGTACAGGTGCAAAATACATTGTCATTATAAGATGACGCTGCGTGTATCTGAATTCAGCAGAAAAAAACAAACCCTGATCCGTTCAGCGCATCGCCTCGTCAGCGAACCCCGATGCGCTGCTGTTTCTTGTCAGGTCAGTAGCGCAGTGCATTGGGTCATACACGCAAAAGCAATACATGGCTGCCAGAATGCCGGTTTTTGCTTCCATGTCTTGATTTTATGACAAAAGCTATCGATAGCCGCAGTCGTTCCCTTGCATGAAGTATGTCCGTTTATCAAATCTATAAAGGAGTCCCGGGGTGAACAGCGCCTATCGTACGGTATGGAGTGACAGTCGCGGTTGTTACGTCGTAGTGGCAGAAACCGCGCGTAGCCGGCGCAAAGGCGGTTCATCCTGCCGCAGTCTGGTCACGCTCTCCCTGGTCCTGGCTTCTGCACTGTCCGAGGCGGCTCCTGTCGGGGGCCATGTGACGGCCGGTAGTGCGTCGATAGCCGCAACCGGCACCACCACCACGATCAACCAGAATACTGCCCGTGCAATCATCGACTGGTCGTCGTTTTCGATTGCGGGCAATGAAACCGTCCGCTTCAACAACGGCGCGGGTGCAACCCTTAACCGTGTGGCGGCTGGCGCGCCGGCTTCGATTGTCGATGGTCTGCTGAGCAGCTCTGGCAGTGTGTATCTGATCAACTCGTCCGGGGTCATTATTGGCCGCAATGGCGAAGTCCGGGTGGGCGGCAGTTTTGTTGCTTCGACCCAGGATCTGTCCAACAACAACTTCATGGCCGGCGGTTCGCTGAATTTCAGTGGCAATTCCAATGCCGCGGTGACCAATCTCGGCAAGATCGGTGCCTCTGGTGGCGATGTGGTGCTGATTGCGGCCCAGGTTGCCAATCAGGGCAGCATTCAGGCCGATAACGGCCGGGTGGGGCTGCTGGGCGGCTACCAGGTGCTGGTGAAGGACCAGGCCGATCAGGATGGGCGCTTTGTCATTGGCCTGGGTGGCGCTGCCACCTCGGTCAGCAATGCGGGCTTGCTCCAGGCGACCGCGGCGGAACTTCGTACCGAGAATGGCAATGTGTATGCCCTGGCGGGGAACACCCAGGGCTTGATTCGTGCCACCGAAGTCAGTGGCCAGGGTGGCCAGATCTGGTTATCCGCCCCCGGTGGCTCGGTACAGCTGGCCAGTGGTGCAAGTCTGGACGCCTCGGCAGCTACCGCAGGCAGTAGCGGCGGCTCGATCAGCATTCAGGCGGCGGCGGATAGCAAGGGCGGCAACGGCGTGATCACGCTGGACGGCACGATGACCGCGTCGGCGAGCGGCGGCGCGGCCGGTAGTATCACGGTCTCCGGTCGACAGATCATTGAATCCGGCGCCATTCATGCGGACGGTACCCGCGGCGGCAATGTCACGGTGCAGGGGGCTGGCCTGTTACAGTCCGGTACGATCAGTGCGGACGGTGGTGCAGGGCAGGGCGGGGCCGTGGCCTTGTCCACCCAGGATAATCTGATCCAGACGGCATCGGCAAAAACCTCGGCCAATAGCGCTGACGGCGCGGCGGGTACGGTACAGCTGACAAGCGCAGGCTCGGTGTTCAGCTCCGGCCAAGTGACTGCCAGCGGGCAGCACGGCGGTACGATTTCTGCTCTGGGCAAGCGGGTGGCACTTGCCGCTGCCGATTTTGAAGCCAATGGTGTGCAGGGCGGGGGGCATATCAATATTGGTGGTGGGCTGCATGGCAGTGGCCCGCAAACGGCCGATACCACAGTGGTCAATGCCTCGACCAAGCTTGCCGCCAATGCCACTGGTGCTGGCGATGGTGGCCAGGTTGCGGTCTGGTCGGATACTAAAACCACCTTCCTGGGTAGCGTCACCGCACAGGGTGGCCAGCATGGTGGCAATGGTGGCCTGATTGAAGTGTCGAGTGGCGATCGACTCATCTATGGCGGTGTGGCCAACGCCAGCGCCAGTGCCGGAGCCGCCGGCAAGCTGCTGCTGGATCCGAAGAACATCACCATCAGCGCCAGCGCCGGCGATGTCGCCAGTGCCAATCTGATCGACCCGGATGCCGGTTCTGGCTCCGGCTTCGGGACGATGGCGGTGCAATTGAGCGGTGGCAGCTATGTGGTTACCAAACCGAATGATACGGTAGCAAACAATAGCGCTGCCGGTTCGGTGTTTTTTTATAACGGCACTACCGGTGCGCTGATGTCCGCCTTTCAGGGCTCGCATGCCAATGACCAGGTCGGTAGCGGCGGTTTGTTGTTCCTCAATTATCAGAATTGGTACAACAGCTATTACATTGGTAGCGCGCTGGTCAACGATACCACCAAGCCATTCTTGATCCTGAGTCCGAGCTGGAATGGTGGCGCGGGTGCCATCTCCTGGGTGGGCGCCAACGGCAGTCTGTCCGGCACGCTGTCGTCCAGCAACAGCCTGGTGGGTAGCACATCGACCGATGCGATCGGTGGCTCCGTAAGCTTGCTGCCCAACAACAATTACGTGTCCATCGCGCCGCAGTGGAATACCGGCAAGGGGGCGGTCACCCTGGGGAGTGCCGCCAGCGGTATTACGGGCGTCGTTTCGTCTGCCAATAGTCTGGTTGGCTCCAATGGCACCATTGCCGCAGATAACAACCTGGGTGGCGATCAGGTTGGCTCCAGTGGCATCACCATTCTGAGCAATGGCAATTTTGTGGTGGATAGCCCGTACTGGAACAAGAACGCGGGTGCCGTGACGCTGGTTGATCAGAATTCCGGACTGACGGGGACAGTCAGCGCTGCCAACAGCCTGGTTGGTAATGCGGGCAGCTTGTATTCCGCCACCTGTACCCTCTACTGCTTTAACGGTACCAATAGTGGTACCAGCTATGGTTACTACAACGGTGACGGTGTAGGCAGCAGCGTGCAGGCGCTGTCCAACGGCTACTACGCCGTTATTTCTTCAAACTGGGGCCATGGGCGCGGTGCGGTGACCATTGCTAACGGTAGCAGCGGTGTGACCGGGACCGTCAGTGCCGCCAACAGCCTGGTGGGGACCACCCAGGGCATCGGTGACAGTGGTGGCAATACCTATTACACCACCACCACGGGCTACCGCAATTATTATGGTGGGGATGCAGTAGGCTCCGGCGGGGTGACTGATCTGGGCAACGGCAATGCCGTGGTGTCCAGTACCAATTGGAGCAGCAACAGGGGCGCGACGACATTCATGTCGCTGGCATCGCCCTTGACTGGCGCCGTGTCGTCCAGTAATTCGCTGGTGGGTAGCACTGCAGGCACGGCTGTTGGTTACGACTCTACCTATCACCAGAATTACATCAGCAATGGTGACCAGGTCGGTACGGTCACCAAGCTCGGTAATAATAATTATGTGGTGACGACGACTGCCTGGAATGGCCATGAAGGTGCAGTCACCTTCGCCTCCGGTACGACCGGCATAAGCGGTGCGGTATCGTCATCCAATAGCCTGGTAGGCAGCAGCAGTGGTGACAATGTGGGCTCTGGCGGCGTGGTCAGCCTGAGCGACAACGACTATGTCGTGCTCAGCCCGGTCTGGAGCAGTTATCGCGGTGCAGTAACCCGTGGCAGTGGCAGCACGGGTGTGACTGGGAGCATCAGTTCAAGCAACAGTATCGTTGGCACCACGGCCGTGCTGGGTGGCAACAATCCATACAATCTTGGCGGCGATCAAATTGGCAGCGGTGGCATCGTCAATCTGAACAATGGTGATTGGGTGGTGCTCAGCCCCAACTGGGCGCAGCAGAAAGGTGCCGTCACGCTGATGACGGCATCACAGGCCACATCCGGCAATGTGAGTGCCAGCAATAGCCTGGTTGGCACCACGGCCTCTACTCAGTTCAACGGTGTGCTGAGTGGCAGTATGGTCAATCTCTTCGGCGGCGATCAGGTCGGTTCCGGCGGCATCCTGACCCTGTCCAATAATGGCGGCAGCAATTACCTGGTATTGAGTCCGTTGTGGGGTGGCAACAAGGGCGCGATCAGCTTTATCAATCCGTCCTCGGCGACGGTGGGGGCTGTGTCCTCGACCAATAGTCTGGTCGGCCAATATTCAGGCACCATCAATACCTACAATTACGGCGGCTTTGTTTACAAACAGTACGAGAACGGCGACGCGATCGGCACCGGTGGTTCCGCCAATTATTTCTACAAGAGCGACCAGAATCTGTGGATGACCAATGTCGTCGTACAGGCCAATAACGACTATGTCGTGTTCAGTCCTTTGTGGAACAACAATCGTGGTGCCGTCTCCTTCGGCAACGGTAGCAGTGGTACTACCGGTGTGGTCGGTTCCGCCAACAGCCTGGTTGGTTCAACGGCAGGTACTTTGTCCCGTTACGCGGAAGACAATGGCACCAATGCCATCTCGACGACGGGCGGCGACCAGGTCGGTTATGGTGGCATGCAGTATGTCAGCGGTAACAATTACCTGATTTTCAGCTCCCAATGGAATAGCCAGGCCGGTGCGGTGACCTATGTCAGCCAAGGTGGCTCGGTGACGGGAACCATATCGTCGAGTAACAGCCTGGTAGGTGGAAACAGTGGTGATCAGGTTGGCAGTGGTGGCGTTACGCTGCTGTCTGGCGGCGATTATGTCATTTCCAGCCCGAGCTGGAACGGTGGCCTTGGTGCGGCAACCTGGAGCAATTCCACCGGTGGCATCACCGGAACCGTCAGTACGGACAACAGCCTGTCCGGCGTGGCCTCCAACAGCAGCCAGACCGTGTCGGCGCTCAACAGCGGCAAGCAATTCCTGGTAGCGCGCTCCGGCGATGGCAGCGGGACCGTTACACTGGCGTTTACTGATCCAACCCTGTTCACGTATGGCTATATGTCTGGACTCGATGTCACCATCGCGCCCAGCCTGATCCTGCAAACCCTCAACAGCGGCACTTCTGTCACGCTGCAGGCCAATAACGACATCACCGTCAACAGCGCGCTTTCTGCCAACTCCGGCTCGACGGCTGGTCTGACCCTGGATGCCGGCCGCAGTATCCTGGTCAATGCAGCCATTAATACGGGCAACGGCAATCTGACGCTGACCGCCAACGATACCGCGGCCAATAACGTGGTCAATGTAGAACGCGACAGCGGCACGGCAGCGATCTCGGTGGCCTCCGGTGCCAACCTGTCGGCGGGTAGCGGTACGGTGAACATTACGCTTGGCAATGGCGCCGGCAACACCAACAGCACCGCCGGCAATATCACTCTGGCCAGCAGCATTGATGGTGCCGACATCTCGGTGAAAAACCTCGGAACCCAAAACGGTTCAATTACCTTGTCGAGCGGGGCTGCACTGACGGCTAGCGGCAGTAATGGCACGATCACGCTGCAGACAGGCGGCAACTTCATCAACAATGCGGGTTCGGGTGCGCTATCCGTTCCCAACGGTAAGTGGCTGGTGTACTCGGCTGGCCCGAGTGGGGATACCTTCGGCAACCTGAACAGTAATAACACGGCGGTGTGGGATACCGCGGCTGGGGCTACGGTCAGCGCCAGCGGCAACCGCTACGTCTTTGCCTATCAGCCGCACCTGACCGTCACCAGCCATAACGACAGCAAGACATACGGCGTCGATGCCTCTTCTGCCATCCAGTCCGACTACACCATCAGCGGCTTGCAGCCGGCAGTCAGTGGTGCTTATCTGGCCGATACCGCGGCCATGGTGTATAGCGGTGCACCGAGCATGTCGTCTGCTGGTGCGGCTGTTGCTGCTACCGTGGCCGGTGGTCCCTACACCATCAGTGGTGCCACCGGAACGCTAAGCGTCGGCAACGGTTATGGCGCCACCACGTTCACCAATAGTGGCCAATTGACGGTGAATCCGGCGACGTTGGTCATCACCGCCGCCGACCAGACCGCTACCTACGGGACGCCCTACACGCTGTCGACCGCCCTGAACACCGGCTACACGCAAACCGGTCTTGTCAACAATGACACCATTAGCGGTTTGACTGAAAAGATACCGGGCAATTTGACGGCGACCACGGCGTCGACTGCGGTAGGCAGTTACACGATCACCCCGTCGGCAGCAACAGGGACCGGTCTGGGTAATTACACCATCCAGTATCACACTGGCACCCTGACACTGCAGCCTGCGGTACTCTACACCACGCTGAACTACTCGGTTGCCAATGCCTTCTCTACCTATGGCACGCTGGCGACGCTGGGTGGCGCCACCCTGAGTGGCATCCTCAACAACGATCAGGTGTTCGGTACTGTGGGTGCCTTTACCCAGGGTGGCTCGAGCGTGACGCTGGCGGCCAACACCCCTGTGGGTAACTACGTAGAAAAAGTCACCGGCCTGACCGGTTCCGCGGCATCCAACTATGTGCTGGCAAGCAGCGGCAATACCAACGGTACGCTGACCATTCAGCCGCTGGCCGTCACCTTGTCCGGTAGCCAGACCTATAACGGCACGAACATCGCCCAGGGCAGCAACCTGTCGGTCGGCAACCGTGTTGGCAGCGACAGCATTACGGTCGGTGGCAGCGCCACCCTGGCCAGTGCTCACGCCGGCAATCAAGCGTTGTCGGGCTTCTCAGGCTTGACCCTGGATAACTCCAACTACACCCTGACCGGAGCCAGCGGCAGCATGACGGTCAACCCGTTGGCCGTCACCCTGACCGGTAGCCAGACCTATAACGGCACGAACGTCGCCCAGGGCAGCAACCTGACGGTCAGCAACCAGATCGTCGGCGATACCGTCACCGTTGGTGGCAGCGCCACCCTGGCCAGCGCCCACGTCGGCAGCCGCACCCTGTCAGGCTTCAACAGCCTGACGCTGAGCGACAGCGACTACACCCTGACTGGGGCGACCGGCAGCATGACGGTCAACCCGCTGGCGGTCACCCTGACCGGTAGCCAGACCTATAACGGCACGACTACCGCCCAGGGCAGCAACCTGACGGTCAGCAACCAGATCGTCGGCGATACCGTCACCGTTGGTGGCAGCGCCACCCTGGCCAGCGCCCACGTTGGCAGCCGCGCCCTGTCAGGCTTCAACAGCCTGACGCTGAGCGACAGCGACTACACCCTGACTGGGGCGACCG
The DNA here is from genome assembly GCF_003202035.1 of Aquitalea magnusonii. GTDB lineage: Bacteria > Pseudomonadota > Gammaproteobacteria > Burkholderiales > Chromobacteriaceae > Aquitalea > Aquitalea magnusonii. The sequence continues at coordinate 964 of NZ_QJKC01000008.1, read as the reverse complement.
GCAGCATGACGGTCAACCCGCTGGCGGTCACCCTGACCGGTAGCCAGACCTATAACGGCACGACTACCGCCCAGGGCAGCAACCTGACGGTCAGCAACCAGATCGTCGGCGATACCGTCACCGTTGGTGGCAGCGCCACCCTGGCCAGCGCCCATGTGGGCAGCCGCGCCCTGTCAGGCTTCAACAGCCTGACGCTGAGCGACAGCGACTACACCCTGACTGGCGCGACCGGCAGCATGACGGTCAACCCGTTGGCGGTGACGCTCACGGGTAGCCAGACCTATAACGGCACGAACGTCGCCCAGGGCAGCAACCTGACGGTCAGCAACCAGATCGTCGGCGATACCGTCACCGTTGGCGGCAGCGCCACCCTGGCCAGCGCCCACGCTGGCAACCGCGCCCTGTCAGGCTTCAACAGCCTGACGCTGAGCGACAGCGACTACACCCTGACTGGCGCGACCGGCAGCATGACGGTCAACCCGTTGGCCGTCACCCTGACCGGTAGCCAGACCTATAACGGCACGAACGTCGCCCAGGGCAGCAACCTGACGGTCAGCAACCAGATCGTTGGCGATACCGTCACCGTTGGCGGCAGCGCCACCCTGGCCAGCGCCCACGCCGGCAACCGCGCCCTGTCGGGCTTCAACAGCCTGACGCTGAGCGACAGCGACTACACCCTGACTGGCGCGACTGGCAGCATGACGGTCAACCCGTTGGCGGTCACCCTGACCGGTAGCCAGACCTATAACGGCACGAACGTCGCCCAGGGCAGCAACCTGACGGTCAGCAACCAGATCGTTGGCGATACCGTCACCGTTGGTGGCAGCGCCACCCTGGCCAGCGCCCACGCCGGCAACCGCGCCCTGTCAGGCTTCAACAGCCTGACGCTGAGCGACAGCGACTACACCCTGACTGGCGCGACTGGCAGCATGACGGTCAACCCGTTGGCGGTCACCCTGACCGG
>NZ_QJKC01000007.1 GCF_003202035.1 Aquitalea magnusonii | reverse complement strand
AATCGTGCTGGGAGCCCGGTGCAATGCCTTTGCAATGGCCCTGGCACTCTCTCCCTGCTGTTTCATTGCCATGATGAACCCGCGTTCTTCGGCACCGAGGTGCTCATAAGTTCTTTGCATGCAACAACTTAACCTTTAATTGGTTGGTGTTGCACTTAGCTCTTGAAACCGCCCAGTCTTCCGGCAGGCCTTCCTTCAGCGTGGATACATAGCTGGCGGTACGCGGGTTTTGCGGCTGCAAAAACAACTGGCGGCTGCTGCCTTGATCCACGATGCGGCCATCTTCCAGAAACACCACGGTGTCGGCCAGCGTGGCTGCCAGTCGCAGGTCGTGGGTGGCAATCAGCATGGTCATCTTGTTGGCGGCCAGTTGGCGCAGCACAGCCACCACTTCGCTGGCCAGCTCCGGGTCCAGTGCCGAGGTGGGTTCGTCACACAGCAGCAGGCCGGGGGACTGGGCCAGTGCGCGGGCGATGGCCACCCGTTGCTGCTGGCCGCCGGACAGGGTGCCGGGCCAGGCATCGGCCTTGTGCGCCATGCCTACTTGTTGCAGCAGCTCGCGGGCGCGGGCTTCGGCCTGGGCGCGCGGCCATTTCTTTACCACCAGCAGGCCTTCCATCACGTTTTCCAGCGCGGTGCGGTGCGGAAACAGCTGGAAGTTCTGGAACACCATGCCGGTTTGCAGGCGCAGGCGATGAATGTCCTGACGGCCCGGCTGGGCATGGCCATGGCCAAACTGCAGGCTGGCATCGCCCAGGGTAATCTGCCCGGCGCTGGGGGTCTCCAGCAGGTTGATGCAGCGCAGCAGGGTGCTCTTGCCGCTGCCGGACGGGCCGATCAGTGCCGTCACCTGGCCAGGTGCCACTTGCAGCGACACGTCCTTCAGCACGTGCTGGCTGCCAAAATGCTTGTCGATATTGTGCAGTTGAATCATTTCGTCTCCTGGGCCTGGTGCAGGTGCTGGCCAAAGCGGGCTTCCAGCTTTTGCTGGCCGGCGGACAGCACGGAGCTGAACGCAAGGTAGATCAGCGCGGTTTCGGTATACAGGATCAGCGGTTCATAGGTGACCGAGGCAATGCGCTGTGCGGCCTGGAAAATTTCCGGCACGGTCAGCACTGCTGCCAGCGAGGTGTCCTTGATCAGCGAGATAAAGGTATTGGCCAGGGGCGGCACGGCCACGCGGCTGGCCTGCGGCAGGATGGTGCGGCGCATGGCCTGGGCCCAGGTCAGGCCGATGGAATAGGCGGCTTCCCACTGGCCGCGCGGTACCGCCAGCAGTGCGGCGCGGATGACTTCCGAGGTGTAGGCACCCACATTCAGCGAAAAGCCGATGACGGCGGCGGGCAAGGGGTCGAACACGATGCCGGCCTTGGGCAGGCCGTAAAAAATCAGGAACAGCTGCACCAGCAAGGGCGTGCCGCGGATCAGCCACACATAAAAGCGGAAGCCGTCCGCCAGTGGCCTGGGGCCATACAGCCGCACCAGCGCGGTGACAAAGCCCAGCGACAGGCCACAGGCAAAAGACAGCAGGGTAAGCGGTACGGTGAACACCAGCCCTGCATACAGCAGCGGCGGCAGCGATTCCACCATCAGTTTCAACCATTCAGGCATGTGCTGACTCCATTATTGTTATCGTGTTGTGCAAAAAAACTTGCCCCGCAGGACGGGGCAAGCTGGCAAGTCCGGGGCGGAATGCGCTTAGTGCGACACGTCTTCGCCAAAATACTTGAAGGAAATCTTCTGATAGCTGCCGTCAGCCTTGATGTCAGCCAAGGCCTTGTTGATGGCGGCCTGCAGCTGCGGGTTGCCCTTGCGGAAAATGATGCCGGAGAAGTCGGCGTCCTTTTCGGTGGCGGCAATGCGCAGTTTGGAATTGGGCTGGTGCTTCTTGTAATCCAGGAAGGACAGGCTGTCGTTGATGGTGGCATCCACGCGGCCGGAAGCCAGCAGCTCCAGCGAATCGTTAAAGCCTTGTACCGGGACGACTTCTGCACCGAAGGATTGCGCCAGCTTGCCGAAGTTGCTGGTCAGGGTATTGGCGGACTTCTTGCCCTTGAGGTCGGCAAAGCTCTTGATGGGGCTGTTGCCATTCACGATCAACGCGGCCTTTGAGGCGATGTAGGCGTTGGAGAAGTCGTACTTGGCCTTGCGCGCTTCGGTAATCGACACTTCGTTGGCCACGGCGTCGTAACGGTTGGCATCCAGGCCGGCAATCAGGCCGTCCCATTTGCCTTCGATGAATTCGGCTTTCACGCCCAGCTTGGCGGCCACGGCCTGGGCAATTTCCACATCAAAACCCACCAGCTTGCCGCTGGCATCGTGATAGGTAAACGGGGCGTAAGTGCCTTCGGTGCCCACGCGGATGACACCGGCGGATTTGATTTTGGCCAGGTCTTCGGCGGCGGCGAGGCCCGGCAGAACGGTGGCGAGCAGGGCGGCAATGGCAAATCGTTTCACAATGTACTCCTGGCTGTTGTTTTGTTTGTCATCCCGCCATCCGGCGGTCTGGAAGGACTATAACAAGCCAGGCTTATTTCCAATAAACAAGAATTTACTCATTCATTATCAGAAAATTGAATAATGATTTACGCCATTCCTAACCTCTCCGCATCGTCTTTCTGGTGATGAACTCGGCCCAGCCTGCAAGTCAGGGTATGCTATGCCATATGACTGAAATGGCGGGCTGCAGGAAATTGGCGCGCCGGAAAACATTTTTCACTTTTTCATATTGAGTGCATAAGGTATGGGCATGGTGTGGTCGGCTTGGCAGGATGGCCCAGTTAGTAATAGGGGAGTATTCAACAAGAAGTTGCAGCGGGCCTGGCACAGGGTTTTCCTGGCGCTGTTGCTGATTGTCGCCGCGATGACGGTACAGGCGGAAACCCTCGCGGAAACCCAGCCCGGTAATGCCCGGCCGCTGGCGTGGCAGATTGACCCGGTCAGTACTGGCCGCCAGAGCGAGGCTGGCGAGGTAAAACTGAACCTGGCCATTCACCTGCCAGCCGACGGGAAAATCAGGCATATCGTGCTTTACCCTTCGCCCAATGGTCAGCCTGCGATAAAAAGTACGGCAGGCGGGCCGCACATAGACCTGAACGGGCCATGGATACGGACCAGCGCAGTTCTTGAGCAAAAAGGCATTGCCGTGGCCTTTGCCGACCCGCCGGACGACGCTGCAGGCCATATGCCTGAGAACCGTCCACCCTTGTCACTGCGTCGCGATTTGCAGGCCGTGCTGGATTATCTGACGACCAGATATCCGGGCGTCCCGGTCAGCCTTGGCTTGTTTGCCGGCGAAGCCGTGCCGGTGCTGGATGTGGTATCCCGCCTTGAAGGTGTGCATGGCGTCATCGTGGCCAGTGGCGGTTTTCTCAAGGCCAGAACCAAAGACTGGCATGGCATAAAAACCCCGGTCTTGCTGATTCATGCACCTGGCGCGCAGTGCGATGCCGCCCCATATCCGGAGGCCGAATATCTGGCACGTCTCAATGGCTTTGCACTGGTACAGGCGCGCTATCCGCACCGCGAATGGAAGCCGGGCTGCGGCAAAGACAGCCAGCATGTGCTTGCTGCACTGGATGAAGAATTTGCCGCCCTGGTGGCCCGCTGGCTGGATGGCGCGGCGGTGGCTGCGTTCATAGGCCATGGCGACATGCTGCCAGCCTGGCACGAGGAAATTGTCCACTATGCCGTCCCCGCAGTACTGGGACATGTCGAGCTGGAAATGACGCTGTTGTTTCCGGATGGGACGGGGCCGTTTCCGTTGCTGGTGTTCAACCATGGCGACATGGAACTGGATAGCCCGCATGTACGGGACAAGCAGCGCTTTCGCGACATGATCGTGGCGCGCGAGTTTCTCTATCACGGCATTGCCGTGGCCTTTCCCTCACGCCAGGGCGTGGGGCTTTCCGAAGGGGGATTGCAGAATCATTTCTCCATCAACGATGCCGCGCCACTTTACAAGGCCAAGGCCCAGTCGGCAGATATCGTCCCGGCCATCGATTATCTGAAAACAAGAAAAGAAATCGACCCGGGGCGGATCATCCTGTCCGGGCAGTCTGCCGGTGGGTATTGTGCGATGTATCTGGCTGGCATCAATCTGCCGGGGGTGATTGGCGTGGTCAATTTTTCTGGTGGGCGTACCACGAACAAGACAGCCAGCGGCGGGCCGGAATATCGCAACCAGATGATGATTGATGGCTTTGCCGAGGTGGGAAAAACAGCACAAGTGCCGGCCTTGCTGGTTTTTACTGAAAACGATAGCCGCTATTCCGCCAATACCATCCAATCCTCACAGGATGCTTTTGTCAGTGCGGGGGGCAAATCCACGTTGCTGCTGTTGCCGCCCATTGCCGGCGACGGGCACTTTGTCTTTCACCAGCCACAGCTATGGCGCGCGGCCTTGAGCAAGTATCTGGGCGACATCGGAATCCGGCCGCTGTCGCAGCAGGAGCGGGGAGTACAGGCAGATCCTTGAGGAATCTGCCCGTACCCATGGCTGCCGTGCTCAGCCAGCCGCTGGTGCTTGCTCAGGACTGCGGCAGTGTGGTGGCCGCTTGCCATTCATTGCCATACAGCTCCGGTTCGGCATATTGCTGCAGTCGGGCATAGTGCTGATCGATGTCTTCTTCCAGCAAGCTGGCAATCAGGCCGGAAGCCAGGCGCTGTGCGCCGTCGCTGACTTGCGTGATATCACCGGCGCTAGCCCCTTGCGACAGGGCTGCCGTGTAGTTGAAGCAATGAATCCGCTCCAGTCCCGGCAGGCTGCCGGGCTGTTTTTCCAGAAACTGGTATGGCGAGCCAAGATAAGGCGAGCCTGCCAGCTCACGATCGGGCGCGCCGGGCAGGCTGGGGTAGTGGTCCTGCCACAGCCGCACATGGCCGGCGACGCGGGCATATTCCGGCCGCTGTGCCCAGTCGGTGCAAAAGCCGGTGCAGAAGATGACGAAGTTGGTATTCACTTCGCCCAGATTGCTACTGAGCACCACCTTGTCATCCACCAGTCGGGCGGTTTCCACCTGAATGCCAAAGTGAAAGCTGGCATTGGGGTGCTGGGACATTCGTAGTACTCCAGTGTTTCTTGAATAGGGAAGGCCAGAAGGCTGGCTGAATTGCTGCACTCTGAACCGGGGATGCCCGACTATGTCACTTCGCGGCCGTTTTGGTACTGATCTTCACTTTTATTGTCATCGCTGATTTGCAGGATTTTTGGCACTGTGTGCGCTTTGATTGCCACGGGCTGCTTAACTCACAGCGATCTGACGCGTCCTTGCCGCCACCTTTCCCAGTGATGGAGGAGGGTGTTTCCATCCAGTTTCAGGTTGCCTTGCTGCGATCTGAAAATAAAAACCCCCTGCTTGATGGCAGGGTGCGGTGACGGCAGGCTTTGGCCAAAACCACCATTGGCGCAGGACGGATTGATGGACTGGTTCCTCCTGTCCAGCCGTCACCCGCTGATGGCGACCAATGCCGGGACGATCCAGTTGCCAGTGCCAGGCCAGGCTGGATTTCCGCTAAGCCCCCCTGGCTGGCCGCCAGTCTGGCTAGTTGCAACTGGCCAAGCGCAGCGGGCTGTGCTGCCCGGTTAGTTGCAGAGTCAATGTAACCGGTCCACCCACCGCCTCCAGTAGCAGGATTTCACCACGGGCCTTGCCCGGCTGCCAGCTGGTACCGCGCCCCAGAATAACATCCTGGCCACAGTAGCTGATCCAGATGCGCCCCTGCTGTACCTGCAAGGACTGCGGCAGTTGACCGCTCAGACGTATCAGTTCGCCACGCTGCAATATCAGTGTGCTCATCTTGCTGCTCCCTTGCTGTTGATGAACAACAGCTTAGAGGGTGAAGCACGGTCCCCGGTAGCCACACAGTTGCCGATATATCGCCATGACAGTTGCTGTTTTGCGGCAACTGTACTGCCTGTTTTTGTGCGTAACTGTCCGTGGTGAGCTGCCGGCAATCCCTTATCATGGCTGCATGGATACCCAGCCCCTCTACCTGCAACTGGCGGATGATATTGCCGCTCAAATCAGCGCCCGCGTGCTGCGTGCCGGCGAACGTCTGCCTTCCCTGCGTGAGATGAAACTGCGGCGCGGACTCAGCCTGAGCACGGTGCAGCAGGCTTTCCGCCGGCTGGAGGACCTGGGGCTGGTGGAAGCCAGGCCGCAGTCCGGCTACTTTGTCCGCTATCGCAGCGAGCCCGGACATGCGCTGCGACTGGCCGCCCCTACCGAAGTGGCGGTCGATCCGCTGCTGTGGAGCTATGTGGAGGACCAGTCGGAGCAACGCACCGAGCGGATGCAGGGCTTTCGCAGTGCCGTTGCGCCGCATGCCCTGTTGCCTGTTGCCCAGTTGCAGCGCTACACGCTGGATTGCATGCGCCGGCACCCGGATTTGCTGTCCGATTATGGCCGGCCCAGCGGCTATCTGGATTTCAAGCGCCAGATTGCCCGGCTGGCCATGGAGTGGGGTGGCCAGCTGCACCCGGAGCAGCTGATTGTGACCCAGGGCACCATCGAGGCGCTCAATCTGGCTCTGCGTGCCCTGACCCAGCCGGGTGATGTCGTGGCGGTGGAGTCGCCGGCCTATTTTTCTCTGCTGTACACGCTCAAGGCGCTGGGCCTGCGCGTGGTGGAAATTCCTACCGACCCGGTCAGCGGTATTTCGGTGGAGGCACTGGAGCTGGCCACGCGTGATGCTGCCATCAAGGCGGTGATTCTGGTTCCCAATTTTTCCAATCCACTCGGCGCGCTGATGCCGGACGCTGCCAAGGAAAAGGTGGCCGACATGCTGGCGGCGCGCGGTATCCCGCTGATCGAGGATGATGTCTACGGCGAGTTCTACTATGGCCGGCAGCGGCCACGCCCCATCAAGGCCTTCGATCGCAGCGGCAATGTGCTGTACTGCGCCTCGCTCACCAAGGATGTGGCACCCGGCCTGCGCATAGGCTGGATAGATCCTGGTCGCTATCGCAGCCAGGTGGAGGTGCAGAAATACCTGAGCACCCATTCCACGCCCACCCTCAATCAGGCGGTGCTGGCGCGTTTTCTTGCAAGCGGTGCCTATCCGCGTCACATGCGGCGCTTGCGCCGTGCCATCGCCAGCCAGATGCAAGGTTTGTTGCAGGGCTTGGCGCAACATTTTCCGGCAGACGTGCAATACACGCCGCCGCAGGGTGGTTTTGCCCTGTGGCTGGTGTTCCCGCAGGGCTTCGACAGCCTGGCCCTGCATCAGCAAGCGCGGCAGGAGGGCATAGGGCTGGCACCCGGCCCGCTGTTTTCGCCACGTGGCGACTACCGCCACTGTCTGCGGCTGTCGTGTGCCGAGCCCTGGACCGAGGCCCAGCAGGCCAGGCTGGTACGACTGGGCGAGCTGGTACGCCGGCAATATGCCGACTAAAGCTGGCAGGCAGCCGACCCGCCATGGCTGCCAATGCCGCAGACCGCGGGGGCCAATCAGCGCATCTGCCTGAATTGGCTGCTGCGGAGGATGACGCAGCCGGTTTTTTGTAATGACTCCCCTGATTGGCTGGATGGGCTGGCTGGCCAGATTAAGCAAGCGGGTCTGCAATGTGCGCTAAACAAACCGGTCGCCCAAATCAGCACGGATTTGATGTGTATCGTAAATGATGACCAGCTTTTCAATCAGGCCTTGCGCATTGAAGTCAAAGACATCGATGCAATCGAAACAGACCTTGCTGCCATCACGCAATACCCAGTCGTAGCGGAAGTAGGCATTGGCGGAGTGCTTGCCTTGCGTGCTGTGGAAAATATCCAGCAAGGTAATGCGGCTGTTGCCGGATGCGTCGGCCAGTTTCGCGTAAAACGGCCTTGGACTGACCCAGCCCAGCAAGGGCGAGTAGATGCGGGCATCGCTGGCAAACAAGGCGACAACACCGTCTACATTGCCCTCTTCCAGTTGTTGCAAGTACTCTTGCAGTTTGCCGGCAAACTGCTTCGCTTCTGCGTCAGACATCGGTTTCACCTGTTTCTCATTGGAAGCCAGACCTTAGCAAGGATGATCGTGAGCGGCATATCGACTAATTCTGAAGAGGGGGATGCAGAGCATGCATACCCCCTGGCCACCTTGACGCGGCCCTTGCCGTCCATGATGGGATTGCAAGCCTTTGTCGCGGTGGCGAAGCTGGGCAGCCTCACCCGTGCCGCCCGGCAACTGTGTCGTACCCAGGGGGCGGTCAGTCGACAGATTCAACAGCTGGAACAGTTTTATCAGCAGCCGCTATTCCAGCGCACACCCAGTGGCATGAGCATGACCCCGTATGGCGAACGCCTGTATGTGGTGGCGAACAAGGCACTGGGGAGCTTGAGCGGTTTCTCCTGCCATTCGCCGCAGCAGCCGGACCGGTTCCGGCTGCGTTTGCCTTCCACCTTTGCCTTGCGCTGGTTCCTGCCCCGCCTTGCGGCCATCCAGCGCTGCCTGCCGGCTATCCAGCTGGAAATCAGCACCACGGTGATCGATAAGCCAGAGTTTGGCACCGGTGATTTTGATGCCATGATTGTGCGGGGACATGGGCAATGGCCAGGCTTGAGGTCGGAGCTGCTGTTTGCCGAGCAGCTCACCCCGATGTGCAGTGCCGAGCTGTCGATGGATCTGCCGCAGCCCGCTGAGCTGGCGCAGCAGCGGCTGATCCACGCCAATGGTAGCCAGCAAGAATGGCAAGCCTGGTGGCAAGCCTATGCGACAGGCCCCATGCCGGGGCAGCAGCTGTATTTCGACTCTCTGGACGCTGCGGTGAATGCCGCCGCACAGGGTTATGGTATTGCCTTGGCTGACCCGCGATTATTTCAGGATCAGCTGGGGCAGGGCGCCTTGGTCATGCCATTTCCCCAGTGGTGTAGCGGGGAGTATGGCTATTATCTGGTGCACCCTGCGTCAGCTGCCGACCTTTCGCCGCTACGCTTGCTGGCCGCAACCCTGCACTCGCTGCTTTGCAATACCGGTTCGACTACCGGATAGCGGCGGATACCTCTCCGGTGACCATGATGGGCATGCTGGCAACGCCTGCAATATCCCGGGCGAATTCCAGAAAGTACGCTTCCCCCGCCAGGGTGCGGCCATCACGCGTCTGGCCGTGCATGGCCGGTGCTTCATCGCTACCCCCGGACAGCTCGATCAGATCCACGCCCAGCGGATTCACCCACTGCACCACCTGCCGGGCATCATCCGCACTAAAGCCACCGCGCATGGATTGCAGGCTGAATGCCGCTAGAGTCACCCCGCCATCCCTGGCTAGACTGCAGGCGCAGTCTGACGGCGTTGCTGAACCCCGTTGCGCCCGGCATGTTTGGCGGCATAAAGCGCTTTGTCGGTGGCGGCTAAAAATGCTTGTTCGCTGTCGCCGCTCTGCCACTGGGCCAGCCCCAGGCTGACGGTGGCGTGCAGCGCACGGGCGCCATGGGCCAGTGGCGAGCTGGCAATCGTATTGCGGATCGCTTCGCACATGATGAAAGCCTGCTCCATGCTGGTGTCGGGCAGCAGGATGGCAAACTCCTCGCCGCCAATGCGGCATACCAGGTCTTGTGCACGTACCTGGTGTTGCAGCAGTTTGGCAATGTGGCACAGCACCTTGTCGCCGGTGTCGTGGCCGTAGTTGTCATTGATGCGTTTGAAAAAATCGATATCCAGCATGGCCAGGCAGAACGGGTGCTGGTCCAGCTGGTGGCGGAATTGCAATTGCGCCAGCCTGGAATAAAAGGCACGCCTGTTGGCCAGACCGGTCAGCATGTCGGTGCTGGCCATCAGCTGGATGCGGTTGACCAGCGCATCAGAAAAATGTTCGCCAGCCAGCAGGGCGACAAACAGAATGATGGAGCCTGACAGCAGCACACCCAGATTCAATAGGCTGATCACCGTGGGGCCGAGGGTCTGCACGCTTGGCGTGGCGGGCCACTGCATGAATTGGAAAAAGGAAAACCACCCCAGGCAGATTGCGCAGACGATGGTCATGCCGCGGCGATCGCTGATGGGGACGATGAGTGGCGCAGTCAGGAAAAACAGCAGGAAATAAAAGTGCGAGCCGAACAGTGTGCCCTGTCCGCCAAGAATGCCCGCCAGCACCGTGGTCTGGCAGATAAAGCAGGCTTTCCAATAATGAGGCGGTTGGCCGCAAGCCTGGCGCCAGCGGAACCACGCCACACCGGCGGCGGGGATGGGCATGTCTTGCAGGCAGGATCGGGCCAGCTCGCCATTGCCCAGCACGAGAAACAGCAGGTAGTAAAACAGCACCATCAACAGCACCAGCGCAGGAACCGCATTGGTAATGTATTGCCGCCGCCGCAGTGTGCCGTTCAGTGCGGGATCCACGCCCGCAGTGATCCAGCGCCACGCCAGGGTGAGGGCAATGGGTGGCTTGGGCGTGGTCGTTTGATGGGGTAGGCCCATGGCGGCTCATCCAGATTATTCATCGTCTTTTTATTCAGCATAGCGAAAAACCGGAAAATCACTGTGATTGCTTTGGTGACCTGTCATGGTCCGTATAAAAGAGTCCGCCTGCTGCGGTACCGGCCATTGACATGACCCTGCATGGGCAAGCCTTTGCGCCGCGATTCGCCTGCATACAAAAACAGGGTGCATGTTATACTGCGCGTTTTCGCAATGGGATGCGGGCCTGATCGTTGCTGCGCGCGCACAGCAGGGCTTGCACTTGTAGCCGGGGCTTGTGGCCCCATATAGAGCCGAAGCCTCCCAAGGGTTTCACCTGTTTTCCAAAATACGAAATGTTCGCGCAAAGGCCGAACTCGTATTCAGATGACTAGTTAAGGATTGAACATGCAAGTACAACTGGAAACGTTGAGCAATCTTGAGCGCCGCATGAACATCGCTCTGCCGATGGCTGCCATTGATGCCCAAGTCACCGAGCGCCTGAAGCGCGTGGCACGTACTGCCAAGATTCAAGGTTTCCGCCCGGGCAAGGCTCCGCTGAAAATCGTTGAAGCAAACTACGGTGCCCAGGTACGCGAAGAAGTGCTGGGTGAGCAGGTTCAGCAAGGTTTTTACAGTGCAGTCAGCGAACAGAAGCTGCGTGTTGCCGGCTATCCGCGTTTCGAGCCGGTAGCGGCCGAAGGCGATGTCGAGAATTTCAAGTTTGCCGCGACCTTCGAGGTTTACCCGGAAGTCAAGGTTGGCGAGCTGGCCGACAAGGAAGTCAAAAAGCCGACCACCCCGGTGACCGATGTCGAAATCGACAAGACCATCGACATCCTGCGCAAGCAGCGTACCCGTTACAACCGTGTTGAGCGCGCTGCCGCCGAAGGCGACCGTGTGATCATCGACTTCAAGGGCAGCATCGATGGCGTGCTGTTCGATGGTGGTTCCTCCGAGAACTTCCCCTTTGTATTGGGCCAGGGCCAGATGCTGGCCGACTTCGAAACCGGCGTGACCGGCATGAAGGAAGGCGAAGTCAAGAACGTGGAAGTCTCCTTCCCGGCTGACTACCATGGCAAGGACGTTGCCGGCAAAACCGCCGTCTTCGAAATCACCGTGAAGAATGTTGCCGAAGCGACCCTGCCGGAAGTGAACGAAGAGTTCGCCAAGCAGCTGGGCATTGCCGATGGCGACGTGGAAAAAATGCGCGCCGAAATTCGCAAGAACGTCGAGCGTGAAGTGAAGCGCCGTCTGCAGGCCCGCACCAAGGAAGCCGTAATGCAGACCCTGCTGGATGCCACCGAAATCACCCTGCCCAAGGCACTGGTGCAGCTGGAAATCGGCCGTCTGATCGAGCAGGCACAGCGTGACATGCAGCAACGTGGCATGAATGTCAAAGACATGCCTTTCCCGCCGGAACTGTTTGCCCAGCAAGCAGAACGCCGCGTGGCCCTGGGCCTGATCCTGGCTGAAGTGGTTGACGCCAACAAGCTGGAAGCCAAGCCGGAACAAGTGAAGGCGATGATCGAAGAATTCGCCGACAGCTATGAGCATCCGGAAGAAGTGCTGACCTGGTACTACGCCAGCGCCGACCGTCTGGAAGGCCCGACCTCCATGGTGCTGGAAGACAATGTGGTGGAATTCGTTCTGTCCAAGGCCAAGGTTGAAGTAGAAGAATTGTCCTTTGATGCCCTGATGGGTAGCAACGCCTGATAACGACACAAACGGAGTTGGTCGATGAAATCGATGATTGAACCGCAAGGGCTGGGCCTGGTGCCCATGGTAGTGGAGCAGAGTGGTCGTGGCGAACGTGCTTATGACATCTACTCGCGACTGCTGAAGGAGCGTATCGTGTTCCTGGTAGGGCCCGTCACCGACGAATCGGCCAACCTGGTTGTGGCGCAGATGCTGTTCCTCGAGTCGGAAAATCCGGACAAGGACATCTACTTCTACATCAATTCGCCAGGTGGCTCGATTACGGCGGGCATGTCCATTTACGACACGATGAACTTCATCAAGCCGGACATCTCCACGCTGTGTATCGGTCAGGCAGCCAGCATGGGGGCCTTCCTGCTGTCGGCAGGGACTCCGGGCAAGCGTTTTGCCCTGACCAATAGCCGCGTGATGATTCACCAGCCCCTGCTGTATGGTGGTGGTCTGAGCGGCCAGGTGACCGATATCGAAATCCATGCCCGCGAGCTGGTGAAGGTAAAGGGCAAGATGAACGAGCTGCTGGCCAAGCATTCCGGCCAGACCATGGAACGTCTGCAGGCAGATACCGAGCGCGACAATTTCATGTCCGCCGAAGAAGCCCGCGAGTACGGTCTGATTGATAAAGTGCTGACCTCCCGCAAGGATGTCACGGCGTAAGCAGTGGAACTAGCTAATGGCTGATAAAAACAGCAACGAAAAACTTCTGTATTGCTCTTTCTGCGGCAAGAGCCAGCATGAAGTCCAGCGTCTGATCGCCGGTCCCCAGGTCTTTATCTGCAATGAATGTGTCGAGCTGTGCAATGACATCATTCGCGAAGAACTGGAAAAGGTGGTTGGCGAAATCGGCGATGCCACGGGCACTGCCACCGCACTGCCCACTCCGCAGGAAATTCGCGCGGATCTGGACCAGTACATCATCGGTCAGGATTTTGCCAAGAAGACGCTGTCCGTTGCCGTGTACAACCACTACAAGCGGCTGTACACCCCGGCGGGCGACAAGGATGAAGTCGAGCTGGCCAAGAGCAACATCCTGCTGGTGGGGCCTACCGGCTCCGGCAAGACCCTGTTGGCACAGTCGCTGGCACGGCTGCTGGATGTGCCTTTTGTGATTGCCGATGCCACCACGCTGACCGAAGCCGGTTATGTGGGGGAAGATGTCGAGCACATCATCCAGAAGCTGCTGCAGAAATGTGACTACGATGTGGAAAAGGCGCAGCGCGGCATTGTCTACATCGATGAAATCGACAAGATTTCGCGCAAGTCGGAGAATCCGTCCATCACGCGTGACGTGTCGGGCGAAGGCGTGCAGCAGGCACTGCTCAAGCTGATCGAAGGTACGGTGGCTTCCATTCCGCCGCAAGGTGGGCGCAAGCACCCCAACCAGGAATTCATCCAGGTTGACACCACCAATATCCTGTTCATTTGCGGTGGCGCATTTGATGGTCTGGAAAAGATCATCCGTCGTCGCTCGGAAAAGGGCGGTATTGGTTTCGGTGCGGAAGTCAGTTCGCGGGATGACAGCAAGTCGACCTCGGCCCTGTTCAAGGAAGCCGAGCCGGAGGATCTGATCCGCTTCGGCCTGATTCCGGAACTGATCGGCCGTCTGCCGGTGGTGGCTACGCTGGAAGAGCTGGACGAAGAGGCCATGGTCACCATTCTGACCCAGCCGAAGAATGCGCTGATCAAGCAATACCAGCGCCTGTTCCAGATGGAGTCGGTGGAGCTGGAAGTCCGTCCGTCAGCCTTGCGTGTCATCGCCAAGCAGGCACTGATCCGCAAGACCGGTGCACGGGGTCTGCGTTCGATTCTCGAACGTGTGCTGCTCGACACCATGTACGAACTGCCGTCCATGGAAAATGTTGAAAAAGTAGTGGTAGATGAAAAGGTTATCGAAAAAGGTGAGAAGCCTTTGTTCATCTATCGCGACAAGGGCGACGAAGTTCAGTCGGCCTGAGCTTTTCGGCTGTGATGGAAAACCGCCCGTCATGGGCGGTTTTTCTTTTGTGTTGTCGCCAAACTGATTTAGTATGGGGTGTTGATTTTCAGCGTGCATGCCCCATCTTTCATGCATTGTTTCACGTACGCAAGGTTAGGTGATATGCCCCAACCCGCAGAACTCCGCGAAGAAACCACATTGCCCTTGCTCCCGCTTCGGGATGTGGTTGTTTTCCCCCACATGGTCATTCCGCTGTTTGTCGGAAGAGCCAAGTCGATCCGTGCGCTGGAAAGCGCCATGGATGAAGGCAAGCAGGTGCTGCTGGTCGCCCAGCGCTCGGCTTCCAAGGACGAACCTGAGGCCGACGACCTGTATGGCGTCGGCACCATTGCCTCTGTCCTGCAAATGCTCAAGCTGCCTGACGGCACGGTCAAGGTCCTGGTCGAAGGGCGCCAGCGAGCGCTGATCAGCCAGGTGGCTGAAGATGGTGGCTGCTTTGTCGGCACCATCACGCCGCTGGCCGCGGATGGCGAAGACTCCACCGAGTCCGAAGCCATGCGTCGTGCCCTGCTGGCGCAGTTTGAACAATACGTCAAACTCAACAAGAAGATCCCGCCCGAGGTCATGACCTCGCTGGCCGGTATCGAGCGTGCCGGCCGCATGGCCGACACCATCGTGGCGCATCTGCCGCTCAAGCTGGAACAAAAGCAGGAAGTGCTGGAGATGTTCGACGTGCGCGCGCGTCTGGAACACCTGCTGTCCCAGCTGGAGGGCGAGATCGACATTCTGCAGGTGGAAAAGCGCATCCGCGGCCGCGTCAAGCGCCAGATGGAAAAGAGCCAGCGCGAGTACTACCTGAACGAACAGGTCAAGGCCATCCAGAAAGAGCTGGGTGATATTGATGAAGTCAGCGACCTGGACGAGCTGGAAAAGAAAATACGCCTGGCCGGCATGCCCAAGGAAGCCAAGGACAAGGTCAGTGCCGAGCTGAAAAAGCTCAAGATGATGTCGCCGATGTCGGCGGAAGCCACTGTGGTGCGCAATTACATCGACACCTTGCTCGAACTGCCCTGGAAGAAGAAAACCAAGATCAACAAGGATGTTGGTAATGCCGAGGCAGTGCTGGATGAGGATCACTTTGGCCTGGAAAAGGTCAAGGAACGCATTCTCGAGTATCTGGCGGTGCAGCAGCGCGTGGACAAGCTCAAGGCGCCGATTCTCTGCCTGGTCGGGCCGCCGGGGGTGGGTAAGACCTCCCTGGGGCAGTCCATCGCCCGTGCCACCAACCGCAAGTTCGTGCGCATGGCACTGGGTGGCGTGCGTGACGAATCGGAAATTCGCGGTCATCGTCGCACCTATATCGGCTCCATGCCCGGCAAGGTCTTGCAGAACATGAGCAAGGTCGGTGTGAAGAATCCGCTGTTCCTGTTGGATGAGGTAGACAAGATGGGGGCCGATTTCCGCGGCGACCCGTCATCCGCCTTGCTGGAAGTGCTGGATCCGGAGCAGAATCACTCCTTTGTCGATCACTATGCCGAGGTAGAGTACGACCTGTCGGATGTCATGTTCGTGGCTACCGCCAATTCGCTGAACATCCCGCATGCCTTGCTGGACCGGATGGAAATCATTCGTCTGGCCGGTTACACCGAAGACGAAAAGGTCAATATTGCCCTGAAATACCTGGTGCCCAAGCAGATCAAGGCGAATGGCGTGCAGGAGGGTGAGCTGGTGCTGCAGGAATCGGCGCTGCGTGACATCGTGCGTTACTACACCCGTGAAGCTGGTGTGCGTAGCCTGGATCGCGAAATTGCTAAGATCTGCCGCAAAGTGGTGACCTCTACCTTGCTGGGCAAGAACAAGGCGGCCAAGGTCACGGTTACTGCCAAGAACCTGGACAAGTACCTGGGTGTGCACCGTTTTGATTACGGCGTGGCCGAGCAGGAAAACCGTATCGGCCAGGTGACCGGGCTGGCGTGGACCGAGGTGGGTGGCGAATTGCTGACCATCGAAGCCGTGTCGCTGCCGGGCAAGGGCAATATCATCCGCACCGGTCAGCTGGGTGAGGTGATGCAGGAGTCGATTACTGCGGCAATGAGTGTGGTGCGCAGTCGTTCGCGCACTTTGGGAATCAAAGCCGATTTCCATGAAAAACATGACATGCACATACATGTGCCGGAGGGTGCGACACCCAAGGATGGACCGAGTGCAGGGATCGCCATGACGACCGCGATAGTTTCCGTTCTGGCGGGAATTCCGGTACGCTCTGACGTTGCCATGACGGGTGAAATCACCCTGCGCGGCGAGGTTCTGCCGATTGGCGGCCTGAAGGAAAAACTGCTTGCTGCGCATCGCGGCGGAATCAAGCATGTGATTATCCCGCATGGCAATGCCAAGGATCTGGTGGACATTCCCGCCAACATCAAGCAGAAGCTGGAAATTCATCCTGTGAAGTGGATCGACGAGGTGCTGGCTCTGGCGCTGGAACGCCAGCCGGAGCCTTTGCCTGAAGAAGCCAAGCCGGACGAGTTGCACCCTGCGCCGGAAGGTGCGGCCGGTGTATCCGTAATGACGCATTAAAATCAGTATGTTGCAGCAGTAGTGAATTTACCGGGCCGCTAGCGCTTTCCAGCAGGGTTTGCGAAATGGCAATATTCCGCTGGAAGCCGCTTGACACAAGGATTTTAGCCTTGCTATAAAGCAAGCGGTTTTTATCCGAATTACGTAGACCGAAGAACGACGAAAGGGGACTTACGTGAACAAGTCTGAACTGATTGATGCAATCGCCGCTGAAGCCGATATTTCCAAAGCTGCAGCTGCCAAGGCACTGGATGGTATGGTTGCCGCTGTTACCGATGCTCTGAAAAAGGGCGATACCGTGACTTTGGTAGGTTTTGGTACATTCTATGTTGGCGAGCGCGCTGAACGCAGCGGTCGCAACCCGAAGACTGGCGAAACCATCAAGATCCCGGCTGCACGTTCTCCGAAGTTCCGTGCTGGCAAAGCACTGAAAGACGCGCTATAATTTGCAACCTTGTCGTTAGCGATAACGGCGAGGTTTTATAGCGGGCGTTTAGCTCAGTTGGTAGAGCGTCTGCCTTACAAGCAGAATGTCGGCGGTTCGACTCCGTCAACGCCCACCACAGTTTGGAGTGGTAGTTCAGTTGGTTAGAATACCGGCCTGTCACGCCGGGGGTCGCGGGTTCGAGTCCCGTCCACTCCGCCAGAATCTACAGAAAAGGTGAACGTATTCAGTCGTTCACCTTTTTTTTTACCAATGGGGTGGCTTGCGCCGATATCGCCATGTTCGATTTTGTTCAGAATAATAAAATTGCCATTCAAGTCATTCTGGGTGCGGTAGCGCTGACTTTTGTCGGCTTTGGTGTGGGTAGCTACTCCTCAGCCGTGGAAGATCCTTATCTGGCCAAGGTTGGCTCGGCCAAGATCTACAAGCGTGATCTGGACCGGCTTCTGGAAGGGCAGCCCAGCGATGCGGCAACCCGCCAGCAAGCCATGGACGACCTGATCCGCCAGAACCTGCTGCTGGCCGCCGCGCACGATGGCGGAGCCGTGGTCACGCCTGAGCAATTGCGCAAGGTGATTGCCGGCATCACGGAGTTGCAGGAAAACGGCCAGTTCAGTGCGGCGCGCTACAAGGAATTCCTTGCCGCGCGCAATATGTCGCCTGAGGCTTTTGAAGCCAAGATCAGCCGCGACATCATGTTGCAAAACCAGATCAACAATTTTGCCGGTACCGGCTTTGTTTCGCGCAGCATGGTGGAGCGTCTGGGCAGTCTGATGGCTGAAGAGCGCCAGGTTCGCCTGCTCTTGCTCAAGCCCGCCGATTTTGCCGCCCAGGTGAAGACCGATGACAAGGCGCTGCAGGCATTTTACGATGCCAATGCCAAGCGTTTCCGCAGTGCGGAAGCGGTCAAGCTCGACTACGTCGTGCTATCGCCGCAAGCGGTGGCTGCTGGCCTGGCGGTGAGCGACGCCGAGGTCAAGCAGTATTACGAACAGCACAAGGCCGAACTGGCGGGAGAAGAACGCCGCGCCTCGCACATCCTGCTGACTGTTCCCAAGGATGCCAAGCCGGCTGACAAGGCCAAGGTCAAGGCAGAAGCAGAAGCCTTGCTCAAGCAATTGCGTGCCGATCCGTCCAAGTTTGCTGACATTGCCAAGGCCAAGTCGCAGGACCCTGGCTCGGCAGCCAATGGTGGCGATCTGGGCTTTTTCGCGCATGGCGTGATGGTGAAGCCGTTTGATGATGTGGTGTTCCGCATGCAGCCGGGCAAGATCAGCGAGGTGGTGGAAACCGAATTCGGCTATCACATCATCAAGCTGGACGAGATCAAACAGCCCGATTTCGCTGCAGTGAAAAGCGCGGTTGAAGCCAAGCTCAAGCAGCAGAAGGCCGCAGGCCAATTGCGCAGCATGTCGGACAAGCTGGCCGAAGTGGCTTACCAGCAGGCTGACTCGCTCAAGGGTGTGCAGGATGCGCTGAAGCTGGAGATCAAGCATTCCGACTGGTTGTCCCGTGACAAGAAACCTGCCGATCCGGCCCTGGCCAATGCCAAGGTACTGGATGCTGCTTTCAGTGATGATGTACTGAAAAAGAAGCACAACAGCGAACCGGTGGATATCGGTGGCGGCAACCTGCTGGTAGTGCGCGTGGCTGATCATCAGCCGGCACGCCAGCAAACATTGGCCGAAGTTCGTGAGCAGATCAAGGCTGAACTGATTGCGACCGAAGGTGCCAAGCTGGCCGAGAAACAAGGTCAGGCCTTGCTGGCACAGCTGAAGGCAGGCAAGGCGGTGGATGCGCCCAAGTGGGGTGAGCTGCAGGCTGTTTCGCGTCGTAACCCGGGGGCGCTGCCGACTGCTGATGTGCGGGCAGTATTCGCCGTGGCGGCCAGCCCGCTGCCGGCCTTTGCGGGTAGCAAGCACGACAACGGTGACTATGCCATCTATCAGATTGCCAGCGTTGCTGCTGGAGCCCCGGTGAATGATGCGGAGCGAGCCCAGCTGGCCGCGGCGATGGAACAAATGTCGGCGCGTAATCAGCTTGGTAGCTATCTGGAGACCTTGCGCCAGAAATATCCGATTAAGATGGGTAAGCAACAGCTGAATGATCAGAGCGAGCAGTAATTGGCTTACGAAAAAGCCGACCTTATGGTCGGCTTTTTTTGTTTGTCGCGCTGGTGCCGGACAATAAAAAAGGGCCGTTAGGCCCTTGTTCAGAACTCAAGTCTGCTTAGGCAGCGAAGTTCTTGGCAGCAAAATCCCAGTTCACCAGCTTCCAGAAGCTGTCCAGGTAGTTCGGACGGCTGTTGCGGTAGTCGATGTAGTAGGCGTGCTCCCATACATCACAGGTCAGCAGCGGGGTCTTGTCGGTGGTCAGCGGAGTGGCGGCGTTGCTGGTGGAAACCAGATCCAGCGAGCCGTCGCTGTTCTTGACCAGCCAGGCCCAGCCGGAGCCGAAGGTGCCAATGGCAGTCTGGGTAAAGGCCTTCTTGAACTCTTCAAAGGAACCCCATTTGGCGTTGATGGCATCAGCCAGCGCGCCGGTCGGTTCGCCACCGGCATTGGGTGCCAGGCCGAACCAGTAGAAGTTGTGGTTCCATACCTGGGCGGCGTTATTGAAAATGCCACCGGAAGATTTCTTGACGATTTCTTCCAGCGAAGCGTTTTCGAACTCGCTACCCTTGATCAGGTTGTTCAGGTTGGTGACGTAGGTCTGATGATGCTTGCCGTAGTGATATTCCAGGGTTTCCTTGGAGATGTGGGGGGCCAGCGCATCCAGTGCGTATGGCAGTTCCGGCAGTTTGTGTTCCATCATGCTCTCCTTGTTGAGAATTGGGCTTGCAGAATTGCGTAAGCCGAATCTAGTGGGATGCGGTATGCCCAAGTGTACTGGAATCGCCTGTTAATCGCCAATAGTTGACTAAATAAGTAAAGTAAGAAAATGAATAAGTCATTTGACGTCATCGTGCTGGGTGCCGGAGCCGCCGGCATGATGTGTGCCGCTGTCGCGGGCCAGAATGGACGGCAGGTTTTGTTGCTGGATCATGCCGAAAAGCTGGCGGAGAAAATCCGCATCTCTGGTGGCGGTCGCTGTAACTTCACCAATAATGCGGCCCGGCCCGAGTGTTATCTATCAGAAAATGCCCATTTTTGCCGCTCGGCATTGGCGCAGTTCGGCCCGCGTGATTTTCTGGCGTTGGTGGAAAAGCACGGCATTGCTTACCACGAGAAAAAACTGGGCCAGCTGTTCTGTGATGATTCCAGCCAGCAAATCATCGACATGCTGGATGCAGAATGTACCCAGGGTGGAGTGGAGCGGCGCATGGGCGTGACCGTGAAGACGGTCAGCAGCGGCGCTGCGGGTGGCTTTGTACTGGATACTTCCTTGGGATGCTTTGAGGCAAGGTCGCTGGTAGTGGCGACCGGCGGTTTGTCCATTCCGCAAATTGGTGCTTCGCCACTGGGTTATCGCATTGCCGAACAGTTCGGTCTACCGGTGACTGGTTTGAGCCCAGCGCTGGTGCCATTGACCTTTCATGTTGACGATGCGGCAGCCTTTGCTCCCCTGGCCGGGGTGTCGCTGGATGTGGAGGTGCGGGCCGGCAAGGGGCGCTTCCGTGAGCAGGTGCTGTTCACCCACAAGGGGCTGTCCGGGCCAGCCATTTTGCAGATTTCTTCCTATTGGGAGCCGGGCATGGAGGTGGTGCTCAATCTGCTGCCCGATTGTGATGCGCTGGCATTTCTGGAGGAGCGGCAGGGTAGTGAGCAACTGCTCAGCAATGCGCTGGCAGAGCTGGGCTGGCCCAAGCGTTTTGCCGAGGCCTGGCTGGCGCGGCAGGGCTGCCCTGTACGGCTGAAGGAGCTGACGCCGAAGAAACGGTTGCAACTGGCCGAACAGCTGCACCACTGGCGTATCAAGCCCAATGGCACCCAGGGTTACAAGAAGGCGGAAGTCACGCGTGGTGGCGTGTCCACCAAGGCCCTGTCCTCCAAGACCATGGAGGCAAGGGAGGTGCCCGGTTTGTATTTTATCGGCGAGGTGGTGGATGTTACCGGCTGGCTGGGTGGGTATAACTTTCAGTGGGCGTGGTCATCCGGCTATGTGGCAGGTAAAAACTGCTAGAATTGCCATCTGATTCCCTGCTGTAGCCTGTAGCACATTTCATTGAGTCTCCATGACCGAACAGTACGAAAATTTTGACGGCGCCATGGCGTCCCTGCGCACCCCGCCGCACTCGACCGAAGCTGAGCAGTCGGTGCTGGGTGGCCTGATGCTGGATAACGGCGCCTTTGACAAGATTGCCGATGTGGTATCGGAGGCCGATTTTTATCGGCATGACCACAAACTGATTTTCAAGCACATTGCCCGTCTGATCGAGTTGGGCCGTCCGGCCGATGTGGTGACGGTGTCCGAGGTGCTGGACAAGAATGCCGAGCTGGCCGACATCGGGGGCCTGTCTTATCTGGCCACGCTGGCGCAGAATACGCCGTCGGCCGCCAATATCCGCCGCTACGCCGAGATTGTGCGTGAGCGCTCCATCATGCGCCAGCTGGCGGTGGTTGGGGCGGAAATTGCCGAGTCGGCCTATGCGCCGCAAGGGCGCGATGCGGCCCAGTTGCTGGATGAAGCCGAGGGCAAGGTGTTCCAGATTGCCGAGTCCACCGCCAAGTCCAAGCAGGGCTTTCTGGAAATGCCCGGCCTGCTGAAGGAAGTGGTCGAACGTATCGACATGCTGTACAGCCGTGACAATCCGGACGAAGTAACCGGCATTCCCACCGGTTTTATCGACCTGGATGCCAAGACCTCCGGCCTGCAGCCAGGAGATCTGGTGATTGTGGCCGGCCGGCCGTCCATGGGTAAAACCGCCTTCTCCATGAATATCGCCGAGCATGTCGCGGTCGAGTACAAGGCCCCCGTGGCGGTATTCTCCATGGAAATGGGCGGGGCACAGCTGGTGATGCGTATGCTTGGCTCGGTAGGGCGGCTGGATCAGCATGTGCTGCGTACCGGCAAGCTGGGTGACGAGGACTGGCAAAAGCTCACCTACGCGATTGGCAAGCTCTCCGAGGCGCCGATGTATATCGACGAAACCCCGGCATTGACGGCGCTGGAGCTGCGTGCACGGGCACGGCGTCTGGCACGCCAGCATGGTGGCAAGCTCGGTCTGATCGTGATCGACTATCTGCAGCTGATGTCGGGCTCTGGGCGTGGCGACAACCGTACGGCCGAGCTGGGTGAAATTTCGCGTGGCCTGAAAGGTCTGGCCAAAGAGCTGCAAGTGCCGGTGATCGCGCTGTCGCAGCTGTCGCGGGCGGTGGAGCAGCGTCCCAACAAGCGGCCGATGATGTCCGACCTGCGCGAATCCGGTGCCATCGAGCAGGATGCTGACATCATCATCTTCATGTACCGCGAAGAGTATTACAACCCGGAAAATGCCGAGGTGAAAGGCATGGCCGAGGCGATTATCGGCAAGCATCGTAACGGCCCCACCGGTGCCGTGCGACTGGCCTTTGTCGGCAAGCATGCCAAGTTTGAAAATGCCGCCACGCTGGGTATCAGTGGCTGGGCGGATAGTGATGGTTAAGCGGTGGGATGGCAGCGTGCGGTGCCCGCTGCTGTCTGGCCTGCCAGGGAAAGGAAACTCATGAGTTTTTTCGACAAGCATGTTTTTGTCTGCTGCAATCAGCGCGCTGCGGGTGAGGATTGTTGCAATAATCATAGCTCCAGCGAGTTGCTGGCCTATATGAAAGACCGGATCAAGGCGCTGGGCCTGGCTGGTGACGGCAGGATCCGTGTCAACAAGGCGGGCTGCCTGGGGCGCTGTGACCAAGGGCCGGTCATGGTGGTCTACCCGCAAGAGACCTGGTACACCTTTGTCGACCGCGAGGATATCGACGAAATCATCGATGAGCATATGGTGGCGGGACGCATTGTGGAAAGGCTGAAAGTCTGATGCTGAAGGCGCAAAACAAGCTGCTCATCGCCGGGCCTGCCGGTGCGCTGGAAACCATCGTGGTGTCGCCGTCAGGCCAGGCCAGTGGCATTGCAGTGATCTGCCATCCCAACCCGCTGCAAGGTGGCACCAATACCAACAAGGTGGTGCAAACTGCTGCCAAGGCGCTATCCCAGCTGGGCTACGTCTGCTATTGCCCCAACCTGCGTGGTGTAGGGGCCAGCGAAGGCCAGCATGACCATGGCCTGGGTGAGGTGGATGATGTACTGGCCGTGGTGGCGCATGCGCGGGCGCAGCAGGGTGATTTGCCGCTGGCCTTGGCCGGTTTCTCGTTTGGTGGTTTTGTGGCGGCCAGAGTCCGCGCCGTGATCGAGGCCGACAAGCTGCTGCTGATGGGTGTTGCCGTGGGCAAGTATGCCATCCCCACGCCGGCCGTGCCGAATGACACCCTGGTCATTCATGGTGAGGAGGATGAGGTCATCCCGCTGTCTGCCGTGTTGGACTGGGCTCGGCCGCAGGATTTGCCGGTGCTGGTGTTTCCGGGAGCCGGACATTTCTTTCACGGTAAGCTGATCAAGCTGGCGCAGATGATTCAGCGCTGCTGGTAAGCCGGTTCTGCCGACATGAAAACAGCCAGTCTTTTGACTGGCTGTTTTTGATTAGCGATGCAGATCGCCGGCCGCTTCCGGCTGGTAGGTCACTTCCAGCACCGTCAGCCTGGTCTGGCCTGCCAGTGTGGGCCAGTCTATGCTCTGGCCTTCTGCCAGACCTAGCAGAGCCGCGCCGACCGGGGCCAGTACCGATACGTGGCCAGCAGTGCCATCCGCCTGATTGGGGTAGACCAGCGTCAGCAGTTTTTCTTCGCCGCTTTGTTCGATGCGCACCCGTGCCGTGCTGTTCATGGTGATGATGCCGGCCGGGATGTTTTCCGGGTCTACCACCTCTGCGCGTTCCAGTTCTGCTTCCAGTGCCGCCAGGGTTGCCTTGTCCTGTGCGGGAAGTCGCTCCATCCAGGCGGCCAGCCTTTCATAGTCCAGGCTGGAAACGATAATGGCCGGTTGGGTCGGCATGGTTTTACTCCTTGTTCATCAATAAAAAACACAGGATGACAGAGGTCATCCTGTGCGGGTCGGTTAGCCTTGCTACCGGTTGTTTGCTGAAACTTGGAGTGCTGCCGCGCGATAAAGTTGCCTGACTTAGCCGAGCAGGCTGAGTGCACTGCGCTGCGAGATATTGGCCTGCCCCTGGATGGCCAGCGCAGCCTGGCCAAGTAGCTGTTGCTGCACCAGTTGTGCCGTTGCGGCGGCATAGTCGGTATCGCTGATGCGACTGTTGGCGGCCTGCGCATTCAGCGCGGAGTTCTGCAGATTATTGATGGCTGCGGTGAACTGGTTGCTGCTTGCCCCAAGCTGGGTGCGTGAGCTGCTGATGGTATTCAGATCCGTCTGGATATGACTCTGCGCGGCCAAGGCGCTGGCCGGGTTGGAAAGGTCGATGGTGCCGGTGGCATTCAGATTGGCATTGTAGCTGTGCAGACCGCCACTGGCGGGGCTGGCACTCAGGTCTGTGGTGTTTACGCTGATCTGGTTGCTGCTGTTGCCATCAGGGCCAATCTGGAATTGCAGGGCATTATTACTGCTCAGCAAGGGGGTGCCGTTGTACTGGGTGTTCTGGATGATGGCCGAGTTGCTTTGGGTCAGCTGATCGGCCTGTTGTTGCAATGATTGACGATTGCTGCTGCTCAGGGCAGCGTCACCGGCCTGAATCGCCAGATCCTGCAATTGCTGGCTATTGTCCTGTAGCTGGCTTAGTGCACCGTCCGCAGTCTGCACCAGGGAAATGCCATCCAGCGCATTGTTGCTGGCCTGGTTGTCTCCGCGTACTTGTGCTTCCAGTGATTGTGACAGGGCGGTATTGGCTGCATTGACGGCGGCACTGCTCAGCTGGGTGCCGGAAGACAGTTCAGCCAGCGTCTGTTCTGTCTTCTTATGCGATTTGTCCAGTTGAGTCTGTGCATTGAGTGCAGAGAGATTGCTACCGATGGTAAGCATGTCGAGCTCGCTTGAATTGCTGTCGGATCATGCAGTTACTATAGGCCCTGTTGCTGGCCTTAACCAGCATTTACATGAAAAACACCCGCTATCAGCGGGTGTTTACTGTGGTATTGCTAACAAAACTCAGCGGCTGGCTGGTTTGGCCGGGGTGCCGGCTGACTGGGTCAGAACCTCATACCCGGTTTCGGTTACCAGAATGGTGTGTTCCCATTGTGCAGACAGACTGCGGTCCTTGGTGGCCACGGTCCAGCCGTCAGCCATCATGCGCAGGTGACGCTTGCCCTGATTGATCATGGGCTCGATGGTGAAAATCATGCCAGCTTGCAGTTCCAGTCCGGTGCCCGGGCGACCGTAGTGCAACACCTGCGGTTCTTCGTGGAAGCGTTTGCCAATGCCATGGCCGCAGAATTCCTGCACCACGCTGTAGCCGTTGCTTTCCGCGTATTGTTGGACGGCGTAGCCGATATCGCCCAGCGTGGCGCCCGGCTTGACCTTTTCAATACCGCGCCACATGCATTCGTAGGTGATCTTGCACAGGCGACGGGCATGTTCGCTGACTTCGCCGACAAAGAACATGCGGCTGGTGTCGCCGTGGTAGCCATCCTTGATCACGGTGATGTCGATATTCATGATGTCGCCGTTTTTCAGCGGCTTGTCATTGGGGATGCCATGACACACCACGCTGTTGATCGAGGTGCAGATGGACTTGGGGTAGGGGTTGTGGCCATCCGGGGCGTAGTTCAGCGGGGCCGGAATGCAGCCTTGCACATTGACCATGTAGTCATGACACAGCTTGTCGATGGCTTCGGTGGTCACGCCCGGTTTGACAAAGGGGGTGATGTAGTCGAGTACTTCGGAGGCCAGCTTGCCGGCGATACGCATTTTCTCGATATCGGCGGCTGTTTTCAGTTCAACGCTCATTGTGGTGGTCTTGGTGTGTGCGGCAATGTTCCATTCTAGCAAATGATGAAAAAACGGGCATCCATGTGGATGCCCGTTTTGCAGTTTGTTGCTAAGCGGTATGCAGCTTAGAACGCAACTTTCAGACCAACACCGAAGGCTTGCGGGTCGACACCTTGGGACAATACGCCGTAAGTAGTGCCGCTAGAGGTTTGTGCTGTACTGGTGTAAACCGGGGTGTTAGCAAAGTTTGCCTCTTGCTTGCCCTTATTTGTGATCTTGGTGTAGTAGCTGAACAGCTTGGTGGTCTTGGACAGGTTGTAATCCAGACCAAGTGCCCATTGGTGAGCTTTATAGTCATCCTCTGTGCCTGCGGTTGCACCTTTCAGGCGACCCAGCGAGCTGTACTCAATTTTAAATGTAGCTGCGCCATAATCTTGACCAAGGGAAATTGTCCAGTCGTCTTGCTTCAGAGATGCTGCCCCAGCTGTGGACTGGTCCAAGCGACCAAACTCGTAACCAGCACCTACAAATGTACCCGTCGCAAATTTGTAGCTGGTAGCCAATTTGGTGTAAGTGATATTGGCGCCACTCAAAGCACCTGTTGTGTACGCCGAGTTTTGGAAAGAGTTCAGCGCAATGCCTGTGTCATTGGTACGATCCCAACCGAGGGCAACTTGCAGACCACCATTGGTGTAGTTACCAGCAAGAGAGATGCGCGATGCATTGGTGCCATTTTTACGGGTTTCATCAACACCATAAGACGCACCAACCTGGAAGCCGGACCAGTTCGGCGAGAAGTAGTGAACCGAATTTTTCAGACGGGCTTCGCCGCGGCTGTAAACGTTGGAGGCACCGTTGTTCTCAGCAGTGCTGTCGCCGAACAAGTTCAGACCGATGTTGGTCATGGACTTGTAAACAGAGTCGTTGTAGCCCAGGATCACTTTGCCAGCATTGGAATTATCCAGGCCAACAAAGGAGTTACGGGTGGCGAAGGTAGCGGTTTGGCCAATATCGTTAGTGCCGCCTTGTTCAAAGTATTTCAGGCTTTGCTCAACCTGCCATACGGCCTTGGTGCCATTGCCCAGATCTTCAAAACCCTTGAAGCCGATGCGGGAGTTGTCATCGACGATACGAGTACGGGATTTGTAGTCAGGTTGGTTAGGGTTAGTAGCGCCAGTGGCTTTGGTGGACTCAATGCTGCTGCTGATGAAACCGTAGATGGTTACATCGGCGTGAGCGGCGAACGGAACGGCGAACAGGGTTGCAACCAGTGCGGCTAGGCTTTTCTTTTGCATCATCAGTGCTCCATCAGGGGTTTTGTGTTTCGTTATGCGTACTGGTTGTGGCGAAACTCTATGCTTGAGCCGTCCAGCACCTCAGTACTGTCGAAGTTTAACCACAAAATGTGACGCGGATGTTGCAGAAAAGATGCAAAGCTCTGCGGGAAAAAAGCGATGTGTTGTTTTTACGCTAAAAACTTGTTCGGATAAACCTCGTCGATTAGTGTCCGACAATCAACAATGCGCAAGTCATTGTCTTTGGCAAAGTCCATCAGGAACTGAAAAACCTGCGGATCGATCTTTTGCAGCTTTTTGTCGACGGCGACGCAGCGCACGCCTTCCAGCAGCATGGGGCGAACATAGGCGTGGTAGGACAGCTTCTGGTCGCCGCCAAAGGAGGCCAGAATGCCTGCCAGGCGTTCTGCCCAGTCGCTGGGACGGAAAGTGCGACCTTCGGAGGTCAGCCCCTGGATGACTACTTCATATGGATTACAGATCATGGTGATGAACCGGAGTGTGCTTTTAAGGTGTGGTCTCTGTATTTATCTATAGCAAAGACAGTGTTGTTGTTTTGGACTGTCTTTGATGCAGGGCAATAGCGGGTTTACCCGCAATTTTACCCGAAAATCAAATGCGCTTGAATGGCGGTAGCGAGGCAAGTAGTTTTTTTCCGTAACTTTGTTTCAGCAGGCGGTTGTCCAGAATGGTGACGCGACCATAGTCGCGCTCGGTGCGGATCAGTCGGCCCACGGCCTGGATCAGCTTGATGGAGGCCTCCGGCACGGTGAGTTCCACAAAGGGATTGCCGCCGCGTTTTTCAATCCAGCGTGACAGGGTCTTGCCCACCGGGTCGTCCGGCATGGCAAAGGGCAGCTTGGCAATGATGACGTGCACGCAGCTTTCACCTGGCAGGTCCAGACCTTCCGAGAAGGAGTCCAGGCCGAAAATCACACTGGCCTGACCTTGCTGCAGCCTGTTGTGATGGGTTTCCAGCAAGACGGATTTGGGAATTTCCCCCTGGATCAGTAATTGGCTGCGCAGGGTTTCCGGCAGTGCTGCAGCAACATCCTGCATTTGCTTGCGCGAGGAAAACAGCACCAGGGTGCCGACCGCTTCGCCGGTATCGACCAGTTTGGGCAGCCACTCGACGATTTCACGGGTATGGCCTTGCGGGTCTTTCGGGCTGGCCAGCATGGGCGGCAAATAGAGTTCACCCTGCTCGGTGAAATTGAATGGTGAGTCCAGCGCCACGCAACTGACTTGTGGCAGCCACTTGAGCCCGGTTTGCGACAGCAGCAAATCAAAAGCACCCAGCGAACGCAGCGTGGCGGAAGTCAGTACGGCGCCCGCCGCACGACGCCACAGGGTGGCCGCCAGACTGGCGGCGGCACTGACCGGCGAGGCGGAGAACAGATAGTCGCCCTTGCCCTCGGTGCGCCGGGTGATCCATTTGGCGATGGGGGGGGAGGCTTCGTCGGTTTCTTTCTCGAACAAATCCCACACCGCCATCAATTGCTCGGCGCGGCCATTGAGAAAGCCGATGTCAGCGGCAGCCTTGTCAATCTGGGTGGTGTCGCTGCCTTTTTCCTTGCGCGCTTCGGTCAGGGCATCGTTCAGTGCCGCCAGATGCTTGAAGATGGCGCGGGCGGCAAGCGCCATATTGCGGGCGGGTTCTTGCAGGCGTTCCGGCAGCTGACCATCGTCCATCAGCCAGGTAGGCTCCATGTTTTCGCTGCTGGCGCTGAGGGCTTCTTCACCACTGAGCAGCCATAGCCATTCATTGAGCGTTTCCATGCAAGCGCTGGCGGCATCCATGGCCTGGGTGGTGATTTCCACCTTGCCGGTCAGGGTTTCCACACGGGCGGCCGTAGGCGCAACCTTGTCCAGCCAGCCCATGGCCTGCGCCAGCGAGTGTTCGGCCGAGAACTGGTTGATGGCCTTTTTGGCCAGATGGTGTGCCTCGTCAATGCAGTAATAGCTGTCTTCCGGCGCAGGCAGGATGACGCCGCCACCCATGGAGACATCGGCCAGCATCAGGTCGTGGTTGGCCACGATGACGTCGACGGTTTCCAGGGTGTCGCGTGCCAGGTAGAACGGACATTCCGGGCGATTGGGGCAGGCGGCTTTCAGGCAGCCGTGGCGGTCGTTGGTGACGCGGCTCCACAGGCTGTCTTCGATGATGTCTTTCCAGGTGTCGCGATCGCCATTCCAGCGGCGGTA
The DNA here is from genome assembly GCF_003202035.1 of Aquitalea magnusonii. Lineage (GTDB taxonomy): Bacteria > Pseudomonadota > Gammaproteobacteria > Burkholderiales > Chromobacteriaceae > Aquitalea > Aquitalea magnusonii. Next base: position 192,563 of record NZ_QJKC01000007.1, on the reverse strand, counting down.
GTAAAACTCGTCCGCCATGCTGCGCAGGGCTTCGATTTCTCCGGCCTGTGGCTTGCGGTCCCACAGTGCCAGCATGGGGTCGGGTGCCAGCAGTTGCCCCTGGGCGTTTTCTGCGGTGAGGGCGTAGATGCGTTGCGGGCACAGATAACGGCCACGGCCCTTGGCCAGGGCAAAGGTCAGCGGCAGGCCACTGTTTTCCACCACGAAGGGCAGGTCGCGATTGACCAGTTGCTCCTGCAGGGCGACGGTGGCGCTGGTCACCACCAGCTTCTTGCCGCGCGAGCGCGCCATCACGCCGCCGGCCAGCAGGTAGGCCAGGCTTTTGCCGACACCGGTCGGGCCTTCGATCACGGCGATGCTTTCGCCTTCACGATTGGGGTAGGCATCACCCTGTTTGTCCAGGCTGCGCGACAAGGCATTGGCGATTTCCGCCAGCATGCGGCGCTGGGCCGCGCGTGGTCGGAAGCCGGGCAGGTTGTCGGCAATGGTGCGGTAGTGATCGCGGATGGCGTCTTTTTCAGCATCGTTCAGCATGGCGCGATTGTACCGCAAGCCAGTGCCGTGCTTGCGGCTAAAGCGTCACGATTTTTCGTCTGTGCGCAAATGCTGCTTTGCAAAATGACGCGCTGCTCAGCTTGTGGATACGATAGCCAAAAAACAATTCAGCCAGAGAGCCAGCCAGCATCGCCGCAAATCCGGGAAAACGGATGGTGACAGATTGGCCGTGCCGGCTCTCAACGCGTACGCATGGACAGACAGACAATAAAGTACGCAGCGTTCTACACACAGGAGAAATCAGTTCATGACACCCGTTAGCCGCGTTCTGGTGGTAAGCGATGATGCAAAGTGGCAGGCCGATGTGCTGGCCGGGCTGGGGGCCGTGGCCGTGCGTCTGGAGAATCCCTACGGTTTGACCTTTGTCGGCGCGGCGCGCCTGAAGGAGGCCATGGATGTGATACGCCGCGACGGCGATATCCAGGCCGTGCTGGTGGACAAGCAGTTGCAGGAAAAGGGCATCAGTCAGGCTGCGGTCCAGCTGGCCAACCAGATCAGCGACTTTCGTCCCGAGCTGTCGCTCTATGTATTGCTGGTGGATGACGATGAAAGAGTGCTGGTGGAGAGTCTGGCCAGTCATGCGGTGGATGGTTATTTTTACCGTGACGAAACCGATTACAACGGCTGGTTCCGCATCCTGACTGCCGAACTGGCGGAAAAATCGGCCACGCCGTTTTACGACAAGCTCAAACAGTATGTGCGCATGGCCAAGGATTCCTGGCACACGCCGGGCCATGCCGGTGGCGATTCGCTCAAGGGCAGTCCGTGGGTAGGGGATTTTTACGATTTTGTCGGCGAGAACATGCTGCGTGCTGACTTGTCGGTTTCCGTGCCGATGCTGGATTCGCTGCTGCACCCGACCGGGGTGATTGCCGAGTCGCAAAAACTGGCGGCCAAGGCTTTTGGTGCGCGCAAAACCTATTTCGCCACCAATGGCACCTCCACCTCCAACAAGGTGATTTTCCAGACCTTGCTGGCGCCGGGCGACAAGCTGCTGCTGGATCGCAATTGTCACAAATCAGTCCATCACGGGGTGATTTTGTCCGGTGCCTTGCCGGTGTATCTGGACTCCTCCATCAATCGCCAGTACGGCATTTTCGGGCCGGTCCCCAAGGCCACCATTTTTGCCGCCATCGAGGCCAATCCGGATGCGCGGGTGCTGATCCTGACATCCTGCACCTATGATGGTCTGCGCTACGACCTGGTGCCCATCATCGAGGCCGCGCACGAGAAGGGCATCAAGGTAATCGTGGATGAAGCCTGGTATGGCTTTGCCCGCTTCCATCCGGCATTCCGCCCGACGGCGCTGGAGTCCGGTGCCGACTATGTCACGCAAAGCACGCACAAGATTCTGTCGGCCTTCTCGCAGGCCAGCATGATTCATGTGAATGATCCCGGTTTTGACGAGCATCTGTTCCGGGAAAACTTCAATATGCATACCTCCACCAGCCCGCAATACAACCTGATTGCCAGCCTGGATGTGGCGCGCAAGCAGGCGGTGACCGAGGGCTATCGCTTGCTCGACCGTACCCTGAAACTGGCCGAGGAATTGCGCGACAAGATCAACTCCACCGGCGCTTTCCGCGTACTGGAGCTGGAAGACCTGCTGCCAGAGGATATCCGTGAGGATGGCATCCGGCTGGACCCCACCAAGCTGACCGTCGACATCACCCAGTCCGGATTTACCACCGACGAGCTGCAACACGCGCTGTTCGAGCGCTATAACATCCAGGTGGAAAAATCGACCTTCAGCACCATTACCTTGCTGTTGACCATGGGCACCACGCGCAGCAAGGTGTCGCGGCTGTACGATGCGCTGCTGCGCCTGGCCAAGGAGAAACGGCCGCCGCGTGCGCTGGGGCGCATGCCGGAAATCCCGCGTTTTTCCCGGCTGGCCTGCCTGCCGCGTGATGCCTTCTATGAGGCGGGCGAACGGCTCCCCTTGCTGGATGATGATGGCCGCCCCAATGCCGAGCTGAATGGCCGGGTGTGCTGTGACCAGATCGTGCCTTACCCGCCCGGCATCCCGGTGCTGGTGCCGGGGCAGCTGATTGACGACAGTATCCTGTCATACCTGGCGCGTCTGCAAAAGACACAAAAGTCCATAGAAACGCATGGATTGGCGGAAGATGGTGGGGAAATGTATGTCAGAGTGCTGAAAGATAGGGAGTTATCGCATTTGCCTGACAGATTGTTGTTCAGCTGAGAGCTTGTCAGAACGGCCAAATTCCGATAAATATAACAATTGTCGCAAATATGTAAATTTTGCATCCGTTTGCTACGGGATTGCGACACCAGTTAACTGACTTGAGACCAGCGTGTAGTAATGTGCCATTGCGCATGAAGACACACACCGTGTTCTATGCGTGATGGCCTTTTTTTTTGGAAATCTTACCCATGAAGCCAGTAGGACATTACCTGCAATTCAGCGACCTGAACCACGAGGAGTATCGCCACATCTTCGAGCGTGCCAAGGTACTGAAGCGACGACACAGCGAAAAACAGCTGTATCAGCCGCTGCTTGGCCGCGTAATGTCCATGATCTTCGAGAAGAATTCCACCCGTACCCGGGTCTCTTTTGAAGCCGGCATGGCACAGCTGGGTGGCCATGCCATGTTCCTGGACACCAAGACCTCGCAGCTGGGGCGCGGCGAGCCGATCGAAGACACGGCACGGGTGCTGTCGCGCATGAGCGACATCATCATGATCCGTACCTTCGAGCAATCGCTGGTAGAGCGTCTGGCCGCGCATTCCAAGGTGCCGGTCATCAACGGCCTGACCAATGAATACCACCCTTGCCAGATCCTGGCCGACATCTTCACCTTCATCGAGCATCGTGGCTCGATCAAGGGCAAGACCGTGGCCTGGATTGGTGACGGCAACAATGTCTGTCGCACCTGGCTGCAGGCGGCCAAGATTCTTGGTTTCAAGCTGAAGGTGGCCACTCCGGTAGGCTATGAGCTGACCGTGCTGGATGGCGAGCATTATGGTCCCGAACATTTCGAACCCACCCACAGTGCCGTCAAGGCGGTGGAAGGTGCCGACCTGGTGACCACCGACGTGTTCACCAGCATGGGCTACGAGGCAGAGAGTGCTGCCCGTCTGGAAGCATTCGCCAGCTATCAGGTGAATGCCGAGCTGATGAAGCATGCCAAGCCGGATGCATTGTTCATGCACTGTCTGCCGGCCCACCGTGGCGAGGAAGTGACCGCCGAGGTCATCGACGGCCCGCAAAGCGTGGTATGGGACGAGGCGGAAAACCGCATGCATGCCCAGAAAGCCCTGATCGAATATCTGCTGCTTGGTCATCAATACGACTGAAGCTGCAGGACAACCCACTAGATTCGCTGGAAAGAAAACGCATCATGTCTGACATCAAAAAAGTAGTGCTGGCCTACTCCGGTGGCCTGGATACCTCCGTCATCCTGAAATGGCTGCAAGACGTTTATCACTGTGAAGTGGTCACCTTCACCGCCGATATCGGCCAGGGTGAGGAAGTGGAACCGGCCCGCAAGAAAGCCATCGCGCTGGGTATCAAGCCGGAAAACATCTTTATCGAAGACCTGCGCGAAGAATTCGTGCGCGACTACGTTTACCCGATGTTCCGTGCCAATGCCATCTACGAAGGCGAGTACCTGCTGGGTACCTCCATCGCCCGTCCGCTGATCTCCAAGCGCCAGATCGAAATCGCCAACGCAGTGGGCGGTGATGCGGTATCGCACGGTGCCACCGGCAAGGGTAACGACCAGGTGCGTTTCGAGCTGGGCTATTACGCCCTGAAGCCGGACGTCAAGGTGATTGCACCGTGGCGCGAATGGGACCTGCTGTCCCGTGAAAAGCTGCTGGCCTACGCTGAAAAGCACGGTATCGACATCAGCAAGAAAAAGAACGGTGGCAGCCCGTACTCAATGGATGCCAACCTGCTGCACATCTCCTACGAAGGCACCGTGCTGGAAAACCCGGCGGCCGAGCCGGAAGAAGATATGTGGCTGTGGACGGTCAGCCCGGAAAATGCCCCGGACCAGGCCGAATACATCGAGCTGAGCTACGAAAAGGGTGACATCACCGCCATCAATGGCGTGGCCATGACCCCGGCCCAGGTGCTGACCGAGCTGAACCGTCTGGGCGGCAAGCACGGCATCGGTCGTCTGGACATCGTGGAAAACCGTTACGTGGGCATGAAGTCCCGTGGCTGCTACGAAACCCCGGGCGGCACCATCATGCTGAAGGGCCATCGCGCCATCGAATCCATCACGCTGGACCGCGAAGTGGCCCACCTGAAGGATGAGCTGATGCCCAAGTACGCCAAGCTGATCTACACCGGCTACTGGTGGAGCCCGGAGCGTCAGATGCTGCAAGGCCTGATCGACGCTTCGCAAGCCACCGTCAATGGCTGGGTACGCCTGAAGCTGTACAAGGGCAATGTCATCGTGGTGGGCCGCGAATCCAAGACCGACTCGCTGTTCGACCCGAACATCGCCACCTTCGACGAAGACGGCGGCGCTTACAACCATGCCGACGCGGCTGGCTTCATCCGCCTCAATGCCCTGCGCATGCGCATTGCTGCCAACGCCAAACTCAAGCGCGGCTGATTGTCCGCCTGCTGAAACAGCCGCCTGCGGGCGGCTTTTTCGTTGGCAGCAGTTGCTGGCCTGTGTGTAAAAGTTGAGCTGCCAGGGGATGCGGCGTATCGTAGTGGCTTCGTCCGGGATGGCCCGGTCACTGCCGCGGCGATTCAAGCGCCGGCTGCACCGCGCAGCCGCAACAATGAAGGAATGTCTGGGTGTCTGAAGATCAATTTACCGATATTTCCATGGCCGTATGTCTGTCAGGGCTGATCATTTTCATGGGTTTCATCATCTGGGACCTTGGCAAGAAATCGCAGGCCGGCAAGATGGGGACGGCCATCCTGTTTCTGGTGCTGGGTTTCGGTGTGTTCGGCTTTATCTTCAAGAACGTGCTGGTGGAATTCCTGGTGCTGAAATAAGCCGGCAGGGAAAAACAGCAACGGGTTGGCCATGGCCAACCCGTTTTGCATGGTGCCGGTCAGGCGCCCGCTTAGCGCGTCGGTGCCAGCATCAGCCGCAGGCCCAGTGCGATGAAGACGCCGCCGGCAATACGGTCCAGCCACTGGCTGGCCTTGGGCGTGCGGTTAAGCCAGCTGCCGATGGCTCCGGCAAAGTAGCCCAGGCTGCCAAACAGCAGCGCAGCCTGCGCGGTAAAGATCAGGCCCAGAATGGCGATCTGCCAGCCGCTGTGGCCCTGTGCCGGATTGACGAACTGCGGCAGGAAGGCCAGGAAAAACAGCACCACCTTGGGGTTGATGGCATTGGCCAGCAGGCCTTTGCGAAAGTGCGCCGCCAGCGGTGTGCCATCTGCCGCACCATCCGCTGCCTGCAGCCGGCTGCCACGGCTGCGGATGGCATGCCAGCCCAGATACACCAGATACGCGCCGCCAGCAATTTTCAGCAGGCCGAAGGCGAGGGGCGAGGCGGCGATCAGCGCGCTGACGCCGATGGCAGCCAGCACGGTATGTGTCAGGCAACCCAGGGCACAGCCCAGGCCAAAGGCCATGCCCTGGCGACGGCCTTTGGCAATGCCCAGGCTCAGCACCATCAGATTATCCGGGCCGGGGGAAAGGGTGATCAGCATGGCGGCGGCGGTAAAGGCCGCCAGTTGTTCCGGGGTGACGATCATGGCGATGTTCTCAAGTTAACCCAGACAGCATCATTCAGTATTTTCTGGTAGCGGGCAAGCCGTTTGCTTCGCCGTGGCCAGGTGATTTCACCGCAGCCCATCCCAATGAAAACGGCCATGCCGGGCATGGCCGTTGTACTGGGTGATCGCCGGCTCAGGCGGTCTTGTCCAGCGCGTTTTCAATTTCACGAATATGCGCCTGATGTTTCTGGATGCGCTCGCCGACCGGTGGCCCCTTGAACTGCTTGCGCACCCCCAACACAAACCAGAAGAACAGCAAGACCAGTAGCAGGGCGATGGTGAGGTAGAGCACCTTCTCATTGGGTGGCTGTACGCCGACAAAGGCCAGGATGGCACCGCCAATGGTGGCCAGCAGGGCAATCGGCTTGGAGGCGGCACCCAGGCTGAAAGGGCCTTTGTGAGTCCAGCTCTTGCCTTCGGCAAACAGGCCGGCCGTGGTGGGCAGGATGTAAGAAATGTACAGGAATACCGCAGAGCCGGCCGACAGCACGGTAAAGGCATCGCCATACAGGGTGGCGACAATGGCCAGGATGGCGCTGACCCAGATGGCCAGGCCCGGTGTGCGGTGTACGGGATGGACCTGTTTCAACTGGTGGGAGAAGGGCAGGCCGCCGTCACGGGCAAAGGCATACATCATGCGCGAGGTGGAGGTCAGGCAGGCCAGGCCGCACAGATAGTTGACCAGGAAAATGCCGATCCCCAGTAGCGCTTTCAGTGCCGGTGGCAGGCTGCTGAGCAGCAGGTCGAAAAAGCCCATGCCGGCTTTGACCCCGGCCTGCATGTTTGGCAGCACCAGCACAAAGGTGCAGATCAGGATGTAGCCGAACAGGGCCGACCACAGCACCGAGCGGATGATGCCCTTGGGCACATTGTGCGCGGCCTGGTGGGTTTCTTCCGAGGTATGCGCCGAAGCGTCGTAGCCGGTAAGGGTGTAGACGGTCAGCAGCAGGCCGGACAGGAAGAGCATCAGGCTGCTGTCGGTCTTGGGCCAGGTGCCGCCGTCGGCTCCGCTGAAGTTGGTAAAGGTGAACAGGCGCGAGAAATCCAGCGGGCCCGGTGCATAGGCCAGCAGTGAAACCGTCAGCAGCAGGGCGATGGCAAAGATCAGATAGCCGGACATGTCGGTCAGCCGGGTAGTGAGCTTGATGCCCAGGTGATTCAGCCAGGCCTGGCTTAGCGTGATGCCGGTCAGGAACAGCGTCTGCTCGGTCCAGGTGAGATGGTCTGGATTGATGCCCAGCAGGGGGGCGATCAGGGTTTTGAAAAAGGGGTCGTATACGCCGAAATTGACCGAGGCCACCACGAAGATCAGCCCCAGCAGATTGATCCAGGCGGTTACCCAGCCCAGCCCCTTGCCACCCAGAATGGACGACCAGTGATAGAGCCCGCCGGCGGTGGGGTAGGCGGAGGCGATCTGGGCCATGGCCGCGGCCACGATGCTGGCAAACAGCGCACCCACCGGCCAGCCTATGCCGATGGAAGCACCGCCGCCAGCGCTGATGCCGGCGGGAAAGGCGGTGATGCCGCCAGCCAGTATGCAGATGATGGAAAAGGAAATGGCAAAGTTGGAAAAGCCGCTCATGCGCCTGGAGAGCTCCTGAGCGTAACCCATGCTGTGTAACAGTTTCTCGTCCTCACCCTGCGGTGCGGAGCCGTGCTGATCTCGGTTCATGATGATCCTCTTGCATGTGTTGACCTACACTGTATGAAAATGCACTGTGCTGAGACTTCACCCTTTGCTGCGCCCGCGGCAGACGGCGGGCAACAGCGCGGCCTGCGTCCGGCCTTGCCGTGGCGGCAAGAGCCATACCCATCTGCCTTCTGTCCGTGTCTGTTGCGCGGCGCCCTGCGCGCCCGTGTTGCCGGGAATGCGCGGCAATACCTGCCGCTCTTGCTGTCGGCTTTAGTGACTGCGTTTGCTGCTCATGCGGACCAGCTCATCAAACAGCCCTTGCTGGCTGCTGTCTTCCCGTGCAGATAATTCCGGATGCCACTGCACGGCAATCAATTGCGGAAACCCTGCCACCTCGATGGCCTCGATCACGCCATCGGCAGCCCAGGCCACAGCCTGCACGCCCTGGCCCGGCTGGTCGATGGCCTGGTGGTGCCAGGACTTGGTGGCCACTTCGGTGCTGCCCAGCAGCCCGGCCAGGCAGGAGTCGGCCGCCACCCTGACCCGGTGCAGCGTGGGGTCGCGCGGTGCCACCCGGTGCTCCACCGCCTCGCCCACCACATCCGGCAAATGCAGGTGCAGTGTCCCGCCCAGTACGGTATTGAGAATCTGCAAGCCACGGCAGATGGCCAGTGTCGGCAGCTTGCGTTGCAGCAGGGCTCGGGCCAGCGCGGTTTCGGTGTGGTCACGCTCCGGACTGAGGTTGTAAATGGTGGGGTGATCGCCGCCGTCGAACAGTTCCGGGTCGATATCGCCGCCGCCTATCAGCACCACGCCGTCCAGCGCATCCAGCCAGCTGTCGATGGCGGCAGCGCCCACGGGCGGCAGCAGTACCGGCGCCCCGCCCGCGCGAACCACCGCATGCACGTAGTCCACCGGGGTGTGATAGCCATGGCCCTGGCCGGCGGGGTAGGTGGTCAGGCCGATGAGCGGGGGCTTCATGGCAGCTGGCCTTGCACGGCAGCCAGATAGATGGCGCTGTAGTCGCTGGCACTCAGCGGCAGCGGATTGCCACCATCGCTGGGGTCGGCCTTGGCCATGCGGCCGATCTCGCTGGCCTGTTCTGCCGGAATGTTGATCTGCCCCAGGCTGTGCGGGATGCCCAGGTCGCTGCGCAGCTGCAGTATCCAGGCCAGGAAACCATCAAAACTGCTGTCGGCCAGGCCGATATAGCGGGCTGCAGCGGCCAGTTTGTCGGCAATGGCCGGACGATTGCGCACCAGCACATAGGGCAGCAGGATGGCATTGGCCAGGCCGTGGTGGGTGTCGAACACCGCCCCGATGGGATGCGCCAGGGCATGTACCCCGCCCAGTCCCTTCTGGAAGGCGGTGGCGCCCATGATGGAGGCGGCCAGCATGTGCGAGCGGGCTTCGATATGGCTGCCATCGGCATAGGCGGTGGGCAGCCAGTCGTGCACCAGTTTCATGCCCTCCAGCGCCACGCCCTGCGCCAGCGGGTGGTAGGTGGGCGAGCAATAGGCTTCCAGATTGTGCACCAGCGCATCAATGCCGGTGGCGGCGGTCAGCTGCGGGGGCAGGCCGGCGGTGAGTTCCGGGTCGGCCAGCACCAGTCTGGGCAGCATGGACGGGTGGAAGATGATGACCTTGCGGTGGTCTTCTTCATCAATGATCAGCGAGGCACGGCCCACTTCCGAGCCGGTGCCGGAGGTGGTCGGTACGGCAATGGTGGGCGCCACGCCGGCCACATTCACCCGCAGCCAGTTATCGCCCACGTCCTCAAAATCCCATAGCGGACGGTCCTGCCCCACCATCAGCGCAATGGCCTTGCCCACATCCAGTGCGCTGCCGCCCCCTACCGCGATCACGCCATCGTGCTTGCCCTCCTTGTAGGCATTGACCCCGGCATAGACATCACGGCCTACCGGATTGGGGCGCATATCGCTGAATACATGGGCGTCCATGCCGGCGGATGCCAGATAGTCGAGCAGGCGGGCCACCAGTGGCAGCCGGGCGAGACCAGGATCGGTGACCAGCAGCGGGCGGCGCATGCCCAGTTGCTGGCACAGCGCGGGCAGCTCGCTGGCGCGGCCTGCGCCAAAGCGGATGCTGGTCGGATAGTTCCAGTTACCTTGCAGTTGCATGCTTTACCCCTTGAGATGGAAGGATTTGATACGGGTGAGCTGCTGATAACCCAGCACGGATAGCGAAATGCCGCGGCCAGTGTCCTTGACCCCGGTCCAGGCCAGGGCAGGGTCCAGGTAGTCACAGCGGTTCATGAATACCGTGCCGGTGGCAATCTCATTGCCCAGGCGGATGGCGGCTTCGCGGTCCTGCGTCCACAGCGAGGCGGTGAGGCCATAGGCGCTGTCGTTCATCAGGGCCACGGCCTGCTCATCGGAATCCACCGGCATGATGCCGATGACCGGGCCAAAGCTTTCGTCCCGCATCACGCTCATGCCGTGGTGCACGTCTACCAGGACTTGCGGAGCCAGATAGGCCGTGCCTACGGCATCGGCAGCAAAGTGCCCGGCTGGAATCAGCGCCCGCGCCCCTACGGCGACGGCATCGGCAATCTGGCTGCGCACAAAGGCGGCAGCACTGGCGCGTACCATGGGGCCGAGGTTGGTGGCGGCATCCAGCGGGTTGCCAAAGCGGTAAGCCTTGGTCAGTTCGACAAAGCCATCGACAAAGGCGCTGTAGTGGCTGCGGTGAACATAGATGCGTTCGATGCCGCAGCAGGATTGGCCGGAGTTGAAAAAGGCACCGTCCACCAGATTTTCGATGGCGCTGGCCAGGTCGGCATCGGCGCGCACATAGGCCGGGTCCTTGCCGCCCAGCTCCAGCCCCACGCCGATAAAGCGTTCACTGGCGGCTTGTTGTACGGCACGGCCACCAGCCACCGAGCCGGTAAAGGCGACAAAATCGATCTGCGGCGCGGCCACCAGCCGCAGGGTGGCCGCATGGCCCAGCTGCAGGCTCTGGAATACCCCGGCAGGCAGGCCGGCCGCATCAAAAGCCTGCTGGAACAACTCGGTCACCAGCGGGGTTTGCGAGGAGTGCTTGAGGATGACGGTATTGCCGGCAGCCAGCGCCGGCACGATGGTGTTGATGGCGGTGAGGAAGGGGTAATTCCACGGCGCCAGCACCAGTACCGTGCCCAGTGGCTCGCGGCGCAGAAAGCGCTGGAAACCAGGCTTGGCGGCGGGGTGGATGTCGGCCAGCCCTTCCTCGGCAATAGCCAGCATGTGGCGGGCGCGCTCTTCCAGCCCGCGCACCTCACCGGGTGACTGGCTGATGGGGCGGCCAATCTGGCGGGTGATGGCTTCGGCACAGGCGTCCTGGTGGGCCACCAGCCAGTCTACCGCTTTGCCGATCAGCGCCTTGCGTTCGGCCAGCGGGGTATGTCGCCAGCCGCGCTGTGCTGCCGTGGCAGCATCCAGTACGGCCTGGGTCTGGCTGGGCGTGGAGTAGGGGCGCTCCAGCAGGATGGCACCATCGACGGGGGAGATGACGGAATAGGATGTGCTCATTTAGATGATCTCGAAGTAGCGTTTCAATTCCCAGTCGGTGACATGGCGCTGGAACTCGCGTTCTTCCCACTCGCGCGTGGCGGCGAAGTGGTCGACAAAATCATCGCCAAACCAGTCGCGGGCGGCGGCCGAGGCGCGCAGCGCCTGGGCGGCGTCCCACAGGGTGCGATGCAGTTGCAGATGGGGCGGGGCTTGCAGCAGATAGCCATTGGCCGTGACCGGCTCTTCTGGCTCGATCTTGTTTTCGATGCCGTACAGGCCGGCAGCCAGCCCGCTGGCCAGCGCCAGATAAGGGTTGGTATCGGCACCCGGCAGGCGGTATTCCACCCGCTGCGATTTGCTGCTGCCCGGAATGGCGCGGATGGCCACAGTGCGGTTATCCACCCCCCATAGCGCGCTGGTAGGCGCCCAGTAACCCGGCACCAGCCGGCGGAAACTGTTGATGGTGGGGGCGGCCAGGCTCATGAATTGCGGCATCAGTTTTTGAATGCCGCCAATGAAATGGCGCATGGTGTCGCTGATATTGTGATCGCGCCCGCTCTGGTGAAAGGCGCTGTGGCCGTCGCGGTTCTTCAGCGAGATATGGATGTGTCCGCCCTGGCCGGAGTGTTCTTCGTTCCACTTGGCCATATAGCAGATCATGCGCCCCTGTTTTTCTGCCAGCACCTTAGAGAAGGTCTTGAAGCACACCGCGTTGTCGGCGGCGGTCAGCGCCTTGTCCACCGTCAGCGCGGCTTCCAGGGCGCCGGGGCCGGTTTCTTCGTGAAAGCCTTCTACCGGCATATTCATCTGCTCGCACAAATCAAGCAGGCCGCGGTAAAAGTCGGTATTCACCGAATTGCGCAAAACCGAGTAGCCAAAAGCACCGCTGCCCAGCGGCTTGGGGTTCTGGTACAGCTTGTCTTGCAGGGCGGCATTGCTTTCGTCAGTGACCAAAAATTCGTACTCGAAGCCAGCCATCGGCTCAAAGCCCATGGCGCGAGCCCGTTCCACCACCCGCCGCAGTACGCCGCGCGGACACAGCCCTTCCAGCCGGCCCACCACCTCGCCCTGCACGAAGATCATATTGTCTTCCAGAGGCAGTTCACGACAGGACTCGGGAATCAGCCGGATCTGCGCGTCGCCATAGCCACGGCCCCAGCCGGTGAGCAGGGTGTTGTCGTACAGCTTGTCGCCCACGTCCCAGCCGAACACCACATCACAGAAGCCGAAGCCGCCCTCCAGCGAGGACAGGAACTTGTCACGCGACATGTATTTGCCGCACATCACGCCATCGATATCAACCAGGCCAACCTTGATCTGCCGTAGCTGGCGCTGTTCGATCAGGGTCTTCAAATCTGCCATTGTCTTTACATGCCGAGCATCCATGATTGCTCCTTGCGCTGGTGTTGGGTGGGTGGCAGGGGGATTCCTTCTCCTGTTGCGGCTAGTATTGTTCGTTAGAAAAACAGCAATCAAGATAAAAATGTAATAAAAATTAGATTGTGCTGTGCAATGTGGAAGCAATGCCACAGTGCCGTTTTGGCGCTGTGGACTGCTATCATTGCCGGGTGAAGGTTGGCTGCGCCTTGTTGCCGGCCATTGATAACAGGTACTTGTCAGCCAGTGCCTGATTGCGGAGAAGCCTGTGAGTAATAGCCGGTCCATCGCGGAAGAACTGCGCGTGCTGTTTGAAACCCTGACCCCGACCGAGCGCAAGGTAGGGCGGGTGCTGCTGGCGAATTACCCGGTGGCCGGGCTGGAAACCATCGCTCAGCTGGCGCTCAGGGCGGATGTCAGTGGCCCGACCGTGCTGCGCCTGATCAGCAAGCTGGGCTTCGACAGCTACACCGCCTTTCAGACCGCCTTGCGGGATGAGCTGGAAATCCGCCTGCAGTCGCCACTGGTGCGCCACGACCCGGCCCAGCTGCAGGGCGACAGTGATTTTCTGGTCAGCTACGCGGCGCGCATCACCCAGCTGATGCAGGAAACGGTGGCGCATCTGCCGCGGGTGGAGTTCGATGGCGTGGTGGACCTGCTGGGCGAGCGCAAGAACCGCATCTGGCTGCTGGGCGGCCGGCTGACCGATCCCCTGGCGGCCTATCTGTGCCACCACCTGAAAGTGGTGCGCGCCGACGTGGTGCATCTGCGCGGCGTGCCATCCAGCTGGGCCGATTCGCTGGTGGACATGGGCAAGCATGATGTGCTGGTGATTTTCGACATCCGCCGTTATTGGGATGGCGCCTTGCACATTGCCGAGATGGCCGCGCAGCGCAAGGTCAGCGTCCTGCTGTTTACCGACCAGTGGCTGTCACCGGTATCGCGGGTGGCGCGCTTTACCCTGGCGGCCCACACCGCCGGCCCTTCCGGCTGGGATACCAATACGCCCTTGATGTTGCTGGTGGATGCCGTCATCGCCGCCCTCAACACCCGGCAATGGGCGGCCATCAGCGACCGTCTGCAGGAAGTGGAAGCCATGCGCGCCCGGCTGGGCGAGGGCAGCCACCGGGCTGACGAGTGACAAGGGCCGGCGCAGCCACTAAAATTGCCCGATTCAGCCTTATCTGCCTTACAGGACCAGTCCCATGCCGTCTTTTGATATTGTTTCCGAAGTCAATAAAGTAGAAGTGCGCAATGCCATCGAGCAGGCCAACAAGGAAGTGTCCACCCGCTACGATTTCAAGGGTAGCGATTCCCGTATCGAGCAGACCGACAAGGAAGTCACCCTGTATGCCGACGCCGAATTCCAGCTGGACCAGGTCAACGATATCCTGGTCAGCAAGCTGTCCAAGCGCGGTGTCGATGTGCGCAGCCTGGAATATGGCAAGCTGGAAAAAGTGAGTGGCAACAAGGTGAAGAAGGTGCTGACCGTGAAGGAAGGCCTGGAAACCGAAATGGCCAAGAAGATCGTCAAGCTGATCAAGGATTCCAAGCTGAAAGTACAAGCCAGCATCCAGGGTGAGGCGGTACGGGTGTCCGGCGCCAAGCGCGACCTGCTGCAAGAATGCATCGCCTTGCTGCGCAAGGAAATTGCCGATGACAAGGAAAACGGCGTACCGCTGCAGTTCAACAACTTCCGCGACTAAGCCCGTTTTCTTCTGTGCAAAACCGGCCCCTGGTGGCCGGTTTTGCTTTTGGCGGGCGTCCCTCCTACAATACGGCCCTTGTTGAATAGACAGCAACCTGTGCATTGGAATCAGCATGTTACGCATTACCGAACTCAAGCTGCCGCTGGATCACAGCGCAGCAGAACTCGGCGACGCCATTGTCGCCTTTCTCGGCATCAAGCCGGCCGACCTGAAAAGCTACACCGTATTCAAGCGCAGCTATGACGCGCGCCGCGGTGTGATGAGCCTGGCTTACATCATCGATATGGAAGTGGAAGGCGAGGCCAAATTGCTGGCCCGCTTCAAGGGCAATCCGCATGTGCTGCCCACGCCGGATACCCGCTATCACTTTGTCACCCAGGCTCCGGCCACGCTGAGCAAGCGCCCGGTCGTCGTGGGCTTTGGCCCCTGTGGCCTGCTGGCAGCGCTGGTATTGGCGCAGATGGGCTTCAAGCCCATCGTGCTGGAGCGCGGCAAGAAGGTGCGCGAACGTACCAAGGATACCTGGGGCCTGTGGCGCAAGAATGTGCTGAATCCGGAGTCAAACGTGCAGTTTGGCGAGGGCGGAGCCGGTACTTTTTCTGACGGCAAGCTGTACAGCCAGATCAAGGACCCGCGCCATCTGGGGCGCAAGGTGCTGACCGAGTTCGTCAAAGCCGGTGCGCCGGAGGAAATCCTGTTCATCGCCAAGCCGCATATCGGCACTTTCCGCCTGGTCAGCATGGTGGAAAAGATGCGCGCGGAAATCGAGTCGCTGGGCGGGGAAATCCGCTTCCAGCAGCGCGTGACCGATCTGCACATCGACAAGGGTCATATCCGTGGCCTGACGCTGGCCGATGGCAGCCAGATCGAAGCCGATCATGTCATTCTCGCCCTCGGTCACAGTGCGCGCGACACTTTCGAAATGCTGTATCAGCGTGGCGTGTTCATGGAAGCCAAGCCCTTCTCGGTGGGCTTCCGTATCGAGCATCCGCAAACCATGATCGACAAGGCGCGCTGGGGCAAATATGCCGGCCACCCGATTCTGGGGGCGGCTGACTACAAGCTGGTACACCACGCCAGCAATGGCCGTGCGGTGTACAGCTTCTGCATGTGTCCGGGCGGGCAGGTGGTGGCGGCCACCTCGGAAGAGGGCCGTGTGGTCACCAATGGCATGAGCCAGTATTCGCGCGCCGAGCGCAATGCCAACTCCGGCCTGGTGGTCAGCATCAACCCGGAAGACTATCCGGGTGGTGCACTGGCTGGTATTGCCTTCCAGCGCGCGCTGGAAAGCCACGCCTATGTGCTGGGTGGCAGCACCTACGAAGCACCGGCGCAACTGGTGGGCGACTTCCTGGCGGGGCGTGCCTCCACGGCGGTGGGATCGGTGGAACCTTCCTACCAGCCTGGCGTGCACTGGACCGATCTGGCCAGCGCGTTGCCGGATTTCGCCATTACCGCCATGCGCGAAGCGCTGCCGGAATTCGGCAAGAAAATCCGCGGCTATGACATGCACGATGCGGTGCTGACCGGGGTGGAAACCCGTACCAGCTCGCCGCTGCGCATTACCCGTGGCGAAGATTTGCAAAGCCTGAACGTGAAGGGCCTGTATCCGGCCGGCGAGGGCGCTGGCTACGCTGGCGGCATTCTGTCCGCCGGGGTGGATGGCATTCGCGTGGCCGAGGCGCTGGCGCTTGAGATGGTGGCGCAGGGATAAGCCAAGCCAGCGTCACCATATTGATGCCGGGCGTTTGGCCTGGCTGCTTGGCCTCCCCGTTGTGGGCAGTGAAAAGCGCTTCGAATGAAGCGCTTTTTTTATGCCTGCCGGCAATGGCCGGCCCGATATGCTGCAATCCGCGGTTGATCCCATCCCGATACCATTCGGGTAATGGCCAGGCTTATTTTCGGGTGGATCATTTTAGAAGATGAATGCGAGAGCGTCATGTCAACTTCCCGTTCTAAATGACATCTGTCAACAGTTTTGTCTTCCTGTTTATCGGTATTGGCTGATGCTATAAGAAATGATTAACCGCTTAAATACAGGTGTTCAAGATGAAACTGTCATCCCAATTACTGGCGGCCATCTTTTTCTCCGTCATGGTGATCATTACCCTGGTTTTCATGGCCATGTATTTTGAAAGGGAAGCGGATGGTCGCCTGGTGGGTGCGCTGAGTAATCTGATTCCCTCGGTCAAGGATTTGAATGCTGCAACCGATTCATTTGTCAATTTGCGCACCGCGGTGAATCAGACCGCGCTGTCGGTTACCACGACAGACCGAGGCAAGACAATGGAAATGATCAGTCAGGCTGAAAAGGGGGTAAGCGCTGCATTGTATCGCTATGGTCAGAATGATATCTACGATGAGGCTGACCGGAATTTGTTGCAAAAAGACAGGATGACATTTGAGCACTATGTGCAGCGTATTCATGCGGCCATTGCCGGCGAGAAAGATCAGGCCGGCCGGGATATTGCCATTAATCGTTTTCTGGCCGGTGATATCAAACAGGCAGCGGAAGGATTTTTACAGGCCATTCGGGCGCATGTTGCCTACAATGTCAAGTTGGCGGCCGACTTTCAGGACCAGGATGAAAAGGTATCCGCAAGAAATAAAGTCATCTTAATGTCGGTGGCAATCACTGCCTTGTGTGTGCTTGCGGTCATCTATTGGGGGGTCTATCGTTCTGTTATTGGTGGCCTGCAAGAAATAAAAACCGTGATTATTGCTTTGAGCAAGGATAAAAATTTCACGGTACGGCTTTCGCGTCATGGCAAGGATGAGGTCAGTGAAACATTCAACTACATCAATGAGCTGATCAAGAATCTGCATCGCAGTTTCAGTGAAATGCAGGCCAGTGCGCAGGATGTCATCGTCGCTTCAAAGCAAGTCAGCCAGTCTGCACGCAGAGTGTCTGCAGCTTCCGGCCAGCAAAGCGAGTCATCTGCCAGCATGGCAGCCTCGATCAGGCAAATGACACAAAGCGTGAATAATATTTCCGACCGCAGTGCTGATGCGCGCAGCCTGGCGCACGAAGCCGGGCGCTTGGCCAATCAGGGTTCGGCAACCATTTCGCAGACCATTCGCGATATTCACGATATAGCCAGTGCAGTCGGGCAGTCCGGCGAGAGTATCCGTGCCATGGAAAGCTATAGCGGTAACGTCAATACCATTGTGCAGGTTATCAAGGAAATCGCCGATCAAACCAATCTGCTGGCCCTGAATGCGGCAATTGAAGCAGCCAGAGCCGGAGAGATGGGGCGTGGTTTTGCGGTTGTTGCCGATGAGGTACGCAAGCTGGCGGAAAGAACCTCTGTTTCGACGCAGGAGATATCGCAAACCATCAATGCCATGCGGGAGAAATCGAGCATGGCCACCGAGCAGATGCGGATTGCCGAGGAGCTGACCGGTGTGGGCGTGCTCCGGGCGGATGATGCGGATCAGGCGATTGCCAAGATCGGTAGTGCGACGGCCCAGACGGTAAAGATGGTGGAGGAGATTGCCAATACCATTCAGGAGCAGCGGGCGTCCGCCAATAATATCTCGCGCCAGATCGAACATGTGGTGCAGATGGCTGAAGAGTCCTCCGAGACAGCCGCAGGCGTGGCCCAAAATTCTGTCAGCCTGCTTGAACTGGCAGAAAAACAGACCAGCATCATCTACCAGTACCAGATCTGAGTGCCGGGAGCAGCACCATGGAAAAAGAGCCTTTGCAAACCGCAAAGGCTCTTTGGGGGCCAATCACAGCGGCCAGGCCGGTATTACAGCTTGATCAGCGTGCTCTTCAGCTCACTGTATTTTTCCAGCGCGTGCAGCGATTTGTCGCGGCCATTGCCCGACTGCTTGAAGCCGCCGAAGGGGAAGTTCATGTCGCCGCCTTCGTCGTAGCAGTTGACCCACACGGTGCCGGCGCGCAGGCGACGCGAAACCTGGTGGGCGGTGCTGACATTGGAAGTCCATACCGCAGCGGCCAGGCCATACTCGGTATCGTTGGCGATGCGAATGGCTTCGTCCAGGGTGTCAAAGGTGATCACCGACAGCACCGGGCCAAAGATTTCCTCGCGGCAGGTGGTCATGTCCGGGCGTTGGCAATCAAAGGCGGTCGGCTCGATGAACAGGCCCTTGTCGGTGTGGGCGGCCTTGCCGCCGCAGATCAGGCCGGCACCTTCGCTGATTCCCTTGTCGACATAGGACAGCACCTTGTCGTACTGGATCTTGTCGACAATGGCCCCCATGCTGGTGGCCGGGTCCAGCGGATCGCCGGGGAACCAGCCCTGGGCAGCCTTCTTGAACTCGGCCAGGAAAGCCTCTTTCACGCTGCGCTGTACCAGCACGCGCGAGCCGGCGGTACACATTTCCCCCATATTGAAGAAAATGGCGCCGGCTGCGGTACGGGCAGCCTTGGCAATGTCCGGGCAGTCTTCCAGCACGATATTCGGCGACTTGCCACCCAGTTCCAGCCAGACACGCTTGAGGTTGGATTGCGCGGCATAGCCGGCAATCAGCTTGCCCACGCCGGTGGAACCGGTAAACGCCAGGCAGTCCACGTCCATGTGCAGGGCCAGTGCCTTGCCGACGTCACCGGCGCCGGGCAGTACCTGGAAGATGCCATCCGGGATGCCGGCATCCTTGGCCAGTTGCGCCAGGCGGATGGCGGTGAGCGGGGATTTTTCCGACGGCTTGACGATGACGGCATTACCCGCTGCCAGGGCAGGGCCGAATTTCCAGCTGGCCATCAGTATGGGGAAGTTCCACGGCACCACCGCAGCCACCACGCCAATCGCTTCGCGGGTCACCAGGCCCACCAGCTTGGGATCGACCGGCGCCACTTCGCCACCGATCTTGTCGATGGCTTCGGCAAACCATTCCACGCAGTAAGCCGCACCCGGCACATCCACCGTGGTGGAGTCGCCAATCGGCTTGCCCATGTCCAGTGTTTCCAGCAGCGCCAGCTCGTCGCCATGTTCGCGAATCAGCGCGGCAAAGCGTTTCAGGATCTTGCCGCGAGCCAGTGGCGCCAGTTCCGACCATTTGCCGGAATCAAAGGCGGCGCGAGCAGCGGTCACGGCAGCGTTGACCTCGGCTTCGCCGCAGCTGGCGATGTCCGCCAGTTTCTGACCGTTGGCCGGATTGACGCAATCGAAGGTCTTGCCATCGGCGGCGCTGGTGTAGGCACCGTTGATGAAGGCTCGGCCTTCGATGTTCAGTTGTGCAGCAAGCTGTTTCCACTCTGCATGGGTACGCGCCATGGGTCTTCTCCTGATATTTATGTAAGGTGATTCCGGTTGCTCGTTGCTGGCGACCGTCAATCAGAATGTGGGCGGCGAGCTGGCGCTGACCATTTCGCAGATTTCATTGCCGATGTTGCGAAAGCGATGCGGCAGTTTGCTGTCGAAATAGTAAGAGTCGCCCGGACCCAGAATGCGGGTTTCGTTGTTGACCGTGATTTCAATCGAACCGGCAATGATGACGCCACCTTCCTGGCCTTCATGCATCAGCATGTCGGGGCCGGTGTCGGCACCCGGTTCGTAGTGCTCTTTCAGAATGGCGATATCGCGCCGTTCATGGGCGGTGCCGACCAGCAGCAGCTTGATTTGATCATTGCCCAGATTGGGGAGTTCTTTTGCCTGGTAGAACACGCGCGGCTGTTGCGGCTCTACATCAAAAGTGAAAAATTCCGCCAAGGTCATCGGCAGGCCTTCCAGTACCTTCTTCAAGGAGCTGATCGACGGGCTGACGCGATTCTGCTCGATCAGGGAGATCGTGCCATTGGTGACGCCTGCCCGCTTGGCAAGTTCGCGTTGTGACAGACCAAACCGGTCTCTGACCACTCTCAATCGTGCGCCTACATCCATCTGGCTGCTTCCATCTATGTTAATAATTTTAGACGTTCCATCATATGGTTTTTGATCGTATCCTGCATCTGTTGTTGCGCTGCAAAATCAAATTTCTTTGCATGTTTTGGAGTTTATAGCCAGAATCAGCCTCAGGAATCAAGGGTGTTGTGGATTTTTTTAAACATCTGCAACAGTATATTTGATCAAACCTTGGTTTGTGCGATGATAGCATTCATGCTGTCCGTCATGGTTTGCCGGACAGCATGATGGGTACTTCCTTCTGTTCAGTTTCTTGTGGCCGCTATGGCCGGACATGAGTCACACTGGACAGGCGCGGTACCAGGCTGCAGCCAGGCCGTGGTGTGCAGCCGCTGGCAACCTGTCGGGAACCGCGTGTGCGGTTTCTCCAATCGAGTCAACGAGGTCCTTATGCAGCAACCGATTATCGGCATTCCGTGTGATGTGAAAATGGTGGGCGGTCTGCCATTTCATGCGGTTGGCGAGAAATACATTGCAGCTGCCGCAGGTGGCGTGGGTGGTATTCCGGTGTTGATCCCGTCGCTGGGTGATGCAGCGCCGCTGCGCGAATATCTCAAGTTTGTGGACGGTGTGCTGTTGCCTGGTTCACTGTCCAATGTAGAGCCTCATCGTTATGGCGGCGCTGCCAGCCGCCAGGGAACACTTCATGATCCGGCGCGTGATGCAACCACGCTGCCGCTCATCGACCTTCTTCTGCAAGAAGGCATCCCGCTTCTGGGTATTTGCCGCGGTTTCCAGGAAATCAATGTTGCACTGGGCGGCGAACTTTTCCAGCACGTACAGGAAGAGCCAGGCTTTAGCGATCATCGCGAGCCGGATACTCAGAATCTGGATGAGATGTATGGTCTGGCACATGCCCTGCACCTGCAACCGGACAGCCTGCTCAAGAGCTGGCTGGGGCAGGATGAAGTCAGGGTGAACTCGCTGCACCAGCAAGGGATCAAACGTCTGGCCGACCGCCTGATTGCGGAAGGCGTGGCGGATGACGGGCTGGTGGAAGCATACCGGGTCAGGGATGCCAAGGGCTTTGCCTATGGCGCGCAGTGGCATCCTGAATGGAAATACTGGGAAAACCCGGTGTCCATGGCCATTTTCAACGCGTTCGGTGACGCTTGCCGCGCGCGTCGTGCCAGCCGTCAGGGCTGAATCGCACGTCATCCAGAGCCGGTTCACCGGCCACTATGGAAGTAGAGGAAAACATGAACCAAATCAATGATTGGCTGCGAGAACATCGCATCACGGAAGTCGAGTGCATCGTCCCGGACATGACCGGCGTGGCACGCGGCAAGATCGTCCCCAAGGACAAATTCGTCTCCGACCCGGAAATGCGTCTTCCGGAAGCGGTACTGATCCAGACGGTGACCGGCGACTATCCGGACGACAGCATGCTGGACCTGACCGACCCGGACATGGTGCTGACGCCGGATCCGAACTCCCTGCGTTTTGTGCCGTGGGCTGCCGACCCCACCGCCCAGCTGATTTACGACTGCTACCGCGCCGATGGCTCGCTGGTGGACGTGGCACCGCGCAGCGTACTCAAGCGCGTGCTGGGCCTGTTTGACGAACTGGGCTTCGAACCGGTACTGGCGCCGGAGATGGAGTTCTACCTGATGTCGCCGAACCCGGATCCGGACATCCCGCTGACCGCACCGATCGGCCGTACCGGCCGTGCCGAGTTTGGCCGTCGTTCCTACTCCATCGATGCGGTGAACGAATTCGACCCGCTGTTCGAGGACATCTACGACTACTGCCATGCGCAGAATCTGGAAGTGGACACGCTGATTCATGAAATCGGCACCGCCCAGATGGAAATCAACTTCCTGCACGGCAACCCGCTGGATCTGGCCGACCAGGTCTTCCTGTTCAAGCGTACCGTGCGCGAGGCAGCCTTCCGTCACAATATGTACGCCACCTTCATGGCCAAGCCGATGGAAAACGAACCGGGCTCGGCCATGCACATGCACCAGAGCCTGATCGACAAGAACACCGGCAAGAATGTGTTCACCAATGAAGATGGCAGCCCGTCCGACATCTTCTTCCACTTCATCGGCGGCATGCAGCACTACATCCCGGAAGTGATGCCGTTCTTTGCCCCGTACGTGAACTCCTTCCGTCGCCTCAGCCCGTATACCGCTGCGCCGACCAATGTGGAGTGGGGCTATGACAACCGCACCGTCGGCCTGCGCGTACCGCATTCTTCCCCGGCCGCCCGCCGCGTGGAAAACCGTGTGCCCGGCGTGGACGTGAACCCGTATATCGCCATGGCGGCCACCCTGGCCTGCGGCTACCTGGGTATCGTCAACAAGATCAAGCCGCGTGAGCCGATGTCCACTGATGCTTACGAGTTGCCTTTCCAGTTCCCGCATGGTGCTGAAGAGTCGCTCAAGCGTCTGGCCGCCTGCCCGGATATTCCGGAAGTGATGGGCCCGCATTTCGTGAAGATGTACCTGGGCATGAAGGAGAAGGAATTCTCCGAGTACTTCCGCGTCATCAGCCCGTGGGAACGCAAGTTCCTGTTGCTGCACGTATAAAAAAACGTTTCAGGTGAGTGCTGCCGGTCCGCAGGGGTCGGCAGCGGACGCCCGGCATGCCGGGCGTCCGGATAGTGGCAGTCGCAGCAGGCATCTTGATCGCAAGGCCCGGGCGGACCTTGTCTTGAAACATCAATGTTGCAGCCTGAGGCTGGCCGATTCCGGCCAGCCCAACAATAAGCCCCGCAGGGGCTGGAGAGATAGTAGAGAGGAAGCTTTTATGCAGAACCAACGTACTACGACCGAATGGCGCGAACTGGATGCAGCACACCATCTGCACCCGTTTACCGATACCAACTCGCTGAACGAGCAGGGTGCGCGCGTCATCACCAAGGCCGATGGCATTTATCTGTACGACTCCGAAGGGAACAAGATTCTCGACGGAATGGCCGGCCTGTGGTGTGTGAATATCGGTTATGGCCGCAAGGATCTGCCGGAAGTGGCAAAGCGCCAGATGGAACAGCTGGCCTACTACAATACCTTCTTCAAGACCACGCATCCGGCCGTGGTGGAATTGTCCCACCTGCTGGCCGAAGTGGCACCGCAAGGCTTCAAACACGTTTTCTACACCAACTCCGGCTCCGAATCCGTTGACACCATGATCCGCATGGTGCGCCGCTATTGGGATGTAAAAGGCAAGAAGGACAAGAAAACCCTGATCGGCCGCTGGAATGGCTATCACGGTTCCACCATCGGCGGTGCCAGCCTGGGTGGCATGACTTATATGCACGAACAGGGCGATCTGCCGATTCCGGGCATCGTGCATGTTGAACAGCCGTGGTGGTACAAGCACGGCAAGGACATGACGCCGGAAGAGTTTGGCCTGGCTGCCGCCAAGTGGGTGGAAGACAAGATTCTGGAAGTGGGTGCCGACAAGGTGGCTGCCTTCGTGGGCGAGCCGATCCAGGGTGCCGGTGGCGTGATCGTGCCGCCGTCCACCTACTGGCCGGAAATCCAGCGCATCTGCCAGAAATACGACATCCTGCTGGTGGCGGATGAAGTGATCTGCGGCTTTGGTCGTACCGGCGAATGGTTTGGTCAGCAGGTATTCGGCTTTACCCCGGACATCTTCACCACCGCCAAGGGTCTGTCCTCCGGTTATCAGCCGATTGGCGCGGTATTCCTCAACGACAAGGTGGCCACTACCCTGGCCGAGGGCGGTGATTTCAACCACGGCTTCACCTACTCCGGTCACCCGGTGGCGGCTGCCGTGGCCCACGCCAATGTCAAGGCACTGCGTGACGAAGGCATTGTTGATCGCGTCAAGAACGACACCGGCCCCTATATGCAAAAACGCTGGCGTGAAGTATTTGGCCAGTTCGAGCATGTGGACGATGTGCGCGGCGTGGGCCTGATTCAGGCTTTCACCCTGGTGAAGAACAAGGCCACGCGCGAACTGTTCCCCAACTTTGGTGAAATCGGCACCCTGTGTCGCGATATCTTCTTCAAGAACAACCTGATCATGCGTGCCTGCGGCGATCACATCGTCTCCGCACCGCCGCTGGTGATCAGCAAGGAAGAAATCGACCAGATGCTGGAAACGGCTGCCAAGTGCATGGTGGAGTTCGAGAAACAGCTGAAAGAGCGCGGTCTGGTCTGATCCGGCCTTGCCGCATGCCGTGTAAAAACGGGTCGCCCCCTGGGCGGCCCGTTTTTTGCGTCAGTTCCGGCCATCATCGCCTTGGCAGAGGGCGCGGCACACGGCTACAAAAGAAGAGTGCGCCAGACTGCAAGCCCGACATGCCATGCTATTATTCGGGCTGCCGTGGCGATGTCGGGGGTCTGTGCCGCTGCGCGCAGACAAGCCGTATGGCACAGTGATGCAGTACTCCTGCTTTTCAGATGGGCAGGTGGCGTTTATCCTTGCGCATTGGGGCACTGCCAGCTTTTGACAGTGTATGCTTGCAGGCGGGGACGCAGGCTGCCGTCGCGATAATCACAATTACAGGATCAAGCTAATGTTTGTCGGAATCGGCTATCTCATCATTCTCGGCTCCGTGCTGGGCGGTTTCGTGGCGGCGGGCGGGCATGTCGAAGCCCTGATGCAGCCGCTGGAAGTGGTCATGATTGCCGGTGCGGCCATCGGCGCTTTCGTGGTGGCCAATGGTGGCGCTCCGCTCAAGGCTACGGTCAAGGCCATGCCTACCGTGTTCAAGGGCACACCGTATAACAAGGCTTTCTACATGGAGCTGTTCACCTTGCTGTTTGAAATCCTGTCCAAGGTGCGCAAGGAAGGTCTGATGTCGGTGGAAGCTGATGTGGAAAACCCGGAGTCCAGCCCGGTATTCTCCAAATATCCGGCGGTATTGCACGATCACCATGTAGTGGAATTCATCTGTGACTATCTGCGGCTGATGGTAGGGGGCAATCTGAATGCCTTCGAAATCGAAAACCTGATGGATGTGGAAATCGAAACCCATCATCACGAAGGCGAAGTGCCGGTCAGTGCCGTGAAGGGCTTGGCCGATGGCTTGCCGGCTTTTGGTATCGTGGCCGCCGTGATGGGGGTGGTGCACACCATGGAATCGGTAGGGGCGCCGCCTTCCGAACTGGGCATGCTGATTGCCCATGCCCTGGTGGGGACCTTTCTCGGTATTTTGCTGGCGTATGGCTTTGTCGGTCCGCTGGCCAGCATTCTCGAATTCAAGCTGGGTGACGGAACCCGCGTGTTCCAGACCATCAAGGTGACCCTGCTGGCCAGCCTGAATGGCTATGCGCCGCAGGTGGCCGTAGAGTTTGGCCGCAAGGTGCTGACCTCGACGGATCGTCCTTCCTTCAAGGAACTGGAAGATCACGTCAAGCAAGCCAAGAAATAAGGCGCACAGGGTTAGATCATGGCAGACGAATCGCAACGCCCCATTATTGTCAAACGCATCAAGAAAGGCGGGCACGGCCACCATGGTGGTGCCTGGAAGATTGCCTATGCCGACTTCGTGACGGCAATGATGGCCTTCTTTCTGCTGATGTGGCTGCTGGGTTCGGCCTCGCAGGGCACGCTCAACGGCATTGCCGAATACTTCAAGACCCCGCTCAAGGTGGCCATGTCCGGTGGCGATGGTGCCGGTGATGCCACCTCGCTGGTGAAGGGCGGTGGTAACGACCTGACCAAGAAGGCTGGCCAGGTCAACAAGAGCACCAAGGAGCAAGAGCGCAAGGTGATGGAAAAGCAGGCACTGGACAAGCTGCAGCAGAAGATCCAGTCGAGTGTGGAGCAAAGTCAGGTTCTGAAGGATTACAAGAACCAGATGAAGCTGGAAATGACGCCCGAAGGTCTGAAAATCCAGATTGTTGACGAACAGAACCGTCCGATGTTTGATTCCGGCAGCTCGCGCATGCTGCCGCATACCCGTGAATTATTGCAGCAGCTGGCACAGCAACTGAACCAGCTGCCCAATCGCATCAGCATCTCCGGGCATACCGATGCCACCCCATTTGGCAATGGCCAGGCGGGTTACAGCAACTGGGAGCTGTCGGCTGACCGGGCCAATACCGCACGGCGCGAGCTGATTGCCGGTGGCTTGCAGGAAGACAAGGTGATGCGCGTGGTGGGGGTGGCCGCCGCCAACCCGCTGATCAAGAGCAATGTATTCAGCCCGGAAAACCGGCGTATCACCATTGTGGTACTCAACAAGGATGCCGAACAGGCCATCCAGAACGACGGGGTCAAGCCAGCGCTGAATCAGGAGCCCATCGGCCCGATCGGCCCGGCGGAAGCCGCCCCGGCCAAGGCTGAATAAGTCCGGATGCGCCTGCGCTTGTTGCGTCCTGTTCTGCTGCAGTTGCTGGCGGCGCTGCTGGCATGGTTTTTTATTGCGCCGGCAGTACAGCCGCAAGCATGGGCCATCTTGCAGGCATTGTTTGCCGTAGCGCTCAGTTATGCCTGGCGTTTGCCGGGCTGGCAGAAATTTGCCCACGGCCTGTTTGTGCCTGCGGTCGTTTTGCTACAGCAGCAGGCTTTGCCGGCCTGGGTTTACCTGTCTGGCCTGCTGCTGACTTTTGCCGTGGGACGCAATGCCCTGACCGAACGTGTGCCCCTGTACCGCTCCGCGCATGAAGTGGCCGAAAAACTGGCCGCTTGTTTGCCACCGCAGGCCCGGGTGCTGGAGGCGGGCTGCGGTGATGGTCGCCTGGCCATGCAGCTGGCGGCCTTGCGGCCCGACCTGCACATCCTGGCGCTGGAAAACGCCTGGGGCAGCTGCTTGCTGGCACGGCTGCGCTGGTGGCGTGCCGGTCGTCCGGCCGGGCTGGTCTTTGCCTGCCATAGCTTCTGGAAAGAACACTGGGGGGACTATGACGCGGTATATGCCTTCTTGTCGCCGGCACCCATGCCCCGGGTCTGGCGCAAGTTCCTGGCGGAAGGCCGGCCAGCCAGCGTGCTGGTGAGCAATACCTTCATGGTTCCCGATGTCCAACCTGATAGCCGGATTCCGCTTGGCGGACCGCTGCAGAAAGAATTGCTGATCTGGTGCCACCCCCATGGATCTCGCTAACTGGTTTCAGTCCATCGCCGAACGGCGCTGGCCGATTCTTCCCTCCACCTTGCTCGAGGTCAGGGATGCCTGCTCGCGCCACAATGATCTGATCAGCTTTACCGAGCTGGCCAATCTCTGCCTGTCCGATCCGCTGCTGCTGTTCGATCTGCTGCGGGTGGTGGGCAGTTCGCGTGCCCTGCAGCGCAATGAGTCGATTCCCTCGGTCGAGCAGACGCTGATGCTGATGGGGCTGGAGGCTGTGGTGCATCGCTTCGGCAAGCTCAATGCCATGCAGCCGGTGGCGGACAAGCTGGATGCCGAGGTGGTGGATGCGGTGGAGGACTGGCTGGGGCGCAGCCGCGTGGCGGCACTCATCATCAAGGAGTGGCTGTCGATTTCCGGCGAGCACAAGGTGGAAGACTGCTTTGTCGCTGCGCTGGTCTACAATCTGCCGGCCTGCCTGTACCTGATCTATCGCAACCAGCTGCCGGACAAGCCGCTGCTGCAGGAAGTGGCTGACCATTTCGGCAGCGACTATTCCAAGGTGCTGGAGCAGTTTGTCCTGGCCATGCCGCTGCCTGCGGGGCTGCTGAATCTGCTGGGGAGCGGTGCACCGTCAAAACGCAAACAGCTGCTGAAGCTGGCCATGGCCACCGCCAACTCGCTGGAGCAGGGCTGGTGGCGCTCATCATGGAATGTGGGGCTGGACCTGGTTGCCAAGCTGATCGGGGCCACGCCGCAGCAGGTCTATCTGGGCGTGGTGCAGGCCTGTCTGTCGGTGGCACGGCAGCCGCGTGCCGCGGCCTATACCTACCCGGCACGTTCCATTCTGCTGATCGAGGGCGAATACAAGCGGCCTGAGCTGAAAAAAGCGGCCGTGCTGACCAGTCCCGACCAGCTGGAACAGGGCATACGCGAGTCCATCCGTCACCTGTCCAATGACCTGAAATTCGAGCGGGTACTGTTTTACCGCTACGACCACGACAGCCACAGCTTGCGTCTGAAATACCAGGTGGGGCTGGCCGAGGGCCACGCCCTGCGCAAGCTGCCGCTGGAGCTGGAACCCGGCAGCTTTCTTGCCCTGCTCAGCAGCAAGGCGCAAAGCTTCCATGCGCCGGAGAGTGTGCGCAACCAGCTGGTGCGCAAGTACGAGGATGATTTTTTCGAACATATCGGAGATAGCGAATTCGCCATCATGAGCCTGTATCTGGGCCATCGGCTGGCCGGGGTGTTCTATGTCGACAATGGCCGCAGCGGCCGCAACATCGACGACACCAGCTATCACCGCTTCAAGGAACTGGTGGCCAGGCTGACGCCGCACCATTGATGCATGCAGTACACCGGTAAAACCATAAGTTCTCCCCATAACGACGAAGTCAAACAGCTGGCGCGGCTGGTGCAAAACAGCCGCGAGCGGCGCAAGCAGGGCCTGATGGTGCTGGAAGGCATTCATCTTATCCAGTCCTGTCTTGAGGCCGGCCTGCTGCCGCAGCGTGTCTATGTCAATGCCCAGGCGCTGGCCCATGCCGAGGTGGCAGCCCTGCTGGCGAGCTTGCCGGCCAGCTGTGCGCTGGCCATCCTGCCGGAGCCCGTCATGGCCAAGGCCAGTGCCCTGGCCACCCCGCCCGAGCTGCTGGCCCTGTGTGCCCGGCCACAACCGGCGGCCCCGGCTGCCGCGGCGGCGCGGGTGCTGCTGGAAGATATTCAGGACCCTGGCAATCTGGGCACCATCCTGCGCTGTGCTGCCGCCTCCGGCGTGCGCGAGGTGCTGCTGTCCAAAGGCTGTGTCGATGTCTATTCGCCCAAGGTGCTGCGTGCCGGCATGGGGGCGCACTTTGTGCTCAGCATTCATGAACAGGTCGAATTGGCGCAGGCCATGCGTGGCTTTGCCGGGCGCAAGCTGGTGACCTATCTGGAGGGCAGCAGCTCGCTGTACAGCCAGGACCTGACCGGTGCCGTGGCGCTGGTGTTCGGCAATGAAGGTGCCGGCGTGTCACCGGCGCTGCTGGCACTGGCCGATGCCCGCATCCGCATTCCCATGCCGGGGCATGCCGAGTCGCTGAATGTGGCCATGGCGGCTACCGTCTGCCTGTTTGAACGGGTGCGCCAGCTGGAACTGGCCGCCGCGGGCTGAGCCGCTTGCGCCGCTGGGTGCCTGCCTGGGCGGCTCACCGCAGCAGGATCTGCTGGCGGCTATCATTTTCACAAGGTGGATAGGCGATGAAACTGTGCTGGAGCCTCACCCTGCTGCTTGGCCTGGCCCTGCCGGCGCTGGCGCAGAGCGTGCAAAGCGTGGCGGTGGATGTGGGCCATTCGCTGGCTGCGCCCGGTGCGCGCAGTGCCAGCGGCCAGACCGAGTTCAGCTTCAACCGGCGCATGGCCTTGCTGCTGGCCGAGCAGTTGCGTCAGCGTGGAGTCGAGGTGCAACTGATTGGTGCGGCAGGCGATATCCGGCAATTGAGCGAACGCACCCTGCAGGCGCAGGGGCGGCAATTGCTGCTGTCGGTGCATCATGATTCGGTACAGCCACAATACCTGTCTGAGGCCGGACGGTTTCAGGGTTACTCGCTGTTTGTTTCGCGCAAGAACCCCTTTGCCGAGCTGAGCCTGGCCTGCGCCCGGCAGATTGCACTGTCGCTGCAGGAGGCAGGTGAGCGACCAACCCTGCATCACGCCGAAGCCATTGCCGGTGAAAACCGGCCGCTGGCAGACGCGGCACTGGGGATTTACTGGTTTGATGATCTGGTGGTGCTGAAAACGGCGACCCAGCCGGCGGTGCTGGTCGAGCATGGGGTGATCGTCAATCCGGCTGAAGAAGCGCGGCTGGCGCAGCCGGCGGTGACGCTCAAGCTGGCGCGGGCCGTGGCTGCGGGTGCTGCGCGCTGCCAGGCGGTGCCGGCCGCCGGCAGGCCATGAACCAACCCTGCCGCCGGGAGGCGGGCAGGGGATTGGTGCTCGCTGACCACCCCGCTGCCGCTTTGCCCCTGCATGCGCTACCCCTGGTACTGTCGGCGTCGGTGGGCCTTGGTCCGTGGGGGGGGTGAGGCTTTGCCAGCGCGCTTATTGCAGCTTGCTGTTCATGCAGCCGGCACTCTTGCACTCGCGCTTGCGGTCATTGATGAATTGCAGGCGGTCGATGGTGGTGCGGGTAGCGCAATCCAGGTTGACAAAAAAGCCGCGCTGATCGCTGTAGCTGCAATCGGCGTTGCGCTGGCGAATCCAGCTCAACTGGCTGTTTTTCAATTGTTTTCTGCCTTCGGCATCCAGCATCTTGGCCAGTTCGCCATAGCTTTCGTTAAGGTCTTTGTCGGCCTGGCTATACACCTTGTTCAGGCAGTACAGACCGTCAAAATCATTCCTGGGTTTGTCGCAGGCGGAATTGGCCAGGGCGCTGGCGCTCAAGGCCAGCAAGATCAGGCTCAGACAGGTTTTCATCGCATTCTCCGTGGGGTGTGCGGCTGGTTCAGCATGACTGCATTAGGTTTTGTCGGGCAGGCCAAGCGCTAGGCGCGCCCTGGCGATGGCCTGGCTGCGGGCATGGTCGACGGCGGCGGCGATCTGCCGCGGCTCGCTGCAGCTGCGGGCAATGGCACCGGCATCTACCTCCAGTGCCGCTTGCAGCATGCCTTCCATCCAGTCCACTTGCGGGTAGGCACAGTCTTCAAAATGCAAACGGCCACGGGCATCGGCCAGTACGGCACACAGCATCTGGCGGAAACGTTCCGGTCGGCGCAGGGCATCACAATCCTTGAACAGGCGCAGAATGGTGGCCGGTTTCATGTCGCCGGTGCAATGAATCTTGGTGTGATTGAGCACCGTGATGCGCGCCAGGTCACGGCATTCCGCCGGAACCCGCAGCCGTTCACATAATGCCAGCAAGGGTTTTTCACCGCGGGCCTCGTGTCCGATATGTCGCGGCAGGATGTCGACCGGGGTCAGTGCCTTGCCCAGGTCATGGGTCAGGGCGGCAAAGCGTACCGCCAGTGGCTGCTGCATGCTGGCGGCGGTGTCGATCACCCGCATCACATGGTCGCCGGTGTCGATTTCCGGGTGATAGTCGGCCCGTTGCGGCACGCCGAACAAGGCGTCGACTTCCGGCAGAATGCGTTGCAGCGCGCCACATTCGCGCAAGATCAGGAAAAATCGTGACGGTTTGTCTTCCAGCAGCGCCTTGGCCATTTCCTGCCACACCCGCTCGGCCACCAGCGCGTCCACCTCGCCGGCGGCCACCATGCCCTGCATCAGCTGCATGGTTTCCGGAGCAACGCTAAAACCGAAACGGGCGGCGAAGCGCGCCAAGCGCAGAATGCGGACCGGATCTTCGGCAAAGGCCGGGCTGACATGGCGCAGTATCCCGTCGCGCAGGTCCTGCTGGCCGTGGTAGGGGTCGATCAGCTGGCCATGCTGGTCCTGGGCCATGGCATTGATGGTGAGGTCGCGCCGCGCCAGGTCCTGCTCCAGGGTGACGCTTTCATCGGCGTGAAAGGCAAAGCCATGGTAGCCCTTGCCGGTTTTGCGCTCGGTGCGTGCCAGTGCGTATTCTTCATGGCTGTGCGGGTGCAGGAATACCGGGAAATCCTTGCCCACCGGCTTGTAGCCCTGTTGCAGCATGCTTTCGACACTGGCACCCACCACCACCCAGTCCCGGTCCTTGACCGGCAGGCCAAGCAGGCGGTCGCGCACGGCGCCGCCGACAATATAGACCTGCATCAGCGAGCGGCTTCCCTGCGGTAATCAGACAGGATGAGATTGAATTCATCCTGGCCCAGGTAATGGGGGGCCACCACTTCCAGCGCGGTGGGGGCAAAGCCGAGCAGGGCGCTGGGGAAGGGCTGCGGGCTGACATTGTCCACGGCCAGCGAGCGCACATTGTCGCGGCTCATCAGGGTGGGGCCGGGCAGCAGCTCCATCAGTCCGGCCTGCAGCATGGCCAGGCCTTGCGGCAGGCCGATGACCGGGCGCGGCGTGCCGCGCAGCCGGCCCACATAGTGCACCAGTTCAGCCAGGGTATAGCTGCGCGGGCCGGTCAGGTCCAGGCTCTGACCCACACTGTGCGGGTTTTGCAGGCAGGCGACCACGGCGCGCGCCAGGTCATCGGCCCATACCGGGGCAAAGCGGGTGTTGGCACCGGCCAGTGGCAGCACGGGTAGTTTGTCCAGCAGCCCGGCAAACAGGGTGAGAAAGCTGTCGCCCCGCCCGAACACCACCGACGGCCGCAGAATGGTCCAGTCCAGTCCGCTTTCCCGCAGTCGTTGCTCGGCGATGCCCTTGGTTTGCTGGTAGTCGCTGGGTGCGTTGACATCGGCACCCAGTGCGCTGATATGCAGCAGACGGCGTATCCCCTGCTTGTGGCAACTGGCGATGATCTTGTCCAGCAGCTCGACATGGGCATGTTCAAAGGCCTTGCGCGTGCCGTGCAGGATGCCCACCATGCTGATCACCGTGTCGTGGCCGGCCAGCAGCTGTTGCAAGGCCAGCGGGTGATGCACATTGGTGGAAACCACTTCGGTCTTGGGCAGGACGATGAGCGCGGCCTTGTTGCGGTCGCGATTGCGGGTGGCGATGGTCAGCGCGGCTTCCTGCTCGGCCAGCCGTTCTGCAATATAGCTGCCGATGAAGCCACTGCCGCCGATCAGGCAGATACGTCGATCATGCATTGCTTTCTCCTTGTGCTGCGGTGTTTCAGCGTGCCGGAATCGTGCCCATGCGGGTCTTCAGTGAAATATTGGCATGGCCGAAGGTGCTGGCATAGTAAGCGGCATTGGCCATGACCTTTTGCACATAGTCGCGCGTTTCGCCGAAGGGAATGGTTTCCGCATAGATGGTCCCGTCCAGCGGGCGGCCATCCTGCCAGGCGCGGGCGCGTCCCGGCCCTGCATTATAGGCAGCGGTGGCCATGACTTCGTTGCCGGACAGGCTGTCGCGGACATAGCGCAGATACCAGGTGCCCAGTTGCACATTGGTGTCGATATCGGTGACCGAATAGCTGGTCAGCCCCATCTTCTTGGCCACCCATTTGGCGGTGGCCGGCATCAGCTGCATCAGGCCGGAAGCCCCCACGCCGGAGCGGGCGGCGATGATGAAGCGGCTTTCCTGGCGGATCAGGCCATAGACCCAGGCATCGTCCACATCCAGCTGGCGGGCATAACGCTGGGTGATGTCGCGATAGGGTGTGAGGTAGCGCAGCGAATAATCGTGTTCTTCCTTGGTGCGCTCGGCACTGTAGATGGCCATGTCGTAAAACGCTTCGCGGCGGCCGATTTCTGCTGCGGCCAGCAGCTCCATGTCATTGCGGCCGCGCATGGCCCAGCGCCATTCGCGTTGGGCATCGCTGCGCAACTCCGGCTTGCCCGCGCTATTGCTGATGTCCAGCAAGGCCAGTGCGCGCTGGATGGCCGGATTGGCGCGCATGGCGCTGATGTCGGCAGCACTGGGGCCGGTTTTGCTGGCCGGGGTGGACAACGCATTGCCCAGTTCTTCCAGCGACAGCAAGGCGTAGTAATGATGGCCGATACTGGCCTTGGCAAACAGTGCGGGTGCTTCACTGCCGCGGCCCAGCTGTTTCAGGCTGCGCGCGCGCCAGTATTGCCATGCTGGCTTGCTGGCCACGGCTGCGGGCATGGCGCGGGTGATCTGTTCCAGCTGCGCCCACTGTTCGCCACGCAAGGCCGCACGCGCCCACCATTCCCATTGTTCGGTGGTCAATTGCTGCGGGTCGGCCTTGGCATACCATTGCAGCGCCTGCGCCATCAGTTGCTTGCGCGCCGACAGCAGGGCCAGCTGTCCCCAGGCAAAGCCGCTGCGGTCCTTGCTCAGCGCGCCTTCCACGCTGAGCAGGCGGCTGACTGCTGCATTGCTGTCACTGCGTGCCTTGCTGACGATGCCATAGAGAATGGCTTCCTGGCCGCCGGCCGTAGCCGGACTGGCGGCAGCCGGATTGCTCAGTGCCGCATTGTCCAGCGGCAAATTGGTGGCATCAGCCAGCTGGCGTGCCTGGCTGAGGTAATTGCCGGCCAGCAGCAGGCGCACCCGCCGCCACAGCCAGTCCTGGCTGAGCATGCCTTGGGCCGCGGCGGCCGTCAGCAACTGGTTGCAGCCATCGGGAGCGGGGCGCATCTCGAGAAAGCGGTTGAGATCATCCGGCTTCCTGCCCTGGCGCAGGTCTTGCAATTGCCCGTAGCAGGTGGATTCTTCATCCCTTGCCTCTTCCGGCAGCTTTTTCCACTCCGCGGAGAAGCTGCCCCAGTCTTCGCGCTTGCCCAGTTTTTTCAGCCACTCATTGCGGATTTTTTCCGGCATCCAGCCTTCGCGCACGGTATTGAGGAAGCCCACTACCTGGCCATCGTTATCACGGTCCAGTGCTTTGAGGGTGAGCCAGTAGGACGGGTAGTCGTGCAGTGCGTAGCTGGCCGGCATGGCTGCCGCGATGCTGGCCAGCTTGCCAAGGTCGTTGCTGCGATAGGCTTCGCGTGCGGCAAGCAGGTCTTCGTTATTGCCTGCCTGGGCCGGCAGGGCGGCGGCAAGCGTCAGGGCAAGGCTGAGGGTGCGGAATATGCTGAACGAACGGGTCATGTAAACGGGTCTTCTCTTTGATGGTCGGTCAGTCTCAGTCTCGCTGTGTCGGATAAGGAATGGCATATGGCGGCGTACGAGCTTGACTGAAAGATTATACCCGCTTCTGCCTTCCTGCCGCTGCTGAATGTGCTACTGCCTTGCCGGTCAGCGTTGCTTGACAATGACTCATTCCAAGAACTTTCTGATTTATTGCCATCCTGACAGAGGATAGATTTGCAATTTTATCAATCAATGCGATCACGCCGATAATGGCAAGCATCCTGTTTGGCGTAGTTTCTAAAAAATTTTCTTACGGTGAGGGATTGACTGTTTGATGATTTGCAATGCCAGGCACAACTGGATATTGCTGCCACATTGGAGTGATGATATGTACCAATTGAGTGATTTGTTTATGTTGTTCCAGTATCACTTTAACTATATTGTTCAATCTTATCCTTATGTAATATTGCAATTCTTGTTGATGTGTGTTTTGTTTGTAATGTCAAGGAGTGGCATTTTGGAGGCATTTGTTTCATTCGTTGCTCCTGGATTTTTTCGGCGAGATTATGCATTGCTGATGTTTATTTTGATGATGCTTGTCAGCGTCACTTTGGCTGTATGTTGTTTTGTTTTTAATAATGTTGTATTTAATATGAGTAGTGAATTTGTCTATTTGGCAGGTGTTGTCTTGGGTTTTCGTAAAGGCATGGTCATTTTGCTGATTGGGTGCTGCTGCAAGGTTTTGCTACTGTATCTGGAATCGGAGAGTGTTGCATGGATGTTGTATATGTTTTTGGATTCGATATTTTATTTTTTGGCGGGTCTGTTTTTTTCAATGATGTTATATGTTGGATTGGAAAGCATTTCTGCAAGCGAAATTCTGTTTATTTGTCTGAATAAGATTACGGTATCCATGGTATCAGCCACTTTATGGTTTTCCATAATGGGAGATGCATGGTTTCCCGGATTCGATATCTTGCTGTTTCGCTTGGTGGCGTGGCCGATGATAACTATCCCGATGATGACCGTGTTTCTGTTTCTGTTGCGCACAGGGGTGCGTCAGTCCTTGCAGCAAACACTGCATACAACATGACAAACCCCGCCGTGGCGGGGTTTGCATTGTTTGCTGCAAGGTATGATTGCTGGTTCAGGCATCCAGTCCTGCTTGTGCCAGCTCGGCAGCGCGAATCACCGCGCGGGCCTTGTTCTGGGTTTCCTGCCATTCCGATTCGGGGACCGAGTCGGCCACGATGCCGGCCCCGGATTGCACGTACAGCATCTTGTTCTTGACCACGGCAGTGCGGATGGCGATGGCCAGATCCATGTCGCCATTGAAACCCAGGTAACCCACGGCACCGCCATACACGCCGCGCTTGGTGGGTTCGAACTCGTCGATGATTTCCATGGCCCGCACTTTCGGCGCTCCGGACAGGGTGCCGGCCGGGAAGGTGGCCTTGAGGATGTCGATATTGGACACTTCCGGCTTGACGCTGCCTTCCACGCTGGAAACGATGTGCATTACGTGGGAATAACGTTCGATCACCATATTGTCGGTGATGTTGACGCTGCCGGTGTTGGCGACGCGGCCGATATCATTGCGGCCCAGGTCCATCAGCATCACGTGCTCGGCAATTTCCTTGGGGTCGGCCAGCAGTTCTTCGGCCAGGGCCTCATCTTCCTCGCGGTTCTTGCCGCGCACACGGGTGCCGGCAATCGGGCGTACGGTGACGGTTTCCTGCTCGCGCCGTACCAGGATTTCCGGCGAGGAGCCGACAACATGGAAGTCGTCGAAATGGTAGAAGAACATATAAGGCGAGGGGTTCAGGCTGCGCAGGGCACGATACAGCGACAGTGGCGAGTCGCTGTAGGGCATCTGCATGCGCTGCGACAGCACCACCTGCATGATGTCGCCATCGACGATGTACTGCTTGCATTGCGCGACAGCCTGCTTGAACTCTTCCTGACCATATTCGGACACCGCCTTGCTGGGCTGGGAGGGCAGTGACAGAGGAATATCCATTGGTTCGCGCAGGCGGGCGCGCAGCTGGCCGAGCCGGCTTTCCGCCTTGGCCAGCGCATTGGGTACGGCTGGGTCGGCGTAGACAATCAGATAGAGCTTGCCCGACAGATTGTCCACCACCGCCAGTTCTTCTGACACCATCAGCAGGATATCCGGCGTGCCAATGGCATCTGGCTTGCGGGTGGCCGCCAGGCGTTTTTCCACATAGCGGATGGTGTCGTAGCCGAAATAGCCGACCAGGCCACCGGTAAAGCGTG
Organism: Aquitalea magnusonii; assembly: GCF_003202035.1. GTDB lineage: Bacteria > Pseudomonadota > Gammaproteobacteria > Burkholderiales > Chromobacteriaceae > Aquitalea > Aquitalea magnusonii. The sequence continues at coordinate 155,355 of NZ_QJKC01000007.1, read as the reverse complement.
GCAGGCCGGCGACCGGCGGTGCGCTAAAGCGCTGCTGGAAGGCTTCGATAAAGGCCAGCGGGTCGCCTTCGAACTGCTCGATCACCTTGTCACCGTATTCTACCTGTACCTTGTTGGCATTGACGCGCAGGCGCGTGGTGGCAGGCAGGCCGATAAAGGAGTAGCGGCCAAAACGCTCGCCACCCACTACCGATTCCAGCAGGTAGGAGTAAGGCTGATTGGCCAGTTTGAGATAGACCGACAGCGGGGTGTCCAGGTCGGCGAACAGTTCCAGCGTTACCGGAATACGGTTGTAACCAGCTGCGGCCAGCTGGTCGAATGTGTCATGCGTCATGAGTGAGCTACCTTGAAACCGGATGGAAAGCGAAAGAAGTAAACAGGGTGTGGCTTAGCGTTGCCATCGCCAACTGGCCGGTGCGGGCAGGATAGTCATGATGCAGATGCAATCCGTATTGAATGTTGTAGTGGTCAGTTATTTTTCATCAAATCGTACAGTTCGGCAAGATTGCCGATGACCAGATCGGCCTGCAGCGTGCTGGCATCAGCATAGCCATAGCTGACGGCGAGGGCCGCAGCACCGGCCGCGCGGGCGGACAGGATGTCGTTTTCGGAGTCGCCCACCATGGCCAGTTCGCTGCTGTTGATGCCCAGCACCTCGCAGACATGCTGCAGTGGCAGGGCCGAGGGTTTTTTCTCGGCCAGGGTATCGCCGCCGATCACCAGGCTGAAGGCATCGCGCAGCTCCAGTTGCTGCAGCAGCGGCACGGCCAGGTATTCCGATTTGTTGGTGACCACCACCAGCGGCAGTTGCAGGGCGCGCAGCAAGGCCAGGCCATCGCGCACACCGGGATAGACGCGGGTGTTGTCGCTCAGGTGATCGTGATAATAGCGCACGAAAAAGCTGAAACCCTGCTCCCACAGAGCGGCAGCCGCCTCGCCGTGGCGTTCATCGGTAATGGCACGGTGTACCAGGCTGGCAATGCCGTCACCGACATGCTCCTGTATGCGCATCTCGGCCAGGGCCGGCAGGCCCAGATGCTGGCGCATGGCATTGGCCGCAGCGGCCAGGTCGGGAATGGAGTCAACCAGGGTGCCGTCCAGATCGAAGGCGACGGCTTTGATGTGTTTCAGATTCATACGATGTCAGGTCTGGAATATCAGTTCTGGGCTGGGTCCGGCAAATGGCGGATGTCGAGTACGGGGTCGCGGCCGAAGTCTGCGCTGAGCAGATGGTCGGCCAACTGGCGGGCGGCCTGTTGTGGCGTGCTCAGGCTGCCTGTGCGCTTAAGCTCATCGAACCGTTCCTTGTTGGGGAACTGCGCCGGGTCGCTGTCGCGGATATGTGCCTGCATGTCGGTATCCACCACGCCGGGATACACGGCGGCAATCAGTGCCGGGTTGGCGCAGGCTTGCTGCTCTTCCGCCACATGGCGGCAGAAGTGGTCAAGCCCGGCCTTGCTGCTGCCGTAGACGCCCCAGCCGGGATAGGCTTTGACCGCCGCTCCCGATGAGATGCACAGAATGCGCAGCTGGCAGTCCAGCTCGTCGCTCAGCCGCAGCAGGGCATCGGTCAGCAGCATGGGAGCCGTCAGGTTGATGGCAATGGCCTGCGTCAACTCGGCTGTCGGGTAGAAGCCAGCGCTGGCGATGGGCATGACTACGCCGGCATTGTTGATCAGCAGTAATTGCCGGACAGCCTGCATGGGCAGCAGTTGCAAGGCTTCGGCCAGCAGGCCGTGCAGGGCAGGGCTGTCGGCCATGTCGGCGCGCAGGTAATGCAGCTGTTGCGGATATTGCTGTGCCAACTGGCGAAACTGCTCGCTATGCTGTCTGGCCAGCCCCACCACCACAAAGCCGCGCTGCAGTAACTCGGCACACAGGGCCAGCCCCAGTCCACGCGAGGCGCCGGTGACGATGGCCGCTTGCATCAGGCTACCTTGGCCAGTTCGGCACGCATGGCGGCAATCACCGCCTGATAGTCCGGCTGGCCGTAAATGGCCGAGCCGGCAACAAAGGTGTCAGCGCCGGCGGCAGCGACGGCAGCGATATTGTCGACCTTGATGCCGCCGTCTACTTCCAGCCAGATCTCGCCGCCATGCTTGGCGGTATACTCGTCGATGCGCTGGCGTGCCGCGCGCACTTTTTCCAGCGCATGCGGAATGAAAGACTGGCCGCCAAAGCCCGGATTCACCGACATGATCAGCACCATGTCTATCTTGTCCATGACATGGTCAAGGTAGGACAGCGAGGTGGCCGGGTTGAAGACCAGGCCAGCCTTGCAGCCGGATTCCTTGATCAGGCCCAGGGTGCGGTCGATGTGTTCGGATGCTTCCGGGTGGAAGGTGATGATGTCGGCGCCGGCCTTGGCAAACATCGGCGCCAGGCTGTCCACCGGCTTCACCATCAGGTGCACGTCGATGGGGGCTTGTGTATGCGGGCGGATGGCTTCACATACCAGGGGGCCGACTGTCAGGTTCGGCACATAGTGATTGTCCATGACATCGAAGTGGATGATGTCGGCTCCGGCGGCGATGACATCGCGTACCTCCTGGCCCAGACAGGCGAAATCGGCGGAAAGGAGGCTGGGGGCAATACGGAAGTTGCGCATGGTCTACCTTGCAAACACGGATGGGGTCATGAAATGGCGTTTATTCTACCGCGCCCAAGGCCAAAGGCGGGATAAAATGCAGTACAACAGCACAAGGAAAACAGCATGCCAGACAAAACCTACCAGATAGAGGTGGAGGCCGAGCCGCATTACATCGCCGAGCAATCGAACGTGGCGACCGATGTTTATGTGTTCGCTTATCGCATCCGCCTGACCAATACCGGCAGCGAGCCCGCCCAACTGGTCAGCCGCCACTGGATTATTGTCGATGCCAATAATCAGGAACAGGAAGTGCGCGGCATGGGCGTGGTGGGCGAGCAGCCACGGCTGGAGCCGGGCCAGTCCTTTGAATACAGCAGTGCCACGCATCTGAAAACCCCTTATGGCTCCATGCGCGGCAGCTACCAGATGCTGGCCGACGACGGCAAGCGTTTCGATGTCAGCATTCCCGAAATGACGCTGGTGGCACCGCGCGTGCTGCATTGATGCCGCCGGGACCTGCTGCCGTATCTTGCCAGAGCCGCCAGCTGGCGGCTTTGCTCATCCATTTTCGCGCCGGCGCTGGCCGGCATACCGACAGGTAGTTTCCATGCGCTTCACCCATAGCGGTCCGGCTCCTGCCAATCGCAACGACTGGCAAACCCTCAAGACGCTGCTGCCTTATCTGTGGGCTTTCAAGGGCCGGGTAATATTGGCGCTGGCCTGCATGATTCTGGCCAAGGTGGCGGCGGTCACGGTGCCGCTCTATCTGAAGGACATCGTCGATCAACTCTCCGTACCGGCCACCCTGCTGGCGGTGCCGGTGATGGCGCTGGTCGGCTATGGCCTGGCCAGGCTCACTTCCAGTGTACTGGGCGAGCTGCGCGATGCAGTGTTTGCCCGGGTCATCCAGGGAGCGGTGCGCAGCGTGGCGCGCAGTGTGTTCCAGCACCTGTTCCGCCTGTCGCTGCGTTTTCATCTGGAGCGCCAGACGGGCGGCATGAGCCGCGACATCGAACGCGGAACCAAGGGCATTGGCTTCCTGCTTAATTTCACCGTGTTCAACATCCTGCCCACCCTGCTGGAAATCGGCATGGTGGCGGCCATTCTGTTCCGCCGCTATGCCTGGGAATTCGCCGTGGTCACGCTGGCCACCATTGCCATCTACATCGTGTTCACCCTGCTGGTGACCGAATGGCGCACGGTGTTCCGCCGCAGCATGAATGATCTGGATTCCAAGGCCAATGCCAAGGCCATCGATGCGCTGATCAATTACGAAACCGTCAAGTACTTCAATAACGAAGCCTACGAAGAGGCGCGCTATGACCGCAATCTGGCGGCCTGGGAAGCCTCTGCCATCAAGAACCAGGTTTCGCTGTCCATGCTCAATGCCGGGCAGGGCATCATCATTGCCAGTGGTGTCACCCTGATCATGGTGCTGGCCGCGCGTGGTGTGGTGAATCACAGCATGACGGTTGGCGATGTGGTGCTGGTGGCCACCTTCATCACCCAGTTGTATGCACCGCTGAACTTCCTGGGCTTTGTCTATCGCGAGATCAAGCATTCGCTGGCGGATATCGAACGCATGTTCGGCCTGCTGTCCACCAATCAGGAAGTGGATGACGCACCTGCTGCGCAGCAGCTGGACACGCGCCAGGCCAGCATCCGTTTTGCTGGCGTGGAGTTTGGCTACGACAGCAAGCGCACCATTTTGCATGGCCTGAATTTCGAGATTCCGGCGGGCAGCTCGCTGGCCGTGGTGGGCGCCAGTGGTGCTGGCAAATCCACATTGTCGCGCCTGTTATTCCGTTTTTATGATGTGGGCCGCGGCAGCATCAGTATCAACGGCACCGATATCCGTCAGTTGCGACAGGATAGCCTGCGCAGCCATATCGGCATCGTGCCCCAGGATACCGTGCTGTTTAACGACAGCATCTATTACAACATTGCCTATGGCCGGCCGGATGCCAGCCGTGACGAGGTGATGGAAGCAGCGCGTTCGGCGCATATTCACGACTTTGTGATGAGTCTGCCCGATGGTTACGACACCCAGGTGGGCGAGCGCGGGCTGAAACTGTCCGGTGGTGAAAAGCAGCGGGTGGCCATTGCCCGCACCATCCTGAAAAACCCGCCCATCCTGATCTTTGACGAGGCCACCAGCGCGCTGGATTCGCGTACCGAGAAAGCCATCCAGCAAGAGCTGGCTGCCATCTCGGCCAATCGTACCACCCTGATCATCGCCCACCGCCTGTCCACCATTGTCGATGCCGACCAGATCATCGTGATGGAAGATGGCCGGGTGCTGGAGCGGGGTAGCCACCGTGAGCTGATCGAGCATGGCGGGCGTTATGCGGAAATGTGGCATCTACAACAGGAACAGCAGGCGGGTGAGCTGACAGCTTAGAGCGGCTAACAAAACCTCGTAGAGAACCCGGGCCAAGGCGCGCCGACGCAGACAGTACAAAAAGTACGGCAAGGAGGCGCAACGCAGGAGCGGGGGTTTTGTTAGCGGGTCTTAAGGCGGGTGTTGCTCTGGTATGGCATGGCAAGCTGCTTCGGCAGCTTTTTTCATTGTGCATGGGAAAAATGCAGCTGTTACAAATACTTGTGCCAAAGCGGGCTATACCTATTAGATGACTATGCCAGATGCAAGCCGCCCTGCGTTGACAGTATGTTTAATTGACATTTAAATATTAGTAATAAATATCGCGGACAATCGATAAGTGCCGCTGTCTGTGGCTGGCGGTCGGCAGACATGGCAACGCTGGCGTCTGCTGGCTGGTCATGGCCGCCGCGGCAGATGGCGTGGCGATGGCGGACTGCAGCTAGCCGCGACGGCATGCCCCAGCATGCTATCTGTGGTAAAAATGATCGGGTGTGGATGATAATTCCATAAATGAGCAATGCAGTAAGCGGGGGGCAATGTCTGCAATGAGTGCGTACGGCAGCCGCAGGCTGATACGGGTAGTCTGGCCCTTTGTCGCCATTGTGGGCGCCTTGTTGCTGATCAGTGCCTTCAGCTTCAATGCCTTGTCCACCATCCGTGCCTATGTGGGCGGGGAAGGTCTGTGGTCGAAGGCGCAAAAAGATGCCATCTACTATCTGACGCGCTATGCCGGCAGCCGTTCGGAGCAGGATTTCCAGGCGTACAAGGCGGCCATCGCCATCCAGTTGGGCGACCGGCAGGCGCGACTGGCGCTGGATCGACCGCAGCCCGATCTGCAACAGGCCCGCGCCGGGCTGATGCAGGGTGGCAACCATCCCGACGATATCGCCAACGTCATCAATGCTTTCCTGTGGTTTCGCCATGTCAGCTATCTGAGCCAGGCCATCCATTACTGGGAAATCGGTGACAGCTATATCGTCGAGATCTCCAGCATCGCCGACCGGCTGCATGATGGATTTACCCGCAGCTATATCGGCGATGACGAGCTGATGGTGCTCAGCCGGCGTATTTCCGATATCAACGAAGAGCTGAAAGCGCCCGCGCGTTCCTTCTCGGAAGTGCTGGGCGAGGGCTCCCGCTTTGCCACGAGCATGCTGTGGTGGATCAACCTGATGACCGGGGGAATCTTGTTGCTGCTGACCGTGCGCCAGGTACAGGTTTTGCTGCGGCAGTCCGCCCGCTTTGAGGCGGAGTTGCATGCTGAAAAGGAAAGGGCGGAAACCACGCTCAATTCGATTGGCGATGCCGTGGTCACCATCGATCTGTCCGGCAAGCTGCGCTATCTCAATGCCGTGGCGCTGCATCTGGTCGGAGGTGCAGGCAAAGGTGCCATCGGTCGTTATTTCGAAGACGTGTTCTCGATGATCGACCTTTCCGGCAGCAGTATGGACCTGATCACCACCAGCCAGCTGCGGGCAAAGTGTGAAAGCAAGCAGACCTATCCCAGCCTGCGCCTGCAAGGACTGGACGGTAGCAGTCACATGATTTCGCTGGTGGCCGCACCCATTCACAACTCGCTTGGTCAGGTGGACGGCCTGGTGCTGGCCTTGCACGACAAGTCGATCGAGCAGCAATACATCAATCATTTGTCCTGGCAGGCGGCGCATGATGCGCTCACCGGCCTGTATAACCGGCGCGAATTCGAACAACGTGTCACGCGCGCACTCAGCCGGCTGATGGTGACGGAAACTTCGCATGCCCTGCTGTTTGTCGACCTCGACCAGTTCAAGCTGGTCAACGATACCAACGGCCATGCAGCGGGCGACGAGTTGTTGCGCCAGGTATGCCGGGTGTTGCAGGAACAGCTGGGTCTGTCCGATGTACTGGCCCGCCTGGGAGGCGACGAGTTCGGTGTCTTGCTGGAAGATTGCCGGGTGGACGAGGCGCTGGACAAGGCCGACCGTTTGCGGCGTGCAGTGCAGCAGTCCAGCTTCCAGTGGGAAGGCATTCCCTTCTCCATCAGTGCCAGCATCGGCATGGTATTCCTGGGCGAGGCCGGTGCCACGCTGGCCGAGGCGCTGCAGGCGGCAGACATCGCTTGTTACATGGCCAAGGAAAAGGGCCGCAATCGCATCCAGCTTTATAGTTCGAAAGACACCGAGCTGGCGGTGCGTTCGGTGGAGATGGCCTGGGTGCAGCGTCTGCGCACCGCCATGGAGCAAGAACGCTTCTGTCTGTACAGCCAGGAAATCGTGCCATTGCGGCCGGTGGCCAAGGGGGCAGGGCGGCATGTCGAAGTGCTGCTGCGGCTGCGTGACGAAAACGGCAACATCATCTTGCCAGGGTCCTTCATCCCGGCGGCCGAGCGCTTCGGCCTGATGCCGGATATCGACCGCATCGTGGTGCGCCAGACCTTCGAAACCTTGTGGAACATGCGTTCGCTGGGAGACCGGTCGATTGATGTCTGCGCCGTGAATCTGTCCGGTGCCACGCTGTGTGATGACAATTTCCTTGATTTCATCCGCCGGCAGTTTGTCAGCTATGACATTCCGGCCGGCATGATCTGCTTTGAGATCACCGAAACCAGCGCCATTTCCAATCTGCAGCAGGCCACCCGCTTTATCAGCGAGCTGAAGGGCCTGGGTTGCCACTTCTCATTGGATGATTTTGGTGCGGGCATGTCCTCATTTGCCTATCTCAAGCATTTGCAGGTCGACTACCTCAAGATCGACGGCAGCTTTGTCAAGGACATGGTGGACGACTCGGTGGACAGGGCCATGGTGGAAATGATCAACCATATCGGCCATGTCACCGGCAAGAAAACCATCGCCGAATTCGTCAGTGCGCCAGAAATCCTGGCGGAGCTGCAAAGAATTGGAGTGGATTTCGCCCAGGGGTATTACATTGGCGAGCCCGCTCCTTTCATCCCTCCCTTGCACGGCAGGCCGCAGTCGCTTTTGTATCGTCTGCCCGATGGGGAGTGACACAGGCCCACAATTGAGAAAGAGGTCCAGAATGAAAGACCAGCATCAATTTGTCAGAACCGGTCCCTTGATGGAAGTGTCCAGCTACCCGGAGTGGACGCAGGAAATGGTGCATTACTGCGATCGCTTCAAAAGCGAGGTGGTCGAGCACGATTTGTTCACCCAGATGAAGGAAGCGCGGCTGGAGCATTCCATACACAAGGCTTTCCTGTCCGGCGGCTGGCCGGTCATCGACCAGTTTCCCCAGTACATGGCGATGAATTTGCTGAAAATCCGCTATGGACAAGGCGAAGGGCATGACATGGCGCGGCGCTACCTGATCCGCAATATTCGTGTGGAGCAGAATCATGCCGATCACTGGGTCAACTGGGCGAGCGAATCCGGCGTGGATATCCAGGCCATGCTGCACAACCAGCATGCGCTGGAGACGCTGTCGCTGAGCCAATGGTGCTGGCAGGTGTGTGATCGTGAATCACTGGCCGTGGCCATGGCCGCCACCAATTACGCCATCGAAGGCGCGACGGGCGAGTGGTCGGCCCGGGTCTGCTCGGAAGACCGCTATGCCAATCTGTTTGACGAGGAAGTGCGCGCCAAGGCCATGAAGTGGCTGAAGCTGCACGCCAAGTATGATGATGCCCATCCATGGGAAGCGCTGGAAATCATTGTGACCCTGGTGGGCTTGCAGCCCAGCCAGGAAACCATCACCAAGCTGCGCAATGCCATCTGCAAGAGCCATCAGTTCATGCGCTTGCTGCTGGATCATTACATGCGTCCGACCACGCAGGTGGCCGCCCGCGCGCAGTTGGCCCTGGCCTGACCCTTCCTCCTCGCATGGACTGCATCCTGTTTGCCGGGATGCGGGCCATGCCGCTCTCCATCCGGCTGCTGTGTCGCGCTGCCATGCTCCTGCTGCTGATCTGTCCTGCGCCTGGTGCGCCACTCTTTCGGGCCGCAATGTGTCGTACCATGGCTGCATTGCAGCATGACCACGCGTCGCCAGCATGATAAAGTCGATTGTGTACAAAACAGGGCTGTAGGCAACAGTCTCTGCCACGTTTCATCGATGATGGTGACGTAATATGCCCATCAGCACGTCAAGACAAAGGATACATTGTGGTCAATATCGCCGAACTCCAACCGCAGGCGGTCTGGGAGCATTTTCAGACGCTATGCGAGATTCCGCGCCCCTCCAAGCATGAGCAGCAACTGCGCGACTACCTCAAGGGCTGGGCCGAGCTGCGTGGCTTGCAGACGATTGTGGACGCGGCAGGCAATCTGATCGTGCGCAAACCGGCGACTCCGGGTTATGAAAACCGGGTGGGTGTGGTGCTGCAAGGACATCTGGACATGGTGTGCCAGGCGAATGCCGGTACCGAACACGATTTTTTCAAGGACCCGGTGCGGCCCGTGCTGCGGGATGGCTGGCTGGTGGCGGAAAACACAACACTGGGCGCGGATAACGGCATCGGCGTCGCCATGGGGCTGGCCGTGCTGGCCAGTGAGGATATTCCGCATGGCCCGGTTGAAGTGCTGATGACGCTGGATGAAGAGGCCGGCATGGGCGGGGCGCTCGGGCTGGAAGCCGGCCTGTTGCAAGGCAGCATGATGATCAATATCGATACCGAGGAATGGGGTGAGTTCTATATGGGCTGCGCCGGCGGTGTCGATGTCAATGTCACCCGCGAGTATCAGACTACTGCGCTGCCCGCTGCTTATGCCGTGAGTGCGCTATCGGTGCGTGGCCTGAAGGGTGGTCACTCCGGTGCTGACATTCATCTGGGGCGTGGCAATGCCAACAAGATTCTGGTCCGCCTGCTGCGCGAACTGCAGGCTGATACCGATTTGCGCCTGATCAGTTTCAGTGGCGGTACTGCCCGCAATGCATTGGCACGCGAGGCGCAGGCTGTCGTGGCTTATCCGCAGCAGGATGCGGCCAGCGTGGCTGCCAGACTGGATGCCTTCCAGTCCTTGTTGCGTTTCGAGCTGGCTGGTGTGGATGAGGGCGTCACCGTGGAGTTGGCTGCAGCCCCGGCTGGCCAGGTGCTGGCCATCGAGGATCAGCAAGCCATTCTGGCTGCTCTGCATGCTGCCCCGCATGGGGTGAAGCGCATGAGCCAGCGGGTGAGTGGCGTGGTGGAAACCTCGAATAATCTGGGCGTGGTGCGGGTGGAGGGGGGCAAGGTATTTGCCAACCTGATGGTGCGTTCGCTGCTGGATTCCGGCACCTGGATGCTGGCACGCGAAGTGGAAAGCCTGTTTGGCCTGGCCGGCTTTGCGGTGGAGATGGAAGGCGGCTATCCGGGCTGGGCGCCCAATCCGCAGTCGCCGTTGCTGGCGTTGTTTCAGCAGGTATATGAGCGAGAGTTTGCTGCCAAGTCCGGCGTGCAGGTGATTCATGCCGGGCTGGAGTGCGGCATTATCGGCGCCAAGTATCCTGATATGGACATGGTTTCCTTTGGCCCGACCATCCGCGGTGCGCATGCGCCGGGCGAGCGGGTCGAGGTGGAGTCAGTAGGCAAGGCCTGGCAATTGCTCAAGGCCGTGCTGGCGGCGATGCCCGAACGTCACTGAGCCCTTGTGCGTGCAAAGAAAAAGCTCCGGGTGACGGAGCTTTTTCTTTATCCCTATCGCACGGATGTTCAGTCTTTCTTTTTGGCGCGCGGGTGGGCTGCATCATAGACCTTGGCCAGGTGCTGGAAATCCAGTGCGGTGTAGATCTGGGTAGTCGACAGGTTGGCGTGGCCCAGCAGTTCCTGTACCGCCCGCAAATCGCCTGAGGATTGCAGGATGTGGCTGGCAAAGGAGTGGCGCAGCATGTGCGGGTGAACATGGCGGTCCATTCCCGTGCGGATCGACCAGGCGGCCAGGCGCTTTTGTACCTGGCGGCTACCCAGGCGCTGGCCGTGACGACCGACAAACACGGCCAGACAGTCTGGCGTGCTGTGCCGTTCTGCCAGCCATTGCTGCAGGTAGCTCAGCGCCGTGCGGCCTATAGGCAGCAGACGTATCTTGTTGCCCTTGCCGCGCACCCGCATCAGTTGCTCGGCCAGATCCAGATCCGGCAGATCCAGATTGACGGCCTCGGACAGGCGCAAGCCGGAAGAGTACATCAGTTCGAACAGTGCACGGTCGCGCAGGCTGAGGCTGTCATCCGGCGCAATATGCTCCAGCAGGGCGGCCGTGCCATCCACCGGCAGCGCCTTGGGCAGGGGCTTGTCCTGGCGGGGCGCACGCAGACCCAGACAGGGATTGCCGCTGACCAGTTGCTGCTGTAACAGCCAGTCGTAAAACTGGCGCCAGGATGACAGCTTGCGCGCCAGGCTGCGGCTGCCCAGGCCGCGGGCGTGCAGGGTGGCCATGGCCTTGCGGATGTCGTCGGCCTTGATCTGCAGGCAATCGCGCTCTCCAAGCAGTGGCTGCAGGCTGTGCAGATCACGCAGATAGGCATCCAGCGTATGCGGGCTTTTGCCTTGCAGCCGCAGCTGGTCGGCAAAGCCCTGTAGCAGTGGGAGCAGCTCAGCCACGGCGCAGCTTGGTCATTTGCGCCAGGCGCTCAAACAGCGACAGATCCTGCTCGTTTTTCAACAAGGCCCCGGCCAGCGGCGGCAGGCTGGCCTTGTCATGCCGGCTGGCCAGCTCTTCGCTGCTGATATCCTCGCTGCCCAGCAGCTTCAGCCAGTCCAGCAATTCCGACGTGGTGGGCTTTTTTTTCAGGCCGGGCAGTTCGCGAATGGAAAAGAACACTTCCATGGCCTGGCGGATCAGTTGTTGCTGCAGGCCCGGATAGTGCACGTCGATGATGGCCTGCATGGTCTCGCGGTCCGGGAAGCGGATGTAATGGAAGAAGCAGCGCCGCAAAAAGGCATCGGGCAGCTCTTTTTCATTATTCGAGGTGATGATGATGATGGGGCGTTGTCTGGCGCGCACGAATTGCTGGGTTTCGTGGACAAAGAATTCCATCTGGTCCAGCTCGCGCAGCAGGTCGTTGGGGAATTCGATGTCGGCCTTGTCAATCTCGTCAATCAGCAGCACGGGGGCGGTATCGGCTTCAAAAGCCTGCCACAGCTGGCCCTTGATGATGTAATTGCCGATGTCCTGCACCTTGGCGTCGCCCAGCTGTGAATCGCGCAGGCGGGATACCGCATCATATTCATAAAGGCCATGCTGGGCCTTGGTGGTGGATTTGATTGGCCAGACAATGAGCTGGCGGCCAAGGCTGGCAGCAATTTCCTCGGCCAGCATGGTCTTGCCGGTGCCCGGCTCGCCCTTGACCAGCAGTGGGCGTTGCAGGGTGATGGCCGCATTGACTGCCATCATCAGGTCGTCGGTGGCAACATAATGTGCGCTGCCGTTAAAGCGTGTACTCATAGGGGTTGGCCCGGTAGTGATGACAACACAAAGCCGCCAGGATGGCCCGGCGGCTTTCATTCGGCTGCCCGTTACCCTGGATGAAAGAGCAGGATTGGCGGCCGGCCTTGCTGACAGCGGGGAAGGGCGCTTAACGAACGAACTGGCGTTCCAGGTCTTCCAGGCTGATGTTCCATTCCTTCATCATGTGACGCAGCAGGACAATTTCCGGATCGCTGATGGTGCCGTCCGATTTGCTGATGTCCATGGCCAGCACGCAAGTGAGAATGCGCTTGTTGCGGTCGGTGACTTCGGACAGCATGAATTCGATACGGTCGGTGTCCAGCAGGTGGATGGTGCCATCCTGCTCGGCCTCGTCGGAAATGTCGTCGCAGTAGTCCGCCAGTACCTGGGCAAACTGTTTGCGGGGCAGGCCGATCAGTTCGTAGGCATCGACGTTCTCCAGCAGGTCCAGCTCACGCGGATCCATATTGCCGTCGGTAATCATGAACATTGCCAGCAGGCGGGCAATGGCTTGCGGACTGTTGTTTGGGTATGGACGCATGTCGGAATTTCCTGTTGTTATGACTGGCTCAGTTTGGCGACAAAGGCCGCCGGCATGGTGCTTACCTGGCGGGTCTGGTAATCAAAGAAAACGATGCCGGTCTTCAATCTTGCCACTTCTTTGCCATTGTTGCCATCGATGGCCTGATAGACGATGTCCAGTCCGTACTTGTTGAGGTCGCACACGCCCAGTCTGAAGTGCAGCTGGTCGCCGTGGAAGGCCTCTGCACGGTACATGACAGCGGCATCGGCCATGATAATCCCCACGCCTTCTACATCCAGTTCGCTGTAAGCAAGGCTTTTCAGAAAACGCAAGCGTGCTTCGTGGGCCAGGCGCAGAATGGCATCATTGGCCATGTGGCCGCCGTAGTTGATGTCGCCGATGCGGACATCCAGCACGGTCTCGAAAATGAATTGCTCGGGCAGGGCGATCTTGATGCGGGCCATGATTTCACCTGGGTAAAATGACATTCAGTCTAATCGACTGTCTTAATCTGCATCAACCGCAGGCCGGACCGGTTTGCTAGACTGTATGCATAGTACCAACACACCAAAGGAGAGGGTTATGTATCAACGCATATTCGTGCCGGTGGATGATAGTGACACGTCCAATCTGGCCCTGGCCGAGGCTTGCCGCCTTGCCAAGCATATGGGTAGTACCGTCCGGCTGGTGCATGTGGTCGATCTGGCCCAGTTTGGCTGGGGCGGGACCGAGTTTCTGGATGCTGCCGAATTGCAAAAGTCGATCAAGCAGGCGGGTGAGCAGGTGCTGGGTCAGGCGCAAGCGCAGGCGGTGGCAGCTGGCTTGACGCCAGAGGTGAAGATTCTTGAAAGCTGGGGCGACAAGATCGCTTCCGTGCTGCTGGATGATGCCAATGGCTGGGGGGCTGATCTGGTGGTGATGGGCACGCATGGCTGGAGTGGCCTGATGCATATCCTGATGGGTAGTGTGGCCGAGGGCTTGCTCAAGCAGGCTGATATACCGGTCTTGCTGGTGCGCAATGCCGGGGAGTGAGCCGGCGATGGCCGCCATGTGCTGGATGATCTAGACCCGCCAAAGAAAAAGGGCAGTAGCAAGCAGCTGTAAGTTGCTTGCTACTGCCCTTTGTCGGACAGACTATCAGCTGGCTGTGGCTTCGGTCGAGCCTTCCTGGGCTTCCATCTGGGCACGCACGGCCTTGCGCAGGCTCTTGTACAGGTCCGGATGGGTTTCCTTCAGGTATTCGACGATTTCGAAGTCTTCGCGGCGTACCTTGGACAGGTCGATTTGCTCAACATGAACCAGGCGCAGCAGCTCGCGCACCGGCTTGGGCATGTTGCGGCCACTTTCGTAGCGGGAACCACCAGACTGGGTCACGCCGATGCGGCTCCAGAATTCCTGTTGGTTCAGGCCAAGCTTGCGACGGATTTCGCGCGGGTTGGTGATTTTTTCAAAGAGTTTCATGGGTTGTTCCTCTTAAAAGGCTAAACAGTATTGTATTGAATTATAGGTATGGTTTAGGACACTGCCCTATGTCCTAAAAATAGCAAAGAAAATCCATAAGGAATAATTCGGATGCAAAAAAAATCATTAAGTTCAATGATTTTTGTGCATCTTGTTTTTCTTATGTTAGCGTATTCTTATCTAGAAATACAATGGGATCTTTGCTATCTGGCGTGAAATAGTATCGCCATGTCGTGAACATGTACATATGGGAAGGGAGGGGTGGCGAGCCTGACCCTCGGCACTTGCACTAAGTAACTATGGCTGCTTCCTTCCGGACCTGACCAGGTTTGCTACCGTACAATGCGAGGAGACCCGCCGCAGAAGAGTGCGAATAATAACGGGTTTGCCGCGGTTTGCCAAGCATTTGCGCTTGTCTCAGCAAAAAACTGGCGGCTGCCTGCAGCCTGTTGCGCTGGCATGGCGCAGGATGTGGTTGCCCTTGCCCACCCTGTCAGGGCAGACTTCCGGCATGACCGGACACTTATTACAGGACTGCCATGGCTCCTTCCTATCTGCCGCTGCTGCGAACCCTGCTTGCTTTTGATACCACCAGCCGTCATTCCAACCTGGAGCTGATCGACTGGGTGAGCCAGTATCTGGCCGGATTTGGTATTGGCAGCCAGCGCACGTTGAACGATGACGGTAGCAAGTCCAATCTGTTTGCCCGCATTGGTGCGGAGGACTTGCCGCTGATGCTGTTGTCCGGCCATACGGATGTGGTGCCGGTGGATGGTCAGGTATGGAGCTCGCCTCCCTTTGTATTGACCGATAAGGGCGACGGGCGCTGGTATGGCCGTGGCACTGCCGACATGAAAGGCTTTATTGCCTGCGTGCTGGCACATGTCCCCGAATGGGTCAGGCTGGCACAGCAGGGACGTTTGCAGCAGGGCATCGGCATTGCCCTGTCGTATGACGAAGAAGTGGGTTGCCTTGGTGTGCCGCGCTTGATTGATGCCTTGCTGCAGCAAGGCGTGCCGGTGACTGGCTGCATTATTGGCGAGCCCACTTCGATGCGGCCGGTGGTGGCGCACAAGGGTATTGCGCATTATCACTGCCATGTGCAGGGGCGGGCGGCGCATTCCTCGCTGACGCCGCAGGGGGTCAATGCCATCGAATATGCGGCGCGGCTGATCAGCCATGTGCGGCGGCTGGCTGATACTGAGGCCTCGTTTGGTCATCATCAGCCTTTGTATGATGTGCCGTTCACCACCTTGCAGACCGGGACGATTCATGGTGGTACCGCCAACAATATCGTGCCCAAGGATTGCGAATTCACTTTTGAATGCCGCTGGCTGCCAGGGGATGATCCGCAGCGCTTTGTCGACTCGGTGCGTGACTATGCCGACAACCTGTTGCTGGAGATGCGCCAGGTGGCACCGGAAGCCGCGATTTCCATCGAGCCTAGGGTGTACTGCCCGGCTTTTGAAGCCACGCCGGACAGCGAGGTGCTGGGTTATGTGGAAAAGCTGTGCGGCTGCCAGGGAGGCGACGGGGTGGCCTATACCACAGAGGCCGGTGTGTTCCATGCTGCAGGCATGCCATGCGTGGTGCTGGGGCCGGGTTCGATCGAGCAGGCACATCGCCCGGACGAATTCATTGAGGAGAGTCAATTGCAAGCCTGTTTTGACTGGCTGGGCCGTCTGACCGGCGAGTTGTGTCGCAGCGACAGTCAGCGCTAGCAAAAAATTTTGCATGGTCTGGCAAATCACTTCAGAATTCCGGCTCCGGTGACCCCGGAACCAGAGGCACCCGTTCAGGTTATCGCTTGAGCGGGTTTGTTTTTTGTCGTGATGAGAGACCAAATGAAACAGGACAACAGATCCTCGGCCACCGTGGGTGCCAGCAAGGCCCGTGACGGTTTTACTTCCAGTTTTGGCGTATTGGCGGCCACGCTGGGCTCAGCCGTAGGCCTGGGCAATATCTGGAAATTTCCTTATCTGACCGGTACCAATGGCGGTGCCGGTTTTCTGGTGGTGTATGTCTGTGCCACTTTGCTGGTGGGCCTGCCGGTGATGATTTCCGAAATCATGCTGGGCCGCCGTGCCAAGTCCGATGCGGTGACAGCGCTGAAAAAACTGGCCCCGGCCGGACAGCCCTGGTGGCTGATCAGCGCTTTTGGCGTGCTGTCGGCCTTCCTGATCATGGCTTTTTATTCTGAGGTAGCTGCCTGGGTATTTGCCTATGTGTTCAAGGCCATTGGCGGCGGCATTCTTTCCAGTGATCCCAAGGTGACTTCGGCCGCCTTCGGTTCGCTGATTGCCGACCCGGTGCAATCGCTGCTGTGGCAGTGGCTGGTACTGGTGCTGATCGGCGGCATCCTGCTGATGGGGGTGGCCAAGGGCATCGAGGCGGTGACCAAGAAGCTGATGCCCCTGCTGTTCTTGCTGTTGCTGGTGATTGGCGTGCGCAGCCTGATGCTGCCGGGTGCCATGCAGGGGGTGTCCTTTCTGTTTACGCCGGATTTTTCCAAGATCACGGCGGGGGTGGTACTGACCGCGGTCGGCCTGGCCTTCTTCAAGCTGTCCATCGGCATGGGCACCATGATGACCTACGGCAGCTATTTCCGTGACGACCAGAACATACCGGCGACCACCCTGCGGGTGATGTGTGCCGACCTGTTTGTTTCCATGCTGGCTGGCATCGCCATCTTCCCGGCGGTGTTTGCCTTTGGTTTCAAGCCGGAAGCCGGTCCGTCGCTGCTGTTCATCACGATTCCGGCAGTGTTTGCCAGCATGCCGCTGGGCCAGTTGTTCATGGTGGCTTTCTTTATCCTGGCGGCGATTGCCTCCACCGGTGCCATGCTGTCCATTCTGGAAGTGCCGGTATCGGTATTGAGCGAGCGTTTCGGCATCAGCCGCCCCAAGGCTACCGTGCTCAACCTGCTGCTGCTGGCCGTGATTGGTGCCAGCTGTGCGCTGTCCAATAGCAGCATGGCCGAGTTCAAGCTGTTCGGCATGACCATGTTCGACCTGTTCGACTTTGTCACCTCCAATATCCTGATGCCGCTGGGCGGGATTTTCCTGTGCCTGTTCGTGGGCTGGGTGTGGGGTTTTGACCGGCTGAAGGCAGCGCTGTCCAATGAAGGGCAGCTGCATAACGAGGCGCTGGTGCGTGTGCTGTTTGTGGTGGTGCGCTTTGTGTCGCCGCTGCTGATTCTGGTGGTGATGCTGAAAGGGCTGAAGTTGTTCTGATCCTGCAACCATCCAGCATGCTGTCAAAGGGCCATCCCGTGTGGGCTGGCCCTTTTTCTTGGCTGGAAGCGTTGTATTCCTGCCGTATTTTTACTTACCGCTTACACCTAATAGACTTTCAACTGGTGCTGAATAATAAATCGTGGAATGATGGCGGTTCTCCTCATATCCATTTCGGGTTGAAAGGATTTGTCATGAAGCACGGCAAGACCCTGTCTTTCAGTGTGCAGCAGCTGGACAGGCCGGAACAGCGCCAGGCCCTGTGTTCCGAGTTGTCAGCGCTGGTGCCGGACCGCTTTGCCGGTCCCTGGTCGGAAGAGGAATTGCAGGAACTGATCCAGAGCTGGCGCATGATGGCCTTCTGTCAGGATGGCGGCGTGGTGTGTGCCCATCCTTTCCACTCGGCGGACGGGCTGTTCCGTACTGTGGTGTTCGAAACCAAGGCGGCCTGAATCGTTCAGTGCGGATAGGCCGGATGCAGGTGGCAGCCCAGCAGGTGGTCATTCACCACGCCGGTGGCTTGCAGGTAGGCGTAAATCACCGTGCTGCCGACAAAGTTCATCCCCGCCTTTTTCAAAGCCTTGCTGATGCTGTCGGACAGCGGGGTGCTGGCCGGGCATTCGGCCAGCGATGCCCAGTGATTCACCACGCTCTGGCCATCGGTATGCGCCCATAGCCATTGGGCAAAACTGCCATATTGCTGCTGCAATTGCAGGAATACCCGCGCATTGCGGATGGCGCTGTTGATCTTCAGCCGGTTGCGCACGATGCTGCTGTCCTGCATCAGTCTTTCCACATCCTCTTCACCCATTTGTGCCACTTGCTGCGGGTCGAAGCCATGAAAGGCGCGGCGGTAGCCCTCGCGCTTGCGCAAGATGGTGATCCACGACAGTCCGGCTTGCGCCCCTTCCAGAATCAGCATTTCAAACAGTTTGTGATCATCGTGCTGGGGGCGGCCCCATTCCTGATCGTGATAGGCCATATAAAGCGGATCGTCGCCACACCAGGGGCAGCGCGGCAAGGCAAGAGCGGTCATGGGGGTGGCTCCGGCACCGCCCGGCAGGGCCGGGCGGCAGGGTTGGGTCAGCTGAGGTTGTGCATCAGGATGTCGCAGGACAGGCCGGTTTTCTGCAGGCCCTGGCGGCTGGCCAGATTGAGTACCAGCGGATTGCGGATATTGGCTTTCAGTTCGCCCAGCGCTGGGTGGGCTTCGGTTGCCGACTGTTCCTGGTAGAGCAGCACCAGGATGACTGCGTCTTCCGGCTTGCTCAATTGCAGGCGGGCCACTTCCTCGTCGTTCAGTTCCACTTCATAACGCACGCCCAGCTGCTGTGGCAAGGTGACGCTTAGGGTGATGGCCGCGTCGTCCAGTGACTGCATCCAGTACACCGAAGGATTATTGCTGTCGGCATTGTGGAACAGTTTGAACTGGGTGCAGTTTTCCAGGGCGGGAATGCCCTGGTCAAAATTGATGATGGTGCTTTCATCCACTTCTACAGCACCGAGTTGGCTGGAATTGAACAGCATGACATTCTCCCTGTGGCAGATGTTGGCATTATGCATCAAGCCTTATCCGGCGACGATCCCGACATTCGGGAAATAGGGCATGCGGCAGGGTGGAGCAGGCAGCCTGTTGCCCGATCGCCATGCACCGATTTGATGACAAGCCTGCCTGATGGCGGTGCAAACGGCTAGAATGGCGCACCATGATGATGCCTACTGCTTTATATCCCCGCATTCAGGCGGCCTTGCTCTGCACGGATGTAGCCGACAAGCTGGCTGCTACCGAAGCCATTCATGCTGCCTGGCAGCGTGGCGAGTTGCCGCGTGAAGATGCGCCATTGACCCGGCTGCCGATGGCGGGTCATCCCGAGCGGCCTGAGCTGGTGCATGCCACCAAGGTGCCGCGCCGGCGGCCGGGTTCGCCGCAAGGCCAGCCCGCCATGTTGCATGCCATCGCCCATATCGAATTCAATGCGGTCAACCTGGCCCTGGACGCGGCCTGGCGTTTTCGCGACATGCCGGATGCTTTTGTCAGCGACTGGCTGCGCATTGCCGCGGAGGAGGCGGGCCATTTCCGTCTGTTGCAGGGCAGGTTGCAGCAGCTGGGCTACCGCTATGGCGACTTTCCCGCCCATAACGGCCTGTGGGAGATCTGCCATGTCACTGACCATGATGTATTGGTGCGCATGGCGCTGGTGCCGCGCGTACTGGAAGCGCGCGGCCTGGATGCCAGTCCCGAATTGCAACGCAAGCTGGCCAATATCGGCGATGAAGCCAGTGTGGCCATTCTGGACATTATCCTGCGCGATGAAATCGGCCATGTGCAAGTGGGCAACCACTGGTTTCATTATCTGTGCCGGCAGCGTGCGCTGGAGCCGATGGCAACCTTCAGCCGCCTGCTTGCAGAGTATGATCTGACCGCGCACCGTGGCAGCTACAATATCGATGCCCGCCGGCAGGCGGGCTTTTCCGAGGCCGAGCTGCAATGGTTGCAGCTAGCCAAGGACTGAGCTCCCTGCTGCTGTTCGTTTCCTGATGGAGTACCGCATGTTTTACCGGCTTTTGTGGCGCTTGCGCCAGCAACGCAAACTGGCCCTTGCCGGCCTGCTGCTGGCGACCTTGTTGTTTGTGCTGTGTGCGGCCTGCCTGAGTGTGCTGGACTTTGCCAGCTCACCCGTGGCCAGTTTGTTGTGCATTTTGCTGATGCTGCCGGCCTTGCTGGGGCAGCTGTTGATGCTGTGGGTGCTGTTGCAAAAACCCTGACTGAAAAAGGGCATTGAAAACAGTGATTTAATGTCGCATTGCTGCAGGGTGTCAGACTTGACGATGGCTGCGCGCACGGCGCATAATCGCGCCGCAACATAAGAAAAGGCCCCTGATACGGCGGGGCCTTTTTGCTTTTACAGTTTTCGGAGATACCCGAATCATGGACTATCAGGCGTTTTTGCGTCAGTTGGAATCCAGTACGCTGCCTGCATCCGACTTTACCCACCAGGCGCATTTGTATGCGGCCTGGGCTTACCGCCGCCAGTACCCGGCTGCCGAAGCGGCAGTGCGCTGCGCGCGCGCCTTGTCGCGCTATGCCATGGCGCAGGGAGCGGCGGAAAAATACCACCACACCCTCACCATGTCGCTGTTGTCCATTCTCTACCACCGTGCCCAAGAGCAGCCGGCCATGCTGGAAGACTGGCCGTCCTTTCTCGCGACCTGCGACGATGTGCTGCAGGATGCACGGGCGGTGGTGCTGCAATATTACTCTGCTGACAGGTTAAACCAGGATGCCTCGCGTCGCGGCTTTGTGCCGCCGGACCGACTGCCGCTGCCCATTGCCTGCCTGTCACATTAAGGAAGCCAAGCCATCATGATGAAAGCCCCGGAACTGCTGCTGCCCGCCGGCACGCTGGACAAAATGCGCGCCGCCTACGATTTTGGTGCCGATGCCGTCTATGCCGGCCAGCCGCGCTACTCGCTGCGTGCCCGCAATAATGACTTCAAGCTGGAAGAACTGAAAACCGGTATTGACGAAGCGCATGCACGCGGCAAGCTGTTTTTCGTGGCCAGCAACCTGCTGCCGCACAATAGCAAGATCAAGACCTATATGGCGGACATGGAGCCGGTGATCGCCATGAAGCCGGATGCGCTGATCATGGCCGATCCGGGCCTGATCATGATGGTGCGCGAACGCTGGCCCGAGGTGCCGATTCATCTGTCGGTGCAGGCCAATACCGTCAACTACATGGGGGTGAAGTTCTGGCAGAAGCTGGGCGTGTCGCGCATCATCCTGTCGCGCGAGCTGAGCCTGGACGAGATTGCCGAAATCCGCCAGGAATGCCCGGATATCGAGCTGGAAGTGTTCGTGCATGGCGCGCTGTGCATTGCTTACTCCGGTCGCTGCCTGCTGTCGGGCTATTTCAATCACCGTGACCCGAACCAGGGTACCTGTACCAATGCCTGTCGCTGGGACTACAAGATGCACGACACCCAGGGTGACGACGCTGGCGATGTGCAAACCATCAAGCTGGATTTCAACAAGGCGCTGGAAGAAGCCAACCAGAGCTTTGCTGCCTGCGGCGGCGCCGAGCGTCATCCGCTGGCTGACAAGACCTACCTGATCGAGGAGGGCAGCCGCCCCGGCGAGCTGATGCCCATCATCGAAGATGAGCATGGTACTTACATCATGAACTCCAAGGACCTGCGCGCCGTGGAGCAGGTGGAGAAGCTGGTGAAGATCGGGGTGGATTCGCTCAAGATCGAAGGCCGCACCAAGAGCCTGTACTACGTGGCGCGTACCGCCCAGGTATATCGCCGCGCCATCGACGACGCGGTGGCGGGGCGCCCCTTTGATTTGGGCCTGCTGGCCGAGCTGGATGGGCTGGCCAATCGCGGCTACACCCCGGGCTTTCTGGAACGCCATCAGACCCAGGATTACCAGAACTATCTGGACGGGCATTCCAAGGCCAAGCAAAGCCAGTATGTCGGCGATGTGCTGGAAGTCGATGCCGAGGGCTGGGCGCTGGTGGAGGTGAAAAACCGCTTCGGTGTGGGCGATCGCATCGAAGTGATTCATCCGCGCGGCAACCGTATCGTCGAGCTCAAGCAGATGACCCGCAATGGCGCGGCGGTGGAGCTGGCCGCCGGCAATGGCATGCAGGTGCGTATCCCCGACATGGTCGGCATGGAAAAAGCGCTGCTGGCACGGTTGATCTGATCAAATGTAACCGTGCTGTCGAAAGTTGCTAAAACGTGAGCGGATTGCCTGCAGGGGCCATCCGCTTTTCTTTCGCCTGTTGCCACGGCCAATACGGACTGGATTTGATCTGTGGCAAATCTGCCTCAGCTTGTCCTGTGGCAAGAAAAAATCTTTTTTGTCGGCCAGCAGCTGGCCGGCTGCGTTGAGTGATCAGGCGCGCTGCTGTCGGCCACCAGAAAGCAGACAGCTGCCGCGCCTGCCCGGATCTTGCTAAAGCCTTGAAACATCAGGCGGAGCGCTGGTTTTGATCATATGTATAGGCAAATTTGTGCTGTACAGCGGTTTGGGCCGGAGGAAATGATCAGATGTTCAGAATAGTAAACACGGACCGCCGTCAAGAGCATTCGGCTGTTGAATTTTTTGCGCTGCAAAATAAATTCATGTTGCGGCTGAATGTCTTTGTGGTTAAAAAGCTGTAACACCTCACCACGAATTGTGGATTTTATTAAACATTACAGAGGTGGCATCTACAGTGGAGGAGGCTTGGTAATGGGGAAGGTCTACCCTTGCGGGAAACAGGCTGCAATGCTCAGCGCAGTGCGCTGTCTGGCCAGCCGGTTTCCACAGGTTTCCTGTGATAACAATAAATATCAGGACGACTGGCGGCTCCGTGCTGCAAGTTCGTCGTCTCTTGCCTGACAGTTACCGCATCCAACTGGGATAGCAATAGCCAGAGTGGATAGGATGGGGTTATAAATGTTGTGCACGAATATTGCTTAATGCCTAAGCGTGCCATTATTACCCCAGGTTTGGCGCTGACCGGATTCGAGGGAGAATCCCCGGACGGTCAACAGGAGGTGCAGTTCATCAGGTCCCTTGCGTCCCCAGACAACAGGGAGTTTATGGTCTTGCAATACATTAGGAAGCCTGTAATGAAGAAGAAACTTGTCAAGAAAGTGCTGTGTTCGCTGCTTCTGCTGTTGCCTAGTGCGGGCGTGCTGGCAGAAGACAAGGCGCTGAACGTCTACAACTGGTCTGATTACATCGCCAAGGGCACCATCCCCGGCTTTGAAAAGCAGACCGGCGTGAAGGTGAAATACGACGTTTACGACAGCGACGATACCCTGCAAGCCAAGATGATGACCGGCCGCGCCGGTTACGACATCGTGGTGCCCACTTCCAACTTCATGGCCAAGCAGATCGAGGCTGGCATCTACCAGAAGCTGGACAAGTCCAAGATCCCCAATCTGGCGAATCTGGACAAAGGGCTGATGGCCAAGATCCAGGATGCCGATCCGGGCAATGCGCACGGCGTGCCGTGGGCTTATGGCACCGATGGCCTGGGTTACAACTTCACCAAGGTCAAGGCCATCCTGGGCAAGGATACCCCGCTGGATACCTGGGACATCCTGTTTGACCCGAAATACGTCTCCAAGCTGAAGGGCTGCGGCGTATCGGTACTGGATCAGGCCAATGACGTGTTCGCCGTTGCCCTGCATCATCTGGGCAAGGACCCGAACAGCAAGAACCCGGCCGACTACCAGGCCGCCTTCGAACTGCTGAAGAAAATCCGCCCCTACATCACCCAGTTCAACTCTTCCGGCTATATCAATGACCTGGCCAACGGCGACATCTGCCTGGCGCTGGGCTGGTCTGGCGACGTCAACATCGCCAAGCATCGTGCTGCCGAGGCCAAGCGTACCTACCAGCTGGGTTACGTGATTCCGAAGTCCGGCGCACCGATCTGGTTTGACGTGATGGTGATCCCGAAAGATGCACCGCATGTTGATGCGGCCCTCAAGTGGATCAACTACATCGAGAATCCGGAAGTCAATGCCGCGATTACCGACGAAGTGTTCTACCCGACTGCCAATGCGGCAGCCCGCAAGTTCGTGAAGCCGGAAATCGCCAACGATCCGTCCATCTACCCGCCGGAATCGGTCATGAAGACCTTGTTCCTGCTCAAGCCGCTGCCGTCTGACATCATGCGTCTGCAGAACCGTCTGTGGACCCAGCTGAAGACTGGCCGCTAAGCCGTGTCCTGATCAGCCGGGTGGCTGTGCGCCCGGCTGGTTCTGACCTGCACGATCCCCGCGGTCGTCAAGGCCGCAGGGATGGATGCAACAGCCGCTGCTACCGCATTGCCGGCACGGCAGCTGGCTAAGAAAAAGCAGTACTGGAGTGAGGGTTACAGTCTGGTTCCGCAGAGCCGGGCTGTAGTGAAACGTAAGTCATCACATCAGGGCGAGTCGTGACAGGGCCTTGATATGATGGCTGTAAAGATGTGCTTGGCA
The DNA here is from genome assembly GCF_003202035.1 of Aquitalea magnusonii. Classification (GTDB taxonomy): domain Bacteria; phylum Pseudomonadota; class Gammaproteobacteria; order Burkholderiales; family Chromobacteriaceae; genus Aquitalea; species Aquitalea magnusonii. Next base: position 130,823 of record NZ_QJKC01000007.1, on the reverse strand, counting down.
AGCCGGTCCCACCGGCCAAGTGGTGCTAAACATGAAAAGTCTCAATTTTAGTCGATGGTTTCCGTCCGGCAGGACTACCGTCATCGGTGTTCCCTTCCTGTTTTTGTTTGTGTTTTTCCTGCTGCCCTTCCTGCTGGTGGTCGGCATCAGCTTTTCGCAGCAGCAGCTGGGCATTCCGCCCTACACGCCGCTGACCAAGATCGAAGACGATGTCTTCACCCTGGTGCTGAATGTCGGTCACTACAAGTTCATGCTGGGTGACGATCTGTACTTTGCCACCTACATCAGCTCGGTGCAGATGGCTTTTGTCTCCACCGTACTGTGCTTGCTGATCGGCTACCCCATGGCCTATTACATCGCCCGTGCCTCCGAGTCTGCTCGTGACACGCTGATGATGATGGTGATGCTGCCGTTCTGGACTTCCTACCTGATTCGCGTTTATGCCTGGATCGGCATTCTCAAGAATGACGGTTTCCTCAACCAGTTCCTGATGTGGCTGGGCGTCATCGACACCCCGCTGCGGCTGTATCACACCAACTGGGGCGTGTATATCGGCATGGTGTTCTCCTATCTGCCCTTCATGATCATGCCGCTGTATGCCCACCTGGTGAAAATGGACCTGCGCCTGCTGGAGGCCGCCTATGACCTGGGCGCCCGTCCGTGGAAGGCCTTTGTCCAGGTGACCCTGCCGCTGTCGAAAAACGGCATCATCGCCGGCAGCCTGCTGGTGTTCATTCCGGCGGTGGGCGAATACGTGATCCCGGAACTGCTGGGTGGTTCGGACACGCTGATGATCGGTCGTGTGATGTGGGATGAATTCTTTAACAATATGGACTGGCCGATGGCTGCTACCGTGACCTGCGCCATGGTGCTGCTGCTGCTGGTGCCGATGGCGCTGTTCCAGCATTACCAGGCGAAAGTGATGGAGGAAGTGAAATGAGCACGATGAAACCCAGCAAACCGCTGTCGTTTGCGGTACTTGGCTTCGGCTATGCCTTCCTTTATCTGCCCATCGTCCTGCTGGTGATCTACTCGTTCAACGAGTCCAAGCTGGTCACGGTATGGTCCGGTTTCTCCACCAAGTGGTACTGGGCACTGCTGGAAGATGACGAGCTGATCAATGCCGCCCTGCTCAGCATCAAGATTGCCCTGATGACGGCCACCGCGGCCGTGGTCATCGGCACCTGGGCAGGTTTCGTGATGGCGCGGCTCAACCGCTTCCGCCTGTTCCCGCTGTTTGCCGGCATGATCAATGCGCCGCTGGTGATTCCCGAAGTGATTCAGGGTATCTCGCTGCTGCTGCTGTTCGTGGCCATGGAGCAGGCATTTGGCTGGCCGGAAGGTCGTGGCGTGTTCACCATCTGGATTGGTCACGTGATGCTGTGCGTGTCCTATGTGGCCATCGTGGTGCAGTCCCGTGTACGTGAACTGAACCGTTCGCTGGAAGAAGCGGCCATGGATCTGGGGGCGCGTCCGCTCAAGGTGTTCTTCGTGATCACCCTGCCGCTGATTTCCCAGGCACTGGTGTCCGGCTGGCTGCTGTCCTTCACCCTGTCGCTGGATGACCTGGTGCTGACAGCCTTCCTGTCCGGTCCGGGCTCCACCACGCTGCCGATGGTGATCTTCTCCCGCGTGCGCCTGGGTCTGAACCCGGAAATGAACGCCCTGGCCACCCTGTTCATCATCGTGGTGTCGGTGGGTGTCGTGGCGGGCAATCTGTATATGCGCTCGGTACAACGCAAGCGTGACCGTGAAATGCAACTGGCCTTCAATCAGGCGTAAGCCACCAAGGCAGGTCGCAGGCAAGGACGGGGCAGCAGCAGGGATAAGGCACCATTCCGGTTGCTGCCCCGTTGGGTTATAGAGGCAAAAACAACGTGGTATCCATGCAGTAGGACAAGGGAGAAGTGAGATGAAGAAATTGTTGATCAGTGCTCTGATCGCAGGTCTTCCCGGCGTAGCCATGGCCGATGCCAAGGGAGACGAGATCGCCAAGCTGAAAGCCCAGTTAGAGGCTCTGCAGGCGCAAATGCAACAGCTGCAGCAGGCCGTGAACGCCGCGACTGCCGCCAAGGCTCCGGAAGCGGATGATGCCAATACCGAGCTGAAGCAGCGGGTAGCCGGCATGGAGCTGAAAGTGGACAAGCTGACGACCGATGCCAGCGAAGGCCCGATTGCCGGCTTGAGTGTAACCGGCTACCTGGACCCGACCTATCTGTACAACCGCAGCACCAAGGGCTCGGGCTTCCAGTTCGTCAATCACAGCAACCAGTATGCCTATACCAACAGTACCTTTGGTGATGTCTATCTGGATATCAAGAAAACCTTCGGCGTAGGCCCGCTGGCGCCGAGCGCGGAAATCAGCATCCTGCCCAACCGTGGTTCGGGCAATACCTTGCTGCAGAGCAGCTCCTCCAGTGGCGGCAGTAATAACGGCAGCGGCAGTACCGGTCTGGGCAACATCATCAATACGGCGGTCATTACCTATCCGCTGTCCGATACCACCCAGCTGGTGGCCGGCTTGATGAACAGCTTTGGCGGCTACGAAGTACAGCAGTCCAACCAGATGAACACCATTACCCATGGCCTGCTGTATGACTTCAGCGATCCGGGTGGCTATGTGGGTGCCGGCTTTAACTGGGCGCATGGCGAGTGGGCAACCAAGTTCATGATTGCCAACGAGCAATACCATACCAACGCCAACTTGACTAATGGCAAGTCCAACAACACGCCTACCGTAACCGGCCGTGTTGATTACACCTGGAGCAGTGCACTGGATATCGGCGCTTCGGCCAATGCCGGCCGTCAGACCCTGCCAGGCAAGGACAGCAATGCCACTGGAACGGGCTATGGCTACCAGGGTAATGCCACCAGCCCGTACAGCAATTACTACTTTGCCGAGCTGGATGCCACCTACACCATGACCGACGGCGTGCTGAATGCCGAGCTGGATTATGGCCGGCAAAAGCAGGCTGCCTGGAATGGTGAGGACGCGGTATGGTACGGCTTCTCCTTGCTGGCCCATCAGAAGTGGACCAGCGAACTGTTTGGCCGCATGGGTGCCACCCTGCGTTACGACTACCTGAATGACAGCAAGAATGGCGGCGGTGGCGGCGGTATCGCGCTGTCTTCCGGTACGGGTTATGGTGGGGTGGATGGCACCAACGGCTTCGGCATTTCCCAGGCCTGCTTCAGCAATAGCTCGGTCAATGGTTCCGACTGCTCCGGTGCTACCCGTCAGGCTCTGACGGCAGCCCTGCTGTTCTACCCGACCGATCAGCTGACCCTGAAGATGGAATACCGCCACGACTGGGCCAACCGCGATGTGTTTGTGCGTAATAGTGGCAACTATCGCAAGAGCAACGACATTTTCGCTGCCCAGGCCGTGTACAGCTTCTGATCGCCAGACTGTTTTAGCGCTCGAATGGCCTCCGCTGGAGGCCATTTTTCATGGATGTACTTTTTCCGCTTTTGGCTTGGCAAAGCAGGGCCGGGGCGGCACACTCAGGCATTGTCTTTGTTGGAATGCTACATGTTCAGACGTCCTGACTGGCTGGCCTCGCTGTTCAACCGTGCGCCCTATGTGGCACAGCCGGCGGCGCGCCATCATGGCCCCGCCGGCTATCGCAATCTCAATCCCTTCCGCCTGCCTTCACTGGGCAGCCTGTTGCACTGGAAGCTGGCGCAGTGGTGGCGGCCACGCCCGGATCACCGGCCGGAAATGGTGCCCTTGACCAGCGGCGACCCCGCCGCCTTGCGAGCCAATCACCTGCGCAGCAGCGTGACCTGGCTGGGGCATGCCAGCAGCTTTGTGCAGTTGGCCGGACAGAATGTGCTGATCGATCCGGCACTGTCGCCACGGGTGTCGCCATTCCGCCATCTGGGGCCGCGGCGGCAAGTGCCCTTGCCCATTGATCTGCCAGATTTGCCGCGCATAGACCTGGTCTTGCTGACGCATCTGCATTACGACCATCTGGATTTTCCCACGCTCAAGCGCCTGGCGCGCCAGCAGGGCGGGGCGCCCGACTTCGTGGTGCCGCTGGGCGTGGCACGTGCCGTGCGCGCCGCCGGCGTGCCGGCCGAGCGGATTGTCGAGCTGGACTGGTGGCATGCCGTGCAGCGCGGTGCGCTGCGTGTGCTGTTAACGCCGGCGCATCACTGGAGCAATCGTGGCCCGTGGGGAGATCTGAACAAGGCGCTGTGGGGCGGCTATCTGCTGGAAGGGGCGGGTCTGAAAATCTGGTATCCCGGCGATACCGGTTATCAGGCCGAGCTGTTTCATGAGATCGGCCGGCATATCGGGCCGGTGGATTTGGCCTTGCTGCCAATCGGCGCTTACGAGCCGCGCAAGGTCATGCGCGCCCAGCATGTCAATCCGGATGAGGCGGTACGCATTTTCAGGCATGTGGCGGCGCGCAAGGCCTGGGCGGTGCACTGGGGCACCTTCATTCTCACTGACGAACCGATACAGCAGCCGATGGCGGAGCTGGCCATGGCCTTGCGCGAGCAGGGGGTCAGCCCTGACGATTTCATGCTGCCGGCCATTGGCGAAACCATCTGGCTATAGCCGGCCGCGACGGATGCGGAGCATGCTGGCGGTATTTTGCTTTGGCTTGCTGCGCAAGACGCCATTTTGCTGCGATGCAAACATTGCCCGTCAAGGCTGGGGGGCATACAATCGACAGTGTTATTTTTTTCGAAAGCGAAGGATTTTTTTCGTTTTCACAGCAATATGGGGCTAGGCATGACGATTCTGCAATTGATCAATGAACGGGTGCAGGCTGCGCTAAGCGCGGCCGGTGCACCGGATGCGCCGGCGGTGATCCAGCCGGCTTCCAAGCCGGAATTTGGCGACTATCAGGCCAATGGCGTGATGGGTGCGGCCAAGGCGCTCAAGACCAATCCGCGCGAACTGGCGCAAAAAGTGGTGGCGGCGCTGGACTTGCACGGCATTGCCGACAAGGTGGAAATCGCCGGCCCGGGTTTCATCAATATTCATCTAGCCCCTGAATATCTGGCCCGACGCAGCGAAACTGCCCTGAAAGACGCACGGCTGGGTGTGACACCGGTACAGCCGCAGCGGGTGATGGTGGAGTATTCCTCGCCCAATCTGGCCAAGGAAATGCACGTAGGCCACCTGCGTTCTTCCATTATTGGTGACGCACTGGCACGGGTGATGGAATTCCTCGGTCACGATGTGGTGCGTGCCAACCACGTGGGCGACTGGGGAACGCAGTTTGGCATGCTGACTGCTTACCTGGTGGAAATCCGCCAGGCTGGTGATAGCGCGCTGGAATTGTCCGACCTGGAAACCTTCTACCGCAATGCCAAAGTCCGCTTTGACGAAAGCGAAGAATTCGCCGACCGCGCGCGTGACTACGTGGTGCGTCTGCAGGGTGGTGACGAAGAAGTGCTCAAGCTGTGGGCGCAGTTTGTCGACATCTCGCTCAAGCATTGCGAGGCGGTGTATCAAAAGCTGAACGTCGGCCTCAAGCGCGAACATGTGCGTGGCGAATCGGCCTATAACGATGACCTGCCGGTGATTGTGGAAGAGCTGCGTGCCGCGGGCCTGCTCAGCGAAAGCGAAGGCGCCGAGGTGGTGTTCCTGGAAGAGTTCCGCACCCAGGACGACGAGCCGATGGGCGTGATCATCCGCAAGAAAGACGGCGGCTTCCTGTATACCACCACCGACCTCGGCGCCGTGCGCTACCGCCACAAGGTGCTGAATCTGGATCGCGTCATCTACGTGGTGGATGCACGGCAAAGCCAGCACTTTGCCCAGATGTTCAGCATCTGTCGCAAGGCTGGTTTCGCCCCGGCAAGCATGCTGCTGGAGCATATTGGCTTTGGCGTGATGATGGGCGACGATGGCAAGCCGTTCAAGACCCGTTCCGGTGGTACGGTCAAGCTGATCGAGCTGCTGGATGAGGCCGAGCAGCGTGCTTTTGATCTGGTTTCGGCTAAAAATCCGGACCTGCCGGAAGCCGAAAGACGCGAGATTGCTGCCGTGGTCGGCATCGGTGCGGTGAAATATGCCGACCTGTCGAAGAACCGCATGAGTGATTACATCTTCAACTGGGACACCATGCTCGCCTTCGAAGGCAATACCGCTCCGTATCTGCAATACGCCTACACTCGCGTGCAAAGCGTATTCCGCAAGGCGGAAAACGTGGATGCCGATGCGCCCATTGTGATTACCGAGCCGGCCGAAAAACATCTGGCGGCGGCGCTGGCGCAGTTTGAAGACACCTTGCTGTCGGTGGCAGAAGGCTGCTATCCGCATTATCTGTCCAACTATCTGTACCAGATCGCCACGCTGTTCTCGCGCTTTTACGAAGCCTGCCCGATTCTCAAGAGCGAAGGCGAGGTACGTGCCAGCCGCCTGCAACTGGCTGCGCTGACCGGCAAGACGCTGAAGACCGGCCTGGATCTGTTGGGGATCAAGGTGTTGGAAACCATGTAAGCCATTCTGGCTGGCCTGGTATGAAAAAACGCCCTGAAATAGCAGGGCGTTTTTTATTGTGCTTTGTCTTGTTCAGATGGCTTGTGTAGCCTGCAGCAGCCAGTCGCGGGCAGCGCCTGCCACCAGTGGCAGCAGGCGGCGTCGCACCTCGGCGTGGTAGTGATTCAGCCAGTCCACTTCCTGGCGTGACAGCAGGCTGTGTTCGATGCAGCGGCTGTCAATCGGACACAGGGTTAGCGTTTCAAAGCGCAGGAAGTCACCAAAGTCGTTCTGCCCGGCGGCGACGTTCAGCACCAGGTTCTCGATACGCACCCCCCATAGGCCGGGACGGTAAATGCCGGGCTCAACCGAGGTGATCATGCCTTCCTGCATCGCCATGCTGGGGTCAGGCAGGCTGCGCGAGATGGTTTGCGGGCCTTCGTGCACATTGAGGAAGTAACCGACGCCATGGCCGGTGCCGTGGCCAAAGTCGATATCGTGCTGCCACATTGGCGCGCGGGCCAGCGCGTCCAGCATCGGCGACAGGGTGCCGCGCGGAAAATGGGCCATCGACAGATTGATGGTTCCCTTCAACACCAGGGTGAAGTCGCGCTTTTGTTCCGGGCTGGGTGTGCCGACGGCCACCACGCGGGTGATGTCGGTGGTGCCACCCAGATACTGGCCGCCGGAGTCGATCAGCAGCAGGCCGTTGCCGGCAATGCTGGCATGCGCTTGTTCCGTTGCCCGGTAGTGTGGCAGCGCGCCATTGGCATTGAAGCCGGCAATGGTGGCGAAGCTGGGCGAGACAAAGCCGGGGCGGCGGGCGCGGGCGGCGGTGATTTGCTCGTCTATGGTCAGCTCGCTGATGGCCTCATGGTTGACCACCTGTTCGAACCAGGCAAAGAACTCGCACAAGGCGGCGCCATCCTGCTCCATGGTGGCGCGTACCTGCGCGGCCTCGGCGGCGGTCTTGCGCGATTTGAGCAAGGTGCTGGGGTTGATTGCCGTGATGACGCGGCTGTCGGTGGCCATCGCCTGGCGCAGGCCCAGAGTGATGCGGCGCGGATCGATCAGAATGACGTCGCTGGCGTGCAGCTGGCCGAGTGCGGTCTTGGCCTGATGGTAATCCGCCAGCTCCACGCCGTCGGCGGCCAGTTCGGCTTGCAGGCTGGCATCCAGTTTGCTGCGGTCGACAAATAGCGTGGCCTGGGTGGCGCTGAGCAGTGCATGGCTGACAAACACCGGATTGTAGCTGACATCGGCCCCGCGCAGATTGAACAGCCAGGCAATGTCGTCCAGGGTGGAAATGAAGTGATGACTGGCAGCTGCCTGCTGCATGGCCTGGCGCACCGCCTGCAACTTGTCTGCACGGCTGGTGCTGGCAAATGGAGCGGTGTGCGCATAGATGGCAGCATGGGGCAGGGCTGGGCGCTCAGCCCAGATTTGACCGACCAGATCAAGGTCGGTGCGCAGCTGCACGCCCTTGGCGTGCAGGGTGGTTTGCAGGGCTTGCGCTGCCGCCAGGCTCAATACATCGCCGTCTACGCTCAGTGTCTGGCTGCTGCCCAGCTGCTGTGCCAGCCAGTCCAGATGCTGGGTGCTGGCAGCAGTCTGGATTTTCATCAGGGTAATGCCGCTGCCTGCCAGCTCTTGTTCCGCCTGTTCCCAGTAGCGGCTATCGGCCCACAGGCCGGCTTGGTCTGCTGTCACGATCAGCGTGCCCATCGAACCCTTGAAGCCGGACAGCCATTGGCGTGCCTGCCAGTGTGCGGGCAGGTATTCCGACAGGTGCGGATCGGAGGAGGGGATCAGGCAGGCGTCGACATGTTGTTGCTGCATGGCCTGGCGCAAGGCGGCCAGGCGCTGGGGGATGGTGAGCAGGGGTGTCATGCGGGTTTCCGGTGCGGTGTATCCGGCTATTCTGGTGCGCGCATGGCAGGCTGACAAGCGAGTTTATGCCGGGGTCGCCATGCATTTTGCGCATGGCTGGCACTGGATAATAAAAAAGGCGATCCGCAGATCGCCTTTTTCAATCAACTGCCTGTTGCTCAGTCAGCGCGCTGGGTGCTGCGCTGGCCCTGGCTGGCGCTGGACGAACGCGGACCGCGCTTGTCGTAGCTGCTGCCGGTGCCACGGCCATAGCCGCCTTCGCGACGCTCGCGACCGTAGCCATTGCCACTGCTGCTGCCGCGACGCTGGCCCTGGGCGCCGTAACCGCCCGGCTTGCCGTTGCGACGCGGGCCTTTCGGCGGGCGACGGGTCGGCTCCATGCCTTCGATCACGCCCTCGGTGATCTGGCGCTTCAGGTATTGCTCGATACGGCGAACCTTGTGGAATTCTTTCGATTCCGCCAGGGTGATGGCAGTGCCATCGCGACCGGCACGACCGGTACGGCCAATACGGTGTACGTAGTCTTCAGCTTGCTTGGGCAGGTCGAAGTTCACCACGTGGGTGATGGTCGGTACGTCGATGCCGCGAGCAGCAACGTCGGTGGCCACCAGGATTTTGATACGGCCGCGACGCAGGTCGTTCAGGGTGCGGTTACGCCAGCTTTGCGGCATGTCGCCATGCAGGCAGGCGGCGGAGTAGCCCTGATCGGACAGCTTGTCGGCCAGTTCTTCGGTGTAGGCCTTGGTGGCCGAGAAGATCACGCACTGGTCAAAACCCGATTCCTTCAGGATGTGATCCAGCAGGCGATGCTTGTGGTTCAGGTCGTCAGCGTACAGCAGGTGCTCTTCGATGGTGCCGCCGGAGGTTTCGGTGCGGGCGATTTCGATGCGCTGCGGATCGCGGGTCATCTTTTCAGCCATGCGACCAACGGTGCCGTCCAGGGTGGCGGAGAACAGTACGGTCTGACGGGTTTCCGGAGTGGCCTTGACGATGGTTTCGATGTCATCGATGAAGCCCATGTCCAGCATGCGGTCGGCTTCGTCCAGTACCAGCATTTCCAGGCGGGAGAAGTCGATGCGGCCGGAGCGCATGTGGTCCATCAGACGGCCCGGGGTGGCCACGATCAGGTCGATCGGGCGGGATAGGGCGCGGGTCTGGTAGCCGAAGGAAGCGCCGCCAACCAGGCAGGCGGTTTTCATCCAGCGCAGGTCCTTGCCGTATTCCAGGGCGTTTTTCTCAACCTGTTGTGCCAGTTCGCGAGTCGGGCACAGTACCAGTACGCGCGGACCCTGGCCCTTGCCAGTGGAGCGCTCGGACAGCTTGGTCAGTGCCGGCAGCAGGAAGGCTGCGGTCTTGCCGCTACCGGTTTGGGCGGAAACCAGCAGGTCGCGGCCAGCGATGGCAGCGGGGATGGCTTCGGCTTGTACGCCGGTGGGCGAGGTGTAACCAGCAGTTTCGAGTGCGCGCAGAATGGTAGGGGCAATGCCCAGATCGGAGAAATGCATAATATCCTTTCAAACCGGAGTAGAGCCGGTGTCGCTTGGCCAGGAGATGTGGCGGTTAGCAGCCTCGTTCAGAGGCCGTCGGTCATCGGCACCAACCTGTGCAAGCGGCGAACAGCAGTCCAGTCAAAAGAGACACTACGTGGACGAAGCCTGGAATATCGGTCAGGGACGATGAAGCATCACACCGGCAATGCTGCAGAACAGCTGCAAAAACTGCCGGTGGAAATGGAAATCAGAAGGGTTGGCACTTTACGGTAAAATGAAAGCGTTTGCAAGCTGTTTTTGCAAAGTGCTTGGCTAAGTGATTGATTCACCGCCAGGTGATGTCGCAAAAAGAGAAAAATTGCATATTTCTGCAATATTCAGCCCTGCTGGCCATTCATGGCTTGCATTGCCAGCAATGGCTGCAGCCATTGCACTGCACCATCGGTATCACGATATTCCGCGCCACTCCAGCAGGCATAGGGCAGGCTGGCGATCTGCGCGAACAGGGCGCTGAAATCCAGCGCCCCGCTACCCGGCGCACCACGTCCCGGCACATCGGCAAACTGCAGGTGGCCGATGCGCGGCCAGTGTTGGCGCAGCAAGGGCTCCAGCGGCTCGCCCATGCGCGCCATGTGATAGAGGTCGATCTGCCAGTAAAGATTGGCATGCTCCGGCAGCTGCTGCAGCTCGGCGGGCGTGCTGATGAGAAAGTCCGGCATGTCATGGCGGTTGATGGCCTCCACCGTGCAGCGGATATGGTGCGGGGCCAGCGTGTCGGCGGCCAGCAGCAGATTGCCATGCAATGTCGCGATGGCCTGTTCGCGGCTGCAGCCTGCGCTCAGTCGTCCCGGCAGGATGTTGACCGCCTCCACGCCCAGAGCGGTGGCATAGTGCAGGCATTGCTGCAGGCCGGCGGCGAATTCCGCTTCCCGGCCGGGTGTGCCGGCCAGGCCGCTGCCACCTTGCATCAGGTCGCCAGCCGGAGCATTGATCAGCACCAGCTTGAGCTGCTTCTCTCCCAGCCAATGTTGCAGCTGTTCTACCGTGTGTTCGTAAGGAAACTGGATTTCCACGGCGGCAAAACCGGCGGCACGGGCGGCGGCAAAGCGCTGCGGCCACGGCAGGTGGGCAAACAGCATGCTCAGATTGGCTGACAGTTTCAGCATGCGGCTTGCTCCTGCTCCTGATAGAGCTGGATGACGCTGCTGAGGTCGGCCGTGGCGTGGCCCCGGGCAGCGTGCAGGCGCATCAGCTGGCTGGCCAGTGCCGCCAGCGGCGTGGCGGACTGGCTGTTTTTGGATAGCTGGCCGGCGTTGTCCAGATCCTTCAGCAAGGTGGCTACCTTCCATTGCACCGGCTCGGCCTGCCGCGCCGCCATGCGCGGGGCGAGGATTTGCAGCGGCAGCGAATCGGCAAAGCCACCAGCCAGCGCCGGTGCCAGCAGGCTGGCATCCACGCCATTGTTTTCGGCCAGTGCCACCGCTTCGGCAATCAGCATGGCATTGGCGGCCACAATCAATTGATTGCAGATCTTGGTCACCTGGCCGCTGCCGACCTCTCCCATACGGGTGATGCGTTGTGACAGGGCTTGCAAGGGCAGGCTGGCGCGCTGGATGTCCGCCGCGCTGCCGCCAGCCATCACTACCAGCGTGCCTTGTTCCGCCCCCTTGACCCCGCCGGATACCGGCGCATCCACCCAGCTGGCCCCTTGTTGCCTGACCAGCTCTGCGCAGCGCCGGGTGGTGTCCGGGTCGATGCTGGACAAGTCGATGATCAGCTGCCCGGTGCGCAGGGCCGGTGTTAACTGCGTGGCAACGCTTTGCACCGCAGCGCCATCGGCAATGCACAGCATCAGGATGTCGCTGCTGGCTGCCAGTTCCACCAGCGAAGTGGTGGTTTGCATGCCCTCGGTGCGAGCCTGCTCCAGCTTGTCAGCAGAGCGGTTCCAGACGGTGAGCGGGAAGCCGGCCGCCTGCAGCCTGCGGCATAGGGGCAGGCCCATCAGGCCCAGGCCGATAAAACCGATTCTTTCCATGGTGCTAGCCCTGGTGAGAAGGGAGGATGCGGAATTCTAGTGGCATGGTCGCCACGGCGTCGAGTGTTGCGGTGCGGCCATGAAAAAACGGCCCGCCTGCAAGTGCAGTAGCGGGCCGCCGTGGCATTGCCCGAACAATCGGGCGTCAGACTGGAATCAGACCTGCCATTCGATCAGGGCGTAGTTCTTCTTGCCGCGCTTGAGCAGGCTGAAGCGGCCAAACAGCCGGTCTTCGGCAGTAAAGCGATGTTCGATGCTGTCCGCCTTGTTGCCATTGATGCTGACTGCGCCGCTCTGGATGAAAGTGCGTGCCTCGCTCTTGGACTTGGCCAGGCCGCCATTGGCCACGGCGTCGATCAGGCTGTCATCGCTGGCATTCAGCACGAAGTGCGGCAGGCCGTCCTGTGCCAGCTGGGCGAAGTCGTCTTCAGTCAGGCTGGACAGGTCATTGCTGAACAGGCTGTGGGTGATGCGCTGGGCGGCGGCCAGGGCGGCCTTGCCGTGCACCAGTTCGGTCACTTGTTCGGCCAGGATGCGCTGGGCTTCCGGCTTGCCATCGCGGGCCTTGTCGGCTGCTTCGATGGCGGCGATTTCTGCCACCGACAGGAAGCTGAAGTAGCGCAGGAATTTGTAGACATCGGCATCGGCCGTGCCCAGCCAGAACTGGTAGAAGGCGTAGGGCGAGGTCTTGCGTGCGTCCAGCCAGATGGTGCCGGATTCGGTCTTGCCGAACTTGGTGCCGTCCGATTTGGTGACCAGCGGCATGGTCAGGCCGAATACCTGTTGCTGGTTCAGGCGACGGGTAAGGTCGGTACCGGCGGTAATATTGCCCCACTGGTCGGAGCCGCCGATTTGCAGCTTGCAGCCCAGGCGGCGGTTCAGCTCGGAAAAGTCGTAACCCTGCAGCAGGCTGTAGGAAAACTCGGTATAGGAAATGCCTTGGTCGTCGCGGTTGATGCGTTGTTGTACCGCTTCTTTCTTGATCATGGCGTTGACCGAGAAATGCTTGCCGATGTCGCGCAGGAATTCCAGTGCGCCCATTCCGCCAAACCAGTCGTAGTTATTGGCCATGACGGCGGCGTTGTCGCCTTCGAAGGACAGGAAGGGCGAAACCTGGGCGCGGATTTTGTCCACCCAGCCTTCAATCACGTCCGGGGTGTTCAGCTTGCGTTCGGTGGCCTTGAAGCTGGGGTCGCCGATCATGCCGGTGGCGCCGCCCACCAGGGCGATGGGGCGATGACCGGCTTGCTGGAAGCGCTTGAGCATCAGGATGGGAACCAGGCTGCCGATATGCAGGCTGTCGGCCGTGGGGTCGAATCCGCAATACAGGGTGACCTGTTCCTTGGCCAGCAGTTCGGACAAGGCGGCGGCGTCTGTGGTTTGCGCGATCAGGCCGCGAGCCTCCAGATCTTCCATCAGTGAAGCTTGGGTCATTACATTCTCCAACTCAATGCGTGAAAACACAGCCGCAGCGGGCTGTCAGTGCGTTGGCCGGCATCCGCTCCGGGCAGGTCTGGCTGCGCGAAGGTGGGCGGCGAAAGGGCTAATACTACCCGAAAAGCGTGGGTTTTTGGATCCGGAACCGGCAAATGCCCCGGTCGGTGGCGCTGCTGCTGCCCTGTGCTTAACAGAGATTAAGGCGTCGGCAGTAGGCAGCAAGGTGCGGGCTGGTTACACTTTTCAACTTGAACAATTGCCGAGCGAGGGTGACGATGGTGCGGATGATCAAGGTGTGGGATGCCCCGACGCGGTTTTTCCACTGGACGCTGGTAGTGCTGTTTGCCGGCATGTGGTTCAGCGGCGAGCAGGGTGGTGACTGGCTGCACTATCATGTGCTGTGCGGCGAGGCCGTGGCGGCGCTGCTGCTGTTTCGCCTGATCTGGGGAGTGATCGGCAGCGAAACCGCCCGTTTCAGCCAGTTTGTCAAAGGGCCAGCGGCCATTCTTCGTTATCTGAAGGGCGAGGGGGCCGGGACGCAGCCGGGGCACAATCCGCTGGGGGGCCTGATGGTGGTGGCCTTGCTGGGCGTGCTGTCATTACAGGTGGCGAGTGGCCTGTTTGCCAGCGATGTGGACAGCTACACCTTTGATGGGCCGCTGGCCAGGTTGATCAGCAGCAGCCTGTCCGAATCGATTACCGGTTTTCACAAAGCGCTGTTCAATATCATCCTGCTGCTGGTGGCCCTGCATGTGGCGGCAATCGTGGCATATCGGGTGATCAGAAAGCAGAATCTGGTCAAGCCCATGCTGACCGGCTACCAGGAGGTGTCCACCGAGGTGCCACCGTTGCGCTTCCGCTCCGGCTTGCTGGCGGTGCTGGCCTTGCTGGCGGCCAGTGGTGGCATTTTCCTGCTTACCCGCCTGTGAAAAACGGCATCTGACCTAAGCAAAGCCCTGCAGCGCAGGGCTTTTTGCTTTGTCGATGGCTGTTTATTTTTCCGGGCCGCGGAAGCTGTCATGACAGGCCTTGCAGCTTTGTGCCACTACGCCATAGCTCTTTTTGATGCTGGCCAGGTCGCCGTTGTGGGCGGTGCTGTCCAGATCATTGACGGCTTTGAGAAAGGTGTCGCGTGCCGCCTGGAATTTGGCCGGCTGGCTCCAGATTTCCGGCTTGGCGCGGCTCTTGGCATCGATGCTGCCTGCGGGGAAGTGGTTGAACGGCTCGCCGGCAATCTGCTTCAGCGCGTCGGCCATGACGATGAATTTGGCCTTGTTGTAGGGGTCGCGATCACGCACCACCATGCCCATGGGTTCGAAGGCGCGCAGCACCTTCTTGAAGCTTTGAGTGCGGATTTCGGCGGGCGAGTCGGCCATGGCAGCCGGAATGGCCAGTGCGGCAAGCAGCAGGGCGGTAACAGTCTGTTTCATGTTGGCGCTACGGTGGTTGGAACTGCGTTGTGAGGAGGCTTCATAAAAAAAGTTCAGCAATGTTGCTGAACTTTTTCTGATCAAGCGCTGAGTTTATCAGTCTTTGCGAAAGGCGTCGTGGCAGCTCTTACAGGTTTTTTGCACGGCAGCAAACTGGTTCTTGATGCTGGCCGCATCGCCGTTGGCGGCGACCTGTTTCAATTTGCCGGTTTCGGCCTTGAAGCTGTCCACAGCCTTGGTCCATTCTGCGGGCTTGCTCCAGATTTCTGCCTTTGCTTCAGTCTTTCTGGCAGCCTGCCCACTGGCGGTGCCCGCCGGGAAGTGTTGCCAGGGCTGCTGGGCCACTTCATCCAGATGCGCAGCCAGCTTGCTGAATTCGTCCTTGTTGATCGTATCGCTCTTCACCATCTTGCCCATCGCCGCGGCGTCTTTCTTGAACTGCTTGAAAATGTCCTGACGGGCAGAAACCGGATCGGTGGCGGCAAAGGCCGGGCTGGCCAGAACGGCGCAAAGGCTGAGCATGAGGGTTTTTTTCATGTGAACTCCTTTGAAGGTTGCAAGCTGCTGCAGGGGATAAGGCAGGCTATCACGGGTGGATGACAGGTAGAACCCGGTAGTGTTAATGGTTGTGCGCTACTGATGTTATAAAGTAACATTCGCCCTCGCCAACAGGAGTCGCCAATGAACCGCACGGATTACCTCCAGGCTGCCGAAGCCCATTGCGAGCGCCGCGGCTGCAAGCTGACTGCCCTGCGCCGCCAGGTGCTGGAGCTGGTGCTGCGCCACGAGGGCGTGGTCAAGGCCTATCAGGTGCTGGCCGATTTGCAAAAGGAGCGCGGCATTGCCGCCCCGCCCACCGTATACCGCGCCCTGGATTTCCTGGTCGAGCAGGGCTTGCTGCACCGCGTGGATGCCCTGAACGGCTTTGTTGTCTGTGACCATTTCGAATGTCAGCACGAAAGCATGATTCTGGTCTGTGAAACCTGCGGCAAGGTACAGGAAGTGGACGTCATCGCGGCACTGGCCGGCCTGCGCGATGTTGCGGACGCCGCCGACTTCACCCTCAGCCGCCAGAACCTGACGCTAACCGGACTTTGCAAGGCATGCCGCATATGAAAAAAACCATCGTCAATCTGTTTACCGGCTTTCTGGGCGTGGGCAAGACCACAGCCCTGCGCCATTTGATTGCCACCCGTCCGGCCAGTGAAAAATGGGCGGTCATCGTCAATGAATTCGGAGAAGTGGGCATCGATGGTGCCGCACTGATGAACGACGACCTGCCGGTGGCGGAAATCGCCGGTGGCTGCCTGTGCTGCGTGGCCGGTCCGCAAATGACCGCCACCGTGGCCACCCTGCTGCGGCGCGAACGACCGGACCGTCTGCTGATCGAGGCCAGCGGGCTGGCCCATGCGGCTGGCGTCATCGACGAGCTGCGCGCCAAACCGCTGGGTGAGGCGCTGGAAGTGGGTGCGGTGCTGACCCTGGTCGATCCGCGCCAGTTTGTCAGCCCGGACTACCTGCGCCAGCCCTTGTACCGCGACCAGGTAGCCATTGCCGATGTGCTGGTAGCCAACAAGATCGATATGGCAGATGCCGAAACGCTGGAAGCCTTCCGTAGCCAGGCGGGCAAGCTGTTCCCGCCCAAGTCGGTGGTGGCCGAGGTGCGCGATGGCCTGCTGGATGTGAGCTGGCTGGACGCCGCCGTTACGCTCAAGCCGCGCTACCGGCCTGCCATTCCGGCGGAGAGTGGCACTGGCTGGGACTCTGCCGGCTGGACCTTCCCGCCAGAGCAGGCTTTCAGTGGCGAAAAACTCACCGATTTCTTTGACACCTTGCCCCAGCTGCTGCCTGGTCTGGTCAGGGCCAAGGGTGTGTTCAAGGTGCTGGACAGCTGGGTCTGGCTGAACTGGGTGGAAGGGCAGTGGAGCGCCAGCCAGGTGTCATGGCGGCGCGACAGCCGCTTCGAGCTGATCGCCCCGGCGCTGGATAACGCAAAGATTGAGGCAGCCTTGCAGGCTTGCTTCGAGTAAGTGGCAACATGAAACATCAACATTCTTCTTCGGCTGATAAGCATGCTCATGATCATGCCGCCACACCGCACCAGCATCTGACTGCCGCCAATCTGCGCCCGCCCGTCAGCCTGCTGGCCATGTCCGCCTGGCAGCGCCTGGCGCTGGCCCTGCTGGTGCTGGCCGGTCTGTGGTCGGTAGTGCTGTGGGCCTTGCAGGAGGTGGCATGACAGTCATTCTCGATAATCTGACAGTGTCTTATCAGCGTCATCCCGCCGTACACCATGTCAGTGGCAGCTTTGTTGCCGGTGATGCCACGGCCATTTTCGGGCCGAACGGTGCAGGCAAGAGCACCTTGCTCAAGGCCATGATCGGTGCCCTGACGCCCGATTCCGGCCAGGCCAGGCTGGATGGTTTTGCCCGCCAGGATATTGCCTATCTGCCGCAGCAGTCCGAGATCGACCGTTCGCTGCCGGTCAGTGTGCTGGACCTGGTGGCCACTGGCTTGTGGCATCGCACCGGGCCGTTTGGCAAGGTAGGGCGTGCCGGCCTGGGGCAGGCCATGGATGCGCTGGAGCAGGTAGGGCTGGCCGATTTCGCGCCGCGTGCCATCTCCGCGCTGTCCAGCGGGCAATTCCAGCGCGTATTGTTCGCCCGCATCCTGCTGCAGGACGCGCGGCTGATCCTGCTGGACGAGCCCTTCACCGCCATGGATGCCAAAACCACCTTCGATTTGCTGGAGCTGGTGCGGCGCTGGAAAGAAGAGGGCCGCACCATCATCGCGGTCCTGCATGACTACGAGCAGGTGCGCGCCTATTTCCCGCATACCTTGCTGTTGGCGCGCGAGGTGGTGGCCTGGGGCCGTACCGAGCAGGTGCTGACCGATGCCAATCTGAAACGGGCGGTGGATACCGCAGCCCACTGGCAGGACCGCGCAGCGGTCTGCCGGGTCGACGGGGTCAATGTCTGATGCAACACCTGTATGACTTGTTGATTGCTCCCTTTGTGGATTTCGCCTTCATGCGCCGCGCGCTGGCCGGTTGTCTGGCGCTATCGCTGGGCAGTGGTCCCATCGGCCTGTTTCTGGTGATGCGGCGCATGAGCCTGATGGGCGATGCCATGAGCCATGCCGTGCTGCCCGGTGCGGCGGTGGGCTTCATGCTGGCCGGTCTCAGCCTGCCGGCCATGAGCCTGGGCGGCTTTTTCGCCGGCGTGCTGGTGGCGGTGCTGGCCGGATTGGCCACCCGTTTTTCCAGCATCAAGGAAGATGCCAGTTTTGCCGCCTTCTATTTGTTGTCACTGGCCATTGGCGTATTGCTGGTGTCCAAGAGCGGCAGCAATGTCGACCTGATGCACATCCTGTTTGGCTCGGTGCTGGCGGTGGATGATGCGGCACTCTATCTGGTGAGCGGAGTGGCCTCGGTCACGCTGATCTGCCTGGCCTTTATCTATCGGCCCATGCTGCTGGAAAGCCTGGACCCGGTATTCCTGCGTGCGGTGGGTGCGCGTGGCGGCCTGTGGCACATGGCCTTTTTGATGCTGGTGGTGCTGAACCTGGTATCCGGTTTCCAGGCGCTGGGCACGCTGATGGCGGTCGGCCTGATGATGCTGCCGGCAATCACCGCGCGGCTGTGGTCGGAGTCGGTGGAAGGCATGCTGGTGATGGCGGTGAGTGTGGCCTTTGTCAGCGGCATGGCCGGTTTGCTGCTGTCCTACCATTTCGAGCTGCCGTCCGGCCCCGCCATCATCCTGGTGGCCGGCCTGTTCTATCTGTTTTCCCTGCTGTTCGCGCCAGCGGGCGGTGCTTTGCCGCGCTATATCCGTGCACGGCATTTTGAATCCTGAGGAGATAGCATGAAAAAAAGCCTGTTCGGCTTGTTATTGCTGAGTCTGCCGGCCTTTGCCCTGGCGGCGAAGCTGCCGGTGGTGGCCAGTTTCAGCATTGTGGGTGACATGGCCCGTCAAATCGGCGGCGATCGCGTGGATGTGGTGTCGCTGGTGGGGCCCGATCAGGATGCCCATGTGTTTCAGCCATCGCCTGCCGATGTGAAGAAACTGTCGGCCTCGCGGCTGTTTGTCACCAACGGTCTGGGTCTGGAGGGCTGGATGGGTCGTCTGACCAAGGCTTCCAGCTTCAAGGGCGTGCTGGTCGAGGCGGGCAAGGGCATCAAGACGCGCATGGCGCCGGCCGAAGAAGGCGAAGAACATGGCCATGAGATGGTGGATCCGCATGCCTGGCATGATCCGCAGCGGGTGCAAGTCTATATCCGCAACATCACCGATGGCCTGATCAAGGCCGACCCGCAAGGCAAGGCGGAGTACACCCGCCGTGCCGCGGAGTTTGCCGCCAAGGTGAAGCAGCAGGACGATTGGGCGGCCAAGGAATTTGCTGCCATTCCGGCAGCCAGGCGCAAGATGCTGACCTCGCATGATGCCTTCGGCTATTTTGGTGAACGTTACGGCATCAAGCTGCTGGCCATCCAGGGCGTCAGCACCGAAGCCGAAGCCTCGGCCAAGGGGGTGGCGCAATTGGTGCGCCAGGTGCGGCAGGAAAAGGTCAATGCGGTGTTCATGGAAAACATGACCGACAAGCGCCTGCTGGAGCAGCTGACCCGCGAAGCCAAGGTGAAGATCGGCGGCGAGCTGTATGCCGATGCCCTGTCCAAGCCCAGCGGCCCGGCCAGCGATTACCTCAAGCTGTTTCACTACAATGTGGAAACCATCCTGAAGTCCATTCGCTGACGCGGCACCGGCAGTCTGCTTATCTGTTCAAAAGCCGTCGCGCCAACGCGACGGCTTTTTTAATGAGCGGTAGCCAGCAGTGCCAGTCGAGTCAGACCCATGCCGGCAACCAGCAAACCAGCCAGTAGACGCACTGGTTTTTGTTGCAGCCACTGGCGCAAGGTGTCGGCAAACACCCCCATCAGCAGCAGATTCGGCAAGGTGCCCAGGCCGAAAGCCAGCATCAGCAAACCGCCCTGAGTGGCTTTGCCGCTGGCCAGGGCGGACAATGAGGCGCTGTATACCAGACCGCAGGGCAGCCAGCCCCACAGCATGCCTGCCAGCAGTGCCGTGCGTGGACTGCGGATGGGGAGCAGGCGTGCCAGCAGGGGTTGCAGACGGGCCCATGCCGGCCGGCCCAGTTTTTCCAGGGCAGTGATGGCGGAAGACAGGCCTGCCAGGTACAGGCCCATGGCAATCAGCATCAGGTTGGCCAGCACCAGCAAGGCAAGCTGTGCCGGCCGCGCCGTCAGCAGGCTGAGGCCGGCGCCGGCCAGGCCGCCCAGCAGGACGCCCACCAGCACATAGCTGCCGATGCGACCGATATTGTAGGAAAGCAGGATCAGCCAGCGCCGTTGTCCGGCCGGCAGATTCAGCGTGAGCGCGGTGATGATGCCGCCGCACATGCCCATGCAATGTCCGCCACCCAGCAGGCCGGTCAGGAAGATGATCCAGAAGTTTGTTTCTAACATGCGACAGCCTGTTGCTTAAACCTCTATTCTAACAGAGCGGCCAACAGGCCGGATTGCCTGAATATTAGGCAAATTGTGACATGGTAATAGTAAAAAAAACGCAAATTCTGTTTGGCATTCAAGTGCGCAGCCATCTAGAAAAAAAGTTGAGCATATCGGCATTCCATGCTGGAAAAAGGTGGTGCAAGCCCTGAGAATGCTCATTCTTTCCTGTCGGTATCGGGGATGGTCTGGTAACAAGGCCACGCGGGCAGGAGCCGCAATGTGTAACGACCCATAGAGAAACTGAGGAAACTACATGGCCAAGTATTTGACGCTTGAACATCTGGGCCAGTCTGCAATCATCACCATCAATCACCCTCCCGCCAACTTGTGGACCATTGCCAGCCTGCAGGAATTGGCCGGGCTGATGTCAGCGCTGCAGTCGGACAAGAGCGTGCGCTCGGTCGTGTTGACCGGGGCGGGCGATGCCTTTTTTTGTGCCGGTGCCGACCTGAATCTGTTTGCTGCCGGCAGCAAGCAGGAGGCACAGGCCCTGCTGGATGCTTTTGCGGCTGCATTTGCCGCCGTGCGCAATTATTCCGGCGTGACGGTGGCTGCCATCAATGGTTATGCCCTGGGCGGCGGACTGGAGTGCGCCCTGATGTGCGACTACATGGTGGTGGAACGTGGTGCCAGACTGGGCCTGCCGGAAGCCCGGGTCGGCCTGCTGCCGGCCGGTGGCGGCTGTAAGCGGCTGGCGGACAAGGTGGGGGTGTCCTGGGCCAAACGGATGATTCTGGGCGGCGAGATTGTCGACGCGCAAAAAGCCTATGATATCGGTCTGGTCGAAGAGATTGTCGATCCGGGCTTTGCCAAGATCATCGCTGTCAGCCTGGCTGGCAAGGTGGCCAATCAGGCACCGCAGGCCGTGGCGCGTGCCCGGCAGCTGATCGAGGATAGCGTGAACCTGTCGCTGGAGCAGCATCTGCAGCAAGGTCGGCAGGCTTTGCTGGAGTTGGTGGGCGGCGAGGAGCAGCTGGAGGGCGTGGCGGCTTTCCTCGGCAAGCGCGCACCAGGCTGGGCCGACGAGGACTGATGCTGGCTGGCACGGGCAGGTAAAAAAGGGATGCGTGAGCATCCCTTTTTTTCTGCGCATCACCCGGCAAGCCGGGCCGATGACGGTTTACTGCTGGATCTTGGCCTGGGCCTTCAGGTCGCCCACGTATTTTTCGATACGGGCGCCCATGATGCGCTGGGTCAGCTGCGGACGGGCATCTTCCAGCGAGGGCACATTGCGCTCGGTACGCACGTCGTCCAGCTTGATGATGTGCCAGCCAAACTGGGTTTTCACCGGCTTGGCGGTGACCTGGCCCTTGCTCAGCTTGGCCATGGCATCGGAGAACTCCGGTACGAAAGTGCCGGCTTCCTGCCAGCCCAGATCGCCGCCGCTAGCCTTGCTGCCCGGATCCTTGGATTTTTCCTTGGCCAGCAGGTCGAAGGCCTTGCCCTTGCGCAGGGCTTCGATCACGGCCTTGGCTTCCGCTTCGCTGCCTACCAGGATATGGCGGGCGTGGTATTGCTTGGTTTCCGGAACCGAAGCCACCAGCTTGTCGTATTCGGCCTTCAGCTGGTCGTCAGTGACCGGGTTGGCTTTCTGGAAATCCTTGATCACACGGTTGGCCAGGGCCATGGCTTCCATGTTTTGCAGTTCGGCCTTGAAGTCGGCCGTCTTGTCGAAGCCCTTCTTGATGGCTTCCTGACGCAGCACTTCGGCGGTGATCAGCTGATCCTTGACCATGTCCTTGGTCTTGTCGTCAGCGGCCTGACCCTGGGCGGCCATCATTTGCACGACGGCGTCGATGCGGGCCTGGGAGATTTCATTGCCATTCACGGACGGGCCGGCAGCCAGTACGACGGTGGTGCTCAGGGCGGCCAGCAGGGCGCTTGCCAGCAAAGTCTTGCGCATGATGTATTCCTGTTGTTACTTGCAGTGGTGTGGTGTTACTGGATTTTCGCCTTGCCGCGCAGTTCGTCCACTGCCTTGGCAATGGCTTCTTCCTGCAGCTGACGTTCGATCTGCGGTTTTACTTCTTCCAGCGGCGGCAGTTTGGCATCGCGTACATCGTCAACCTTGAACACGATCCAGCCCACGCGGGTCTGCATCGGCTTGCTGCTGACCTGGCCCTTGTTCAGCCCCTTCAGCACTTCGGCCAATTGCGGCTCCATGCGTGCCAGATTGCCCCAGCCCATGTCGCCGCCATTCTGCTTGGCTGCCGGGTCGAGCGAACGGCTCTTGGCCAGATCTTCGAACTTGCCGCCCTTTTTCAGGCTGTCGATGATTTTCTGTGCCTCGGCCTCGCTGCCGACGGTAATCTGGTGCGCATGCACGTCCTTGGTGCCGGCGAACTTGCTCTGGGTCTGGGCGTAGCGTTCCTGCAGCTGGGCATCGCTGATCTTCACCTGCTTGAGCAGGTCGGCAAACAGTGCTTCACGCAGCATGTCCTGGCGCACTTCATCCAGGCGCTTGATAAAGGCCGGCTGCTGGTCCAGCTTGCGGCTCTGGGCTTCCTGCAGGATCACTTCGCGGTTGATCAGGGTGTCCTTCACCTGCTGGCGCAGGGCGGGGGAGTCTTGCACATTGCCATTGCTGTTCTGCACGACCAGCGCGACGGCATTGTCCAGATCGGTCTTGTCGATGGCCTTGCCATTGACCATGGCAATGGATTCGGCCATGGCCGGAACACTGATACTGGCTGCCAGCAGCAGGGCGGCGATACGGGCGTTTTTCATGGATAACTCTTTCTCGAAATCAAAGTTCGTCAGGTGTCAGTGCGCGAATGGCCAGCGCATGCACCCGGGTTTGCATCAGATCGCCCAGGGTGGCGTAGACCAGCCGGTGGCGGGCCACGCTGCCCAGCCCGGCAAAGCGGCTGGAAACGATTAGCAGATTGTAGTGGCCGCCGCCGGAGCGGGCGCCGGCATGGCCGGCATGTGCCGCACTGTCATCCTCGATTTCCAGATGTTCGGGTTGCAGTGCTTGCAGTGCCGCTTGCAGCAGGGCGACGGTGTCACTCATGCGGGAAATACCTTGCGGAAGGGCTTTACTTCCACCGCCGCATAGACGCCGGCAGCAACATAGGGATCGGCATCGGCCCAGTTGCGGGCTTCTTCCAGGCTGGCGAATTCGGCCACGATCAGGCTGCCGGTGAAACCGGCGCTGCCCGGATCAATGCTGTCGATGGCCGGGCAGGGGCCGGCCAGTACCAGGCGACCTTGTTCCTGCAGGGCGGAAAGACGGGCCAGGTGTTCCGGACGGGAGGCCAGCCGCTTGTCCAGGCTGCCGGGATGGTCCTGGCCGCTGATGATGTACAGCATTATTTTTTATCCTCGATGTATTTGGACAGGAACAGGCTTTGCGCGATGATGAAAATCACCATCAGGCCCAGACTGCCGAACAGCTTGAAGCTCAGCCAGATTTCACGGCTGAAGTTGAAGGCAACATACAGATTCAGTGCGCCCATGGCGCTGAAAAAGGCAGCCCAGGCATAGGCCAGCTTGCGCCAGATGGCTTGTGGCAGCTGGAGCTGCTCGCCAATCAGCAGTTTCAGGCCGTTCTTGCCCATGAAGTCACTGACCAGCAAGGCCAGCGCCATCAGCCAGTACAGAACGGTGAATTTCCAGATGATGAACAGGTCGTTGTGCGAAATTACGGTCGCCGCACCCAGCACCACGCTGAGGATCAGGTTGATCCATTGCATGGCGTCCACCTTGCGGTGTTTGAACCATGTCCAGGCAAACAGCAAGGTGGTGGCGGCAACCAGCACCTTGGTGGCGAGGAACATGTCGTGGGTGATCAGGTAACTGCCGAAAAACAGGGCTACCGGAAGAAAGTCGGATAAAAATTTCATGCGGCTGATTATGGGGGCAGCCTGCCCGTTATACAAGACAGGGCAAGGCTGACGTCATGTTGAAAATGTTAACGATTGCTTTGCTTGACCACGCTCAAGGCCGTGGCCACCAGCGAGCTGACGTCGGCCACATTGGCAGGCAGGATGACGGTGTTGTTTTGCTTGGCCAGCTGGGCAAAGGCGGCGACATATTGCTCGGCCACCTTCAGGTTCACCGCTTCGATGCCGCCGTCCACCTTGACCGCCTCGGCCACGCGGCGCACGGCATCGGCCGTGGCATCGGCCACCAGCCGCAGTGCCTCGGCCTCGCCCTGGGCCTTGTTGATGGCAGCCTGCTTGTTGCCTTCGGAGTTGTTGATGGTGGCCTGCATCTCGCCTTGTGATTTCTGGATGGCGGCTTCGCGTGCACCGTTGGCCAGGTTGATCTGCTCCATCTTCACCCCTTCGGACTGGGCGATGCGGGCGCGCTTTTCGCGCTCGGCGGTAATCTGTGCCTGCATCGAGTGCAGGATGTCCTGTGGCGGCACCAGGTCCTTGATTTCATAGCGCAATACCTTCACGCCCCAGTTGATGGCGGCTTCATCCAGCGAGGCCACCACGATCTGGTTGATTTCATCACGCTCTTCGAAAGTCTTGTCCAGTTCCATCTTGCCGATGACCGAGCGCAGCGTGGTCTGCGACAGCTGGGTGATGGCCAGCAGGTAGTCACTGGTGCCATAGGAGGCGCGCTGCGGGTCGGTTACCTGGAAGTACAGGATGCCGTCCACTTTCAGCTGGGTGTTGTCGCGGGTGATGCAGATCTGGCTGGGTACTTCCAGCGGCACTTCCTTCAGGCTGTGCTTGTAGGCCAGGCGGTCGATGAAGGGAATGAGGATGTTGAGTCCGGGCGTCAGTGTGGCATGGTAGCGGCCCAGGCGTTCGACAATATAGGCATGCTGCTGCGGCACGACCTTGACCGACTTGATGATGAATACCACCACGGCCAGGAACAGAATGATGAAGAATTCCATGATTAGCGGGTTTCCGTTTGCTTGAGGGAAAGAATCAGCACATTGCCGTCGCGGCCATGGATGTAGGCCTGCATGCCGGCCTGCCATGGGCCGTCGCCGCTCAGGCGGGCCTGCCATTCCGTGCCGCGATAGTGCACGCGGGCCAGTCCGCCATCCAGCAGCGTGCTGATACGCACTGTCTGGCCAAGGTCAGGATCATCCGCCGCTGTCGTGGTGGGCCTGCCTCGACGCTGACGGGCGCGCCAGCGCGCCACGCAGCCTACGCCGATGCTGCCGCTGAGGCTGGCCAGCAACCAGCAGAGCACCTCGCTGGCGCCAGCCAGGCTGCCCAGGCCGGCCATGGCCAGTGCCAGCGCCAGCACCAGCAGGTAGAAGGTGCCGGACATGAACTCTGCGATCAGCGCCAGCAGGGCGGCGACCAACCAGATGGTGTGGGTCAAGGTAAGGCGTCTTTCATAACGATGGATTTGGCATTCTCATGCTGAATGCGGCGACTGACAACTGCTTTCAGCAGTGATCCCGGTCAGGCAGGTATCTGGCCAGCACGGCTTCTTGTTCCATATCAAGCCAGCACTTGTCCAGTGCCAGCCACAGTGCTTCCAGTAACAGGGTCAGAACGATCAACAGGGCTGGCATGGCGTGGCTCCTTTTGATGATGTTGCGGGCAGCGATTGCGGATTGGCGTTACCATGCAGGCCACTCCATCTGCTTTGACCATGGAAAGCGTAGCAATGTTTCAGCTGGTAGCGCCTGTCATGGCGGAAATCGACATCAAGAAAAGCCGCTTCATTGCCTGTTTATACCCGGTGCAGAGCCGGGATGAAGCCATGTTGCAACTGGCCGCCTTGCGGCGGCAGTGGCCCGATGCCCGTCATTATTGCGCCGTGCTGCTGGTGAGCGGTGACTCCATGCTGGACGATGATGGCGAGCCATCCGGTACGGCGGCACGCCCTATATACAACGTATTGATGCACAAGCAACTGCACAATGTACTGGCCGTGGTGGTGCGTTATTTTGGTGGCATCAAGCTGGGGGCGGGCGGCCTGGTGCGCGCCTATACTCAGGCGGTCAATGCGGCATTGCAAACTGCGCAGCTGCAGCCGGTGGTGCCGCGGCAAAGCTGCCTGGCGCGTGTCGGCTTTGCCAGCGAGTCGCGCCTGCGCCATTGTTGTGCCGAGCTGGCGATCAGTGTCGATGCGGCGGCATACGGCGAGCAGGTGGTGTTGACCTTGTCGATGCCGCTGGCACAGAGCCAGGCCTTGCAAACACGCTTGCACGACCTGCTGGCGGGTGAGGTATATTTCATGACGGATGAAAGCTGATGCTGCCTGCCGCCAGCGCTGGCGGGTCGGCACGGCTGATATGACTTGATCTCGGGGAGAAAATGATGTCGCAACAGCAATACCGCCTGGTGACGCGCAGTGATTTTGACGGCCTGGTCTGTGCCGTGCTGCTGAACGAGCTGGGCATGGTGAATGAAATCAAGTTTGTTCACCCCAAGGATATGCAGGATGGCAAGGTGGAAATCACCGAGCGTGATATCACCACCAACCTGCCTTATGTGCCGGGCGCCTATCTGGC
The DNA here is from genome assembly GCF_003202035.1 of Aquitalea magnusonii. GTDB lineage: Bacteria > Pseudomonadota > Gammaproteobacteria > Burkholderiales > Chromobacteriaceae > Aquitalea > Aquitalea magnusonii. The sequence continues at coordinate 104,136 of NZ_QJKC01000007.1, read as the reverse complement.
CTTTGATCACCACCTGTCGGAAACGCTGCGCAATGGCCAGCACGATAACCACATCATCGATCCGTCCGCCCCCTCGGCAGCCCGCGTGGTGTACGACCATTTCGGTGGCAAGCAGGTTTTTACCCGTATCAGCGACGAAATGATGGAGGCGGTGGACAAGGCCGACTCTGCCCAGTTCACCCGCGATGAAATCCTTGATCCAAGCGGCTGGGTATTGCTCAATTACCTGATGGATGCCCGTACCGGGCTGGGCCGTTTCCGTAATTTCACCGTCAGCAACTATCAGCTGATGATGGACCTGATCGGTTATTGCCGCGATCACAGTATCGAGGAAATCCTGGCCTTGCCGGATGTGAAGGAACGGGTGGATCTGTATAGGCAGTACCAGGAGCAGGCGCGTGAGCAGATCCAGCGCTGTGCCCAGGTGCATGGCAATCTGCTGCTGCTTGACCTGCTGCAGGAAGAAACCATCTACCCGGCCAACCGCTTTCTGATTTATGCCATGTATCCGCAGTGCAATATCTCCATTCACATGATGTGGGGCCTGAACAAGCAGAACATCGTGTTTGCCACCGGCAAGTCGATCATCGATCGCAGCTGCCCTACCAATGTCGGTGCACTGATGCTGCAATACGGCGGCGGCGGGCATGAGGCGGCCGGTACCTGCCAGATTGGCATCGAGCAGTATGAGCAGGTAAGGGACGAGCTGATCGCCCGCATTCGCGCCGAGGCTTGATGATCTAGGAGCCTGGGAAAGGGCCGCTGCATTGCAGTGGCCCTTATTTTTTGGGGCGGGTGGTCTACAGGGTCTGCAGCAGCAGCAATGCCTGGTGCAGGTCTTGGCAGACGGCCAGCGCGCCGGCTGTTTCATGTACGGCCGGCTGCAGCATGTCCGGCACCAGAATCACCCGCATGCCGGCCGCCAGTGCCGCCCGCATGCCGATCAGCGAATCTTCCAGTACCACGCAGGCTGCCGGTGCGATGTCCAGCAGGGCTGCCGCAGCCAGGTAGACATCCGGAGCCGGTTTGGTATTGGCCACTTCATCGCCGGCAACGGTGTGCTGGAAATAAGGCCCCAATCCGCTACGTTGCAGTTTGAGATCGCACATCATGCGCTGGGTCGAGGTGGCCACTGCATGGGGAATGGCCTGATCCTGTACCCAGTCCAGCACTTCGATGATGCCGGGTTTGAGCCTGAGTTCGCCGGTACTCATCAGCTGATGGTAGTGATGACGGCAGCGCTGGCTGAGTGTTTCCGCCAGCTTGTGATCCTGGAAATGCGCGGCGACATGGTCGCGGCATTTGTGCACCGACAGCCCGACCATGCCCAGGATGACCTGTTCGGGGATGGTTACGCCCACTTCGGCAGCAGCCAGCAGCCAGGACTGGCCGCTGACACTTTCGGTGTCGATCATCAGTCCATCCATGTCGAACAGGATGGCTTGCATGTTTGCATTCATTGCTTTGTTTTCCTCCAGCGCGTCAGCCTAATGTGGCAAGCCCCTGCCTGCAAGCATGATGACTCTGGTATAGTGGCTCGATCACCAAGTGAGCGAGGTCCATTGTGCAGTCTGTGCTGGTAGCGAATCCCAAGGGTGGTAGTGGCAAGTCGACTTTAGCCACCAATCTGGCAGGTTACTTTGCCTGTTCCGGTCGTAATGTCATGCTGGGCGACGTGGATCGGCAGCAATCTTCATTGCGCTGGTTGCAGGAACGGTCGTCGGCATTACCGGCGATTCAGGGCTGGGAAGTATCGGCCGGTGCGCCGGCCAAGCCGCCCAAGGGCACCGAAGTGATTGTGCTGGACAGCGGCGCTGGCTTGCATGGCAAAAAAATGGCCTCACTGATCGCACGGGTCGAGCGCATCATCATCCCGATTCAGCCTTCCCCTTTCGATATGTGGGCCAGTGGCGAGTTTTTTGAACAGCTGCTGGCGGAAAAAGCGGTGCGCAAGAGCAAGGTGTTCATGGCCGTGGTCGGCATGCGGGTTGATCCGCGCACCCGTTCGGCCAAGGAGCTGGAGCGCTTTCTTGCCGAGCACGATGTGCCGGTGCTCAGCTGGCTGCGCGATACCCAGCTGTATGTGCAGGCAGCCGCCACCGGCATGACCCTGTTTGATCTGCCGCCCTCGCGTACCCAGAAGGATCGTGATGCCTGGAAGCCCATTTTGCAGTGGCTGGGCGAACCGCAGGATGGTTGCTGGTTTGATAAATAATCTTCACGTGAAGAAATTATTGCTTGACGTGAAGAAATTGCCGGCGTAGATTTGCTTCGACATTGCGTGCGAGCCCAGCTGAGGCGGCGCAGGAGAATCCGTAAACGGGAGCCCATGAGGCTCCCGTTTTTTATTGGGGCCCCTGCATTTTTATCGACTACAGCCTGAAGGGAATACTTGCATGATTACTACCGAACTGAACTATGGCGACGTCTACCTCGTCCCCAAGAAAACCGTGGTCGACAGCCGCAAGGAGTGCGACACCTCGGTGCAATTCGGGCCGCGCCGTTTTGACATGCCGATCTACCCTTCCAATATGAAATCGGTGGTCGATGAGGAAACCTGCGAAGCATTTGCCCGCCTGGGCTGGTTCTACACCATGCACCGCTTCAATGTGGATGCCTGCCGCTTTACCGCTGCCATGCAGGAAAAAGGGCTGTTTGCCTCCATCAGTGTCGGTGTCAACGAAGATACCATGCAGCAACTGGCCGAGCTGAAAGCCGCTGGCCTGACCCCGGAATACATCACCCTGGACGTGGCCAATGCCTGGTGCGTCAAGGCCGAACGCATGATCAAGCACATCAAGCAGCAATTCCCCGGCAGCTTCCTGATTGGCGGCAATATCGCCACCGCCGAAGCCGCCCGTGACCTGGAAAGCTGGGGCTGCGATGCCATCAAGGCCGGGATCGCCGGTGGCCGTGTCTGCATCACCAAGAACAAGACCGGCTTTCACCGCCCGATGGTGAGCACGGTCAAGGACTGTGCCGCCGCTGTGCAAGTGCCGGTGATTGCCGATGGTGGCATTGTCGAGCATGGCGACATGGCCAAGGCGCTGGCCTGCGGTGCCAGCATGATCATGGCCGGCTCGCTGTTTGCCGGTTATGACGAGTCGGCCGGTGAAATCGTCGAGATCAACGGCAAGCATTACAAGGAATACTTTGGCAGCGCCTCGCAGTTCAACAAGGGGGCTTATGTCAATGTCGAGGGCAAGAAAATCCTGGTGGAGTACAAGGGCAGCATCGGCAAGCTGCTGCGCGAGCTGAAGGAAGACCTGCAGTCATCGGTGAGCTATGCCGGCGGCCGTGACCTGTCTGCCTTGAAGGATGCCGCCATGATCCAGGTTTATCGCTGACACCACCGCTTGCCGGGCTGGCCACTGCCCGCGCTGGCACTGCTGGTGGCCATTGAGTCCACCAGCAGGCTCCCTCCGGCGCAGCCCCTCCTTGCCGCACCACCTTTAGCGCGCTGTGCTTGGCGGCGCTTACCCCACCCGCCTTGAGCGGGTTTTTATTTGCGGCTGCGGCTGGTAATTGGTCGCAGGTTTCATATGCTAAGCCTAGTGCTTGTTGTTAGAATGGTGAGATTAAATCATTTGTTTTAAATAATTAAAATTAACGCAAGAAAACACATCAAATGAAGATCAATCTGCCTGTCACCACCACGGAGCTGAGTGTTGATCCTGTCAATCCCATCGTGACCAAGACCGATGTGAAAGGCAGCATCACCTATGCCAATCGTGCCTTCATTGAAATCAGCGGCTTCAGCGAAGCCGAGTTGCTGGGCAAGAACCACAATATGGTGCGGCATCCGGATATGCCGCCGGCAGCCTTCGCTGATTTGTGGGATACGGTAAAGACAGGCAAGCCCTGGCGCGGCATTGTGAAAAACCGTGCCAAGAATGGCGATTTCTACTGGGTGGAAGCCTATGTGACGCCGATTACCGAGCATGGCCGCATCGTGGGCTATATGTCGGTGCGCTCCCGCCCCAGCCGTCAGGATGTGGATGCGGCGGCCGCGCTGTACCGGCAGGTAATGGACAAGCAGGCCACCCTGCCTTCCACCCTGCAGCGCTATGCCAGACAACGCGATGTGCTGAAAGTGGCGCCTGCGCTGGCCTTGTTTGGCTCGGCAGTGGCCGTGGTTTCGTTTTTCCTGCCCGACTCCATGCAGCTGCTGCGGGAAACCGTCGGGGTGGGCGGCAGCCTGCTGGCGCTGGGCAGTGGCGCCTGGGGCTGGTTGCGCATCCGTTCCGCGCTGGCCGTGCTGGATGGCCGTTTCCAGGATTTGCAGGAAGGCCGGCTGGATCATGCCATCCAGGCGCATGAAGGCGGCTTGCTGGGCAAGGTGCTGGCTTCGCTGGAAGCATTGCGCATCCACTATCGCGCCACCATTGCCGACGTGATGCGTGCCAGCCATTACACCAAGCAGCAGGCGCATGGGCTGCTGGATGATATGCATGCCTTGCAGGAGCGCTCAGTGGAGCAGCGCCAGGGCCTGAACCAGATCAGCCACAATATGGAATCACTCAGCCTGGCGGTGCAGGATGTGGTGCGGCTGGCCGAGCATAATCAACAGGATTCGCAACACACCCAGCAGGTGGCGCGCGAGGGGCGGCAGACCATGGATGCGGCCACCACGGCGGCACAGCGTGCGGTCAGCGTGGTGTCGCAGTCGCGCGGTGCCATGGTGGAGCTGGACGAAGCCATGATCCGCATCCGCAGCATGACCACGCTGATCCGCGAGATCGCCGATCAGACCAATCTGCTGGCGCTGAATGCAGCCATCGAGGCCGCGCGTGCCGGCGAAATGGGTCGTGGCTTTGCCGTGGTGGCGGATGAGGTCAGAAAGCTGGCGGAGCGCACCACCAAGACTACGGACTCCATTGGTGGCATCGTCGAGGAAATCGGCAAGATCACCCATTCGGCGGTCAGCAGCATGGATGCCACGGTGGAGGAGGTGGACGAGGTCAATGGCCAGATCCGTCTGTCGTCCGGCAATCTGCAGGGCCTGATCGAGGCGGCGGAACAGTCCAGCCAGCAGGCGCAGCAACTGGCGCGGGAGATGAGCAGCAAATCCGACTCCATCAATGTGATGGCGGCGGCGCTGGAGCAATTGAATGCGCTGTCCGAGCAGGATCTGCACACCACGCAGTCGATTGGTGACAGTGCCAGCCATCTGGCCGAGACTTCGGTCGATCTGGCACAGCTGACCGACACCTTCAGCAAATGGCAGCAGCGCTGAGCGATTGTTGACGGCGGTATCACAGAAAAACCTGCCCATCCTTGCGGACGGCAGGTTTTTTCATGGTGATTGCCTGCGGTGGCTCAGGCTGCCGGGCGGCAGGCGACCCAGATTGCGGTTTCCAGTTGCATGGCGATTTCATCGCGCTGGTTGCGGGTGGTCCAGCGCAGTTGCACCACACCAAAACCCGGCTGGCTGGTCGAGCGTTTGCCTGTCAGCACTTCGATTTCCGCACGCAGGGTATCGCCTGCGCGGGTGGGCTGCGGCCAGCGCATGTCCTTGATGCCCATGCCGATCAGCCCGTTGGCGACTTCTTTCAGCTCACTGGCGGTAATCAGGCGCATGGTCAGGCTGCTGGTGTGCCAGCCCGATGCGGCCAGGCCATCGAACACGCTGGCTTTGGCAGCCACGGGGTCGGTGTGGAAGGGTTGCGGGTCGAACTGGCGGGCGAACTGGATGATTTCGTCCTGGGTGAGGGTGTGGCTGGCCGTGTGAAACAAGCGGCCGGGTGTCAGGTCTTCGAAATAGAGCATGGCATTACGTTTGCGTAAGTTGATACTGCAGCATACGGCGCCAGCCGCCTGTGGTCAAAGCCTGTGTCAGGCCGCCGCTGGCGGCCCGACAGTATTCAGATGCGCAGGGCGCTGATCAGCGCGCTTTCCAGGGCCAATACCGTCTTGTCGTCCTTGAGGCCGGGACCACTGATCAGGAAGGAGTCTTCCGCACGGCTGCCCAGGGTCATGATCTTGGCGGACTGCACACTCAGGCGGTAGTCCGCCAGCACCTTGGCAATGCGCGCCAGCAGGCCGGGGCGGTCGCCGGCAACAATGGACAGTACATAGTAATTGTCCTTGTCGTCCGGGCGGATCAGCACTTGCGGCGCAATGGGGAAGTGCTTCAGATGGCGGCTGATACGGCCATTGGCTGGCGGCGGTGGCGGCGTTTCCAGGCGCAGGCATTCGGCCAGTTCGAATTCGATGAAGTTGATCATGTCACGATAATCGCCGTCGTGGTGCTCGGGGATGAAGACATGAAAGGTATCCAGCGCATAGCCGTGGCGCGTGGTGTAGACCTTGGCATCGGCAATGCTGTAGTTGGTGCGGCCAAAGAAGGCGCAGGTGCGGGCAAACAGCTCCGGCTTGTCCGGGGTGTAGACCAGCACCTGGATGCCTTCATGGTCATCCGACAGTCGCGCCCGCACCATCGGCGTGTCGATATTGACGAAGCGGTTGAGGATGCGCGCATGCCAGGCGATTTCGCGTGCTTCGTGGCGCAGGAAGTACACCATGTCCAGCTGCGACCACAGTTTTTGCTCCACGCCGGCCGGCACTGCATACAGGCGCAGCAGGCTGAGCGCCTGGGTCTTGCGTTCTTCCAGCTCCGAATTCAGGTCCACTTCGCCGCCGCGCAGCAGTACGCGCAGGGTGGCGTTATACAGGTCTTCCAGCAGCTTGGCTTTCCAGGCATTCCATACCTTGGGGCTGGTGCCGCGGATATCGGCTACTGACAGCAGATACAGCGCTGCCAGCCGGCGCGGCGTGCGGGTCAGCTCAGCAAAGCGCTGGATGATGTCCGGGTCGTAGATGTCCTGTTTCTGCGCGATGCTGGACATGGTCAGGTGCTGCCCCACCAGCCACACCACCAGCTCGGTATCTTCGGCCGACAGTTCGTGCTGTTCGCAGAATTCACGCGCGTCCACCATGCCCAGGGTGGAGTGGTCGCCGCCACGACCCTTGGCAATGTCGTGGAACAGGCCGGCTACATAGAGCACTTCCGGGCGCTCGAAGTCGTTGATCAGCCGTGACAGGAAGGGGTATTCGTGGTTGAAGGCGCTGATGGCAAAGCGGCGCAGATTGCGCACCACCATCAGGATGTGTTCATCCACGGTGTAAACATGGAACAGGTCGTGCTGCATCTGGCCGACGATGCGGCCAAAGCCCGGCAGATAACGCCCCAGCACGCCGTACAGATTCATGCGGCGCAGGCAGCGGGTAAGGCCCGGCTCGCGCAGCATCTGCATGAACAGGCGACGGTTTTCCGGGTTCTTGCGGAAACGGTCGTTGATATGGCTGCGACCATGCCACAAGGCGCGCAGCATGCGCGGCGCAAAGCCGGTGAGTTCCGGATTGCGCTGCAGCATGAGGAAGGCTTCCAGAATGGCGGACGGCTCTTTTTCGAAGACATCGGGGCGGCGGATGCCCAGCATGCCGTTCACCGAATAAAAGCGCTCGTTCAGGTTCTGGGTGATGCGCGGCACCTGCGAATACAGCCGGGCGCGCAGATTGGGCAGCAGGATGCCATTGAGCTGGCTCACCGTCTTGGCAGCGCGGAAGTAAAGCTGCATCACCTGCTCGCTGGCGCGTTTGGCCGGCGTGTCCTGCAAGCCCCAGGCCAGGCCCATGCTTTGCTGCAGGTCGAAAATCAGCCGGTCTTCGCGCCGGCGCGCCAGGATGTGCAGGTCGATGCGCAAGCGCTGCAGCTGGCGGTCGCTGTGGTGGATCAGCCGGGCTTCGGCCTGGGTAAGGATGCCGCGCTGCACCAGATCGCTCCAGTTTTCACCCAGCCCGATGGCCTTGCTGATCCACAGGATGGTGTGCAGATCACGCAAGCCGCCGGGGCTTTCCTTGATATTCGGTTCAAGATTGTTGGTGACGCCAAAGTGGCGGTTGTGGCGTTGTTGCTGCTCCAGCGTCTTGCCTTCGAAGAAGGCCAGCGGGTCGCGCTGGCAGTCGAGGCGGGAAATCAGCTGCTGGTAGGGCGCGGCCACCCCGGCGATCAGGCGGTTTTCCAGCAGATTGGTTTCGATGGTGATGTCTGCTGCCGCTTCCTGCAGGCATTCTTCAATGGTGCGTACGCTGTGGCCGACTTCCAGTCCGATATCCCACATGCGGCTGATCAGTGCCGCCACCCGCTCGGGCAGTTCGGCCGGGGTGGGGCTGGGCAGCAAGACCAGCACGTCGATGTCGGAGCAGGGGAATAGCTGGCCGCGACCATAACCGCCAACGGCAATCAGCGAGGCATCGGCATCCAGCCCCGCCTGCTGCCATAGCTGTTGCAGGACCTGGTCCACCGCCAGACTGTGCTGCGCCAGATAGCGCTGCGGATCACGTTCGCCCAGATAGTGTTCGACCAGTCGCTGGCGGGTGCTGGTCAGCTGTTTGCGCAGGTCCTGGGTCAGCTCGGTGGTGGATTCTTCCATGTCAGCGTCTTTCCTGTTTCAGGATGAGGGCGATGCCGGCGAACAGAAACAGCAGGGTGGGTACCGTGGCCGAGATCACCGGGTTCCAGTTGTACAGCAAGCCCAGGTGGCCGAACAGGCGGTTGATGAAGTGAAAGCCCACCCCCAGGCAAATGCCGGCAAACAGCTTGAGGCCAAGCTGGCCGTGGCGGCGCTGCTGCGGCGTGAATGCCAGCGCCACCAGCGCCATCGACACACAGGCCAGCGGATAGAACAGCTTACCCCACAGGGCAATGTCGTAGCGCTGGGTTTGCTGTTTGTTGGCGCTCAGGTGTTCGATGTATTTCATCAGGCTCAGGGCCGACATCTGTTCCGGCACCACCAGCAGCACATTGAGGATGTCCGGCTCGATGATGGAGCTCCACTGTGCCAGCGGCACCGATTTGCTTTCGGTGTGATCGGCATACAGATGGGTTTCCACCACATTGCTCAGCTGCCAGATATGGGTGCCGCGCAGGAAATTGCCGCGCTCGGCATAACGGGTGGTCACCAGTTGATAATTATCATCATAGGTATAGATGCGCACGCCAAGCAGGGTGGTGTCCGGCAGCATCTCATGGACATTGATGAAGTTGTTGTTGTCTTTCACCCAGATGCCGGAGCGGAACTCCTGCGCCACCATCGAGCGCATGGCCGACAGTTTCATGCGTTCGGCCTGTTGCAGCGAGTAGGGACTGATGAATTCGCCCAGTGCGGTGGTGAGGATGGCGAAGCCCAGGCCGAACAGCAGCAGGGTGCGGGCAATCTGGGCCAGGGTGATGCCGCAGGTGCGGATCACCGTGTATTCACTGGAGCTGGCCAGCTGGGTCATGGCCACCATGCCGCCGATCAGCACCGCCAGCGGCATCAGTTCGTAGGCATGGCCGGGAGCCTGCATGGCGATATAGGCCAGCATCTTGCCGATGTGGTAGCCGCCCTGGTTCAGGTCCGGCACTTCATGGATGATGTCGAAGAATCCATAAAGGCCCAGCAGGGCTGCCAGGGTAAACAGCGTGGACTGGGTCAGCGCGCTGATGATGTAGCGATAAATCAGTTTCATCGGGCTCAGTGCTTGTGCAGGAAGTATTTCAGGGTCTGGCGCACGGTATTGGCCGGGCGGTCACGGTATTTCAGCAGCAAAACGGCAATGATCAGCACGATGACATGCACCAGCAGAATGCTGGCCATGCCGACCTTGCCCTGGGTAATCCAGTTGCGCACCAGCGTCAGGCTGTTCTGGTACAGGAAGAAGGCGAGCAGGGCGACCACCAGATTGTGGGCATGGCCGTTGCGCGGATTGTAATAGGACAGGGGGATGGCCAGGAAGGCCAGCACCAGGCAGCTCAGCGGCATCGACAGGCGCCATACCAGTTCCGAACGATAGCCCGGATCACTGCTGCCAAGCAGCGCGCTGGTGCTTTGCGCCTGGCGATTGTTCGGGCGCGCGACCAGCTTCTGGTTATTCCCCACTACCACGCTATAACGCTTGAAGCTGCCGACTTCGTAGTTGGACTGGCCCGGCTCACCCACATAGCGCCGGCCATCTTCCAGCACCAGTACCCGCTCGTTATCGTCGTTGACGGTAATGTAGCCACGCTTGGCAAAGATGCTGGACACCTTGCCCTCGCTCATGTCCTGCATGAAGATATTGGTGGCAGCACCATGCTCGCCGCCATAGCTTTCGATGAAATACACCTTGCTGCCCGAACCGGTTTCCTTGAACACGCCCGGGGCAATGGCGCTGATCTCTTCGCGCCGCTTGAGGATTTCGGCATAGACCTGGCTGCGTTCTTCGGCCCAGGGGGCAATATACAGCGACACGATGCCCACCAGCAGGGCCAGCGGAATGGTGAAACGCATCACCGGCCACACCCAGTCGCGCAGCGACAGGCCGGACGACAGCCAGACGGCCATTTCGTGGTCGCGCCAGATACGGGTCAGCACCACCAGCACGGTGACGAAAACGGTGAGGATCATCAGCAGAGGAAACAGGCCGAGCGCCCAGAAGCCGATCAGTGCAGTGACCGCCTCATTGGCGATTTGTCCTTCGGCGGCGCGGCCGAGCAAATTGATCGCCTGGGTGGAGAGAATGATGGCCAGCAGGACGACAAATACGCCCAGGGCGGTAAAAGTCAATTCTCGGGTCAGGCTTTTACGAAAAACCATTTATCAGTGCCTTTTTGACTTTTTGTGACTAGCGTAGTGATAATTTGATTTGATAACTCTGAAACGCCGTTTTCGGCAAATTTCGGGATGGACGCAGCTTCTGTCTTCGCCTGCTACAGGCAGGGCTTTCCGGCACAAAATCTGGTGCAGACAGCCTGTCAAGAAGTGGAACAACTGACACTCGCATTACACGGGAGTACAAGATGGAATTTAACATAAAAAGCGGCAGCCCGGAAAAACAGCGCGTTGCCTGCGTGATAGTAGGTGTCTATGAATCGCGCAAGCTGACCTTCGCAGCCGATTTGCTGGATCGCATCTCCAATGGCTTCATCAGCGATGTGATCCGCCGCGGCGACATGGAAGGCAAGCTGGGCAGCACACTGTTGCTGCATTCGGTGCCGCATACCCTGTGTGACCGTGTCATGCTGGTGGGTCTGGGCAAGGAGCGCGATTTCCGTGCCAAGGAATACCGCGAAGCGGTACGCAGCTCCATCCGCAGCCTGACCCAGACCTCGGCCACCGAAGCCGTCAGCTATCTGACCGAACTCACCGTGAAGAAACACGATGTCGAGTGGATGATCGAACAGGCCACCGTGGTCACACTGGACATGCTCTATCGCTTCGACCGTTTCAAGAGCAAGCAGGACGAAAGCGTGCGCGAACCGCGCAAGCTGACGCTGGCGGTGCCGCGTCGCAGTGATCTGGCTGATGGCGAGAAGGGCTTGCAGCGCGGCTTGGCCATTGGCAACGGCATGAAGCTGGCCAAGGATCTGGGCAATCTGCCGCCCAATGTCTGCACCCCGAGCTATCTGGCAGGCGAGGCCGAGCGTATTGCGGCCGACTTTGGCTGTGGCGTGCAAATCTATGGCCAGGCACAGCTGGAAGAGCTTGGTCTGGCGTCCTTCCTGTCCGTGGCGCGTGGCAGTGTGCAGGAACCCAAGCTGATCGTGCTGCAATACCAGGGCGCCAAGGACAAGAGCGACCGTCCGCTGACGCTGGTGGGCAAGGGCATCACCTTTGATTCCGGCGGCATTTCGCTCAAGCCCGGCGAGGGCATGGACGAGATGAAGTACGATATGTGCGGCGCCGCCTCGGTGCTGGGCGCTTTCCGCGCTGCCGTGGAAATGAAGCTGCCGATCAATCTGGTGGCCATCGTCCCGGCCTGCGAAAACATGCCGGCCGGCAATGCGGTCAAGCCTGGCGACATCATCACCAGCCTGTCCGGCCAGACCATCGAAGTACTGAATACCGATGCGGAAGGCCGCTTGATCCTGTGCGATGCGCTGACCTTCGCCGAGCGTTTCAATCCGGACACCGTGATCGATGTGGCCACGCTCACCGGAGCCTGCGTCATCGCCCTCGGCCATGTCGCCACCGGCCTGTACAGCAACCAGGACAGCCTGGCGCGTGAGCTGCTGGCGGCCGGCGAAGAAGTGGCCGACCGCGCCTGGCACATGCCGCTGTGGGACGAGTACCAGGAGTTGCTCAAGAGCCCGTTTGCCGACATGGCCAATATCGGCGGCCGTCCGGGTGGCAGCATCACCGCCGCCTGCTTCCTGTCGCGCTTTGCCAAATCCTACGACTGGGCGCATCTGGACATCGCCGGCACCGCCTGGAAGAGCGGCAAGGACAAGGGGGCCACCGGCCGTCCGGTGCCGCTGCTGGTGCAGTTCCTGCAGGATCGTGCCGACATCGCCCTGGGCAATGTGGTGCGCCGTGGCCGTCCGCGCCGTGAATCCCCTGAAATCGTTGAAGATGACGCGGATTGATTTTTATACCAATGTGGCCCAGCCGCAGGAGTTCGCCTGCAAGCTGGCCGCAACGGTATTCCGCAAGCAAGAGCGCCTGCTGGTGTGGCTGGAAGACGAGCGGGCGCTCGACACCTTCAGCAACCGGCTGTGGTGTCTGGGTGATACCCAGTTCATTGCCCATTGCCGGCTGGATGCGGCCGAGGCAGCGCAGACGCCCATCTGGCTGACGGCCGAACTGCCGCCTGCACTGCAGCATCCGGTCCTGCTCAACCTGGGGGCAGAATTACCGCCCGCACCGCAGCATTTTTCCCGTATTCTGGAGATAGTGGGAAGCGATGAGGCTGCACTGGCCACAGCGCGTCACCGCTTCAAGGCCTATCGAACGCTGGGCTGTGAAATCCAACATCACGACATGAGCCACAAGTGACCATGAACGAGTCGCCAATGCCTGATCTGCCCTCTTGGGACGAGCTGGACCTGCCGGTACTGGATGAAGTGGTGGATGAGTCCGCCGTGCCGGTGCTGGCCGAGGAAGTGCTGGATGTCCCGGACTTTGACTTCTCCAGCGAGCTGGACGTGATGCAGCAAACCCTGGCCCCGCCAGATCACGCCATGGCCGAGCTGGAAATACCGGAGCTGACGCTGGAGGATCTGGATGTGGTCAGTCCGGCAGAGGTGCCGGCTGCTGCCGCGCTCGACCTGACCGCCTTGCCCTCGCTCGATCTGGATGAGCCCCTGGCCGATGAGCTGTCGCTGGAGCAGGTCTTGCCCGAGGCGCGGCCAGAGCCTGTGCCGGCGGCGCCGGTGCCACCGGTGTTGCGGCCAGAGGCGCCGGTGATGGCGGTGGATGGCTTTGAATTCATGCTGGATGGCCATGTGCCGCCAGCGTCGGCAGCGGGCAGTCAGCCCGAACCGTCATCGCCTGCCACGGCGCCACAGCCAGCGGCCGAGCGGCCGGCCGCAGTAGGGCAAGCACCGGTCGCGCCATCCGCTGCTGTGGCTGAAGCAATGCCGTCTGTTCCTGCCGAGCCGCCGCCCCCGGCCTTGCCGGGTGGTTTGTCCATTTCGCTGGATAGTCTGCCAGATGGTGTGCTGGGTGGTGGTGTGGGCAAGGTGGAAGAGGCCCGCCCCTCTGCCGCCGAATTGCTGGCGCGCGCGCAAGCACTGGTGGCGGCGACGCCCAGTTCGCTGGATGATGTATTGCACGCGGCCGAACTGACGCTGGCGCAGGAAGAAAGCCTGCAACGCTTTCATGCCGCACCGGCTGCGCCGGCGGCAGCCCAGCAAACCTTCGCATCGCTTGGCGAGGCCGAGTTGCGGGCTGCCATGGCCGATCTGCCGGGCGCTGTCGCTGCAGAGAGTCAGGAAGAGGACTGGCCCAGTCTGGGCGATGTCGACCGCCTGAACGAAACCGAGCGCGAGCTGCCGGCCGACGCGGCAGTGCAGGCCGCTGCGCCGCTGCTGCAAGCCGAGTGGCAAGACGAGCCGCCCGAGCACGCCGTGCCGGACAGCGCACTGGCTGTGCCGGTGCTGGAGCAGGAAGAAGACTGGCCCAGCCTGGGTGATGTCGACCGCCTGAACGAAACCGAAGTGGAAATACCGGACGAAGCAGCCGTGATCGCCGCCGCGCCGCTGCTGCAAGCGGAGTGGCAGGATGAGCTGGCAGCGCCTGCCGTGGCGGATAGTGCGGCTGCCTTGCCGGTGCTGGAGCAGGAAGAAGGCTGGCCCACGGTGGGCGAGGTGGACAAGGAGAGCGAAACCGAGGTGGATGGCGAGCCGGAGGTGCCGGTAGTCAAGGCTGCTGCATCTGCTGTGCAGGGCTTGTTTGCCGAGTCGCCCTTTGCCAGCGAGCGGCAGGCGGCCGTAGCTCCGGACGCGCCCGCTATTCCCGCCTTGCCAGACGAAGTGCAGGCCGAGCCGCAGGCAGTGGCAACTCAGCCTGCGCCGGTGGTCCAGCCAGTATTGCAGACTGCAGCTGAGCAAGTCATCGAACCGCCTTTGCTGGAAGAGCTGGCCGGTGCCAGTTTTGCCGCTGCCATGCCGCAAGCCCATGTCCAGCCTGCTGCGGAGGCCGGCAAGGCGGTGGAAGTGCTCAATGTCGCCGCAGTGACCACGGCCACAGCCGCTTCTGCGCTGATGAATCCGGTTGGCAAGCCTGATGCAACCGTGGCGGTGGTGGATGAGCGGGCGCTGGTGGAGGCGATGTATGAAAAGCTGCTGCCAAGGATGAAGGTGGAGCTGTCCTTGTGGTTGCAGGATGCACTGGAACTGCAGGCCAAGAACATGCTGTCCGGCGTGATGCAGCAATTGAAAGAAGACTACGACATGTTGTTTGGTGAAACATTGAAAGAAAGCCTGCGCCAGGCCATCCTGGCACTGGGGCGCGAACAGCAGGGGCGGCATGACGCCCCGCGAGGGGAGCAGGACTGATGGGGCATAGACTGTCACGCATTGTCACCCGAACCGGGGATGATGGTAGTACCGGGCTGGGCGATGGCAGCCGCGTGGGCAAGGATAGCCCGCGCGTGCAGGCGCTGGGTGATGTGGATGAGCTGAATTCGGTGATCGGCGTACTGCTGGCGGAGGATCTGCCGGAAGAGGTCGCCCAGCGCCTGCTGGCCGTGCAGCATGATCTGTTCGATCTGGGTTCAGAACTGGCGGTGCCGGGTTATGCCGCGCTCAAGCCAGAGCATGTGCTGATGCTGGAGGAGTGGGTGGCGGACATGAATGCCGAGCTGCCCATGCTGAAGGAGTTCATCCTGCCCGGCGGTTCGCGCCAGGCCGCGCTGGCGCATCAGGCCCGCTCGGTCTGCCGTCGCGCCGAACGTGCCGTGGTGACTGCGGCGCAGGATAGCGAGGTGTCGGTGGCGGCGCGCCAGTATCTCAACCGTTTGTCTGATGCGCTGTTTGTGCTGGCACGCCATCTGAACAAGGCGCTGGGCCGGCCTGATGTGCTGTGGCAGCCGCATCGGCGCGACTGAGACGGCCATGGGCAGAAAAAAGCCGCGAGGGGTCTCGCGGCTTTTTTCATGCAGACGGCGCTCAGGCCGGCACATGGCAGCTGCGTTCTGCCGCCACGGGCTGATGCAGCGTGTCCAGCCATTGCAGCAGCCGTTCGGCGGTACGCTCCCAGCGGGTGTCCAGCATCATCATATGCCCCATGTGCGGCAGGATTTCGGCGTTCACATCCAGCCGCTCGGCAGTGGCCACCACATCTTCCGGCGAGATCAGCATGTCTTCCGCCGCCCCCAGCACCAGTGCCGGCAGCGGCTGGATGGGGCGGATGGCCAGCGGATTGACCAGTGTCATGTCCATGACTGCACGCTGGCTTTCCTGCTGGCAGCACTGCGTCAGCAAGGCCGTGGTGGCCGCCGGTGCATCGTGCGACAGCAGCAGGTCGCGCAGCTCGCTCTCCACCGGGTTGTAGCTGCCTTGCTGGTACAGGTTCAGGTTGAGCAGCAGCACCGGCGCCTGGGTCAGCAGGCGCAGGCTGGACGATGCCAGCCCCGTGGGCGGAACCGAGGCCAGAAAGGCGGCCGCCGGCAGGGTGTGGCTGGTGAGGTATTGCTGCAGCACGAAGCCGCCCATGGAGTGGCCGATCATGATGGGCGTGCGTTTGATGCGCTTGACTGCCGCACTCAGGTTGCGCACGTAGTCATCGATGCTGATGGCAGACAGATACTGGTGGCCATCGCTGTCGCCATGGCCTTCCAGGCTGATGGCCCAGCAGTCGAAACCCTGCCGGGCAAACCAGGGCAGGAAAGTGCGCTGCCAGCACCAGGCGGCGCAAAACGCGCCGTGGACAAACAAAAGGGGCGGAGCATCGCGCTCCGTCCCTTGAGCTGCCTCATGGATCAATTCGAGGCGTGGATGCATTTAGTCAAAGTACCTCACCAGCATGGTCTGCCAGACGTGAACGTTCCCCGCGTTGCAGGGTGATATGGCCGGAATGTTCCCAGCCCTTGAAGCGGTCGACCACATAGGTCAGACCGGAACTGCCCTCTGTCAGGTAGGGGGTGTCGATTTGTGAAATATTGCCCAGACAGACTACCTTGGTTCCCGGACCTGCACGAGTGATCAGTGTCTTCATCTGCTTGGGCGTCAGGTTCTGCGCCTCGTCGATGATCAGGTATTTGTTGAGGAAGGTGCGGCCGCGCATGAAGTTGAGTGACTTGACCTTGATGCGCGAGCGCACCAGATCACGGGTGGCGGCACGGCCCCAGTCGCCGCCATCGTCATCACTCTTGTTGAGCACGTCCAGGTTGTCTTCCAGCGCGCCCATCCATGGGGCCATCTTTTCCTCTTCCGTCCCCGGCAGGAAGCCGATGTCTTCGCCTACCGGCACGGTCACCCGGGTCATGATGATTTCCGAATACAGCTTCTGCTCCAGCGTCATCGCCAGCCCGGCGGCCAGGGTGAGCAGGGTCTTGCCGGTACCGGCCTGACCGAGCAGGGTGATGAAGTCCACTTCCGGGTCCATCAGCAGATTCAGGGCGAAATTCTGTTCGCGGTTGCGTGCGGTAATGCCCCAGACATTGTTCTTGTGGTGGCTGTAGTCTTTCAGCGTCTGCAGCACGGCGACTTTGCCTTCTACCTTGCTGACACGCGCTTGCAGTGGCTGCGGGCCGTCCTGCCACAGCATCTGGTTGATGTGCAGATTGGGCACATCCGGGCCTTTGAGCTGGTAATAGCTGCGGCCCTGTTCCTGCCAGGACTTCATGTCCTTGCCATTGCGCTCCCAGAAGGTCTGGTCGACTTCGCGGGTGCCGGTGTACAGCAGGTCGGAGTCCTGCAGCACCTTGTCGTTGAAGTAGTCTTCGGCATCCAGCCCCAGTGCGCGGGCCTTGATGCGCATATTGATGTCCTTGGACACCAGGATGACCGAGCGCTCCGGGTGCAGCTCCTTCAGCGCCATCACGATGCCAAGGATCTGGTTGTCGGCCTTGCCCACCGGCAGCGAGGCCGGCAGCACGCTGTGAATGGCCTGGGTCTGCAGGATGAGCTTGCCGGTGGCCGCTTCGCGGCTGGCATTTTTCAGGGTGATGCCGGCTTCGATCTTGGTTTCGCAGCCGCTGACGATATCGTCGAGAAAGCGGCTGGTCTGGCGGGCATTGCGCGCCACTTCCGACATGCCGCTCTTGTGGGCGTCCAGTTCTTCCAGGGTGATGATGGGAATGAAAACATCGTGCTCTTCAAAGCGGTACAAGCTGGTAGGGTCGTGCAGCAATACATTGGTGTCCAGAACGAACAGCTTGGCGGTTTTGCTTTTCTTACGGCTTACCATGATGGACCCCTTGGCGATGCAGGGCCCGGTCGGCAGACCGGGGCACTGCGTTTAGAGAGTGTTTACAAAGGCAAGAACTTCAGCGGCGTGGCCGGGTACTTTGACCTTGCGCCATTCACGAACAATCATGCCGGCGGCATCGATCACGAAAGTGCTGCGCTCGATCCCCCTTACCTGTTTGCCGTACATGTTTTTCATTTTGATGACATCGAACAGGCTGCAAACCGTTTCCTCGCTGTCGGACAGCAATTCAAACGGCAGTTCCAGCTTGGTTTTGAAGTTTTCATGCGATTTGATGCTGTCGCGCGAGATGCCGACAATAGTGGCGCCAGCAGCGGCAAACTGGCTGTGCAGCTCACGAAAATCCATGGTTTCATTGGTGCAGCCGGGGGTGTTGTCCTTGGGGTAGAAGTAAATCACCAGTGGCTTGGGGGCGGCAGACAGGGTAAACGTGGTGCCGGCAGTGCCGGGCAGGCTGAAGTCGGGGCAGGCGGTACCTGACATGCAAGACTCCTGAAGGTGGTGGTTGATGGGAATGCAACCGCCTCGCTTTGAGCTTAGCGGAAATTTCTTACTATTGTCATCCGGATTCTGAGTCGTATGCCTCGTGCGGACCACGGCGGACCAATACCAGCAGTGCACCGTCGCCTCCCATTTCCTCACTGGCCTGACAAAACGCCAGTACCTCCGGATGGTGACTGAGCCAGGCGCGCACCAGCTTTTTCAAAACCGGCTGGCCATTGGAGCCGAAACCCTTGCCGTGGATGATGCGCAGGCAGGGGCCGCGACGGCGGGCGCGGTGCAAGAACAGCGCCAGGGCGTCCTGTGCCTGGTAGCGGTCCATGCCATGCAGATCCAGCTGGCAGGCAACCGGCCAGTGGCCATTGCGCAGACGTTTCAATGTCTGGTTGGGCAGGCCGCTGCGACAGAACTGCCCCAGCTGCTCGGCGGGCTCGAACAGGCCAACCATGTGGCGCAGTACTTCCATTTCCGTCTGGCTGGAAAGGCCATGCTGGGCATGCCGCTGCCTGGGGTGCGGGCTGGGCTTCTTGGGCTGGTGAATGTGACGGGGCGGGCTTTTCAGTGGAATGACATCGCTGAACAGCTGCTTGAAGTCGGGTTCGGGTGGGGCGGCAGGCGGGGATGCGGGTGCGGCAGACGTGTCGCGTTGACGCGTCTGCCGGCGGATTTCCTTCAATGTGTCCTTGAAGGCCTTCAAGATATTACTTCAGGCTGTCCAGATAGCGCTCGGCATCCAGGGCGGCCTGGCAGCCGGAGGCGGCGCTGGTCACTGCCTGGCGGTAGATGTGATCCTGCACATCGCCAGCGGCAAAGACGCCTTCCACGCTGGTCAGGGTGGCATTGCCTTCGCGGCCGCCACGGGTGATCAGGTAGCCGGTGGCATCCATTTCCAGCTGGCCCTTGAAGATGTCGGTGTTGGGCTGGTGGCCGATGGCAATGAACACACCCATCAGCTTGATCTCTTCCACGCTGCCGTCGGTAAACTTCAGGCGGGCACCGGTCACGCCGCTATCGTCGCCCAGCACTTCATCCAGGCTGGCGTTCAGCTTGAGGGTGATCTTGCCTTCGGCCACGCGCGACATCAGCTTGTCGATCATGATCTTTTCGGCGCGGAAGCTGTCGCGACGGTGGATCAGGGTGACATGTTTGGCGATATTGGCCAGATACAGTGCTTCTTCCACGGCGGTGTTGCCGCCACCGACCACGGCCACGTCCTGATTGCGGTAGAAGAAACCATCGCAGGTGGCGCAGGCCGATACACCCTTGCCGGCAAAAGCTTCTTCGGAAGGCAGGCCCAGGTATTTGGCAGAGGCACCGGTGGCGATGATGAGCGCATCGCAAGTGTATTCGCCGGCATCACCTACCAGACGGATCGGCTTTTCATGCAGATGGGTGGTGTGGATGTGATCGAAGATCATTTCCGTACCGAAACGCTCGGCATGCTGCTGGAAGCGTTGCATCAGTTCAGGACCCATCACGCCGCTGGCATCGGCAGGCCAGTTGTCCACTTCGGTGGTGGTCATCAGCTGACCGCCTTGAGCAAGGCCGGTGATCAGCACCGGTTTCAGATTGGCACGGGCGGCATATACGGCTGCGGTATAGCCGGCGGGGCCGGAACCAAGGATCAGGAGGGGGCTGTGACGGGTGTCGCTCATCGTGGTATTCCTGTTTTAGGTCGTTGGGTTGTCATTTTAGCAGCTTTGCCATGACAGAATGGCGTGGGCCGTCTAAACTGATCAGGTAAGCATTTGTTGATGTGGGAGGTGAGGGCATGGACGGAATAAGTCAAGTAAGCGGACAGAATGTTTCATCGGCCACTCAGGTGTTCGCCCTGAAAAAGTCGCTGCAGGCCGAAGGTCAGTCGGTACTGTCACTGGTGCAAGGTGCCAGTGATGCCGGCAACCAGATCAACCAGGCTGCCTCCAATCCGGCACATCTGGGACAAAGCGTCGACGTCAGGGCTTGAGTCGGCAGCAGTCAACAGCGGCGCAAGCCGCTTTTTTTACGTTTGTAAGAAATGCCCAGCCGGCCCGACCAATCAGCAGGAGGTGCCACATGCATCGCAAAAACGGAGTTGTCTGGCTGCTTCTGCTTGGCATGGCCTTGTCGGCCGCCGCTGCGGAAAAGCCATCACTACCAGGCTGGGCCAGTTATCAGGCAGGCGATTATGCGCAAGCGTTTCTCATGTTCAAGGCAGGTGCCGAGCGTGGCGACCGCGTGGCGCAATATGATCTGGCCATGCTGTATTGGCGGGGCGAGGGTGTGCCGCGTGATCGGGTGCAGGCCCTGAAGTGGCTGCAGCAGGCGGCGGCTGCGCACTTGTCATCAGCGCAGTTCGTACTGGCACAGGTGTATGAGAGTGGCGATGGCCTGCCACGCGACATGCAGCAGGCGACGCGCTTGTTCGAGGCTGCGGCCAGACAAGGGCATCGTGATGCGCAGGTGAGTGTGGCGACCCAGTATTACCTGGGCCGTGGTGCGCCGCAGGATTATGCCAGTGCGGCGCGCTGGTATCGGGCGGCGGCCAAACAGGGTGATGTGGGGGCACAATATCTGCTGGCCAGCCAGTATGAACATGGGCTGGGGGTGCAGGAAGACTGGCGTGAGGCGGTGCGTTGGTATACCCGTGCTGCGGCGCAGGGCGATCGTGCTGCCCAGCTGAAAGCCAAGGCGCTGGCGGCTGCCCACGCCGGATAATGACGATGGGACAAAAACAAAACAGCAGTGCGGGGTGGCCCGCACTGCTGTTTTGTTTTGATGCCGGACTCAGGCGCTTTCGCTGATACGGCGGCGGCTGGCCTGGGTGGATGTTTCCAGCAGGGACTGGTTGTTCTGGTATTGCGCCACGGCAATCTGGCCGCTGCTCTTCTGATTTTCGAGTGTGGTCTGGGTCTGGTTTGCTGGGGGGGCGGCCGATGTGCTGGCCGCGTTTTCCGTGCGGTCTTGTCTGCTCGTGCGGCTGGGGCTGCCATTGGACACGGCAGCTGTGCGCTCGCTGCGATTCGCTGCGGTACTGTTGCTGTCATTGTTGCTGCGAGTGTCACTGCTGGCTTGGCTGGCATTCACCGTGGCGGTGCTGCTGGTGCTGGCGCTTTGGCTGGCAGCCAGTTGCCGGCCCAGTTCCTGTTCCACCTGCAGGCGGTTCTGGCTTTGTTGCGAGGGCCTGCTGCTCGGCGCTGGCTGGCTGGCTGCTTGTGCCTGCAGCTGCTCGGTGGTGCTCTGGGTGCGGGTGGACTGCGCCGTGCTGGCGGTTTCCGTGCTGTTCTGACTGTTGCTGACGGCGCGGGAGTTGCGGCCCTGTTGTAGCAGGCTGGCGGCGGTGCTGGCGCTACTGCTTTGCAAACGATGGATACCGTCCATGATCGCAACTCCTGGGGTGTTGGTGCTAACCCTGTGATTTTAGAACACTTTGCCCCTGGTTTGCTGAAAAAATAAGCGAAAATCCTGACGGGTGTGGATTTACTTCAACAAAACCAGGGCCAGCATGCGCTCGGCCAGCTCATCCACGCTCAGTTCGCCTTCGGATTTGTACCATTGCACCGACCAGTGCAGGCTGCCCAGCAAGGTGCGGCGTAGCAGGCGGGTGTCCTGCTTGACCAGTCCGGCGGCGGCCGCTTCGTCCAGCACTTCCTGCCACAGTGCCTCGTAGCGGTCACGCAGTACGATCAGGCCCGGTTTGGCTGCGGCGGAAACGCTGCGCCATTCGTACAGCATGACTTCCAGTGCGGCCTGGTTGTCGCCCAGCAGCGAGCTGAGGTGGACATGAAACAGCGCCGACAGCTTGTCACGCGGATTGCGCGCCCGGGCAATCGCTGCGCTCAGTTGCTCGGTGGTGGCGCTGATACCCAGGGCCATCACGGCGACCAGGATTTCTTCCTTGGTGCGGAAGTGATAGAACAGGCTGCCGGATTGCAAGCCGACGGCATTGCCCAGATCACGCACCGTGGTGCGCTCGTAGCCCTGGTCGCGGAACAGTTTGGCGGCGGCGCGCACCAGCTCCATGCGGCGGCTGTTTTCTTCGGGCTGATTGTTTTTGTCTTGTACGCTCATGGTCCAGCCTATGTGCTGCGAGTGTGTTGAATGAGGGGATTGCCCAGTTCGGGCAGAAAACGCTGTGCGGCCTGCCAGGCGAGGTCTGGTTCCAGCTGTTCCAGGCAGTTGGTGTGCTGGTAAGGGCAGTTGCGTTCAAAGCAGGGGCTGCAGTCCAGGTTGAGGCTGACCACGGCCGCCTGATCCGACAGCGGCGGGGTAAAGTCCGGGCTGGATGAGCCATACAGCGCAACCAGCGGCTTGCCCAGCGCGGCGGCAACGTGCATCAGGCCGGAGTCGTTGCACACGGCCAGTCGGGCCAGACCCATCAGGTCGATGGCTTCTTCCAGTCCGGTCTTGCCGCACAGATTGATGGCTGTGCCCGCAGCCTGGCTGGCGATCTGCTCGCCGATTTCCTTATCCTTGCCCGAGCCGAACAGCCAGACCGCGAAGCCGGCCGCGGCAAAGCGTTTGGCCAGTTCGGCAAAATGGCGTGCCGGCCAGCGCTTGGCCGGGCCGTATTCCGCGCCGGGGCAGAAGGCGATCACCGGGCGGCTGGTGTCCAGCTGCAGGCGGCTGGCGGTTTGTTGCCGGCTTTGCGCATTGGTCACCAGTGTCGGGTGGGCAATGGGGCGGGGCAGCGGCTTGTTGCGGTCTTCGGCCAGGGCGCAGAAGCGCTCAACCATCATCGGCAATTCCTGCTCGTCCAGCTCGCGACTGTCGTTGAGAATCCAGTAACGCGATTCGCCAATGAAGCCGGTTCGCAGCGGAATGCCGGCAAACAGCGGAATCAGGGCGGATTTCAGTGAATTGGGCAGGATGATGGCCTGGTCGAAACCTTCGGCCTTCAGGCGGCGCGCGGTCTGCCAGCGTTCGCGCAGGCGCAGGGCGCCGTGGCCGAAGGGGTTGAGGTGGGCCTTGGCGACTTCCGGCATGCGTTCCAGCAGGGGCAGGGTCCAGGCCGGAGCAAAGACGTGCAGCTCCAGGCCGGGATGGCGTTCGTGCAGGCGCTGATACAGCGGCTGGGCCATGACGCTGTCGCCCACCCAGGAGGGGCCAATGACCAGTATCTTTTTCTTCATGAAGTTTTCCGCTTCCAAATCAGCGCCAGCCTGTCCGGCCCGCCGTTTCAAGCTGGCGTTGATTTGGTGAGGGATCAAGTGAAAAAGGTGCGGAAGCCCGCACCTTTGCACTTGGCGATTGCCAGGCAGTAGCTTAATGGTGGTGTCCGACCGGGCCAATCAGCTTGTAGTGGGTGCCGCAGTAGGGGCACAGTGCTTCGCCGGTTTTGTGTACCGGCAGGAAAACGCGTGGGTGCGAGTTCCAGGACACCATGTCCGGCATCGGACAGTGCAGGGGCAGGTCCTTGGCGGTGACTTCGATGAGGCGTTGGGTGTTTTCTTTCAGTTCAGCCATTGTCTTTCCTTGTCGGGCCGGCGGCGCCGGCCCTTGCTGCTGGGGTGTGTTTACTTGACGTAGGTCAGCCAGTGTTCGTGTTCGGCATCCAGGCCCTTCACGATATTGAAGTACTTCTGCTGGATGGCAGCGGTGATCGGGCCGCGCGTGCCTTCGCCGATGGCGCGGCGGTCCAGTTCGCGAATTGGGGTGACTTCGGCGGCGGTGCCGGTGAAGAAGGCTTCGTCGGCACTGTAGACTTCGTCACGGGTAATGCGTTTTTCGATGATTTCCAGGCCCTGTTCCTGCGCAATCTGCACCACGGTATCGCGGGTGATGCCTTCCAGTGCCGAGGTCAGGTCCGGGGTGTACAGCTTGCCCTTGCGCACGATGAAGATGTTCTCGCCCGAGCCTTCGGCCACAAAACCGTCCACGTCCAGCAGCAGGGCTTCGTCGTAGCCGTCTGCGGTGGCCTCGTTATTGGCGAGGATGGAGTTCATGTAGTTGCCATTGGCCTTGGCCTTGCACATGGTGATGTTGACGTGGTGGCGGGTGAAGGACGATGTCTTGACGCGGATGCCTTTCTCCAGGCCGTCTTCGCCCAGGTAGGCACCCCACGGCCAGGCTGCCACGATTACCTGCACGTCATCCTTTTTCGGCGCCACGCCCAGTTTGCCCGAGCCGTAAAAGGCCATGGGGCGGAAATAGCAGGACTGCAGCTTGTTGGCTTTTACCACGTCCAGATGGGCCTGGTTGATGTCGTCCTTGCTGAAGGGCAGGTTCATGCCCAGGATCTTGGCGGAGCGGAACAGACGGTCGGTGTGATCCTGCAGACGGAAAATCGCCGGGCCCCTGGGGGTTTCATAGGCACGTACGCCTTCGAACACGCCCATGCCGTAGTGGAGGGTGTGGGTCAGCACATGGGTGGTGGCATCGCGCCAGTCAACCAGTTTGCCGTCATACCAGATGAATCCGTCACGATCTGCCATCGACATCTTGGAGCTCTCCGTCATTGTGTTTTGTATCCTGCCGATTATACCGTCCGCCGCCGTCTTGTGAACCGTCCGCTGCGAAAAACGGCATCAGCCCAGGCTGTCCGCGCCGAAAACCTGCCGCCACAGTTGCTGTGCCTGCTGGTAGTGGGCAAGTAGCTTGTCGTTGACTTCCACCTTGCCGTTTTCATTGAGGCGGGCAGCATGTTGCAGCTTGCGGTAGTCGCGGTAGGCGGCGCGGCCTTGTTCGGCCTGCTCGTGACTGATCAGCCCGGCTTCGGCTGCCACGGCCAGCAGGGCGATGTTGCCGGTGTTGCGGGTGAGTGCCGGTAGCTGCCTGGCATGCGCCAGAATCAGGTATTGCACGATGAATTCGACATCGATGATGCCGCCGCGGGCATGCTTGACGTCGTTTTCCTGTGCCGGATGGCTTTCCAGCATACGCTGGCGCATGGCCAGCACTTCGCTGCGCAGGGCAGCGGGATCGCGCTGCTGGGTCAGCACATCGTGGCGGATGGCTTCGAATCCCTCGCCGATATCGGCTGCGCCGGCGACATAGCGGGCGCGGGTCAGTGCCTGGTGTTCCCATACCCAGGCCTGTTTTTCCTGGTAGCTGCGAAAGGCTTGCAGTGAGCTGACCAGGAGGCCGCTGGCACCATTGGGACGCAGGCGCAGGTCGATGTCGTACAGGATGCCGGCGCTGGTGGCGCTGGTCAGCCAGGTGGACATCTTGCGGGCCAGGCGCGAGTACAGGTCGGTGGCGTCGGGGTGGTCGTCGTCATACAGGAAGATGATGTCCAGGTCCGAGGCATAGCCCAGTTCTTTGCCGCCCAGTTTGCCGTAACCGATGATGGCGAAGCGCGGGGTGTCGGTGTGGCGGCTGGGAATGTCCAGCCAGGCATGGCGCAGGGTGGCGCCCAGCACGGTGTCAGCCAGCAGGGAGAGCTGGTCGGACAGCGCTTCCACCGTCCACATGCCGGCGATGTCCTGGGCGACCAGACGGAAGGCCTGGGCGTGCTGGAAGTGGCGCAGGGTATCCATCTTGGCCTCTACGTCGCCCTCGCATTGCTGCATTTGTTCCTGCAACTGGCTGGCCAGGGCCGGCCAGTCCGGCGTGGCGT
This sequence comes from Aquitalea magnusonii, assembly GCF_003202035.1. Classification (GTDB taxonomy): domain Bacteria; phylum Pseudomonadota; class Gammaproteobacteria; order Burkholderiales; family Chromobacteriaceae; genus Aquitalea; species Aquitalea magnusonii. The sequence continues at coordinate 78,423 of NZ_QJKC01000007.1, read as the reverse complement.
ACAGCACGCGGGCATCCAGCAGTTCATCCAGCAGGATGGGGTGGCGGGTCAGATAGTTGGACACCCAGGCGCTGGCCGAGCACAGGGTGGCCAGTCGTTGCAGGGTCTGCGGGTATTCGGTCAGCAAGGCCAGATAAGAGGCGCGCCGGCTGATGGCTTCCATCAGGCTGATGATGCGCGACAGGGTGGCCGCCGGATTGGGGAAGTGGGTGGACACTTCGATCAAGGGCGGGATCAATGCGTCGAATTTCTTGCGGCCGGCCAGTGGAATCTGCTGATAGCGCTGGCTTTGTGCCAGGGAGCGCAGCTGCCCGGTGACGCTGCTGACGTCATCAAAGCCCAGGCTGGAGAGTTGTTCGGTCGGGTCCTGTTCGCAGATGTCGCGCCACAGGCAGGACAGCGGGTGGTCCGGCGCGGTTTCGGTTGGCAGGATGAATACCTGCTCGAAGTGGCGGGTGACCTTGCGCCGCTCGCTATTGAGGGCATCGAGGAAATCCTGCCAGCTGGCAAAGCCCATGCTGTGGGCGATCTTGCCCTGGTTTTCCTCGCTGGTGGGCAGGGTCTGGGTTTGCTGGTCGTCCAGGTATTGCAGGCGGTGTTCCAGATTGCGCAGGAAGGCATAGGCTTCCTGCAGTTCCTGCACGGCGGCTGGCTCCAGCAGGCGCAGCTCGGCCAGGCGGTTCAAGGTGGCGCGGGTGCCGCGCAGTTGCAGGCTTTTGTCACGGCCACCGCGAATCAGCTGGAACACCTGGGCGATGAATTCCACTTCGCGAATGCCGCCCGGCCCCAGCTTGATATTGTCGACCATGTCGCGTCGCGCCACTTCGCGGCGGATTTGTGCATGCAGTTCGCGCATGGCGCCATAGGCGTTGTAGTCGAGATATTTGCGATAGACGAAGGGGCGCACCATGTCGGCCAGCCCGGCGATATCGCCGGTCAGTGCCTTGGCCTTGATCCAGGCATAGCGCTCCCATTCCCGGCCCTGGGTCAGCAGGTAGTTTTCCAGTGCGGCAAAGCTCATCACCAGCGGGCCGGAGTCGCCGTAGGGGCGTAGCCGCATGTCGACACGGAATACCTGCCCATCCAGCGTCACGTCGTTGATCAGGCTGATGATGCGCTTGCCAACCTGGCTGAAGTATTCGTGATTGCTGATCTTGCGTGGGCCGCTGGTTTCGCCGCCTTCGGGGTAGATGAAGATCAGGTCGATGTCGGAGGAGACATTCAGCTCGCCGCCGCCCAGCTTGCCCATGCCGATGACGATGAGTTGCTGGACTTCGCCGCTGTCTTCGCCGATAGGCTGGCCGTATTGCGGCAGTGAGCGGCAGGCGCAGGCCAGTGCTTGTTGCACGGCAAATTCGGCCAGCAGGCTGATGGTGCTCACCACCTCGTCCAGGTCGGCCAGTCCGTTGCAGTCACGGCAGATCAGCCGCGCCATCACCGCCTGACGCAGGCTGCGCAGTGGCGGCGTCATGGCTTCCGGCGTGTCAAGGCTATCCCAGTCGGCAAAGCCGGCCATTTCGGTGCGGTCAAATGGCTGTGCCAGCTTGTCGTGCAACAGGCTTTGCTGCTCCGGTCGCGCGCTCAGCAGGCGGTCCAGATAAAGTGAAAAGGCACGGCTCTGGGCAATGGCATGATCCGGGTTTGCTGGCATAATGACGAGGCGCTCATTTAGGTCCTGTAACACTTCATTGTATCGGTTTAGCTCATTTGGAAAAGCCCCCGCATCTGTTAGCCAGAGTCCACGTCATCAGTTTGCTGCGCAAATCGCTGCAAGCCCTCGGCTTGTTGCTGTTGCTGGCGCTGCTGGTGGTGGGTGGCGGCTTTGCCGTGTTCAACGGGTGGTTCTTGCCGCGGCTGGAGCAGTTCAGGCCACAGCTGGAGCAAAGCCTGTCGCAGGCGACCGGCCGTCAGGTGTCGGTGGCCTCCCTGTCCGGCCAGTGGCAGGGGCTGGCACCGCAGCTGCAGCTGCGTGGCTTGCGCATCGCCAATCCGGTGACTGCCGATGCCCTGACCCTGGAACGGGTGGCGGTGGTGCCGTCGTGGTGGTCGCTGCTGTCATGGGAGCCGCTGTTTTCCAGCATCACCATTGACGGGCCAAGTGTGGCGCTGCTGCGGCGGGCCGATGGTCATGTGCTGCTGAACGGCTTCGACATGAGTGCGCCCGCCAGTCAGCCACAGCCGGCCGGCAGCGAGCCGTCGGCCAACTGGTTGCTCAAACACAGCCGCATCGATATCCGCCAGGCACGCATCAGCTGGGAAGACCAGGCCTTGGGCCTGCCGCGGCTGGATCTGCAGCAGGGGCAGCTGACGCTGAGCCAGACCCTGCTCGGTCATCGGCTGAGCCTGTCCGGCCAGCCGGTGGCCACGCTGGGTAAAGGCTTTGACATGGAACTGGCCTGGCGCGGCAATGATTTTCGCCAGTGGCGCAACTGGGCCGGCAATATGCGCATCCGTCTGAATGGCGCACAGGCCGGCGTGGTGTCGCGCTATATGGAAAAGATCGGCCTGATCAATAGTGGTGAAGGCAGCGGCACGCTGGAAGCGGATTTTGCCGATGGCCACATCAACAGCCTGAGTGCCGATGTCAGCATCCACAACGCGGCCTACACCCCCAAGGATGCGCGCACCCTGGTACTGCCGGCCATCAGTGGCAAATTGCAGCTGGAGCGCTCTGCGCGTGGCAGCTATGCCATCAATGCCTCCAACCTGACCCTGGCCAGTGCCAGCGGGCTGGCCTTCGACAAATCCACCATTCGTGGTGACTGGACCCCTGGCGAACAAGGGCAGGGCAAGCTGACGCTGGATAATGTCAATGTGGCCCACCTGACGCCGTTTATCCGTGCGCTGGGTGGGGATGGCAATTCCTTGTTTGCCCGTTTCGCGCCCAGCGGCCAGCTGAAAAACCTGTCACTGAGCTGGCAGGGTCCCTTGCAGTCGCCACGGCAATATGCGGTGGCCACCCGGTTCGAGCAGCTGGCCTGGCAGGCTTTTTCCTCGGTGCCCGGGGTGAGTGGTGTCAGCGGCGAGCTGAGCTTTGGCGAGCAGGGCGGCCAGCTGCGGCTCAACAGCCGGCATGCCGCGCTCAATTACCCGACGGTATTTCCGCAGTTGCTCAATTTCGACCAGCTGGATGGCCGCGTGGACTGGCGCAACCACGGCCCGCAGACCGAGGTCGAGTTTCACGATGTGACCTTTGCCAATGCCGATCTCAGCGGTCATTTCGCTGGCCACTACCAGCACGACGGCAAGGGGCCGGGGGTGGTCGACTTCACCGCCGATGTGGCCAAGGTGGCCGCCGTGCGCGTGCCGGCTTATCTGCCGCATGCGGTGGGGCAGGATACCTTGCGCTGGCTGAATGCCGCGCTGCTGGGTGGTACGGCCAGCAATGTACGCATGGTGCTGAAGGGTGATCTGGCCAACTTCCCCTTTGCCGGTGGCAAGGGCGGGCAGTTCAGCGTGGATGCCAAGGTGGATCAGGGCCGTCTGCTATATGAAAAAGGCTGGCCCACCATCGACAACATCCAGGCTGATCTGGGTTTTCATAATGAGAAGATGCTGATCAGCGCACGCAGTGGCAGCACGCTGGGGGTGCCGTTGAGCGGGGTGCGGGTCGGGATTGATGATCTGGGAGCGGCCAGCTCCATCCTCAGTGTGCAGGGGCGGGCACAAGGCCCGCTGGCCAGCATGCTGAAATTCACCACCAGCAGTCCGGTCGATGGCTGGCTGGATGGTTTCACCGGTGGCATTCAGGCCGGCGGCAATGCCGCGCTGGACCTGCAGCTGGGCATCCCCCTGTCCGGCAAGCAGCCGGTGAAGGTGCATGGTGATATCTTGTTGTCCGGCAATCAGCTGGCATTCAAGGGCCTGCCGATTCCGCCAGCCAGCAATGCCCATGGCACGCTGAGCTTCACCGAGTATGGCGTGGAATCCAAAGGCGTGCAGTTTGCCGCGCTGGGCGGCCAGTTCCAGCTCAAGGCCAGCAGTACCCCGGCCGGACGCATGAATTTTGACATTCACGGCGACGCCGACAGCCATCAGGCGCTGGGCCTCTACCTGCCCTTGCTGGCGCCCTATGTCAACGGACATTCGCCATTTTCCGTACAGTTTGTCGTGCACAAGGGGCTGGAAAACCTGACAGTGCAATCCGGCTTGCTCGGTACGGCCATCGTGGCGCCGGCCCCGCTTGGCAAGCCCGCGGCGGACAGCTTGCCGCTGTCCTTGCGCTTTGCTCCGGGCAAAACCGCACAGCAGCCATACCGGCTGGATTTTGATGCGGGCAGCGTCGCCAGCGGCAGCCTGTTATTGGATGTTCACGGTAATCTGAAAAGCGGGGTGGTCGCCGCCGGGCGCCCCATTGGCAAACAACCCGACGAAGGGCTGGCGCTGCGGCTGGCCGCACCGCAAGTCGATCTGCAGCGCTGGGTGGCCGCCATTGCCAGCCCCGGTGGCAGTCAGGGCGGGGTGTCGACGGTCAGGCAGATCGATTTGCCGCTGCTGATCGAGCTGGACAGCCCGCAAGTGGAAGGATGGGGCGGCAGCCTGCATCAGGTCAGCGCCAGTCTGAGCAATCGGCGTCTGCGCAATGCCTGGTCGCTGGATGTGCGGGCGCGCGAGTTGAACGGCAGTGTTGATTACCTGCCGGCCGGCAGTGGCCTGCTGCGTGCCAATCTGGCCTATGCCATTCTGCGGCCGCCGGCCGCAGGCGCTGCGGACGAGGCGGATACGACCATGGTGGACAAGGGCGACTGGCCGGAGCTGGATATCCGGGTTGGTGACCTCATTTACCAGAACAAGACCGTGGGCAAGCTGGAACTGCGCGCGCGCCGCGAAGGGCGCGACTGGGTGCTCAATCCGCTACGGCTGCAGGCGGCGGAAGGCAGTCTGCAAGGCAGTGCCCGCGTACGGCGTGGTGAGGCCGGCAAGGAGGTGCAGGCCCGCTACCAGCTGGACAGCAGCGATGTCGGCAAGCTGCTGGCGCGCATCGGTCTGCAGGATACCTTCCGCAAGGGTGAGGGCAGTCTGTCCGGCAATATGAGCTGGCCGGGCGGCTTGTTTGATGTCAGCGCCAGCCGCTTGTCCGGCGACATGACGCTGGCGCTGAAAAACGGCCGTTTTGCCAAGGTCGATCCCGGAGTGGCGCGCCTGCTTGGTGTACTCAGCCTGCAATCGCTCAGCCGCCGGGTGAAACTGGACTTTACCGATGTGTTCAGTGACGGCTTCGCCTTCGATACCATCAGCGGCAATGCCACGGTGAGCAAGGGTGTGTTTGTTTCTGATAATGTGCACATGAAAGGCCCGGCTGCCGATGTCGCGCTCAAGGGGCAGGTGAATCTGGCCAGTGAAACCCAGGATGTGCGCATCCGGGTACAGCCGCACCTGGCCGAGAGCGTGGCGCTGGCCGCCGGCGCCGCACTGCTCAACCCGGTGGTGGGCGTGGCTGCGCTGGCCGCGCAGAAAGTATTGCAAGACCCGTTCGGCAAGATATTGTCGGTCGACTATGCCATTACCGGTTCCTTTGCCAACCCCAAGATTGACAAGCTGGCAGCGGAACCTTTGAAAAACAACAAGCGGATACCCTCGCCATGAAACAGAAATTTATTGCCGCAGCCGTGCAAATGGTCTCCGGTACGGATGTTGCCGCCAATCTGGCCACGGCGGCGCGGCTGGTGGCCGAGGCTGCGGCGGCGGGAGCCGCTTTTGTGGTGCTGCCGGAGTACTTTTGCCTGATGGGCCGGCAGGATGGCGACAAGGTGGCCATCAGTGAAGAGCCCGGCCACGGGCCGCTGCAAACTGCCTTGGCCGCCATGGCGCGCGACAACAAGGTATGGCTGGCTGCCGGCACCGTTCCGTTGCGCTGCCCGGCGCCGGGCAAGGTATTCAACAGCACGCTGGTGTTTGACCCGGCAGGGCAGCAGGCCGCCCGTTATGACAAGATTCACCTGTTCGGCTATACCGGCAATGGCGAACGCTATTGCGAATCCGACAGCATTCAGGCGGGCAGCACGCCAGTCAGGGTGGACATCGGCCTGGCCGAAGTGGCCTGCGGCATTTGCTATGATCTGCGCTTTCCCGAGCTGTTTCGCCAGCTGGCCCCGTTTGATGTGATGATTCTGCCGGCGGCATTTACCGCGACCACCGGCGAAGCGCACTGGGAGGTGCTGTTGCGCGCCCGCGCCATTGAAAACCAGTGTTATGTGATTGCCTCCGGCCAGGGCGGCACCCATGAAAACGGCCGCAAGACCCATGGCCAGTCCATGATCATCGACCCCTGGGGGCGCATTCTGGCGCAACAGGCCCTGGGCGAAGGTGTGGTACTGGCTGAAATCGACCCCGCATTGCTGCATGCGGTGCGCAGTGGCCTGCCGGCCCTGGCGCATCGCGTGCTCTGACAGAAAGCCCCCACCATGCAAGACGCATTCCGCATTGCCGATCAACTCCTGCTTGCGCCTTATGGCGTGGATGAGTCCGTGATCGAAACCACCTTCTCGCGCATGCGCCAGCATGCCGTCGACTACGCCGATCTCTACTTCCAGTACACCCGCAGTGAGGGCTGGAGCCTGGAGGAGGGCATCGTCAAGTCCGGCAGCTTCAGCATCGATCAGGGCGTGGGTGTCCGTGCCGTCTCCGGCGACAAGACCGCCTTTGCCTATTCCGACGATATCGGTGCCGAAGCCATTGGCCGTGCCGCCGATGCGGTACGGGCCATCGGTGCGGCCGGTGGCGATGGCTCGGCCGGGCGCCAGTCGCCGCAAGGGGCGCGTGATCTGTACCCGGCCATCGACCCCTGTTACAGCCTGGAAGCCGCCGCCAAAGTGGCGCTGCTGGAAAAGGTGGAGAAACTGGCGCGCGCCATGGACCCGCGGGTGATCCAGGTGATGGCGGGCGTCGCTTCCGAATACGATGTGGTGTATGTGGCACGGCATGATGGCGTGCGTGCGGCCGATGTGCGCCCGCTGGTGCGGCTGTCGGTGCATGTGATTGCCGAACAGAATGGCCGCCGCGAACAGGGTTCCGGCGGCGGTGGCGGCCGCTTTGACCTGACCCGTTTCGACGATGAGCTGGTGGAGCTATATGTGCGCCAGGCGGTGAACCAGGCGCTGATCAACCTGGAAGCACGCCCGGCACCGGCCGGCCAGATGACGGTGGTGCTGGGTTCCGGCTGGCCGGGTGTGTTGCTGCACGAGGCCATTGGCCATGGCCTAGAGGGCGACTTCAATCGCAAGGGCACCTCGGCCTTCTCCGGCAAGCTGGGCCAGCGTGTGGCCGCCGCCGGGGTGACGGTGGTGGATGACGGTACGCTGGATGGCCGGCGCGGTTCGCTGGCGATTGATGACGAGGGTAACCAGACCAACCGTACCGTGCTGATCGAGGACGGCATTCTCAAGGGCTATATGCAGGATGCGATGAATGCACGCCTGATGCAGGTGGCGCCCACCGGGAATGGCCGGCGCGAGTCCTATGCACATATCCCGATGCCGCGCATGACCAATACCTATATGTTGGGCGGTCAGCACGATCCCCAGGAAATCATCGCCTCGGTCAAGGATGGCCTGTATGCCGCCAACTTTGGCGGTGGCCAGGTGGACATCACCAGCGGCAAGTTCGTGTTCTCGGCCTCGGAAGCCTGGCGCATCGAGAATGGCAAGCTGACCTACCCGGTCAAGGGCGCAACCCTGATTGGCAACGGCCCGGATGTGCTGGGACATGTTTCCATGATCGGTAACGACATGGCGCTGGATCAGGGCGTGGGTGTCTGCGGCAAGGAAGGCCAGAGCGTGCCTGTTGGCGTGGGTCAACCCACCTTGCGCATTGATGGCGGCCTCACTGTTGGCGGCACGGCCGGCTAAGCGGTATGGCATGCTGACCTGCCTTCGCAGGGCAATGCGGACAGGGCAGGGATTGTGGCTGGCCTGTCTGCTGCTGGCGGCCACTGCCACCGCCCAGGACTTTGTCGTGGCCGTGGAGGAGTCGGATAACCATCCCTTCGAATACGCCAGGGGGGATGGGTCGGAGCATGGTGGTTTCCATCTGGAGGAAATCGACCAGGTGAGCTCACGCCTGGGCTGGCATGTGGTGTACAAGCCCATGCCCTGGCAGCGCGCCCTGCGCAGCCTGCAGCTGGGGCGGGTGGATGCGCTCAGTTATCTGGCGCGCACCCCCGAGCGTGAAGCCTATGCCGTATTCATGCCGGCGGCCATCCAGCACCGGCAGTATGCCGGTCTGTTCGTGCGGCGCAGTCAGCGCCGGCATTTTCCCGAAAGCAGCCAGCCCTGCACGTATGCTGGCTATCGCATGGCGGCCGCCAGCAATTACTTTTATGGCGAGGTGGTGCAAAAAGCCATGCATTCCTGCTGGCAGGTCGAGATGACGGCCAGTTCCAAGGAAGAAGTGTTCTCCAAGCTGCTGGCTGGCCGCATCGATATCGCGGTGGCGTATGGCACCTCCTTGCAGTCGCTGGAAGCCGGCATGCCGGAGCTGGCGTCGCAAGTGGTGGCCTTGCGCCAGCCGCGCTGGCTGATCGGTGATTTCTACCTCGGCTTTTCCCGCAAGGCGATGTCGGCCCAGCGTATTGCCAGCTATCTGCAGGCGCAGCAGCAGTATCGCCAGAGCAGCGACTACCAGCGGCTGGTACGCAAATACAATATGAAGGAATTCCTGCCCTGAGTGCGGCATGCGCCAGTTGCTTGCGGCAGCATACAGCTGCGGCGCGCTGGCTGTTGTTGTCAGCATCGGGGTGTGTTGGCCGGCTATCGTCCTGACTGCCTGGCCTGGCCATGGCACAAGCTGCCGCTGTGCCGGAGCCACCTGTTCCGGCTATTTCCAATGAATGATCGCTAACGGTGGCGGCTGCTGCCAGGGAGGGGGGGATGGTCCGACTGGAAGACCTGCAGATATTGCTGCATACCGCGCAGCTGGGCAGCCTGTCCGCTGCGGCTCGCCTGCTAGACATCAGTCCGGCAGTGGCCAGTGCCGGGCTGAAGCGGCTGGAGGCCGAACTGCATGTCCGGCTGCTGGTGCGCTCTACCCGCAGCCTGCGTCTGACTGCCGATGGTGAGCGCTATCTGGCTCATGCCCGCGCTGCCATCGAGGCATTGCAGGCCGGTGAGCAGGCGCTGGCAGCGGGACAGCAGGCCCTGCATGGCCAGCTCAGCCTGTCCATGCCTTCGGATATTGGCCGCCAGCTGTTGCGGCCATGGCTGGATGATTTCCTGGCCGAACATCCGGCGGTGCGCCTGCAACTGCACATCAGCGACCGGCTGGCCGATCTCTACCGCATGCCGGTGGACGTTGCCCTGCGCTATGGCGTGCCGGAAGATTCCAGCCTGGTCGCCCTGCCGTTGCTGGCCGATAACCGGCGGCTATTGTGTGCGGCGCCGACCTATCTGCAGCGGCATGGCTGGCCGCAGCGGCCGGCCGATCTGGCCGCGCATGAGTGCCTGCGATTTGTGCTGGGGGATGCCCTGCATGAACGCTGGCGTTTTGCCCTGCATGGCGAGTGGTCGGTGGTGACGGTGGGCGGGCGGCGCAATAGCGACGATGGCGAAATCGTGCGCCACTGGGCCGTGGCTGGCGAGGGCATTGCCTACAAGTCGCAGCTGGATGTGCTGGATGATGTGCGCGCCGGCCGGCTGCAAGCCTTGCTGACCGATTACCAGGCCGAGCCGGCACCTTTGTATCTGGTGTGTCCGCACCGGCTGATGCTGTCGCCCTTGCTGATGCGTCTGCGCGAGTTCCTGCAGCAGCGGCTGCAGCAATATGTGGCTGCAGAGGGCGCAAGCCTGCCGCAGGCGGGCTTGCGCTGAGCGGACTCAGCCCTGGGTGCTGAGCAGATTGCCGACCGAAGACGAGTAGCTGTTGCTCTGGCTGTTCTGCAGGTTCTGCAGCAGCGCGCTCAGGAAGGATTGCAGATTGGCCGAATTGCTGCTGCCAGAACTGCTGCCCGAGCTGCTGGAGCTGGTGTCACTGCTGCCGTTGGCTTGCTGCACGCTGCTGACCAGATTGTTGAAATCGCTTTGCAGTGTATTGAGCGCGCTCGAGCTGGAACTGGTGCTGCTGCTGCCGGAGGAGCTGGACAGTTGCTGAATCAGGCTTTGCAGTTGGCTCTCGGCATTGCCGTAAGCACTGGTGCTCGTACTGTCCGTGCTGCTGTCAGCGCTGCTGTTGGCTGATTTCAGCGCGCCGAACAGATCATGCATGAAGGTATGCATGGCCTGCATCGGATTTTGCGTACTGCCGGTGCTGCTGGTGCTGCCATCATTGTCGCCGTCGTTATCCGGTGGCGGCGGGGCCTGCAGGCTGGCCAGCGAGTTGTTGCCCGAAGTGCTGTCCGCATTACTGCTGCTGGCACTATTGCTGCCGGATGGCGGCTGCAAGGAAATCCCCAGCTGGCTGAGTGCCTGCTCCACGCTCTGCATGAAGGCGTCGTTGCCGCCACGGTGTTTGCCATGGTGACGGGTTTCGCCAGTGCTGGAGGTGCTGCTGGTGGATGTGCTGCCAGTCAGCTGGCTGCTGTAAATCGACGATGTACTGCTGATGCCCGAAATACTCATGATAAGGCTCTCCCTGTGCTTGCTTGTGACTTGTGCAGTAAAGCCACCTCCAGAGATCAGGACGCGGCATTGCGCCTGCCTGTCATTGCAAGTTTCGGGCCAGGAGCGGCCCGGCCAGATGTAAATCTTTGTCAGCAAATGTTAAGAAGTGTGAGCAAAAACAGGATTTTAGCCCGGTTTTGCTAGTATTCGGCCTGCCATTGGCCAAGTCGGCAGTCTGGCCTGGCAAGATTTGCCGCTGCTGCAGGCCGCAAGCCAGCAGAATTGCCGCCTGCTCCTGCCCAATTTGTGCGGCGCCGGCACGCAGCCGGCAAGAATTGCCGTGGTCATCGGGGGGGCAGCCGCCAGAAGAGAGAGAGGGACCCGGGCAAGCCGGCGGCGGCTGCTTGTCTTGCATGATGCGGCAGCGGACGGTTAAGTAAGGTTAACAATCGGTAAAGCGCGATAAATCAGTGTAAAAGCCGGTAAAACTTCCCCCGCAGGCGGCCGTGATGTGGATCATGTCTGCCGACAGTCTCCGGGAGAGCGGGGCCTGCACAGAATAATCAGGATGGAAAATGCGAATACTGCTGGTAGATGATGATATCGAGTTGGCCGACATGCTGGGCAGCTACCTGGAGCGGGAATCCTGCCTGGTCCAGAAAGTGAGTGATGGCACCAGCGCCGTGGTGCAGGCCTTGTCCGGCCAGTTTGATCTGATGGTGCTGGATGTGATGATGCCTGGCCTGAGTGGGGTGGAAGTACTGCGGCGGGTGCGCGAGCACAGCATGTTGCCGGTGGTCATGCTGACCGCGCGGGGAGATGATACCGACCGTGTGCTGGGCCTGGAGCTGGGTGCCGATGACTATGTGCCCAAGCCCTGCACCCCGCGCGAGTTGCTGGCACGCATCCGTGCCATTCTGCGCCGTACCGGCAACCAGGTGCTGCCGGCCCAGGAAAACGATGTGTTGCGTGAAGGGCCGCTCACCATGTGGCCCGGCGAGCGCCGTGCCCAGTGGGGCGAGGAAACGCTGGAACTGACCAGCACCGAATACAGCCTGCTGGAATTGCTGGTACGCCATGCCGGCCAGCCGGTGGGCAAGGATGTGCTGTCCAAGCAGGCATTGGGCCGGCCACTGGCGCGCTTTGACCGCAGCGTGGATGTGCACATGAGCAGTATCCGGCAGAAACTGTCACGGGTGGCCCCGGGCCGCATCTGCATCCAGACCGTGGTCCGCCGCGGTTATCAGTTCATCAAGGCCTGAGCATGGGACGCCTGTTCTGGAAGCTGTTTCTCATTCTGTGGCTGGCGCAGATCAGCACGGTGTTCGGGGTGGGCACGGTATTCTGGCTCAGGCATCGCATGGAAAGTGCGGCAGTCGTCGAGCAGCAGCATCCGATGGATACGGTGGTGCTGGATATGGCGGCGGCGGTACTGCGGCGCGAAGGTGTGGCCGGTTTGCGGGCCCATCTGCAAGACATGAGCCCCGGTGCGCGCCGGCATCTGCTGGTGCTGGACGATCAGCAGCACGAGCTGCTGGGCCGGGCGCTGCCCGTGCCGGAGCGGCTGGGGCCGCGGCCCATGCGCGAAGTGACGCTTGGCGGTTCTGCGCATTACCGCCTGCTGCTGTTGCCGCCGGGCCCGCCGGGTGGCGGGCCTGAGCACGGACCGGGGGAACCCAGCCCCTTTCCCATGCTGCCCATCCTGGGTGCGCTGCTGGCCAGCCTGCTGTTCGGTGCCATCCTCGCCCGTCATCTGTCCAAGCCGATCCGCTTGATGAGCGAGGCCTTCCAGTCGGTGGCCAGGGGAGACATGGATGTGCATCTGGCCAGTGATCTGGGTAGCCGGCGCGATGAGCTGGCCGATCTCGGGCGTGATTTCGATGGCCTGGCACAGCGCCTCAAGCAGTTGATCACCGGCCAGCGCCGCTTGTTTCACGATGTGTCGCACGAGCTGCGCTCACCACTGGCCAGGCTGAATGCCGCAGTGGATCTGGCGCGGCAGCAACCGGAAAAGCTGGAGGAATGGCTGGATCGCATCGAGCGTGAATCCGGGCGCATGGATGCGCTGGTGGGGGAAATCCTGGCGTTGGCGCGGCTGGATGCCGAAGCATCGCAACACCCGCCCGAATGCCTGCCCGTGGATGCCTTGCTGGAGGAGCTGATTACCGATGCCCAGTTCGAGGCGGAGGCCAATGGCACCCGCATCGTGTTGCTGCAAGAGGATAGGGCGGAGGTGATGGCGCAGCCCGAGCTGCTGTCGCGCGCCTTGGAAAACGTGGTGCGCAATGCCATTCACCATACCCGCAAGGGTGGCCCGGTTTCACTGGCCGTGGTGCGTGGCAGTGGTGAGGTGACGATTAGCGTGAGTGATTGCGGGCCGGGGGTGCCGGAGCAGGAGCTGAAAACCATTTTCGAGCCCTTCTTCCGCAGCGAGCAGAATGCCCAGCCTGGCGGCTACGGCCTGGGACTGGCCATGGCGCAGCGCATTGTCGAGGCGCACCATGGCCGGATACGGGCGGCCAATCTGCCGCAGGGCGGTTTGCAAGTTAGCATCACCCTGCCGCTGGTCTGAGCTGGGCTCAGCCGCGCGAGCGCAGGCCGCCCGAGCTGCCCAGTTCGCAGAGCAGGCGGGTGGTGGTGCTGCCGCTCAGACGGAAGGGGTCGAGGACCGGGCTGGAAGAGTGCCGCAGCAACAGCGCGGCATTTTTCTTGTCGATGGGCGCCTGCGCCATCGACCAGCAGGCGAATTCGCGCTGATCGATTTCCTGGTAGGCCAGCAGGGTGACGTCGCGATGACGGCTGTCGCGGCAGATATGCTGGTACAGCGCATTCACTTCGGCACGGCCGCCTTCCAGCGCCTGCACGAACACATCATCGCCATAGCACAGCACGCCGGTAATGCCGCTTTGTGGATTGTGCTGGTGGGCGGCGTCCAGGATCTGTTTCACCAGTTCGCTGGTGATCGGGCTGCAGCTGCGGCTGGCGTAAATGAGTCGGACGAGCATGGTCAGTTTCCTCTGTGCATCAGCGACAGGAATTCCCGGCGCAGATTGGCGTCGCGCAGGAAAGAACCGCGCATCACGCTATTGGTCATTTTCGAATTATTGTCCTTCACCCCGCGCCAGTGCATGCAGAAATGATCCGCCTCCATGACGATGGCCAGCCCGTCCGGTTGCAGCTTGTCCATCAGCAGGTCGGCAATCTGCATCACCGCTTCTTCCTGGATTTGCGGGCGGGTCATGATCCAGTCGATCAGCCGCGCGTATTTGGACAGGCCGATCAGGCTGGAATGTTCGTTCGGCATCACCCCGACCCAGACCCGGCCCATGATGGGGCACAGATGGTGGGAGCAGGCACTGCGTACCGTGATCGGGCCGACAATCATCAGCTCGTTGAGCTGTTCGATATTGGGAAACTCGGTATTGGGCGGGCTGGCCACATAACGGCCACGGAATACTTCGCGCACAAACATCTTCGCCACGCGGCGGGCTGTGTCCTGGGTGTTGTGGTCGTTGACCGTGTCGATGACCAGGCTTTCCAGCACGCCCTGCATTTTTTCTGCCACTTCCTGTTGCAACAGGTCCAGCTCATCGTCCTGAATGAAGTCGGCAATATTGTCATTGGCGTGGAAGCGTACGCCAGCCTGTTGCAGGCGGTAGCGTATGCGGGATGAAACGCTGGCCGTGGTCATGGCCTTGTCTTCCGGTTTACTCATGGTGGGGCAGACCCTATCTGGATGGCTGGCTTGTTCTGGGTAAGGGGCCTTGCAAGTGGCGACAGCGGTGGTGCCAGGCCTGAATGCCAACCGCTCTTAGCCGTGATGTGTGCCTGATTCTTGTCCGGTTTTCCGGGCTGCCGCTTGCTGCTGCGACAGCCGGCAACCCTGTCCTGAATGGTAATGCGCTTGCCCGGCAGGGGAAAGGAAAAATCCGACCCTGCCGCATCAGATGGTGCCTCCACCGCTGCTTTCAAGAGGAAGAGGCCGTTTTCTGCTGCCGGTACAGACAGTGCTGGCCCGAGGCTTCCAGCACATCCTGGCAGGGCTGGCGCTTGCTCTTGATCTGCAAGGCATGACAGGCATAAGGAAAGCGGGCGTCGTGGCTGATGTAGTAGTGGCGGCAGCCCTGGCAGCGCAGACGGGCAGCAGCGGTATGGCTGGTATTGGGCATGGGCTGGCCTGCTGATGAGTGTCAGCGGATTGTGCCGTGAGTGGCGCCGAATGTGAATATTTGTTTTAAATGATGATGGCGGCTGTCATTTTTGATATAAAGCTGGATTGCGCCCTGCTGTTTTCGCCCGACTCCTCTGGCGGAAGGTGGGCCTGGCTTCCCCGGCGGTTCAACACAGCCGACATACATCATCATGAATATCAACCCCGTATTGGTGCTGGCACCCATCTTCCTCACCACCGAATTGCTGAGTCTGGCACTGTGCCTGGTGCTGGCTTCGCTGCGCAGCAGCGGGCTGCCCGGTGTGCGCCACTGGCTGCTGGCCAATGTGGCGGTGGTGGTTTACCTGCCCTTGCTGGGTTTGCGCGGCATCATACCCGATGTCATTTCCATTGTGCTGGCCAATGGCGTCGTGGCGCTGTCGGCGGCTTGCTATTATGCCGGCTGCGCACATTTCCTCGGCCAGCCGTCCCGCTGGAAATACCTGCTGGGCGGTGCGGTGCTGCAAGTGCTGGCCGTGGCCTACTGGCGTTACGGAGTCGACAGCCTGCCTTTACGGGTGATGGCGATTTCCGCCTATGGCGCGGCGGTTTGCACCGCCACCGCCTGGCTGATGCTGCGCCATTACACCGGCCGCCGCAACAGCGTGCACTACCGGCTGCTGACCGGTCTGTCCTGCCTGTTTGCCGTGGCGCAGATCACACGCAGCCTGTATTTCGGCATGCTGCATCCCGCGCCCACCAACATCATGCTGGCCAGCGGCTGGAATGTGCTGCTGCTGTGCCTTGGTGCCGCCATCATGCCGGCACTGTCCATGGCGGCGGTGCTGATGCTGCACGAGGCCCTGCAGACCGAAGCGGAAGAAGCCGCCAACCGCGACTTCATGACCGGCGCCTTGTCACGCAAGCACCTGTTTGCCACCGGCCAGCAGTTCATCCTGCAGGCGGCCGCCACGCGTCGGCCGCTGACACTGTTGCTGATCGACCTGGATCACTTCAAGGCCATCAATGACACCTATGGCCATGCGGCGGGTGATGAAGTGCTGCGAGCCTTTGCCGACATGGTGGGCGAGCATCTGCGTGGCCGCGATGCGCTGGGGCGGCTGGGTGGCGAGGAATTTGCGGTCTTGCTGCCGGATGCCGGCGTCGCCGCGGCGCAGCTGGTGGCCGAGCGGCTGCGTTTGCGGGCGCAGCAACATCGGGTGGTCAGCAGTTTTGGCGAGTGCCGCTACAGTATCAGCATCGGTGTGGCCGGCTGGCAGGGCGGGGAGAACTTCGATCAGCTGTGTCAGCGCGCGGATCAGGCCCTGTATCAGGCCAAGAATGGTGGGCGCAACCGGGTGCATACCAGTCAGCTGGCGCCGGAATTGCAGGCGCAGTCTGCCTGAGTGGTGGCATGGTGTGCTGGCCGGGTCGTGATGGACGATGGCGGAAGCCGAATACAAACAGGCCGTGGACGGTAGTCCACGGCCTGTTTTGTTACGGGCGGGGGTGACTCAGCATTCCACCACGTTGACGGGTACTTCGATCACATTGATGGCCAGGCCGCCGCGCGCGGTTTCCTTGTACTTGGTGCTCATGTCGCGGCCGGTGTCGCGCATGGTCTTGATCACGCGGTCCAGCGACACGCAGTGCTGGCCGTCACCGCGCAGCGCCATGCGCGCGGCGTTGATGGCCTTGATCGAGGCCATGGCATTGCGCTCGATGCACGGCACTTGCACCAGGCCGCCCACCGGGTCGCAGGTCAGTCCCAGATTGTGTTCCATGCCGATTTCCGCCGCATTTTCCACTTGTTCCGGCGAGCCGCCCATCACCTCGGCCAGCGCACCGGCGGCCATGGAGCAGGCCGAGCCCACTTCGCCCTGGCAGCCGACTTCCGCGCCGGAAATGGAGGCATTGAGCTTGAACAGGATGCCAATCGCTCCGGCAGTCAGCAGGTAGCGCACGATGCCGTCTTCGCTGGCGCCCGGCACAAAGCGCGAATAATAGTGCATGACTGCCGGGATGATGCCAGCCGCGCCATTGGTGGGCGCGGTGACGACGCGGCCACCGGCGGCGTTTTCCTCGTTCACGGCCAGCGCATACAGATTGACCCAGTCCATCACCGTCAGCGGGTCGCGCAGCGCGGCTTCCGGCGCGGCCAGCAGTTTCTGGTACATGTCGGCAGCACGGCGTTTTACCTTCATGCCACCGGGCAGGGTGCCTTCGCGCTGGCAGCCGCGTTTGACACAGGCTTGCATCACCCCCCAGATGGTCAGCAGGTCGCGGCGGACTTCTTCCTCGCTGCGCCAGGCCAGCTCGTTTTCCAGCATGATCTGGCTGATGCTCTTGCCCTGTTCCTTGCACAGCGCCAGCAGTTCCGCCGCGCTATTGAAGGGGTGCTTGAGTTCGGTGACGCCCGGCGGGGTGAAGCCGGCCTCGATGGCCGCTTCGTCCACCACGAAACCACCGCCCACCGAATAATAGGCGCGCTTGGACAGGCTGTTGCCTGCGGCGTCGAAGGCTTCAAAAATCATGCCGTTGGGGTGGTAGGGCAGGGTCTTGCGCTTGTGCAGGATCAGGTCTTCGGCCTCGTTGAAGGCGATGTCCTGCTGGCCCAGCAAGTTCAGCCGCTTGCTGCTGCGGATTGCTGCCAGCAAGTCCGGCACGGCATCGGTATCCACCAGGTCGGGCAGTTCGCCCGCCAGGCCCAGCAGCACGGCGGTGTCCGAGCCGTGACCCTTGCCGGTGGCACCCAGCGAGCCATACATCTCGCTGCGTACGCGGCGGGTGGCGGCCAGCAGGCCGTCCTTGTCCAGCCGGGCGACAAACTGGCGTGCGGCGCGCATGGGGCCGACGGTGTGCGAGCTGGACGGGCCGATGCCAATCTTGAACAGGTCGAAAACGCTGATAGCCATATTGCTCTCTTGTCTGCTGCGGGCAGGCCGTTTGCGGGCGCTGCCGGTGTTTCGGATGTGGTCCGCCTGCTATTGGAAGCGGCCCCTTGATGTAGGTGTCAGCCTGTCATGTTTTGTGCGTGCGGACTGTTCTGCTTCCGGCCATCAGGCGTCGCGAAGCGTCTGATCCGCTGTTGTTTGCGGCAGTAAATGCCGTGTGCGTGACGGATCATGGTGGCTGGCGCAGCGATGGCAGGCAGGACGGGCGAGGGCAGGCAGGCTCCATCGCTCGCAAACCGGGCAGGCCGACGCATGCTGACATGATGCAGTCACTGCCCCCTCTGTCCTTTTGCCTGAGAGATTGCGACTGCAGGGGCTGTCTCAGGCTGCTGACAAGGTAATTTGACAGGATTGCGCAGGAGCCGCGCCTTCCGGCGCGCTGATTGATTCCGCAGCCTTCCTGTCTGTTCCCGATACCCCGCCCTTGTCCTGACTATTGAAGAAGGGAGCCGCGCTTGCATTTCACAAAGCGCGAGGGGTTTGTCAACAATCTTCGACAACGCGTGCTGTCTTTTCCTTCGGCGAGGCCGGGCGTACTGGCCCGGTCCTTCTCTCCAGAGAGCCAGACGACGGCGCGGTTCTTTTGCCTGAGAGTTTCTGGGGCGATACCCCTTCGGCGTCACCGCAAAGGTGATCTCTCCCGCGCCATCCAGTACGGCTGGCTGGCACTGTAGATAAGCCGGGAATGGCTGTCAACGCCAATATTGACGCGGGTTTTGATGTGCGCTTTTTTCATGCGCCGGCGCATGAAAAAAGCCGCCTGCAGGAGCAGGGCGGCCAAGGCGGGTGAGGTGGAAAGTCAGTGTGCGACAGTAAAGCGCTGGCGGCTGTGACGCGGTGTTTCCGCTTCGTCGACGATGGCAACGGCGAGGTCGGCCACGCTGATGCCGGCGGGGGCTTCTCCATCCATCAGCAGTGTATCGCCACCCAGACGGTACTGACCGCTACGCGCGCCCGGCGCCAGCTGGGCCGGCGGCGACAGGAACACCCAGTCCAGCGTGGTTTCCTGTTGCAGGTCGGCCAGTGCCTGGCGCGCGCCTTCGGCGCCTTCCTTGTATTCGGCAGGGAAGTGCGGGGTGTCGATCAGTTGCACGCCCGGTGCCACGTACAGGCTGCCGGCTCCGCCCACTTCCAGAAAGCGTTTCACCCCTGCCTGTTTCACCCCGGCAACAATGGCGGCATGGCCCTTGAGGAAGAGGGCGCGGATATCGGCCTTGTCCCAGCCGGGGTTGAAGGCGCTGATCACCATGTCGTGGCCGGCCACGGCGCTGGCAATGGTGGCGGCATCATAGGCATCGGCCTTGACGGCGTGCAGTTGCGGGTGGGCGGGCAGGCGTTCCGGACGGCTGACAATGGCAGAAACCTGATGCTGGCGGGCCAGCAGCTCTTGCAGGATGGCCGAGCCAACAAAACCGCTAGCGCCGATCAGTGCTATTTTCATCTTGCTTTCCTTTCGATAATGGATGGAAGCAACTGTAATCGCTTGCTGATCTGCTGATAATCCGGCGATACTGCCATTAATAAATTAGCTGAACTTAATAATATGGAAATGTTACGGCGTATGGCGGTGTTTGCCACCGTGGTGGAGCAGGGCTCGATGATTGCCGCTTCGCGGCAGCTGGGCATGACGCCTTCGGCAGTGAGCCAGCATATCAGCAAGCTGGAAGCCGAGCATGGCGTGTCCTTGTTGCACCGGACCACGCGCAGCCTGACCCTGACCGAAGCCGGCAGCCTGTTTTACCAGGGCTGTGCCGACATGCTGGCGGCCGCGCAGCTGGCCGAGCAAAGGCTGAGCGAGCTGCGCGATGCACCGGTGGGCGAGCTGCGGCTGGCGGCCCCCACCGGTTTTGCCGGCCCCATGCTGAGCGAGGCGCTGGCGCCCTTGCTGGCGGCCCATCCCCGACTCAGCCTGAAGTTGTTCTTTCATGACGAGATGATCGATCTGGTACAGCATCGTATCGATCTGGCCTTGCGCGCGGGCGACTTGAAAGACTCCAGCCTGGTGGCACGCCATCTGGCGGACTGGGATAGCGTGCTGTGCGCTGCGCCGGCCTATCTGGCCCGCCATGCGCCGATTACCCAGCCGCAACAGCTGACCGAGCACCAATGGGTGATGCTGGATCATCAACGCAGCCAGAGCTGGCTGAGCATGGAGAATGCGCAAGGGGTGGTGGTACGGCCCGAGGTGGGTGTCCGGGTCAGCAGCAATAATATCCTGGCGGCGCGCCAGTTTGTGCTGGCCGGCATGGGCTTGTCGATCCAGCCGGAGCCGGAAATCAGGCAGGAACTGGCCGATGGCCGCTTGCTGCGTATCCTGCCCGAATGGCGTTTGCCGGCGCTGGGCATTTATGCGGTGACGCCCAGGCGTGATGCACAGCCGGCCAAGGTGCGCTATGCCATCGACGCACTGCGCCAGCGCATGCAGCAGCGCAGCCCTGTGGCGGCATGAGCGGCCAGCGCGTCAGCCAGGGCTGGCGCACCGGTCACTCAAACCTTGTTGCTGCAAGGCTGCTGTTCGAGCTGGGTCAGCAGATCCATCACCTGGTCGGAGGCCTCTTCCATGCGCTGCAGCGCCTGTCTGGCCTTGGCGAAATCCTTGGCGTGGAAGGCGTTCAGTGCCTCCTTGCCGGCATTGTGCACATTGGCATGCGGGGCTTCCAGCTGCATGAACTGGCTGTTGCCCTTGCATTCCTGTGCGCCACGACCTTCGTAATACCACTTGCCCAGACGGCAATGCTGGTGCGAGGACACCTTGTCTGCCGCCAGGTCGTGGTAGCCGATGAAAGCCTTGTAGATGTCCAGCTTGAATACCACATGGTCGAGCTTGACCACCTCCATGAAGCTGGTATTGGTGCCCTGGGCGATGACCCGTGCCATCTGTTCGCTGACATCCACCATGCTGCGGATGGCAGCGGCGGTTTCCAGCCCGGTATCGCGGTAGCCGGCCACTTGTCCGGCTGCTTCGGTGACTTGCTGCTTGGTGTTGAGCGAGGCGCTTTCCACATCGCTCACCAGGGTGGAGATCTCATTGGTGGCATTGGCCGTGCGCTCGGCCAGCTTGCGCACCTCGTCCGCCACCACGGCAAAGCCGCGGCCCTGTTCGCCGGCACGGGCGGCCTCGATGGCGGCATTCAGCGCCAGCAGATTGGTCTGGTCGGCCACGTCCTTGATCAGCTGCACAAACTGGCGGATCTGTCCGGTCTTGCTATTGAGCGAGTCCATGGCAGCGGCGGTTTTCTGCTGCGCCTGGGCGATTTCGTCGAAACTGTGTGCCAGCGTATCCACCGCGCCACGGGTGTGGTGCAGGGTGGTGACGGCATCGGCCGCTGCGCCGAAATGGCTTTCCATCAGCGCCGCCAGCTCGGCAAAGGAGCCGCGGATGCTGGACAGGCTGTTGCAGAAATCGCCAAAAGGTTCCACATAGCTTTGATTGCGCTGGTTCTGGCTTTGCTGGGCATTGACCTGCTGCTCGGCCTGCTGGCGCGCCTGTTCGCTGTCCTGCAATTGCCGCTGGCTCTGCTGGAGTGCGCCTTCCAGTTCTGCTACCCGATCCTGCAGTTGCTGGATGCGCTTTTTGTGACCTGATCCAAACATTCTTGTATCTCCCTCTGATGGCTAGTCTGCTTTATTAGAATATTAATGAATTTTTTTAAGGCTTTGCCGCGTTCAACCCAGGCCTGGCCAAGCCATAGTCCTGCCCGAGATTTGTCCGGGTCATGGTCGGCCATTTTCTGCTGACTGGGCACGATGCTGTAAATTTATGTTGTAAATGATATCGCCAGTGGGCTGCGCTGTCTTTGTGTCATGTCATGGGATTTTCATCATCCTGCCGTTTCTTGCCGGTTGAGTGTGCTTGGTCAATTTCATGTTTCTGATAAGTAATGCGTTTTTTCTTGCTTAGTTTTCCGATGGCTGCTTGCTAGATTGGTGTCCAGCAAACAAACCCACCATCACGGAAAACACCATGACACAAGCCAAGACCAAGAAGCTTCGCCTCTCGCTGATTGCCGCTGCGCTGGCCCTGTTCGGCAGCCTGGCCCATGCGGGCGATGCGGTGACCATTGCCTACCAGACCGGCATCGACCCGACCAAGATTCCGCAGGCCGACGGTACTTATGAAAAAGCCACCGGCAGCCAGATCAACTGGCGCAAGTTTGAAAGCGGCTCCGAAGTGATTGCCGCCGTGGCCTCCGGTGATGTGGTGATTGGCAACCTGGGCTCCAGCCCGCTGGCTGCTGCTGCCAGCCGTGGCCTGCCGATTGTTACCTTCCTGGTGGCTGACGAAATCGGCGATGCCGAGGCACTGGTGGTGCGCAATGGCAGCAAGATCAGCAAGCCGCAGGACCTGATTGGCAAGAAAGTGGCCGTGCCTTATGTGTCCACCACCCATTACAGCCTGCTGGCCTCGCTGAAACACTGGAAGGTCGACCCGACCAAGGTGAATGTGCTGAACCTGCGCCCCAGCGAAATTACCGCTGCCTGGCAGCGTGGTGATATTGATGCCGCCTATGTGTGGGACCCGGCACTGGGCAAGATCAAGGCCAACGGCAAGGTGCTGACCAGCTCGGCCCAAGTGTCCAAGTGGGGTGCGCCGACCTACGATATCTGGATCGTGCGCAAGGACTTTGCCGATGCCCATCCGGAATTCGTCAACAAGTTTGCCAAGGTGTCGCTGGATGCCATCGCCGGCTATGTGGCCAACCCCAAGGCCTTTATCGCCAACAAGGACAATATCGACAAGATCAGCCGCCTGACCGGTGCTGCGCCGGCCGACGTGGTGCTGGGCTTGCAGGGTAACCGCTTCCTCACCCAGAAAGAACAGATTGCCCTGCTGCAAAAGCCTTTCGTGCAGGCGGTGGCCAATACCGCGGCCTTTTTGAAATCGCAAGGCAAGGTGGACAGCCTGCAGGCTGATTACAGCCCCTATGTCAGCAACCAGTTTGTCAAGGCAGCGAAATAATCATGGCCATCCTCTCCGCCCACAAGGTGAGCGTGCGCTATCCCGGTCAGGACCGCCCAGCCTTGTCCGAGGTGTCGCTGGACATCGGCCCGGATGACCTGACCGTGGCACTGGGGCCGTCCGGCTGCGGCAAGACCACCTTGCTGAACCTGTTTGCCGGTTTTGTCCAGCCGGATGGCGGCGAGGTGCGCTTTGGTGAAGCCCGGGTAACCGGGCCGGGGGCCGACCGCGCCGTGGTGTTTCAGCACGACGCGCTATTGCCTTGGTTGAATGTGCGCGACAACGTGGCTTTTGGCTTGCGCCTGCAAGGCGTGGCCAAGGCCGAACGGCTGGCACGGGCCGACGAGGTACTGCGCCTGGTCGACCTGCCGGAGGCCGGTAGCCGCTACAGCTGGCAGCTGTCCGGCGGCCAGCGTCAGCGCGTGGGGATTGCCCGCGCACTGGCCAGCCATTCGCAAGTATTGCTGATGGATGAGCCTTTCGGCGCACTGGATGCCTTTACCCGTGAGCAAATGCAGGAACTGCTGCTCAAGGTGTGGCAGCAGGCACGGCGACGCATTTTCCTGATTACCCACGATATCGAAGAGGCGCTGTTTCTCGCCACCGAACTGGTGCTGATGTCGCCAGGACCGGGCCGCATTGTCCAGACCCTGCGTCCGGGCTTCAGCCAGCGCTATCGCGCCGGTGAATCGGCGCGGGCCATCAAGTCCGATCCGGCCTTTATCGCGCTGCGCGAGCAATTGCTGGCCACCTTGTTCGACCATCGCCGTCAGGCCGAGGAGATTGCCGCATGAATGCACTGGAACACACACTGGAGCAAAAACTGGCTGATGTCGCCATCAGCAAACCGGTGCCGGATGAACTGCCGGCCAGCAGCCGCGCGCCGCGCAACAACTGGTGGCAGCCATACCGCCGTGGCTGGCTCAGCCTGATCAGCCTGCTGGCGGTGCTGGGCGGCTGGTGGGGGCTGTCGCACAGCGGCATTGTGCCGCCGCTGTTTCTGCCGGCACCCGAAGCGGTGCTGGCCAAACTGGTTACCGTCAGCACCCAGGGCTTTATGGACGCCACCTTGTGGCAGCACCTGGCGGCCAGCCTGCAACGCATCGTGCTGGCCTTGCTGGCGGCGGTGTTGCTGGGCATCCCGCTGGGCGTGCTGATGGGTGTCAGCCCGGTGGCGCGTGGCCTGCTGGACCCGCTGATCGAGGCCTATCGCCCGGTGCCGCCACTGGCTTATCTGCCCTTGATTGTCATCTGGTTCGGCATTGGCGAGTTGTCCAAGGTGCTGCTGATTTTCCTGGCGGTACTGGCCCCGGTCATCATTGCCACCAGTCACGGTGTGGCACAGGTCAGCCGTAACCGCCTGCGTGCCGCCCAGACACTGGGGGCCAGCCGCAGCCAGTTGCTGTGGTTTGTCATCCTGCCGGAAGCCTTGCCGGAAATCCTCACCGGCATCCGCATTGGCCTGGGGACCGGCTGGTCCACCCTGGTGGCGGCCGAGCTGGTGGCAGCCACCCGTGGTCTGGGTTTTATGGTGCAGTCGGCGGCGCAGTTCCTGGTGACTGATGTGGTGATTCTGGGCATTGCCGTCATCGCGGTGATTGCCTTTGCGCTGGAACTGGGCTTGCGCCTGTTGCAGCGACGCCTCGCCCCCTGGCATGGCCAGCTGGACTAAAGATTTCATGGCCACTGCCTGCGGCGGCGGCCAGAACCGAATACTGCAAGGAATATCAAGATGAGTCTGACGCTTACCCGTTTGTCCCCGGCGCTGGGAGCGATTGTCGAAGGTGTGGACCTGGCGCAGCCGCTGACCGACAGCCTGCAGCAGGAGATACAGCAGGCCCTGCTGCAACACCAGGTGCTGTTCTTCCGAAATCAGGACATCAGCCCGCGCCAGCAACGCGATTTTGCCGCCCGCTTTGGCGATCTGCACACTCACCCCATCTACCCGCAGCACCCGGATGCGCCGCAGGTGATGATTCTGGATACCGACGCTTTCGACCTGAAGGACAATGCCATCTGGCACACCGATGTCACCTTCATCGAAACCCCGCCAGCCGCTGCGGTACTGGCGGCACGCTTGCTGCCGGAGTATGGCGGAGACACGCTGTGGGCCAGCAGCTTTGCTGCCTGGGATGCGCTGTCCGACCGGCTGAAAACCTTGCTGGAAGGGCTGACCGCCACCCATGACTTCACCAAGACCTTCCCGCTCAAGCGCTTTGGCCTGACCCCGGCTGACCGGGAAAAATGGGAACAGACGCGGCGTGACAATCCGCCGCTAAGCCATCCGGTGGTGCGTACCCATCCGGTGAGCGGACGCAAGGGCCTGTTCGTCAATGGCGGTTTCACTACCGAAATCAACGAGCTGCCGGAAGAAGAGGGCGCCGCCTTGCTGGCCTTCCTGCTGGCCCATCAGGCAAGACCGGAGTTCACCATCCGCTGGCGCTGGCAGGCTGGCGATGTGGCCTTCTGGGATAACCGCTCTACCAGTCATTATGCGGTGGACGATTACCGCCCCAACCGCCGCATCATGCACCGGGCTACCATCCTGGGTGACAAACCGTTCTGAGTCAGTGTGTTGCGCGGCTGAAATGACAAAAGCCACCCCGCGGGGTGGCTTTGGCTTGTTGCGGCGCGCAAGGCTTATTCGACAAAGCGCATCTTGAACAGACGGCCCTTGATCTTGCTGACCGACAGGCGCTCGAAGGCTTGTTCGGCGATGTCGCGCTGCAGGGCGACAAAGCTGGCGCCCTCCAGTACGTTGATCTTGCCGACATGGCTGCCGGCAATGCCGCCGTCACCCGTCAGCGCGCCCAGAATGTCACCCGGACGCAGCTTGTCACGTTTGCCGCCGGCAATTTCCAGCGTCACCATAGCCGGAATCAGCTGGCCGCCCGGTGCCGGGGTCAGCTCGCTGACTTCGGCCCAGGTGAGCGGGGCTTTCTGGTAATCCTCGATCTGCACCAGACGGCGTGCGTCGTTTTCGCAGGCCAGGGTCATGGCCAGGCCGTGCAGCTCGCCGCGGCCGGTACGGCCAATGCGGTGGATGTGGATTTCCGGGTCGTGGCTCACGTCCACATTGATCACCAGGTCCAGTTCCTTGATGTCCAGCCCGCGTGCCGCCACGTCGGTGGCCACCAGCACGGTGGTGCTCTTGTTGGCAAAGCGCAGCAGGATCTGGTCGCGGTCGCGCTGTTCCAGGTCGCCATACAGCGCCAGCGCGGAGAAGCCACGCGCTTGCAAATCCTTTACCAGCTCCTTGCAGCGTTCCTTGGTATTGCAGAAGGCCAGCGCCGAAGCCGGGCGCACATGCTGCAGGATGCGGGTGACGGTTTCCAGCCGGGTTTCCGGCTTCACCTTGTAGAACCATTGTTCGATATGGTCGCCACTGTGCAGGGCCTGCACCTTGACTTCCACCGGCTGGCGCAGGAACTGCGCGCTGGCCTTGCGGATGGTGTCCGGGTAGGTGGCGGAGAACAGCAGGGTCTGACGCTGACGCGGGCAGGCGCGCACGATGCCGACGATTTCCTCGATAAAGCCCATGTCTATCATGCGGTCGGCCTCGTCCAGCACCAGCATTTTCACATTGGACAGGTCCAGCGACTGGCGGAACAGGTGATCCTGCAAGCGGCCGGGGGTGCCCACCACGATGTGCGCACCGTGTTCCAGCGAGCCGCGCTGCGGGCCCATGGGCGAGCCACCGGTGAGGGTGACCACCTTGATATTGTCGATGCTGCGTGCCAGACGGCGGATTTCCTGTGCCACCTGGTCGGCCAGTTCGCGCGTGGGGCACAGTACCAGACCCTGCACGGCAAACCAGCGCGGATTGATGCCGGCCAGCATGCCTAGACCAAAGGCGGCGGTCTTGCCGCTGCCGGTCTTGGCCTGGGCGATCAGGTCGCGGCCTTCCAGAATCACCGGCAGGCTTTCGGCCTGGATGGGGGTCATGCTGTGGTAACCCAGGCTGTCCAGGTTGGAGCGCAGGGCTTCAGGCAGGGCGGTGAGGCTGGAAAAGGCGATTTTTTTCACGGACTTGGCGATATCACGACAGAAACGGGCTGGCAGTGTAACAGCTGGCGGCGTATTGGCCAAACCGGCTGTTGCGGATGTGGCGCTGGCTGGCTGCCTGGCAGAAAAAACGCCAGTGGGCCGGGGCGCACTGGCGTGGTTGGTCATGCAGGTCTGCTACACCTTGAAACGGGCTACCGAATCGTTCAGCCCGCCTGCCAGCTGTTCCAGCTCCTCGGCAGAGCGCACGGTGTGCTGGATGGCCGTGTCATTGGTATTGGCCAGCTCGGCAATGCTGTCGATATTGCGGGTGACGCGTTCGCTGGTTTCGCGTTGTTGCTCGGTCACCTGCACGATCTGGCGCAGGCCATTGCGCACGGCGGTGGCGGAATCGCTGGCCGACTCCAGCACACTGGCCACTTGCCCTGCCGACAGATGGCTGGCTTCCAGCGAGCTGAGGCTGGCGGCCACCGCCTGGCGTACCGCTTCGGTCTTGTGGTTGAGCGCCCCGGTCACGGTATCGATTTCGCGGGCCGACAGGGCGGATTTTTCCGCCAGCTTGCGTACTTCATCCGCCACCACGGCAAAGCCGCGTCCGGCTTCGCCGGCACGGGCGGCTTCGATGGCGGCGTTCAGCGCCAGCAGATTGGTCTGTTCGGCGATGTCGCGCACCTGTTGCGTCATGCTGGTGATGGAGCTGGTGGACTTCACCAGCTCGGTTTCGGCTTCGGCCATCATCTCCACCGCCTGCTGCACCTGGTTGACTTCCTGTTGCAACTGGGTAAGGTTGCGGCGGCCCTGTTGCGAGCGCTGCAGGCTTTCGTCCGACTGTTCCAGCACCTGTTCGGCATGGCGGGCGATTTCGCCAATATGCTGTGCCAGCTGCTCGACGGCTTGCGCCGCATCCTGCGACTGGGCGTTCTGGGTGCGCGAGCTGTCTGCCAGCTTTTCCGCGCCATCGCTGAGCTGGCCGGCGGAAGAGGCTACCGTGCGGGCGGCACTGCCTACCTGTCTGACCAGCTCGGCAATCGAGCCCAGCATCTGGTTGAACAGGCTGGCAGTCTGGCCGATTTCATCCTGGTGGCGCACCTCCAGCCGCCGGGTCAGGTCGCCTTCGCCCTTGGCCAGTTCGGCCAGTCCGCCGGCCATGGCCTGTAGCGGACGGGTGACAAAGCTGCGGATGAAGAAGAACACCACGGCCATCAGCGGCAGCGAGGCGACAATGGCGAACAGGATGCTCTGGTTGCGGAACTGGGTGACCGAGGCATAGGGTTTTTCCAGCGAAATACGCATGCTGACCGCACCCAGCGGCGTGCCGGCACTGACCTGGTGACAGGTCATGCAATTCTTGCCCAGATAGTTGCTGGCGGCGCGCGCCGGGTACACCACATGCAGGTGTTCGCCCAGCTGCGGGGTGGATTCGATGGCGATATAGGGCTGACCGCTGGCCAGCGCTCCTTTCTCGGCCTCATCGGCGGCGTGCGCCTTGTCACCGGCATTGCCGGGGCCAAACTGCTTGCTGACCGCATCGCCACGGATTACCCGCAACTCGCGCACCGCAGACAATTCCTTGATCTGATCGAGAAACACATCGCGCTGGCCTACCGTGCCGGTCATCATCATGCCGGTGAGGCCGGCCAGGGTCATTTCATTCATGCTGCTGGCCAGGTCCTTGGCCTGGGACACCGCGATGTCGCGGCTGACCGTGGTTTCCCAGGCAATCAGCCCGCTCCATGCCAGTACCAGGCAGCACCAGATGGCGCTGGTGAGTCTTAGCCAGATTGGCCATTCGGAAAATTTTTTCATTGCAAACGGGAGCCCCGCCTCCTTTGTTGTTGCTTATGTTTTTTTTCCCGGTTAACAAAATAGCCGGGCATTCCTGTGGCAAGCGGCGCTGGCCCCGGCAGCAGGACTGCCAGGGGGCGCAACACGCAGCAGGTTTTTGGTGTGCGACTCTTATTGAGCCGTCATGGCCTGTAACAGCGGCCAGCGTAACGTACGTCATATTACCTGTGCTTGGTTTAAATCAAATTTCTTTCCCCGATGGCAGTGTGGGAAGGATGCGGCTTGGGAGAACGCGTGTTTTCTGCAACAATCCCGCCTCAATCAACAGGCAGCACGCTGATGCGGCACCGGCACGGTGAGCTCAGCGGCTGTCGGCCACCAGTCAGGAGTCCCTATGCAGCAGCCCCCGTCCTCATCCAGTGTCGCCATCATTGGTGGAGGTCCGTCCGGCCTGATGGCAGCCGAGGTGCTGGCTGCCGCGGGCGTGGCGGTCACGGTGTATGACGCCATGCCGTCGGTGGGGCGCAAATTCCTGCTGGCCGGGGTGGGGGGGATGAACATCACCCATTCCGAGCCCAAAGCGGACTTTCTCAGCCGCTATCGTGAGCGCGAACCTGAGCTGGGCAACTTGTTGCAGGATTTTGATGCCGACCGGCTGCGCGAGTGGGTGCATGTGCTGGGGGTGGAAACCTTTGTCGGCAGCTCGGGCAAGGTATTCCCGCGCGAGATGAAGGCCGCTCCGCTATTGCGTGCCTGGCTGTCGCGCCTGCGCGAAGGCGGGGTGCAGTTCCGCGTGCGCCACCGCTGGCTGGGTTGGGGCGAACAAGGCGCCTTGCGCTTTGCCACGCCGGAGGGCGAGCTGGAAGCCCGCCATGCTGCCGTGCTGCTGGCCCTGGGCGGTGGCAGCTGGAAAAAGCTGGGTTCGGATGGCAGCTGGCTGCCGCTACTGGCCGCGCGCGGTGTGGCGGTGCGCGAGCTATTGCCGGCCAATTGCGGCTTTGACTGCCACTGGACGCCGCATTTTGCCGACAAGTTTGCCGGCCAGCCGCTGAAATCGGTCACCCTGGAGTTTACCGACCTGGCGGGCAAGACCGTGCGCAAGACCGGCGAGTGTGTGGTCACCCGCCATGGGGTGGAAGGCAATCTGATCTATGCCTTTTCCGCCGCACTGCGCGATACCCTGCTGGCGCAGGGCTCGGCCACCTGCTATCTGGATTTGCTGTCACAGAAAAGCGCCGAACAGGTGCTGGCGGAAGTGACTCACCCGCGCGGCTCGCGCTCGCTGTCCAGCCATCTGCAAAGCCGGCTCAATATCAAGGGTGTGCGCGCCGGCCTGCTGCGCGAGTGCCTGAGCAAGGAGGCTTTCAACGACATGCAGCAACTGGCTGCCGGCATCAAGCGCCTGCCGCTGACGGTCCATGCCACGCGCCCCATCGACGAGGCCATCAGCACCGCCGGGGGTGTGCGTTTCGAGGCCATGGATGAGCGGCTGATGCTCAAGGCCTTGCCCGGTGTGTTCTGCGCCGGAGAAATGCTGGACTGGGAAGCACCGACGGGTGGCTATCTGCTGACCGCCTGCCTCGCCAGTGGCCGTGCGGCCGGCCTGGGCATGCTGGACTGGCTGCGTGCTGCCGCGGCAGTGTGATGTGCTGCTGTGCTGATCCTGCATGAGCAAGTGCGGCGGCATGGACCCTGGCTGATGCAAGCGCCCATGCCAGCATGCGCGTTTTAGCGCAGCCTCTGTGCCGGCAGCTGCTGGCTGTTCCCAGCCCTGCCTTGTACCCAATCCCGTGGCTTCCCGGTGGCGGCTTCCGTCCATGGCGGCCTTGGTCAACGGCCACGGCCGGCGATGCTTGTTCTGGCATGATCACCTGAATTATTGATGTCAATGTCCTTGCGGGCGGCTATACCATAGCAATGGCCCGGCACCGCGGCAGCATGGCTGCATGGTACTGGCACAATACAGGGTGGACTATGCACAGAAAAATAAGCAGCAAGGTATTGCAGACCTTGTCTATCAGTCGGGCGGTCTTGCTTATCGTCATCTTGCTCGGCGCAATCCAGCTGGCCTGGATTACCGAATTGCTGGTGGCCTCCTGGGCCAACTATCAGCAGGCCGAGCAGGTGATGCAGCTGAACAATGTCAGCCGGCAATTGTTCATGGTGGCCGACCTGGCGCGGCGCGAATCCATTCAGGCCCGTATTTTGCTCAACCGCCGCACGGCACCGGGCGCTGCCGAGCGTGCCAACCTGTTGCATTTGCAGCAGGGGGCGGACTTCTGGGCCGAGCAGGTCCTGCAGTCCTTTCGCCAGTTGCCGGATGAGCGTCACTATGGCGAGCAGTTTGCCGGGCAATGGCAGAATTTCAAACGCTTGCGCCAGGAGGTCAACACCCGGCTGGGGCCGTCTTTTGCCCGTGACGAAACCCTGAGCTACGGGCTGGAGCTGGCCATGCGCACGCTGCAGGGCACGCTGAGCGCCATGATGGTGGAAACCGGCAACCGCATCGATCTCAAAGGCAGTGCCGACATCAATCTGCTGGATACCATCAAGCAGGATGGCTGGCTGGTGGCACGCAGCCTGCGGGCGGCTGCGATGGGGCTGGTGTTGCGCGGCGAGCTGAATTCCATGCTCAGTGAAACCGAGGAGGACGATCTGCGCGCCCGGCTGGATCTGGCTGGCGTATTGCTGGAAAAACTGCGCAGCGATGCCCGCTATGCCAATGATCCGCGCCTGTCACAGCGCATGCAGCAATTTTCCGCGCTGGCCCTGCAGCTGAATATCCAGACCAAGCAACAAACCCAGGTGTTGCGCGAGCATGGCGACAATCCGCTGGCTGTGGCGCAGCTGCAAAGCCAGCTGACGCGCACCCAGGATACGGCGCGCGATACCTTCATGCTGTTGTCGGACATGACTGGCGAACTGATCCGGCAGAATCATCAGCATTCTCGCCGCCTGCTGCTGCGGGACAGCCTGTTGGGTGGCTTCCTGCTGGTGCTGGGTGTGGCCTTGCTGTATTTCATGGTGCGCAAGGTGTTGCAGCCGCTCAATCATCAGCAGCGCATGCTGGATGCCGCCGGCGACGCCATCATGACCATCAACGAGCAGGGCATCATCCAGAGCGCCGCCGCCGGTGCCGAGCGCATGTTTGGCTACCCGATGGGCGGCTTGTCCGGTTTGCCGATCGACCAGTTGCTACGCATGGGCGATGACCTGGGCAAGGCCATGCTGCTTGCCGGCGCTGAGGTGGGCATCAATTTGCAGGGCCTGGGCATGGAGCGCAGCGGTCGCTGCTTTTTTGCCGGGCTGACCCTGACCCGCTACCAGGACAGCGCCGCCCATACCGTTTACCTGCTGATCATCCGGGATGAGCACCAGCGCCGGCTGGCCGAACATTCGCTGGAGCGCAACCTGGACATGCTGTCGGCCATCTCCCATGTGGAAAACCTGATGTTGTGCCGCTGGCCGCGGCAACAGGTGCTGAACCGGCTGCTGGACGAATTCAAGCGCTTTGCCGCCGCGGCGGATGGTTTTCTGCTGGAACTGTTCAATGTCAGCGATGGTTCGCTCAATATCAATTTGCAGGCGGGAACATGGCCGGCCAATTTTCCCAGCCTTGCCAGCATCGGCCAGGAGCTGGATCCGGTCAGCTACCTGATGGCCGCCCTGGCCAACGAGCCGGCCTGGGTCAGTCTGCCGGTGACGCAGGACGAGCAGGTGCACGCCATCATCTGCCTGCGGGGTGCCGACCCCTTGCTGGTGGACAAGGATATCCGGCCGCTGGTCAGCTCCTGCGCCAGCATTCTGGGTTTCTACGACGAGGAAGACCGTCGCCTGCATTCGGAAGCGCAGCTGCGTGCGGTATTGCAGGAAGAAGAAGCGATCTATTCCGCCTCGCCGGTCGGATTGCTGCGGCTGAATGCCAATATGCAGATTGTCCGCGCCAACCGCATGGCCGAAGCGATGTTCCTCAGTGGCAGGGAGCAGTTGCCGGGCCGGCACCTGATGGAGCTGGTGCTGTCCGACGAGGGCTGGTTCGAGCTGACCAGCCAGTTGCATGACATGGTGCAGAAACAGACCAAGGTAGCCTGTGAGATCGAATGCAAGACCGGGCAGGGGGCGCCGATCTGGGTCCTGTTCGAGGGCATGAACCTGTTTGCCGCGCAGCCGGAACAGGGCTCGATTCTGGCCTGCATCGATATTTCCGAGCGCAAGCAGGCCGAGCGCGAGTTGCTGGAAGCACGCGATCAGGCCAATTCGGCCAACAAGGCCAAGAGCGCCTTTCTCGCCACCATGAGCCATGAAATCCGCACCCCGATGAATGGCGTGCTGGGCATGCTGGAACTGCTGGCCATGACCCCGCTGGACGAGGAACAGAAAGATTCGGTGGATACGATACAGGAGTCGGCCCGCACCTTGCTGCGGCTGATCGACGACATCCTGGATTTTTCCAAGATCGAGGCCGACAAGCTCGAGGTGGTGATGGCGCCCACGGCGCTACGCCCGATGCTGGAGCAGGTGCATACCCTTTACTCACAGGCGGTCGGGCGCAAGGGGCTGGAGTTTGTGCTGGAAATCGATCCGCGGGTGGCCGCGGTGGTGGTGGTCGATCCCCTGCGGGTAAGGCAGATCCTGCAGAACTTTGTCAGCAATGCGGTGAAATTCACCGCGCATGGCCGCATCGTGTTGCGGGTGCTGCTGCTGGAAGAGGATGGCCGCTCGCAGACCCTGCGTTTCGAGGTGGAGGACAGCGGTATCGGCATTAATGCCGAGGGGCTGGCCAAGCTGTTCCAGCCCTTTACCCAGGCCGAATCGGATACCTCACGCCGCTTTGGCGGTACCGGGCTGGGGCTGACCATCTGCCGCCGGCTGGCCAGGCTGATGGGCGGGGAAGTGAGTCTGGACAGCACGGTCGGTCAGGGCAGCTGCGCGGCACTCTTGCTGGTGGTGAGCGTGGCCGATGCGCAGGAGCTGGAAGAATCACCACCCGTACGGCCCGGCCACCCGGCCGGCATGCCTGGCAACCAGGATCAGACCATGCTGCCCATCCTGTTTGCCGAGGATAATCCCACCAATCGCAAACTGGCGACCAGGCAGCTGGAAAAACTGGGCTACCGGGTGGAGCTGGCCGAGGATGGTGCCGAGGCCTATGCCAAGTGGCAGGATGGCCATTTCAGCCTGCTGCTGACCGATTGCCAGATGCCGAATACCGATGGCTACCAGCTGGCGCGGCTGATCCGCAATTACGAGGCAGAACACCCGGCGCGGCCGCCGACCATCATCATCGCCTGCACCGCCAATGCCGGGGTGGAGGAGCAGGAAAAAACCAGCGCCGCCGGCATGGATGATTTTCTCACCAAGCCGTTGTCCATCGTGGCCTTGTCCGCCATGCTGGACAAGTATCTGGGGCCGTCGGCCAGCCCCCCGGCCTAGCGCGGGTGCCGCTTTGTGCCGCCGCCGAGGCATTTGATGCAAATCAAACAATGCATTTTTTATGCAAGCATCTATGCTGCAATAACAAGCCGCTGCGGTTTGCTGTCTTGCCGGTGTTGCCCGCCCGGGTAGAAACTGGCAGCGCCAAGTCACCCCAGTTTGATGTCGGAGATCAGAGCCATGAAACTTGACGATTTCAACCAGGTTGCCGACCTGATCGGCCTGAAAAAACGCTCGCGCGAAGCCGTGTGGCTGATGGAAGTGGAAGGCATGACCGGCTATTTTGCCGCCCAGCAAATGGATATCAGCGAGTCCACCGTATCCCGTGCCCATACCCGTTTCCGCCTCGCACTACGCAAGCTCAATGCCCTGTCCGGGCATCTGCCCCTGTAATTTCTCCTCTGTTGTTGACTTGCAGCCCGGCCGCCATGCCGGGCTTTTTCTATGCAGCCTCATCCGCGGCAGCCTGTTGCCGCAGCCAGCCCAGCAGTGCCTGCAGACCGGGATGGTCGGCATAGCTGTCGGGATAAGCCAGGTAATAGCCGCAGCCGGTTTCCAGCACGCTGTCGAAGGGGCATGCCAGCCGGCCCTGTTGCAGCTCGTCCTTCAGCAAGGCCATGTCACCGATGGCCACGCCCAGCCCGCTGGCCGCCGCCGTCCAGGCCAGGTGGTGCAGGTCCACCACCTGATGTTTGTATTGCGCCAGCGAGCTGATCTGCCGGGTGGCCAGCCAGGCCATCCACTCCTCGTAATCGCGGGTGGTGTGGAACAGCGTCTGACCGGCCAGATCATCCAGGCAGGTCAGCTGCGGCAGCATGCCGGGCGCACACACCGGGCTCAGCCTTTCCGCCAGCAGCAATTCGGCCTGCATATTGGGCCAGTGACCGCGGCCAAACAGGATGTAGGCCCGGTCGATGCCCGGGTCCAGCTCCGAGGGCTCATACACCATGCTGTCGATGCGCAGCTGGGTCAGCGGGTATTGCTGGTAGAAACTGCCCAGCCGTGGCATCAGCCAGCGCACGGCAAAGCTGACATACACCTGCAGCGACAGGATGTCGGTCTGGGTTTTCAGCCGTCTTTCCACTTCTTTCAGTCTTTCCACCACGTCTTGTGCGACCGGCAGCAGGGTGCGGCCCGATGGCGTGGGCTGCACCTGCCGGCTGTGGCGTTGCAGCAGGGGCGTGCCGTAATGCTCCTCCAGCAGGCGGATCTGCTTGCTGATGGCGCCCTGGGTCAGGAAGAGCCGGCGTGCCGCTTCGGTAAAGCTGCCGCTCTGCACTACGGCGACAAAGGCACGCAGGGCGGAGAGCGAGGGAAGGTGATGGGTGTCGTTCATGACAAGATGGAATAGTTCCATGCCAATAATTCGTTCGTGCAAATTAGGTGATTTCCGTATGTTTGGCAACAAACAGCACCAGCAAACGGAGACGCCATGCACCACGATTATGATTCCCAACGGCAATACACCCTGCAGCATGACCGCCGGCTGAGCGCCGGCAGCGGCCATCTGCAATGCGAAGGGGTGGATCTGCCGGCACTGGCCGCAGAGTTCGGCTCGCCCTTGTTTGTCTATTCCGCGCCGGAAATCCGCCGCAATATCGCGGAAATCCAGCAGGCTTTTGCCAGCCACGCCAATACCCGCATCTGCTATGCCTCCAAGGCCTGCTCGCTGCTGGCCGTGCTGCAGGTGGTGCGTGCCACCGGCATCAGCATCGAGGCCAATTCCGCCAATGAAATCCGCCGCTGCCTGGCGGCCGGTTTTGCCGGCAATGAGATCGTCTACAACGGCGTGGTCAAGCGTGATGAAGAACTGGAATTCGCCATCCGCCAGCAATTGCACGCCATCAATGTGGACAGCGAGCAGGAGCTGCTGGCCATCGACCGCATCAGCCGTCAGTTGCAAACCCCGGTACGTATCTGCCTGCGGGTGGAGCCGAATGTCCGGGCCGCCACGCACGAGGGGCTGATGACGGCTTTCCGCGCCAAGTCCGGGGTGGATCTGGCCGATGCCGAGCGGATTTGCCGTCAGGTCGCCGCCATGCCACATGTGCGCCTGTGTGGCCTGCACATGCATGTGGGCGACCAGGTGCCGGATGCCGAACCGTTTGCCGCGGCGACCCGCGTGCTGGTGGAAACGGCGCGCCGGCTGGAAAGCACGCTCAACATCCGTTTTGACATGATCAATGTCGGTGGCGGCATTCCCACGCCCTACCGTTATGCCAGCGACCGTGGCCTGGGTGGGCCGGACAATATGCAGCCGGCCATTGGCGCGGCGGAATTTGCTGACGCGGTGATCCGCGCAGTGCATGCCTGGCGCCAGGACATCGAAATCTGCATCGAGCCGGGGCGCAAGGTGGTGGGCAGTGCGGCGGTATTGCTGACCGGCCTGGTCAGCGGCAAGCGCAAGACCCTGCTCAATGAAGATGGCAGTGTGGAAGGCCAGGTGGACTGGCGCATGCTGGATGCCGGTTTCAACGCCATTCCGGATTACAAGGACTGGTATTTCTACGTTTACAACGCCAGCCGCATCACGGACAGCCACAATCAGCCGGTCAAGCTGGGCGGACCCTTGTGCGATGGCGGCGACTACTTCCGCCACGGCCCGCTGGGCGAGCAGTTCCTGCTGCCCGAAGCCAGTGCCGTGGGCGATGTGCTGGCTTTTCTGGATGTCGGCGCCTATCAGCTGGAAAACCAGACGGTATACAACGCCCAGCCGCGCTCGGCCGCGGTGCTGATCGAGGACGCCGGTCATTACCGCCTGATCCGTCGTCAGGAACGCTTTGACGACATGTTGTTGCTGGAGCGTGACCTCGCCTGATGGTCAGAAAGTCTTGCCATACCGCCACGCCCCTTGACGGGTGTGGCGTGATAACGCCAAGCCGTCCCTTGTCGTGCGTTTGTCTACTCACCCAGTCCGGAGGAATCAAGATGAAGCTGCAATCCTGGTGTGCCGTATTGCTGTCCGCTGCTGCCGTACAGGCTGGCGCGACCGATCTGAACAATCTGCGTATCGGCATGGATGCCACTTATCCGCCGTTCGAGTCGCTGAACCCTGCCGGGCAGATCGTCGGATTTGAGGCCGATCTGGCCATGGCGCTGTGCAAGGAGATGAAGGCGCACTGCACGCTGATCAATCAGGACTGGGATGGCATCATTCCCGGCCTGATTGCCAAGAAATACGATGTGATCATGTCGTCGATGACCATTACCGCTGATCGGGCCAAGGCGGTGACCTTCAGCGAGCGCTATTTCCGCACGCCACAACGGCTGATCGCGGCCAAGGGCAGCACGCTCAAATTTACTGCCGAAGGCATGAAGGGCAAGCGGGTGGGGGTGCAGCGCGGGACCACGGCCGACATGTATCTGAGCAAGTTCTGGGGGCCGCGCGGCATGGATGTGGTGCGCTATGAAGACCAGGACAAGGCCTATGCCGACCTGGTGAATGGCCGGCTGGATGCCAGCTTCCAGGACGAGCTGCAGGTGGAGGCCGGCTTCCTCAAGAGCGAGCCGGGCAAGGGCTTTGCCTTTGTCGGCCCGTCCATCAATGGCGACAATGCCGCCGAGCGCGAGGTGCTGGGCTCCGGCGCCGGCATGGCGGTGCGCAAGGAAGACAAGGAGCTGGTGGCGCGTCTGAACAAGGCGATTGCCGCGGTGCGCGCCAATGGCAGCTTCAAGAAGCTGAGCGTGCAGTATTTCGGGCGCGATATTTACTGATGGGTGTTGCTGCCCGCAGCCCGGTGACGCGGGTTGCGGGCATGGCTCAGCTGCTGCTTGCCGACGTGTTCTGGCTGTTGTCTTGCTGCAAGTCCGGGCGGATCAGCGTGTAGTCGTTATTGCTGGGCAGGCCGTTCTTCTGCCAGTCGTCCAGCGTGGCCATGATGGCGTCGTGGGTCTGGTTGCTGATGTCGGGCAGGCTGCCGCCAAAAGCCTGTTTGGCCTCATCAAAGCCCTGTTGTACTGCGGCGCGGAGGGTATCGATCTTGCTGGGGTCGTTGCCTATGCCCAGCCTGGCAAAATCCAGGATGCGCCGTGCGGTGTTCTTTACGCCCAGCTCGCCATCCTCGGACACCGCCTGGGTGGCTGCGGCCTTGGTTTGCGGGTCGACCGTCAGCTTTTGTTCGCCACTGACCACCTTGTTCCATTGCAGGCCCTGCTGTTGCACCAGATTGCCCAGCAGCTTGAGGAAGTCCGACACTTGCTGGTTGGACTTGGCCAGCAAGGCTGACACATCCACCGGGGCAGCGGTGGTGCTGCTGCTTGGTTTGCCGTAGGTCAGCGACTGTGTGCCGCTGTCGTTCTGGCCCAGGCTGACCACTTCGTCCACGGTCAGTGTGCTGCTGTTGATGCTGTCGCCGGTCTTGCTATCGGTCAGGGTCGTGCTGCTGAGGCTGGCGTAAAGCGACAGGCTGTTGCCCGGAATGCTGCTGATGCTCATGAGCGACTCCCATGGTGATAGTGATGAAGCATGCCGGCAAAGTGGCAGGCTACTGTCTCATTATCGGTCGCTGGCGGGAAAATTTTAGTAAAAAACAATGCAATCAGGCCGGTGCGCCCTGCGGCAGCCCCGGCCGGGTGTGACTGCTTGCTGGCTTAGGCAGACAGCTGGCTGGCCCAGGCTTGCAGTGCCTGCAGTTGTTGCACCACCAGTCCTTGCAGGCGTTCATCGGTCAGATTGCCTTCGGCATCAAAGCCGCCGGCAAAGGCATTGGCAAACACTTCCGGCCGGTTCAGCGGGTGCAGGTCGAGGTATACGCAGGTCTGGCGCAGATGGTATTGCGCGCGGGACGTCCCCATGCCGCCACCTGCGCCGACAATGGCGACCGCCTTGCCGGCCAGCAGTGCGTTGTCCGGCTCGCGCGAGGCCCAGTCCAGCGCGTTTTTCAGCGCCGGAGCCATCGAGTAATTGTATTCCGGGCAGGCCAGCAGCAGGGCATCGGCACTGGCCAGCTGCGCCAGCAGTTGCTGCACGGCGGCCGGTTTTTCGCTGATGTCGGCATTGTAAAAAGGCAGCTGGCCAAGGTCTGCGATCTCGATCTGGATGCCTGCTGGTGCGTGTGCCTTGGCATATCGCAGCAAGCCCATATTGGTGGATGCGCGACGCAGGCTGCCACAGATGCCCAGTACTTTCAGTGTGCTCATCGTGGTTCCTTGTGTGAGGACAGGGGGTGGAGAGAGATGTCCCGTCTGCATTCTAGATAGCACCTGTCCTCTTTTCCAGTTGAGGCGGTCAGTCATTGGCTGTGCTGCCAAATGCAGGCCCGCATTTCGCTTCACCCTGAGTCCGGCTTATAATGTCCGGCTGTCCGCATTCCAGAGTGTTGAAATAGTGTCCGAACGATTCGCCGTATGGCTGCAATATCTCCTGCCCAAGCAGGCTTTGACCATTCTGGCCGGCAAACTGGCCAGTGCCGAGGCCGGAGGGTTGACCACGGCGGTGATTCGCTGGTTTGTCGGCCGTTATCAGGTCAATATGGCCGAGGCGGCCAACCCCGATATTGCCAGTTATCCCAGCTTCAACCAGTTTTTTACCCGGCCGCTGCGCGCCGGGGCGCGTCCATTGGCCGATGCCGCACTGATCTGCCCGGTGGATGGTGCCATCAGCCAGTTCGGACCCATCCGGCAAGACCAGATTTTCCAGGCCAAGGGGCATGACTACTCCACCACCGCGCTGGTGGGCGGCGATACGGCCATGGCCGCGCACTATCAGAATGGTTTCTTTGCCACCATCTACCTGAGCCCGCGTGATTATCACCGCATCCACATGCCTTGCGATGGCCGCCTGCTGAGCATGACTTATGTGCCGGGTGCGCTGTTTTCGGTGAATCCGGCCACGGCGCGTGGTGTGCCGGGGCTGTTTGCCCGTAATGAACGGGTGGTATGCGAGTTTGACGGGCCGCATGGCCGCTTTGTGCTGACCCTGGTGGGGGCCACCATCGTCGGCAGCATGGCCACAACCTGGCATGGTGTGGTGAATCCGCCGCGTCCGGACCGGATCCAGCGCTGGGACTACCAGGACCAGCATATCGTTATCGGCAAGGGGGAGGAGATGGGCCGCTTCCAGCTCGGTTCCACCGTGGTGTTGCTGTTTCCGCAGTCCACCGGCTTGCAGTTCAATCAGCAGTGGCAGCCCGCCAGCCCGGTCCGACTGGGAGAGTGCATGGCCGACATGGCCTGAGAGCAAAACCGCCGTTGGCGGTTTTTTTATGCCTGTCGCTGATGCGTTGCACCAACCTGCCTGTCATTGAACTATGCTAGTGTCACCATCGCCTCATGCCCGCTGCTGTCAGCCCCTCCGGGGCGGCCGGCCAGCACCCTGCGGTGGCGGACGCTGTCCGGCTGACTTTACTTTGCCCTTGTTCGACCTCTCTCATGAATACAGACGTGTCAGGACCTTCTGCTGCATTGCCGCTGGCCAGCCCGGATGCTGCCCTGCGGCCGCCCGCCATCACGCCCTGGCGGCTGTGGCGCATCATTTCGCGGCGTGAACGCTGCATCCTGTTTGGTGGCTGGCTGTGCAGCGTGCTGCTGTCGCTGGGGCTGGGTGTGCTGTCGGTGGCGGAGAACTGGTCTGGCATGCCGCTGCAGTTTGGCGGGGTCACGGTTTACATCACCGTGTATCCGGCCCTGCTGATCAGCCTGTGGTGGAGCCTGTGCCTGGGCTGGTGGTGGGGCGCCTTGCCAGCCTATCTGACCACGCTGGTGCTGGCCTTGTATGCCGGCATGGCTTGGCAGTGGGCCGCCCTGTTTGCCTTTGCCGATCCGCTGGGTGTGGCGGTAATGGTGCTGGGGTTTCGCGCCTTGCCCATGTTGCGCGGCCTGCGCAGCCTGGAATCGGTGCTGCACTTTGTCCAGCTGTCTTTTGTCGGCAGCATTTTCAGTTCCAGCGGGGCGCTGATCTGGACCTATTGCAACAAACAGGCGTTCAGCGAGCTGCTACCCATCTGGCAGGGTTGGTGGCTGGGGTTTTTCCTGCAAAACCTGCTGCTGGTGGGGCCGGTCCTGGCTCAAAGCTGGCGGGCGACCGACCGCTGGCTCAGCCGTCACCAGGCCTTGCCGCCTGCCAGTGAGGCGGAATCGCGCCACCTGATCGTGCTGTTGCTGGTGCTGGTCAGCCTGGGGGCGCTGGTGTACGGCTACCTGTCGCTCAGCCTGGGCAGCAGCCTGTTGCTGGGGCAGTTGCAACATGGTCTGTCACCTGAGCTCCGCCAAGCCGCCACGGTGATGACCCAGACCGGCTGGGTGTTCTTCTGGGTGTTTGCCTTGCAGGTACTGTTCAATGCCTTCTTTGCCTACCGGCTGTTCCTGCACTGGCAGGGGCGCAACCAGCAGTTGCTGACCGCGCTGAAACAGAGCAATGCCTATCTGGCGCAGCTGGTCCGGCTGGACGGCCTGACCGGTCTGCTCAATCGCCGTTCCGGCGACGAGGTGCTGCAACAGGAATGGCTGCGCAGCCAGCGTTCTGGCCAGCAGGCCGTGCTGATCATGCTGGATATCGACCATTTCAAGCAGGTGAATGACGAATATGGCCACGATGTGGGTGACCGGGTGATCGAGCGGGTGGCCACGCTGCTGCTGGAACATACCCGTGCCATCGATACCGCCATCCGCTACGGTGGCGAGGAATTCCTGCTGCTGCTGCCGCACACCACGCAGGAAGGTGGCGTGCAATTGGCCGAGCGCCTGCGTCAGCAGATGGCAGCCAGGACGCTGCATTGCAACGACGTGGAGGTGAGCGTCACGCTCAGCCTGGGTGTCGCGGCCACCACCATGGTGATGCAGGACAAGGCTGCCTGGGTGAAGCAGGCTGATATGGCGCTGTACCAGGCCAAGCGGGCAGGGCGCAATCGGGTGGTGGCAGCGCACTGAGCATCACGCTGCCGGCGCAGGCAATGAAAAGGCCACCCGCGGGTGGCCGTTTTCATGGGCAGGCAGGCGGATTCAGACACTGTCGCCGGGGATGCGGACCCAGCCTTCCATCAACACGCGGGCGCTACGGCTCATGATGGCCTTGCTCACCTGCCACTGGCCGTCCACCAGCCTGGCTTCCGCACCGACGCGCAGGGTGCCGGACGGGTGGCCAAAGC
Source organism: Aquitalea magnusonii (assembly GCF_003202035.1). Taxonomy (GTDB): domain Bacteria; phylum Pseudomonadota; class Gammaproteobacteria; order Burkholderiales; family Chromobacteriaceae; genus Aquitalea; species Aquitalea magnusonii. The sequence continues at coordinate 36,520 of NZ_QJKC01000007.1, read as the reverse complement.
GCACCGACTGGCGTTCGCCGCCACCGGCAGCCAGGTTGACCAGCGTGCCGGGAATGGCGGCGGCGGTGCCGATGGCCACTGCCGCAGTGCCCATCATGGCGTGGTGCAGCTTGCCCATGGACATGGCACGCACGCGCAGGTCGATGTCTGCCGGGGTGATTTCCTTGCCGCTGGAGGCGGTATAGGCCGCAGGCGGAGCGACAAAGGCAATCTTGGGCGTGTGCTGGCGGGTGGCTGCTTCGGCAAGGTCCTTGATCAGCCCCATGCGGACTGCACCATGGGCGCGGATGGTTTCAAAGCGGGCCAGTGCGGCGGCATCGCCATTGATGGCTTCCTGCAGTTCGCTACCGCTGTAACCCAGCTCGGCCGCGTTCAGGAAGATGGTGGGGATGCCGGCATTGATCATGGTGGCCTGGAAACTGCCCACGCCCGGCACATCCAGCGTGTCCACCACATTGCCGGTGGGGAACATCGCGCCGCCGCCATCGCCTTCGCCCTCGTCGGCCGGGTCGAGGAATTCCAGCTGTACTTCGGCGGCCGGGAAGGTGACGCCGTCCAGCTCGAAATCACCGGTTTCCTGTACTTCACCGTTGGTGATGGGTACGTGGGCGATGATGGTCTTGCTGATATTGGCCTGCCAGATGCGCACGGTGGCCACGCCATTGGCCGGGATGCGGCTGGCGTCTACCAGTCCGCTCATGATGGCAAAGGAGCCGACGGCGGCGGACAGGTTGCCGCAGTTGCCGCTCCAGTCGACAAAGGCCTTGTCGATGGCCACCTGGCCAAACAGGTAGTCCACATCGTGATCGGGCCGACTGCTCTTGGCCAGGATCACCGTCTTGCTGGTGCTGGAGGTGGCACCGCCCATGCCGTCGATCTGCTTGCCGTAGGGGTCGGGGCTGCCGATCACCCGCATCAGGATGGCGTCACGCACCGGACCGGCTTGTTGCGCGGCGGCCGGCAGGTCTTGCAGGCGGAAAAACACCCCCTTGCTGGTGCCGCCACGGATATAGGTGGCAGGAATGCGGATTTGTGGAGCATGGGCCATGTGGTCTCTCCTGTCATGCTGTGGGCAAGGCCGTCAACAGGCATTGCCGGAATAGGGTGGCAAGCAGCCGGGCGGCTGCGAAACGGATTTCGCGCCGCCCGGCGGTTGGGGGCTGCCCTGAATCCGGCCTGCCGGCAGGGACATACCTGCAGGCCGGGGGCAGCAAAACTCAAGCGGTGGTGGACTCCAGGAAGTCCTGGGCAAAGCGCTGCAGCACGCCACCGGCCTGATACACCCGCACTTCGGCGGCGGTATCCAGACGGCAGGTGACCGGCACTTCCAGCGTTTCGCCATTACGACGGTGAATCACCAGCGTGAGCGTGCAGCGCGGCGAGATATCACCCTTGACGTCGTAGCTTTCGCTGCCGTCAATGGCCAGGGTCTTGCGGTTGGTACCGGCCTTGAATTCCAGCGGCAACACGCCCATGCCTACCAGATTGGTGCGGTGGATGCGTTCGAAGCCTTCGGCCACGATGGCTTCCACCCCGGCCAGCCGTACGCCCTTGGCCGCCCAGTCACGCGAGCTGCCCTGGCCGTAGTCGGCACCGGCAATGATGATCAGCGGCTGCTTGCGCGCCATATAGGTTTCGATGGCTTCCCACATGCGGGTGACCTTGCCTTCCGGCTCGATCCGCGCCAGCGACCCCTTCTTCACCACGCCATCCACCACCGCCATTTCGTTCACCAGTTGCGGGTTGGCAAAGGTGGCGCGCTGGGCGGTCAGGTGGTCGCCACGGTGGGTGGCGTAGGAGTTGAAGTCCTCCTCCGGCAAGCCCATCTTGGCCAGGTATTCACCGGCAGCCGAGCTGGGCAGGATGGCGTTGGACGGTGACAGGTGGTCGGTGGTGATGTTGTCCGGCAATACCGCCAGCGGCAGCATGCCCTTGAGCGTGCGCTCCCCGGCCAGTGCACCTTCCCAATAGGGTGGGCGGCGGATATAGGTGGACATCGGACGCCAGTCGTACAGCGGGCTCTTGGCTTCTTCCACCTGACCCAGATCGAACATCGGGATGTAGATCTGCTTGAACTGTTCCGGCTTTACGCAGCGCGCCACGATGGCGTCGATTTCATCATCGGACGGCCACAGGTCCTGCAGGCGGATTTCCTTGCCGTCCACCACGCCCAGTACGTCTTTTTCGATATCGAAGCGCACGGTACCGGCAATGGCGTAAGCCACCACCAGCGGCGGCGAGGCGAGGAAGGCCTGCTTGGCATAGGGGTGGATACGGCCATCAAAGTTGCGGTTGCCCGACAGTACGGCGGCGGTGTACAGGTCGCGGTCTATGATTTCCTGCTGGATTTTCGGGTCCAGTGCGCCGGACATGCCGTTACAGGTGGTGCAGGCATAGGCGACAATGCCAAAACCCAGTTTTTCCAGTTCCGGCAGCAGTCCGGCTTCTTCCAGATACAGCTTGGCGACTTTGGAGCCCGGAGCAAACGAGGACTTCACCCACGGCTTGCGCAGCAGGCCCAGTTCATTGGCTTTCTTGGCCAGCAGGCCGGCGGCCACCACATTGCGCGGGTTGCTGGTGTTGGTGCAGCTGGTGATGGCGGCAATGATGACCGCGCCATCCGGCAGCAGGCCTTCGGCTTCTTCGGCACGGGCCTTGTCCAGATCAACCGCAATGCCGCGCTCGGCCAGTGCCGAGGTGGGCAGACGTTTGTGCGGGTTGGACGGACCTGCCATATTGCGCACCACGCTGGACAGGTCGAATTCCAGCACGCGTTCGTATTGCGCGCTTTCCAGACTGTCGGCCCACAGGCCGCTGACCTTGGCATAGTTTTCCACCAGTGCCACTTGCTCGGCTTCGCGGCCGGTCAGCTTGAGGTAGTCGATGGTTTGCTGGTCGATATAGAACATGGCGGCGGTGGCGCCATATTCCGGGCACATATTGGAGATGGTGGCACGGTCGCCGATGGACAGGCTGGCAGCGCCATCACCAAAGAATTCCACATAAGCACCGACTACGCGCTCCTTGCGCAGGAACTCGGTGAGCGCCAGCACGATATCGGTGGCGGTAATGCCGGGCTGGCGCTGGCCGGTGAGCTTGACGCCGACGATGTCCGGCAGACGCATCATCGAAGGATGGCCCAGCATCACGGTTTCCGCTTCCAGGCCGCCCACGCCGATGGCAATCACGCCCAGTGCATCCACATGCGGGGTGTGGCTGTCGGTGCCGACACAGGTGTCGGGAAAGGCCACGCCATCGCGCACCTGGATTACCGGTGACATTTTTTCCAGATTGATCTGGTGCATGATGCCGTTGCCGGCCGGAATCACATCCACATTCTTGAAGGCAGTCTTGGTCCACTCGATGAAGTGGAAGCGGTCTTCATTGCGACGGTCTTCGATGGCGCGGTTTTTTTCGAAAGCCTGCGGGTCGAAACCACCGCACTCCACGGCCAGCGAGTGGTCGACGATCAATTGCGTCGGTACCACCGGGTTGACCAGCGAGGGGTCGCCACCCTTGTCGGCAATGGCGTCACGCAGACCGGCCAGGTCGACCAGTGCGGTCTGGCCCAGAATGTCGTGGCACACCACGCGCGCCGGATACCAGGGGAAGTCCAGGTCACGCTTGCGTTCGATCAATTGCTTGAGCGCGTCGGTCAGCAGTTCCGGTTCGCAGCGGCGCACCAGTTGCTCGGCCAGTACGCGCGAGGTATAGGGCAGGGGGGCATAGGCGCCGGGCGCAATGGCGTCAACGGCGGCGCGGGTGTCGTAGTAGTCCAGCTGGCTGCCGGGCAATCGGGTGCGGTAGTTTTTGTTCATGGCGTCGCTAAAACTCTCAGGGTGGAAGCAAAGCGGGGAGCTATCCTTGCGGCTTAGCTCCCCTGACCATCAGCGTTGTGCCAGCGGCACGAAGGCCTGATCGTCCGGGCCGGTGTAGTTGGCCGACGGGCGGATGATCTTGCCGTCAATGCGTTGCTCAATCACGTGTGCGCTCCAGCCGCTGGTGCGGGCAATCACGAACAGCGGGGTGAACATGGCAGTGGGCACGCCCATCATGTGGTAGGACACGGCGGAGAACCAGTCCAGGTTGGGGAACATCTTCTTGATGTCCCACATTACGCTTTCCAGGCGCTCGGCAATGTCGAACATCTTGCTGTCGCCAGCGGCGGCGGACAGGTTGCGCGCCACTTCCTTGATCACCTTGTTGCGCGGGTCGGAGATGGTGTACACCGGGTGGCCAAAGCCGATCACCACTTCCTTGCGTTCCACGCGGGCCTTGATGTCAGCTTCGGCTTCATCCGGATTGTCGTAACGCTTCTGGATTTCAAACGCCACTTCATTGGCACCGCCGTGCTTGGGGCCGCGCAGCGCGCCAATGGCACCGGTAATGCTGGAGTACATGTCCGAACCGGTACCGGCAATCACGCGGCTGGTAAAGGTGGATGCGTTGAATTCGTGCTCGGCGTACAGGATCAGCGAGGTATGCATCGCCTTCACCCACAGCTCGGACGGTTTTTCGCCGTGCAGCAGGTGCAGGAAATGACCGCCGATGGAGTCGTCGTCGGTTTCCACGTCGATGCGCTTGCCGTTGTGGCTGAAGTGGTACCAGTACAGCAGCATGGAGCCGAAGGAAGCCATCAGGCGGTCGGCGATGTCACGCGCACCGGCGATATTGTGGTCGTCCTTTTCCGGCAGGGTGCAGCCCAGGGCGGACACGCCGCTGCGCATCACGTCCATCGGGTGGGCGGAGGCGGGCAGGGCTTCCAGCACGCTCTTCACCACTTGCGGCAGGCCGCGCAGGGCTTTCAGCTTTTGCTTGTAGCCAGCCAGTTCGGCCTTGTTCGGCAGCTTGCCGTGCACCAGCAGATAGGCGACTTCTTCAAATTCGCACTGATCGGCGATATCCAGAATGTCATAGCCGCGATAGCTCAGGTCGTTGCCGGTACGGCCAACCGTGCACAGGGCGGTATTGCCGGCGGCAACGCCGGACAGGGCGACCGATTTCTTCGGCTTGCCAGTCAGAACCACTTCAGTCATGCCATTTCTCCTTGGACAATTTCTCTGCTGTTACTGTTGTGCGCTTGGCTGGGCAGCACATGGCCGCCCGGCCTGATTGGTTTTGCTGCCAGTCTTGCTGGTGACGGACAGTTATTTGTTTTTGCCTTCGGCGGACAGTTACTTGTTTTTGCCTTCGGCAAATAGCCCATCCAGCTTTTGCTCGTAGCTGTGGTAGCCCAGGTGTTCGTACAGATCCATGCGGGTTTGCATCAGGTCCAGCACATTTTTCTGAGTGCCGTCGCGACGCAGCGCGCCGTATACATTCAGCGCGGCCTGGCTCATGGCGCGGAAGGCGGACAGCGGGTAGAGCACCAGCGATACGCCGTTTTCGCCCAGTTCCTGGGTGGTGTAGAGCGGGGTGGAGCCAAATTCGGTGATGTTGGCCAGTACCGGTACGCCAACGGCCTCGGCAAATTGCTTGTACATGGCCAGGTCGGTCATGGCTTCCGGGAAAATCATGTCGGCACCGGCTTCCACGCAGGCCACAGCGCGTTCGATGGCGGCATCCAGTCCTTCCACCGCCAGCGCATCGGTACGGGCCATGATGACGAAACTGTCATCCTTGCGTGCGTCGGTAGCGGCCTTGACGCGATCTACCATTTCTTCCTGGCTGACAATCGCCTTGTTGGGGCGATGGCCACAGCGTTTTTGCTGTACCTGGTCTTCAATATGCACTGCGGCGGCACCGGCTTTTTCCAGGCTGCGGATGGCGCGGGCGATATTGAAAGCGCCACCCCAGCCGGTATCGATATCCACCAGCAGCGGCAGTTCGGTCACATCGGTAATGCGGCGCACATCAATCAGCACGTCTTCCAGCGTAGTGATGCCCAGGTCCGGAATGCCGCAGGAGCAGGCAGCCACACCGCCGCCTGACAGATACAGGGATTTGAAACCGGAGTGTTCGGCCAGACGTGCGGCATAGGCGTTGACAGCGCCTACGACTTGCAGCGGTTTTTCCTGTTCTACAGCGAGGCGAAAGCGTTGACCGGGTGTGCTCATGGCGGGGTCCTTAATGGATGCGGGTGACATTGCAGAGCATTCTAGCAAGTGCTTGGTTGGAGTGCAAATGCTCTATCATCATCGGCGCTGACGAAGGTGGTTCATGTTTTGCACAGGCTCTGGTATGTTTCGCAGCAGCAAGCTCGGGGGAACTCATTGCACGAGCCACGGTCTAGTGTTGTGTCCACACAGACGCCCATACAACTAAACCAGTGGACAATTCAGGGAGCATTACAACGACATGAGTGATCGTGATATCGATCAACAGTTGGTGGAGCGTGCCCAGCGAGGTGAAAAAAGAGCTTTCGACCTGCTTGTTGCAAAATATCAGCGTCGTCTGGCTAGGCTTTTGTCACGCTTCATTCGCGACGGCTCGGACATCGAAGATGTGACGCAAGAGGCATTTATCAAAGCGTATCGCGCTTTGCCGTCATTTCGCGGCGAGAGCGCGTTTTACACATGGCTGTACCGAATCGGCATCAATACTGCCAAGAATTTCCTCAGTTCAGCCGGGCGCCGCCCGGTAGTGAACAGCGAGTTTGAAGACGAAGATGGCGAGAGCTTCGACCTGGCGTCGCAAGTGCCCGACATGAACACGCCTGAAACCGAGCTGATGAACAAGGAAATCGTGACGACGGTCAACGCCGCCGTGCAAGCCTTGCCGGAGGAACTCAGAACGGCCATTTCACTGCGTGAAATGGACGGACTATCCTACGAAGAGATTGCTCAGGTGATGAACTGTCCGATCGGCACCGTGCGCTCGCGGATTTTCCGTGCACGCGAGGCGATTGCTGCCGAATTGCGGCCACTGCTGGATACGGCCAAAAACAGAAGGTGGTAGCTTATGAAAGAAAAATTATCCGCGCTGATGGACGGCGAGCTGGACGGGCAGCACGCACAGAGGGCCATCAATGCCATCGCTGATGAAGAGGAACTGAAGCAGGTCTGGGACGCCTATCACCTGATTGGTGACGCCATGCGCGCAAACAGCCATGTTGCGGTGAATGTGCGGCAGCAAGTGGCCGAGCGTCTGGCTAAGGAGCCGACTGTACTGGCACCACGCCGCTGGTTTGCCCCGGTGCGCACGCGCCGGGCCGGCGCAGTGGCGCTGGCGGCCAGCGTCAGCTTTGCCGCGGTGGTGGGTTGGCAGCAGCTGTCCCATGGTAATGCCGCTTCGGTGATGGCAGATCGCGGCGTGCCGGTTGCCGCCTTGCAGCCGGCGCAGCAGCATGACGACCTGTATCTGGCTGCACATCAGGAGATGACGGCCGATCAGAGCGTGTACAAGGTTTCTTACGGCAATGGAGTTCGCCACTGATGCGTCTGACACAGCTGTCCGGGGTCTGTTTGATGGGTGTGGCGGTGCTTGCCCATGCGGATGATGACTGGCTGGTGGTAAAGAAGGTGGCTGCCGCCGCAAGGCAGCAGCCACTGAGCGGTACCTACCTGCATCAGATGAACAGTTCGCTGGAAACCTTTCGCATCGTGCGCAGCGGTTCCGGCGACAACATCCAGGAAAAGCGCAGCTCGCTGGATGGTCCATCACGTGAAATCATCCGCAAGGGGCTGGAGCTGAGCTGTTACGCACCGGATGCCAAGTCGCTGTCTGCTGCCAAAGTCAGTGCCATGCGCCTGTTTCCGGCCTTGCTGCCCGATGATATCGGCAATATCGCCCAGTCGTATTCGGTAAAGCGCTCCGGCAAGGACCGGGTGGCGCAGCGCGATTGCAACTGGCTGGAGCTCAAGCCGAAAGACAGCAAGCGCTACATGCTGCGCATGTGTGTGGAGCCGGCCAGCTTCCTGCCGCTGAAGGTGATTACCCAGAATGCGGCCGGCGAGGTGGTGGAGCAGTTCACCTTTACCGAAATCGAATTGCAGGGGCCGAAAGACAAGGGCGCGTTCCGGCCGCAATACAAGCAGAACTATGTATTGCGCAGCGCCAGTGCGCCGGCCATGACGCTCGATGCCGATGCGCCGTCGGAAGTAAGCGGCATGCCCAGCGGCTTCAAGCTGCTGCGGGCGGTGCAGCGCACGCTGCCTGGTCAGGCCGAGCGCACCGTGCGGCATATGGTGTTCAGCGACGGGCTGGTGATGCTGTCGCTGTTTATCGAACCGCAGACTGAAGGCCGCCCGGAGCGTGCCGTCAATCTGCACGGTGCCGTCAATATGGCGACTGCCGAGCAGGGCGATTATCTGGTCACGCTGGTGGGGGATCTGCCCGAACCCACCATGCTGGCGATGATCCGCAATCTCAAGATCGCACTCAGGCCATGATGGTGCCAGGCCTGCCTTGCCGTGCGGCGGCGAGGCGGGCCGTTTTGATTTCCTTTCCTGTTGTTCTGTGCAAACCACATCAAGATGGAGCGACCATGTCGATCAAAAAGCTGATCGTTGCTGCCATGCTGGCGGCATCTGCCTTCACTGTTGAACCTGTTGTCGTGCTTGCTGCCGATTTGCCCGATTTTGCCCGCATTGTCGAAACCGAGGGCAAGGCGGTGGTCAATGTCAGTACCACATCGACCATCAAGCAGAATGTCAGCAGCTTGCCGGAAGGCATGGAGGGTGATCCCTTTTTCGAATTCTTCCGCCGCTTTGCGCCCCAGCAGCAACAGGAGCGGCAGGAGCGCTCGCTCGGTTCGGGATTCATCATTTCGGCCGATGGCTACCTGCTGACCAATGCCCATGTGGTGGCGCGCGCGGATGAAATTACCGTCACCCTGACCGACAAGCGCGAATTCAAGGCCAAGGTGATTGGCTCGGATGCCCGTACCGATGTGGCCCTGCTCAAGATCGAGGCCAAAGACCTGCCGGTGGCGCGGCTGGGCAATATGGCTGATGTGCGCGTGGGCGAGTGGGTGCTGGCCATTGGCTCGCCCTTCGGTTTCGAGAATACCGTGACTTCCGGCATCGTGTCGGCCAAGAACCGCCTGTTGCCGGATGAGAATTTCGTCCCCTTCCTGCAGACCGATGCTGCGGTCAACCCCGGCAACTCCGGTGGACCGCTGTTCAATATGAAGGGCGAGGTGATCGGCATCAATTCGCAGATCTACAGCCGCTCTGGCGGCTTCATGGGCATTTCCTTCTCCATTCCCATCGACGTGGCAATGAATGTGGCCGATCAGCTGAAAGCCACCGGCAAGGTCAGCCGTGGCCGCATCGGCGTGGCCATTCAGGAATTGAACAAGGATCTGGCGGCCTCTTTCGGCCTGAGCAAGCCGGTGGGGGCGCTGGTGAATGAAGTGGAGAAAAAGAGTCCGGCAGACAAGGCCGGATTGCGCGCCGGTGATATCATCCTGTCGGTGGCTGGCCAGGCCGTGGCATCGTCTTCCGATCTGCCGCGGCTGATTGGTGCCATCCGTCCGGGGCAGTCGGTGGCGCTGGAAGTGTGGCGCAATCGCGCCACCCTCAAGCTGAATGTGGTGCCGGAAGAGCTGAAGAGCGAAGACGCGCGTACTGCCCAGCGCGAATACCGTGCTCCGCAAGCCACGCCTGATGCGCAGAACATGAAGCAACTGGGGCTGGCGCTGGCCGAATTGTCGCCGCAGCAACTGGCCAAGGCCGGCATCAAGTATGGCCTGCAGGTGCGGCGTGCCAGCGGGCTGGCCGCTCGTGCCGGGCTGCAGGTCGGCGATGTGATCGTGGGTCTGGGTGGTGAAGCCATCAGCAGCTTCAGCCAGTTCAAGGCCGCGGTGACCTCCACGCCCAAGGGTGGCACCCTGGCCTTGCAAGTGCTGCGCCAGGGCATGACCCTGTTTATTCCATTGACCATTGGTGGGGAAGAATGAAGCTGACCTTGTATTTCCGTGAGTACTGCAGCCTGTGTCACCAGATGCTGGCGGAGCTGCAGCCATGGCAGGCCAGGCATGGTTTTGCGCTGGAGGTGGTGGACGTGGATGCCGACCCTATCCTGGAGGCCAGATTCAATGAACTGGTGCCGGTATTGATGGATGGCGAGCAGCAGATTTGTCACTGGCACCTGGATATTCCTGCTTTGGCTGCACATTTGGGCGAAATCGGCTAAAATCCGCGCCAGTGTGAGTTGTTCGAGGGCACGCCAGCGTGCCCTTATCTTTTTGCTGGATACCGATGAAACATATCAGAAATTTCTCGATCATTGCCCATATCGACCATGGCAAATCGACCCTGGCCGACCGCTTCATCCAGTTTTGCGGTGGCCTCGAACTGCGCGAAATGAGTGCCCAGGTGCTCGACTCGATGGATATCGAGAAAGAGCGCGGCATTACCATCAAGGCGCAAACGGCCGCCCTGCAATACAAGGCGCGTGATGGTCAGGTGTACAACCTGAACCTGATCGACACCCCGGGACACGTCGACTTCTCCTACGAAGTGTCCCGCTCGCTGTCCGCCTGCGAAGGCGCATTGCTGGTGGTGGATGCCTCGCAAGGCGTGGAAGCGCAAACCGTGGCCAACTGCTACACCGCCATCGACCTGGGGGTGGAAGTGGTGCCGGTGCTCAACAAGATCGACCTGCCGGCTGCCGAGCCGGAGCGCGTCTGCCAGGAAATCGAGGACATCATCGGCATCGAAGCCATTGATGCGGTGCGTGCCTCGGCCAAGTCCGGCATTGGCATCCAGGACATCCTCGAAGTGGTGGTCAGCAAGATTCCGCCGCCGGAAGGAAATCCGGATGGCCCGCTCAAGGCGCTGATCATCGACTCCTGGTTCGACAACTATGTCGGCGTGGTGATGCTGGTGCGCGTCAAGGACGGCCAGATCCGTCCCAAGGACAAGATCAAGTTCATGGCCACCGGTGCCGAGCACCTGGTGGAGCAAGTGGGCGTGTTCTCGCCCAAGTCGGTGCAGCGCGATGTGCTGAACGCCGGTGAGGTAGGCTTCATCATCGCCGGTATCAAGGAACTGAAATCGGCCAAGGTGGGTGACACCATCACCCTGATGAAAACACCGGCCACCGAAGCCCTGCCGGGCTTCAAGGAAGTGCAGTCACAGGTGTTCGCCGGTCTGTACCCGGTGGAAAGCCACGACTACGAAGCCCTGCGCGATGCGCTGGAAAAACTGCAGCTGAACGATGCCTCGCTCAAGTACGAACCCGAGGTGTCGCAGGCATTGGGCTTTGGTTTCCGTTGCGGCTTCCTGGGCCTGCTGCACCTGGAAATCGTGCAGGAACGGCTGGAGCGCGAATTCGACATGGACCTGATCACCACGGCACCGACCGTGGTGTACGAGCTGGTGTTGAAAGACGGCAGCGTGATCCATGTCGACAACCCGTCGCGCCTGCCGGACCCGGGCAAGGTGGAAGAAATCCGCGAACCCATCATCACCGCCCATATCCTGGTGCCGCAAGACTATGTCGGCGCAGTGATCACCCTGTGTACCCTGAAGCGCGGCGTGCAGCGCAATATGCAGTATCTGGGCCGGCAGGTCATGCTCACTTACGACATGCCGATGAATGAAGTGGTGATGGACTTCTTTGACCGCCTCAAGTCCACCAGCCGCGGCTATGCCTCGCTGGATTATGAGTTCAAGGAATTCCAGTGCGCCGACCTGGTGAAGCTGGATGTGCTGGTCAACAGCGAGAAGGTGGATGCGCTCAGCCTGATCGTGCACCGTGCTTCCAGCGTGTACCGCGGCCGCGAACTGGTATCGAAAATGCGCGAACTGATCCCGCGCCAGATGTTTGATATCGCTGTGCAGGCGGCCATTGGCGGGCATATCATTGCCCGTGAAACCGTCAAGGCCCTGCGCAAGAACGTACTGGCCAAGTGCTACGGCGGCGACATCACCCGTAAGAAAAAGCTGCTGGAAAAACAAAAAGCCGGCAAGAAGCGCATGAAGCAGGTGGGTAATGTGGAAATCCCGCAAGAGGCTTTCCTGGCCATTCTTCAAGTAGGGGAAAAATAAGTGGGCGAAAACCTGTTCTGGGTGTTTACCGTGGCCGTCATCGTTGGTGGCATGCTGGTGGCTTTTGGCGGACAGCGCGAGGCCGGTGCCAAGGACTGGCCGGTTTCGGTGCAGTGGGGCTATCTGGCCCTGGTCATCGGTGGTTTCGGCCTGTTGTCCAATTACATGAGCTTCACCGCGGTGATGCTGGTGTTCGTGCTGATTACCGGCGTGGTATGGGGCCTGGACAAATGGGTGCTGGCGCGGAAACGTGCTGGAGAGCCCGGACACTTTGTCGAATATTCGCGTGGTTTCTTCCCGGTCATCCTGGTGGTGTTCCTGCTGCGCTCCTTTTTGGTGGAGCCCTTCCAGATTCCCAGCAGCTCGATGCGCCCGGGCCTGGTGGTGGGTGACTTCATCCTGGTCAACAAGTTTGCCTATGGCATCCGCGTGCCGGTGCTGAATAATGTGCTGGTGCCGGTGGGCAAGGTCAGCCGTGGCGATGTGGTGGTGTTCAACTATCCGCCCAACCCGAAGGTGAATTACATCAAGCGGGTGATCGGTGTGGCTGGTGATGTGGTGGAATACCGCAACAAGCGCCTGACCATCAATGGCAAGCCGGTGCCGGATGAAAAAGACGGCACTTACGAGTATCTTGAGCAGGGCATGGCCATGATTCACAATGACCAGTTCAAGGAAGTGATGGATGGCAAGTCCTACCAGGTGCTGAATATTCCTGACGCACCGGTGGTGGCGCTGGGGCAGGTGGCGGATTTCCCCTATCGCGACCAGTGCCAGTATGACGACAACGGCTTTGTGTGCAAGGTACCGGCCGGCCATTACTTCATGCTGGGCGACAACCGCGACAACAGCCTGGATGGCCGTTACTGGGGCTTTGTGGAAGATCGTCTGATGGTAGGCAAGGCCTTCCTGATCTGGATGAACTTCAGTTCGCTGTCGCGTATCGGCAAGACCATTCATTGACACCGTTTTCCGGCAGGGGGAGTTTCATGCAGCGTCAGCGAGGTTTGTCAGTCATTTCGGTGTTGTTCATCATGCTCATTCTCGGCGCCGGCTTCCTGCTGGCCGGCAAGGTGCTGCCGGTGTACAACGAGTATGCCGAGGTACGCAAGGCGGTCACCGCCATGTCCGGGGAAACCGGCAAGGGCGAAACCGAGCTGCGCCGGGAATTCATGAACCACGCCATGGTCGGCGACATTTCGTCGATCAAGCCGGAAAACCTCACCATCATCACCACCGCCAACACCGTGTTCGTGCGCGCAGCCTATCGCCGCGAAGTTCCGCTGTTTGCCAATGTCAGCCTGGCTTTCGATTTCGACACCCAGGCCGGACAGACACCCCAGTAACTACAGTGAACCAAGTTGAAACCCGATTCCGGCGCCTGTCACAGGCGCTGGATTATGCATTCCAGAAGCCCGATCTGCTGCGCCAGGCGCTGACACATCGCAGCTATGCCGCCTCCAATAACGAGCGATTCGAATTCATTGGCGACAGCATTCTCAATTACACCGTGGCGCGCATGCTGTTCGACCAGTTTCCGCGCCTGAGTGAAGGCGAGCTGTCACGCCTGCGCGCCAATCTGGTCAACCAGAACACCCTGGCCGAGATCGCCCATGAGCTCAAGCTGGGTGAATACCTGTATCTGGGTGAGGGCGAGCTGAAAAGCGGCGGCTTCAACCGCCCGTCGATTCTGGCCGATGCGCTGGAAGCCACCTTTGCCGCCGTCAGTTTCGATGCGGATTTCCAGCGCGCCGAGCAGGTGGTCCGCCGCCTGTACGCCGGCCGCGTGGCTGCCATCGACCCCACCAAGCATGCCAAGGATGCCAAAACCCGCTTGCAGGAAGCCCTGCAGGCGCGCAAATGGCCCTTGCCCAAATACCGCATCCAGACCCAGAGCGGCGAAGCCCACGAACAATGGTTCAAGGTGGTGTGCGATCTGGGCGAGCTGATGATCGAATCCAGCGGTGAGGGCGGTAGCCGCCGCGCCGCCGAACAGCAGGCCGCCGAAGCCGCACTGCTGCTTCTTGAACAAAAACTGGCCACAGGCAAGAAACATCCATGACCGAACACGCATATCACTGTGGCTTTGTTGCCATCGTCGGCCGTCCCAATGTGGGCAAATCCACGCTGATGAACCATCTCATCGGCCAGAAAGTCAGCATTACCTCGAAAAAGGCGCAAACCACGCGCCATCGCGTCAACGGCATTCATACCGAAGACAAGGCCCAGTTCATTTTTGTCGATACGCCGGGCTTTCAGACCTTTCACAAGGGCGCACTCAACGAGACGCTGAACAAGAGCGTGAAAGACTCGCTGGGCAGTGTCGACTGCGTGCTGTTCATTCTGGAAGCCATGCGCTGCAGCGCAGCCGACCGCGAAGTGATGGCACTGTTGCCCAAGCACACCCCGGTCATCCTGGTGGTCAACAAGCTGGACAAGGTCAAGGACAAGTTCCTGCTGCAGGAATTCATCGATGGCGTGCGCGCCGAATTCCAGTTTGCCGACTGCGAAGTGGTCAGTGCCAAGCACGGCCAGCGCCTGTCCGAGCTGCTGGACAAGGTGCGGCCGCATCTGCCGGAATCCATGCCGCTGTATCCGGATGACATGGTGACCGACAAGAGCGAGCGCTTCCTGTCCGCCGAAATCGTGCGCGAAAAGCTGTTCCGCTATCTGGGCGAAGAGCTGCCGTATGAAATGAATGTGGAAGTGGAAATGTTCGAAATGGATGGCGCGCTGCGCCGCATCCATATCGCCATTCTGGTGGACAAGGAAAACCAGAAACCCATCGTGATTGGCAAGGGTGGCGAAAAGCTCAAGAAAATCTCCACCGAAGCCCGCCTCGACATGGAAAAACTGTTCGATGGCAAGGTCTTCCTGCAAGTATGGGTCAAGGTCAAATCCGGCTGGGCGGACGATGTGCGCTTCCTGCGGGAATTCGGCCTGAACTGATGCCGCTCAAGCTGCCTGCACCGCCTTACTGGGCGGTGATCTTTTCCTCGCAACGTAGCGCTGCCGACCAGGGCTATGCCGCCATGGCCGAGCGCATGTTGCGGCTGGCCGAAGTCCAGCCCGGTTATCTGGGGGCGGAAAGTGCGCGCGACAGTGCCGGCTTTGGCATTACCGTTTCCTACTGGGACAGCGTGGAAGCCATTGCCGCCTGGCGCCAGCATGCCGAGCATCTGGTCGCGCAAAAGCTGGGACGCGAAGTGTGGTATCGCGATTTCTCGCTCAAAGTGGCGCGGGTTGAGCGTGCCCATGCCAGCGGACAGGACCGGGACGCATGAGCCAGCCGGGCAGGGTAGACCGCCAGCCCGGCTACCTGCTGCACACCCAGCCTTACCGTGAAACCAGCCTGCTGGTAGAGGTACTTACGCCCCAGCATGGCCGTTTCACCTTGGTGGCGCGCGGCGCCCGCCGGCCACGGGCGGATGTGCGCGGCGTACTGCTGCCGTTCCAGCCACTGACCCTGTCCTGGTTTGGCAAGGGTGAAGTGCGCACCCTGCACACGGCAGAATGGAATGGCGGCGTGCCGCAGCTATCCGGCCTCCGCCTGGTGTGTGGTTTTTATCTCAATGAGCTGATGCTCAAGCTGACGGCACGCGATGATGCCGAGCCACGCGCCTTCACCATTTATGACCAGGCGGTGCGGGCGCTGGCGCAGGCCCATTCCCTGTCCGGCGTGCTGCGCCGTTACGAATTGCGGCTGTTGCAAGCCTTGGGTTATGCCGGCAGCTTCGCCTGTGATGTGCATGGCGAACTGATCGACCCGGCGGCCGACTACCTGTGCCGGTGCGGTGCCCTGCCGGAACGGGCGAGCGGCGAGCCGGCTGGGCCCTCGCTGTGCTTGCCCGGTGCCGCATTGCTGGCCATCGAGGCGGATGACTATGCCGCCGCCAGCACCCGCCGTGCCGCGCGCAGCCTGCTGCGCTTGCTGCTTACCGATTTGCTGGGCGAGGAGCCATTGGCCTCGCGTGAACTCTTGCAGGCCATCAACGCCATTGCCGACTGAGGCCTGCGCAACAGGAGCTGAAAATGATTTTGCTAGGTGTGAATATCGATCATGTCGCCACCCTGCGCCAGGCGCGTGGCACCCGCTACCCCAGCCCGATCGAGGCGGCACTGGTGGCGGAAACCGCTGGCGCCGACCTGATCACCCTGCATCTGCGTGAAGACCGTCGCCATATTCAGGATGCCGACGTGGTGGCCATGCGTCAGGTGATCAAGACCCGCATGAACCTGGAAATGGCCATGACGCCGGAAATGCTGGCCAATGCATTGGCCGTGGCCCCGGAAGACGTGTGCCTGGTGCCGGAAAAGCGCGAAGAAGTCACCACCGAAGGTGGGCTGGATGTGTTGGGCCACTATGCCGATGTCTGTCATTACACCGAAACCCTGCAGCAAGCCGGCATCCGCGTGTCCATTTTCATCGATCCGGATCGCGCCCAGATCAGCAAGGCTTACGAGGCCGGTGCCCGCGTGATCGAGCTGCACACCGGTGCTTATGCCGATGCAATCCATGCGGCCGAGCGCGAAGCCGAGCTGGCACGCATCCGTGGCGCCGCGGCCTTTGCCGCCGAGCTGGGCATGGTGGTGAATGCCGGCCACGGGCTGAACTATCACAATGTCAAACCGATTGCCGCCATCCCGCAGATCACCGAGCTGAATATCGGCCATGCCATCATCGGCCAGGCGGTGTTTGTCGGCCTGGACCGCGCCGTGCGCGACATGAAGGCGCTGATGCAGCAAGCCCGCCAGGGCTGAAGCAGGACAGGAGCGGGCAGATGATCTACGGCATTGGCACCGATATGGTGGAAATCGCCCGCATGCAGGGCCTGCTGCAACGCTGGGGCGACAAGGCCGGCCGGCGCATTCTGGCCGAGGCAGAAATGCCGGCCTTCCTGGCCGCGGCCGACCAGGCCCGTTTCCTTGCCAAGCGCTTTGCCGTCAAGGAAGCGTTGTCCAAGGCGGTGGGCACCGGGGTGGTCGCTCCGGTACTGCTGACGGCCATTGTCGTCAGCCACGATGCACAGGGCAAGCCCATGCTGGAGTTTGGCGCGGAGTTGCAGGACTTCCTGGTGCAGCGCGGGGTGGGACGCAGCCATGTTTCCATTAGCGACGAGCGCGAACACGCCCTGGCCTTTGTGGTATTGGAGCGGGATGAGTCCCGGTCTATCCTTGCCTGAGAATCAATCCTGAGGGCCGCCCGGCCCTCGCACTGTTTGGAGTATCAGCCATGCAAGCCTTGTCGCTGCAACGTGGTCCGGTCATGGTGGATGTAGCCGGTTTCAGCCTGAGCGCAGCAGAGCGCACCCGTCTGTCGCATCCGCTGGTAGGCGGTGTCATCCTGTTTCGCCGCAATTTCCAGAATATCGAACAGCTCAAGGCATTGACTGCCGAAATCCGCAGCCTGCGCCATCCCGCGCTGCTGATCGCCGTCGATCACGAGGGCGGCCGGGTCCAGCGTTTTCTGGAAGGTTTCACCCGCTTGCCACCGATGAGTGTGCTGGGTGAGCTGTGGCAGCAGGATGAGGTGGCCGCGCGCGCCGCCGCCGAGGATGTGGGCGTGGTGCTGGCGGCGGAATTGCGCGCCTGTGGCATCGACTTGTCCTTCACCCCGGTGCTGGATCTGGACTGGGGCCGCTGCGCCGTCATCGGCAACCGCGCCTTCCACCGTGATCCGCAGATTGTCAGCGAACTGGCACTGGCGCTGCAGCGCGGCTTGCGGCAGGGCGGCATGGCCACCTGCGGCAAGCACTTCCCCGGTCACGGCTTTGTTGCTGGTGACAGTCATTTCGTGATGCCACAAGACGACCGCAGCCTGGCCCAGCTGGAAGCCGACGATTTGATTCCGTTTGCCCGCCTGGCTGCGGCTGGCATGGGTTCGGTGATGCCGGCCCATGTGGTGTATCCGGCGGTGGATAGCCGCCCGGCCGGTTTTTCCCCGGTGTGGCTGCAGGACATCCTGCGCGGCCAGCTGGGCTTTGATGGCGTCATCTTCTCGGATGATCTGGGGATGGAAGGCGCGGCTGGCGCAGGTGGGTTTGTCGAGCGGGCCGAGGCGGCACTGGAGGCCGGCTGCGACATGGTATTGGTGTGCAATCAGCCGGAGCGTGCGGAAGAAGTGCTGGCCGGCCTGCAGCCACCGCCGCAACCCAAGCTGGCGGAACGGTTGCAGCGCATGGCGGGTGCTGGTGAAACCGCCAGCTGGCAGCAGGAAATACGCAGCCCGGCTTTTGCTGCACGACAGCAAAGGGTGATGGCACTGGGCATGCCGCAGAACGTTTTGCAGGGTCCTGCCGTGGGCGAGGCCAGCTAGCGGTCAGCGGTCAAAGCAGCGCAGGGGCAGGCAACAAGCCGGCGTTAACGCCGGCTTGTTTATTGGTGTGCGGTTTGGTCTCAGCTGGCCTGGGTACGCCACAGCCGCGCCAGGTGCGAGGCGCGTACGCCGGCCATGGCGGCGGGGCAAGGCGAGACTACCTTGTGGGCCGGCAGACTGGTGTCACGAATCAGCGCATCGATATAGGCCGGACCATCGCCATGGCGGATGGCGGCCACTTGCGGCTCGCTGGCCTTTTCGCGGCGTGCCAGTACCACGCCGATTTCATCATTGGCCAGTTTGACAAAGCTGCCGGGCGGGTAAATGCCCAGTTCCTTGATCAGCAAGGTGGTGTAGGCCGGGTCGAATTCGGTGTCCTTGCGCTGGAACAAATGTCCCAGTGCGGCCGCCGGCACCATGCCGGCGCGATAACTGCGCGGGGTCAGCTTGGCGCAGGTGATGTCGGCCATGTGCAGGATGTGGGCCAGTGATTCGATTTCGCCACGGGCCAGACCATAGGGATAGCCATTGCCCAGCCAGGACTCATGATGGGTCTGCACCAGCCAGTGCCACAGCTCGTCGGTGACACCGGCCTCGCGCAGAATGGCCGAGCTCATCAAGGGGTGGCCGGCGATTTCTTCTTCCTGCTGGGGTGTCAGTGCTTCCTGCTGGTGATACAGGGTGTTCTGCAGCTGGCAGATCGACATGTTCATGGTGAGCGCTGCGGCCAGCACGGTATTGCGCTGCGCATTGCTCAAGTGCGGAATGCGGCGGCAGAGCAGGGCCAGCAGGGCGGTGGTATGCAGGGCATGGGCCGGGCCGTACTCGTTGAATGGCACCAGCAGCAGGCTGGCAATCACGCCATCGGGGTGTTGTTCGCTCAGGCTGACGATATCGCGCACCAGCAGGTTGACCTTGCGCG
Organism: Aquitalea magnusonii; assembly: GCF_003202035.1. Classification (GTDB taxonomy): domain Bacteria; phylum Pseudomonadota; class Gammaproteobacteria; order Burkholderiales; family Chromobacteriaceae; genus Aquitalea; species Aquitalea magnusonii. The sequence goes on along the minus strand of NZ_QJKC01000007.1, from coordinate 17,346 downwards.
GGAAGTCTTCCAGTTGCAGGGCATAGTTGAGCAGGGTGCGGGTACGTTGTTGCAGAAAGGCCATCTCGTGCAGCACGCTCTCGCGCACCATCATCGGGTCGGCTTCGGGCAGGCTGACGGCATCCAGCTTGTTGCCGTTTACCGCATAGCCCATTTCCAGCAGCTTTTCACGCTGACGGTCGCTCAGCACGAAATGCCCCTTGCTCAGCAGCAACAGGCCGTTCTTGGCATAAACATCCAGCGGCAGTTCCTTGCCCATGAGAATCTGTTCGGGCACTACCTTGTCATGCAGTTGCGTCTTGTTGCGGGTGTTCATGCGGCGATGCTGTCGGCGTGGGTTGCGGGCGCTGCGTCAGCAAGGTGGCGCAGCAGCCGCAATTATAAGCCGATGGACTGTCTGGTGCTTGGCTTTATACCGGCAGTGCCGCCGGCTCAGACCTTCCACAAGCTGGCGAGAAAGGAGATGCGTACGCCGGCCAGGCTGGATGCGCAGGGGCCGGCAATCTTGTATTGCGGGTTGCTGGTTTCGCGTAGCAATACTTCGGCATAGGCCGGGCCGTCCGCCTTGCGCAGCGCCGCCACCTGCGGTTCGCTCGGCTTGTCGCGACGCGCCAGCACCACGGCAATTTCATCATTGACCAGTTTGACAAAGCTGCCTGGCGGATAAATGCCCAGTTCGCGGATCAGCATGGTGGTGAAGGCTGCATCAAAATCCACATCCTTGCGCTGGAACAGCTGGCCCAGCGCCGTGGCGGGCAGCTGTGCGCTGCGATAGCGGCGAGGTGCCAGCTTGGCGCAGGTGATGTCGGCCAGATGCAGCAAATGCGCCGGCGGCAGGATCTGCTTGCGATCCAAGCCGAAGGGATAGCCGGTTCCCTGCCAGTTTTCATGGTGGGTCTGCACCAGCGCGTGCCACAGCTCGTTTTCGATGCCGGCTTCACGCAGGATGGCCGAGCTGAGCAGGGGGTGTTCCTTGATGGCGCTATGGTGCTGGGGCGTCAGCTCCCCTTCGTGGCTGAACAATTCATTCTGCAGCTCGATCTGCGAGACATTCATGGTGAGCGCGGCGCACAGCAGCACTTCGCGGTGGCCGGGTGGCAGCTTCATCTGGCGGGTGATCAGCGCCAGCAGGGCCGTGGTGTGCAAGGAGTGCGCCACGCCGTATTCCTGGAAGGGCAGCAACAGCATGGAGGCCAGCAGGCCGTCCGGGTGGCGTTCGCTCAGCGCGACGATGGTCTGGGCGATGGCGCGCACGCGCTGTTCCAGATCGGGCTGGGTCAGTGCGTGCTGCAGCATATTGCGCACTCTTTGCTGCAGGAAAACGATTTCCTCGAATAGCGACTGACCTTTGCGATAGGTGTCCGGGGTCTTTTCCGCCGGCTTCACCTCGATGGGCTGCTCGGTGAAGCCCAGCTTGATCAGTCGATGCTTCATGTCCGGCGACAGCACATAATGACCACGCTTGAGCAGCAGAATGCCGTTCTTGGCGTAGACATCCATCGGCAATTCCTTGCCGATGGAAATGGCGCTCGATTTGGGCTTGTCGGAAAGATTATTGTCGGACATGGTGCATTGTTTCGGATTGGCCTAGCATTCTATGTTTTCGTCATCGCATATGCCAGCCATTTTCGCCAGCAATGATTGATCATCATCATTGTTTTGGCAGGTCTTGCCAGGCTTTTTGCAAGCGTTTCACTGATACAGGATAGGGCGTCTTCAATTCCTGTGCAAACAGGCTGACGCGCAGTTCTTCCAGTTGCCAGCGGAAATCCCTTAGCGCCGGCGAGGGTTCGCCGGCCTCCCGCTCGCTGGCCATGCGTGCTTCCCATTTGTTCCACAGTTCGCGTATCTCGGCTGCGCGCTGGCCATCGCGTTGCGGATTGGCCGGCTGCTTGTCCATGCGCAGGCTCATGGCGCGCATGTAACGGGTGAGGTGGGGCAGCTGCGACCAGGGCGTGTCGTAGAGGAAGCCGGGGTAAACCAGCTTGCCCAGCTGCTGTTGCAGCTCTGGCCCCAGACGATGCTTCTGTATCTTGTTATAGAGCGGCATGTACTCGCTGCCAACCTGACTCAGATACTGGGTGACCGCCTGGATCACCGCCGGCAGGCGGGTACGGGCGCGGGTTTTCTGCTCGTTGAAGGCTTTTTCGTTGCGTGGCAACGGGTCCTCGCCGATAAAGGCGCGGTCACAGATGCAGGCAATGGCATCGGCCAGCAATTGTTCCACATTGGCCACATTGCGCAGGTTGAGGCCGATCTGGGTCATGCCGGACAGGCCCTTGCCCAGCTGCTTCATCTGTTCCTTCAGCTGCAATTGCAGCAGGCGGATCACCCCTGCACGGTGATGGCATTCGGCCTCCGGCTGGGTATCGAACAGGCGGATGGCCACCTTGTCCTGTTCCAGTGTCAGCGCCGGAAAGCCGGTAAGCTGCTGGCGGCCGCGGGCAAACTGGATGCTTTCCGGCAGTTCGCCAAAATCCCAGCTGCTGACTTCGTCGCGCTCAAAGTCGGCACTGCTGTCGCGGAAGGTGAGCTGGGCGGCCTGGCCAAACTGCTTCTGCAGGGCGAGCAGATCGCGCCCCAGGCCGATTTCCTGCTTGCCGTCATCGATGATGCGGAAGTTGAACAGCAGATGTTCCGGCAGCTCCTGCTGCTTGAAGGCATCAATGTCGACTTTGACGCCGCCGGTTTCGCGCAGGATGAAATGGGCCAGCTGGCCGGCTATCGGCTGCTGTTGGTCAGGATTGCTGCTGAGGAAGCGGGTGACGAAATCCGGCACCGGCACGCAGCAGCGCCGCACCTGCTTGGGCAGGCCCTTGATCAGCTGCTGCAGTTTTTCGCGAATCATGCCCGGTACCAGCCATTCGAACTGTGCTGGCTGCAGGCGGTTGAGAATGGCCAGCGGCACATCCATGGTGACGCCATCCAGCGGATGGCGGGGTTCGAAACGGTATTTCAGCCGCAGCTTGCCGTCTTCCAGTTCCAGCCATTCCGGGAACTGGTTTTCCGTGACGTGCTGGGCGGCATGGCGCATCAATTCTTCGCGCGTCAGGTGCAGCAGCTTGGGCGCGGTTTTTTCCGCTTCCTTGCGCCAGGCTTCAAAGCTGGCGGCATCCACCACTTCGCTGCCAATACGCTCGTGATAGAAGGCATACAGCGCTTCTTCATCCACCAGTACGTCCTGACGACGCGCCTTGTGTTCCAGCTGTTCCACTTCGCGGATCAGCTGCTGGTTGCGCTGGAAGAAGGGCGCATTGCTGACGTAATCCATATTGACCAGTGCGCCGCGGATAAACAGCTCGCGTGCTTCCTGGGGCGCAATGCGGCCATAGCTGACGGCGCGACGCGGTATCAGCGTCAGGCCATACAGGGTGACGCGTTCGCTGGCCACCACTTCGCCCCGGCTCTTTTCCCAGTGCGGTTCGAAATAGTGGTATTTCACCAGGTGGGAGGCCAGTTTTTCCACCCATTCCGGCTCGATCTTGGCCACGCAGCGGGCATAGAGGCGGGTGGTTTCCACCAGCTCGGCCGCCACCAGCCACTTGGGCTTGCTCTTTTTCAGGCCGGAGCCGGGGAAGACATGAAAACTGACGCCGCGGGCGCCCATGTAGTCGTCGCCTTCCAGATTCTTCATGCCGATATTGCCCACCAGGCCGGTCAGCAGCGCCTTGTGCAGGTTTTCGTAGGCCACGGCATCCAGTTGCTGGCGTTTTTTCTGCGACAGCTGGGCATCGGGCTGTTCGGCATCGGCATGGGCGTCTTCACGCTTGATCAGCCCCAGTTCGCTGGCAATTTCCGCCAGTTGGCCGTGCAGCTCGCGCCACTCGCGCAGGCGCAGATAGGACAGGAAATGCTCGTGGCAGGTATTCACCAGCAGGCGGTTGGATTTCTTGTGCTTGAGCGCTTCGCTGAAGAAGTCCCATAGATGCAGATAGGACAGGAAGTCGGATTTTTCGTCGTTAAAGCGCGCCTGGGCGCGTTCGGCGGCTTCGCGTGCTTCGAAGGGGCGTTCGCGCGGGTCCTGGATGGACAGGGCCGAGGCGATGATCAGCACCTCGCGCATGCAGCCGAAATCGCGGCCGGCCAGCAGCAGCCGGCCCACCTTCGGGTCCACCGGGATGCGCGCCAGCTCCTTGCCCACCGCGGTGAGTTCGTTATTGTCGGTGACCGCGCCCAGTTCGGTCAGTACCTGGTAGCCGTCGGCAATCAGGCGGCTGCTGGGGGCTTCCAGAAAGGGGAAGGCATCCACCTGACCCAGCCGCAGTGCGGCCATGCGCAGGATGACTGCCGCCAGGTTGGAGCGGATGATTTCCGGGTCGGTAAAGGCCGGGCGGGCGTTGAAGTCTTCTTCGCTATACAGGCGCACGCAGATGCCGGCCTCGACCCGGCCGCAACGACCGGCGCGCTGGCGGGCGGCTGCCTGCGAAATCTTTTCCACCTGCAGCAGTTCCACCTTGGCGCGCGGGCTGTAGCGGTTAAGCCGGGCCAGGCCGGTGTCGATCACATACTTGATGCCCGGTACGGTGAGCGAGGTTTCCGCCACATTGGTGGCCAGCACGATGCGCCGTCCGCCAGAGGGTTTGAAGATTTTCTGCTGATCCTCATTGGACAGACGGGCAAACAGCGGCAGGATTTCATAACCGCGAATGCCGGATTTGCGCAGCTTTTCCGCCGTTTCGCGGATTTCGCGCTCGCCCGGCAGGAAAACCAGCATGTCGCCGGGGCCCTGACGTGACAGCTCGTCGGCAGCATCGACAATGGCGTCTTCCATTTCCATTTCGCGCTCGTCCTCGTCGCGCTGCTTGAGCGGGCGATAGCGTACCTCCACCGGGAAGGTGCGGCCGGACACTTCAATCACCGGTGCGCCATCGAAATGGCGGGCAAAGCGGTCGGCGTCGATGGTGGCCGAGGTGATGATGATTTTCAGGTCAGGGCGGCGCGGCAGCAGCTGCTTGAGAAAGCCCAGCAGGAAGTCGATGTTGAGGCTGCGTTCGTGCGCCTCGTCGATGATGATGGTGTCGTAGGCTTCCAGATAACGGTCGGTCTGGGTTTCCGCCAGCATGATGCCGTCGGTCATCAGCTTGATGACGGACTTGTCCGACAGCTTGTCGGTAAAGCGCACCTTGAAACCGACATGCTCGCCCAGCTGCGAGCCCAGCTCCTGCGCAATGCGGGTGGCTACCGAGCGCGCGGCCAGCCGGCGCGGCTGGGTGTGGCCGATCAGCCCGTACACGCCACGGCCCAGCTCCAGGCAGATCTTGGGAATCTGCGTGGTTTTACCCGAGCCGGTTTCGCCGCAGATGATCACCACCTGATGCCCGGCAATGGCCGCCTTGATGTCGTCCAGCTTCTGGTTGACCGGCAGGGCGTCGTCAAACTGCGGGCGCGGCATGTGCTGGCGGCGGGCCTCGACACGGGCGGCCGAGCGTTCCAGTTGCTGGCTGATGTCGGCCAGTTGCTTGTCGGCAGGCTGGCCTTTTTTCAGCCGCTCGCCGGCATCGTTCAGCTTGCGGCGCAAGACATGGCGATCACGGATCAGGCAGTGGGCAAGGCGGGTTTTCAGTTGGGACAGCTGCTGGACTGGGGTGGTCATCGGGCAAAGAGCACTGGTTTACAGAAGGCAGCCAGTATAACAGAGGCCGGGCTGGCGACTGAAAGCAAAAGACCGCCAGTTGGCGGTCTGGGCGGGATGGCGTTCGCTGGCGGCTAGCCGGCGTACTGGGCCTGCGAGGAGCGGCCCAGCTCGTCCAGCAGCTGGTCCAGCCGCTTGATGGCGTCGGCGATGGAGCGGGTTTCGGTGGATAGCGAGCGAGTGGATTCGCCCACGGCGGTAATGTCGCCGGCAAATTGGGCAAAGCCGTGATTCTGGCTGTTTTCTGCCTGCGCCACCTGTTCGAGCAGGCCGGCCAGCTGGCGGGTTTCCTGGATGATGCCCTGCAGGTTCTGCTGGGCTTCCAGCGCATTGTTGCGGCCAGCCTGCATCTGGTCGTTGCCGTCGCGCATGGCGACGATGGCCTGATTGGTGCCGTCCACGATCAGCTTGATCTTGTTGCCGATATCCAGCGTGGCGTTCTGGGTGCGTTCGGCCAGCTTGCGTACCTCATCCGCCACCACGGCGAAGCCACGGCCCATTTCACCGGCACGGGCGGCTTCGATGGCGGCATTAAGCGCCAGCAGATTGGTCTGGTCGGCAATGTCACGGATCAGCTGCACAATGCCATTGACCTCGGCACTGCGCTGGCCCAGGTCTTCCAGCTTGCTGGCCGCGTGCGAAATCACCTCGCCGGCCCGACCCAGCTGGCGAACGGCCTGGTCCATCACCTCGCCGCCACTATTGGCGGCCTGGCCGGCGGTGGCAGCCAGCCGGGTGGCGCTGCTGGATTGGGCGGCGTTCTGGCCGGTGACCACTGCCATCTGCTGTGCCACCACCATCATGTCTTCGGCGCGGCTGCGCTGCTCGGCCATGGTCTGCGCCATCAGCCCGGTGCTGTCGGCAATGTCGCGGCTGGCGCTGGAGGCGGCCTGAATCGAACGCGCCACCTGTTCCATCATCTCGCGCATGGCACGGCTGGCATGCTCGGATTCGGCCCGCGCCCGCTCCAGCCGTTCCAGGCTTTTTACCTTGGCCTTGTCAAAGGCCATGGCCAGCGTCAGCACCACAATGGTCAGGCCGATCAGCGACTTGGCCTGCAGTTTGGGAATCTCCTCGCGGGCGATGGGCACGGTCGGCAGCGCGCCGGGGTCGCTGGACAGCAGGTAAAACACGGCGATGGCCAGAATGGTCAGGGCCATCCAGGTCCAGCCCGAGCGGCGGGTGGAGACAAAGATGGCGGTAAACGGGATGGAGGCAAACCACACCACGCTGGTGGACATGATGCCGCCGTTGACATACACCATCCAGCACACCATGACGAACATGCAGCTGGTGATGAATTCGGCACAAAAGCGTACGGCACCCGTCAGCCTGAGCAGCAGGGTGCCCAGCAGCAGGCCCAGTCCGCCCAGGGCAATGCCCGTGCCCATGGCGCTGTGGCCCAGCATGAAATACTCGACGGAAAACAAGGGCGCGATGCCGCCGGCCAGCAGGCCGACGCCGACGGTGGTGCGGGCCGGGATGGCCAGTTCGGGTGATTGGCGGATGTCTTCCGGAATAAACCAATCGGTAATGGTGGTGGCAGCCATGTGGTGAGTCCTCCCTCGTAGAGCTTGATTTGTAAGTATTCTTTTGTTTTATTTGCCTGTTTTTTAAAACAGTGCGAGTCATAATGTAAAACATCCGTTTGAATGCGGCAATATCCGGTCTGGAATGCCGCTTGTTTGATGTCATGTTGTGGCTGCTGGCAGAAGGAATTTGCTTGATTCGCCTTGCAAAGTCGTTTTGAAACAGGCGGTTGAGATCATTGCCACTTGTTGCGGCAATGGCGCAGGACGCAAAAAAGCCCGCCGGTGAGGGCGGGCTTTTGTGGTGGCTGATGCTGCCGGAGTGGTCTTAGCGCTTGTCCGCCTGAATGGCGGTCAGGGCGATGGTGTAGACGATGTCATCCACCAGTGCGCCGCGCGACAGGTCGTTCACCGGTTTGCGCAGGCCCTGCAGCATGGGGCCCACACTGACTACGCCAGCCGAGCGCTGTACTGCCTTGTAGGTGGTGTTGCCGGTGTTGAGGTCCGGGAACACAAACACGGTGGCGCGGCCAGCCACCGTGCTGTCCGGGGCCTTTTGACGGCCTACCGACTCCACGCTGGCGGCGTCGTATTGCATCGGCCCGTCGATTTCCAGTTCCGGGCGCTTTTCCTTGGCGATGCGGGTGGCTTCGCGCACTTTTTCCACGTCCGAGCCGCTGCCGGAGCTGCCGGTGGAGTAGGAAATCATCGCCACGCGCGGCGGAATGCCAAAGGCCGCGGCGGAGTCGGCCGACTGGATGGCGATGTCGGCCAGGTCTTCCGCGGTCGGGTCCGGGTTGACCGCACAGTCGCCGTAGACCAGCACCTGTTCCGGCATCAGCATGAAGAACACGCTGGAAACCAGCTTGGCTTCCGGGGCGGTCTTGATCAGCTGCAGGGCAGGGCGGATGGTGTTGGCGGTGGTGTGTACCGCGCCGGAGACCAGGCCGTCCACTTCGCCCAGGGCCAGCATCATGGTGCCCAGTACCACATTGTCTTCCAGCTGTTGCTCGGCCATCGGTGCGTTCAGGCCCTTGCCCTTGCGCAGTTCCACCATGGGCTGGATGTAGTTGCCGCGTACTTCGTTGGGATCGAGGATTTCAATCGAAGCGGGCAGGGTGACGCCCTGGGCTTCGGCAATCTGTTCGATCTCGGCGCGGTTGCCAATCAGCACGCAATGGGCAATGCCCTTTTCCTGACAGATGGCGGCGGCCTTGACGGTACGCGGCTCATTGCCTTCTGGCAACACGATGCGCTTGCCGGCACGGCGGGCCTTTTCCATCAGCTGATAGCGGAAGGCCGGCGGCGGCATGCGGTGTTCGCGCGGCGCGCCGACATTGCGCTTGAGCTTGTCGGCGTCCAGATGCTCGGCCACGAAGTCGATCACCCGCTCCATCCGTTCCAGATCGTCCGCCGGTACCTGGCGGCTCATATTGCTGAGGAAGCTGGCGGTTTCAAAGGTGTTGTGCGTGGTGGTCATCACCGGCAGGCCGCTGGTGAAGGCCTGGTGGCACAGTTGCTGGATGCGCGGGTCGGGCAGCGAGTCGCAGGTCAGCAGCAGGCCGGCCAGCGGCACGCCGTTCATGGCGGCCATGGAGGTGCCCAGCACGATGTCTTCGCGATCACCGGCGGTGACGATCAGCGCGCCGGGTTTCAGCAGATGCACCACATTGGGCACGGTGCGGGCGGTTACCGCCATGCTGCGCACGCGGCGGCGGCTGATCTGGCCGGCGTGCAGCACGCGCGCCTGCAGATAATGGGCCACGTCCAGTGTGCGCGGGGCCAGCAGCTCCGGCTCGCTGGGAATGGCGCCTATCATGGTCAGGCGGTTTTTCTGCAGCAGGTTGCCCGCTTCCAGGATTTCCATCGCCAGCTGCTGGGCTTTTTGTTCCTTGGGCAGGCGATTCAGGATGTAGCCGGCGACATGGCCGGGCTGGGCGCCGAAAGCCTGCAGGCTCAGTTCCAGCTGCTCGGCGATTTCGTGGCTGGCCAGCTTGTCGGCGGCGGTGACCAGAATGGTTTGCGCCTGCAGGTTACGGGCGATCTTGGTATTGAGGAAGGTGGAGAACACCTGCTTCTGGTCGGGGACCAGGCCCTCCACAATCATCAGGTCGACATTGTGCGATGCCTGCTGGTAGAGCGACACCACTTCTTCCATCAATTGGTCGATTTCGCCCTGCGCCAGCAGGTGTTCCACCCGCTCCATCGGCAGCGGCTCCGGCGGATTCAGGTGGCAGATGGCGCGGGCAAAGTGGGTGGAGCGTTCCGGCGAGCTGCTGTCGGCACCCTGGGCAATGGGTTTGACAAACCCCACGCGCAGGCCGGATTGCTCCAGCGCGCGAATCATGCCCAGTGCCACCGAGGTCAGCCCGGCATCAAAGCCGGTCGGGGCCAGAAAAAAAGTATGCATGCTTGGACTCTTTCCTTAGCGCAGCCTCAGACCGACAGGCCGGCCAGCCGGGCGGTGTCGAGGGCAATCATCAGTTCTTCGTCGGTATTGATCACCAGGGCCGGCACGGAGTCGGCGGTGGTGATGCGGCCAGCCTTGCCGCGAACGCATTGTTCGTTGGCGGCTTCGTCCAGCTTGAGGCCCAGGAAACCCAGCTGCTTGATGACGCGGGCGCGCAGGTAGGACGAGTTTTCGCCAATGCCACCGGTGAACAGCACGCCATCCAGCCGGCCCAGGGCCACGGTCAGCGCGGCAATATGCTTGGCCAGGCGGTAGCTGAAGATGTCCAGAGCCAGGATGGCTTCCGGCTTGCCGGCCATGGCGGCGTCTTCCAGTTCGCGGCAGTCGCTGGATTGTTCGGACAGGCCCAGCAGGCCGGATTTCTTGTTCAGCAGATCGGTCACGCCGTTGACATCCAGGCCCAGCTCGGAGGCCAGATAGCCAAAGATGCCCGGATCGATGTCGCCGGAGCGGGTACCCATCACCAGGCCTTCCAGCGGGGTCAGGCCCATGGTGGTGTCCACGCTCTTGCCACCCTTGATGGCGGCGGCAGAGGCGCCATTGCCCAGGTGGGCGCAGACAAAGGCGGTGTCTTCCAGCGGCTTGCCCAGCAGGCTGGCGGCTTCGCCGGTGACAAAGCGGTAGCTGGTGCCGTGGAAGCCATAGCGACGCACGCCATGCTCGCGGTACAGCTGCATGGGCACGGCATACAGATAAGCCTGCTGCGGCATGCTCTGATGGAAGGCGGTGTCGAATACCGCAACCTGAGTCAGGCCGGGGAATTGCTGCATGGCGGTGCGGATGCCCAGCAGATGCGCCGGGTTATGCAGCGGGGCCAGTTTGGCGCATTTCTCGATTTCGGCGATGACGGTGTCGTCGATGACTGCGGAAGCCTTGAAGTGCTCGCCACCATGCACCACGCGATGGCCTACCGCCTTGACGCTATCCAGCAAGTCCAGCACGCGCAGACGTTCGATGATGGCGTGCATGGCGGCGGCGTGGTTGGCTTCGCTCAGCGGCTGGCTATCTTTCTGGCCGGCATGCTTGAAGCTGATCTGGGCTTGTTCCAGGCCCAGTTTTTCGGCGAGGCCAGTCAGGATGGCTTGTTTGCTGGCGGTGTCGATCAGGGCAAATTTCAGCGAGGAACTGCCGCAGTTGATAACGAGAATGCTTGATTTCATAGGCGCTGGAAGTAGTAAATGGCTAAAAAGGGGTCCGTTGGGAAAATAACTGTCGCCAGCCGGCATGTCGGCCATATTAGGATTATGACTGTGGCAGCAAGATGACGGTGCGGAGCAGTTGACGGGCTCCTCTTCTCTTTCCTTTGGTCGGTGTTAACCGGGCGGCGATTATCCGCTGCTGGCACGCTGGCGGCAATGCGGGGTTTTCCTCGCTTGCGCAGCGCAGCAAGCGCCTGCATTGCTGTAGTGACAAGCCTTGGCGGCGTGTCAGGCCATGCAGGTGGGCATATTGCAGCGCGGACCGGCGTGGTGCTTGCCAGCTTGGCCTTGCGCGCTGGCCTGGCGGCCTGTCACAAGTGGCGGTGGATTCGCCCGCGCAGTATAGCATATCGATCATCAGCTGCTAATGTTGCTTCGCACAATTTGAGCTAAAGCAATGATTCCTATGGCAGCGCTGGATGAAAATGTCCTGAATTTTGCAAAATGCCATTTTGTAGCGGCAATGTTTCAGTCTGTCCCCGCTTTTCCGTGGCAAAAATTGCTTGCCCCCCCTCGCGGGGCGGGGCATAATCCCGCCCTCGCAAAGCACAGGCTTGGCCTTTGTTTTAATTCATTGTTTTGATGGTTCCGTAAACTCGTTTAGCGAGATTCGGCTGGTCTTATATCTTCTACCACGGAGGTGTGGGAATAATGTCTGATCTGGCTTCTTCGCAGATGCTACAGGCGTCTGCTGCTCAGCTGCCTATCTATACTTATTTTGATCCCGCTCACTACGAGCTGGAGCAAAAACAACTGTTTGCCAATGCTCCGCTGTATTACGGCCATGAGCTGATGGTGCCCAATGACGGGGACTATCACACGCTCGACTGGCTGGGCCATGGCAAGATGCTCAAGAATGTGGGCGGTGAAATCAAGCTGATTTCCAACGTCTGCCGGCACCGTCAGGCCCTGATCTATCAGGGGCGCGGCAATGGCAACCACATGGTGTGCAATCTGCATGGCTGGACTTACGACGCCGAAGGCAAGCTGCTGGGCGCGCCGCATTTCCCGCAAACACCCTGTCTCAATCTGAATCAGACGCAGCTGACACGCTGGAACGGCCTGCTGTTTGATGCCGGCCGCGACATTGCTGCCGATCTGGCGCAGCTGGGTGTGGCCAAGCATCTGGATTTCTCCGAGTTCGCTTTCCATTCGACGCAAACCACCGAATACGACTTCAACTGGAAAACCTTTATTGAAGTCTATTCCGAGGATTACCACGTCGATCCCTTCCATCCGGGCCTGGGCAATTTTGTTGATTGCGCGGAACTGAAATGGGAGTGGGGCGCGCAATACCATGTGCAGACGGTTGGTGTGAAAAACCAGCTGGCCCGCTCCGGTTCGCGCGTCTACGGCAAGTGGCACGAGGAAGTGCGCCGCCGCTTTGCCGACCAGCAACCGGAGTTTGGTGCCATCTGGCTGACCTACTACCCCAACATCATGGTGGAGTGGTACCCGCATGTGCTGGTGGTCAGCGTGGTCATCCCGCGCGGTCCGGAAAAATGCACCGTCATCACCGAGTTCTACTACCCGGAAGATGTGGTGTATTTCGAACCGGAATTCGTCGAAGCCGAGCAGGCCGCTTACTTCGAAACCGCCAAGGAAGACGACGAAATCTGCTATCGCATGCACCAGGGCCGTCGGGCGCTGTGGCTGCGTGGCGAGAGCGAAGTGGGGCCGTACCAATACCCCACCGAGGAAGGCATGCAACACTTCCACGAGTTCTACCGCCGCATGATGGGCGATGCCATGGCTGGCTAAGCCGGGTATTTCAGTGCAGAATGGCAAAGGCGCGGGTTTCCGCGCCTTTTTCTTTGTCTTGATGACAATGCACTGGCAAAAATACATTCTCTTCTCCGGGCTGAGCCTGCTGGCCGGCCCGTTGCTGGCGGCCGCTTTTGTCGATCCGGCCAGCAAGATCAGCTTCACTCTGCCTGCCGGCTGGAAAGTCCGCAGCGTGGTGCAGGAGGGCGTGCGCGTGATCAAGGTGGTGCCGCCCAAGGCCGACCAGCGCGAACGCGCCGCCATCGAAGTGACCCTGCAAGAGCGCAAGGCCGGCAAGGCGGATGCGCCCGAGCGGCTGCAGCGCCGCTTCCGCCAGGCCGAGGCGGACCGCGAAGCGGCTGTCTATACCCGGCTGAATCCGCATAGCGGCCGGCTGGTCACCGAATACCGCGAGGGCAGCTTTGTCTCTGGCCGCTTGTGGATTGTGCGGCACAATCTGCAGGTGTTTCTGCCGACGCCAGGCAAGCGCCTGTTGGTGGCCCGCTGTGCTGCCAATGCATCCGAATTCAAAACCTACCGCCGGCAGCTGGAAACAATCTGCCTGTCGGCCACTTTCCTGCACAAACCATGATGTCCTGCCATCTTGTCCAATCTGCCGCCGGAGCTGCTGATGCCGGCTGAACTGTTGCTGCGGCTGCGGCGCGGCCAGCTGGGTGCCGGCTGGATGGTGATTGCCGCCGTCTTCTTTGCCTTGATGGGAGTATTCGTCAAGGCTGGTGCCCAGCATTTCAACTCCATCGAACTGCTATTCTGGCGCACGCTGATCGGCACGCTCATTCTTGGTTTCGGCATCCGCCTGCGCGGCTTGTCCTTGGCCACCCCGCATTGGCTGGGCCATATCAAGCGCAGCTTTGTCGGTTATCTGTCGATGTCGGCGCTGTTTTACGCGCTGACTCATCTGCCGCTATCCACGGCGGTGACCCTCAACTACACCTCCTCGCTGTTTTTCTCGCTGATCTGCGTGGTCAAGCTCAAGGACAAGCTGTCGCGCCCGGCGGCGCTGGCGCTGGGACTGGGGTTTCTAGGTATTGTGCTGTTGCTGCGGCCTACTTTCAGTTCGGCTCAATGGCTGGCTGGCGTGGTGGGCCTGTTATCTGGCGTATCTGCCGGTTTTGCTGTGTTCCAGGTGCGGGAACTGGGGCAGATGGGCGAACCATCCTGGCGCGTGGTGTTCTGGTTTTTTGCCATTGCCAGCCTGTTTGGCGCCATCTGGCTGGTCCTGGGGCCTGGATTCTCACCGATTCGTCCGGATAATGTGGCGGCGCTGCTGGGCGTAGGGGTGTGCGGCATGCTGGGGCAGCTGGCGATGACCATGGCTTACAAGGAAGGCCGCAAATACCTGGTGGCCAGTTTCGCCTACCTTACCGTGGTGTTCTCTGCCTTGTTAGGCGTATTGCTGTGGGGAGATGCGCTGGGGCCGGATGCACTGATGGGCATGGGCATGATCGTGGGGGCCGGCTTGCTGGCGGCCGTACGCTGATGCATGCCGAAATCATGCGCAAGCTTGATGGTTGTCAGCAGAATCTTGACCGCGCGGGGCTAGAATACAATCATGATCGCGCTGCGGCTATTGGCGTGGCATCAACAATAACAGGCAGGACTCACACTTTAGGAGATACAGCATGATTTCTATCCGCGAACAGGATTATGGTCTGGATGTGGCGCTGTTCAATGAATTCTCGCTGGCGGATTTCAAGCTGTTCGAGGATGCCCTGGTCAAGCGCGTGGCGGAGCAAGGCAAGCCGGATGTGCTGCTGGATCTGACCGAGCTGATCGATTTCACCCTGGACATGGCAGTGGAAGAAGTGAAGTTTGTGCGTGCACATGAAAAAGACTTCGGCCGCATTGCGCTGGTGGTGAGCGATGTATGGATCAAACTGGCTGCGCATATTGCCGGCTTGCTGTCGCACAACCATCTCGAATACTTCGATACCGTGGAAGAGGCGCAGGCCTGGCTGGCCAGGCCGGTTGCCGCTTGATTTTGGGGCGAATGCCGGTACAGTAGCGGTTTTTGTTCAGCAAGAAAGAATAAAAACCGATGTTGAAAAGCATTGCCAGTCGTCTGGCCACTGAACTTGCCGTTCGCGAAAACCAGGTGGCGGCCACTATCGAACTGATCGACGGTGGTGCCACCGTTCCTTTTATTGCCCGTTACCGCAAGGAAGTCACCGGCGGGCTGGATGATACCCAGCTGCGCACCCTGGCCGAGCGACTGGTCTATCTGCGCGAGCTGGATGATCGCCGCGACAGCATCCTCGCCAGCATCCGCGAGCAGGACAAGCTCACCCCCGAGCTGACGGCTGCGCTCTACGCTGCCGACAACAAGACCGCGCTGGAAGACCTGTATCTTCCCTACAAGCCCAAACGCCGCACCAAGGCGCAAATCGCCCGCGAAGCCGGCTTGCAGCCATTGGCCGACAGTCTGCTGGCCGACCCTTCGCAATCCCCGGAAACACTGGCACTCACTTATCTCAATGTCGAGGCAGGAGTCGGCGATGCCAAGGCCGCACTGGATGGTGCGCGTGCCATCCTGATTGAACAATTTGCCGAAGATGGCGAGCTGCTGGGACGCCTGCGTGAAAAGCTGTGGAATGAGGCCGAACTGGCCGCCAGCGTAGTGGCAGGCAAGGAGCAGGAGGGCGCCAAGTTTGCCGACTACTTCGACCATCGCGAGCCGCTGCGCTCCACCCCCTCGCATCGTGCGCTGGCGCTGCTGCGCGGTCGCAACGAAGGCGTGCTCAGCATTGCGCTCAAATACCAGCCGGACGAAACGCCGATTACCGAGCGTTCCAGCTATGAATTACTGATCGGGCAGCGCTTTGGCGTGCAGGACAAGGGTCGTGCCGCCGACAAATGGCTGCTGGATGGTGTGCGCCTGTGCTGGCGCGCCAAGATTTTCCTGTCGCTGGAGCTGGAGCTGATGGGCCGGCTGAAGGACGCCGCCGATGGCGAAGCCATCAAGGTGTTCGCCGACAATCTGCACGATCTGTTGCTGGCGGCGCCGGCCGGGCAACGTGCCACGCTGGGCCTGGATCCTGGTCTGCGTACCGGCGTCAAGGTGGCCGTGGTGGATGGTACCGGCAAGGTGCTGGACACCACCGCCATCTACCCGCACGAACCACGCCGTGAATGGGACAAATCCATCGCCATTCTGGGCGCACTGTGTACCCGTCATCATGTTGACCTGATTGCCATTGGCAATGGCACGGCCAGCCGCGAAACCGACAAGCTGGCACAAGACCTGATCAAGGCCTACCCGCAATTGGGTATGACCAAAATCGTGGTGTCCGAGGCAGGCGCATCAGTGTATTCGGCTTCCGAGCTGGCGGCCAAGGAATTCCCGGACATGGACGTCAGCCTGCGCGGTGCCGTCTCCATTGCCCGCCGCCTGCAAGACCCGCTGGCCGAACTGGTGAAGATCGACCCGAAATCCATCGGCGTGGGCCAGTATCAGCACGACGTCAACCAAAGCCAATTGGCGCGCGCACTGGATGCGGTGGTGGAAGATTGCGTGAATGCCGTCGGGGTGGATGTGAATACCGCCTCCGTCCCGCTGCTGACCCGCATCTCTGGCCTGAACAGTACGCTGGCAGCCAATATTGTGGCCTATCGTGACCAGAATGGTGCCTTCAAAAACCGCAAGCAGCTGTTGAAAGTCCCGCGGCTGGGCGAAAAGACCTTCGAGCAGGCTGCTGGCTTCCTGCGCATCAGCGGCGGCGACAATCCGCTGGATGCTTCCTCGGTGCACCCGGAAGCTTACCCGGTGGTAGAAAAAATCGTCGCCAGGCTGGGGCGCGAGGTGAAGTCCCTGCTGGGGGATTCGGTGGCGCTCAAATCAGTCAAGGCGGCGGACTACACGGATGAGCGCTTCGGCCTGCCCACCGTCATGGACATCCTGAAGGAACTGGACAAGCCGGGACGCGACCCGCGACCGGAGTTCAAGACCGCCACTTTCCAGGACGGTGTCGAGGACATCAAGCATCTGCAACCCGGCATGGTGTTGGAAGGTGTGGTCACCAATGTCGCCAACTTTGGTGCCTTTGTTGATATCGGCGTACATCAGGATGGCCTGGTGCACATCTCCGCGCTGTCCAGCAAATTCATCGACGACCCGCGCAAGGTGGTGAAGGCCGGTGACGTGGTCAAGGTCAAGGTGCTGGAAGTGGACGTGGCGCGCAAGCGCATCGCCCTTACCATGCGCCTGAGCGATGAAGTCGGCACAGTCAGTCGCGGTGCGCGCCCGGAAGCCGGTCGTGCTGGCGATCAACGTGGCCGGCAGTCACCTTCGCGCGCGCAGCAGCCTGCGGGTGAGTCGGCGATGGCTGCGGCATTTGCCAAGCTGAAGCAGCGTTGAGTGCACGTCATATCACCTATCATATATAGAAGCTAACAAGCCCGGCCCCGCCGGGCTTTTTGCTGCCTGAGCCAGCGTCGAGACCAACTTTTGCGTCCGCCAGCCACCTTTTTCAGTACCCAGGTGAGCACCGGTACACCATCCACTGTGCGTCCGCAGCAAAACAGTCATGAAGCCCGTATTTCATAAATCATTGCTGCTCAGTGACTTAGCGCGCAGCGGGCCGGGATTTCAGCAAAATCTGCACTTTTCTTCACACAAAGTGTTGACGAGGGTGGGGCGGGGCGGTATAGTTCGCCTCCTCAGCAGACAACGCAGCGACGGAAACGAAACGCAGCGACCTGCACCGCTCTTTAAAAAACAGAATAACCGATAGG
>NZ_QJKC01000006.1 GCF_003202035.1 Aquitalea magnusonii | reverse complement strand
GGGGGTGTCGAGGGCTTCGTCGAGGGTAAAGGCGAACACGGACAGGTCCAGCCCCAGGCGTGCGGGGAAGGCGAGCTGGTAGGGGTTGGGCATGGCAGGTCCTTGCTGTGGTGGGTTGCGGTCGCGGCAGCTGCCGGGGGGCAGCTGCCGGTGGTTGGGGGTTAGCGGTTTTCTATCCAGCTATCGGAGTGGATGATGTTGCCGTCCTTGTAGGCCCAGGTAATCTTCTCGTAGCGCACGTCCACTTGTTCCAGGTGGTTGTAGCGTTCCTTGTCGATGTCCTTGATGTTGTGCATCTTGGGTTTGACGGCGACGACCTTGACGTTTTCCAGCTTCATGTTGAAGTACTCTTTTTCCTCGCCGGCATCGTCGATGCGGTACCACTTGATCTCCATGCCCTTGAGGTTTTGTCCGCTGGTGACCGCCTTGTACAGATAGGGTGAGGAGGCGTCGAACTCCTTGACGAAGGTCAGCGGGGTGTGCACGCGGGTGCCGGTGAGCTTGCCGGTATTGCCGTCGGTGGGAATGTAGACGCTATGGTCGAATTCCAGGATTTCTACCGATCCTTCACGTCCCTGCACCGTGACCGAGCCCTTGATATCGGCACCGCCGTCATCCTTGATCCACAAATACGCGGGTATGGCCATACTGTTTCTCCTTGCCGGGGCTGGCCCCGGTCGTGTTGTCCGTCCACCTGCACCGGGCAGGGGCGGTTTCGTTGACACCCTGATGTCAGCGCGTTTTGCCTGGCGGTTCGATCAGGGTGATTTCCACGCGCCGGTTTTTGCTGCGGCCGGTCGCATCGTCATTGCTGTCCAGGGGCTGGGTGTCTCCCAGCCCCTGCACGGCAAAATGGGTAATGGGGAAGGTGGTGGCGGTCACCAGCCAGCTGCGCACGGCTTCGGCACGAGCCAGCGACAGCTGCAGATTGCTGGCGGCGTTGCCGGGGTTGTCGGTATGGCCGTCGATCAATACCCGTTTGCCCGGATTGGCCTGTAGCCAGACCAGCACCGATTGCAAGGCCAGTTTGGCTTGTGGCTTGAGCACGGCCTTGCCACTGTCGAACAGGGCGGTGGTATCGAGGCGGACGACCTCGCGTTTGGGGGCGGGGGGCTGGTAGTGCCGCAGGGCCTCGTTGCTGATGCTGGCCAGGGCATGGCCCTGGTACAGCCCGAGATCCAGTCGCAGCGGTATGCCGTCGGTGGCAAGACTGTTCAAGTGGTTTTGCCAGGCTTGCAGGGTTTGCGCTGCCCGGCCGCGCAGCGGTTCCTGCGTGGGCTTGAGTATCTGGAAGGCGCGCAGCCTGGCTTCGCTTTGCTGGATGAGCAGGTGGTTGTTCCAGGCAGAGCTGGTGGCAAAGGCGGTAAAAAACAGCGCCGCCGTGGTGAGTAGCCAGGCCAGCCCTTGCAGGGAAGGTGGGCAGCTTAGCCGGGCCGGGAAACTGGCGAGCAGTGCCTCGGGCAGCGGCAGGGCCTGCGGTGGGGTCGCCGGCTGCTGCGCGCGCAGTCGCAGTTGACTGGCCTGGTTGGCAGCCTGTTGCCAGGGGCTATCGCCTGTCAGTTCGCCGGCACACATCCAGCCGATGGCATGCAGGGCGGGGCCGCCACGCGCTGACTGTTGTGGTAGCAGGGCTGGCAGGAGCTGTGCTGCCGTATGCTGCAGCAGCCATTGCAGGGCGATGCTGTTGTGCACGGCCTGCTGGCGGTTCTCTACGCTGCTGTGCCAGGTCTCGGTTTCCATGGCCCGGCCTTGCTGGGCGATGGCCTGTTGCGCGGCCGGATAGTCTGTGGCCGGGGCGATGGCGGGATTGGCTGGCTGCAAGCTACCGGCCTGGGCCGGGAAGGCCGCGATGACCAGCAAGGCCGCCGGCAGGGGGTGGCCCAGTTGCTGCTGTGCGTGTTGCCAGGCACGTTGCCAAGCTGATAGTGCCGGGTCGGTGGCAGCGGCCAGCGGCTGATCGGCATTGACGACCAGCAGCAGGCCACAGACGCGGTAGTGTCCGGCTTGCCAGCCGGCCAGCTGCTCGGGATCTGCCAGCCATAGCCACCGTTGGTGCAGGCCCTCGCGGCTGGCATGGCCTTGCATCAGGTCGGAGGCGGCTGGTCCCCCCACCAGCACGACATCGATGGTGCGGTCTGTACCGGTGTTGGCCTGCCGCAATCCGCGTTGCCACCACAGCAGCATGAGGAGCAGCCAGGGCAGGCTGAGCAGGGCGGCACTGAGCGTAGTCAGCGGTAATGAACGCCAGATCAGCAGGAGTCCGAGTGTCAGCACCATGGGGGGAAACAGCCCGTGCCAGAGTATGCGTGGCATGTTGATTCCTTAGCTGCCGAGCTGGCTGACTGCATGGTGCAGCCAGCTTTGCAGCAGGAAGTAGACGATAAGGGCCAGGGAGCAGGACAGCAGGGCCCATAGCCAGGGGGAGAAGCTGCGCCAGTGCAGGCTGCGCCGTTTGCGCTGGGCGGTTTGCACGGGGGTGTCGATCGGCCCGATGCTTTGATCCAGCTTGTGTATCAGTTGGGTGCGCTGCGCAGGATCCTGATGCTGGTATTTGCCCTGGAAGCCGAGTGCCAGCACCAGTTGCCAGCAGGCCAGCAGCCACAGGGAAGGCGCTGGCGTGGCGAGTGCCTGGCTGATTTGTTCATACACTTGTTCGCCTCCTTGCAGGGTGCCAAAGCGCTGTACCTGCAAGGGCGTGGCTTGCCATTGCAGGCGCTGGGCTTCGGGCAGGGTGCGCAGTGCGGTTTCGTCCAGCAGGCAGCTGGCGGCGTAGATCATCTGTGCCCGGTCGCTGGCAGGTGCTCCGCTTTGGGCCAGCTGTTGGTCCAGCTCGTCCAGCACGGTCAGGCAGTGGTCTTGCCACCGGTCCGGTGCCATCACCTCGGCGTGTCCGTTCAGCCGGGTGACGATGAGGGCCACATCGCGCATGTGGCCGCGTACGCTGTGGAGGATGTCGGCTGGTTTCATGGTCTGGGCACCGCATACAGCGCCAGTTGCAGTTCTGGCAGCGAGGAAGGGAAGTAAAAGGCGCAGGACTGGGCGGCCAGCATGGCGGCAAAGGCCGGGTGCTGGGCATCCAGGGCGAAATACAGGCTGTCCACCCTGCTGGGCAGGGCCGTGGGCAGACGTTGCATGGGTCGCAGCGGAATGCCGTTCAGTGCAGAGGACATGATGCGGGCGACATCCTCAGGTGCCCCGGCCTTGGAGACCTTGGGCAGTTGCTCTTGCAGCAGGTGCAGCGGCATGGCGGCGTGCACAGACAGGTAAAAATCGGCACCTTCGCGCAAACGGGGGTCTTGCAGATGGGCGATCCACAAATTGGCGCCGTCACGTTGCAAGGGGAGCAGTACCACCGGGGTGGGGATGACGGTATCCAGCAGATCGCGGATCAGGCTGTCGAGCTGACCGAAGACCGGGCCCAGCTGCTGGTGGTCATAGGCCGGGATATCGTTCAACTGGCGTTCCAGGGCAAAGGTACAAAGCATGCCGGCCAGTCGCGACAGGCACAGATAGGCGTGGTAAGGGTGTATGCCGGGTAATTGCGACAGCATGCGCAGTTCTGGCCAGCACTGCCCCAGGGTATTCATCAGCCACAGCAGGCTGATGTCGGAGAGCAGGTAGTCGGCCGCCTGCTGGGTGCGCTCGCGGCGCTGTTGCTGCAGGCTGTCCTGCCTGGCTTGCAGTAGTTCGCCAAGCTGCTGCAGGCGGTTTTGCAGTGCAGGCAGGGCATGGCAGCACAGCAGGGGGGGGATGAAGTCCGGGTCGCAGGCAAAGCGGTTTTGTGCATTGCGCTGCAGTCGGGCCAGGGGCAGCTTGCTCATGCCATCCAGTGATTCGCCATCAAACTTCAACAGCAGATTGAGCTGCTCGACGGCCAGCTCGTCTTCCTGTTCTCCCATGTGGTCGGCCACGCGGGCAAAGCTCTGCTGATACCGCCGAGGTATGTCAGCAGGCCCGACGCTGCCCTGATGCAGATTGTTTCCCATGGGGTTGAGCGCTGGCAGCGCCAGCCAGACGGTGACGCTGTCCACTGTGGCGGGCAGCTCATCCAGATGGCGTGGCGCAGGCAGGTGGCCGCTCAGTCGCTGGTCGAAGGCGCTGCCATCGGGAAAAATGCCCGCCAGGCTATCCAGCCTGACCTGTCCCTGATCCAGCGCGTGTTCATCCAGCAGGATGGCGGACAACCCCCAGGGAAAGGGGCTGGCCAGTTCGGCCAGCTGTTGGCGCTGGGCGGCTTGCATGGCTTCTTGTTGTTGAAACAGCTGTGGCAGGAGCAGGATGCCTTCGTGCCAGAGTGGTTTGTGAATGCGCAAACTGAATATCCTTCAAAAATGATGGCCTGAATGCATGGTCGCTACGGCGATCAGCCATGGCTAAACGGTTCGGGAATCAAGGTACGGTGGAGTAAGCCTGTGGGCTCCGCGCTAGCGGTGGGTCCGCAGATGGCTGCGCTGGCGCCGTCAGTAGCCGCAGGCGCACGGCCTGGTC
The DNA here is from genome assembly GCF_003202035.1 of Aquitalea magnusonii. Lineage (GTDB taxonomy): Bacteria > Pseudomonadota > Gammaproteobacteria > Burkholderiales > Chromobacteriaceae > Aquitalea > Aquitalea magnusonii. The sequence continues at coordinate 222,026 of NZ_QJKC01000006.1, read as the reverse complement.
CGGGCTGAAGTAGCTGCCAAAGCGCACCAGTCCGGCCTGTTTCAGATGGCAGACCAGCTCATAACCCAGTACATCGCTGTGCTGGGCTTCCAGCAGCTGGATATCGATGCTGTGCAGCCGCGGTTCGTATTTCAGCAGCGTGCTGGCGATGCTCTGACGCAATTGATGCGCGCTGGCAGGCAGGTGGCGGTAGATCAGTGACAGATCAGGCAGGCCGTAGTCAGGCAGATGCTTGAGCGCACCTTGCCGGCTGTTGAGAATCACCCGGATGTTGTCCATCACGCTGAGCAGCAGCTGGGTGGCATCGTCCCAGTCGTATACCGTGCTGCCATCCTGGAAGTTGCCTAACAGTTTCTCGTAGAGGGAGGGGCCGCTTTGCCGGTGGCGCATGATCATTTCCCCTTTGCTTTGCTGGCCGCGGCTGCGCTTGCGGGCTGGGGTGGCGGGCTGGCTGGTGTTTGCGGGACTGCCGCTGCTGGCTGGGGAAGCGGGTGTGGCAACTGGCTGATAAGGATCTGGCTATCCTTGACTTCCAATTTGGCCGGGGTGTCATTGTCCAGCACGCTGATGGGCAAGCCGATGCGCCAGATGGTTTGTGGTCCGTTCTGGCGAAACAGTGCGACGACCGCGATCTGCCCGGCGTTTTCGTCCAGCGGCTGGTCGAGGCTGTAGCTGCTGTCCGGTGTCAGCACAAAGTCGTGGCGTGCCAGCAGCTCATCACCCAGTATTTTCTTGTCGTCGCCGAGTATCTGTTCGTAGCTGGCGGCGCGGAATGCCTTGCCATCCCGCAGCTGATAGACGCGCACCACCACCGACAAGGAGCGCCCCTGTTCATCCGGGTTCAATGCGGCCCTGGCGGTCACATCCAGTTTTACGGTCTTGATGCGCGGATAAAACACTGCCTCGGTCAGGGCTTTGCTTCCGTCCTTGACGTATTGCCAGGCACCGCAGCCGGCAAGGCCGAGGACCAGCAGCAACAGCATGATGCGCAGGGCGTGGCGCATGGGGGGGTTCTCCTGTTTGAGCGGAATCGGGCTAGGCATGTAGCCTGCCTAGCGGAATCAGCGGGTCTCTGGACTGGGCTGCCAGCAAGGCAGGCTTCAGATGGGCATCGCGGCCAAGCCTGGCACCATGGCGTGATAGCCGCGAAGGTGGCCATGCATGACGGGGCAGGCTGGCAAACAAGGCCAGGTCCCAGCGCAGGCCCAGATAGCCGCGCAGGATGGTGCACAGCTCGGCATGGCTTGGCTGGCCTTGCTGCAGCGGGCCGAGCTGACTGCTGTCTTGCAGATGCAAGATCAGTTTGACGGTGCGCTGCACATCAAGCAGGCGTCGTCCCAGCACCAGGCTGCCCGCTGCCATCCGGCTGTCCCGGCCTAGCCGACTGGCGGGGAGCGGGACCATGCGCGGGTAAAAACAGTTGATCTCGGGCCTACTGTCCGGCAGCACATGCAGCACCGCTGCGCGCAGGCCATCGGCGGTACGGCTGCGCTGGCTCATCGGCCCGAGCAGTGCCAGCCAGCGTGCCGGGCTGAGTGCAGGCGCAGTGCCGGGAATGGCGCGGCCTGTCAGGCCAAGCAAGGCCCTGGATATCCGGTCTTGTCCTCCGGGCTGGAAGCCGACCGGGTAGTGATATTTGCGCCAGATGGCGTAATAGCGGGTGACGATGCGGTGATGGAACAGATCAAGAAAGTCTGCCAGGACCTCGTGTCCTTCCCTGCGGGTGACGAGGTCATTGCCGATATGCAGGGGCAGGATGCCATCCACGCCGGTAAGCCCGAGGAAACGGGTCTGCACGGCGGGAGCCGCTGGCCCTGCATCGCTCATGTCCTCCGGCTGATAGGCCAGTTCCGCCGTGGGAAAACCGAAACCCGGACGCGACCGGAAGCGGATGGGGTCGGCTGCGATGCTGTCGTGGCTGGCAAACCGCGCGGCATCGGGCCGGGCCAGTTCCACCAGTTCGCAGAAGCGATAAAAATTGAAGCGGCATGCCTGTTCCAGCAGGCTCTGTATCAGAGGGGAGGGCGGCTGCATGCACGGTCCTCCCCGCAGAAAATCTGCCCCGTTGGCTGGAGCAGAACGCGCAGACGGGTAAACAGGTTGAGATCGGCATAACCGGCGAGAAAGTGGTCCAGCAGGGTGGCAAACAGGTAGAGATCTCCCTCTCCGGTAAAGCCGGCCTGATCCAGGGTGATGGTGATTTCAACGCCGCTCATCACGCAGCCGCGCTCCACTTTGCGGACCAGCTGATGCGAAACATCGACAATAGCCTGCAGCCGGCGGCGGTTGAGTTCGTCGTGGGTCCAGTCATACAAGGCCAGGGTGCCGCGCAAGGTTTCCGTATTCAGCAAGGACAGGTAATTGCTGGCCATATGCGACAGGACCCGCCACTGGAAGCGGTCTTCCCGCGGCGGGTGGCAGGGCAGGCTGGGTGGAAGCAGATTGCAGATCGCCACGACCGAGGGATTGTCTTGCAGCAGGGTCAGCAACTGCGTCTGGCGCAATGCCTTGCGCGGCAGCATGCCGTTGGTGCCGGTGACCTGCAGCGACAGGGTTTCGCTGAACAGGCTGTTTTGCTGATGCCAGGCGTGCCCGCCCAGCATCAGCCAGGTGTCGTAACGTCCGCTGGCGCTTTGACGCTGGCTGCTGTGGTAATAGCGCTCGGGCGCTTCGTGGCGCAGCATGCCGCCACGGTGGCGAAAACTGCTGAATGGCAGATAGGCATGGCGTTGACCGGTATGGTGGTCAAAAGCCTGCACGCTATCCACGGAGAAGACTTCGACATGGGCGGCATCCTGTAGCCGGGGGATGACGCGATATTCGGTGGAGAGGTGGTCGACATGAATCGGCTCGGTTTCCACTTCGAACAGATTGATGGCCGGGACGCAGTTCAGTTGAAAGGCGCGCTGGTCGAAGGGCAGTCCGGGAGGAAAGCTGCTGCCGAGACTGATTTCGATGTCGAACCGGCCGTCTGTCGGCAATTGGCTGGTCTGGATGCCTTGCAGTTCGATAAAGAGGAATTTTTCCCGGAAGGCAAAGTATTCCATCAGCAAGGGATAACCGCCATGCGCAGTGGCCGGTCTGGGCCACAGCGCGTCATCCGGGTCGAAGCCGGTTTGCCGCAGGCTCAGGTCGGTGGCAATCACGGTTTCTTGCCCGCTGGGCTTGAGTGTCAGCCGGACCTGCGGCCGGGTCAGTGCGTGCAGCAGGGCAAAGGCAACCGGCGCATCGGCATTGAGAAACAAGGGCAGCCGGGACAGGTCCAGACTTTCGCGATTGGCCTGTGCTTCCAGCAGGAAACCCAGGCGGATCAGCTGGCGGCCATCGTCCTGCTCTTCCAGCTGTGCCCGCTGCAGCTGCAGCGGGAGCAATTGCAATGGCCGGGTAGTGCGGTAGTGGCAGCGGATGCCTGCCGTGCCGACCGGATCGCTTTGCACCGCGGTGCCGCTGGCCAGATGCTCTGCCTGTTGCAGCACCCCTGTGGCAGGCTGAAACGACATGACGGTCAGTGACGGTATCATGCGCAAATAATGTGGCCACAGCAGACTGACCAGGTTTTCGGTCAGCTCTGGCAGATCGTCATCCAGTTTTTGCTGCAATTTGCCCATCAGAAAGGCAAAGCCTTCCAGCAGACGCTCGACCATCGGGTCCAGATCGCCGACCCGGTCAAGGTTGAGCTGCGCGGCGCGGTCGGGATGGGCTTGGGCAAATTCCTTGCCCGCGTCGCGCAGATAGCGCATTTCGGCTTCGAAGTAATGCAGGGTTTGGTCATCCATCGGCAGTGGCTCAGCTTCAGTAGCTCGGTAAAAGCGCGCTACGCAAGGGGTTGAGCAGGCTGAGTTCCTGCTGTAAACGCTGTAACTGCAGATTCAGCTGCTGTTTGTCGTTTTCTTTCCGGCCGCGGCTGCGCAGCAATTGCTGGTAGGTGAGCTTGACTTCAAAGGCCAGTTCCGGGTCCCACTGGCAGATGGCAGGGCTGCATACCTGGCTTTCCAGTCCGCTGGCAATCCCCAGCGCAATGTCTGCCCTGCCGTTGGCTTCCGCCAGCCGGGCTGTCAGCAGCAGGCGTTCGGTCTGACCACGCATGCCGCGTGGCTGCGGCAGGGTTTGCAGCCAGGCCAGTGCGGTTTCCAGCCCTTGCTGTTCTGCCAGCAACCGGGCTTCCTGGCTGATGTCTTGCAAGGACGGGTCGCTGCCCGCGTTGGCATAGGTCGGTGTAATGGCCTCTCCGGCGCTGATGTCATGCACGACTGCATGGCTGGCCAGCCATTCCAGCGTGGTGTCGTCGGCAAAGGAGCTGCCATCGGCAAAGCGCAGCTGCTCGATATCCGGTAGGCGGTGCCGCATCAGGGCAATATCGCTCAGGGCAATGTCACGCCATTGTTGATAGTCCTGCCCCAGCTGGCCGAGTGCTTGCCAGGCCATATACTGCAAGTCCAGCCAGAAGTGATTGGCTGACTCCAGAAAGGCGGCATCGATTTTTTCCAGCAGGCCGTGCCATTGTTTTTGCAGCAGCAGGCGCTTGAGCTGCTGGCGTAATTCCGGGCGTGGTCCGGCCAGCCTGGTCAGCAGCTGACCGTTGTGTGGCGGGGGGTGCAGTACGCTATCCCAGCGCACCACCCGCGCCAGGCGAAAGGCGGCGAAGGCGCCATGAGGTTGTTGGCGCAGATAGCTGCACATGGCGCGCAGACTATCCATCAGCATCTGGCTGGAACGAATCGATTGATCCTGATAAGGGGTGTGCTGGAGCAGGCCGTCGGGCATGGCGGCGTCTCTGGCGACACTTTCCTGCGCATCCTCCTGCTGCAGTCGGGCCTGCAAGGCAGACCAGGCTGTTTGCAGTCTGGCGTCATGCCCTGCCCATGCCTCCAGCACGGCCTGCAGTTGCTGACGCAGAGCTGGTTTGAGTGGTGCAGGGGGGCTTCCTTGGGCATCCAGCCAGTCCAGTACCTTGCTGCTGCCAAGCCAGGCCAGGGTGGCGTGACGGGTTTCGTTGCGGCGCGGATGCAGTTTGTTGCCATACAGCCGGATGAGCGCTTCCAGGAATTGCAGCCCCTGCAGCAAGCCCTGCCAGCCTTGCTGGCGGATCCAGGCATACACCAGATACACCGCAGGGCGTAAATCCTTGCCTTGCTGTAACAAGACTAGACAGTCCCGCTCCAGGGCGATGCTATCGAGGCCGGAGAGCAAGGCCAGGTTTTCCTTGACCTGCAAAAACAGCTCATTGTTGCCGACATCCTCTCCGCAAGGATGCTCGGGTTGGCAGGCTTGCAGCGGTTCAGCAAAGGGCTGCTCTGCCAGGCTGGTGTTGTCCTGTCCGATCAATCGATTGAGCCAGTCCGGTTTCATGGGCTGTGGTGTTCCTGTAGTGGTCTGTGCGTGACTGCCTGCGCTGACTTTCGGGCGGCTTGCCCATCCGGGAGCAGATGGGCAAGCCGCTTGATCTCAGCGCTTGGCCCTAGCTCTTGGCCTTGGGCATTTGCGATACCAGCGACAGGCTGATATCCATGCCCTCGACCTGGAAGTGCGGCACGATGAACAGCTTGATCTTGAAGAAACCGGGGTTGTCCTCGATGTCCTCCACCACGACTCTGGCCTCCCGTAGCGGGTGGGAGGCTTGCAGTTCATCGCCGGGGTCGGTCATTTCGGTGACCAGGTTCTTGACCCAGCTGTTGAGCTCCAGCTCCAGCACGCGCCTGTCCTTGGTGGTGCCGATGTTTTCCCGCTGGATCAGCTTCAGGTAGTGGGCGATGCGCGACAGCAGGAAGATGTAGGGCAGGCGGGCATTGATGCGGCTATTGGCGGTGGCTTCCCGTGTTTCATACAGCACCGGCTTTTGTGCCGAGTTGGCCGAGAAGAAGCAGGCGTAGTCGCGGTTCTTGTAGAAGGACAGTGGTGAAAAGCCGAGATTGGCGAATTCGAACTCGCGTGTTTCCGGAATCAGCACTTCGGTGGGGATCTTGATCTGGTTGCCGGTACCCAGGTCGTACAGGTGGATGGGCAGATCTTCCACCAGGCCGCCGGCTTGCGGGCCGCGAATCTGCACGCACCAGCCATTGTGGATGAAGCTGCGCACCATATTGGCGGCAAAGGCAAACGCTGCGTTGGCCCACAGATAGCGCTGGTGGTCGGGGCCTTTTACCTGTTCGCTGTAATTGAAGCTGCGCACCGGGACAGTGTCCTGGCCGTAAGGCAAGCGTGCCAGGAAGCGCGGCAGGGTGAGGCCGACATAGCGGGCATCGTCGGTGTCGCGGAAGCTTTTCCACTTGATGTATTCGGCACGGTCAAAGTAATTGGTCACATCCTGGATGGCCGCCACTTCTTCCATGCTGTCCTTGCCGAAGAAGGCGGCACCGACCGAGGCAATGAAGGGCATGTGGGCGGCGGCTGATACTTTGGAGACATTGCGCAGCAGGGCGATGTCCTGCGGGCCGCGGTCGAATTCGTAATCGGCAATGATGGCGCCGATGGGCTCGCCGCCCGGGGTATCGTATTCCTGGATATAGGTGTGGCGGTACAGGCCGCTCTGGATGACTTCCGGGCTGTCTTCGAAATCCTGGCGCAAGGCGTCTTTGGAGACGTCCAGGATTTCAATTTTGACGTTCTTGCGGAAATCGGTACGGTCCACCAGGAATTTCAGTCCGCGCCAGGCCGATTCGGTGCGCTGGAAATCCGGGTGATGCAGCACGGCATCCAGTTGGCGGCTGATCTGGGCATCGATGCGGTCGATATGATAGTCCAGCAGGCTTTTGTCCAGCCGCTCCACTTTCATGGCTGATTCCTGCACCATTTTCAGGAATACATTGACGGCGACGGCAATGCGTTCGTCGATGGAGGATTCGGACAGGGCATCCTGGTTCTGGAACACTTCAAAAGCCGGGGCATGGCTGACCGGACTGAGTTTGATGCGTGTGCACAAGGCGCTATACACGCCGCTGTCCTGTTCCGTGTCATGTTCCAGCACGGTGCTGCTGTTTTCCTGAGGGCTAATTTCCATGATGTTTTCCTTGGTAGTCAGACTTGCGGGGTGTCTAGCGGGGCAATGTGTTCCAGCTCTGCGCGCAGGCTGCGCGACAGCTTTTCGTCCTTGAGGATTTTTTCCAGCTCACGACGGAAGGCAGCGTTGTCGAGCAGATTGGATTTGAGGTCGCGCAGCAGATTGCGCATGGCCAGCAGGGCACGCAGCTCGGGGATCTGCCGTACCACCTGCTCGGGGTGAAAATCCTTCATGGCGCTGAAACTCAGCTTGACTGGCAGCTCGGAACCATCGGCGGCCAGGGTGTTGTCCACACTGAGCTGCAAGGCAGGCTGGTAATCGGCCAGCACTGCATCAAAGTTGTTCTTATTGATGGAGTGTTTGGTTTTGTCGCTTAGCGCAGTGCCATCGTCGCGCTGGCTGAAGTCGCCCAGTACCAGCAGCTTCAGCGGGAGTTCCATTTTTTTCTGGGCACCGCCGGTATGCAGGTCCAGCGTGATATTGACGCGGGCGGGGGGGACTTCTTTCTGAAAACTCTCAGCCATGGTGTGTTTCTCCAGTGATGTACAGCAAGGTTCAGGACATTCCGCTTAAGCTGCTTATGCTGACTATTTGTAAGTCTTTGATAAAAAATAAATTTTTCTTTTCAAAACCCTATTGCATAAAAATTTTGCAAGCAATAGCCATTTGTCTTTATCTGAAAATGCTGAATGGATTGAGGCAAAAACCGGGTCGTCGACTGGGGAATTGTTGGCCTGGCTCGGATTAATACGAGGCTTGCCACCAGGTGCGGCGGGCTTGCTGGAGAAGGTGGGGCTATGGCAGACGGGAATGCCTGCTTGTCCAAGGGCTGATTTGTAACTGGTGGTGCCGACCGGCTTGGCTAGCGGTCAGGGAAGCGGGCGCAAGAGGTGACAGCCCCGTCCTGTTTCTGGACAGGGCGGGGCTTGCATGGGCTGGCAATCTGTTCGTGCTGTGCTGATGCGGCGTGCCGCCGCTCACACTAGCCCTGCACCGGTGTGACTGGCGCCAGCAGAGCTTAGTAGCTCAGGCCGGGGATGGCGTAGTCGCGCAGGCGGTAATAGAACATGCCGGCCGCCTGCAGCGGCACGCGCAGCAGCTTGCCGCCGGGGAAGTCGGGGTTGGACAGGCGCATGAACTGCTGCAGCAGGTGGCTGTCGCCGAGAATGGCATCGGCCAGTACCCGGCCCGCCGCACAGGTGGGCACCACGCCGTGGCCGGAGAAGCCTTGTGCCCAGTAGACATCGCCCCGGCAGCCGAAGTCCGGCGTGCGCGGCACGGTGATGTCGATATGGCCGCCCCAGGTGTGGGTGATGCGATAGGGGGCCAGCTGCGGAAATACCCGCAGCAGGTCCGCGCGCATGCTGGCGGTGAGATTGGCCGGGGTGCGGCCGGAATAGGTGCATTTGCCGCCGAACAGCAGGCTGCGGTCGGCCGTCAGGCGGAAGTAATCCAGAATGAACTGGTTGTCCGACACCGCCATATTGCTGGGCAGCAGTTGCCGCGTGACCTCTTCCGGCAAGGGTTCGGTGGCAATCATATAGGTGCCGACCGGCATGATCCTGCGTTCCAGCGCCGGGTCCAGCTGGTCGATATAGGCATTGGTGGCCAGTACCAGCTTGCGGCAGCGGATCTTGCCCTGTGCCGTTTGTACCTCGCAGCCATTGGCCCTGCTGGTGTAGGACAGGGCGCGGGTCTGTTCGAAGATGGCCACGCCCTTTTCTTCTGCGGCACGGGCCAGCCCCAGGATGTATTTGAGCGGGTGAAAATGGCCGCCTTCGCGGTCGATGAGGCCGGCCACATAGCGCTCCGAGCCGACATGCTGCGGCAGGTCCTTGCGCGGGACGAACTGCAGCGCCTGATAGTCGTAATGGCGGGCGGCGTGTTCCTGCCATTCCGACAGCAGGCGGATGCGCTGCCACAGCACCGAGGTCCACAAATGCCCTTCGGCCAGCTCGCAGTCGATGTGGTGATGGCTGATCTTGTGCCGGATGTCGGCAGCGGCGCCGCGCAGCAATTGCCAGATTTCCCGTGCGGTTTCCAGCCCCAGCGCCGCTTCGATGGGCGGCATGTCGCAGGAAAAGCCCAGAATGAGCTGGCCGCCATTGCGTCCGCTTGCCGCCCAGCCCACGCGGCTGGCCTCGATCACCGCCACATTCACCCCGGCATCGGCCAGATTGTGCGCGGTGTACAGGCCGGTATAACCGGCTCCCACCACCAGTACGTCGACATCCAGATCCTGGCACAGCGGAGGGCGGTCGACTTGTTCGGCCTGGCTGCTGGCGGCATACCAGCTGGGTGGGTAATGTGCGCTGGATTCAAACATGGCGTCTCCTGTGTGGTGGCGCGGGCGGGGCTCAGTGACTGGCGGTATAAGCCCACATCACCTGGGTTTCGACGGTGCCGGGGTTGCGATAGCGGTGTGGCCGGCTGCTGTGGAAGCTGAAGCTGTCGCCGGCTTGCAGCTGATGGCATTGTTGGTCCACCCATAATTCCAGTTCGCCACACAGCACCATGCCGCCCTGATCGCCGCCATGACTGAGGCTTTGCTGGCCGGAACTGGCACCGGGGGCAAAACGGGTGAGTATCAGTTGCAGGCCGCTGCCAAAGCCGGGGGACAGCAGGGCATCGCTGACGCCCTCGGCGTAGTGCAAGACCGGTCGATGTGCCTGACGCACCACCAGCCCGCGTTCGTGCCGGGGGGCCTGGCTGAAGAACACGCTGTAGGGGACGGCCAGTACGCTGGCCAGCTTGTTCAGGTCAGCCACGCTGGGCTGGCTTTTGCCACGTTCCAGCTGTGACAGGAAGCCGACGGAGCGGCCGGTGGCTTCGCTGAGCTGCTGCAAGGACAGTTGGCGCAGCTTGCGCAACTGGCGGATTTGTTCGCCCAGCCAGGCCGGATCGGGTTGGCTGTCGGGCGGGAGCGGAGCGGTATGGGCGGATGTCATGTCCGCCAGCATACGGGGGATGTGCGGATTTTGTGAAAAAATAATGCAAAATTTTCACTTATGGAAAATTTGTGTTGTATTTTTTCAGGAATGCTGGCGGCCAGTGAGTGCAGCTACCGCGCTGGCGGGGTGTGTGACCGCGGGGCAAGGTCGTGGGCTGTCGCCTTGGCCCCGCTAACAAAAAAGCTGCTGCTGCGTTGCGCCTCCTTGCCGTACTCCTGGTACTGTCTGCGTCGGCGCGCCTTGCCCCAGCGACGCTAGGCCATTTTGTCAGCCGCTCTTAAGCGCCAGCGCGTTTGACCTGGAAGCCCAGCTTTTGCAGGGTGGCAATGACGGTGGTGACATGATCGCCCTGGATTTCGATGTTGCCATCCTTGACGGTGCCGCCGCTGCCGCAGGCATTTTTCAGCTGCTTGCCCAGTGCCGTCAGGCCGGCACTGTCGCGCAGCACGCCCTTGACCAGGGTGACGGTCTTGCCGCCACGACCCTTGTTTTCGCGGCTGACGCGCACGATGCCATCACCGCTGGGCAGACTGTCTTGCTGGCAGCGACAGGCGTCGACAGGCTGGCGGCAGTCGGGACACATGCGGCCGTGCTCGGTGGAGTAAACCAGGCCGCCGGAGGAGGATTTCGATTTCATATTGCTGACAGGTAAACAAGGCAGCCGGCAGTCTAGCGCCAAATGCCGGGCAAGACGATAGCTGCCCTTTGCTTGGCGGCTGGCAGCGTTTCTGGCAAGGGGATGGGGATGCATGCGACGGGCCGGGACAGCACGCCCAAAAAAAGTGCCAACCCGGTAAGGGGTTGGCCCGAGAGTAAAGCCGAGAAGAAACAACGGAACAAGAGACAATCCAGCGCAAGCTGCTGGCTCGGGACAGATTGTCGCCTTGTTATGTGACAGCGGCTTGACGTCTCGATGAAAAAACCGCGAAGCATGCGGCGGTGTTCAGTCCGGCAGGTTGTCGAACCGCGCCAGTACCTCCTGCAGCTCGGCGCGGCTGATATCCAGCTCCAGCATGGCGGTAAGGGTGATGAACAGGCCGACAAACATTTCGGCGGAAGCCATGTCCAGCAGCTTTTGCCTGGCCTGACTGCTGCTGAGCGGGCATTTGCTGGCGATCAATTCCGCCACGGCCTGCAGCAGGGGGGGATGAGCTACCAGCTGCAGCAGGGATGAATCGGCCTGGATGGCAGGAAGGCGTGGCTCTGCCGTGATCAGGATGCTGTCCCGCTGCAGGATATGGCGGCTGGAGGCCCCGATGCGGATTTCATGCGGACCGCTGTCGACCACCCAGCTGGCATGGGCCGGGTCGTAATAGGCAAAGTCCTCGCGTTGCAGCGTGAAGTGGGCGGTGCGGCTGGCACCGGCCGGGATATCCAGTTTGACAAAAGCGCGCAGGGCCTGCGGCGGACGTGCCAGTGGTGATGGCGGCGGGGCGATGTAGAGCTGCACGATCTCCTTGCCAGCGCGCCCGCCACGATTGTGGATGTCGATGCTGACCGTGAGGGTGGCGTGTTCTGTCATGTCGTGGCTGGAGAGCTGCAGGTTCTGGTAGTCGAAACGGGTGTAGCTCAGGCCAAAGCCAAAGGGAAACAGCGGCGCCATCTGGCGCTTGTCGTAATAGCGGTAGCCGACAAACAGGCCCTCGCCATAATGATGACGGTCATTTTCACCGGGATAGTGCAGATAGGCCGGGGTTTCTTCCAGGCTGTTGGGCAGGGTGGTGGTGAGCTTGCCGCTGGGGTTGTTGTGGCCAAACAGGGTGGCGGCCACCGCATGGCCCATGCCCTGGCCGGCAAAAAAGCATTCCAGTAGCGCTGGCACCTGTGGCAGCCAGGGCATCAGCACCGCATCGCCATTGCACAGCACCACCACCAGCCTGGGCTGTACCGCGGCCAGCCTGCTGATCAGGCGGTCGTGGCTGGGCAACAGGCCAAGGTGCTGACGGTCGCCATTTTCACCGTCCATGCCGATGGGGGTGCTGACAAACACCACCGCCACCTCGGCCGCGGCGGCGATGGCGCAGGCTTGCTCTAGTGCCGCCTCATCGTCGTGTTCGTCGTCCGGCGCGCCGATGGCGTAGTCAAGGTGCAGCTCTGCCCCGGCCAGGGCGCGGATTTCATCCAGCGGGCAGTCCAGCTGCCAGGGCTGGGTGGTGGCGCAGCCCGAGCCCTGGATCACCGGCTGCCGTGCCGGTTTGCCAATCACGGCCAGCCGGCGCAGCTGCTGGCCATCCAGTGGCAGCAAGTCCTGCTCGTTTTTCAGCAATACCAGTGATGCGGCGGCGATCTGCTGCGCCAGGCGGTGATGGTCGGCAAAGTCCGCCACGGTGCCGGGGCGGCGTCCGGCATGCACCTTGGCTATCAGTTGCAGCATGTGCAGGCAGGCGCTGTCCAGCTGCGCCGCCGGAATGCGGCCCTGTTCGATGGCCGCCAGCAGTTCGGCATTGTCCAGTGCGTTTTCCGGCATGGCCAGCTCATTGCCGGCCAGCAAGGACGCCGGGCGGTCCTTGATGCCGTACCAGTCGGACATCACCAGTCCCTGATAGCCCCATTCCTCGCGCAATACCCGGGTCAGCAGCCAGTGGTGCTGCGAGGTCTGTTCGCCGTTCAGCCGGTTGTAGGAAGACATCACCGTCCATGGCTGTGCCTTGGCAATGGCGCGCTGGAAACCGTACAGGTAGATTTCGCGCAGCGCGCGCTCCTCGACGATGGAGTCCATGCGGGTGCGCATGTATTCCGAGTTGTTGCAGGCAAAGTGCTTGAGGCTGGCGCCCACGCCTTGCTGTTGCAGGCCGTTGATCAGCGCGGCGGCCAGCTCGCCGCTGAGCAGCGGGTCTTCCGAGTAATACTCGTAACCGCGCCCGGCCAGCGGCGTGCGGCGGATATTGATGCCCGGCCCCAGCAGCAGGCCCACCCCCATGGATTGGCATTCGATGGCCAGTGCGCGGCCCATTTGCTGCACCAGCTCCACATCCCAGCTGCAGGCCAGGCTGGAGCCATTGGGAAAGCAGGTGGCCGGCCGCGAGTGGCCGAACAGCGCTTCCGAGCCGCCCTTGTCGCTGCCGCCAGCCGCCTGGCCGGCGTCTTGCTGCACCACCGACAGGAAGTCGCTGATGTTCCAGCTTTCCTGCTGGTCGATCTGCGCACTGCTATAGCGCACGCCATAGGTGCCGTCGGTCATGACAAAGTCGCGGATGCCCAGCTGCGGCAGGCTGGCGCTACGCCACAGGCCACGCCCGCTCAGCAGGGTGACCTTGTCTTGCGGGCGCATGCGGGCGATCAGTTCTGTGTGGGGGTTGGTCATGTCAGGACTCCTGTGGCTGAGCGGCAGCGGGCTGCTTGCGCGCTTCGATCTGGCCCACCATGCGCAGATAGCTGTCTTCATCCAGCTGGTAGCGCAGCATGAACAGCAGCGCCAGCACGAACATGGCCGCGGGAATCAGCGTCATCATCAGCGCGATCCAGTCTTGCGCCCGCGCCGTGATATGCGCGGCATCGTAGCCGGCATATTGCAGGATCAGCCCGGCCAGGCCGCCGGCAATGGCCATGGCCACCTTGGTGATGAAGTTGAAATAGCCATAGATGGCCCCCTCGGTACGCACATGGTGTTGCCACTCGGCGTATTCCACCGTGTCGGCCAGCATGGCGTACATGCAGACAAAGATGCTGCCCATGGCGGCGCTGTACACGCAGACGCAGGCCATGATGGCCAGCCGGCTGTCGCCCGCCAGCCAGTACTGACAGGCCAGCGCCAACGTGCCGGCGCCCAGGGTGAGCAGGGTCAGTCTCTTTTTGCCGAAACGGGCAATCAGCGGTTCCGAAGCGATGGTGCCGACCAGATTGGCCACGGTCTGGATGGCGAAAAAGCTGGCGGCATAGGCTGCATCGCGCAGTACATAGTTGATGTAGTAAATGGCGGCGGCCATCCACACGCTGTAGGCGATATAGCTGAATACCGTGAACATGGACAGGTGGAACAAGGGCCGGTTGCCGGTGATGGCCTGCACCATCTGGCGCACGCCGGGGGCGGCATCCTGATCCTGAAGGATGCGTTCCCTGGTCAGGGCAAAGCAGGCGTAGAACAGCAGGGTGGCCAGCCCGGCGAACAGCGCGATGGTGAGCTGGTAGCCGGTACGCGGGTCGGCAAAGCGGCGGATCAGCTGCTCGGCATACACCGACACCACAAAATAGCCCAGGGTGGCAAACACCATGCGATAGACCGACAGCGAGGCGCGCGACATGGCGTGCTGGGTCAGCATATTGTTCATGGCCGAATAGGGCGTGTTCACCGTGGTGTAGGCCAGGCAGTACACGGTATAGCTGACCAGGGCATAGGCGAATTTGTAGCTGGTGTCCGGCGTGCTGAAACACAGCACGGTCAGCACCCCCAGTGGCAGTGCGCCATACAGCAGATAGGGCCGCAGCTTGCCATGGCGGCTGTGGGTCCGGTCGATGGCGTAACCGAGCAGGATGTTGAACAGGGCATCGATGATGCGGGCGACCAGAAAGATCAGGCTGGCTTCGCCGGCGCTCAGGCCAAAGATATTGGTGTAGAAAAACAGCAGGAACAGCGACACGGCACCAAACGACAGATTGGACGCCATGTCGCCCAGTCCGTAGCCTGCTTTTTCACGCAGGCCCAGCTTGACATCGGCGGCGGACAGGGCAGGGGCTGACATGTGGTGGTTCTCCAGAGTGAGCCGGGCTTGGCACAAGCTTGCCAGCCGCGGCGGGGATGGGCTCTACCATAGCAGCGCTGCCATGCGCGGCCCTGGTCATCCTGGTCTGGAAATTTCGTTTTCTATCCTGAGATTTGCGAGGTGACGGACAAAAAAATGCCAACCCGCACAGGAGTTGGCCGAGAGAGAGAAATCTGTAAGCCGGCTACCCTCTGCTGTGGTTTGCCGGCCTAAGGGGTTTACTGTGCCAGTGGTTTTTTCAGCAGGCGCAGCATCACGGCGGTGAGCACCGTACCCACCACCAGCGCCACCAGATAGGAACCCAGATGGGTCACCGCATTGGGGATGGGCAGTACGAACACGCCACCGTGCGGCACTTTCAGCTCCACGCCCATGGCCATGGAGATGGCACCGGTCACCGCCGAGCCCACCATCAGCGACGGAATCACCCGCAGCGGGTCGCGGGCGGCAAACGGAATCGCCCCTTCACTGATGAAGGAAATGCCCAGTACGGCAGCAGCCTTGCCCGCTTCGCGCTCGTCGCTGGTAAAGCGGTCGGCAAACAGCTTGGTGGCCAGGGCGATGCCCAGCGGCGGGGTCATGCCGGCAGCCATCACGGCAGCCATCGGGGTGTAGACCTGGCTGGCAATCAGGCCGGTGGCAAAGGCATAGGCTGCCTTGTTGACCGGGCCGCCCATGTCAAAGGCCATCATCGCGCCCAGGATGGCACCCAGCAGCAAGGCGCTGCTGCCCTGCATGCTCTTGAGGGCATCGGTCAGCATGGCCAGTACCGCGGCCACCGGCGTGCCGATGACGTAAATCATCAACAGGCCCACCAGCAGCGAACCCAGCACCGGCAGGATCAGTACCGGCTTCAGGCCATCCAGATTACGACCCAGCTGGATTTTCTTGTTGAGGAAGTCGGTGCCGTAACCGGCGATGAAACCGGCGGCAATGCCACCCAGAAAGCCGGAACCCAGGCTGGCGGCCAGCATGCCACCCACCATGCCGGGGGCGATGCCCGGACGGTTGGCAATGGAGTAGGAAATATAACCGGCCAGAATCGGCACCATCAGCGCAAAGGCCGACTTGGCACCAATCTGGAACAAGGCCCAGGCCAGCGTGCCCTTGTGCGCGTCGTCAAAGGCATAAATGCCGCCCAACGCAAAGGCCAGCGCAATCATGATGCCGCCAGCGGTAACAAAGGGCAGCATGAAGGACACACCGGTCATCAGGTGCTTGTAGGGGCCGCTGCGCTGTTCGCTCTGGGCGCTGCTGGCGGAAGCGGTGCCGGCGGTGGCCTGGCTGCTGGCAGCCTGACTGGCACCATGCGGCTGGGCTTCGGCAATGGCACGGCGTACCAGGTTTTCACCATCGTTGATGGCCGGTTTGGTGCCGCTGGAGAACAAACGCTTGCCGACAAAGCGCGACAGGTCCACCTGGGTGTCGGCGGCGATGATCACCACATCGGCCAGACGGATTTCATCTGCCGTCAGCGTGTCCTGTGCGCCGACCGAGCCCTGGGTTTCCACGCGGATGCTGTGGCCCAGTTTCTGTGCCGCCTGGCTCAGCCCTTCGGCCGCCATGAAGGTGTGGGCAATGCCGGTGGGGCAGGATGTGATGCCGACAATGCGCAACGCGCTGCTGGCAGTCTGGGCGCTCAGGCTGGCCTTGAGCTGGCCTTCGGCATCAGCCAGCACCGCTTCCAGCGAGCTGAGCAGGGTGTGGCTATTGGCAAAGCGCACATCCTGTGCCGCGGCTTCGCCAATCAGCAGCACGGCGTCAGCGTCGGCAATGGCACTGGCGCCCAGCGGCTGTTGCACGCCTTGTGCGGTATGGATTTCCACATCGATCTTGTGTTTCAGCTTGCTTGCTGCCTGACGCAGGGCCTCACCGGCCAACATGGCCTGGGTGCTGCGATCCGGAGCGGCAATTACTGCCAGCAGGTTTGCCATTGTCTTTCTCCTGTTATGTCTGCCTGTTGTTGTTGCTTTGCTGATGATCTGCCGCGTGGCGAGGGTGGGTGAGCGTTGCCCGCCCGCAGCATGATGGTTTATGGCAAGGTCTGGATTTCCACTTGCCGTGCCAGTTGTTCCACCTCTGCGCGTTCCGGCAGGTGGGGGCCGATGCGGGCCAGCTTGGCGGTGGCAAAGGCCACGGCCAGCCGGGCGCGCTCTTCACCGGCCAGCCGCTGATGGCGTGCGGCGCTGAGGCCGGCCACCAGTGCATCACCGGCACCGACGGTGCTCAGCGGGTTCTGTACCGGCAGGCGGGCCAGCAGGGCCGGGCCGTCCTCCAGTACAAACAGCGCGCCTTGTTCGCCCAGCGACACTACCACCTCGGCCACGCCGGCCTGTTGCAACTGGCGGGCGCAGGCCAGCACGTCGTCCAGGGTGGGTAGCGCTCGGCCAGCCCATTGTTCCAGTTCGTGGCGATTGGGCTTGATGCAGTCCGGCAGGCTGGCGCGGGGCGCGGCCAGTGCCGTGGCCAGCGCGGCACCGCTGCTATCCAGCAGCACATGCGCGCCCCATTGGCGCAGCTTGCCAATCAGCACCGGCAGGCGTTCCGGCTCCAGTCCTTGTGGCAGGCTGCCGGCCAGCACGATCTGGCTGCCCGGATTGACGTCAGCCGCCAGCAGGGTGAGCAGGCGTTCCCATTGCGCCTCACCCACGCTCAAACCCGGCAGGTTGATGTCGGTGGTGCTGGCATTGGCCAGGTCGGACAGCTTGATGTTGACGCGGGTGTCACCCGGCACACGGATGAAGCGGTCGGCAATGCCCTTGTCCTTGAACAGCGCTTCAAACGCTTCGCTGTTATTACGGCCCAGCAGGCCGGTGGCCAGCACCGGCAGCCCCCAGTCGGCCAGGCAACTGGCTACGTTCACGCCCTTGCCGCCGGCATTGCTGCTGCTGGACAGCGCCAGATTGACGCTGCCGGGCTGAAAATTCTGTACGCAGACGGTCTGGTCGATGGCCGGGTTCAGGGTGATGGTGATCAGCGGACTGTTCATGACAGCAGGCTCTGCAAGGCGCGCACTTCTTCGGCGCTATCGCAATCCACTGCCTGGCGGGCCAGTTCGGCCAGCTTGGCAAAGTCGCTGCCACGCAGGCGGGCCTTGACACTGGCCACATCGCGCGGGCTCATCGACAGTTCGTTCACGCCCAGACCGGTGAGCAGGGCGGCACCGAAGGGGTCGCCGGCAATGCCACCGCACACGCCCACCCAGCGGCCATGCTGGGCGGCGCCCTGCACGGTCTGCTGGATCAGGCGCAGCACCGCCGGGTGCAGGCTGTCGGCTTCGGCGGCCAGTTCCGGGTGCTGACGGTCGATGGCCAGCGCGTACTGGGTGAGGTCGTTGGTGCCGATGGAGAAGAAGTCCACATGTTCGGCCAGCTTGTCGGCCAGTGTGGCGGCAGCGGGGACTTCCACCATGATGCCGATCGGCACCACCGGGGCGTTCAGCTCGCGGCGGATGCCTTCACACAGGCCCTTCAGGCGGGTGATTTCCTTTAGCGAGGTAATCATCGGGAACATGATGGACAGCGGTTGGCCGCCACGCGCGGCGCGGTACAGCGCGCGCAGCTGCGGTTCCAGCAGGTCGCGGCGGCGCAGCAGCAGACGGGCGCCACGCATGCCGAGGAAGGGGTTTTCCTCGTGCGGCAGGTTGAGGTAGGGCACCTGCTTGTCGCCGCCGATATCCAGCGTACGCACGATCAGCGGCCGGCCTTCCAGTGCCTGCAGCATGGCCTGGTAGGTGGCGAACTGTTCTTCTTCATCCGGGCTGGTGTCCCGTTCCAGGAACAGGAATTCGGTACGCATCAGGCCCACGCCTTCGGCACCGGCGGCAATGGCGGCGGCCACCTGGTCCGGGCGGTTGACGTTGGCCGCCACTTCCACGCTATGGCCATCGCGGGTTTGGGCCGGCAGGCTGCGTTGTTCTTCCTCGCGTGCCTTGCGTGCGTTTTGCTGTGCCATCCAGTCGCGGGCGGACTTGAGGTCAAGTTCGCTCGGGCTCAGGTAAAGCCGGCCGCTCTGGCCATCCAGAATGGCCGGGGTGCCATTGGCCACGCCGAGCAGGCCGGGGCCACCGGCAACCAGCGCCGGCAGGCCGAGGGTGCGCGCCAGAATGGCGGTATGCGAAGTGGGTCCGCCCTGGGCGGTGGCCAGGCCGACCACTTTGGCGGTATCCAGCCCGGCGGTATCGGACGGCGACAGGTCGCTGGCCAGCAGAATGCAGTTGTCCGGCAGTTCGGCCAGGGTGGTGGCTTGCAGGCTGGGGTCGATCTTGCCCAGCACGCGGCGGCCCACGTCGCGCAGGTCGGCCGCACGGGCGGCCAGCAGCTGGTTGCCCAGCGCGGCCAGCCGGTCGGCCAGGCGTTCCACGGCCTGATGCCAGGACCAGGCCACGCCATGGCCTTCCACCATCAGCTGGCAGGACAGGGTGATCAGGTCGGTATCGCTCAACAGCTCGGCCTGCGCCTTGAAAATGGCGGCTTCGGCATTACCCAGGCGCTGGGCGGTGTCTTCGGCCAGCTTGGCCAGTTCGGCGCGGGTATCGGCCAGCGCGGCATGCAGTTTGTCACCGGCTTCGGCCAGGGACAGCGGGTGATCGGGAATGGCGGGCAGGCCGTGGGTCAGCACATGTACCTGACCGATGGCCAGGCCGGGGCTGGCGCTGATGCCAGCCACTTCCAGCGGGTGGCCCGGCGGCTGCCAGTTGTGTTCGCTACGCTGGGCCTGGGCTTTTTGTGCGGCCAGCGCGGCGTCGGTCTGTTCCTGCGCGGTCAGGCGGGTCATCACCCCTTGCAGGGCTTGCAGCAGGGCGGTGGCATCGCTGCCTTCGGCGGAGACCACCAGCCGGTCGCCGCGTTGCAGGCCCAGTTGCAGCAGGGAAATCATGTTCTTGGCGTCGGCCACATGGTGACCATGACGCACTTGTACCTGTGACGCGTACTGGCGGGCGGTTTCCACCCAGGCAGTGGCCGGACGGGCATGCAGGCCGTTGGGGTAGTCCACCACCCATTCAAATTTTTCTGCCAGATCGCCAGCGGCTTGTTGCGGCGCAGCCGGTGCGGCGGCGCTGTCGGACAGGGCGGCGATCAGCTCTTGCGGGTTGCTGGTGGCAAACAGCTGCTGCAGGCGGGCTTCGTCCTGCAGCAGGCGGGTGAGGCGGCGCAGCAGCTGGATGTGTTCGTCCGACTGGGCGGCAATGGCAAACAGCAGGTGGGTGGTTTGTCCCGGATTCCACTCCAGCCCCTGCGGAATCTGCAGGATGGCAATGCCAGTGCGCTTGATCAGGTGGCGGTCTTCCACCATGCCGTGCGGAATGGCCACGCCATGGCCCAGAAAGGTGTTGGCCACGGCTTCGCGGGCCAGCAGGCTGTCGATATAGGCGGCGTCGATGCAGCCAGCGCGGGCCAGCAGCTGGCCGGCCTGGCGGATGGCCTCTTCCTTGTTGGCCGGGGCCGTGGCAAGGCAAATCAGTTCCGGATGGATCAGTTCGTGCGACATCGGGAGTGGTCTCCTGGTACTGTTATTTTGCTGCATTGCACCCAACAAGGGGCTGTGCTGGCTATTGTCTGGCGTTGCGTTGATGGCATTGAAATCGATTACACAACACCTGTCAATATTGATCGTGGATCATCTTGATCAAACAACATGCAGCTTGCTGATCATCCTTGTAATTAATGGCTTGCAAAGCATTTTGACTTGATGCAGGATCACGACAATCTGACTGAAAACGATTGCAAAATGACCGTACGCATCAAGGATGTTGCCCGGGCTGCCGGTGTTTCGGTCGCCACGGTGTCACGTGCGCTGGGCGATGGCCCGGTCAGCGATGAACTCCGCAAGAAAGTGGAAGCCGCCGTGGCTGCCACCGGCTATCTGCCCAATCTGTCGGCACGGCGCTTGCGCTCGCAGCACAGCCACACCATCGGGCTGATCGTGTCGGACATCCGCAACCCCTTCTTTACCGCGGTCAGCCGCGCCGTGGAGGATGCGGCCTACGCCGTAGGCATGCGCGTCATCCTGTGCAATACCGACGAAAACCCGCAAAAGGAAGCCATGTATCTGCGGCTGATGCAGGAAGAGCGGGTCACCGGAGTGATTTTCGCCCCCACCCGTGCCACGGCGCAGAAGCTGGACCCACAGCAACTGGGCTTTCCGGTGGTGCTGATCGACCGTGCCGCACCGCCCGGTCATGCCGATGCCGTGGTGCTGGACAATGCCGAAGCCGCCAGCCTGCTGGTGGAGCATTTGCTGGCGCAGGGCTATCGCCGCATCGGCGGCCTGTTTGGCAATACCAGTACCACCGGGGCCGAGCGTCATGCCGGAGTGGTGGCCGCCATGCAGCGACATGGCTTGCAGGCCGAGGCACGCTTTATTGCCCCCACGCCGGAAGCGGCCGAGCAGGCCGTGCGCGACTGGCTGCGCGAACCGGCGCAGCCGGAAGCACTGATTGCCAGTAACGGCCTGGTGCTGCTGGGCATGTTGCGCGGGGCGCGGGCGGCGGGCGTGAGTATTCCGGCACAGCTGGCACTGGCCGGGTTTGACAATGACAACTGGACCGAACTGGCCGGCCCCGGCCTGACGGTAATCGAGCAGCCGGTGTACGACATTGGCCGCACCGCCATGAAGATGCTGCTGGAGCGGCTGGAAGACCCTGCGCGCAGCGCACGCAAGGTGGTGCTGTCCGGAAGGCTGATTGCCCGTGGTTCCACCGCGCACAACCTGGCAGCGGACGCCGGGCCGGATGGTGCAGGGCGCTGATTGCTGCCCGCATTGACCGCTACTGAGGACGTCGGGAGACGTCCTTTTTTCTTGCCGTCAGCGGCTACGGGTTTGCACTGCTTGCTGCGCTGTCGCCGCAAAATGCCGCTCCAGCCCGTCGAGCAACAGCCGGGTCTTGGTGGGGTGCAAGCTGCGATTGGGTACGAGGGCATAGGTTTTCAGTGGCGGCAGCGTCCAGTCGGTGAGGATGCGTTGCAGCTGTCCGGCCGCCAGCGCCGTAGCGGCAAAATTGCAGGACACCAGGCACACTCCGCGTCCGGCAATGGCGGCTTGCAGTCGCAGCCCGGCATTGGCCGTTTGCAGGTGCAGGCCCTGTTGCAGGGTGAATGTTGTGCCATCTGCATGCCGCATGTGCCAGGGCAGGGCGCTGGCCGCGCCCAGTAGCGGCCAATCCTCCAGGGCTGACGGGTGTTGCGGCTGACCGCGTGCAGCCAGCAAGGCCGGTGCCGCAAACAGACCCTGTTGCAGGGTGTACAGGCGCTTGCCCAGCAGGTTTGAGTCGGGCAAGGGCTGGCTGGTCATGACAAAGCTCAGGTCGTGGCCGCTGCTCAGTGGGTCGGTCTGGTTGCTGATGACATCCACTTCGATATGCAGCTCCGGATGCGCCTGCATGATGTCGCACAGCACCGGGCTCAGGTGCAGGCTGGCGAACTCGTACGGCGCGGCAATGCGCAGCGTGCCCCTGAGTGGTGCTTCGGTCTGGCCTTGCAAGTGGTCGGCTACATCTTCCAGCCGGGCAAACAGCGGGCTGATTTCTTCCAGTAAATGAAAGCCGGCCTCTGTCAGGCGCAGGCGGCGGGTGCTGCGCTCCAGCAAGCGGCTGCCCAGTTTTTCTTCCAGGCGGGCCAGACTGGTGCTGACTGTCGATTTGGGCAGTTGCAGTCGTTCGGCCGCCCGGCTGAAGCTGCCCAACTGCGCCACGCAATTAAACAGATACCAATCATTCCAGTCGTTTGTACGTGACATTGAATAATCATTTCAATTTTGACGGTTTATTCAAAATAACATGGTCTTTATAGTCAGCGCGATCCATCCACCCACAAAGCCCCTTGCCGCATGAATGCCTATCCCGTGTTATTGCAAGCCCACCCCGAGTGCCGTCCCTGGCAGGTACGGCTGTTCGGCCTGACGCTGGGCCTGGTCACCGGGGCCGACTTTGTCGCCGTCAGCATGATGGGGGTGGCGGGCGGGGCCATTCAGGGCGGGGTGGCTGCCGCGCCGCAAGAGTACCTGTGGGCGCTGACCAGCTTTGCCGTGGGCGCGGTGCTGGTCAATCTCTTGCTGGGGCGCTTTGCCACGCTGATCAGTTACCGGCGTTATACCGAGTGGGCCTTGCTGCTGTTCATGGCCGGCAGTGTGGGCTGCGCCCTGGCCGAGGGCATCACCAGCCTGACCGTGGCGCGGCTGTTTCAGGGCTTGGGTGGCGGCGGCTTGTTTACTGCCTCGCGCATCCTGCTGCAGCTGGTAGCGCAGCCCAAGGAACGCAAGCCATTGATGTATGGCTTTTTGCTGGGCCTGTTTTCCCTGTCCGGCATGGCGCCATGGTTGTCCGCCCTGCTGGTGGAGGATTGGGGCTGGCAGGCGATTTTCTGGTTACAGGCCGGTTTGGTTCCCGTGTTGTTGCTGTTGGTACAAATCAGTTATCCCCGGCATGCCGGTGCGCCCACCCGTGCCCAGGCCGGGCAGCTGGACTGGGTGGCGGTGGCAGCGCTGGGGTTGGGGGCCTTGCTGGTGTTGCATACGCTGGAGGATTTGCGTTTTTTGCGCTTTGCGGCCCGGCCCGGCATGTGGCTGGCCCTGGCTGGAGGGGTGCTGTTGCTGGGGCTGGCCTGGCGGCGCAGTCACACCCATCCCGATCCCTGGTTGCAGCTGCATGCGCTACTGCGCCGCCGCTATCTGATGGGTCTGGCCTTCTATGCCCTGTATTACCTGGGCAACGGCATCTGGTCCTACCTCTTGTCCACCTTGCTGCAACGCGGGCTGGGCTTTGATTTTGTCACCACCGGCCAGGTCATCAGCCTGGGTGGCATGGTGACGGTGGCGATGGCGCTGGTCTATCTGTATGCCAGCCGCTGGCTGAACCGTCGACACCATGTACTGGCCATCGGTTTTGCCTTGCTGGCCCTGTGCTGTCTGTGGCTGGCCGCTGCGGCCATGCCAGGCGCTGCACTGTCCAGCGTACTGCCAGCCATCTTGCTGCACGGTCTGGTGCCGGTGCTGTCGGTCTTGCAGATTGCCGCCATGACCTATGCCGAGGTGCAGGTCGAAGACTTTGCCCATGCCTATCAGCTGAAGAACATCATGCGTGAACTGGCCGGGGCCATGGGCACCGGCCTGGCCACCTTGCAATTGCAAGCGGGCGAGGCCCAGGCGCGGCTGGCGCTGCTGGGGCGGCTGGATGGGGTGACACTGCGACAGTGGGGAGAGGCGGTGGATGCGACGAGCCTGGCGCATCTGTCTGCGCAAGTGACCCAGCAGACGGTATTGATTGCCTGTGACCATGCCTTGCTGTCGCTGGCGGCACTGGCCGGCCTGGCCCTGTTGTTGTCGCTGTGGCAGCGCGATTTACGCTAGAAGCGGCATTCACCGTACAAGCCGGCCAGGCCGGCTTGTCGCGAGTGAAGGCGGATGCCGCTCAGGGGCGCAGCGGCCCGGTCAGGCGGGTGAGGGTGTCATCCTTGACGAAGCGGTGATGCCACACCGCGGCGGCGGCATGGAAGATGGCCAGCCACAGCAGCAGATTGCCCAGCGCTTCGTGAATGTCCTTGAGGTTGTGGGCGGTTTCCTTGCCGACATTGAACAAGACCGGCAGCGTGCTACCCAGCAACACCACATCCTTGCCATTACCCTGCACGATGGCGATGCCCAGCAGGGGCAGCACCAGCATCAGGCCATACAGCAGCCAGTGTGCGGCATGCGCCAGCAGCATGGCGGCCGGTTGTGGTGCCGGGGTGATGTCCGGTACCCGGTTGGCCAGTCGCCACAACAGGCGCGGCAGCACCAGCAGCAAGACGATGATGCCAGCCTGGAAATGGCCGGATTTCAGCAAGTCACGCAGCGGGCTGCCCTTGGGGGCGATGTCCTTGAATTCGATAAAGGCCAGCGCCGCGATGACAGCCAGTGCGCTCAGCCAGTGAAAGGCACGGGCCAGACGGCCGTAACTGTGTTGTGAGTTTTTCAGCATGATGGTCCCTTCAGCGTGGGGGGTGTCTGGTTTGATCTGGCCGCAGCATAGTCAGCCAGTCTTAAACCAGACTTAATCTTGCGCCGTGCTCTTGTCATGCTGCAAGGCAGCGCGAATGACGCCGCACTTGTCTGCCGGCTGCCAGCCTGCCGGTTTCAGTACCTTGCCATCAGCACGGCGCACTACCTTGCCATCAATCTGCTTGCGCAGATTGGCCTGATGAATGGCCTCGGTCATGGCTTCCAGCGGCATGCCTTGCGATAGCAGCAGGCCGGTCAGCACGTTCAGCACATCCACGCCCTCGGCGGTCAGCTCGGCCATGCGGCGTACTTGTTCTTGCGGGTCGCAGCTGGCTGATTGCTTGAATTCTTGCAGCGCATGCAGGAATTCGGCCATTTCTTCTTGCAGCATGGTTTCCCACATCGGCAGGGTGTCGCGGTAGAGGCCGGGAGTGGCGGGGGCGGGCAGGTCGAATTGCTGCATGAAGTCGCGGCGGATAGCGTAAAGATTGCTCATCTTCTTGTATGCTTTGATTTTTTGATTGCTATATATTGTGTTTTTTGTGCGGTATTGGCAATAAAAAACGCCCGCAAGGCGGGCGTGGAACCGGTATGTCGCTTACTTAGTCGTGCAGTGTGGCCAGTACTTCGAAGTAGTCCGGGAAAGTCTTGGCCACGCATTTGGGATCGTTGATGACCACCGGCACCCCCAGCAGGGAAACCAGCGAGAAACACATGGCCATGCGGTGATCGTCGTAAGTGTCTATCTCGGCATCGGCCAGCAGTTGCGCGGGCGGGGTGATGCGGATGTAGTCCTGGCCTTCTTCCACGGTGGCGCCGACCTTGCGCAGCTCGGTGGCCATGGCGGACAGGCGGTCGGTTTCCTTGACGCGCCAGCTTTCGATATTGCGCAGGGTGGTAGTGCCATCCGCAGCCAGTGCGGCGATGGCGATGGTCATGGCGGCGTCCGGGATGTGGTTCAGGTCCACATCAATCGCCTTGAGCTTGCCGCTGGCAGAGGCTTCGATCCAGTTGTCCCCCATGGTGATGGCCACACCCATCTGGCGCAGGGTGTCGGCAAACTTCACATCGCCCTGGATGCTGTTGTTGCCCACGCCCTCCACCCGTACCGGACCGCCAGCCAGTGCGCCGGCGGCCAGGAAGTAAGAAGCGCTGGAAGCATCGCCCTCAACGTGGACTTCGCCCGGCGAAATATAGTGCTGGCCACCCGGAATCACGAAACGCTGCCAGCCCTGACGCTCTACCTGTACGCCGAAACGAGCCATCAGGTTGAGCGTGATCTCTATATAGGGTTTGGAAATCAGTTCGCCCACCACTTCGATGGTGACGGTTTCACCGGTCAGCGGCAGCGCCATCAGCAAGGCGGTGAGGAACTGGCTGGAGACATTGCCCTTGACCGGAATCACCTCGCCGGCGCGCAAGCTGGCCGGGCCGATGGCCAGCGGCGGGTAGCCCGGATTGCCCCGGTAACTGATCTCTGCGCCGGCGGCGCGCAGGGCGTCCACCAGGTCGCCAATCGGCCGCTCATGCATGCGGGCCACGCCAGACAACTGGTAATTACCCTGCATCAGCGCCAGTGCGGCGGTCAGCGGGCGAAAAGCCGTGCCGGCATTGCCCAGAAACAGGTCGGCGCTCTTGACCGGAAACTCGCCCCCCACGCCTTGCACCCGGAAGTCGCGGCTATTGCCCAGCTGCTCGACCTTGACACCCAGCAGACCCAGTGCGGCCAGCATGTGACGGATGTCATCCGAATCCAGCAGGTCGCGCACCAGCGTGGTGCCGCTGGACAGTGCGGCCAGCAGCAGGGTGCGATTGGAAATGCTTTTGGAACCGGGCAGCTTGATGGTGCCGGCAAGGTGCGGAGTCGGAGTAAGGCGGAGCTGTTCCATGGCGTTGCGTCGAGTCTCTGTAGGTGTCGTGAATGGTCCGGGTATTGTCATCACGCGGGCACAGGCTGCGGCAGGCAGGGCTGGCGGGCGTTGCGGCCTATCACTGTAAAGGCCGGCGGGGTAACGTGCAAACTACAATCTTGCCGTGTTGCCGCTTCGTTCTGCTGCATTGCGCCAGAAAATCCTGCCAAAGCCGTTCCTGCCACCCGGTCACTGCGCTAAAATCAACGGTTTGACGACGGAGCAAGCCGTCGTCGTGTGCTACAGGATGCAAGCCCAGCCCATGTCAGTTCCCGTGATCACCATCGACGGCCCTTCCGCTTCCGGCAAGGGTACTGTCGCCGCCATCGTCGCCCAGCGCCTGGGCTTTCATTATCTTGATTCCGGCTCGCTCTATCGCCTGCTTGCCCTGCATGCGCGCAAGCACGATGTGGCCTGGGATGCCGAACAGCCATTGGCCGCGCTGGCCGCCACCTTGCCGGCGGCTTTTGCGCAGGGGCGGGTGTGGCTGGATGGCAACGATGTCAGTGAAGACATCCGGGCAGAAGAGATCGGCATCGGCGCATCCAGAGTGGCCGCCTTGCCGGCGGTACGCAGCGCGCTATTGCAGCGACAGCGTGATTTTGCCGTGCTTCCCGGCCTGGTGACCGATGGCCGCGACATGGGTTCGGTGGTGTTTCCGCAGGCAGCGACCAAGATTTTTTTGACCGCCAGTGCCGACGAGCGTGCGGCCCGCCGCCATAAGCAGTTGATCGGCAAGGGGGAATCTGCTAACCTCCCACGGATTCTGCAGGACATTATCGATCGGGACACGCGCGATGCGGCCCGGGCGGTAGCGCCGCTGCGCCAAGAGCCGGACGCCTTTCTGCTCGACACCACGGAGCTCACCATCGACCAAGCGGTCGAAACGGTACTCCGCCGCTTCGGGCAGTCCCAGGTCTCCGGCATATGATTTTTTAAGGGGCAACGCTTGCTGCACTGCAAGAAGCGCCCTGTGTTCAACCCTAACCCCGCACGCCGCAAGGTGTGCACCGAGAGTAAGCTTGATGACTACCCTCTCCATGGAAAACTTTGCCCAGCTGTTCGAAGAAAGCCTGACCCTTCACGACATGCGCGTGGGCGAGGTGATCACTGCCGAAGTCGTTGCAGTTGATTCCAACTTCGTAACTGTTAATGCCGGCCTGAAATCCGAATCCCTGATTCCGGCCGAAGAATTCAAGAACGACGAAGGCGTTGTTGAAGTTGCCATCGGCGACTTCGTGACTGTTGCCATCGACGCGCTGGAAAACGGTTTTGGCGAAACCAAGCTGTCCCGTGAAAAAGCCAAGCGTCTGGCTGCATGGGTTGAGCTGGAAGAAGCGCTGGAAACCGGCAAGATCCTGTCCGGCCTGATCAGCGGCAAGGTCAAGGGTGGCCTGACCGTTATGGTCAACGGCATCCGCGCCTTCCTGCCGGGTTCCCTGGTTGACGTGCGTCCGGTGAAAGACACCACCCCGTACGAAAACAAGAACATCGAATTCAAGGTTATCAAGCTGGATCGCAAGCGTAACAACGTGGTTGTTTCGCGTCGTTCGGTTCTGGAAGAAACCCTGGGCGAAGAGCGCAAGGCTCTGCTGGAAACCCTGAAAGAGGGCGCCGTTATCAAGGGTATCGTCAAGAACATCACCGACTACGGTGCGTTTGTTGACCTGGGCGGTATCGACGGCCTGCTGCACATCACCGACCTGGCATGGCGTCGTGTGAAGCACCCGTCCGAAGTTCTGGCTGTTGGCGACGAAGTCGAAGCCAAGGTCCTGAAGTTCGACCAAGAGAAGAACCGTGTATCCCTGGGCCTGAAGCAACTGGGCGAAGATCCGTGGGTTGGTCTGTCCCGTCGCTACCCGGCCAGCACCCGTCTGTTCGGCAAGGTAACCAACCTGACCGACTACGGCGCATTTGTTGAAATCGAACAAGGCATCGAAGGTCTGGTACACGTGTCCGAAATGGACTGGACCAACAAGAACGTACACCCGTCCAAGGTCGTTCAGGTTGGTGACGAAGTTGAAGTCATGATCCTGGAAATCGACGAAGACCGTCGTCGTATCTCCCTGGGCATGAAGCAGTGCCTGGCCAACCCGTGGAACGAGTTTGCCGACAACTTCCACAAGGGTGACAAGCTGAAGGGCGCCATCAAGTCGATTACCGACTTCGGTGTGTTCGTTGGCCTGCCGGGCGGTATCGATGGCCTGGTTCACCTGTCCGACCTGTCCTGGAACGAAACCGGCGAAGATGCCGTGCGCAAGTTCAAGAAGGGTGACGAGGTTGAAGCCGTTGTTCTGTCCATCGACGTGGAAAAAGAACGCATCTCCCTGGGCATCAAGCAACTGGAAGGTGATCCGTTCAACAACTACGTTGCCATGAACGACAAGGGCGCTCTGGTCAAGGGTACCGTGAAGGCTGTTGATGCCAAGGGTGCCGTAATTGCCCTGGACATGGACGTTGAAGGCTACCTGCGTGCTTCCGAGCTGTCCCGCGACCGCGTGGAAGATGCCCGTACCCTGCTGAAGGATGGCGAAGAAGTGGAAGCCGTGATCATTGCCGTGGATCGCAAGTCCCGCAATATCAGCCTGTCCATCAAGGCCAAGGATGCTCAGGAAGACAGCACCGCCATGAAGAACCTGTCGGTTGACAGCGCTTCGGCTGGTACTACCAACCTGGGTGCTCTGTTGAAGGCCAAGCTGTCCGGCTCCAACGAGTAATTGCATCATGACCAAGTCTGAGCTGATCGCGCGGCTGGCAGAACGTCTTGCCGAGCGCAATTCTCAGTTGGTCTACAAAGATGCTGAGCTGGCCGTCAAAACCATTCTGGA
Source organism: Aquitalea magnusonii (assembly GCF_003202035.1). Classification (GTDB taxonomy): domain Bacteria; phylum Pseudomonadota; class Gammaproteobacteria; order Burkholderiales; family Chromobacteriaceae; genus Aquitalea; species Aquitalea magnusonii. The sequence goes on along the minus strand of NZ_QJKC01000006.1, from coordinate 192,665 downwards.
TGCGATGGCCAGCAACCTGGCACAGGGTAGCCGCATTGAAATCCGCGGCTTCGGTAGCTTCGACCTGAACTACCGTCCGCCCCGTGTGGGCCGTAACCCGAAATCAGGTAGCAGTGTCTCGGTTCCTGAGAAATATGTGCCGCATTTCAAGGCCGGCAAGGAATTGCGCGAACGGGTGGATCTGTCCCTGCTGGAGCAGACCCAGGCCTGATTGTTGCGAATCCCGGTCTAGCAAGCCAAATCAAAGCGCCGCTTTTGCGGCGCTTTTTCTTTGTTTGACCTTCCTCTGGCTTGGGTTGCAGCACACTATCGTTTAAACTTGCACTCCGGTAACCCTCTCCGAGTAAAGAGCATGCGCTACATCGTGCGTATCATCGAATTGGCCCTGCTGGTTTTCCTGATTGCCGTCACCGTGCAAAACAGCCACATGGTCGAGTTCAAGCTGTTCTTCGGCCAGTCCTGGTCGGCACCGCTGATCGTCTTCCTGCTGGTGTTCTTTGCTGCAGGCGCTGCTGTCGGATTGCTGGCCACCTTCTCCTACTATCTGCGCATGCGCAAGGAGCTGTCCCAGCTCAAGAAGGAATTGCGTAATCGCCCGCCCAGCAGCAAGGTCGCCGTCGATCCCAGCGACGCACTGGCCGATTAGGCCTGTTCTGTCAGGTCCCGCCACCATGCGCGCGGGGCCGGCCTCTTACTCCCCTTGAAGGAAGCATTCTTTGGAACTGGATTTGTGGTGGCTGCTGTTATTCCCGGCCTTTTTCGGTCTGGGCTGGCTGGCCGCGCGAGTAGACATGCGCACGGTATTGAAGCAGGCCAAGTCGGTGCCCACCGGCTTTTTCCGTGGCCTGGATGCTCTTGTGGACGACAAGACGGATATTGCCGCTCAGGCGCTGGCCGAGGTGTCGCGCCAGCAGGGATCGGCACCGGAACTGCAGTTGACATTGGGCAAGCTGTATCGCAAACGCGGCGAGAACGACCGCGCCATTCGCCTGCATCAGCGCATGCTGGAATCGTCCGACCTGCCTGCCGAACAGCGCGACATCGTGCGTAACGAGCTGGCGCAGGATTTCCGCAAGGCCGGTCTGGTGGATCGCGCCGAAGAAATCTTGCTGAAACTGTTGGGCGGCAATATGGCGCTGGCGGCGCGACGTCAGCTGCTGGATATCTACCAGCAGGATCGCGACTGGAAAAAAGCCATTGAAACCGCCAAGGAACTGCGCAGTGATGCCCATTCCTTCCAGCATGAAGTGGCGCAGTTTTTCTGCGAACTGGCGCAGGGGGAGCTGTACCGCTCCAATTACCCGGCGGCCCGCACCCTGGTAGCCGAGGCCATGCAGGCCAATCGCAAATGTGTGCGCGCCAGCCTGATTCTGGGTGATATCGAATTTGCCGAAGGCAAAATCGAAGCGGCCATTGCGGCATGGCAAAACATCGAGAAACAGAATTACGAATACTTGTCGATGGCGGCCGAGCGCTTGTTCGACGCCTACGAGAAACTGGACAAGCCACAGGAGGGCATTGCCCTGCTGCAGGGTTACCAGAAGACTTTCCCGCAACTGGAGCTGACCGACCTGCTGTATCAGAAGCTGTCAGCCTACGAAGGCGAGGAGCGGGCGCTGGAAGTGGCCCGTCAGTCGGTACACGCCCGTCCCAATCTGATGGGCGTTTACCGCCTGATCGAAGCACAGATGGACGAGCTGTCGCCAGAAGGGCGCATGGATGCCGAAGTGGCCCGTGCCCTGATCCAGAAACACGCGGCGCGCCTGACGGTGCACCGCTGCAAGTGTTGCAATTTCCGCTCGCGGGCCTTCTTCTGGCATTGCCCCGCCTGCGGCGAGTGGGAAAGCTTTACGCCCAACCGCTCGGAAACTCATTGATCGCATTCAGGAGAAAACATGAATCCGCTAATTGCCGCCGGTCAGGACCTGCAACCGGCATCTCCTGTCGTTGTGGCGCTGGATTTTGCCGATGCGCCGTCGGCTCTCGAATTTGCAGCCCGTCTCGACCCGCAGCAGTGCCGGCTCAAAGTGGGCAAGGAATTGTTTACCTCCACCGGGCGTGGCCTGGTGGAAAGCCTTGCCGCGCGAGGCTTTCAGGTATTTCTTGATCTGAAATTCCATGACATTCCCAACACCGTGGCCCATGCCTGCAAGGCTGCCGCCGAGGCCGGCGTGTGGATGGTGAATGTGCATGCCTCCGGTGGCCGCCGCATGATGGAAGCCGCGCGCGAGGGGCTGGCGCAATACAGCCAGCGTCCGCTGCTGATTGCCGTCACCGTGCTCACCAGCATGGAAGCGGCCGATCTGGCGGAAATCGGCATCACTGTCTCGCCGCAGGAGCAGGTGTTGCGCCTGGCCACCCTGACCCGCGACTGCGGCCTGGATGGCGTGGTGTGTTCGGCACAGGAAGCGCCGATGCTCAAGGCCGCGCTGGGCAAGGAGTTCCAGCTGGTCACGCCGGGCATCCGCCTGGCAGATAGCGCTGCCGACGATCAGCGCCGGGTGATGACCCCGGTGGCCGCACTGGAGGCCGGTGCCGATTATCTGGTGATCGGTCGCCCCATCACGCGCGCCGATGAGCCGCTGGATGTACTGCGCAAGATCAACCGCGATATCGCACTTTACCGGGCAGAACAGGCATGAAGATCACCGTTGTTGGTTCCGGCTATGTTGGCCTGGTCACCGGTACCTGCCTTGCCGAAGTGGGCAACCATGTGCTGTGTCTCGATGTGGACCCGGCCAAGATTACCACCTTGCAGCAAGGCGGCATTCCCATTTACGAACCTGGCCTGGATGACATGGTGCGGCGTAATGTCGAGGCTGGCCGCCTGTCCTTTACCACGGATATCCCCGCCGCCGTCGCCTTTGGCGAGGTACAGTTCATTGCCGTGGGTACTCCGCCGGATGAAGATGGCTCCGCCGACCTGCAATATGTGCTGGCTGCCGCGCGCAATATCGGCCTGTACATGACCGAGCCCAAGGTGGTGGTGGACAAATCCACTGTACCGGTCGGGACGGCCGACAAGGTCAAGGCGCAGATTGCCAGCACGCTGGCCGAACGCGGTGCCGACATTGCTTATAGCGTGGTGTCCAATCCCGAGTTCCTGAAAGAAGGTGCGGCCATCGAGGACTTCATGAAGCCCGACCGCATTGTGGTCGGTGCCGAAGACGAACGCGCCATCGAGCTGATGCGCCGCCTGTACGCTCCCTTCCAGCGCAATCACGACCGTATCCTGTTCATGGATGTACGCTCGGCCGAGCTGACCAAATACGCGGCCAACGCCATGCTGGCCACCCGTATTTCCTTCATGAACGAGCTGGCCAATCTGGCGGAAGATCTGGGCGCAGACATCGAGCTGGTACGCCGTGGTATCGGCTCCGATCCGCGCATCGGTTATCACTTCCTGTATCCGGGTGCCGGCTATGGCGGCTCCTGCTTCCCGAAAGACGTCAAGGCGCTGGTGGCCAGTGGTCGCGAGCAAGGCCACGCCATGCGCGTGCTGACGGCGGTGGAAGAGGCCAACGAAGCGCAAAAGCGCCGGCTGGTGGACAAGCTGGTCAAACGCTTTGGCGAGGATCTCAGCGGTCACCATTTTGCCTTGTGGGGTCTGGCGTTCAAGCCGAATACCGACGATATGCGTGAAGCCTCCAGCCGTGTCATCGTCGCCGAACTGACCCGTCGTGGCGCCACGGTGGCAGCTTATGATCCGGTCGCCGCCGATGAAGCGCGCCGCGTCATGGGTGACAATCCGGCACTGCAGTTTGCCGATGACATGATGGCTGCCCTGCGCGGAGCGGATGCCTTGCTGATTGTCACCGAATGGAAGATGTTCCGTGCGCCGGACTTCGACGCCATCAAGGCCAGCCTCAAGCACCCGGTGATTCTGGATGGCCGCAATATGTATGATCCGGCCTGGCTGCGTGAGCTGGGTTTCGACTATCAGGCGATAGGACGCTAAAACCGTATGAATCTGTTGCATGAACTGGGGCTGGACCGTGCCACGCTGAGCACCGATCTGGCCCGTGCCCGTGTGCTGGTGGTGGGCGATGTGATGCTGGACCGTTACTGGTTTGGCGATGTTTCACGCATTTCACCGGAAGCACCGGTGCCGGTGGCCCGTATCGGCCGCATGGAAGAACGCGCCGGTGGTGCGGCCAATGTGGCGCGTAATATCGCCAGTCTGGGAGGCAAGGCCTCCATCCTGTCGGTGGTGGGCGATGACGAAGCAGCCACTGCACTGGAGCGACTGATGCTGGCAGATGGCATCACCACCTTGCTCAAGCGTGATGCCGCCATTTCCACCACCATCAAGTTGCGCGTGGTAGCGCGTCAGCAGCAATTGATCCGGCTGGATTTCGAAGATGCACCCAGCCGGGAAATCCTGGCGGACAAGCTGGAGCAATACCAGGCGGTACTGGCCGAGCACGATGTGGTGATTCTGTCCGACTACGGCAAGGGTGGCCTCACCCATGTGGCACGCATGATCGAGCTGGCACGGGCTGCCGGCAAACCGGTGCTGATCGACCCCAAGGGCGATGATTATGCCAAATATGCCGGTGCCACCCTGCTGACGCCGAACCGCAGCGAGTTCAAAGAGGTGGCTGGCAGCTGGCATAGCGAGGAGCAGCTGATTGCCAAGGCCCAGGCACTGCGCAGCGAACTGCAGCTGGATGCCCTGTTGGTGACCCGTAGCGAAGAGGGCATGACCCTGTTCCGTGCCGAAGGCGCCTTGCACCAGCCGACTTTCGCCCGCGAGGTTTACGATGTATCCGGCGCGGGGGATACCGTGATCGGCACCATGGGTCTGGCCCTGGCGGCCGGGCTGTCGCTGCCGCTGGCCATGAGTCTGGCCAATGCCGCGGCGGGCATCGTGGTCGGCAAGCTGGGCACGGCTGTGTGCACCCAGCAGGAATTGTTCGCAGTTTGACTGTGGCCGCAGGGCTGGGGATGCACATGACAACAGTGCTGGACGAGGTGGTGCAATGCTGGTTTGGTGGTGCAGAGCCCGCGCTGATGCAGCAGCCGCAAGCCAAGTGGTTTCGCAAGGATGCTGAATTCGACCAGCTGTTGCGCCAGCGCTTTGCCAGTGGCTGGCAAGCAGCCATGAGCGGGCAGCTGGCCATGCCGTCAGTGGCCGAGCCGCTGGCGCTGCTGGGCTATATCGTCCTGACGGATCAGCTGTCACGCAATATGTATCGCGACAGCGCCCAGGCTTTCGCCAGCGATGCGCTGGCCTTGGCTGCGGCACGCCAGCTGGTCGACGCCGCCGCGGATCAGGCACTGCCGCCGATGGCGCGGGTGTTTGTCTATCTGCCTTTCGAACACAGCGAACAGCTGGCCGACCAGGATGTGTCCGTCGCGCTGTTCCAGACGCTGGCAAGCTACCCGCACAGTGCGGAATTCATCGACTACGCCCAGCGGCATCGCGACATCATCCGCCGTTTTGGCCGTTTTCCCCATCGTAATGCCCTGCTGGGCCGCCCCAGCACACCGGAAGAGCTGGCCTTTTTGCAGCAGCCCGGCTCCTCCTTCTGAAAGGACGCACAATGACTATCGTGGTGACCGGCGCCGCCGGCTTTATCGGTTCCAATATCGTCAAGGCGCTGAACCAGCGCGGTATGACCGACATCATCGCCGTGGACAACCTGACCTCCGGCGACAAATTCCGCAATCTGGTCGACTGTGAAATCGCCCACTACCTGGACAAGCATGATTTCCTCAATCTGCTGCTGGAAGGCGAGTTCGAGGGCGAGATCAGCGCCATCCTGCATCAGGGTGCCTGCTCCGACACCATGAACCACGACGGCAAGTACATGATGGATAACAACTATCAGTACACACTGGCGCTGTTTGATTACTGCCAGCACGAGGAAATCCAGTTCCTGTTTGCCTCCAGCGCGGCTACTTATGGCAAGGGCACTATCTTCAAGGAAGAGCGCCAGTACGAAGGCCCGCTCAATGTGTATGGCTACTCCAAATTCCTGTTTGACCAGGTGTTGCGCCAGCGCATGAAGGAAGGCCTGTCCGCGCAGGCCGTAGGCTTCCGCTATTTCAATGTCTATGGCCCGCAAGAGCAGCACAAGGGACGCATGGCCTCGGTGGCCTTCCACAACTTCAACCAGTACCGCGAACACGGCAAGGTCAAGCTGTTTGGCAGCAATGATGGCTGGGGCAATGGCATGCAAAGCCGTGACTTTGTCTCGGTGGAAGACGTGGTCAAGGTCAATCTGTATTTCCTGGATAACCCGGGCAAGAGCGGCATTTTCAACCTGGGCTCCGGCCGCGCCCAGCCTTTCAACGATGTGGCGGTGTCCACCGTCAATGCCTGCCGCCGCCACGAAGGCAAGCCGGCACTGAGCCTGGACGAACTGGTGGCCCAGGGCATCATCGAGTACATCGATTTTCCGGAAGCGCTCAAGGGCAAATACCAGAGCTTTACCCAGGCCGATATCGGCAAGCTGCGCGATGCCGGCTACAGCGCCCCCATGCTGACGGTGGAGCAGGGCGTGGACCGTTATGTGGACTGGCTGATCAGCCGCTAAGTCTCCGGCCATTCGCACCAGCCGCCATGCCTGAGGCTTGGCGGCTTTTTTATTGCCATTGCCATGGCGCTTGCTGCTTGGTTATTTGATTAGAAATAACGGTTCGACTGCCTGTTAGCACCAGGTCGTATAATGGCGCTCTGCCAAGGAGACTCACTCGTGTACAAGTATCTGGAAGACTTCGTCGGCCATACGCCGCTGGTTCGGCTCAAGCGTATGCCGGGGGATAGCAGCAATGTGCTGCTGCTCAAGCTGGAAGGGAATAATCCGGCCGGTTCGGTCAAGGACCGCCCCGCGCTGTCGATGATCCGCCGGGCCGAGGCACGTGGCGATATCAAGCCGGGGGATACCCTGATCGAGCCGACCAGTGGCAATACCGGCATTGCGCTGGCCATGGCGGCGGCCATGATGGGTTACAAGATGATCCTGCTGATGCCGGAAGGCTCCAGTACCGAACGCGTGCAAACCATGCGCGCCTATGGTGCCGAGGTGATTCTGACTCCGAAAGAAGCTTCCATGCCGGGGGCCATCGACGAAGCACACCGCATGCAGCGTGCCGGGCTGGGGGTGATTCTGGACCAGTTTGCCAACCCGGATAATCCGCTGGCGCACTATGAAGGAACCGGGCCGGAAATCTGGGCCGATACCCAGGGCAAGATCACCCACTTTGTTTCCAGCATGGGGACCACCGGCACCATCATGGGCAATAGCCGTTATCTGAAAGAACAGAATCCGGCCATCCAGATCATCGGTGTGCAGCCGGAAACCGGTAGCCAGATTCCCGGCATCCGCAAATGGGAAGACGAGTACCTGCCCAGGATCTGTGATTTCAGCCGTATCGATCAGCTGATTCATGTGTCGCAGCAAGAGGCGGAAGACACCGCCCGCCAACTGGCGCGAGAAGAAGGCATTCTGGCCGGTCCGTCTTCCGGTGGCGCCCTGGCGGTGGCATTGCGGCTGAACCGGCAGCTGGAAAACGCGGTCATCGTATCCATCGTGTGTGACCGTGGCGACCGCTACCTGTCGACGGGCCTGTTTCCTCTGTAGGACGAACAGTTCAATACAAAAAGCCGTTTCCATCAGGAAACGGCTTTTTGTATTGGTGGGCGCGGTGTCTGTTCAGCGATGAATATCGTGGGTCACGCAGGAGTTGGCCGCATCCGGCATGTCCAGCCAGCCGGGGCGCTGCAGGCTGTTGCGAATGTCCTGATAACCGCTGTGCCAGTGCTGGCGCATGGTTTGCAGGCCAAATTGGTAGTCTTTGTAATGATCATCGTAAACCTTGTCCTGATAAATCAGATGGATGACATTTAGCCGCTGGCTACTGGCGGCCTGCTGCGCAGCCAGGAATATTTTCTTGTCGTGATGCTCGGCAGGAACCAGCTCCATCAGCTCGGACAGCATCTCGCGAAAGTGCAGTTCGTGGCGCAGTACATCGGTCATCATGCGGGTGCGGCTGGAGTACTGGATGTCTTTTTGGCGCATGGCCACTTCCTTCATATTGCCGGGCAGGTCGCCACGCGCACTCCACAGGTCTACCTGGAAGGCCAGGGTATTGTTGCGTTCATCGGCACCAATCAGCTGCCCCAGCGGGGTATTGGACACCACACCACCATCCCAGTAGAACTCACCGTCGATTTCCACCGCAGGAAAGCCCGGAGGCAACGCACCTGAGGCCATGAAATGCTCCGCTCGCAGCTTTTGCCGTGTGTTGTCGAAATAGACAAAGTTGCCGGTACGCACATTGACCGCGCCAACCGACACCCGCATCAGCCGGCTGTCATTGAGGCGGTCGAAATCCACCAGTTGTTCCAGTGTCTGCTTGAGCGGGCTGGTGTCGTAAAAACTGATCTCCGCCGGTGTGCTGTACTGGTGAAAGCTCCAGGGCAGGCGCGGCCGATAGAAGCCGTTCTGACCTTCCAGTAGCGAGCGCCAGGCTTCCCAGCCGGCCAGCATGTGCTGCATCGGGTCTGGCCATTGGCTGGTATCCAGATGACTCAATGGCGTTGCCGGAAGTAATGGCGGCTGACAGATGGTTTCCCAGAAGCGGCGCAGTTGGTCCACCCGTTTGTTGGGCGGGTTGCCGGCAATGATGGCTGCATTGAGCGCCCCGATGGAAATGCCGGCCACCCAGTTGGGGTGCAGGTCGGCCTCGGCCAGGCCCTGATAGACGCCAGGCTGGTAGGAACCCAGCGCGCCGCCACCTTGCAGCAACAGGGCGACGACATGGTATTGATGGCCGGCCGGCAGGCTGGCGCTTTGATAAAGCTGGTGTTGCGGATCGTAGCCAACGCTCATGCAATACTCCGTTTGCACATCGCTGTGCGGCTGGTTGCTGGTATGCCAGGGAAGGGAGCCAGCCGCCAAGGGGGCGGCTCCCTTCATTATCCGCTGCGGCCTGAAGCGGCTCACTGCGTGGTGCGGCGTCTCAGGGACTGCGCAGCCGATGCAGACCGGCCAGGGCCAGAAGGCATGGCTGCGGCAGCGGTAGTGTCAGCCTTTTATTGCATGTACCAGCCATGGCTGACCACAATCGACTGGCCGGTCAGGGCATTGCTGGGGAAGGAGGCCAGGTAGAGTGCCGTCTGGGCGATATCATCCACGGTGGTGAAGACGCCATCGACGGTGTCACCCAGCATCACGTGCTTGATGACTTCGTCTTCGGAGATGCCCAGGGTCTTGGCCTGTTCGGGGATCTGCTTTTCCACCAGCGGGGTGCGCACGAAGCCGGGGCAGATCACATTGGAGCGGACATTGTATTCCGCCCCTTCCTTGGCCAGTACCTTGCTCAGCCCCAGCAGCGCATGCTTGGCTGCGACATAGGCGGACTTGAGCTTGGAGCCTTCGTGCGAGTGCACCGAACCCATGAAGATGACGGTGCCACCGCGCTTGTCCTTGTACATGTGGGGCAGGGCGGCCTTGGTGGTGAGGAAACCACCATCGACATGAATGGCTTGCAGCCTTTTCCAGTCGGCAAAGCTGAAATCCACCAGCGGGCTGATGATCTGGATGCCGGCATTGGATACCAGGATATCCAGCTGGCCAAAGGCATCCACCACGGCCTGGGTGCCGGCATTGACCGCCTCTTCATTGGTGACATCCATGGCCACGCCCATGGCTTTGCCGCCTGCGGCGATGATTTCCTTGGCCGTGGCCTCGGCTGCGGCCAGATTGATGTCGGCAATGGCCACCGCAGCGCCCTCGCGGGCATAGGTCTCGGCAATGGCGCGGCCGATGCCGCTGGCGGCGCCGGTAATCAGGGCAACTTTTCCTTGCAGTTTCATGCTTCTTCTCCTTTGGTCAGCGCAGATAATCGAATTCAACTTTGCCAAGGCCCAGAGTCAGGTCGGCAACATAATGTTTGGCACCCAGTATTTCCAGCACCGGTAAATCCGCCACCGGTGCCAGTGCATGGGGGGAGAGTGACAAGGCGGCAGGTCCAGTCCAGGCGCCATGCACTTCGACATCCAGCATGGGGAAGCTCACCAGTTCGCAGATGCGCGCCGTGCCATCGACATGAGGGATGATTTTCAGCAGGTAGTTGGGGGTGTCGCGCAGGCTTTGGGCTATGACGGCGCGGTCCAGTTCCCGGTGCTTGTAGCCCATGCTGCCGGTGGCCACGCGTACCGGGCCATAGTTCAGCTCGCCCACCAGGGTGTCGGTATGCACTTTCAGCTGGGGGGAGGCCATTTTCTTCGGAAAGCCCCACAACTCGCGGCCGCCGGCGGTGGGCGGGTGGTCATTCAGATACATGGCGTGGGTGTAGTTGCCCGCTTTGCCCTGGTAGGAAACCGGAATCACCTGGCCGCTTTCGGTGTAGTCGCCAAAGCCGGTGGAGTCCGGCATGCGGATGAATTCGAAATTGACCACCGGCTCGATCATTTGCAATGGTTCGGGAATCACCGCCCGCAGTTTGTCCGGGTCGGTGCGGTAGCTGATGATGAAGAATTCCCGCTGGTAAAAGCGGTAGGGGCCGGGAGGAAAGGCTGGGCTGGTCAGCGGCATGGCAAAGGCTTGCCGACGAATCTGTTCGATATTCATGAACCTACCTGTAAGGATGTCGTGCGTTGCTGGAATGCATGCCGCCATGACCGGCTGGCGGCAGCCCATTAAGAATGTCTGGCGGGAGGCTTTACAGCCAGATCGTGGTGACAGGTCTAATTGTCAGGGGCAATGGATTGCAGCAGCATGACCGACCTTGTTTTTCACTTGCCCGACAGCGCGCCGATTCGGGTTATCATGCGCTATTGATCGCCGGACGGGCAGGGCTCGCGGTATGGCTTTATTGCGCCGGTGCCAGCCTGCGCCACAACACCAACAACAGAACAGCACACATCATGTCCCAGCATACCTTTTCCCCGGATGGCAACGCCCTGACCAGCCCCAAGGCCTGGTACCAGGCCGCCAGTGAAAAGCCCGGTTTCATTCATGATGCGGCACAGGCAGCCGCCATCGAAGAGCTCGATGCCTTGTGGCATCAATTGCTGGAATTCAAGGACAAGCGCAACCGCTTTCTGGGCCGCAGCCTGCGCAGCCCGGATGTGCCGCGTGGCCTGTATTTCTGGGGGGGCGTGGGGCGTGGCAAGAGCTTCCTGATGGATGCCTTCTACGCCTGCGTGCCGTATCGACGCAAGCGCCGCATTCATTTCCACAATTTCATGGCCGAGGTGCACCGCGAACTGCGCCAGCTGGCGGGGAGCAAAGACCCTTTGCTGGCCTATGCCGACAAGATCGCCCGCGAAACCCGTCTGCTGTGTTTTGACGAATTCCATGTCAGCGACATTGCCGATGCCATGATGCTGGGCCGCCTGCTCAGCGCCTTGTTCGAGCGTGGCGTGGTGCTGGTGACCACTTCCAACTACCCGCCGGATGGCTTGTACCCGAACGGTTTGCAACGGCAGAACTTCCTGCCGACCATTGACTTGATCAAGCGCGAATTGAATGTGCTGAATGTGGATGGTGGCAATGACTATCGCCTGCGCGAACTGACCCGTGAGCCCTTGTTCATGGTGCCGGACGATGCCGCTGCCGAGGCGCGCATGGAGGCCATGTTTAGCCGCTTGAGCAGCGAGACGCTGATTGCCAAGCAGGAAATCGAGATTCTGGGGCGGCAGATTCCGCTGAAGAAACTGGCACCGGGCATGATCTGGTTTGATTTTCCGGCCATCTGTGATGGTCCGCGCGCCCAGACCGACTATCTGGAGATCGCCACCGAATTCCATACCGTGTTCATCAGCGGTATTCCCAAGCTGGCGGCCAAGGATGCCTCCATTGCCCGCCGCTTTACCTGGCTGGTGGATGTGTTTTACGACAACCGGGTGAAGCTGATTGCTTCGGCCGCAGTGCCCATCGACGATATTTATACCGACGGCGTACAGGCCAGCGAGTTTTTCCGTACCGCCAGCCGGCTGACCGAAATGCAGTCCAAGAGTTATCTGGAGCTGCCGCACCAGAGTGCCGGCCAGACCCACGACCAGCCACCGCCGGGCGTGGTGATCTGAAATACCGTGCTGTGCTGCCCACGGCCAGACAGTGTCTGGCCGTTTTGCTGTCAGGCTTGCGGAATGTCGTCGATCAGGGCAATCAGGTCGGTGATGCCGACGTCCTCGCCCAGCTGGGACAGCAAGGTGGTGGCCTGACCGCGATGATGGGTCTGGTGGTTGAAGAAGTGCAGCAGAAGGGCGTGGAAGTTCTTGCGCTGCGCGATGCCACGGGTGTTGTGATAGGCCAGCGGCTGATCAAGATCGCTGTCGTTGAGCGCGCTGCATAAGCGGATGATGACTTCGTCCAGCAGCTGTCGCCGCGCCGCTAGCGCGGGCAGCTGGTCAAACAGCAAGCCGTTCAAGGAGGTGGGCGCTGCCATGGCCTGCAGCGGCTGCAAGGCGGCAAAGTTGGCGGGGTGCTGGCCAAAGCGTTGCAGCCACAAGGTGTCGGCTACCACGATGTGATTGAGCGTACCAAACAGCGAACCAAAAAAGGCGCCGCGGTCCTGCTGCAAGACCGCTTCTGGCAAGCGGGCTGCAGCCTGGTAAAGCTTGTCATTCATCCACTGGTTGTAGCGGGCTTGCAGCGCAAGCTGTGCGAGTCGGTTCATCGTGCCCTCCTGAAAACAGCACGATAACGCAGCATTTGCCGGAATGACAGGCAAAACAAAAGCGGCCATCAGGCCGCTTTTTGCACAGCATTCAAACAAGCGATCAGGCGCGCTTCTTGAATTCGCCGGTGCGGGTGTCGATTTCGATCTTTTCGCCGGTATTGACGAAGGCCGGAACCTGTACTTCGAAGGTGGTGCCTACCAGACGAGCCGGCTTCAGAACCTTGCCCGAAGTATCGCCGCGTACGGCCGGTTCGGTGTATTCCACTTCGCGTACCACGGTGGTCGGCAGTTCCACGGAGATGGCCTTGCCATCGTAGAAGGTAACCTGGCAAACATCTTCCATGCCATCAACGATGTAGTTGAGTGCGTCGCCCAGGTTGTCGGCTTCTACTTCGTACTGGTTGAATTCGCTATCCATGAAGACATACATCGGGTCAGCAAAGTAGGAGTAGGTGCAATCCTTGCGATCCAGAACCACGACGTCGAACTTGTCGTCAGCGCGGTAAACGGCTTCAGAGCCGGTGCCGGTCAGCAGGTTCTTCATCTTCATTTTTACAACGGATGCGTTGCGGCCGGATTTGCTGAATTCGGCTTTTTGCACGACCATCGGGTCGTTGCCTACCATGAATACGTTGCCAGCGCGGAGTTCTTGTGCGGTTTTCATTGCTTGTAAAGTCCCAAACTCTTGATTGAACTCGGAAATCGGTTTCCGAAAAACGGGCTATTCTAGCTGGTTTTCTATGAATTGCACCAGCCGCATCCCCAAGTCTCCTTGCTCGAGCAACTTGTCCGGCCAGTTGCGGCTGTGCTGATGCCATTGCGGCAGGCACTTTTCCAGCTGCTGCCAGGCTGCCACCATGCCCTGGCCATGGTTCCAGGCATGGCTTGCCGCCTGCAGGGCGCTGGCGGTTTCCGCGTCAATGCCTCGGCAGTAGTGTGACAAAAAGGCATCAAGCTTCACCATGTGCGCCGCATCGTCTTGCGGATAGATATGCCAGATGAAGGGCCGGCCCGCCCATTGTGCCCGGACAAAGCTGTCCTCGCCGCGCACGAAGTTGATATCGCAAGACCACAGGGTCAGATCGTAACTGTCCTGATCGGTCATCGGCAGCACATGCACGGTCAGCGCGCCGCGTGTGGCATGCTGTCCGGCCTGCAGCGGCCGCCCCAGCACTGCCTCGACATCGGCCAGCACCTTGCCCTCCGGCACCATGCAGTGCACCGGCAGCGGGCTGCCTGTCCAGTACTCCAGCAACTCGCGTGCCGCCGGGTTTTCATAGGCAAACAGGCTGATGCGCCACTCCTCCGGCTGCTTTTCCGGAATATCGAACATCTGCCAGAAGGCGCGTTGCGCCAGCTTGTCTTGTTGCCAGCGCTGACGGGTGGCGATCAGCCCATCTTCGCACAGCAGGCCGCCGGTGCGATTGGTAAAGCCGGGAAAGAAAAAGTACTTGGTCAAGGGCAGGCGCGGGTGGGGCGAGGCCATGCCATGGCAGCCTTCCACCCAGTCTTCCGCCGACAGGTATTCCAGATTGATCCACACCGGTCTGATGTCAGCCCCTGCCATGGCTTGTTCCACGGCGTCGGGCAGGCGGCAGCCAAAGGCTTCGATCACCACCCGTGCCGGCTGGTAGCCGGCAAAGCTGTCGTGAGGCTCCCAGCGGCGGATGTCGATATCGTCCACCAGCTGTTGTGGGCTGGCCGGGTCCAGCAAGGGGGCGATGCGGGCAAAACTGGCCAGATCATCCACCCACAGCCGCACCGGGTGGCCAAAGTCATGAGCCAGCCGGCGGGCCAGTCGCCAGGCCACCCCGATATCACCGTAGTTGTCGATGACGGTACAGAAAATATCCCAGCTGAGGCGTGCGGTCTGTGGCATGGCGGCATGATGAAATGAGGGCAGGCGCAGCATAGCACGCGCTGCTGCGGCCTGTGCGGCTGTGGCTGCCGGTCAGGCGTGCCAACAACTTTGCTAACAACATGCGGGTAACACTATTTGATAAAACAGTTAAAATGAAAGCTAATGCCTACAAGAAGAACGCCATGAGCACAACTGATCAGAATTCTGGAAATCCCCCCTTGCCAGGCAAGGCTGCGCGCTGGCGGCGCTGGCTGGCCGGCCTGCTTGGCATCATCGTGCTGTGCTGGGGCTTTCTGGCGGGTATTGCGCCGGGCATCGTACAAAGCCAGGCCAGCAAATGGGCTGCCGGCATCGGTCGCCAGCTGAGCCTGGGCGAAGTGTCCATCAATCCGTGGAAAATGGCGGTGGAAATCCACCGGCTGCAACTGGCCGAGGGCAAGGGCGAACCACTGTTTGCCGCCGACCGGGTCTATGTCGATTTCGACCCCACCGCGCTGTTGCTGGGGCGCTGGCAGCTGTCGGAATTCGCGATGGACGCGCCCAGGCTATGGGTCAAGCGTGACGGGCAAGGGCAGTGGAACTGGGCGCGCTTCATCAGCGATGCCAGCGGCCCGCCCCAGCCGAAAAAACAGGACAGCACCACACCAACATTCCTGCTGCAGGCACTGGCCATCCGCAATGGCCAGATCATGGTCAATGACCAGCTGGCCGGCAGCAAGGAGCAGTTCAAGGTTTCGCCACTGAATCTGTCGCTGACGGATATTTCCACCCTGCCGGAAGCCGGTGGCTATCGCCTGCATGCTGCCCTGGGGGATGGTACCCAGCTGGACTGGAAGGGCAGCCTGCAATTGCAGCCTTTGCAATCGACCGGCCAGGCCAGCATCCGCGGCTTTACCCTGGCCAGCGTGTGGGACTACATCAAGCCGCAGTTCAATATCGCCAAGCCGCAAGGCGAGCTGTCGGCCCAGGCCAGTTATCACTTCGACATGAGTGGCAAGCGTGCCCAGCTGCAGATCAGCCCCTTCAATGCCCAGCTCAAGGGCTTGCTGATGCAGGCACCGGCCAGCCAGCACCATTTTTCCCTGCCCACCCTCAATGTCAGTGGTGGCAGCTTTGATCTGCAGGGCAGCCGCCTGGCGATCAAGCAAGTGGCGCTGGAGGGCGGCAGCCTGGATGCAATGCGCATGCAGAATGGTGTGATCGACTGGATGATGGCCTTGCCGCAACAGCCGGCCAGCGCAGCGGCCCAGCCCGCGCACCAGAATGCGCCGTCGCCATGGTCCATCACGGTGGACGATATCAAGCTGGCCAACTGGCAATACCGGCTGACCGATGCCGGTTTCACCACGCCCTTGCAGCTGTCAGCCTCCTTGCCGCTATTGCATGCCCGTTTTGCGCTGGACCCCAGACAGGGCTTCAGCGTTGACCGGCTGGCGGCCGAACTGGCTGACATCAAGCTGGGTAATGGCGAGCGGGAAGAGCAGATCAGCCTGGCCAAGGCCACGCTGCAGCCTTCGCGCATTGTGCAGCATGGTCTGCTGATCGAGCCGGGTGCGCTGGATTTGCAAGGCCTGCGCGTGGCTGTGGAACGCAACAAGCAGGGGCAGTTAAACCTGGCCCGGCTGTTTGCCCGCGGCAAGGTCAATCCGCCAGCCAGCCAGCCGGCAAGCGCCGACGGCAAGAGCCAGCCG
Organism: Aquitalea magnusonii; assembly: GCF_003202035.1. Lineage (GTDB taxonomy): Bacteria > Pseudomonadota > Gammaproteobacteria > Burkholderiales > Chromobacteriaceae > Aquitalea > Aquitalea magnusonii. The sequence continues at coordinate 176,474 of NZ_QJKC01000006.1, read as the reverse complement.
GGCTGGCAGCTGCATTACCCCGCGGTCAAGCTGACAGATGGCCAGCTGGGCTGGAGCGACCAGACCCTGCCGCGACCGGTCAGTGCCACGCTGCGCGCGCTGAACGCCACCTTGCAGCCTGATGCTGCCGGCCAGCTGGCGCTGGAACTGGCCGGCCAGCTGGAGTCCGGCCAGCTCAAGGCCGCGTTGCAGCTGGACCCGGCCAGCGCAGCCGTCAAGGGCAAGGTGAATGCCCTGGCCCTGCCGCTGGCACCGTTTGCACCGTATGGTTTGTCCGGCACGCCGCTGCGCATGAATGGCGGCCAGCTGAATGCCCAGCTGGATGTGGAGTCGGCGAGCAAAGGCTGGAAAGTGGCCGGCACTGCCGGCATCAGCAGCCTGGCCATCATGGAGCCGGGTGAGAAACTGCCGCTGCTGGGCTGGCGCAATCTGCGGGTCAACGGTATCCGTGCCCAGAGCACCCAGGCCTTGCCGCTCAGCGTGGCGGTACAGGATGTGCAGCTGGAAGAACTGTCTGCCAGATTGATTCTGGACGCCCAGCGCCAGCTCAACTGGCAGCGTATTTTTGCCGCCAAGGCCGCGGCTGCGCCGAAAACCGCAGCGGCCGCCAAGCCAGCAGCGGCCAGCAGCATGCCGCCAGTGGAAATCCGCAGCATTCATCTGAACCGCAGCAAGGTGCAGTTTGCCGACCAGAGCATGCAGCCGAACTTTGCCACCCAGATGCACCATCTGCGCGGTTCGATCCAGGGCCTGTCCACCCGCCCCGGCCGCACCGGCACCATCACGCTGGATGGCGATGTCGACCAGTATGGTGATGTGCGGGTACGCGGCGTGCTGGCCCCGCTGGCGGTGACTGACAATACCGATGTCACGCTGTCTTTCCGCAATATTCCGCTCAACAACCTCAACCCCTACGCCACCACCTTTGCCGGCTGGCGCATCAATGATGGCCGGCTCACCGTCGACCTGCACTATCTGCTGGACCACCGCCAGATGAAGGGGCAGAACCGGGTGGTGATCAACACCATCCAGCTGGGTGACGAGGTGCCGGACTACAAGGGTACCCACCTGCCGCTGCGGCTGGCGGTGGCCTTGCTGGAGGATAGCGACGGCAAGATCGATCTGGATTTGCCGGTATCCGGCAGCCTGGATGACCCGCAGTTCAGCTATGGCCAGATCGTGTGGAAGGCGCTGGTGAATGTGCTGACCAAGGTGGTCACCGCCCCGTTCCGTGCCCTGGGTGCGTTGCTGGGTGGCGATGGCTTCGACAATGTCTACTTCATTCCGGGTGAGGCCAATGTGGCACCGCCGGAGCGCGAGAAGCTGGAAAAGGTGGCTGCGGTAATGGCCAAGCGGCCCAAGATGCAGTTGCAGCTTGCCGGCAGTTTTGATCCGGCGGTCGACAGCAAGGAGCTGGCCCGTGCCCGCATCGACAGCGCCATCCTGCAGGCCGCCGGGCGCAGCCTGTTGCCGGGCGAACCGCTGCCGCTGCCCGACATGGCCGACCCGGCCATGCTGGATGCCATCAAGACGGTGTATGCCAAGCGCCTGGGCCGTCTCAAGCTGATGGGCCATACCCTCAATCCGGGTGGTCCGGCGGGCAGTGCACTGGCCAAGCTGTTGCGTGGCGAGCTGATTGCGGCCGAGAAAGTGGACGATGCCGCCTTGCAGGCACTGGCGCAGCAACGTGCCGAAAATGCCCGCAAGGTGATGATGCGGATTGACAACACTTTGGCCGCACGCATCACACTGGGCGAAGCCGCCAAAACCCGCGCCGAACGGGACGGCATCGCCATCGGCATCAAGCTGGGCAGCAAGTAGACGCTAATTCGGCTTGATGTCCATCAATAAACGGCGTAACTACATATGGTGTAGTACGCCGTTTTCTTTTGCCACATATTGTGAGTTTTGCGTAAGAATGGGCAGCCGCCTCATCGGCAGAGCCGTGGGCGAAGGGGCGGCGTAATGCCCTGGCAGCGGTTAAACTGTCTAGTCGATGCGACTGCGGTAATCAGGACAATTCTCAAATAAATCAGGAATCGAGGGGCCGGAATGAAGCGTGAAAACAGTGCGGTCATGCTGGAGCAGGACATCTCGCGTGAGGTCTTGCTGGAAAAGTATGCCAAGGGCGATGAGCAGAGTGTCAGCGAGGTCAGACAACGGGTAGCGCGCGCACTGGCGGCGCTGGAGCAGGACCCGGCCCGCTTCGAGCCGCTGTTCTTCCAGGCACTGGACAATGGCTTCATTCCCGGTGGCCGCATCAATTCCGCCGCCGGTACCGAGCTGCGCGCCACGCTGATCAACTGCTTTGTGCAGCCGGTGGGCGATTCGGTCTCCGAACCTTCCAATGGCAAGGCCGGTATTTACGAAGCACTGCTGCAGGCCGCCGAAACCATGCGTCGTGGCGGTGGTGTGGGCTACAACTTCTCGCGCATACGTCCCAAGGGGGCACGGGTAAAAGGCACCAATAGCCGCGCTTCCGGGCCGGTATCGTATATGCGGGTGTTCGACCGCAGTTGCGAGACGGTGGAATCCGCCGGTGCCCGCCGTGGTGCGCAAATGGGTGTGCTGGATGTCAGCCATCCGGACGTGGAAGACTTCATCCACGCCAAGGACAAGGGCGACCTGCGCAACTTCAATATTTCGGTTGGTGTATCCGACGATTTCATGCGTGCGGTGGAAGCCGATGCCGAGTGGGAACTGACCCACAGTGTGGAACCGGCCACCGACGCCTTCCCCGGCCACTACCAGCGTGCCGACGGCCTGTGGGTGTACCGCAAGGTGTCTGCCCGTGCGCTGTGGCAGCAGATCATGGAATCCACCTATGACCACGCCGAGCCGGGCGTGCTGTTCATGTCCAGGATCAACCAGGACAACAACCTGTCCTATTGTGAGGTGATTGAATCCACCAACCCCTGCGGCGAACAACCGCTGCCGGATTACGGCTGCTGCGACCTGGGTTCGGTCAACCTCACCAAATACGTGCGTCAACCGTTTGGTGCCAAGCCCAGCTTTGATTTCAAGGCCTTCGAGAACGTGGTGCGCATGTCCATCCGCATGCTGGACAATGTGCTGGACCTGACCGTATGGCCGCTGAAAGAGCAGGAGCGCGAAGCGCAGTCCAAACGCCGCGTCGGTCTGGGTTTTACCGGCCTGGGCGATGCGCTGATCATGCTGAAGATTCGTTACGACAGCGAAGAAGGCCGACGTTTTGCCGCGCGCATTTCCGAATCCATGCGCGATGCAGCCTATGATGCCTCGGTGGACCTGGCTATCGAGAAGGGCGCTTTCCCGCTGTTTGATGCCGACAAATATCTGGCCGAACCGCATTGCGCCAGCCGCCTGCCGGACAGTATCAAGGCCCGTATCCGCAAGCACGGCATCCGCAACTCGCACCTGCTGTCGATAGCCCCTACCGGCACCATTTCGCTGGCGTTTGCCGATAACGCCAGCAATGGCATCGAGCCGCCGTTCTCCTGGTTCTACACCCGCAAAAAGCGCATGGCCGATGGCACGACCCAGGAATACCTAGTGGAAGACCATGCCTATCGCGTCTACCGCATGCAGGGCGGCGACACCCAGGCGCTGCCGGACTACTTTGTCTCGGCGCTGGAAATGAGCGCGCTGGACCATATGCGCATGGTGGCCGCCGTGGCCCCGTATATCGACACTGCCATCTCCAAAACGGTGAACGTGCCGGCGGATTATCCGTTTGCCGATTTCGAAAGCCTGTATCTGGAAGCCTGGCGTAATGGCCTGAAGGGCATTACCACTTACCGTCCCAACAGCGTGCTCGGTTCGGTACTGTCGGTGGAACCGGCCAAGGAAAGCGCCAAGGAAGCCCCGCAGGACCTGTCCGCCAGCCAGGATGGCGACCCGGACCGCCGCATCACCCTGAACACCGCGCCCAGCCCGGCGCTGGCCAGTCTGAAATGGCCAAACCGGCCCAAGCTGAAAGAGGGCAACCCGTCCTGGACCTATATGGTGGAAGGCCCGGCCGGTGACTTTGCCGTGGTGGTGGGGCATGTGGAAAATGGCCGCATCACGCCCTTTGAGTGCTGGGTGAATGCCACCGAAGAACAGCGTGGCCTGGGCGCGATTGCCAAGACCCTTTCGATGGACATGCGCTGCCGCGACCACGCCTGGCTGTCGGCCAAGCTGGAAGCCTTGTCGCATACCAATGGCGACAAGCGCTATGTGTTCGAGCTGGGCGAACGCACCGTCTATGCCACTTCCGCTGCCGCCGCGCTGGGGCAGGTGGTACGTCATCGCGTGGAACAGCTGGGCGCACTGATTGCTGACCAGCACGAACCCACCCCGGTGATGGATGCGCTGTTTGCCCGCAAGGAACCGAAATCCGGCACCGATGGCACCATGAGCTGGTCGGTGGATGTGGCCAACCCGCAAACCGGTGACGATTTCGTACTCTTCCTGAAAGAACTGGTATTGCCCAATGGTCAGCGCCGCCCGTACTCGGTGTGGCTGGCCGGTAATTACCCGCGCGAACTGGATGGCCTGTGCAAGATGCTGTCGCTGGACATGCGGGTGATAGACCCGGCCTGGATCGGCATGAAGCTGCGCAAGCTGTTGACCTATGCCGAGCCGCAAGGCGATTTCTTTGCCCGCATTCCGGGGCAGGAAAAATCGCAAAGCTGGCCGTCCACCGTGGCCTATATGGCGCAGCTGATGATTCACCGCTACGCCATGCTGGGTGTGCTGACCCAGGATGGGGTGCCACTGGAGGAAATGGGGGTGATGGTGCCGGAGCAGAGCGATCTGTTCAGCCCGGAAACTGCCGCGCAGCCGGCACTCAAACCCTTGTCCGGCAAGCCCTGCCCGGAATGTGGCAATCATGCGCTGATCAAGAAGGATGGTTGTGAATTCTGCACCGCTTGCGGCCATGTAGGGGCTTGCGGATAAGGTGTAGTGCTTGCGGGTGGGGCGCTCTGTAAGCTGACCTGCCTGCAGGCTGGAGCCTCAGCCATCGTCTCGATAGCGGTTTTCCGGCAGGCCCCGGTGGCCAGTGCGGATGGCCAGTACCGCACCATCCTGTGGGCCGGGCTGGCTCAGGCCGAAGCGGGCGGAAGTAATCAGCAGGGTATCCAGTCTGCTACCACCATCGGCATTGCCGAAGGTACAACTGGTCGGGTTACGCGCCGGCAGCGGGATGATGCGGTCGGTTTTACCTGTTGGTGTGGTACGCACAATGCAGCCTCCGCCAAAGCGGGCCGTCCACAGACAGCCATCCTCATCTATGGCCGAACCATCGGGAATGCCCGGCCCGCCTTGTTGCAATACCCGGCGCTGACTGATGTCGCCGGATGCCGCGTCGTAGTCCCACACCCAGATGGCATTGCGCTGGCTGTCGCCAGCATAAAAGCAGCGCTGGTCTGGCGACCAGGCCATGGTATTGGGACAGCCGAATTCGGCTGCGCTCAAGGCGATGGCTTGCTCCCCGCTGGTGCGCCACAGGCGACCGGCAAAGCTGGATGTGGCGCGTGGCTGGCCATGCTGGTCCAGATTGTTTTCCATGCTGGCCACCCAGAAACGTCCGGCCGGGTCACATTTGCCCTCGTTCAGCCGCAGCAGCGGCGCGGATTCCGGCCGGGTCAGCCAGTGGCGGATACCTTCGGCGGGTGTCCAGAGTGCAGTGCCGCTGGCGAAGGCCACCACAGCGCTGTCTCCCTGCGGGTTGAGCGCCAGTGCCGCAGGCAGTTCGGCAGTGGGAAAGCTGTCGGTACGGCCATCGGGCCAGCGGCGGCGGATGGCCTGTGCTGTCATGTCCACCGACCACAGGCAGCCGTGCCCGGCATCCCAGAACGGGCTTTCCCCCACCTGGTCGCGTTGCTCGCCCCAGATGGCTATTGTCATGGCTGTGCTTCGGCAAAGTACTGTGGAAACAGGCCCTGGGCCTGCTCCAGAAAAGAGAAGATACGCCGCAGATGCTGCTGCAGGCAGGCTTCGGCTGCAGCGCTGTCGGCACCGGCAATGGTTTGGCGAATGGCTTGGTGCTGGGTGATGACCATGGCCAGATCTTCCACCGAGGACACCGTCAATTGCCGGAAGCGGTCCATGTGTACCTTGACGCGGGCGATCTCCTCTATGATGGGGCCACAAGCGGCAAACATGGCGATATGGCGGTGAAAATCCTCGTCCGATTGATAAAAACGCTCCAGGTCGCCCACTTGCAGATAGGTGCGCTGCAGGGTGATCTCCTTGTCCAGCTGCATCAGCAGGAAGTGCCGCTCCGCAATGGCCATCACTTTGCGCAGCATGGCGGTTTCCAGTGCCTCGCGCATGAATTGCGATTTCTCCAGATCACTGCGCCGCAAGGGCAGCACGCGGCTGCCCCGCTGTGGCAGGACTTCCACCAGGCCCTGTTCGGCCAGCCTGGCGACTGCCTCGCGCACCGGGGTGCGGCTGACACCCAGGGTGGCGGAAAGGGAGGCTTCGGATATCAGCTGGCCCGGTTCCAGTTCAAAGCGACAAATCCGCTCCAGCAACAACTGGTAGAGCTGGCGCGCCAGCGGCTGGCGCAGATCCGGCACAAAGGGCTTGAGCGTGCCCAGGGCTGGGGGCTGGCTCATGACACACGCAGGCCTTGCATGAACTGACGGCGCAGCAGCACAAACAGTAGCAAGGTGGGCAGCGAGGCCAGCACGGCAGCGGTCAGCATGATATTGGGGCCGCTTTGCGCATAACTGCCCTGAAATACCAGCAAGGCATTCATGATGGAGCGGGTTTCCGGGCTATTGCCCAGCACCGAGGAAAACAGCATGTCGTTCCAGATCCAGGTGAATTGCAGCAGGAATACTGCCGACATCGGACCGCGCAGATTGGGCAGGATGATGCGCCAGAACAGTATCAACTCCGATGCGCCATCCAGCCGGGCTGCCTGGTCGATTTCCAGGCTGAGGTTCTGCATGTAATTGCGCAATACCAGTACCGGGAAAGGAATGCAGATGGCGGTGTACAGCAGGCACATGCCCAGATGGGTATCCAGCAGCTCTGCCCACTGGAAGCCGAAGAACAGCGGAATCAGATACATCTGGAAGGGAAACACCGTACCGGCAAACAGCAGCAGAAACCACAGATTGCGTAGCGGAAAACGCATGCGCGCCAGTGGATAGGCTGCCATGGCCGCCAGCAGCACCGCGAGGGCGGCACCGATGCCGGCATACAGGGTGGAGTTGAGCATGGCCTGCGCCATGCCTGCTTGCTCCCAGGCCATGCGGATATTGTCCAGCAGGGGGGCCGCACTGGCGGGCAGGGAAAGCGGTGCGCTGGCGGCGTATTCAGCGCTGGATTTGAAAATGGCCAGCAGCACATAGCTGAAGGGCAGCAGCCAGAGCAAGGCCAGGGCCAAGCCGCACAGGGTCTTGCCCCAGCGCAGCGGCGAGGGGGTGGGCGGCCTGGCCGTGGCAATCCACGCCAGCTCTTGTGGTGATAGGTTTTGCATCAGCGCACCATCCTGTCTGCACGGGCTTGCAATAGGGTCTGGAGCCAGGTAACGGCCAGCACCACGCCTCCAATCACCACGGCGGTGGCGGCGGCAAAGGCCCAGCTGTTTTTCTGGAAGGCTTCGAAGTACATGAACACGGCCAGCGACAGGGTGCGCTGTTGCGGATAGTTCGCCCCCATCACCCACAGCAGATCGAACACGGTAAACCCGGCCAGTACCGACAGAATCACCACCATCAGCAAGGTGGGGGCGAGCAGGGGCAGGGTGATGTGGCGGAACAGCGGCCAGGGACCGGCACCATCCATGCGGGCGGCTTCCAGCGGATCGCGCGGCAGCGCCGCCAGCCCGAGCAACAACAAGACCATCACCAGCCCGCAGCTTTGCCAGACAAAGGCCAGGATGATGGCGGGCGTGACCAGCTGTTCTTCAAACAGCCAGCCGGTTTCCACCGGCATATTGGTGAACACGCCCAGCATCTGGTTGAGCATGCCTTGCGGTGCATAGACGTAATACCACATCACCCCCGCAGCGGTAGGGGCGAGGATGCGTGGCAGGAAAATGATGGATTTGAACCATTCCTGACCGGGCATCCGGCGAAACAGCAAGGCCATGCCCAGACCAAGGCTGAGCGGGAACAGCACCGAGGCCACCACCCACAATGCGGTATTGCCCAGCGCCTCGTCAAAATAGGGGTTGTCCGACAGCTGGATATAGTTCTGCCAGCCAGCGAAATCGTCGCGCCCCTCAAACAATTGCCATTGGGTGAAGCTGAGCCAGATGTTGTACAGCACCGGCAGTAACAGCAGGCCGCCCACCAGCAGCAGGGCCGGGGCCATGAAGCGCAGTGCCACCCGCAGCTGGCGACGTTGCCGGGCACGTTCGCGCGCCTTGATGTGTGCCAGGCCGATACGGGCTAGCAGTTGTTGATCGTGCTGCATGAGTGGGTTCATGCCGGTCTCCGTTGAAGTGCGGCTGGTTGGCCTGTTGCCAGGTGATGGTCAGGGTTTTTTGCGCTTGCTCCAATAAGCCGCGTTCAGGCTTTGCATGCGCTGCATGACGTGCTGGGCGGTGCTCATGTCCGGTTTCAGCATGAAACGGTTGAACTCCGCCACCATCTCGCCTTGCAGCGTGCTGGGCACGCTTTCCCACAAGCGCAGGAACAGGGTGTGTCGTTTTTGCGCAAGCTGTGTGTTGACCTGGCTGATAAGGGCATTGGGCGCGGCGATCTTGTCATTGCCGATATAGTTGCCAGAAGCCTTGCCCCAGGTTTGCGCACCCTGATTGGAAACCCAGAAGCGCAGCGTCTTCATCACTTCGGGATTGGCCAGTCCCTTGCGGGACGCCACAATCGGTGCACCTTCCACGATGATGGCCGGCTGCTGTACACCAGGGGCATTGGGCAGAATGAACACGCCCAGTTCCTTGAGCGGGAAACCAGCCTTGTCCAGCAGGCCGACCGCCCATTCTCCAAACAGATACATCACGCCTTTGCCCCGGACAAAGTCGTTGATTTCTTCATTGGAACGCGGGTCGGAAAACCAGCCCTTGGCATACATGTCGGACCATATCCTGAATACATTGCGCACCGCTGGGCTGTCGTAGGCCACGCTGCCATTGTTCAGGCCGGTATAGGCCTTGGGGTCGGTGCGCAGCAGCAGTTCCTGGAACCAGATGAAGCCGCGCCAGCCATCCTGGGTGGTGGCTAGAAACGGTGTCTGGCCAGCGGCTTTGATGCGGGCGGCCACAGTTTGCAGTTCGGCCCAACTGGCGGGCGGTTTCAGGCCCAGGCGGGCAAATACACGTTTGTCGTACAACACCACCCAGCGTGACAGCTGCAAAGGGACGGCATAGGGCTGACCGTTCACGCTGAACAGCTCCTTGACGCCCGGCTGGAAGCGGCCATCGGCCTCCATCTCCTGCCACAGCGCCCCCAGTGGTGCCAGCTGTCCGGTGGCTGCCAGCGTGTTCAGTGATGCGCCGGTCCACCAGGTAAACAGCTCTGGTGTGCGGCCAGAAGCGACCGAGGCCTGAATGAAGGTTTTGTATTGTTCTGCATTGGCATAAGGGGAAATCTTCAGATTGATGCCATCGGCACGCGCTGCATTGGCCACCGTCTGCAGCGGCCCGCTCCAGAAGCCTTTGTCATTGAACAGTTGCACTTCTTTTGCCATCGCCGTGGTGCTGTACATGCAGCAGGCCGACAGCAGCAGAGGCAGCAAGGCTCGATGCTTCATGGTGAGATGGTCTCCTGGGCATGGGGGGCGTTGGCGCGCAGTGACATGCCGCTGTTGGCGTCGAACAGGTGCAGATGGCTGGCACGCAAGGAAAAACGCAGCATCTGGCCATCAACAAGCTGGCAGCCCTGTTGCAGGCGGGCAATCAATGGGCCGCTGGCCGAGTCGGCAAACAGCAGGGTTTCATTGCCCAGCATTTCGGAAAGGGTGATGGTGGCGGCAAAGGTTTCCGCCTGTGGCGGCGCTGCATCCGGCCAGTGCGGAATGATGTCCTCCGGACGCAGGCCGGCGCAGACCGGGCGGTCAGCGCTCAACTGGCCGGCAAAGCGCATCGGGTCGAGCGGGATGCGGAATGCGGGAGAGACAAAGTGCCAGTCCTCGCCATTTTGTTGCAGCACGCCGTTAAAAAAGTTCATCTGCGGCGTACCGATGAAGCTGGCGACAAAGCGGTTGAGCGGATTCTGGAAAATGTCGAGCGGGCTGCCTTGCTGCACGATGGCGCCGTCTTGCATCACCACCATGATGTCGGCCAGGGTCATGGCCTCTACCTGATCGTGGGTGACATAGACGGTGGTGACCTTGAGCCGGTGTTGCAGGCGCTTGATTTCCCCCCGCATCTGGTTGCGCAGCTTGGCGTCCAGATTGGACAGCGGCTCGTCAAACAGAAAAACCTTTGGCTCTCGCACGATGGCACGTCCCATGGCGACGCGCTGGCGCTGGCCACCGGACAGCTCGGCAGGCCGGCGTGTCAGGTAAGGTGCCAGCTCCAGTGTTTTTACCGCGACATCAATCCGCTCTTGCCGCTCGGCAGCAGAAATGCCCGCCAGCTTCAGCGAGAAAGCCAGGTTTTCCTGCACCGTCATGTGCGGATAGAGCGCATAGGACTGGAACACCATGGCCACGCCACGTTCCTGCGGTGGCAGATCGTTGGCCAGTTTGCCGTCGATCAGCAATTGGCCATGGCTGATGCTTTCCAGCCCGGCGATCATGCGCAGGGTAGTGGATTTGCCGCAGCCGGAAGGGCCGACCAGCACCACGAAGGCAGCGTCAGGTATCTCGAGATTGATGCCGCGCACCACCACCTGTTGTTCATAGACCTTGACCAGATCGCGCAGACAGACCTCAGCCATGCTGTACCTCCAGCTGCCTGACGGTGCGGGGCATGCATTGCCGGCGCGGCCGGTGCATAACGGCCGCCTGTCTGAGCGGAGTTTCCAGAGGAAGGGCAATCGTGCTTGCCTTGATGTCTGCAATGGCCATGTTTCAGTCCTGTGAGGGTGAGCCGCCGATCAGGGCGAGCAAGCCACCATCAATGCGGATCACTTCTCCGGTAATGAAGGTGGCACGGTCTGACAGCAAAAAAGCCACCAGCTCTGCGACCTCGCTGGCATGGCCAGCGCGGCCAAGCGGATGCATGGCGTCGATTTCTCTGCGCAAGGCAGCGGGAGAGGGCGCGCTGGCGATGGCATCGCGCAGCATGGGGGTGTCGATGGCGCCGGGAGCAACGGCATTGGCTCGCACACCCTGGCTGGCAAAGTCCACGGCAATGGATTTGCTCAGGCCGATCAGCCCGTGCTTGGATGCCGTATAGGCCGCGACATGGCGTTGCGAAGCCAGGCCTTGCACCGAGGCCATGAACACCATGGCCCCGCGCTGGACGATCAGCTGTGGCAACAAGGCCTGGCTCAGCAGGAAGGCTGCGCTCAGATTGGTGGCAATCACTTCGTCCCAGCAGTCTTGCGTGGTATCCAGTGCCGACCCGTAGCGCTGGATGCCCGCGTTATGCGACAAGCCGCTTGCACCGCCCAGATCATGGGCTGCCGCGGCGGCAGCATCGGCCGTAGCACGCTCGGCAACCGAACCAGTCACCAGACGATGGGGGACGTCCGCAGGCAAGGCCTTGGCCGTGCCTGCCAAGCCTGTGGCATCGCTATCCACCAATACCAGCGGCCGCCCTTCCGCTGCCAGTCGCATTGCGACCGCTTGCCCAATGCCATGGGCGGCCCCAGTGACCACGACGCTCATTGCCATCTCCCGTTGGATTTGGGCACTACCGTACTAGTGGCCGACGACTGGAGTAACCGGTCAATGGGTCAGCAGTGGGCTGGAGGATCGGTGTTTGCTGGCATTGAGACTGGTTGCAGGCTGGCGCAGGCAGCGCCGCTGCAGATGCTTCGGGCATGATCTGCCGCAATGCTGGCGCTTGTCATGGCCAGCCTGGCGCGGAAGATAGGCTGGCCCTGCGCTCGGCACAGGGATGGGGTGGGGGGGCGAGGTGAACGCGGTGGTGAGAAAGAACTGACTGACCGACTGACCGGGGAGAAGCAGGCAGTGGCTGCCCACTTCCCAGACCTGAGGAAAAATGGGCAGGGCTGCCCACTTTTCAAACCAGTCAAACCAGCTTGTTGGTACGGGCAAAGTCAGTCAGGTCCACCACATTGGAAATGCCCAGCTTTTCGAAGATGTTCACCTTGTAGGTGCTGACTGTCTTGTTGCTGATGAATAGCCGGTCGGCAATGTCCTTGTTGGACAGGCCTTGTGCCAGGTGCTGCAATACGGCCAGTTCGCGGTCGGACAGCTTGTCGATGCGGCTGTCCAGCTGGCTTTCGCCATTGAGCTTGGCCCCGGATACGACGTCGCGCGGGAAAAAGCTGTAACCGGCCATGATGGCATCCGAAGCGGACAGGATGGCATTCAGGTCCTTGCTTTTGCTGACAAAACCATCCGCTCCGGCCTGCATCGAGCGCGAGGCGTATACCATTTCATCCTGTGCCGACAAGACCAGCAGCTTGATGGCCGGGTGCTGGCCCTTGATGCGCTTGATCAGCTCCAGCCCGCTGATGCGCGGGATGTTCAGGTCGATGATGATGAGATCGGCCTTGTGTTCCCTGACCAGTTCGATTACAGACTGGCCGTTGTCGGTTTCCCCGATGATTGAATACCGCCCCGACTTCTCCAGCACCGAACGCACAGCCAGGCAAATGGCCGGATGATCATCAACAATGATGACGCTTTTCATGATTAATCTCCAGAATGTATCAATTGAAGTAATATTTTTCTAGCATTCGACTGATGGAGAGTAATTATTTTTTCTTAAAAAAGTCATAAGAAAAATCTAGTATTCAATCAGAAATTTCCCATCAGCAATCAGTATGTTGATAAGGATAATGTAACAATTATAAAAACCCAAGTATTGCGTTCCGGTGATTTGAATGTCCAGCCAGTCCTTCGGAAATACAATCTTCCCGCTCAAAATATTGATTGTAGAAGATCATGCCATTCAGCGCATGGTATTAAACCAGTTGCTGCGTGCATTGGGTGCCATCGTGGTGGATGAGGCCGTGGATGGTCACCAGGCTTTGTCCCGTCTGGAGTCGCATAGCTATGATCTGGTGATTTGTGATCTGGATATGCCGAATCTTGATGGTATTCAGCTGATGCGCTATTTACGCAGGATAAATAATTTGCCGCAGCTGATTTTCTGCAGTGTGCAGGCGGCCGATATCCTGCAAAGCGTGCAGCGCATGGGGGGCTACCATGAGTTACCGGTACTGGACTGCCTGGCAAAGCCACTGTCCCGGGCGCAGCTGTCGCCGCTGCTGCTGCGGGTATTGCAGTTAAAGACCGGCGGTGTCGGCTGTGCAGCCGGGCGTTACCATTTTTCCCGCAAGGAGTTGCAGCAGGCTTTGCGTGCCGGGCAGATCCAGCCCTGGTATCAGCCCAAGATCGACCCGCAAACCTCGCGTGTGACTTCGGTGGAGGCGCTGGCGCGTTGGCAGCATCCGGATCTGGGCCTGCTCGGGCCGGCCTTGTTCCTGCCGCGCATCGATGAAACCGACCTGAGCGAACAGCTGCTTTGCAGCATGCTGGAACATGGCTTACGTGACTGTCATGAGTGGGATATGCAATTCCCGCAATTGAAACTCGGGGTTGCCGTTAATATCAATATGCGTGAATTCGATCAGCCGGGCATGCCGGATAAATTGCAAAAGATAATGCAGGGTGGTCATGTGCCGCCCTCGCGCATTACGATTGAATTAACGGAAACCCAGCCACTGGATAATCTGAGTTGCTCGCTGGAAAATGCCATCCGCTTGCGGGTGATGGGTTTTAATCTGGCGCTGGATGATTTTGGTGCCGGTTATTCGGGCTTTCACCATTTACGCGAAATTCCGGCCAATTCCGTCAAGATCGACCGCACGCTGGTGCATCATGCTGCGGGCGATCCCACGGCGGAAAAACTGCTGGGCTTTGCCGTACGCATGCTGCAAAGCCAGAATGTCGCCGTGGTGGTGGAGGGGGTGAGCCGGCAGCAGGATTTTGACCTGGTCAAACAGTTGCGGGTCGACCTGGTGCAAGGCTTCCTGCTGGCCGAACCCATGCCGTCAGCCAGCCTGGCGCAGTTCATCGGCGGCCGCCACGGCCTGAACCTGACTTAGCGCGCGCTTGATCCGGCTGCTCAGGCTTGCTGGCCGGTGGCAGCCAGTACGATTTCCCGAATCGCCACCCTTTGCGGTTGCTGATAGGCAAAGCGGATGGTTTCCGCTACATCTTCGGCGGCCAGTACCCCGCCCATTTGCTGTTTCCACTGTTGGTAATCCTGCTTGATGGCCTCATCGCTGGTGTGGCCGAGCAGCTCGGTTTCCACCGCGCCGGGGGCAATGGTGATGACTCTTACATGATGGCCGGCCACTTCTTCGCGCAGATTCTCCGAAATGGCATGTACGGCAAATTTGCTGCCGCAGTAGGCGACGTGGCCGGGGAAGGTCTTGCGTCCGGCAATCGAGCTGACATTGATGATGGTGCCGTGACGGCGTGCCACCATGCCTGGCAGCACGGCATGGATGCCATTGAGCAGACCCTTGACGTTGACTTCCAGCATGCGCTCCCATTCGGCCGGGTCCTGCTGTGTCATCTTGCCCAGCAGCATCACCCCCGCATTGTTGATGATGGCATCGGCGGGGCCGAATTGCTGTTCGGCCTCTGCCACCGCTTGCCGGACTGCGGTGCGGTCGGTAATGTCCACGGCGCGGCACAGGGTGTCGGGCAATTGCAGTGCGTGCAGCCGCTCCAGCCGGCGTGCCAGCAGGAGCAGCGGATGGCCGTGGCTGGCCAGCAGGCGGGCGGTGGCGGCACCGATGCCGGAGCTGGCCCCGGTAATGATGATGAGCGGAGGACGCATGATTTTTCCTTCTATAGATAATTTGCATGGATAAAAGCTGGATACAGTGTAAGAATTAATTTTCTGGCTGAAAAATGCTTAATTTCTGTGGTTGGTATCGGTTTTGTCTATGGATATACGGCAGCTAAAGGCTTTTATCGCGGTATTCGAGGAGCGCAGCATCACCGCGGCGGCGCAGCGGCTGTGCATTACCCAGCCGACCTTGTCGGTGACCATTCGCCAGCTGGAGGAGGACCTGGCCACCACCTTGTTCGAGCGTCTGGCGCGTGGGGTGGCGGTGACCGAGGATGCCCGGCTGTTTTATCCGCAGGCCCGGCAACTGGTGGATCAGGCCGCAGGCTTGCTGCGGCTGTTTCGCCAGCGCCACCATTGCCAGCCGCTGAGCTTGGGAATCGAGGCTGATCTGGGCGTGGTGCAGGTGAGCACGCTGCTGAATGCGGCACGCGCGGCCATTCCCGGGCTATTGCTCAGTGTGGTGGACGGCTGTGCCGGTGATGCCAGGCTGGCGGCGGAAGAATTGCGCTGTGAGGATGAGCTGTTCCTGCCGCTGTGGGAGGAGACCTTTGTGCTGGCCTTGCCGCGCGCGCATCCGCTGGCCTCGCGCAGCGAGCTGGCGATGACTGAGCTGCATCAGCAGGACTGGATCACCTGTCCGCAGCATGCCTCGCATCAGCGCCTGCTGGCCATGCATGGCGAGGGGTCGGCCGGGCTGATGCTGGCCGCGCATGCCGGCTCCTTGCAGCTGGCGCTGCGCATGGTGGAGGCCGGCTATGGCGTTGCGCTCTTGCCCCCCTCCTTGCTGGAAGGCAACAGCAGTGTGGTGGGGCGACCGTTGAGCGGCCCTGGGCTCAGCCGCCGCCTGGGCCTGTGTTATGCGGCGCAAGCGCTGGAAAAGCCTGCACTGCGGGCTTTGCATGATTATTTGCAGGCTGGCGGCCAGATGGCGCCCAGACCGCATGAGGGCTGAGCGCGCCAGGACGGAAGCGTTGTTGCCGGAATATTATTGACAAGGTCAACTTTATTTTGCATATTGGTTGATAATGTCAACTTAATGGGATGTGGCCAGTGCACTGGCTTGTCCCCCACAAGGAAAACCCCCGAATGGCTGATTTAAGCCCTGCCCGTGAACGTGGCCTGCTCTGGCTGCTGGCACTGACCCAGTTCACCATCATCATGGACTTCATGGTGATGATGCCGCTGGGGCCGCAGATCATGCATGCCTTTGCCATCAGCCCGGCAGCCTTTGCCACGGCCGTATCGGCCTACTCGTGGTGTTCCGGCCTGTCCGGCCTGTTTGCGGCCACCTATATCGACCGCTTCGACCGCCGGCGCCTGCTGCTGGTGATTTACGGCCTGTTTGCCTTGTCAAACCTGGTGTGCGCCACCGCCGGCAATTTCCACATGCTGTTGCTGGCCCGTGCTTTTGCCGGCCTCAGCGGCGGGGTGCTGGCCTCCATCATCATGACCATTGTCAGCGACATCATTCCGGTGTCACGCCGTGGCGCAGCCACCGGGGTGATCATGACGGCGTTCTCGCTGGCCGCCATCGCCGGCGTACCGGCCGGCATCGTGCTGGGGGCGCATCTGGGCTGGTCCTCGCCCTTCTACCTGCTGGTGGTGCTGTCGCTGCTGATCTGGCTGGCCGCCGCCTGGCTGGTGCCCTCGCTCAGGCTGCATCTGCAAGTGCCGCCGCCACCGCTGCGCCAGGTGCTGCCCGAGTTGTGGCGCTTGCTGAGCGATGCGCGCCATGTGCGGGCGTTCGGTCTGACCTTCATCATGATGGTGTCGCACATGATGGTGATTCCGTTCATTTCGCCGGTCCTGGTGGCCAATCACGGCATTGCGCCGCAGCAGATTGCCTGGATCTACATGGCCGGTGGCGCGGCCACCTTCTTTACCTCGCGGCGCATCGGCCGGCTGGCCGACCGCTATGGCAAGCACCAGCTGTTCCGCATCATGGCCCTGTTTTCCATGCTGCCCATCCTGTTTGTCACTCATTTGCCGCAGATTCCCTTCCTGGCCGTGGTGGCGTTCTTTCCCGTATTCATGGTGGCGCTGTCCGGCCGCATGATTCCCTTGCAGGCCCTGCTGACCACGGTGCCAGAACCGCAGCGGCGCGGCGCCTTTCTCAGCGTCAACAGTGCCATCCAGTCGCTGGGCAATGGTTGTGGTGCCTGGCTGGGCGGCTTGCTGCTCAGTGCCGGCAGCGGCGGGCAGATCCTTGGCTACGGCAATAATGGCTGGTGTGCGGTGCTGCTGGTCGGAGTGGCGCTGTGGTGGGTGGGGCGGGTGCATGCCTTGCCGGCACTGCGCTCCGCGGCGGCGACTTCCTGACGGCCGCTGCTGCCGCGCTTACGTGCGGAGCTGATGTGTAATCTGAATAGGGTGGTTGTTGGTTTGCCTGAGCAGCTAGAATGCCGGCTGCGTCTGGTCAGTATTGCCGTGATGTCGTGCTCGGGGGAGCCGCTGTCAGCGCGGGGGCAAGGACCGGATGCCGTCGAAAACAGCTTGAAACCATCAGTCATGCAAAAAAACAAGGAAAAGGCTGCCGGAGCAAACCGGCCAGCCTGGGGGCAGGGGGGCATTACGGGCGGGTTGGCAGGGCTGGGGCTGGCATGTTGTGCCGCGCCGCTGCTGGCTGCCGAAACCAGCAACGGTCTGGGCACGGTCAAGCCGGCACTGGGGCCGGGCATGCAGCTGGAGCTGGATGCCGCCACGCTGGATCTGCGTGGCTGGCTGGGGGCCGGAACGGTGCTGCGGGCGGCGAATCCGGACCCGGCGCTGACCGGCGGCACCAATATGAAGAGCCTGAATGACGGTGATCTGAATTACCGTAGCGGCGATGCGGTTTCCAGCGCGCTGGAGGGCTATCTGCAGGCGGATCTGCAGTATCGCGGCCTGGGCCTGCGCCTGGCCGGCAAGGGATGGTATGACTACGCCCTGTCGCGGCAGGGCGTGGCGCATGGCAATGTGCCCAATCATTACCAGGCCGGCGCGCCGCTGAGTGATGAGGGCTTTGTCCCACTGGGGCGTTTTGGCAATGTGGTGCTGGATGATGCCTACCTGTATGGCACGACCAGCCTGGCCGGCCACCCGCTGTTGTTGCGCGCAGGGCGCCAGACCATTCCCTGGGGCAGCCCCACCAGCGGCGGCATGCTGTCGCTGGTCAATGCGATCGACTATGCCGCGCTCAGCCGCGCCAGTTCGGTGTCCGCCGAGGCCGGCATTCCCGATTGGGCGCTGTATGGCAAGCTGGAGCTGAACCAGCGGCTCAGCCTGGACGGTTTTTACCAGTTTGCCTTTGCCCCGAATGTCTATCCCGGGTGCGGCACCTTCTACTCGACCGGCGATTATGTGCAGCCTGGTTGTAATGCGCTGACGCTGAACGGCGGCTTGTTGTCGGCGCTTTACCATCGCAACATCAGTACCACCGATGCGCAGTCGCTGGGCAATGCACTGGACTCGGTCAGCCGTGCGGCCGACCGGCTCCCGGCCGGCGGGCAATACGGCCTGGGCATGCATTACCTGCTGGATGGCGTGGGCCAGTTCGGTTTTTACGCGGCCAATGTCGACAGCAAGGTGGGTTATACCGGGGTGCAGCATAATAGCGCCGGCGTGCTCACGCCCCTGCTGGCCAATACCGGTCAGGCGCAGCCGACTGGACTGAGCAGCCAGTACTACCGCAGTTTCCCGGCGGATCTGCACCTGTTTGCCGTCAATTTCCAGACCGGGCAGGCTGGCCGTGGCGCAGCCTATGCCGAGCTGGCCTACATCCCGGATCAGCCACTGGCCTGGAATGGTGCCGATTTTCTCAATGGCCTGCTGCTGGGGCGCGGACCGCTGGCGCGGCTGGTCCAGCTGCCGGCAGGGGCCTCGGCAGATGGCTATGATCGCTTCCGGGTGCTGAATCTCAGCCTGGGCGCCAGCCATGCACTGGGCCAGGTGTGGGGCGGCGCGGCCACGCTGTCGGCCGAACTGGGGTCGAAATATGTGATTGCGCTGCCCGACCCCTCGGTGATGCGTTATGGCCGTGGCGGCTGGGGCATGGCACCCAGTCAGAACAATCCCGCCTGCACCAGCGATGCCGCCAGCTGCCGGCTGGATGGTTTTGTCACCAGCCATGCCTGGGGCCTGCGTGCCCGGCTGGAAAGCCGCTATAGCGGCCTCTGGCCGGAACTCACGCTCACCCCGGCGCTGACCCTGGGGCAGGATGTGCGGGGTTATTCCTATGATGGCCTGTACTCGCAGGGCCGTTTCACCGCCATGCTGGGCCTCAGCCTGGAAATGCGCCGCCGCTACCAGCTGGATATCAATTACCTGAAAACCGGTGGCGGCGATTACAACCTGCTGCGTGACCGCAGCCTGTTTTCCCTCAGCCTGGGCATGCGGCTTTAGCCAGGGTGGCCGCCAGCGGCGATTTGCCGGCTGCAGGCGGCCTCGTTACACTTGCAGCCTGCCCGACAGGCAGGATGCGCCGCTTGCCGGTACTGTCTTCCATTTTGATTGCCGCCCCATGAACGAACAACTCGCGCTTAACAAGATCAACCAGGCCATGCAGCAGCTGCAGCAGGGCAAGCCGGCCGTGGCCAGAGACGGCTTGCTGCGGGTGTTGAAAGCCTATCCTGACAGTGCGGAAGTCAATTTCCTGCTGGGGCTGGCGCTGGTGCAGCTGAGCCAGGGCAAGGCGGCGCTGGCGCACTTCAATCGCGCCATTGCCCTGCAACCGGATCTGGCGGAGGCCTATGTCAATCGCGGCATCCTGCTGAAAAACCAGCAGCAGCTGCCGCAGGCCCTGCGCGATTTCGAGCGCGCCATCGCCCTGCGTCCCGGCATGGCCGAAGCCTACAGCAACCGTGGCAATGTGCAGGTGCTGCTCGACCAGCGGGCAGCGGCGCATGACAGTTTTGTCACGGCATTGCATCTTGATCCGCACAATAGCGACGCCATGGTGAACCTGGCGGCGCTGCTGGCGGAAAACGGCGAGTATGAGGCAGCACAGGCGCTGCTGGACAAGGTGCTGGCGCGCTTTCCTGACGATGTGCTGGCCCGTTACGACCTGTCCTGGCTGTTGCTGCTACAGGGCGATTATGCCCGTGGGTGGCAGTATTACGAGGCGCGCAAGCTGGACCCGCAGCTGTGCCAGCGCTCCGGCCTGCAGCGCTTTGCCAGGCCAGAGTGGCAGGGCGAGAGCCTGGAGGGCAAGACCCTGCTGCTTCACCAGGAGCAGGGGCTGGGGGATACCATCCAGATGCTGCGCTATCTGCCCTTGCTGCAGCAGCGCGGCGCACGGCTGATCCTGCTGCTGAAACCACCGCTACAGGAACTGGCCCGGCAGATGGCCAGCGGCCTGCAGGTGTTTACCCGGCGCGAGCAGCTGCCGGCGTTCGACCTGCACTGTCCGATGATGTCCTTGCCGCTGCGCTTTGCCACCACGCTGGACAATATCCCGGCAGCCGATGCTTATCTGACGGTAACGGCCGAGCAGCGGCAAATCTGGGCCGGGCGGCTGGCGGCACGCCAGCGTCCACGTATCGGCCTGGCATGGTCGGGTTTGGCGCAGCATCTGAATGATCGGCAACGCAGCCTGCAACTGGCGCAGCTAAGGCGCCTGCTGCAGCTGGATACCGAGTTTCATTCACTGCAGCGCGAGTATCGCGAAGAGACCGCCCTGGTGACGGCGGCCGGCATCATCGACCATGCTGCCGGGCTCAATACACTGGAAGATACGGCCGGGCTGATCACGCAGATGGATCTGGTGATCAGCGTGGATACCTCGGTGGCGCACCTGGCCGGCGCGCTGGGCAAGGCTTGCTGGCTATTGCTGCCGTTCAATCCGGATTTCCGCTGGGGTCTGGGCCGCAGCGACAGCCCGTGGTATGCCAGCATGCAGCTGTTCCGCCAGCAGGCGGCAGGCGAGTGGCTGCCGGTGCTGGACGAGGTGGCCAGACAGGCTGCCCGGCAGCTGGCGGTGGCCGACGGCGCGGCGGACTCAGTCGTCGCGGGTCAGCACTTCTAGTACTTCGATTTCAAACAGCAGATTGGAATGGGGCGGAATGCGCGTGCCGATCTGCCGCTCGCCATAGGCCAGGGCCGCCGGAACCCACAGCCGGCGCTTGCCGCCCACGCGCATGCCCATCAGTCCGATATCCCAGCCCTTGATGACGCGGCCGGTGCCGATGACGCACTGGAAGGGGCGGCCCTTGTCGTGCGAGGAGTCAAACTGGCTGCCATCTTCCAGCCAGCCGGTATAGTGGGTGGTAATCAGCGCACCACGCACCACTTCCTTGCCCTCGCCCAATTGCAGGTCTTCCATTTTCAGTTGTTGATCCATCGTCATCTTCGCTATGCAGGTGGGGAAAACAGCCGCTGCCGCGGCCATCGCTGGCGCATTCTAGCCTGAGTCGGCTTGTGCTCCCAGCGGGAGGCCGGGGCTTCAGGCCGCAATGACACAGTTGCGGCCGGATGACTTGGCCTGATACAGCGCATTGTCCACACGCATGATCAGGCTTTCCACGCTTTCCTCGTCCTGGTGCTGTGCGACACCCATGCTGATGGTGATGGCCGGCAGTGGTGCGGTCTGGCCGTTGGCCACGGTATCGCGCAGGCATTCGGCCAGATGCAGCGCATTGCTCTGCGTGGTTTGCGGCAGCAGGATGACGAACTCCTCGCCGCCCCAGCGGCATACGCTGTCGGCAGCCCGCACGCGGGATTGCAAGGTGCGGGCCAGCCAGACCAGCACTTCGTCGCCAGTGAAGTGCCCAAACTGGTCGTTGATGCGCTTGAAATTGTCGGCATCCAGCAGGATCAGGCTGAAGCTGTGGCCACAACGCTGCTTTTCCTGAATGGCGCGCTCCAGCTGTTGCAGCAGGTAACGGCGGTTCCACAGCCCGGTAAGCGGGTCGCGCAGCGCCGCCTGTTCCAGTTCGGATTTCAGTCTTTGCTGCTCGGTGATGTCGTGAATCACGCACAGCATCAGCCGTTTGCCATGCATCACCACCGGGCCGGCATAGGTCTGCACATCGCGCAGGCTGCCATCCGCCAGCCGGTGGACAAAGCTCAGGGGCTTGTGGCCGCCCGGCAGCTGGGCAATCTGCTGCATTACCGGCAGGATGGCGCGGCCCTGGGCGTTGATCTCCCAGGTGTGCTTGGCGGCGAACTCGGCACGGGAATAACCGTAAAAGCGCATCGCGGCTTCATTCACATTGACGATGCGGCCTTCGTCTGCCGGGTCGATCAACAGCATGGGCGCGCTATTGGTCTGCATCAGCATGCGGTGAAAACCGTCTTCCGGCAGCGGGTCGGTGGTAGCCGCGGCGGAAGCCGGCAGGGTGCCGATGGATGAGCTGGCCTCGACCAGAATGGCGTCGGCTGTTTCGGCCATGTCCAGCCAGCACAGGTGGCAGCACAGTGGCTGCAGCTGCTCCTGTTGCCGTATGGTCCAGATTTCCACTACCTGCTCGCGGGCCAGAATGGCCGGGGTGTAGTCGGACAGGGCCGGGTGTGGGCAGGCCGACAGGCTGCCGTGACGCATGTCGGCAAGGCTCAGCCCGGTGGCGACTGCCCGTGCCGCCGGATTGGCGTGCAGCACTTCTTCGGTCGAAGGACGAATAATCCATACCGGCGTCTTGAGCTTGTCAAGCAATGCAAATGGGTTCATGGCAGCAAGCTATGCTAAAGGCCGGGTAGTCAGTCTATGTCTGACATACTAGATGGCCTTTCCTGGCAGTTCAACATGACTTCATCATGGCGTGGTGGCAGCGGCATGCCGCTGTGACGCATTGCAGCGCAAGCCGCAGGATGTGGCGAGGCCGCTTCTGCGCGATAATGCCGGGTCGACGGCCACTCTGGCCGCATGGCTGGAGGTTTTATGCAACAGGTGGTGGCGCAGCACGGTTTTACCCTGTCCTTGCCAGCGGATTATCACGCCGCCACGGCGCTGGCCTATCACGGCCGCGATCCGGCCGGGCCGGCCGAACGCTGGCAGGGCAATCGCCTGGACAAAGGCTTGTTGTTGCATGGTGCGCCGCTATTGCTGCAGCTGGAGTTTGACGCCGGGCAGGTGCATGCCGTGTTTAGCGGTTCAGCCCTGATGGACTGGCCGGCGCTGCTGCCGGCGGCAGAGCCGGCGGTGCGTCGCATGCTGGGGCTGGATGGCCAGCGTGAAAACTGGCAGGCGCTGGCGGAGAGCCGGCCCGCCGTGGCGCGGCTGCTGGCGGGCCGGCCTGCCTTGTGGCTGCCGCTGACGGCGGAGCCGTTCGAAGCCTTGTGCTGGGCCATCATCGGCCAGCAAATCAATCTGTCTTTTGCCACGTCCTTGCGCCGCAGCCTGATTCAGCTGGCCGGCCTGCCGATTGCCGGCTGCGCGCTGCTGGCCCATCCCGGCCCGGCCGAGGTGGCGGCGCTGCAGCCGGAGCAGCTCACTGCCCTGCGTTTTTCCCGCTCCAAGGCGGCCTATCTGCTGGGCGCGGCGCGTGCCGTGCTGGATGGCAGCCTGCCTTTGGCGGCGTTGGCCGGGCAGAGTGCCAGCGAGGCCGAGCGCCAGTTGCTGGCGCTGCATGGAGTGGGGCCGTGGACGGCGCGCTATGTCATGCTGCGCGGGCTGGGTTTTGCTGATTGCGCGCCTATTGGTGATAGCGGGCTGGCCACCGCCCTGCAACGTTTTCATGCCCTGCCACAGCGGCCGGATGCCCGCCAGACCGAGCAGCTGATGCAGGCATTTGCCCCTTGTCGCAGCCTGGCCACCCTGCATTTGTGGGCCAGCCTGTCGGAGAACACATGAAATATTCCGCCCCCGATCTGTTTGACGCGCCCGCGCCAGAGCATGCAACCCAGGCCGCCGATCCGGCCAGCCATCAGCCGCCGCCGGCTGCGCCGCTGTTTGCCCAGGGCGGCTTGTGGAGTGACACGGCGCCGCTGGCACGCTCGCCAGCCGCCGATGCCGCCGGGCCAGTATTGCAGGCGCCGCTGCATGCGGCCTGCCATGGCGTGGTGGACACCCGCTTTGGCCCGGCCATGGTGTGGCTGGACTTGCAGGGCCGGCTATTGCGGCTGGATTTTCATCTGGAGCAGGAGTTGCAGCGGGCGCAGCTATCGGGCAGCCGGCGCGATGATGCCGCCGTGGCCGAAGTGGCGCGCCAGTTGCACGAGTACGAGCGCGGTGAGCGACGCAGTTTTGATCTGCCGCTGGCGGCACGCGGCACGGCCTTCCAGCAACAGGTGTGGGCGGCCTTGTGCTGCATTCCCTATGGCGAAACCATGAGTTATGGCGAACTGGCGCTGGCACTGGGCAAGCCCGGCGGCGCCCGCGCCGTGGGCCGGGCCAACGCCACCAATCCGATTGCCCTGATCGTGCCCTGCCATCGCGTGCTGGGGGCCGATGGCAGCCTCACCGGTTATGCCGGCGGTTTGCCGCTGAAATCGGCGCTGCTGCGCTTCGAGCAGGAAAACACCGTGCCGGGGCTGTTTGGCGCCGCCGGCCGGGTGTGAGTCGCCGCGACTATCCCAGGCGCTGGCTGGGCCGCGCCAGGTAAAACCACTCCTGCCCGGTTTGCGCAGCCGGGTTGGGAAACACGATGCAGCCATCATCCAGCGCCCGCACCGGGCTGCCATCGTGGCGGTGGCCGATCAGCTCGCCCTTGCCGACTGGGTCGAAGCTGGCAAAGGCTCGGCAGAAGCAGTCGTCCTCATGCAGCTTGTCCACGACTTCATACAGGCTCAGCGTTGTCATGGCCGCCTGCACTGCCGGTGCGGGGCCGGCCACCATGCCCAGATGGGCCAGGGTATTGCGAATGGCCTGATAAGCCAGCTCCGGGGCAGCCGGGTCCAGATGCTGGCCGCATTCCAGCGTCAGCGCCCAGCCGCCGTTGGCACGCATGAATTCGGTCGTGCCCATGCCGTAGCGGGTATCGCTATCCAGCTGTCGCTGGCGGTTTGCACTGTGGCCGTACCGCGCCGCCCGCCGCTGCACCCCCAGCGCATAAGTCGACAGCCAGCCGTCCACCAGCCGGCCCACGCCCAGCCGCGTGGCCAGTGCTTCTTCCTGTGCGGCATGGGCAAAGGGCTCCAGGCTGTCCTGATTGTCGCGCGGGCCGATCAGGACAAAGGGCTGACCGGGCGACTGAAAGGAGTGCAGGTCCAGCAGCACTTCATGGCTGGCCAGCAGCGGGCACAGCCAGTTGGCGACGTGATCTTCGAAATCCTGCGGGGTGGCCACCGGGGCCAGATTGCGGTTGAGATTGCGGTCGGCTCCGCGCTGCCCCAGCTGGTAGGCCAGGGTGTTGACCACCGGCACCAGCGTCAGGCTGCCGCGCTGCAAGCGCAGCTGTCCCAGATCCAGCTCGGCCTGGATGCGCCGGATGCCGGCCCTGCCGCAGGTTTCATTGCCATGTACCGCGCCCAGCACAATCAGCCGGGGGCCATTGTCCGGCGCGGTGTAGTTGATGGAGTGGAAAGGCAGGGCCTGATTCATGGTGGTGTCCGGCAATGGTGATTGATGATCGCAAGTTATTCTGCCCGGCCGGGCAGGGTGTGTCGCCATGCTTTACAGCAATGGCCCCAGCATGGCCACCGTGTTGTTCCACAGCCGGCGCCGCAGCGGCCAGGCAGCCACCGCCGCCGGGCTGACCAGGCTGCAGTGCGCCAGATAAGCCTGCTGGCGTGCGCGCAAGCTGGCGGTCAGCTCGCGGCTGTGGCACAGCAGATTGTTTTCGTAATTCAGCTCGAAGCTGCGGCGGTCCAGATTGGCCGAGCCGATCAGGCAGATGTCCTCGTCCACTGTCATCAGCTTGCTGTGCAGCAGGCCACCGTGAAATTCGGCAATCACCACGCCAGCCTCCAGCAGCTGGGCGTAATAGCTGCGGCTGGCGGCACTGACCACCAGCGAGTCATTGCGTGCCGGTAGCAGCAGGGTGGTGGCCACGCCACGCTGGGCGGCGGCGCACAGCGCGCTTTGCAGCGCCTCGTTGGGGACATAGTAGGGCGTGGTGATGGTGAGCTGGCGGCGTGCACTGTACATCAGTGCCACAAACAGTTCCGGCATGGCCGAGTGACGGGCGGTGGGGCCGGTGCCGATGGCCTGGGCCAGCAGTGGCGGCCCGTCCGTGGCCAGCGGTGGCGGCGGTGCGGCGGCCAGCAGCGGCCCCAGGTCTTCCTGGCAGGCCAGCATCCAGTCCGTGGCAAACAGGCGCTGGTTCTGCTGCACCACCGGTCCGCAAATACGGATGACGGCATCCACCCATGGCGCAAAGCGCGGTTTGATGCGGAATTCCGGGTCGGCGCAATTCTGGCTGCCGCAGTAGCCGGTGAAGTGGTCGATGACCACGATCTTGCGGTGATCGCGCAGGTCGATGCGGCCGCTGAACGGGCGCAGCAGCGGATTGCCCACCGGCAGCGCAACGGCCAGATGCACGCCGGCGGCTTGCATCTGCTGCCAGAGCGGCGAGTGCAGCAGATCGCGCGAACCGACATCATCCGCCATGGCGCGGCAGTGCACGCCACGGGCGGCGGCGCGCATCAGTGCCTGCGCGATCTTGCTGCCGTTATGGTCGGGCAGCCAGATGTAAAACAGCAGATGCACATGGGAGCGGGCGGCATCGATGTCCGCCACCATGCTGTCGATGACCGCATTGGAATCCGCCAGCAGCTGCGCCTGGTTGCCGCTGCAGGGCGCGAAACCGCTGATGGACTGGCCGACATGAAACAGCTGGGCCTGATCCGCCGGCAGCGGCAGCTGTGGCCATGTCTGCTCCAGCGTTGGCAGTGGCGGCAGTTGTTGCTGGATGCGGGCCAGCCTGGCCATGCGGCGGCGGCCGATGCTGACTTCGCCCAGCAGCACATAGGCGGTGATGCCGATAAAGGGCAGGGTGGCCACCACGACCGTCCAGGCGATGCGGGCGGCCGGGTCGCGGTAGGGGCGCAGCAGCACGCGTACGATCAGCAGCAATTGCAGGCTGATGTGCAGCAGCAGGATCAGGGCAGAAGTGGCGCTCATGGCTGGCATCATGCCAGAGCGCTGGTGGCTGCGTCCAAATGCGGTGGCTGACGCTGCATTGACGCTGGGCGGCGGGCTGCACACAATGGCCGCAAGCGGTCAGAGAGGCAGACAGATGAAACAGCAGGGCAGCAGGGCAAGGCGGCTGGAGGTGGGCGGGCGCATCATTCATGTGCACAGATTGCCGCTGCGGCTGGCGCACGATATCTATCACGTCAGCATGACCATGAGCTGGCCGCAATTCTATGTGGCCATCGCCCTGCTGTTTTGCGTGCTGAACCTGCTGTTTGCCGGCCTGTACCAGCTGCAGCCCGGCAGCATTGCCAACCAGTTTCCGGCGGATTTTCGCGGCGCGTTTTTCTTCAGCGTGGAAACCCTGGCCACGGTGGGGTATGGCGACATGCATCCGCAGACGGTATACGCCCATGTGGTGAGCATGCTGGAAATCTTCATCGGCATGATGAGCCTGGCACTGGTCACCGGGGTGACCTTCGCCCGCTTTTCCTTGCCACGCTCGCGCATCGTGTTTTCGCGCCACCCGGTGATCCGCCCCATGGACGGCCAGCAGGTGCTGATGCTGCGCGCGGCCAATGCCCGGCAGAATGTGATTGTCGATGCCCAGGCCCAGCTGCACATGCTGCTGAATACGGTCAGCAGCGAAGGCACCCGTCTGCGCCGGCTGCACGATCTCAAGCTGCAGCGCCAGCACCACCCCATGTTTGTGCTCAGCTGGACGCTGATGCATGTGATCGACGCGCACAGCCCGCTGTATGGCCGCAGCGTCGAGGAGCTGGCGCAGCTGCAGGCGGGGTTTATCCTGTCCATCAGCGGCAGCGATGAAATCACCCGTCAACCCATGGCCTCACGCCATATCTTCCAGCATGAGGACATCCGCTGGAACTACCGCTACCAGGACTTGCTGTATACCGATGAGCACGGCGAAGACCATGTCGACTTCGGCCTGCTGCACGACATCTCCCCCATGCCGGACAGTCGCCAGGGCGAGGAGCAAGCCAGCGGCTGAGCCACTGCCGACGCCAGCCGCCCTGCCGGCGGCCAATCACCGCGGCGGCCTGCCGGGCCTGCTGCAAGCAGACATAAAGGAAAAACCATGGCGGGAGCCAGCCTGCTTACCCTGCTGGATGATATTGCCAGCGTGCTGGACGATGTAGCAGTGATGACCAAGGTGGCCGCACGCAAGACGGCCGGTGTGCTGGGCGATGACCTGGCGCTGAATGCGCAACAAGTGTCCGGTGTGCGTGCCGAACGGGAATTGCCGGTGGTCTGGGCGGTGGCCAGGGGTTCCTTGCGCAACAAGGCCATCCTGGTGCCGCTTGCCCTTGCCCTGAGCGCCTTTGCGCCATGGGCGGTGATGCCGCTGTTGATGCTGGGAGGTGTTTACCTTTGTCTGGAGGGCATGGAAAAGCTGGTCCATCCCTTGCTGCATGACAAGAGCGATGCCGCCGGGCAGGAGGCGGCACTGGCTGCCGAGCTGGCGGCTCAGGCTGGCGATCTGCAGGCGCTGGAGCGCGACAGGATCAAGGGCGCCGTGCGTACCGATTTTGTGCTGTCGGCGGAAATCATCGCCATCACCCTGGGCACGGTGGCCGCGGCCAGCCTGAGTGCGCAGCTGGTGGTGCTGGTGGGGGTGGCGCTGATCATGACAGTGGGGGTGTATGGTTTTGTCGCCCTGCTGGTGAAGCTGGACGATATCGGGCTTTACCTGCTGCGCCAGGGCGGACCGCTGCGCAGCATGCTGGGGCGTGGCCTGATTCGTGGCATGCCCTGGTTGATGAAGGCGCTGGCAGTGGTCGGCACCGTGGCCATGTTCATGGTGGGGGGCGGCATCATCAGCCATGGCTGGCCGGCGCTGCACCATGCCATCGAAGCCCTGTTGCACCCCCTGTCGCACCTGCCGGCAGTCGCTGCGCTGGCGCGTCTGCTCGTACCGGCCCTGCTGGATGTGCTGGTCGGCATGCTGGCGGGCTCGCTGGCACTGGGCCTGCTCTTGGGCTGGCAGCGGCTGCGCCGCTAGGTGCGGTCCTGGCGTAGCGGCAGCTTGCTGCTGTGCTTGATCGCATCCAGGATGATGGTGGACTTGACGCTGCGCACCAGCGACAGCTGCATCAGCCGGTTCATCACAAAGCGTGACAGCGAGGGCAGGTCTTCCACCACGATGCGCAGCAGGTAATCGGCCTCGCCGGCGGTGGCATAGCATTCCAGCACCTCGGGCAGCGCATCGATGGCCTGGGCGAATTCGCGCAGCGAGCTTTCGCTGTGACGCTCCAGGCTGACATGGGCAAAGGCCATTACCGACAGGCCGATTTTTTCCGGCAGGATGCTCACCTGGTAACCCTGTACCACGCCATGTTCTTCCATGCGCTGGATGCGCCGGCCTATCTGCGAGGCAGACAGGGCAATCTGCTGTGCCAGCTTCTGGTGGGTGCTGCGGGCATCCTGCTGCAGGGCCTGCAAAATCTGCCAGTCAAAGCGATCCAGTTCCATTAATGCAGATTCTCCGCGTAGATTTGCTGTTTGATGCGGCAAGTATGCAAATATTTTGCTGACAAGGCAAAACTTGCGGACCCGCCGCATGCCGCCGCCTCTACACTGAAAGCATACCCACCCGCCGGATTTGCCGCCATGAACGACCGCAGCGATTTTGTCGTCCCCGATATCACCACCCGCAAAAACCAGGGACTGCAGCATGATCCTGTCGACTACACCCTGCCGCAGCCGCTGGAGCGTTATAGCGCCGAAGATCATGCCACCTGGGCCACGCTGTACCGCCGCCAGTGCGCCATGCTGCCGGGCCGCGCCTGTGACGAGTTCATGCAGGGCCTGCAACAGCTGGAGGTGGATGCCGACCGCGTACCGGAGTTTGCCCGGCTGAATGAAAAGCTGCTGGCGGCCACCGGCTGGCGCATGGTGGCGGTGCCGGGCCTGATTCCGGACGATGTGTTTTTCGAGCATCTGGCCAATCGCCGCTTTCCGGTGACCTGGTGGCTGCGCGAGCCGCACCAGCTGGATTACCTGCAAGAGCCGGATGTGTTTCACGATCTGTTCGGCCATGTGCCGCTGTTGATCAACCCGGTGTTTGCCGACTATCTGCAGGCTTATGGCCAGGGTGGCATGAAGGCGAAGCATCTGGGCTTTTTACCGGTGCTGGCGCGTTTGTACTGGTACACCGTGGAGTTTGGCCTGATCAGCACGCCGCAGGGCATGCGCATTTACGGCGCCGGCATTCTGTCCAGCAAATCGGAGTCGCTGTACTGTCTGGACAGCGCCAGCCCCAACCGTATCGGTTTTGATTTGCAGCGGCTGATGCGGACCCGCTATCGCATTGACACCTTCCAGAAAACCTATTTCGTCATCGACAGCTTCCAGCAGCTGTTTGAGGCCACCGCCGTCGATTTCACGCCGATCTACCAGGCGCTGCAGGCCCTGCCCACACTGGGCGCGGGCGATGTGGAGGCTGCCGACAAGGTGTTCCATATCGGTAACCAGGACGGCTGGGCGGATACCGACGATCTCTGAGCGCCCGTGATGGCGCATGGCGCAGTACAAGGCCGGCAGCCCATGGGCTGCCGGCCTTGTGCGTTTACCGGCTCAGTGCCTGCGGCCAGGCCAGGCACCGCTTCAGAGCGCAGCCTCCACCCGGTTGCGGCCGCTGCGCTTGGCCTGGTACAGCGCCTGGTCGGCAGCCTTGATCAAGGCCTCGACATTGGCATGGGCCGGTTTTTTCTCCGCCACGCCAATGCTGACCGTCAGGCATAGCGCCAGCCCCGACGCCACCATGCTGCGGTTGGCCAGGGTGGCACGAATGCGCTCGGCCACCTGGATGGCGGTGGACAGCCGGGTATCCGGCAGGATGATGAGAAACTCTTCGCCGCCAAAGCGGCAGATGATGTCGGAGCGACGGCAGAACAGCCGCAGTATGCCGGCAAACTCCTGCAGGATGATGTCGCCCACATCGTGGCCGTGCTCATCGTTCACCACCTTGAAGTGGTCGATGTCCAGCATCAGCGCCGCCAGCGGCTGCTGGCTGAGCCGGGCCTCGTCCCAGATCTGCGGCAGGTAGCGCATGGCATAGCGCCGGTTGTACAGGCCGGTCAGGCCATCGGTCTGGGCCGCTTCCTGTGCCAGCTGGTTGTCGATGGACAGTTCTTCCAGGTGGCGGCGCAGCAGCTCCTGTTCCTGGCGCAGGCTGCGCTGTTCCTGGATGATGCGCTGGCCGGCCTTCAGCCGTGCCTGCAGGATGCGCGGCGGAATCGGCTTGCTGATGAAGTCGTCGGCACCGCTGCTGAATACCTCGGCCAGATTGTCTTCATCGTCCAGAATGGTCAGCACGATGATGTAGAGCTGACGGCCTTCCGGAATGGCCCGCAGGCGGCGGATCAGCTGCAGGCCGTCCAGGCCGGGCATGGCCAGATCGGTAATCACCAGTTGCGGGCGCTTGTTGAGCACGATGTCAAAGGCTTCCTGACCATCGGCCGCCACATCGACCTTGTGTCCCAGCAGCTGCAGCAGCCGTTGCAACAGCATGCGCTGGCTGGGCTCGTCCTCCACCACCAGGATATGCAGCGCTTCCTGTTCGGCGTCGGCTTCCGGCATGCGTGGCGCCATGCTGTTGCGTCGTTCCAGCAGGGTGAAGGATTCGACCTCGGGCGTGGTAATGGCCAGCTGGGCATTCCATTCGCGCCATTCGCGCACTACCTCGTCGCACAGGCGCGGGAAATGGCTGGGGTCGATTTCCATGCGCGCGGCCTGCTTTTTTACCGTTTCATAGGCATGCAGCCGGGCTTCGCCATCCAGAAAACACAGGTCGGCCACTTGCGCGGCCAGGCGCAGGCACAGCGCCAGCCGGGCAGAGCGCGTGCCGTCGCCGGCACTGGCGGCATCGGCGTCTTCATGCAGGGCTACGGCATCGCAGAACATCTTGGGCAGGCCCCAGTCACGCAGCAAGGCGCTGGCGATGTCCAGGTGGTGATAGCCGAACTGCTCGGCTTCCAGCCTTGTCAGTCCCGGAGCGTAGGGGCCGCCGTGGCTGGCAATCAGCTCGCCGTAGGCGGCCGGGTGCAAGGTGGCCATGGCCAGCTGGCCGATGGACGACAGCATGCCGATGGTAAACAGCTCGCCGGGAGGTGCCAGCCGCTGCTGGCTGCCCAGCAATTGCATGGCCGTACCGCAGGCCAGGGCACGCGACCAGTAGTGGTCATAGTCGAATTGCGCGCATTGGCCGCGGCGGTGCTCGGCCACCAGGGCAAAGGTGAGGGCCACCTGGTATACCGCGTTCAGGCCAATGGCCATCAGCACGTCGGGGGTGAGCGCCACCGCAGGGCGGCTGCGCAGGAAGGCGGCGGAATTGGCCACCTTGAGCAGGCGGCCTATCATCACCGGGTCGGTATTGAGGACGGCGATCAGTTCCGGCAGCGGCACATTGTTGTGCTCGCTCAATTGCATGACCTTGAGCACGCTGCCCTTGGGCGAGGGCAGGTTGCCGCTGATCTTGAGTTCGTTAAAGGTTGCGGTTTCAAGCATGGCCAGCTCCCCGGTGGTCGGCCGGTGGCGAGAGTGTATCCTGCTCATCCGCATGGCGTTGGCGAATGATCATGACTTCGGGCCAGAGGGCAAACAGGGCATCGACGCAGTCCGGGTCGAAATGCCGTCCCCTCTGGGTTTCCAGATGCTGTCTGGCACGCTCCAGCGTCCAGGCCTGCTTGTAGGGCCGGGCCGAGGTGAGGGCGTCAAACACGTCGGCGACGGCCACGATGCGCCCCCACAGCGGGATATCCTGGCCGGCGAGGCCGTGCGGATAGCCGCTGCCGTCGAATTTTTCGTGATGGCTCAGTGCCACCACCGCCGCGCATTGCAATAGCGGCGATACCGAGCCGGCCAGGATTTCATGCCCGAACAGCGGGTGCTGGCGCATCACGGCCATTTCCTGCTCGGTCAGCCGTCCCGGTTTGAGCAGGATGGCATCGGGAATGCCCACCTTGCCGATGTCGTGCATGGGGGCGGCTTCCTGCAGCATTTCCTGTTCCGACAGCGGCAATCCCAGCTGGCGCGCGATCAGCCGGGTATAGGCCGACATGCGCAGCAGGTGGGCGCCGGTTTCCGGGTCGCGGTATTCGGCCGCGCGCGACAGGCGCAGGATGGCTTCCTTTTCGCGGGCGCGGATTTCTGTCGTGGCCTGTTTGACTTCTTCCAGCAGCCAGGCGGCACGGTTGGCCAGTTTCTGGGTGCTTTTGCGCAATGCCAGCAGGTTGCTCACCCGCACCGTCAGTTCCACCTTGTCCACCGGCTTGGTGAGGAAATCGCGCGCTCCCTGTTGCAGTGCCAGATGGCGCACATCGCGCTCGGTATCGGCGGTGACCATCACCACCGGCACATCCTGCCGTTGCGGCAGGGCAAAGAAGCGGCGCATGAATTCCAGGCCGTCCATCTCCGGCATCATGTAATCGAGCAGGATGAGGTCGGGCTCGTTTTGCCGGCACCATTCCAGCGCCTGCAGCGGATCGGCAAAGGTGTCTACCGTGACGCCGTCCAGCTTCTGCAGGATATGGCGCAGCAGCAGCAGGTTGGTGTCGTTGTCGTCCACCACGATGACGTGCGACATGGCTTAGTCCTTTCCGTAGGCGGCAATGAAGGCAAGCAGGGCCTGCATTTCGCTTTCAATCTGGGCGGCAATGCTGCGTATGCTGTCCGGCTTGTTGTCTGCCGCCGCTGCGTGCAGCTGGCCGGCCAGTGCCGCCAGGGCATCGGCGCCGACATTGGCAGCACTACCCTTGAGTTCATGTGCCAGCTGTTTCAGGCCCTGGCCGCCGCTGTGGATGTCCAGCCGCAGTCGTTCGCGCCAGCGCAGCAGGGAATCGCGGAAGATGTCCAGCATCTCGCCAATGCTGACCGGGTCGTCGCCCAGGAATTCGGTCAGGCGCTGCACGGTGAAGCTGCCCGGCGTGCTGTTGTCGCGGCTGGCCGCTGGCGGGTGGCTGCTCGCCACCTGCTGGGGCAGCCATTGCAATAGCAGTGCCTTGAGCCGGGCGAACTCGATGGGCTTGGCCAGGTAGTCGTCCATGCCGGCTTCCAGGCAGATGGCGCGGTCCCCCTCCATGGCATTGGCGGTCATGGCGATGATGGGCAGGTGTCCGCCCAGACCGGTTTCGCTTTCCTGGCGGCGTATGGCCTGGGTGGCCTGGTAGCCATCCATTTCCGGCATCTGGCAGTCCATCAGGATGGCGTCGTACTGTTGTTGCGCCACCGCTTGCAGCACTTCGCCGCCGTGGCTGACCACGTCCACCCGGTAGCCCAGCTTGTGCAGCATGCTGGCGGCCACGCGCTGGTTGACCGGGTTGTCCTCGGCCAGCAGCAGGCGGTAATGCTGCACCGGGCGCAGGCTGACCGGTGCCGTGGCGGCTTCCGGGGTATGCAGGCGGATGCTGCCCGGTGTCCATTGCACGGCCAGCGCGTCCAGCAGCGCCGACTGTTTCATCGGCTTGTGCAAGACGGCAATGCCCTGCTGGGTCAGGCTGGCCTTGCGCAAGCCGTCCTGTTCCTGCAGGCAGACCACCATGGGGATGTCTTCCAGGCTCAGGGTCTGCACCGCCTGTTCCAGCGTGGCATCGGCCAGCGGCTCCACCAGCAGCAGGATGTCGGGCTTGTTGCCACCGGCATCCAGCTGGCGCAGGGTTTCCAGCATGCTGGCCAGACCATCGGCCCGCTTGTGGGGCAGGGCCCAGCTGTCCAGGTAATGGCTCCATAGCTGCTGGTTGCTGGCGCTGTCGCCCGCCAGCAATACCAGGTGCTGGCTGGGCGTGGCGGTGGTGTGCAGGCAGCTGTCGCCAGCGGTGGCTTGCAGGGGGATGCTGACCCAGAATTCCGAACCGACATCCGGCGTGCTCTCCACCCCCACGCTGCCGGCCATGGCTTCGGCCAGCCGCTTGCAGATGGCCAGCCCCAGGCCGGTGCCGCCGTATTTGCGCGTGGTGGAGCTGTCTGCCTGCGAGAAGGGCTGGAACAGCCGGCTCTTGGCCTGTTCGCTCAGGCCGATGCCGGTGTCCTTGACGCACAGGCGCAGCTGTATGCCTTGTTGCAGCGGCTGTTCCAGCGTGGCGGAAACCAGCACCATGCCCTGCTCGGTGAACTTGATGGCATTGGACAACAGGTTCAGCAGGATCTGCCGCAGCCGGGTGGGGTCGCCTTGCAGGCTGTCCGGTACTTCGGCCGTGGCGAAGCTGGCCAGGGTCAGCCCCTTGCCGTGGGCCTTGTTGGCGACGATGTCGACCGTGCCTTCCAGTAGCTGGCGCAGCGAGAAATCGATGCATTCGATTTCCAGCCCGTCGGCTTCGATTTTGGAAAAGTCCAGGATGTCGTTGATGATGGACAGCAGGGTGTCCGCCGACATCTTGATGGTGCGGGCGAAATCGGATTGCTCGGCATCCAGCGGGGTATCCATCAGCAGGTCGATCATGCCGATGACGCCATTGAGCGGGGTGCGGATTTCATGGCTCATGGTGGCCAGGAACTCGCTCTTGGCGCGGGCGGCCGCTTCTGCGGCGCGGGTGGCCTGCAGCATCTGCTGTTCGCGCAGCCGGCTGGCGCTGATGTCGGAAAAAGTGGTGACGCTGCCGGCCAGCTGCTGGCGCAGCAGCAGCGGGCTATTGCTGACCCGCACTTCCAGCGGCTGGCCATCCTTGCGGAAAAACACTTCTTCGCTGGAGCGGTAGCTGGCTTTTTGCTGTACCGATTGATAGATGGGGCAATCTTCCAGCGGCAGTTCGCTGCCATCGGCACGATGGTGGTGGATGTACTGGTGCACGTTGCGGCCGTGCAGCTCGGCAAAGCGCCAGCCCAGCAGGCGCTCGGCTTGCTGGTTCATGTAAGTGA
This sequence comes from Aquitalea magnusonii, assembly GCF_003202035.1. GTDB lineage: Bacteria > Pseudomonadota > Gammaproteobacteria > Burkholderiales > Chromobacteriaceae > Aquitalea > Aquitalea magnusonii. Next base: position 140,721 of record NZ_QJKC01000006.1, on the reverse strand, counting down.
GCCGGCCCTGCATGTCCATGGCGATGATGCCATCGTCCATATTGTCCAGCAGGGTGGAGAGCCACTGTTCCTGCTTTTTTTGCTGGGTGATGTCGCGCAGCAGCAGGCGCAGCCCGTCCTCGGCATTTTCCCGCGGCAGCGGGCTGAAGCTGGCGAGAACCGATACCACCTGGCCGCTGCGGTCCAGCATGAGCAGCTCGATGGCTGGCGGGCGCTCGCCGCGGGCGATCAGCGCTGCCTGCTGGCGGAAGGCGGGCTGGCTGTCTTCCGCCAGCAGCTGGTATACATTCAGCGTGGGCAGTTCGCTGGCGGCATAGCCCAGCGTATGCAGCCACATCTGATTGGCATGCAGCAGCCAGCCCTGGCTGTCGCAGTCTTGCAGCAGGTCGCCCAGCTGCTCCAGCTGCTGCAACAGCGCGCCATCAGGCTGCTGGCTGGTATTGCTGTCGCCGGTCGGCACGGCGGCCTGCTTGTCGGTTGATTGGTCTTGCTGTCGCACCGTTAACTGTGCTCCGCGGAGGATGTGGTGTGGCGTGGGGCGTGCATGGTGCGTGGGTTCCGCATATCGGTTAGGGTCAGCAAGCTTGGCGGTGGGCTCAGCCTGCCGGGGAAGCCAGCGCGGCGACCAGGCTGTCGCGGGTCAGCGGCTTGGTGACGATGGCGTCAAAGCCGGCCTGCAGTATGGCTTCCTGCTCGTCGCTCATGGCATGGGCGGTATAGGCGATCAGGCGCAAGTCATGCCAGCGCGGGTTGCCGCGCAGGTGGTGGCACAGTTCGATGCCGCTCATGCCCGGCATGCTGATGTCCAGCAATACGCAGTGATATTCATGTTGCTGCAGCTGTTCCAGGGCCTCGAAAGCACTGGAAGCCTGATCGGTTTTCCAACCCATGCGCTGCAGGAACAGCCCTGCCACCTTGCGATTGATCTCGTCGTCGTCCACGACAAGAATGGTGTCCAGCGCGCTCATTCTTGCTTTCCTTCCACGGGAATGCTGACGTGGAATACCGTGCCCACGCCGACTTGTGATTCAAAACCGACCTTGCCGGACATCAGCCGGACCAGTTCCTTCACCAGTGCCAGCCCCAGCCCGGAGCCACTCTGGGCACGGGTCAGGAAGGCATCGGCCTGGCGGAAGCGTTCGAAGACCAGTTGTTGTTGCTCCAGCGGAATGCCGCAGCCGCTGTCGCGAATGTCCAGCTGCAATTCCTGTGCGCTGACGCGGGCTGCAACCTGTATGCTGCCGTGCTCGGTAAACTTCACCGCATTGTCCAGCAGATTGTTCAGCACCTGGGTCAGCTTGGTGCGGTCCAGGCGGCAACTTTCCGGGCTGCCTGGCGCCTGCTGGTAGTCCAGTGTCAGCTGCAGGCCCTTGCCTTCGGCCTTGAGCCGGTACAGTTCCACCACATCGCGCAGCATCGTGGGCAATTGTACCTCGACAATTTCCATTGGCATGCGGCCGGCCTCGATGCGCGCCATGTCCAGAATCGAATTGACTAGCTTGAGCAAATGCTGGCCGCTCTTGTGGATCATGCCGGCTGTTTCCAGATCGGCCGGATCGCTCAGCGTGGCCTGCAGGAATTCCGAGCAACCCAGAATGCCGTTCAGCGGCGTGCGCAGTTCGTGCGACATGTGGGCGAGGAATTCCGACTTCATGCGGTTGGCCGATTCGGCCTGTGCCTTGCTGTTTTTCAGGTTGGCGGCCATGTGGTACATCACGTAGCCGGCCAGGCATACCAGCAGCGACATGATGGCCGCGACGGTGAAGTAGGCATTGCGGTGTTCGTAATAGTCCGCCATGGCCTCCTCTTCACCCACGCCCATCAGCACTGCCAGCGGGTAGCCTTCCACCGCGCGGAAGCTGACGGTACGCTGCACCTTGTCGATGCTGCTGAGCTGCTGGTAGGCACCGTGGTCATGTCCTGGCCATTGCTTGAACAGCCCGCTGCTGTGGATGTCCATACCGATGCCGATATCCTTGGCACTGGTACGGGCGCGCACGATGCCGTCCTGACCTACCAGCGTCACCACGCCGGTCTTGCCCAGGTCGAGGTCTTTGTAAAAGTTGGTGAAGTAAAACGGATCGACCGACACCACCACCACGCCGCCAAAGCTGCCGTCCGGCTTGTTGATGCGGCGGGTGAACTGCAGCGACCATTTATTCGAGGCGCGTCCATGCACCGGCTTGCTGATGAACAGCTGCCCGCTGTCCTTGGCGATATGCACCTTGAAGTGTTCGCGGTCGCTCAGGTCCATGCGCTTGCTATTGGGCACGCTGGACAACTGCAGTATGCCGTCCGGGCCAATGATGTACAGCCCGACAAACAGCTGACTCTGGATAATGCCCTTGTCCAGATAGCTGCGAATGTCCATCTTGCTGCCTTCGGACTCGTACTGGTATTTCAGGAAGAGTACCGACTGATCGACGGCGCGAATGGTGCGCGAGATGTGTTCTTCGAACACCCGCACCATGTTTTCGCTTTGCCGCTGCATTTCCAGCCGGCTGCGGGCATGATCGGCATTGACCTGCCACAGCACCGCGCTCCAGATCATGGCAATCAGGAACAGGCTGAACAGGGGAATCACCCATTCCAGGCTCAGTTTGCCCAGGCCGTGCTGGAACAGCCCGGCAATACCTTGTTTCTCTTGTTTCATCTTTGCCCCGCTTGCTGCTTCCGCCCGCAGAAACAGCCATGTCCTTATTCTTTAGTTATTGGCCGCGAAGCTGGCCGCCGGCCAGGGAGTGCCTGCTGCATGAACTTTTTGCCACGCTGAACACCCCTTGCCGCTGGCTGTGGCTTCACTCGGCCATCCCGCCATGCCGGAATGGTAAGGGCAGGCCCGTAATCGAAGTTTGATGTAGGGCATGCCTATGTCTTTTTATAGAATTTAACTTGAAAAACCGGTAGGGATTAACCGGTAGTCAGCTTAAATCAAGGCCCATAAGGCTAGCATCACCCCGATAATCAGCACGCCCATCAGGATTTGCGAGGTATTGCGCTCTCTTTGCAGGGCCGATTTCATGCTGCTGCAGGACGACTCCAGCCGGTTGACCTTGTCTTCCAGCGCCGCCCGCGTTTCGTCCTGCTGCGCCAGCGCTTGCAGCATGGCCTCGCCACCCACCTCCTGGATATGCTCCTTGTCCCACACGCCCAGCAGGCGGCTGACCTTGTCCTTGAAATACAGGCCGCTGCGCTGTGCGGCATCCTGCCAGTCGAACTGGAAGCCCTGGCTGGCGTAGAAGGCATTGCGCCGCAGCTTTTCTTCTTCGCTGACATTGCCGGTCAGGGTGATCAGGCCCGGACTGATGGCGTAGTCAGGGTAGGCGCCCTTGACCCAGATGATGGTCTGGGCAAACAGAAAGGTATCCAGCCCCAGCCCGGCAAAGGCTTCCACGCAGTTGATACCGTTCTTGGGGCCAAAGGTGACCGAACGGCTGGGATGGTCCACCCGCACCCAGGCACAGTTGTAGCCGGTGTGAAAACGGGCTTCGTCATTGGCGTAATGCAGCCACTGATTGCCCTCGGTACGGGCAAAGCCCCGGAACTGCAGGCGGAAGAAGTCGGACTGGCCTGTCATGGCGCGGCTACGGTGCAGAATGCCGTAAATGGGAATCCCGCTGGCAGTCAGCGTCAATACCGTTTCACCCAGCGGCATGGCCAGGGTGGCGAGGGTGTTCTCGTTTTCCGGCGCGCGCAGTTCGACTTCGGGCTGCGGCACTGGTTTGCTGGTGTTGGCAGGCGTATTCATGCGCTAATCATAGCGTAATCATGCTGCAGCGTTGTGCAGGAAATCCTGAATTCGGTGCAGTTGCGGCGAGATTTTGGTGCGGCGCAGCAAGAAATGGCGGTACATCAAGTGGAAACGGCTGGTAAAGGGCTGGAAAAAAGCTGGCACGGTGTTTGCATAGATACCCGTGCATCCCCGGTGGCGCCGGGTTTGCGAGTGAGTCTGTCCCGTTGCAATCTGCGGCTTTAATCGTGCATCAAGCCAGGCCTGGGCAATTTGCCCAGGCCCTTTTTTTGTCGTCTGCATATTGTTGCAATGCACAGCCTGTTTCCCATCTTTTGCCCGTGGCCCATCGCCATTAAGAGCAGCTAAAAAATAGCGTAGCGTCCCTGGGGCAAGGCGCGCCGACGCCGACAGGACAAGGGTAGGGCAAGGAGGCGCAACGCAGCAGCAGGGTTTTTGTTAGCCGCTCTAAGCCGACTGCAATGGGGCTTCTCCGACAATCGCCTTGTCTGTCTTTCGTTTGGGAAAGGCAGTAGCAAGCCGCACTAGCAAGAGGCGCTGGACTGATGTTGGCGCAGTTGCTGTTCCAGGGCCTCCACGCGCAATACCAACTCGTGCTCGGTGGTGACGTCGGAAATGATGCCGTACCAGGCCAGTACCTCCCCTTGTGCGCTCAGGGATGGAAAGGCCCGGCTGCGCATCCAGCGCCAGCTGCCATCCGGCCACAAAATGCGGAATTCAACCAGAAACGGCTTCTTGCTGGGCAGGTGCTTCAGCCAGGTTTCGCGTACACGCACCCGGTCATCCGGATCCATGCGTGCCAGCCAGCAAGCGTGACGTTCCTGATAACTGGAATCGGCCGGGCAATCGACGAATTCACCCATATAGTCAACCAGCCCGTCGCAATTGGCGCGCCAGGTAACATTGGGGCCCAGCTCCAGCACCGTCCGGAAGTGGGTTTCGCTTTGCCGCAGCTGCTTTTCCGCTTCTACACGGCTGGTAATGTCGACCAATACCAAGGACACACCCAGCGGAAGTTGCTGGGCATCGACAATGCGTTGATGGGCAATCAGGAAGGTAGTACCACTGGGTTGATGGCGGTACTCGGTGGTTTCACAGATTTCACCCGCCATGACCCGCACCAGCACCGCCATGAGGTTGGGGGTCATTTCATGACCGAATATCTGGCTGGCCGGCTTGCGCAGAATGTAGTCCAGCTCCACGCCCAGATAGCGGGCCAGCAGCTGGTTGGCACTGACAATGCGCATCTGGCAATCGATGAAGCACAAGCCAACCGGGGAATCCTGGTACAGCGCTTCCAGCTGGTGCAGGCGCTGGAAGGGCGACAGGTCCAGCGTGGTCTGGGTTGGTGCCACGCCCCATTGCTGCAGCAACTGCAAGGCTTGTGCCGCGGGCACCGCCGGTGACCACAGAAAGCCTTGTCCGGCATCGCAACCCAGTTTGCGCAGTACGGCGGCCTGTTCCGTGCTTTCCACGCCTTCGGCGACAACGGTCAGCCCCAGGCTTTGGCCGAGCCCCAGCACGGCAGTCACGATCCGCAGCGATTGCATGTCGCTGCTTAACGCTGCCACGAAACTGGCATCGATCTTCAGTTCATCAAACGGCAGTGAATTCAGCCGGGTCAGACTGGAATAGCCGGTGCCAAAATCGTCCAGCGACAGCGCCATGCCGTGTAGTTTCAGGTCATCCAGCACCTGCTGCACGGAGGCGTTATCGTGGAACAGCTCGCTTTCCGTGATTTCAATCACCACCCGTGACAAGGGAAAACCACTGCTACCTACGGTGACCAGCAGGTCGCTTACCAGTGTCGGTAACAGAAACTGGCTGGGTGCCAGGTTGAATGCCAGCGAGAACTGACCCGGCCAGCTTGCCGCTACACGGCAAGCCTCGCCCATCAGTTGCAGCAGCAGGGCATGTAACATGCCGCTGCGCTCGGCCAGCGGAATGAAAATGGCAGGGGAGACGCGTCCATACTGCGGGGAGTCCCAGCGCGCCAGCACCTCGAAGCCACAAACGTGTCCGTTGACCAGATTCAACTGGGGCTGGAAGGCTGGCCAGAATTCACCAGCAGCCAGGCCATGCTGCAAGGCAGCTTCGGATACATTGTCGGTCACATTATCTCCCCGTTCTTCCTCCGCAGCGTGAGGACGTGAGAAACCACAGCATCATCAAAGTATTCTATGGTAATTGACTACTTTACGTGAGCTTGATTGTGCGGTGGGCAGGCTGAGGTTTTGTATCCGCTCACGCGGATGATGTTTTGCAATGCCGCTTCCGCGCGGTGGACGGGAAAGGGATCTTTGCTTGGCCAAAGATCCCCACTACGGGAAAAGCTAGCCGCATCGTATGGCCTGCGACTGCCCGACAGGGCCCGTGGTGCGTTGGTGTGGTGGTTTTTCAGCGGAGAAAATGAATTTATTCCGGAGCGTTTCACAGTAGATAGCCCCTTCGGGGAATACATCCTGCAGGGTAGGTGCGTAGGGCGGAAGCCCTGGAATTACCGGGGCGTTCCGCCACGATCCGACCAGATACATCCGGCTTATGTAGCGAAATTAACAGGGTTTTGCATCCGCTCACGCGGATGATGATTTGAGTGCCGCTTCCGCGCGGCGAACGGGAAAGGGATCTTTGCTTGGCCAAAGATCCCTTTCATCCCTAAAGGCCACCCAGCAAGCATGGCCTGCGGCTACCCGACAGGGCCCGACCGGGGCGAGGCGCGCCTGAACTCGCGATTTGCTAACGTCAAATCGCTCAAACAAAGCAGGCGCTTAACACCTCGCCCCGTCCACCCGTCGGCATGCTTGACGGGGCCCGTGGGTGGCATCGGTTCGGCAGGAAAGGCCGGGGGATGTGGGTGACTCCGTAAGGTAAGGCCAACATAGAGAATGGAATTTCTGCTTTCGACCCATTGAAGACAGTCGAGCCTACAGGAAGTGGTCATTAAAAATTTGAAGTGAAGCGAGTTGGATCGTCCCGCGAGATAGGCGACTCTCTAGGTCTCTGACACTCTATGCGGCTACGCCTGATATGCCGGGTTGACATCAGCCAGCTCTGCCGCCGTATGTGTTTGAAGCTCTCCCGACATGCCGCATATCTTCCACACCAGTGGTGTCTGTCATGCTGCGAAGATGATCGACTGCTCTGCTTAGAGACTATCTGATCAAGTCTTCATCCCCAATCTAAGCAGGCTCTTGGAGCCATTCGGGGCATATGTGATATGCTAAATAAGTATTTTAAATATATTGAAAGGCGAGAAAATGGAAAGCCAAGCCAAGGTAGTATTGCTGCTAAGAAATAAAAAAAATGATCCTGACTCTTTATGTGCAATGCGTATTGGGCGCATGCGTAGCTATGCCAAAACTAACCATTTAGAAATCATAGATGAGGTAATTGCCAGGGAAGACTGCCTACTACATGAAAGCACTGCCTTCCTGAATGTTTTGAATGCAATTGAAAATAGATCAGAGAAAACAAAAGTCCTTACGTATGACGACTTTAATGGGGGAGAGTCTCATATTTTTGATAAATACAAGGAGCTTATTGCTAGGGGTAAAGTGGAGTTGGAGAACTACTGCCATCCTTGCTTTATTGAGCCTGACGAGGATGATGCAAGAATATGGAGATATTTGACGCTTCCAAAATTTTTGGATCTTCTTCAGACTAATATGCTGTTTTTTTCCAGAGCAGACTCCTTAAGGGGTGATGATAAAACAGAGGGAGCCTCAAGAACTAATGCCGAAGTAGTGCTGGCAGACCTAATCCGCCAAGCAGAACATCAAGGAGCACCATTTGCGCCAGATCTTGGTTCGCCATTGAGCTTGGTGGAGATTGTTGAATTGAATGAGAGACGGCACCTCTACGGCGAGAAACATGCAATAAAGCAAATGTTTATTAATTGTTGGCACTTGAATGATTCTGAAAATTTTGCCATGTGGAAAGTTTATTCAGAACAGTTTGGGGTCTGTATTCAGTCTAGATATTCGCGACTTGTTAATTCATTTTGTGATGAGTCATACAATCCTTACAGTGCTTCCGGTCGGATTTACATAGGTAAGGTTAGATATGTAGATTGGAATAGCTATATAATTCCAAAGGATAACGGATTCTGGCCCTTTGTGCACAAAAAACGTGAATTTTCTTATGAAAATGAGCTTCGATGCATTATATGGGACATGGAAAATAAAAGCTTTTTCAAGAAAGCTAAAATTGATCTTAATACTTTGATTGATAATATATACATCAACCCTTATGCGCCTGATTGGTTCAGGAACGTAATCGTTGATCTATGTAAAAGTTTCAACATTTCTGATGGCCGAATAATAAAGTCATCTCTTTCGTAGTGCGGCATAGATGTTTCCACGGATCTGAGCGTAAACCATGCAAGGCTATAAAGATAATTGTTACAGAACGAAACCGAATAAATTGCTAACCAAGCGAACTATTGCTTCGACCGAGTTCCACTCGGTAGGCCGCCCAGCAGATTTCTTATTTAAACTTCCGTCAATAGCGGTCTGCAGAAACGGCGACGGGCAACAATTGGCCGAGAGTCGACCACCGTCAATGTCTTAAAACGACCAAAAACAGACCCCGCCATAGGTCGTCGCAATAAACGAGTAGGGTCAATTAATCTAGCAATGCTCTTTTTTTGTACATGTAAATCACAAAAATAATTGGCATAGTCAAGAGAAAAATACATGACACTCCTAGTGTATATGGGTGATTTTTTGCCAGTACTGGATTGTTATCAATAACCATCATTTCTATCTTGAGAATGGGTGCAATCCATAAAATTAAATCTCCGATTGGTTTGAACTTTTTGGTTTGCATTACCTCGGCGGTTCCTGTCAAATAACATGAGCCTCTATACAGGCACAGTAAACCGACGAGTGCCAAAAATAATGCTCCACCTCCAAATGCAATGCTGTTTGCCAAGCCTGACTTTCCCCACGCATCAAAGTCGGCCATCACAAATAAGTAGCCTACAAGAAATATTAATAAGCCAATCACCAGAAAGACGCTGCCAGCAAAAATGTCTTTTTGTGGGCCTAATTTATTTTCATCGGGTAGCATGCATTCCTCATTTGATTCTTAGTCATTGATTGATTCGATTGGCTCTTGTTGTGTAGGTATTGTCTGTCTGCTATTGGCCGACATCAGCCATTTTAGCGCAATGGCATTAACATATCCTTAGCCTGCATCAGCACTCCATCTACACCGTACTTCTCTACCGCAAGCACCGCACCGACGCCACCCATTGGCCCCGTCAAGCATGCCGACGGGTGGCCGGGGCGAGGTCTTAAGCGCCTGCTTTGTCTGAGCGATTTGACGTTAGCAAATCGCGAGTTCAGGCGCGCCTCGCTCCGGACGGGTCCCGGCGGGCAGCCGCAGGCCATGCTTGTGGGGTGGCCTTGGAGGTGAAGGAGGGCTTGGCCAGGCAAGCCCTCTTTCCCGTCCGCCGCGCGGAAGCGGCAAGGTCAAATATCATCCGCGTGAGCGGATGCAAAACCTGATGATTTCCGCCACTTATACTCGCATCGTGGCGGAACGCCCCGTTAAATTCCGGGTTTTCCGCCCTGCAGACTGGCACTTTGCCAAAGCCATGCGCGGTGACGATTTTTCCTGCGATGTGCAGGCATATGCCCGGTGGCGTTACGGGTAAATCCGAAACGCCGACATACCTGCACATCTTGCCAGTGCAGCCTCCCGTCCTTACCCTTGTCAGCCCTAAGTCAGGGTCCTAGCCTTAGCCGCTTGTGTCTTGTGACACAACGTGGGTTTGGCGACCCTGACACATGGCAGGCATCTGCTCCGGTAGCTGCTTGTCGCACTCGTGTACCTGCGTGTCTTCAACGGCGGGCCGGGTGGGGAGACCTTCGGGTCTACCGGGTCCATGTGCCGGTTCGCCAGCCCTGCCTTGGCTTGCCACCCGTCTGGCGACAGGGTGGCAATAGCTTGTATGCCACATGGAGCTTCTGACATGAACAAAGCACGCCCGCTATGCAGTGAGTCCCCGCCGATCCGCTTCCGTTTGAACAAGAAAAACCTGCGTGTTTTCCCAATGGCACAAGGCCCGCGCTTTGTCGCGGCCGATGTCGCCAAACTGCTTAAATACCCCGATGAAGCCGCCCTGCAAACTGCGCTGGGCGGCAAGGCCGGCTGCCTGCTGAGCCCGGCCAGTGGCCCGGCCCTGCTTACCCTGAGCGAGGCCGAACTGCGCCACGCCCTGCGTGCCGGCCGCAAAACACAGGCGCAAGCGCTGCAACTCTGGCTAGATGACACCTTGCTGCCCATCTTGCGCCAGGGAGCAGCAGCCGATCACGACCGGCTGCAACTGGCCTACGCACTGGCCGGTGAAGCGGCGCGGCAGGTGGGGCAGGCGGTGTGGCAGTCGGTATTGGCGGGGGATGCGGACTGGCAGCAGTCGCGCTGGCTGATTTCCCTGCACTATCAGATGGAGCAGGGACAGCGGCGGCCATCCGGCAATACGGTGGCCTTGCAGGCCGAGGTGAGCACGCTGGCGGCTTTGGCTGAGCGCGTGGCGGTGGGCGGGGCGCTGCCGGTGAGCACGCGCGAGCTGATCAAACTGGCGGCGGCTTGTCATTTGCGCCTGGCCGAGCGCATGCAAAAACAGGCGCTGCGGGCCTAGCGCCGTTCACCGCCCCGGCGGGTGCCGGGGCTGGAGGGCTGGATTGCTGTCCGTGCGCAGCTGGCGCGGGCTCAGGCCCGCAGCAGCGGCAGCCGTTCGAAATGCCCGCCAAACAATGCGCGGGCGTCCTTGCCCCACCAGTCCTGTACCACCGTGGCGTAGAGCTGGCGGAAGTCGATGGCGTGCGGCAGGTTGCCATCCGTCACGCCGGCCAGCACCGGTGTCTGGCCATACAGGCCACCCTTGACCCGGCCGCCCAGCATGAAGTGACTGTTGGCGGTGCCGTGGTCGGTGCCGCGATTGCCGTTTTCGCGTGGACGGCGGCCAAACTCGGCATAGCTCAGCACCAGGGTGTCGTCCCAGCGGCCTTGTGCCTGCAGGCGGTTTTGCAGCAGGGCCAGGCCATCGGCCAGTTCGCCCAGCAAGCGGGCCTGGGTGGGTTGCTGGTTGCCGTGGGTGTCAAAGCCGGTGAGGGTGATGCGCGCTACCGCGATGCGGGTGCCGTTCTGCAGGATGTCGGCCAGGGTGTTGATGGCCTGGGCAAAGCCGCCTGCCGCGCGTGGTGGGGCGGTGGGGGCTTCGGCCGGGTTGGCGGGGGCTTTCATGGGCGCTTGTTGCAGGGCGGTGGCGGCGGTGCGGATGTCGCCTTCCACCTTGAGGATGTGCGACAGTGCGCCGCTATGTGCGCCGGCCTGCTGGTCTGCCGCCAGTTTGGCCTGGCGGGCGAAGTCTTGCGGATTGTTCAGCACCACGGCGCGGGCGCCGCCGTCCAGCGGGCCGAGATTCTGGCTGGACAGCACGACGCCGTCGGCGGCAAAGCTGGCCGGCACCGGCTGGCTGCGAAACAGCCGGCTGAGCCAGCCTTCTCCTAGGTATTGATTGCTGGCGGAGGCGGTTTCCCAGATTTCGATGGAGCGGAAGTGCGACAGATTGGGCTCGGGGTAGCCCACGCTTTGCAGTACCGCCAGCTGCTGGTGTTGCCATAGCGGCATCAGGCTGGCCATGGCCGGATGCAGGCCGACCTGTTCATTCAGTTGCAGTACCTGTGGCCGGGGAATGCCGATGGCGGGGCGCAGGCGGGTGTAGTCATCGCTGGCATAGGGGATGACGGTATTGAGGCCGTCGTTGCCGCCCTTCAGTTCGATCAGGATCAGCAGCCGCTGGTAGCCGGCCGGTGCCAGGGCATAACTCAGATTGGGCAGTACCGAAACCAGCAGGCCGGCACCCATGGCCTTGAGAAATTCACGGCGTTGAAACATGGCAGAGTCCTTGGTGATGGTTTCAGTGAACCTGGTAGGCCGGGTCGAGCAGCAGGGGGGCGATGGCTTGCGCGCCGCTCATGCCTTCCGGCAGGGCTTGTGCCGGCGGCACCGCCAGCAGCAGGCGGGCGCTGTCGGCTGCGTTGCGGACATGGTAGATGGCGGCCCATTCATCCGGTTGCAGCCTGATCGGGCGCAAGCCGGCCTGGATCAGGCGCTGGATGCGTGCCTGGCGCCCGCCGGCCTCATCCATCTGGCCGTCGGCCTTGATGAAGCTGTTGCGGATGGGGGCGGCGTCATGGCTGAGGCGGTCGAGGAACTGCTTGCGCGTCAGCAGGGTGGCGCTGTTGATCCATACTTCGCCGCCGGGCCAGCCTTTGACATTGGGCGGATTGAATACGTCCTGGCCCAGCTGGCGGTTGAGCCCGGCCAGTGCGCGCCAGTCGGGCGGTGTCAGGTCGAAGGTGACCAGCGTGCCCACGGTCAGTTCCAGCGGTGACTTGATCAGCTGGCCCTGGCTTTGCCAGAAGGCCGGGGTCAGCAGCATGGCGCGCAGCAGCGGGCGGATTTCGTAATTATCGCGGTAGAACAGCGCGGACAGGCGCTGGATGTCGGCTTCGTTCGGGGTGGGCGAAACCAGGTTTTTCCATAGTTTGATGGTGACGAAGCGGGCGGTCTGCGGCTTGCGCAGCAGCATGTCCAGCACATCGTCGCCATCGAAATTGCCTTGCTGGCCAAAGATGGTCTTGTCGCCGTTGTCATGCTGGTTGGGGCGGTAGACAAACTGGAAGTCCTTGTCCAGCGACCAGCCGGTAAAGGCGCGGGCGGCTTCGCGGATGTCCTGTTCGCTGTAGTGGCCTTCGCCCAGGGTGAACAGCTCCATCACTTCGCGGGCAAAGTTTTCGTTTGGCTGGCCCTTGCGGTTATTCACCGTGTCCAGATAGCGCATCATGGCCGGATCGCGGGCGATGGCGTGCAGCAGTTGGCCGAAATTGCCCAGCGCCTGATGGCGCAGCAGCACATTCTGCTGGTACATCAGTTGCGGCACGCCGACCTTGTCCAGGCCGGAAACAAAGTGGTTGTGCCAGAACAGGGTCATCTTTTCCGTCAAGGGGCTGGGCGTGATGCGCATTTCCTCCAGCCACCAGCCACGCAATTCTTGCGCATGTTCGTTGCGCTCTTTTTGCAGGGCCTTCTTTTCGTCTTCGGTCAGATTGGGTTTGCCGGGGCGGTCGAAGGGTTCGTTGACCCAGGCGGGCGGCGCGGTGAGGGCTTTGTCACTGGTGTGATCGAGCAGGCGATCCACCGCTTGCTGGCGGCTAAGCGGGGCATACAGGGCAATTTGCGCCGGATTGGCACCAAAGCCGGTACGGGACAGCAGGTGGCGGGCAGCTTCTTCACCAATGCCGGCCCAGGCTGTCAGCGGCAGCAGGCAGAGCAGCAGCAGGCGGATGGCTGTTTGCGCATGCGATCTCATGGGAAACGCTCGCTGTTGGGGATGAGCCAGGCCGGCCAGATCTGGCTCGGCCACGCTGGCCGGCTAGGTTCTGGCCGGGAATGGGTTGGAATATGGCTAAAGTTTACTTGCCGATTTCCTTGCTGACTGTGTTTTCTTCCTGGTTCAGCGTTTTTTGTTCCTGCTTGGTGATGTGACCGTGGTTTTGACGGGCATCAGCACGTTCCTGCTGGCGGATGGCGCGGTCTTGCTGGTGCAGCTCACGGGCTTGCTGCTTGTTGATTTCGCCTTCCTTGCGTTCGCGGTTGATGCGCTTGTCCTGATGGTCGAGGCGATGGTTGACTTCAGCGCGGCGCGGGTGTTGTTTCTGCCATTCGGTCTCGGCCGCGGCGCTGCCCGACAGGGCGGCGAAGGTGAGGGCGGACAGGCTGATCAGCATGATGCGGGCGGACAGTTTCATGATTTTGCTCCCTGGGTTATCTGCGTGGACGACGGTTTGCACAAGCTTGCTGTTGTTGTGAATTCATCATGGAGGGAAAGTGTGTACAATTCATTTTCTGTCTGCTGCGGGCTGTTAATTTTCGTGAACAAACGGTAACGCCTTGTAAGCAAACATGTCGGCAGGTATCTGAATGATGCCGCCAATCACCAGGGGTGCCCGTTGCGGGCTGAGAAACACCCTAGAACCTGAACTGGATAATGCCAGCGGAGGGAGCGTGATGCAGAAGGCCCTACCATCTGTTGTTTCGCTTGCTCCGGCGATTGCGCCTTGTCGCACGGAGAATGTCATGCAGTTGTTCAAAACCACCAGTCTCATCAGCGCCTTGTTGCTGGCCGGCCTGAGCCATGCCGCCGAACTGCGCGTGCTCACCCATAGTTCGTTTGCCGTCGCCAAGCCGCTGCTGGCGCAGTTCGAGCAGCAGAACGGCGTCAAGCTCAACATCATCAAGGCGGGCGATGCCGGCGAGATGGTCAACAAGCTGATCCTGACCCGCGCCAATCCGATTGCCGATGTGGTGTACGGCATCGACAACACCATGATGGGCAAGGCCGCCGCCGCCGGCGTGCTGCTGCCGGAGCCGGCAGAGCGCAAGCCCGGCCAGCCGCAGCTGCCGGGTGCCACCAGCATCGACTACGGCTATGTCACGCTGAACTACGACAAGGCCTGGTTTGCCAAGAAGCAGCTGCCGCTGCCCAAGACCCTGGACGACCTGACCCGCCCGGCCTACAAGGACCTGCTGGTGGTGGAGAACCCGGCCACGTCCAGCCCCGGCCTGGCCTTTTTGCTGTCCACCATCTCTGCCATGGGCGAGACCAAGGCCATGGCCTTCTGGGCCAAGTTGCGCGACAACGGCGTGAAGGTGAGCAAGGGCTGGACCGAAGCCTATTACACCGATTTCTCGCGCAATGGCGGTGCGCGCCCCATCGTGGTGAGTTATGCCACCAGCCCGGCGGCGGAAGTGTTCTATAGCAAGGAAAAGCTCAGCACCTCGCCCACTGCCAACCTGTTGCTGCCCGGTGCGGTGTTCCAGCAGGTAGAAGGCGCGGCCTTGGTGAAGGGGGGCCAGCAAGCCGCGCTGGCGCGCAAGTTCATTGCCTTCCTGCGTTCGGACGCGGTGCAGAAGGATATTCCCACCTCGATGTGGATGTATCCGGTGCAGCCGGGCATTGCGCTGGACCCGGTATTCCAGCACGCCGAAAAGCCGGCCGCCCACAGCACGCCTGACCAGCAGCAGATTGCCGCCAACAGCGCCGGCTGGGTCGGCAAATGGACGCGCATCGTGCTGAAGTCCGGCCAGTAATGTCCACCACGCTTACGGTTCCCGACATTCTCAGCCCGCGGCTGATCCTGCGTCACCTCACGCCTGCCATGTTGCGCGCCAGCATGGAGGCGCGGCTGGCCGAGGCGGCGCGCTGGCTGGGTGCGCCGCTGCCCATCAGCTGGCTGGAAGAGGCGGCGGTAATGGCGCTACGGCTGGAGCAGATGGAAAACGAGCCGGAGTATGCACCGTGGTCGATGCGCGCCATGCTGCGGCGGGAGGATGGCCAGCTGGTGGGCCATATCAATTTCCATACCTGCCCCGGCCATGCCTATCTGCAAGGGCGCGGTGATGTCGAGCTGGGCTACACCGTGCTGCCGGCTTTCCGGCGCCAGGGTTATGCCAGCGAGGCCCTGCTGGCCTGCGCCGGCTGGGCGGTGGAAACCGCCGGGGTCAAGCGCTTTGTGCTGTCCATCAGCCCGGATAACCTGCCCTCGCAGGCGCTGGCGGCCAGCCTGGGTTTCCACTGGCTGGAGCAGGTGGACGACCCGGAGGACGGTCCGGAAGATGTGCTGGTTGCCGACTGGCCGTTTACCCGGCAGCACCATGTCTGAGCGGGGGCGTCGGGCAGGGCTGGCCTTGCTGCCGCTGGCCTTTTTGTTGCTGATGTCCATCCTGCCCTTGCTGCGCTTGTTGCAGGAAGGGCAGGGGGCGGTATCCGCCGACTTGTTTACCGACCCTTACCTGCAATGGCGGGTGCTGTGGTCCTTGCTGCAGGCCGCTGCCAGCAGTGTGGCCGCCTTGCTGATCGGCCTGCCCGTTGCCTGGTGCCTGGCCCGTTATCGTTTTCCCGGTCGCAGCCTTAGCCTGCGCCTGCTGATGCTGCCCTTTGTCATGCCCACCCTGGTGGCGGCCATGGGGGTGCTGGCGCTGTTCGGGCCGCAGGGCTTGCTGGGGGTCAATCTGCAGGACACGCCCTGGCTGTTGCTGTATGGCAATCTGTTTTTCAATCTGCCGCTGGTGATTCGCGCCGCCTGCGAGGGGCTGGCGCAGCTGCCGGCCAGCCGCATTGCTGCCGCGCGCACGCTGGGTGCCACGCCCTGGCGGGTGTTCTGGCGGGTGGAATGGCCGGCGGTGCGGCCCTGGCTGTTGTCGGCCTTGTGCCTGGTTTTCCTGTATTGCTTCTCCGGCTTCGGGCTGGCCCTGCTGCTGGGCGGGCAGCGCTATGCCACGGTGGAAGTGGAAATCTACCAGCTGGTGTCTTATGAGCTGAAGCTGGCGGATGCCGGCGCGCTGGCGCTGTTGATGTTGCTGGTGACCGGTGCCATTGCCACGCTGTATGCCTGGCTGGAGCGCCGCCTGGCGGCGCCGCTGAAGGTGGACCCGGTGCTGCCGCGCCGCCCGCAGGGCATGGAGTGGCTGCAGCTGGCGGCGGCGCTGGCCATGTTGCTGCTGTTTGCCGGCCTGCCCTTGCTGGCGGTGCTGTGGCGTGCGCTGCAGGCGCTAGCGGTTTCCGGTTTCAGCCTGCTGCACGACGAGGAAGTGCTGCTGGCACTGGGTAATTCGGCCCGTTTCAGTGCCATGGCCGTGCTGCTGGCGGCGCTGCTGGGCTGGTTGCATGCGCTGGCGGCACGGGGCAGCCTGTGGCTGCGGGCGCTGGCCTTTCTCCCCTTTGTGGTGTCCCCGGTGTGCGTGGCTTTTGGCCTGTTGCTGCTCTACCCGCAGTGGAGTGCCAGTCTGCCCCTGTTGCTGGCCAGCTATGCCTTGCTGGCCTATCCCTTTGTCGCGCGCAGCCTGGCGGGTGCGCTGGACAGCCTGCCGCGCCACTGGCCGCAGGCTGCCCGCAGTCTGGGGGCCAGCCCGCTGCGGGTGTTTGCCCGTGTGGAGTGGCCGTTGCTGCGTCCGGCCTTCCGCCGCGGGCTGGCTTTTGCGGCGGCCACGGCGCTGGGCGAATTTGCCGTGACGCTGTTTTTGTCGCGGCCAGAATGGCTGACCCTGACCACGCTGATCTACCAGCGCCTGGGCCGGCCGGGGGCCGACAATGCCGCCAGCGCCATGCTGCTGGCCTGTCTGTTGATGTTGCTGGCGCTGCTGGCTTTTCTGATCATCGAATGGCCGTCTGCCGCTGAACGGCCCTTGCGCAAGGAGTCCTGACATGCTGCGATTGGAAGGCGTATGCAAGCGCTTTGGCCACAAGCTGGTGGCCGACCAGCTCAGCCTGACCGTGGAGGCGGGTGAAGTGCTGGCCCTGCTGGGGCCATCCGGCTGTGGCAAGAGCAGCCTGCTGAAGATGATTGCCGGGCTGGAGCAGCCCGACAGTGGCCACCTGTCGTTTGCCGGTGCCGACCTGGCCGGCGTGGCGGCGGAGGCGCGCCGTTTTGCGCTGATGTTTCAGGACTTTGCCCTGTTCCCGCATCTGGATGTGCTGGGCAATGTCTGCTTCGGCCTGATCGAACACGGGGTGGCGCGGGCGGCGGCGCGGCAGCAGGCGCGGGCCTGTCTGCAGCAACTGGGGCTGGCCGGTATGGAGGCGCGCAAGGTATGGACGCTGTCCGGCGGCGAACAGCAGCGGGTGGCCCTGGCGCGGGCGCTGGTCACCCGGCCGCGGCTATTGTTGCTGGATGAGCCGTTTTCCAGTCTGGATGCCGATTTGCGCCGGCAGTTGCAGCAGGAATTCCGCCAGCAGTTACAGCAGGCGGCCATTCCGGCGCTGCTGGTCACCCATGACCGGGAGGAGGCGTTTGCCCTGGCCGATCGCGTTGCGGTGCTGCAGGCAGGGCGCCTGGTGCAGTGTGCCACGCCGGCGCAATTGCTGGCGGCACCGGCCACGCCCTGGCTGGCGCGTTTTATCGGTTACGAAAACGTGCTGGCCGAGGGGGTGGTGCCGGAGCAGGCCTTGCGGCTGGGGCCGGAGCAGCCGGCAACGGCGGTGCGCCGCATCATCCAGCTGGCGGACGGGGTGAGGGTGACGGTGGCCGGTGCGGATGGCGAGCTGACCTTGACCCTGTCTGCGCGTGAAGTGCAGCAGTATGCGGCCCGGCTGGAGGTGGGCAGCCTGTTGCATGTCGGCATCGACCGCGCCGCCATGCTGTCTTATTCCGCGGCCTGCTGATCAGCCGGCCAGCTCGGCGACCGGCTGGCACACATCCACCCAGCTGCCCTGGGTGATGTCGGCCATCAGCGCGGGGCTGATGCGCACTGCGCTGTGAATGGCGCCGGCGGCCGGCAGTACTTCGTCGAAATCCTGCAAGGAGCGATCCAGGTATACCGGTAGCGGCTGGGCCAAGCCAAACGGGCAGACCCCGCCCACCGGGTGGCCGGTCAGCTCGACCACTTCTTCCTGGGCCAGCATCTTGCCCTTGCCAAAGCTGTCCTTGAACTTGCGATTGTCGATACGGGCATCGCCACGGGTGACCAGGATGATCACCTCGCCACTGGCCAGGCGGAAGGACAGGGTCTTGGCGATGCGTCCCGCTTCCACCCCGTGGGCGGCAGCCGCCAGCGCCACGGTGGCGGTGCTCACTTCCAGCTCGATGATGGGGATATCCAGTTGACGGGCGGCGAAGAAATCGCGAACGGATTGCAGGCTCATGATCAAAGGCTAAACAGGATGAACGGCACTCCACACTAAACGCTGTGCGGCAGGCTGGCAAGGTGTGCAGCCTGTCGCTCAGGCTTTACTGTCGGGCGATTTCACTCAGCTTGTCGCTGATGTCCTGTGCGGTGGCGGCCTGTTCTTCCGCGGCATTGGCGATTTCCACCACGAAGTCACGCACATGATTGATTTGTTCAACAATGCCGGCAATAGCCGCTTCGGCTTCAGCAAAGTCTTGTTCGGTGGACTTGACCTGCTCGCGGCCTTTGTCCATCGAGCTGATATTGCTGTTCACTTCTTGCTGGATATCGCGAATCATGCCGCCGATTTCCTGGGTGGCCTTGGTGGTGCGCTCGGCCAGTTTGCGCACTTCGTCGGCCACCACGGCAAAGCCGCGTCCCATTTCACCCGCCCGTGCCGCCTCGATGGCCGCGTTCAGTGCCAGCAGATTGGTCTGATCGGCAATATCCTTGATCACGCTGACGATCTGGCCAATGGTTTCCGATTGCTTGCCCAGAGAGCCGAGATTGTCCGCCGTGTCACTCACCAGCTCGCTTACCGCCCGCATCGCGCTGGAATTGTTTTCTATCATGCTCTTGCCCTTCCTGGCCCGGTCCAGCATTTCATTGGAAGAGTCCGAGGCGGAGGCGGTACGCACGGCGACCATTTCGATGGTGGCGGTCATGGCCTGCACATTGCCGGAGAGCTCGCCGATACGCTCTTCCAGAAACAGCCGTCGCTGATCGTTGGCCTCCCGCAAGTTCTGGGCTTCTATCTCGGCCGAAATATCCTGGAAACTGGCCATGAAACACAGCAGCTTGTTGCTGTCCTGATTGTCCCAGATGGGAAAGACCTTGGTCTTGAAGGTGACGCTGCCGACCGGAATCAGTGCTTCATGGTGGGTGATGCGGCGTGCGGCAATGTCTTGCAGGATGTGGCGGATGCGCTCCGGGTCGCGGTGAAACTGGTGGATGCTGTGCTGGAAGGCATTGTTCACGTCCACGCCGCTGCGGAATTTCTGGTTCATCATGTTGCGGTGACTGGCCAGCACATCGCGCGCGGTGCGGTTCATGTAGAAGATGGTGTTTTCCGGTGTGGTGTCGGCCAGCATGATCAGATTGTCGACGTAGTCGAGCATGGCCGTGAACTGGTGCAGCTGTTGCTTGCTCTCCTGCTGGTCCTGCTTGGTGGTGCCAAATCCGAACATGATGCACTCCTGTCAGTGACTTGCAGCTGAGGGATCATGCCTGCCACAGCGTTCTGGCCATGGGCAGATCAAGCAGCTGGGTGGTGGTGTGTAAACAGTTTTAATTAAAGTGCCGGGATAAAAGCGCACTAAATTAATCAGGTATAAGATGCGGGATAATTGAAAATCAAGGTCGAATCGTTAAGCCCTCGCCACAGGTACAGTGTGGCAGCGCGGCCATGCCGTCTGGCATGACCTGAGGAGGCTCATTCCGGCAGCGCCAGCATATGGGTTTCCTTCACTTCTTCCATCACCACATAGCTGCGCGATTCATTGGCATTGGGCAGTTGCAGCAGGATTTCCCCCAGCAACTTGCGGTACATCGACATGTCGGGAATGCGCGCCTTGATCAGGTAGTCGTACTCGCCGGATACCAGGTGGCATTCGAGGATTTCCGGGATGTTCTGGATTTCGCGGCGGAAGGCATCAAAGATATTGCCCGACTTGGCCGACAGCTTGATCTCCACGAATACCAGCAGTGAGGCCCCCATGGCGTGCGGGTTGAGCCGGGCGTAATAGCCTTCGATCACCCCGTCGCGTTCCAGCCGCCGCACTCTTTCCGTACAGGGGGTGGTGGACAGGCCCACCTTTTCCGCCAGCTCGGTCATGGCGATGCGGCCGTTTTTCTGCAGCCATTTCAATATCTTGAGATCGATCTTGTCCAGCTCGCGCTCGTGCGTGTGTTTTACTTTCATTATTTCACTGCCAATCTTGAATTTGAAAGAGTTATTAATTACAAAACTGTTTTATTTTGGTGAAAAAAACTGCATTGAAATAAATATACTACACAAAATCACTAAGCGCATGATGCGCGGCACGGAGAAAGAGGAAATGAAGGTAATCGTACTGGGTGGTGGCGTGGTGGGTGTATCCACTGCATGGTATCTGGCCAAGGCCGGTGTGGAAGTGACGGTGCTGGAGCGTCAGGACGGCGTGGCACTGGAAACCAGCTTCGGCAATGCCGGCCAGATTTCCCCGGGTTATTCCGCCCCCTGGGCCGCGCCCGGCATTCCGACCAAGGCCATCAAGTGGATGTTCCAGCGCCATGCGCCCCTTGCCATCCAGCCGGATGGCAGCGTTTACCAGCTGCAGTGGATTGCCAAGATGCTGGCCAACTGCAATGAACAAGCCTACGCCCTCAACAAAAGCCGCATGATGCGTCTGGCTGAATACAGCCGCGACATGATCAAGGACCTGCGTGCCGAAACCGGCCTGGATTACGAAGGCCGCCAGGGCGGCACCCTGCAGCTGTTCCGCTCGCAGGCACAAGTGGAAGGCATGGCCAAGGATATCGCTGTGCTCAAGGAGTGCGGCGTGGACTTCAATGTGCTGGACCCGGATGGCTGCGCCCGCGTTGAACCGGCACTGGCCAAGGTCAAGCACAAGCTGACCGGCGGCCTGCAACTGCCGAACGACGAAACCGGTGACTGCAATCTGTTTACCAGCCGTCTGGCCGAACTGGCTGCCGCCAAGGGCGTCAAGTTCCGCTTTGGCGTCAATATCAGCGCCATCGAAACCCATAACGGCCGCATTACCGGTGTGCGCGTCGGCGATGAAATGCTGACTGCCGACCACTATGTGGTGGCGCTGGGCAGCTATTCGCGTGATCTGCTGCAAAACCTGGGCATCGACATTCCGGTCTACCCGGTCAAGGGCTATTCGCTGACCGTGCCGATCACCAATCCGGCCATGGCCCCGGTATCCACCATTCTGGACGAAACCTACAAGGTGGCCATTACCCGCTTCAACGACCGCATCCGCGTGGGCGGCATGGCCGAGCTGGCGGGCTACAATCTGGACCTCAATCCGCGCCGTCGCGAAACCCTGGAAATGGTGGTGGGCGACCTGTACCCGGATGGCGGCGATATTCCGGCGGCGACCTTCTGGACCGGCCTGCGCCCGATGACCCCGGATGGCACCCCCATCATCGGCGGCACCCGCTTTGCCAACCTGTCGCTCAATACCGGCCACGGTACGCTGGGCTGGACCATGAGCGCCGGTTCCGGCAAGGTGCTGGCCGACCTCATCACCGGCACCCAGCCGGAAATCAGCGTGGATGGCCTGTCCATCCAGCGTTATGCCAAGCGCGGTGAAAAGCTGGTGGTGCCGATGCACAGCCGCACCGCCGTCGCCGGAGCCTGAGCGCATGCGCCCGCTGATCGCCAGCATTCGTCTGGACCATCTACGTCATAACTATCTGCTGGCCCGGCAACTGGCCGGCGGCCCGACCCTGGCGGTGATCAAGGCCAATGCCTATGGCCACGGCGCGCTGCGCTGTGCCCAGGCGCTGGCCGATGTGGCCGACGGCTTTGCCGTGGCCTGCCTGGAAGAGGCCATCCAGCTGCGCGAAGGCGGGGTGACCTTGCCCATCGTGCTGCTGGAAGGCGTGTTCGAAGCGGCCGAACTGGCCGCCGTGGAAGCGCATGATCTGTGGTGTGTGGTGCAAAGCCAGCAACAGCTGGACATGGTGCTGCAGGCCAGCCCGGCCAAGCCCTATACCGTGTGGCTGAAGATGGATTCCGGCATGCATCGCGCCGGTTTCTTCCCGCAGGATTACGCCGCCGCCCATTGCAAGCTGATGGCCAGCGGCAAGGTGAGCAAGATCGTCAAGATGAGCCACTTCGCCCGTGCCGACGAGCCGCAGCTGTCGGCTACCCAGGCCCAGCTGGAGGCATTCGACAGCGTTTGCCGCTATCTGCCGGGCGAGGAGAGCATTGCCAACTCGGCCGGCATCCTGTGCCATGAGCGCGCCCATCGCCAGTGGAACCGCGCCGGCATCATGCTGTACGGTGCGTCGCCGCTGCCTGCCGGTTTCGAGCAGGGCGCAGCACTCAAGCCCGTCATGCGGCTCACCTCCAAGGTCTTTGGCGTGCGCGAACTGGCGGCCGGCGAGCCGGTGGGCTATGGTGCCAGCTTTGTGGCGGAACGCCCCACCCGCGTCGGCCTGATTGCCTGCGGTTATGCCGACGGTTATCCGCGGCTGGCCTCCACCGGCAGTCCGGTGGCGATTGATGGCGTGCGTTCGCGGGTGATTGGCCGCGTGTCGATGGACATGATGACGGTGGACCTCACCGACCTGCCGCAAGCCGGCATCGGCAGCGAGGTGGAGCTGTGGGGCGACACCATCCACATTAATGAAGTGGCGGCCCAGGCCGGCACCATTTCTTACGAAGTGCTGTGCAATGTGAAACGTGCGCACTTTCGTTACGACTGAATTTCCTCGTGCTTTGTGTAGTACTTTGTCACTCGCCCGGCGTCGCCGGGCATTTTTTTGTCTGTTGATGGTCTGGCAAGGACAAAAAAACACCCCGCCAGCGGGGCTGGTCGGGGTCTGCAATGTCAGAGCCAGGCTCCGACGGAGGGTTAACTTTCACCCCATGTCATCGCCGTGCGCGAATTGCTGTCGGCCGGGGTCAAGAAAACGGCCAGCAGCAGGGTGAATGCTTATCATACTGATCAGAACTATCTGTTTCTATTAGGGATAGTACTGATCAGTACCTGGGATGGCGCCGCAGCCAGCACAACATCACCGCCGCCGCGGGCTGCAGCCATGGATGGCCCTGCCGCTGGCGACAGTCCTGGCAGGGTTTAGACCCGCTAACAAAACCCCCGCTCCAGCGTTGCGCCTCCTTGCCGTACTCTTTGTACTGTCTGCGTCGGCGCGCCTTGGCCCGGGTGCTCTACGAGGTTTTGTTCGCCGCTCTTAGCGATGCGCCATCACCGCCTGCACCAGGTCGGCAATCGAGCGCACTTTCATCTTGTCCATCATCTTGCCGCGGTGGGCTTCCACCGTCTTGATGCTGATGCCCAGCTCGTCGGCAATCACCTTGTTCATCTTGCCTTCCACCACCTTGTCCAGTACCTCGCGTTCACGGGTGGTGAGCGAGGCCAGGCAATCGGCAAAGCGGTCACGGGCGGCACTGCTGGCCTGTTGTTGCTGGCTGAGTGACAGTGCGCTGTCGACCGCCGTGAGCAGGGCCTGCTGGTTGAAGGGTTTTTCCAGAAAGTCGTGTGCGCCGCGTTTGACCGCCTGCACCGCCATCGGCACGTCGCCATGGCCGGTGATGAAGATGACCGGCCAGGGGTTGTGGCGGGCGCTGAGCTCGTCAAACAGCTCCAGCCCGCTCATGCCGGGCATGCGGATGTCGACAATCAGGCAGCCGGCACCCTGTGGCTGGAAGTTTTCCAGCAGGGCTTCGGCGCTGGCATGACAGGAAATGGCGTAGTCGTGGCTTTCCAGCAGGAAAACCAGCGAGTCGCGAAAAGCTTCGTCGTCATCGACGATGTGAACGTGAGGGGAACTGGCACTCATGTTTCGGACACCGGTAGCGTGAATCGGAAAATACTACCACCACCGGGATTGTCTTCCACCCACAATTGGCCTTCGTGGAATTCGATGATGGTGCGGCAGATGTTCAGGCCCATGCCCATGCCTTCGGCCTTGGTGGTGAAGAAGGCATCGAACAGGCGTTCTTTCAGATCCAGCGGCACGCCGTGGCCGTGGTCGCTGATGGCGATTTCGATGCGGCGCGGGTTGAGCTGACGGGCTTCCACATGCAGCACCCGCTCGCTGGCCGGGCAGTCCTGCATGGCTTCGATGCCGTTCTTGATCAGGTTGAGCAGTACCTGCTCCACCAGGATGGGGTCGACGTACAGGGCGGGCAGTGCCGGGGCCAGTTTGACGTCGATGGTGGCGGCCTGGCGGCGCGCTTCGATATCGGCAATGGCCAGCGAGGCTTCGATGATGTCGGTGAGCTGGCAGGTCTTGCGGTCTGGTTCGCTCTGTTTGACGAACTCGCGGATACGCCGCACCACGGTGCCGGCACGCTCGGCCTGGGCGGTGATTTTTTCCATCACCGGCAGCAGGGTTTCCGGCGTGGCCTTGCCCTGGCGGATGCGCTCGATGCAGCCGGCCTGGTAGTTGGCAATGGCGGACAGCGGCTGGTTCAGCTCGTGGGCCAGGGTGGAGGCCATCTCGCCCATGGTCACCAGGCGTGAAGTGGATTGCAGCTGCTGCATCTGCTGCTGGTAGCGCTCTTCGGCATCGTGTTGCTGGGTGGTGTCGGTGAGAATGGTCATGGAGACAATGCGCCCGTTCACCCAGCGTATGCTGCGCCGACGCATGGAGATCCAGCGCGCCGGCGGGTCCATCCACACTTCCATGTCCACGTCGCGGGCGCTGCGCATCAGCTCGACCAGGCGCAGGTCGCAATAGCCCAGCTGGCTGTCGGCCGGCTGGTCCGGGGTGAACCAGTGCTGGTAGCGCTGGTTGCAGAACAGCAGCTCCAGTGTGGCGGGGTCGACCACGGCGACCGCGGCATCCAGCCCTTCGATCACCGTGACAAAGCGGTCGTGCGAGGCTTCCAGCCGGCGCTGGGCTTCCAGCCGCTCGGTAATGTCGGTCAGCACGGCCATCCAGCCGGTGTGGCGGCCACTGGCATCGATCAGCGGCGAGGCCAGGATGTGGGCGTCGAATTCTTCGCCATTCTTGCGCTGCAAGATGGACTGGAAGCCCTCGGGCGGGGCATTGCCGGCCAGGGTGTCGTCTAGGTCGCGCCGGTTGCCCTCGCTGAGCGGGCCTTGGCGCCAGTAGGGGTAGGGCGCGGCCTGGCCGATCAGTTCTTGCTCGCTATAGCCGGTGAGGGCGCAGAACGAGGGGTTGACGTAGCTGATGCGGCCTTGCAGGTCGATGGCGCGGATGCCCACTACCAGCGAATCTTCCATGGCCTTGCGGAAGGCCGACTCCTGGCGCAGCGCCTGTTCGGCCTGTTTTTCCGCAGTGATGTCGCGGCCGGAGACATAGGCGACGCCGCTGTCGGCCAGCGGGCTGAGCGCCCAGACGATCCAGCGTACTTCGCCCTGTTTGGTGAGGATGCGCGTCTGCACGAAGCGGTCGGCCCCGCCGGTGTCGAACAGGCGCTCGAAGCTGTCGCGGGCGCTTTCCCGCTCCTCGGGCAGCAGATAGTTAAGGAAGGAAGTGCCCAGCAATTCGTCGGCACGATAACCCAGCCCCTGCTCGAAGGCCGGGTTGAGCTGCAGGATGGTGGTGTCACGCCTTACCACGCCCAGCATTTCCTGCGACAGCTTGTAGACGCGGTCGCGCTCGCGTTCGGCTTCTACCCGGCCGCGGATATGGCGGTTGAGGCTGAGCAGGCTGAGCAGGGTGAGCAGGGCCATGCCGCCGATCAGGCCCAGTTGCAGCAGGCGGGCCTGGGTCATGGCGCCGCGTACCGGGCGGGCGCTGATGATCATGCCGGTGCCGGGCAGTTCCAGCTTTTCCGCCGGGCCGCTGCGCAAGCGGTTCTGCGCGTTGCGGGCGATGGTGTTGCCGTCGCGGGTTTGCAGTTCCAGCTGGTATTTTTCACTGAACCAGGCCGGCGGCAGCCGGCGCACCACATTGTCGGCATCGAAGGTGGCCACCAGCATGCCGTTGAACTGGCCGTTCTGGTAGAGCGGTATGTGCAGCTCGTAACGCCAGCTGCCATTGCTGCGGCGAAACGGGGCGCTGTAGGCAAAGCGGCCGTTTTGCTGTGCCAGCTTGAAGGCATCCTGGGCCTGGATGCTGCCGCCGGGCGACAGTGGCCCTTCTTCGTAGGGCGCAGTCCAGCGCAGCAGGCCATGGCTGTCGCTGCGCGCTACTGCCAGCATTTCCGGGGTGTTGGCCAGCAGCTGCGAGGCCTGGGTCTGGAAGCCGGCTTCGTCGGTTTCGCCGCTGCCCAGGCTGCGTGCCAGATCGGTCAGCTGCGCCAGATTGTCTTCCAGTTTCAGCTGCAGGGTTTGTTCGGCCCACAAGGCATCGCGCGCCAGATTGCTCTTTTGCTGTTCGGCCTCGCGGGCATCCAGCGTCCACAGCATCACCCCCATGGTGAGGAAGAACAGCACGATGGTGGTGTTGGGAAACAGCTGGTACCAGCCGCTGCGTTTGCGAAACTCGTAAAAGCGGGGTGTGCGCATAGAGGGCGGGAGCGGGTGGGTGACGAGGGCCGGGTCGCAGGCGAGCCGGAATGGTTTGCTCCAGTTTACGACAAGCGGCCGCCGCTGACAGTAAGGGTTGGCCCGCGGTTGTGGCCTGCCGGCAAGTCATTGCGCATGGCACTTGAGTCCATGCCTGTGCCGGGGGTAATCTCGCGGCTGGTTTCAATCAGGCGGGAAGACGGGCGGCATGCGCGGGATCAGCTTAATGGGTGGGGCTTTATTGTGTCTGGTGTGCAGCCTGGCAACGGCTGCGGTGCAGCCCATCCGCATTGGCGTGCCCGGTGCCTTTACCGGTGGTTCGGCACCGATGGGCCTGAGCATGCGCAATGGCATCCGGCTGGCGGCGGCGGAAATCAATCGCAGCGGCGGGCTGCTGGGGCGGCCGATCGAGCTGGTGGAGCGTGACGATGGCGGCCTGCCGGCGCGCGGCATCAAGGTGGCGCAGCAACTGCTGACCCAGGAACGGGTGGTGGCGGTGGTGGGCTTCGTCAATACCGGGGTGGCGCTGGCGGCCAGCAAGAATTATCAGGACGCGCGGGTGCCGGTGATGCTGGCGGTGGCCACCGCAGCCATTCTCACCCGGCAGTTTCCGCTGCATGGCAATAGCGACAATTTCATTTTCCGGGTGGCGGCCGCGGATGATCTGCAGGCGCCGCTGATCGTGCGCGAGGCGGTGCAGCGTTCGGCTTATCGCAAGCTGGCCATTTTTGCCGACAACACCAATTACGGTTACCAGGGGCTGATGGAGCTGGAGCGCGCACTGGGCCAGCATGGGCTCAAGCCCAGTTATGTGGCGCGCTTCAACCTGCAGGAGCGGGACATGGCCAATGCGCTGCTGCAGGCGCGCAATGCCGGCAGCCAGGCCATTCTGACTTATGCCATCGGCCCGGAGCTGGCCGAGCTGGCCAATACCATGGCGCGCATGGACTGGAAGGTGCCCATCATCGGCAGCTGGACGCTGTCGATGTCCAATTTCATCGATAATGCCGGCCCCAATGGCGAGGGGGCGCGCATGGTGCAAAGCTATATTCCGGACGAGGATGACAGCGGGCGCCGGCGCGATTTTCTGGATGGCTACCAGTGGCTGTTCCACACCCGGCGCATTCCTTCGCCGCCCTCGGCGGCACAAGGCTATGACGGCATGAAGCTGCTGGCCGAGGCCATCCGCCAGGCCGGCTCGCTGGATGGCGTGGCCATCGTGCACGCGCTGGAAAACCTCAGGCAGCCGGTGGCCGGGGTGATCACCACTTACAAGCAGCCATTCAGCCGCACCGACCACGAGGCGCTGGAGCTGAATGTCCCGGTGATCGGCAAGGTGGAGCGCGGCCGGGTGGTCTATGCCTACCCGGCCGACAAGTTACGGCAATAGGATGGCGCTGCTCAGGCGTTGACGCCGCGTTCGCTGGCGATTTGCTGGATGGCGGTCACCACCGAATCGGCACCGCTGCGGATCTGGGTGATGATTTCGCCCACCTTGCCGACATTGCCCACGCTGGAGCGCGCCTTGACCCCGATCACGCCCATGCTGTCCACGGCCGCCCCGGTGCTGGTCTGGATGGATGACACCATTTGCGAAATCTCGGCGGTGGAGGCGCTGGTGCGCTCGGCCAGCTTGCGTACTTCATCGGCCACCACGGCAAAGCCACGTCCCATTTCGCCGGCGCGCGCGGCTTCGATGGCGGCGTTCAGTGCCAGCAGATTGGTCTGATCGGCGATGTCCTTGATGGTCTGCACAATGCTGCCGATGCGCTCGGAATTGGCGCCCAGCTGCTGGACGGTGTCGCCGGCCTTGCCGATATCGCCGGCCATGTCCTCGATTTCATGCACCGCCTGCTGCACGCTGCTCACTCCCTCGTCGGCCCAGTGGCGGGTCTGCTGCGAGGTATTGAAGGCGAAAATGGCACTGTCCTGCTCCTGCTGCTGCCGTTTCACCGCCTGGGTGACATCGGTGGCGAACTTGATGATGGAGATGACCTTGCCTTCGCTGTCGAATACCGGATTGTAAGTGGCCTCCAGCCAGCGTTCGCTGCCGTCGCGGGCCAGGCGGGTAATGCGCCCGGAAAAGAACTGGCCGCTGCGCAGATTGTTCCACAAGCGCTGGTAGTCTTCGCTTTGTACCAGATCGCTGGGGCAGAGCTGGCGGTGATGCCGTCCGATCAGCTCATCCCTGCTGTAGCCCATGGTGCTGAGGAAGTTGGCATTGGCGTTGGTAATGGTGCCGTCGGGCTGGAATTCGATCACCGCCATCGAGCGGTCGATGGCGGTGAGTGCCGCCTGGTTTTTCTGTGCGGCCAGCACCTTGTCGGTCACATCACTGGCGAACTTGATAAAGCCGACCAGCTTGCCGGCACTGTTGCGCACCGGGTTGTAACTGGCTTCCAGCCACACCGGCGTGCCATCCTTTTTCAGCCGCTTGACCTGGCCGGTGAACGGCTGGCCGCGCTGCAGGCTGTCCCAGAAGCTGGTGTACTCGCGCGAGCTGGCATAGGCCGCCTCGCAGAAGTTGCGGTGATGCAGGCCAGGCAGTTCTGCCGCACTGGCATAGCCCATGGTGCGGGCAAAATTTTCGTTGGCATGCACTACCTTGCAATCCAGATCAAAACGGATGATGGCGGTGGAGGCACTCACCGCATCCAGCAAGGATTGAAGTTCTTGCTGGGTTTGTTTTTGGGCATCAAGTTCGGCCAGCAGCTTGCGATTGAACATGGGTTTCTCCCTGGTAACACGGTGTGTGGGCATATCCTTCCGTTACCGACTGTCATCGCTCCTGCTGACGGGGTCGTCTGCTCTGCCGGCATCGGAAAATCTGTTGTTGTGCTGATGTATAGACTTGATAGTGATGTTAGCCCGTGTTTGTACTGGTAATAAAGCCAGGGCGGTTCGCCGTGTTCTTGACAAAAAATCCAGCCTGCCCGGCTGCCGGCCAGTGCCGGTCAGCTGCGGCTGGGCAGGGGGATGAATTCGCTTTCTCCCGGTACGGCGGCAAAGCGGCCCTGCTGCCAGTCATCGCGCGCCTGGCGGATGCGCTCCATGCGGCTGGAAACGAAGTTCCAGTCCAGGATGCGGTGGGCATCCGGCG
This sequence comes from Aquitalea magnusonii, assembly GCF_003202035.1. Classification (GTDB taxonomy): domain Bacteria; phylum Pseudomonadota; class Gammaproteobacteria; order Burkholderiales; family Chromobacteriaceae; genus Aquitalea; species Aquitalea magnusonii. The sequence continues at coordinate 110,954 of NZ_QJKC01000006.1, read as the reverse complement.
TGGGACCTGCCAGCAAGGCTAGCCGACTGGCTTGCCCGGCATGAATGCGCGCTTCCGGCATCTCCGCCGCCAGTAGTCCCAGTTCGCCGGCTTGCAGCGACTCGCCGCCCAGGCTGATGCTGCCGCTGGCCAGATATATGCCGCGTTCGGCAAAGCCGGCGGGTATCACCAGCTCGGCGCCGGCGGCCATCTCGATGACGGCGTACAGGGCCTCGCCGGGAAAGGCTACCGGCGAGCTGCGTCCCCAGGCCTTGCCCAATACCAGTTGCACATGGCTGCCATCCTGCTGCCATGCCGGCAGTGCCGTGCTGGCATAGTGCATGAAGGCGGGCTCGCACTCTTCCAGGGCCAGCGGCAGTGCCAGCCACAGTTGCAGGCCTTCCACCGCCTGGCCCGTGCTGCGGATGTCGTCCGGAATCCTTTCCGAATGCACGATGCCGCGGCCGGCCACCATCAGGTTGGCGGCACCCGGCTCGATGCGCTGCACGCTGCCCAGGCTGTCGCGGTGCAGCATGGCGCCGCTGAACAGATAGGTGAGGGTGGCCAGCCCGATATGCGGGTGTGGCCGTACATCATTGCTGCGCTCGTTCAGGTTGAAGTGGGCGGGACCCATGTGGTCGAGAAAAATGAAGGGGCCGATGTGGCGGGCCTGCCTGCCAGGCAGCAGGCGGCGCACCGGAAAGCCGATATCGCTGGTTTTGGCGCTGATACGCGCGCTCCATGTATTCATCTGTCTACCCTTTGTCATTCACCGGAAACGGGCCAGCCTGCTGGCTGGCCCGTTGCGGGTGCGTGGTGAAGTGCCGGCAACAAAAACGGCTGTTGCCTGCGTCGACGCGGTTTGCCCCGGCGACGCCAGGCTATTTTGCTGGCCGCTTTAAAAGCGCCCGTTGCGGAAGTCGTCGGCGGCGGCTTCCAGTTCGGCACGGGTATTCATCACGAACGGTCCCCACTGGGCAATCGGCTCGTTCAAGGGCTTGCCGGCCACCAGCAGGAAGCGGGCAGCTTCGCTACTGCTGACGCGGATGCCACTGGCAGCGCGGTCATTGGCCAGAATCGCCATTTGACGCTGGCGCACCACTTGCTCATGGCTGCCAGCCTGCAGCTCACCCTGATAAACATAGATGAAGGCATTGTGTTCTGCCGGAATGGCGAGAAATTCACTTTGCCCACCGGCCAGATGCACGTCCAGATACAGCGGCTCGCTATCCGGGCGCTGGATGGCTGCAAGCTGCTCGCCTACCTGTCCGGCAATCAAGCGCAAGTGGCTGCCATGCCCGGTTTGCTGTTCCGGAATCTCGGCACTGGGGATGTCGCGATACCACGGCGCAATCATCTTGTTCTTGGCCGGCAGGTTCACCCACAATTGAAAGCCGTGCATCAGGCCGTCTTGCTGCTCGGGGATTTCTGAGTGCACCAGGCCGCGACCGGCAGTCATCCACTGCACGCCGCCCGGTCCCAGCAGCCCCTCTTGGCCGGTGCTGTCGCGGTGGCGCATGCGGCCATCCAGCATATAGGTGACGGTTTCAAAGCCACGGTGCGGGTGGTCGGGGAAGCCGGCGATATAGTCATCCGGATTGTCCGAACGGAATTCATCCAGCATCAGGAAGGGGTCGAGCCGGCGTTGCAGGTCGTGGGTCAGTACCCGCAGCAGGCGGACACCGGCACCGTCTGAAACCTCCATGCCATTGACCAGGCGTTCTACTTCGCGGCTGATGGTGTGCATGCTCATCTTGCATCTCCTTGTCGGGGCCGGCGTTGCTGGGCCTGGCCGTTGATCATGGACTGCATTATTGCAGTGGATATTTGGATAAAAAAGCGCAAAAATCAGTAGTAATCAATCTGAAAATCAAATATATGAAACAGGCCAGAACCACCTGGGAGCAATGGCAGGTCTTGCAATGCATTGTCAGTGAGGGCGGTTTTGCCCAGGCGGCCAAGGCCATGCACCGCAGCCAGTCATCGGTCAGTTATATGGTGGCGCAATTACAGGAGCAGCTGGGAGTGGCGCTATTGCAGGCGCAGGGGCGACGCATGGTGCTGACCGCGGCGGGCGAGGTGCTGTTGCGCGACGCTCAAAACGTGCTGGCGGCATCATTGCGACTGGAAGAGAAGGCGCGCTCCTTGCTGCAAGGCTGGGAAGCCGAAGTACGCCTGGCGGTGGACAGCCTGTTTCCCACGCCGGCGTTGTTGCCTGCGCTGGGGCAGTTTGCCAGTCATTGCCCGAGTACCCGCTTGCAAATGCATGAGGTGGTGATGTCCGGCGCCGATGATGCCCTGCATGGTGGGCAGGTGGAGCTGGCGGTGGCGGGCCGGGTGCCGCAGGGTTTTCTGGGCGACTGGCTGCTGGATGCCGAGTTTGTCGCCTGCGCCGCGCCACAGCATCCCCTGCATGCACTTGGCCGGCCATTGGGCATGGATGACCTGCAACAGCAGGTGCAAGTGGTGTTGCGCGATTCCGGTCAGCGCCAGCCGCGCGATGAGGGCTGGCTGGGCGCCTGGCAGCGCTGGACGGTATCACAGCCGGAAACGGCCATTGCCGCAGTGGAGCAGGGCTTTGCCTTTGGCTGGCTGGCCTGGCACCGCATTGCCGATAGTGTGGCGGCGGGCCGGCTCAAGCCCTTGCCGCTGGCGCATGGGGCCTTGCGCAAGGCCGGTCTTTACCTGGTACTGGCCGATCCGCCGGCGGCCGGACCGGCCACCCTGCAGCTGGCGGACTGTCTGCGGGCAGAGGCTGCACGCTGGCGCGCGCAGTACCAGGCTTATCCCGCTACACAGGGCGCCAAATAAAACGACCAGCATTGCTGGTCGTCATGGCGGGGAGTGCGCAGCCGGCTCAGTGGCCTTGCTGGCCTTGCAGATAATGTTCCAGCGCATGTCCGGCGGACAGGATGTGGAAGCGGATGAATTCGGCCGCTTCTTCGGCAGCTCCCTGCTTGCACAGTTCCAGCAGCCGGGTGTGCTCCTCGTGGGCGCGCTCCATGGTGCGGGTAAACAGGATCTGCATGCGGGTGTAGCGGTCGGTCTTGTTGTGCAGCTGCTCGATCAGCGCCAGGGTATTGGGCCGCTTGGCGGCACGATACAGCGCCAGGTGAAAGCGCGAGTTGAGTTCGCCCCAGTGGCGGACATCGTTTTTTTGCAGGGCCACTTCGAATTCGTGCAGGGTCTGCTCGGCCAGCGTGATGTCGGCCGGGGTCTGACAGGGAATGGACGCCTTGAGCACCGAGCTTTCCAGCATGGCACGGATTTCCAGCAGTTCCAGCACATCATCCAGCGATAGCTTGGAGACGATGGCGCCCTTGTGGTCGATGATCTGGATCAGCCCTTCGGCCTCCAGCTGGCGCAGTGCTTCGCGCACCGGCACCCGGCTGACGCCGTATTCATTGGATAGCGCTTCCTGGCGCAATTGCTGGCCGTCGACGAATTCTCCCGAGAGAAGGCGCTGGCGAAGCGATTCGGTCACGGCACTGGTCAGCGTCTGGCGCTTGATCGGCTGCAGGGTAGTCATGGTTTTTAGTGTCTGTCAGTCAATCGGATAAATGCAAATGTATTCGATTATACGGGGCTTGTACTGTCAGACAAGAGGACATTGCGTAGGTTTTTGTCGCAAATGTGAAAGATTTTGCTGAAAACAAAAGAAAAACCCGGCCGAAGCCGGGTTTTTCTTATCAGACTGGGGTGGATGATGGGGCTCGAACCCACGACAACAGGAATCACAATCCTGGACTCTACCAACTGAGCTACATCCACCGCTGAAGCGGTGCGACACATCAGCGCGGGGCTGACTGTCTGAATAGGGTGGGGTGGATGATGGGGCTCGAACCCACGACAACAGGAATCACAATCCTGGACTCTACCAACTGAGCTACATCCACCACAGGGTACTGCATTCTACAACAACTTCGGTTACTGGTGCGCCCGACAGGAATCGAACCTGTAACCCCCGGCTTAGAAGGCCGGTGCTCTATCCGGTTGAGCTACGGGCACTCACATATCGGGCTTTGTCTGGTCGGGGCGGCGGGATTCGAACTCGCGACCCCCTGATCCCAAATCAGGTGCGCTACCAGGCTGCGCTACGCCCCGACGACAGAGAACGCAAATATACGGATTGGGCTTGAAGCTGTCAACACTGTGTTGCAATTTTTTTTGCCGTGCTGCGGGCGGTCCTTGGCCGGGTGCGCCAGCCGGCTGTCACGGGCCGGCAAGTAACTACATGATATATAGATGCTTATTTTGTGAATTTTGCTTTACGTGAAATTATTCCTAATGTATTTTTGTGGTTTCGTAAAAATCCAAAAAATGAGAAAATTGCCGCCTCTTTTCAAGTTCCATACGGAATCAGGCATGGCAGCGCAACTCATTGATGGTAAGGCAGTAGCAGAACAACTCATCGCCAAGGTTGGCGAGGGCGTGCAGGCCCGGGTGGCGGCAGGCAAGCGGGCACCGGCCCTGGCGGTGATCCTGGTGGGCAACGATCCTGCTTCCAGCGTTTATGTAGGCAGCAAGAAGCGCTCCTGCGAAAAGGCCGGCATCCGCTCGGTGGCTTATGATCTGCCGGCGGAAACCAGCCAGCAGCAGCTGCTGGACATTATCGATACCCTGAATGCCGACGCCACGGTAGACGGTATCCTGGTGCAGTTGCCGCTGCCCAAGCAGATCGACCCGCAAGCGGTGATCGAGCGCATCGATCCGAAAAAGGATGTCGACGGCTTCCATCCCTATAATATGGGCCGTCTGGCCATCAAGATGCCGCTGCTGCGTCCCTGCACGCCGCGTGGCGTGATGACGCTGCTGGAAGAATATGGCATCGATCCCAAGGGCAAGAAGGCGGTGATCGTGGGTGCATCCAATATCGTCGGTCGCCCGCAGGCGCTGGAAATGCTGCTGGCCCGCGCCACGGTGACGGTTTGCCACAGTGCCACGCAGGACCTGGCGCGTGAAGTGGGCGAGGCGGACATCGTGGTGGCTGCCGTGGGCATGCCCGGCTTTATCAAGGGCGAATGGATCAAGCCGGGCGCGGTGGTGATCGATGTGGGCATCAATCGCCTGGACACCGGCAAGCTGGTGGGGGATGTGGAATTCGCCGCAGCCGCCGAACGCGCCAGCTTCATCACCCCGGTGCCGGGTGGTGTGGGTCCGATGACCGTGGCAACGCTGTTGCAGAATACGCTGGATTCGGCCAATCTGAACGCCTGATCCCGTTTACCGGCAAGCAGCGCCACAGGCGGCAGGGGCAGTTTCCCTGCGGCATGTGGCGTTTGTCATTTTGCGGGCAGCGCGGACCAACCGTATTTGCAAGTGGTGGCCAGTTGGCCGCCGTTGATTATGTAAAGAAAAGAGACTGGATAATGAGCAATACCCGACAATCGGCCACGCTGCTGATCAGCGCTCCGGACAAGAAGGGCCTGGTAGCGGCCCTGGCCAATTTCCTGATGACCTATAACGCCAACATCATGCATGCCGACCAGCATCAGGACACCAGCGAAAACCTGTTCCTGATGCGCATCCAGTGGGAGCTGGATGGCTTTACCCTGCCGATGGATGCATTTGCCGCGGCTTTCCAGCCGATTGCCGCCGAGCACAACATGACCTGGAAGGTGTCGCTGTCCAGCCGCAAGCCGCGCATGGCCATTTTCGTGTCCAAGTACGAGCACTGCCTGGTGGATCTCTTGCACCGCTGGCGTATTGGTGAGCTGAACTGCGATATTCCGCTGGTGATCTCCAATCACGAGGATTGCCGCCGTCTGGTGGAATTCAATGGCATCCCCTTCCATGTGGTGCCGGTGACGCGTGACAACAAGGCCGAGGCCGAGGCCGAGCAGTTCCGCCTGCTGGAAGAGGCCGGTGTCGATTTCATCGTGCTGGCGCGTTACATGCAGGTGCTGTCCGGCGAGTTCGTCAAGCGCTACCCGGACCGTGTCATCAATATCCACCACAGCTTCCTGCCGGCATTTGATGGTGCCAAGCCTTACCACCGTGCCTTTGCCCGTGGCGTGAAGCTGATTGGGGCCACCAGTCACTATGTGACAGAGGATCTGGACGAAGGTCCGATCATCGAGCAGGAAGTGACGCGCATTTCGCACCGTGACGATGTGGAAGACCTGATCCAGAAAGGCCGCGACCTGGAAAAAGTGGTGTTGTCGCGCGCCGTGCGCTGGCATGTGGACGACCGCATCCTGTCCTACTCCAACAAAACCGTCGTTTTCGACTGAGCCGGCACCATGCATCGTCTGATTGATGATTTCATCGGCCTGCTGCGCTTCCGGGTCGGCCCGCTGGAGCAATACCAGTATCCACGCTGGTTGGCAGCCCTGCTGCTGACCGTGCTGGGGCTGGTGGCCAGCGGTGGCACCGCGGAGCTGGGCAATGATATTGCCGGGCGCATGGGTTTCATGCTGCTGTTCACCTGGCTGGAAACGCTGCTGTTCACCCAGTTCATGACCATCTGGCTGCGGCTGGCCAAATGGCAGCCCACGGCTTCGCTGTTCGGGCTGATCGTACTGTGCAACAGCCTGCAGTTTTTCGAGCCGCTGACCAGCTGGCTGCCGGACGATGCTGCGCTGGGGGCTGACCTGGCACTGTCGCTGCTGACCATCGCCCTGCTGGTGAATGGCCTGGCGGTGGTGTCCGGGGTGGGCCGGGTGCGTGTGCTGTTGGGGGTGATGCTGTTTGCCCCGGTGGCCATGCTGACCCTGGCCATGTGTTTGCAGCTGTCTGCATCGCTGGGCTGGGTCACCATTCCGCAGGACATGCTCAGCTCGGTGAGCGAGGCGACCGCGCCGGCTGCCGATGCCCCGGTCGACGGCGGCAAGAGCGATCTGTAAACCCCGGCCTGGCCGGTGGGCAGTAACAACAAGGGCAGCCCGCGGGCTGCCCTTGTTGCGTGGCAAGGCTAGATGGGCAGGGGCTGAAGTGCTCTGGAGCGCGTGGTGCGGTGGGGTGTCAGGGCTCTTCTTCTGCCGCAGTGGCCAGCAGGGCGTCCAGTGCCTGCTTGAGGGCCTGGGCCTGCAAGGGGCTGTGCAGCTGGCCGTGATACTGGCCATCGACAAACAGCAGCAAGGTGGGCAGGTGGAAGATGTCGAACTGGTGTGCCAGTGCCATGGATTGCTGCACATCGACATAGGCCAGTTGTTGCAGCGCAGGCGGCTGCCACTGGCTCAAGGCTTGCCGCCAGCTGCGACAGGCGGAACAGCCCGGCTGGCCGAACAGCACCAGTGTGTTGCCGGGCAGTGCCGGCAGGCGGTGATGGAAGTCGAATTCGTCCAGCGTCAGCCAGACGGGGGCGCTGGCTGGCATGGTCCGGTTCAGTCTACCTTGGCGATGTAACGCGCCAGCCCCAGGATGGCACGCAGCGCCTGACCCTTGGCGGTTTCCTCGCCGCGCAGCCGTGCATAGCGCCGCAGGATGGCTCGGCCCTCGACAAACAGGTCGACATCGGTATCCGGAGAGGAGACCAGGGCAATGCGTTCGATTTCCCCTTGCGGCTTGGGTTGGCCCTGGGCAATGCACAGGTAAACCTTGTGGGCGTTATGCGGGGTGATGTGGTCAAACAGGTAGAGCATGGAATTGATGCGCAGGCCGGTTTCTTCGCGGATTTCGCGAATCAGGGCCTGGGAGCGCAGCTCGCCCCGGCTGGCCTTGCCGCCCGGCAGATTGTAGCGACCGCCGCGTGCTGCCGTGACCAGCACGCCATCCGGCAGCTCGATGATGGCGGTAGCGCGTCTTGCCAGATCAGCCGGCAGCCGTTGATCCGGTTTTTTGTCGTCCAAAGTTCTCATTCGTCTCTATTAACAGATACGGGCCGCAAAATGGCGGCCCTTTTCTGCAATCTATTCTAATTGAAGGAACTGGCAGGAACAAACAGTCAATGCTTCTTTATGTCAGATGGCAGTTAAATAAACGTCAATCATACCAAAGTCGCTTTATTTTTTTAATTTAAACTTTCAACAGTTTAAATTAAATAAATTTCATCAGCAGGCCGCCAATGCCCAGCGCCAGGCAGTACAGGCCGAATGGACGCAGTGATTCGATTTCGGTTTTCTTGAAATAGCGCATCAGAAACCAGGTGCTGGCATAGGCGCACAAACCGGCGAGCGCGCCGCAGGCCAGCAGCAGTCCCCAGGGCTGGGCATGGCCGGCATGGGCCAGCTTGGGAATCTCCAGCACGCCGGCCGCCGCGATGATGGGGGTTGCCAGCAAAAAGGAAAAGCGCGCCGCCGAGGCATGATCCAGCCCATGGGCCAGACCGCTGAGCAGGGTGACCCCCGAGCGGGAAATGCCGGGCAGCAGCGCCAGCGCCTGGCCGCTGCCGATCTTGATGGCCCCCAGTATCGTCAGCTGGTCCAGGTCCTTGTGCGGCTGGCGTTTGCCCAGTCGCTCGCCCCACAGCAGTAACAGACCGTTCAATGCCAGGAAAACCAGCACGGCGGTGGCGCTGCTGAACAGTACGCGCAACTGCTTTTCCAGCAGCAGGCCGATCAGGCCGGCCGGGATGGTACCGGCAATCAGCCGCCACATCAGCCTGGCCTCGGCATTGTCCGCCCGGCCGCGCGCACGCAGAAAGCCGCCGATCAGTTGCTGCCAGTCACGGTGGAAGTACAGCAGCAGGGCAATGGCCGTCCCCAGATGCAGCATCACCATGAAGGGCAGAAAATCCGGATGGCTGCGGTTGAGCGACCAGTGCAGCCAGTCCGGAATCAGGATGCCATGTCCCAGGCTGCTGATGGGGAACAGTTCGCTGATGCCTTGGATGACGGCAAACAGTAGGGCTTCAATCGGATTCATGGTGTGGACCGGTGACGGATAAGTAAGAAAAGCAGCGTTTTAGCACGATATGATGGCAATTTGATGACATGTCATCGTTTTCTGCCTATGGCCAGCATTGTGCAATCCAGTCCGGGATGGCCGCGCCGGTCAGCGTCGGCGTACGGTAGGCGGGTGACAGGCGGGCTGCCAGGGCATACAGATAGTGGCTGGTGGCCGGCTGCCAGCTACCGGAAAAGCCGGGCAGGCCGGCTTCGCGCCGTACATAGTCGAAGCGCACGCGCGAGTTGACGAACTCCTGGTGCTGCAGTGTGCCCTCGGCATAGGGGCGCAGCCAGTCCAGCGCCTGCTGCAGGCTGCCACCCTGGCGGCCTTTGCGTTCCAGCCACTGTTCGCCGGCCTGGCGGGCGGCAATGGCAGCGCGTACCAGCGGTTCCAGGTCGTAGGTGACGTAGTGCAGGGCGTCTCTTTCCTGGAAGTCCCAGGTTTCGCCCTGGGCGCTGATATTGTTGGCGATATGCTGCAGATACAGCTCGCCGGCGGTTTTCAGCATGGCCTCATCCTGCAGGGCCACGGCACTGAGGGTGATCAGCTTGAGGCGATGGCTGTTCCAGTTATTGATGAAAGTGCCACTGAGCGGTGTTTTGGCCTGGCGGATACGCTGGATGTAGCCGCTGGCCATGGTGCGCAGGAAGGCGGCGGTTTGCTGCCGGGTGCTGGCCGGCAGGCTGCCAGCCGTGATGGCGTAGCTGTCGATCAGCGCGTCGAGGTCGGTTTCGTCGATGGGGTTGAAGGAGATCTGGTAGCTGGCCGTCCAGGCATCCAGGGAGCGGGCCAGGGCGGCCAGCAGGCGTGGGTCGGCGCTGGCCTGCCAGGCAAGGGCAAAGTCACGCATGTGCACCCAGTCCCGCTTGGCCTTGACGCTCTGGTCGAAGATGCCCTGATGCGGCAGGCTGCCTTCGGTGTGGATGTGGGCCAGTGGTGACGGCGGGATGTCCAGCTGGCGGATGGCGCGCTGTTGCAGAGAAATGGCAGCGGCTAGTCCGGGCTGGGGTGAGCACCAGTTGCCCATGTCGCGGGCCGGGGAGGCGGGGCTCCAGCCCAGGCCCAGCAAAAGCATCAACAGCCACCTGGCTGGCAGGTGCGGCAGCGTGGTCAACATGGCGCAGAGGTCCGGCACGCCAACAAGAGCAGGCTGGTCAGCGCGGTGGGGTAAGGGAAGTGAAGCAGTTGATCTGTTGAGTCTACTGCAAATCAAAGCCGTTTGCTGTCTGGCCGTACAGTTGACAATGCTGCAGCGGGCTGCGCCTAGCGTTGCTCGTCTGCCTCGTCCTGCTCCAGCTCGGCTTCCATCTGGGCACGGATGGTGGCAAAGAACTGGTAGATTTCCTGCACGGCCGGCGAAATGGCGGCCAGCCATTGTTCGCGCTGGCTACTGTCGCTGTTGTCGATGTAGGGGCGCATTTCCGGATCGGGGTGGCGTTCGAAAGCCAGTGCCATGATGGCTTCCAGCGCGCCGGCATGCTCGGCATCGTCAAACAGCAGGTTCCAGTCATCCTGCTGCAACTGCATGCCTTCGACAAAGCCTTCGGCCCAGTCATTGCCGTGTACCACGCCTTGTTCATCGGCATCCAGCCAGGGTTGGAAGTCTGCCCCCTGTTGCAGGGTGTGGGCGATGTCCAGCCAGTGGCCCATCAGCAGGCCGACAAATTTTTCCAGATCCTTTTCGCTGCGGAAGGCTTGTTCGTCATCGAAGGCCTCGCCCAGAATCAGCGGCAGGCATTCGGTGGGCTTGATGGCTTCCGGCCCGCACAGCAGGGCGGTGAAGAAGCCATCCAGTTTTTCCAGATTCATGCACTGCAGGCGCTGGAAGCGTTGCAGGGTAGCGGACAGGCGCTGGTAATCGTTATCGGTCAGCGGTGCGTGTTTCATTCTGCGGGCATCTTTCAGTGGCAATGGCGCATTATCGCCGATCGGCCATGCGGCTGACCAATCTCATTCCTGCGCCAGCTCATTCCTGCACCAGCTCATTCCTTCCAGCGCATGGGCGGCAGGGCGGCGAAGGCTTCGCGCAAGGCCTGGCCCCAGCCGGTGTGCAATTGCTGGAAGTAGGGGTCGTGCTCGGTGATGCGCTGGTGGATGCCGGGGCCGAAGTCGTCCTTGTCATACACCAGCATGTCGATGGGCAGGCCGACCGACAGATTGCTCTTCATGGTGGAGTCAAAGCTGATCAAGGCACATTTGGCAGCGTCCTCCACCGGGGTGTGGTAGTTGACCACGCGGTCGATGATGGGCTTGCCGTATTTGGCTTCGCCGATCTGGAAGTAGGGCGTGTCCTGGGTGGCTTCGATGAAGTTGCCCTGCGGGTAGATATTGAACAACCGTGGCGCTTCGCCGCGGATCTGCCCGCCCAGCAGGAAGGAACAGCCGACTTCGATCTTGGACTGGCTCAGCGCCGGGCCGTCGCGTTCGGCGATTTCGCGCAGGGTGTCGCCCACCAGGCAGGCGGCGTCGTACATGGAGGGGACATTGAGGATGTTGCGCTCGTCCCGCCCGGCGCTGGCGCGCTGGCGCAGCAGGCTGACCACGCTCTGGGTGGTGGCCAGGTTGCCGGCAGACAGCAGCACCAGCAGCCGCTCGTCCGGCTGCTGGAAGAACTGCATTTTACGAAAGGTGGAGACATGGTCCACCCCGGCGTTGGTGCGGGAGTCCGAGGCGAACAGCATGCCGGATGCCAGATTCATGGCGACGCAGTAAGTCATGATGCAGCTACTTGTGTGGTGGAGTTAACAGCAATCTAGCCGGCTTGTTACTGTCCGTCCAGCCAGACGCGCGCCTGCGCCGTCATGCTTTCGGTGCCGCCGCCAAAGCGGACGCCGCGCACCGGGCAGGCATCCAGATAGTCCATGCCGATGGCCAGCTTGAGGTGATGCTCGTTGGCGGCCACCGCATTGGCCACGTCGAAACTGTGCCAGGCGCCGTCGACCCAGGCTTCGGCCCAGGCATGGCTGGAAACATGGTCGGCCGCATGGGCCGGCGAATAGACATAGCCACTGACATAGCGTGCCGGAATGCCCAGCTGGCGGGCGCAGCTGAGAAAGACGTGGGTATGGTCCTGGCACACGCCGGCACCTTTGGCAAAGGCATCGGCCGCCGGGGTATGGCTCTGGGTTTCGCCGGGCAGGAAGGGCATGCGTTCGCGTATGCCCTCGACCAGGCTTTGCAGCTGGCTCAGGCTGGGGGTGGGCTGGCGATAGCCGGCAGCAAACTGGCGCAGTGCTGCGTCCGGGGTGGTCAGCTCGGTCTGACGCAGGAAAAACAGCGGCGGCAGGGTGTCGCACACCGGTGCGGTATCTTCGGTTTCCACCGTGCCGCTGACCTTGATGCGGATTTCCTGGTGCGGGTAGTCCAGGGTGAGGACATGCAGGATGTTGCCGTAGCTGTCGGTACTGCGATGGGCCGATTCCGGCAATTCCAGCTGCCAGTCCAGAATGCGCAGGCCATTGCCGCCCTGCGGGGTCAGGCGCAGATACTGGGTGCTGTGACGCACCGGGCTGTCGTAGCGGTACAGCGTTTCATGACTGATGGCGAGTCTCATGACCATATCCTTTGGCAGTGCCTGCGATCAGGCGGTTTCCAGATAGCTGTGGTGAATCAGTTTGCCCAGCAGATTGATGTCGTCGATCAGGCTGTCCAGGGTTTGCTCCAGCCCATCGGCAAAGATGTCCTCGATGCTGCTGTAGGTGAGCCGCGCCTGGATTTCGCTGGCGCGGCGCCGGGCGGCACGGCCGGCCTGGCCTTCGATGCGCGCCAGCACCTTGTTGATTTCGGCAAAGCAGGCGCGCAGGCTGCGCGGCATGTCATGGCGCAGGATCAGCAGCTCGGCTACCCGCTCTGGCGTGACGCTGTCGCGGTAGATGTCGCGGTAGGCTTCAAAGCCGGACACCGAGCGCAGCAGTGCCGCCCACTGGTAGTAGTCGAGGATGTTTTCCGCTTCCGGCTCGTTGTCGCTGATCTGCTTGGTTTTCACATTGAGGATGCGCGCGGTGTTGTCGGCGCGTTCGATGAAGGTGCCCAGGCGGGAGAAGTGGAAGGTGTCGTTGCGCAACATGGTGCCGTAACCCGCGCCACGGAACAGGTGCGAGCGTTCGCGCACCCATTCAAGAAAGGTGGAGGCGCTGCGGGTATCCAGACCGCGGGCATGCCATTCACGCATTTCCAGCCAGGTGCCGTTCACCTGCTCCCACATCTCGGTGGTGATTTTCACCCGCACCACATGGGCGTTTTCCCGCGCATTACGCATGCAGTTGTAAATGCTGCCGGGGTTCTCGCTGTCCAGTGCCAGATAGTGCAGCACGGCTTGCGGCGTGGGAGTGTGGTGGCGCTGCAGAAAGTCGGCGGTGCTGCCGGTGACATCCAGCGGCACCAGCAGGTCGTCCTGCGACGAAGCATGCAGCAAAGACATCTGCAGGCTGACATCCAGCAAGCGCGCGGTGTTTTCGGCGCGTTCCATATTGCGTGCCATCCAGTACAGGCACCCTGCCATTCGGCTCAGCATGTGATGTCCTCCTTGAGAATCCAGGTGTCCTTGGTGCCGCCGCCCTGCGACGAATTGACCACCAGCGAACCTTCGCGCAGGGCCACGCGGGTGAGGCCGCCGGCCACCAGCTGCACTTTCTTGCCGGACAGCACGAAGGGACGCAGGTCGATATGGCGCGGTGCAATGCCGGCCTCGACAAAAGTGGGGCAGGTGGACAAGGACAAGGTGGGCTGGGCGATGAAATTGGCCGGGTCTTCCAGAATGCGCAGGCGATAGGCGTCGATTTCGGCCTGGGTGGCGGCCGGGCCGACCAGCATGCCGTAGCCGCCGGCACCGTGCACTTCCTTCACCACCAGTTCGGGCAGATGTTCCAGCACATAGGCCAGATCCTCCGGCTTGCGCAGCTGCCAGGTGGGCACATTGTGCAGGATGGGTTCCTCGCCCAGATAAAAGCGGATCATGTCCGGCACGTAGGGGTAGATGGACTTGTCGTCCGCCACGCCGGTGCCCACGGCATTGCATACCGTGACGCGGCCTTCGCGGTATACCGACATCAGCCCCGGCACGCCCAGCATGGAGCCGGCATTGAAGGCCAGCGGGTCGAGATAGGCATCGTCCAGCCGGCGGTAGATCACATCCACCCGCTGCGGGCCGGAGGTGGTGCGCATGTAGACATGGCCGTTTTTCACGAACAGGTCCTGCCCCTCCACCAGTTCCACTCCCATCTGGCTGGCGAGGAAGGCGTGCTCGAAATAGGCGCTGTTGTACTGGCCGGGGGTGAGCACCACCACGGTGGGGTTGTCCACCTCGGCCGGCGCCACGGCGCGCAGGGTGTCCAGCAACATATTGGGGTAATGCTCGACCGGGGTGATGTCGTGGCTGGCAAACAGCTCGGGGAACAGCCGCATCATCATCTTGCGGTTTTCCAGCATGTAGCTGACGCCGGAAGGGGTGCGCAGATTGTCTTCCAGCACGTAAAAGCCGCCATCGCTGTGACGGATGATGTCCACCCCGGCGATATGGGCGTACACCTGGCGTGGCAGGTCTATGCCCTGCATGGCCAGCTGGTAGCCGGCATTGGTGAGGATCTGCTCTGCCGGAATGATGCCGGCCTTGAGGATGTCCTGCTCGTGGTAGATGTCGTGCAGGAAGCGGTTGAGCGCGGTGACACGCTGGATGCAGCCGGCTTCCAGGGTTTTCCATTCGGCCGCGGAAATGATGCGGGGAATGGTATCGAAAGGAATCAGCCGTTCGGCCCCGCTTTCGTCGCCGTACACGGCAAAGGTGATGCCGACGCGGCGGAACAGGGTGTCGGCCTCGGCCTGCTTGTTGCGCAGCCAGTCTGGCGTTGCCTGGTTCAGCCAGCTGGCAAAATGCTGGTAGGACGGTCGGACTTGCTGTCCGGCAGCCAGCATCTCGTCGTAGTGGGTGTGGTCCAGCGGTGTGATCTGGTGCATCGCGCATTCCCCCTTGGTGGCTTGTACTGAACACTAGGCAATAAGCGTGCCTGTCAGCGTGGCCTGCCACTGTTGCGCCAGATGGTTGAAATCAGGGGGTGCCGTGGCGCCTGCGCATGGTGTGATTGATTAGTTATTGCTTACGGCAGGCGTAATTGAAAGCCTGGGTATGGCAGGCTGCACCGTTTTGACGCCAGGGGGCCGGCGTGGTGCGTGTACAGGAGTGAGAATGGTGCAGATCCGGACAGTGGCGCCCATGCACGTCACTGTCCGGCTGGCTTGGCGGCCGGGGGCTAGAGGATTTCGGCAATATTGCGCGCGGCGCGCTTGGCATCGAGGAAAATCAGCCCCAGCTTGGCTTCGCGGCGGGCAATCACCGTGAGCACGGCATCGCGGCCGGCATAGCTCATCAGGATGTAGCCGTTGTCACCCTTTACCATCACCTGTTCCAGTTCGCCGCGGGCCAGTTCCTTGGCGGTGCGTTCACCCAGTGACAGCATGGCGGCAGCCATGGCGCCCACCCGGTCTTCGTCCACATCCTGCGGCAGCAGGGCGGCCATGGTCAGGCCGTCGGATGAAATGATGGCCGACGCTTCGATATCGGCTGATGCGCCGTTGAGGTCACTCAGGATGGACTTGAGCATCTGTTCACGCATGGTTTTCTCCAGTGGGTATTCTTGGCCCGCGCGGCGGGCTGCTTCTTGTTCAAGCGTAACGACGACTGAGGAGCTCGATCAGCGTCACGAAATGTTCGTCTTGCAGGCGAGGGGTGCCACCGATCACCAGCACGAAGGATTGCTGCCCGACATGCAGCGGGTAAAACGCCAGCTCGCTGTGGCCGGCCGGATTGCTGATGGCCCAGGCCAGGTTGCTGATATTGAGATTGTTTTTCAGCAGCAGGGCGTGGCGGCGGCTCAGCGAAATGATGTCGCCGGCCAGCGCGGCGATTTCCTCGGCCGATTCGTGGTGAAAGCCGGCAGTGGCGTAATACAGGCCGTTGTCGTCGGCCAGCAGGGCGCGGCCGTTGCCGGACAGCGCCGCCAGCAGCGTGGGCAGCTGGCTTTCCAGATTGATGGCCAGTGGCGGGCGCGGCTGTTCGGTGCCGTGCACGAACTCCAGCCGCTGCAAGCGGTACAGTGTTTCCAGTCCCTTGCCCAGGTCGTTGCCGCTCCATTCTTCCAGCAGGGCCTCGGTCAGCGGTACGGAGTGGCCCAGCCGCAGGATCTGGGTCAGCAGTACCCGCGCGGCGTCCTGCTCCGGGCTGGATACGGCATAGTAGGCACCGGCGGGGCTGGCGATGGGGTAGAGCGTGTCCTTGAGCGAAAGGTGGTCGGACATGATCAGCTTTCCAGCCCGGGGTCGATGGAGAACAGCAAGGCCAGTACCAGCTTTTTCACGTCCTCGCGCGAGCGGGCATCGATTTCGAAAATGGGTGGGCGCATGTCGAATTTTTCCAGCAGCGCGGCATAGGTTTCAATGCTGGGGGTGGCGCGCAGATCGGTCTTGGTGACGCCGATCACCAGTGGTGCCGCCTTGAGCATGTCGCGAAAGGCATTGAGGAAAAACTGCAAATCCTTTACCGGATTGCTGCGGGTATTGTCCAGCAGCAGGATCAGGCCGATGCCGCCCTGGCTGAGGATGTCCCACATGAAGTCGAAGCGTTCCTGTCCCGGCGTGCCGTACAAATGCACCTTGGTGGCCTCGTCCAGCATCAGCACGCCGTAGTCCAGTGCCACCGTGGTGGTGTCCTTGCGGTTCAGCGTCATGTCGGAGGCGCGGGCATCGGTGGTCACCGGCGCGATATCGCTGATGGCGCCGATGGCCGTGGTTTTGCCGGCGCCAACCGGGCCGGCGAAGATGATCTTGTTATCGTAAGCGCGCATGGGGTTCCGTATTCCTGGTTACAGGCCAATGACCTTTTTCAGCAGGCGCGACAGCAATCTGCCGCCGCCCTGCACCGGTTTGGCCGGGCTGCTGGCCGGGGCGGGGCTGCTGTCTTGCGGCCGGCCGGGAGCTGCCACGGTTTCTGCTTTGCTGGCGGGACGTACCGGTTCGGAGGAGATGACCGACAGCTGCGGGCTGCGGCTGGGCAGGTCGAGAATGCCGATGCCGTAGGCTGCTGCCAGATAATTGAACAGATCTGCCGGCGGCACTTTGAGCAGGCGGGTGATCAGCTTCAGGTTGACTGGGGTACGGGTCAGAAAAGCGGTGATGCGCATGGCCTCCGGAATGGGCGGCAGCCGGGTCAGGTTGGGCCAGTACCGCAGCCGCAGCGGAGTGTCGGCGGCGATGCCGCGCATCAGCCGGCCGCGGCAGGTCCAGATGGCCAGCTGCCAGGCCAGGGTTTGCGGCCGGATTTCCTGCTGCACGGCGCTGACCGGGCTATTGCCATAGGGCTGCTGGTCCACTTCGTGGCTGGGGACGCTGCACAGCGGCTGCAGGGTTTCCAGTGGCTGCAGCAGCAGCGCCTTGTCCTGTGCCGGCAGCAAGACCAGTACCGGCACTTCGCGCACCCGGACCACGGCGGCCGTGCGCTGGCGCAGCAGGCGCGCCACCAGGCCGAACAGGCCGGCGCTGGGGTCGAAGCGTTCGACGCTGATCCTGCCTCCGGCGCTGGCCGCTGCGCTCTGTGCGGCGGGCAGCATGCTGCGTACCACCGTGGCCGCGGCGGCGGGGGCGCCAGGCACGGCTTCCGCGACGGGTTCCGGCAGGTCCATCAGCTGTGGCAGATCGGACGGGGCCGGGTCTTGCTGGTGTTGCTGGGCGGCCGTGGCGGCACGGTGCGCCTGTTGTGACTGGGTAATCACCTGGTCCAGCGTTGGCGCCACGCTGGCCACATAGGCGGCAGCTGCGCTGTGGTCGCCGGCAGCACTGGCCGCACTGGCCGGCAGCGTCACGGTGGCTGGCACGGTGACGGTGGCGGACGGCTGCGGCATGGTCGTGCCGAGCCGGATGGCGGGGGCGCGCTCATGGGCCAGCAGTTCGCGCATTTGCGGGAACAGGGTTTCGATGCGCACCGGCTTGCGCAGTACCGCGGCCGGCGCTTCGCCGGCCTGCGGCGGGGTGGTGGTGACAATCAGGGCCGGCAGATCGGGGTGGCTGGCACGGAAGTCATGCCAGGCATTCCAGCCGTCCACGCTGTCGACATCGACAATGGCCAGGTCCGGCACATGGCCGGGGGCTTCGTCCAGCAACTGGTACAGCTGGTGCGAGTGGTGCATGCGAAAGGCCATGCGGAACACCGACAGCTTGCGCGGGTCCATGCCCACCGGCATGACGGTGATGAGCTGTTGTTGGGGTGCGTTGCTGAGCATCATGATCCGGTTTCTCAGGCCGCAAGCCGGTGCTGGTTGAGGCGTTGTTGCATGGTCTGGACAAAGCGGCCGAGCATGCCGGTGATTTCCTCCGGCGGTGTCGCCAGCCGGTCGCGTATCTGCCGGGCCAGCCAGGTGAAGCGGGCCAGGTCGCCCAGGTGTTCGTACAGTTTCAATAGCGGCGGATACAGCTGGGCCTCGGCCGGGCTGGCGAGAATGGCCAGTTCCAGGGTCTGGATGGCCATGTCGATCTGGCCGAATTCGATGAACTGCTCGGCTTCGCTCAGGGCATTGTCCAGCGGGGTGCTGCTGGATGGCGCGTGATTCGCCGTCACCAGCGCTTGCCACTGCGGCGGGGGGCTGGCCGGCGGGATGTAGGCAAAGCGGCGGCCCAGTTCTTCCAGTGCCAGCCGGTCGGGCTGTGCTTCCAGTGCCAGCAGCAGCGGGTGCTGCCCCAGCTGGCAGCCCAGCTGTAGCAGCTGCTGCTTCAGCTGATGGCCGAAATTGCCCACGCTGACATGAAACTGCCACAGGTAGCGGCAGTACAGTGGCAGATTGCGTGTCATATAGCAGGCGCGCAGGGTGTCGATCAGCCGCGCCAGGGCGGCGTCCGGTGCGTTGGCCAGCTGCTGCAGGGCGGGCAGGGCAGCGGCTGGCTGGTGGCAGGCCAGCAGGATGCGTGCCTGGCGTTCTGCCGGCAGCAAGCTGGTCAGCAGCGTGATTTCGCGCTGGCTTAGCGGGGCCAGTTCGGCCTCGCCTTCCAGCAGCGGGACCCGTGGCAGCTGGCTGGCCTGCTGCACGGCTTCCTCGGCGCTGATGGCCGGCTGGCCGGGGGCTTGCATCACGGTGCGCAGCAGCAGCGCTTCATTGCTGGTGGCCGGCAGCGGATCACCCAGTTGCCGGTTGACCTCCTCGATGCCCAGCCCCAGCCGGCTTTCGGCCAGTACGCGCAGTGCCAGGTTTTGCGGGTCTTGCTGCAGGCCGGCGAATACCGCCTCGCTCAGTTGCTGGCGATCCAGCAGGCTGCGTTCGTGCAGGCGCTCCAGCATGTCGCTGTAGTCGTCTATCCAGTGCAGTTGCAGATAGAGTTCGGCCAGGCGGCGGATATGGGCCGGTGCATTGCTGGACGGGCCATCGACATAGGTGCGCAGGGCGAGGGCGGCCTGTTCCAGATAGCCGAACTCGAGAAAGACCTCGATTTCTGCCAGCGTATCCAGATCGTCCACCTCGTAGGACAGTGTCTGGTCTTCGCTGTCTTCCGCTTCGGCAGGGGCCGTGGCAGCAGGCTGCGGCGGGCTGGCCGGGCGTGGCGGCTGGCGGATGACGGCTTCGGGCAGCAGCACTGGCTGGCGCGGCATGCTGCTGCCGGGCTGGCGACGCAGCAGGGTGCGCAGCATCATGCCGATGAGCAGCAGCAACACGGCCACGGCGGCCAGCGCCTCGGGCGAGGCGCTCAGCTGATCAAACAGGGGGGCGTAACGGTCCATGCGCGCCGCCGCTCAGTCCAGGGTGAAGTCGGCGGCGGTGATCAGGTCCGTGCCACACTCCAGGGTTTCAAACCAGTCGAGGAAGCGTTTGACCATGTCCTTGCCTTTGAACGAGCCGCCATGCTGCGGCACGATCCATTCCACATCCAGCTGGCGCACCATCTGCACCCACAGCCGGCAGGCCTTGTTATTGGTCATGTAGCGCTTGTGAAAGCCCAGCATGTGGCTGTCCACCAGGTGGGCATCGAAGTCACTGACCGGCTTGCCGGCCTCATGGCCGTCCATCAGCGAGGCGCCGATGTCGCCGGAAAACAGGATCTTGCTGATCGGGTCGTATACCTGGAAAAAGCCCACGGTATGCAGATAGTGTGCCGGTACCACCTTGAGGGTGGATGCACCCAGGGTGACATTCATGCCGCGTGGCGGAATGGGAATCAGCCGGCCTTCGGTCACGCCGCGGATGCAGAAGTGCGGCAGGAAGCGCACCCATTCCTGGGCGATGATGATCTGGGCATCGGTGATCAGCAGCCAGCCATTGGCCGAGGCGATGATGTCCGGGTCCTGATGCGAGGCGAAAATATAGCGGGTGTGCGAGGGCAGGAAGTAATCGGCCAGTTCGGCGATCAGGTGCTTGTAGGTGAGGTTGCCACCGGGGTCCAGCAACATGCCGTCACCCTGGTCGATGATGGCGAACTGATTGGACTGGATGCCTTCACCCTGAACCAGTTCGGTAAAGGCGACGCATTTGTGATTGCCATCATCGTAAAGCACCAGAGCCATGGCTGTTCCTTGCGTGAAAATTGCCGTCAGAGCGCAAGTCGGTCGGGCAATTCTGCTGACGCGGGCTGACCCGGCCAGGGCCTGTTGTCAGCCGTCATCAATACTTGTGAGAAGGTGTTTATTATTTTCGTTTCGATATAAATCGTTTTGATATGAGTCAAGGATGGCAGAAATGCGGCCTGAATATTTGAATGGAATATTAGTTTTGCGAGCAAGAAGAAATCTGCATTGAATATCAGAGGCTTCGGGCAAGGCGGCTCACCGCGCCTGTTGCGTGGCTTTGCCGCTGGCATGAGGAGCGCAGCCAGCTGGCCACAGGGGCAGCAGCAGCCCGCTAACGGACTTTCAGCTGGCGCATGGCCTCGGTGATGGCCCGGACGACGGCCGGGTCGGTTTGCGGATTGGCTGCCAGGTAGAGCTCTTCGCCTTGCGGCATGCTGAGCGCCGGCTGGAACTGCTCGTCCGGTATCTTCAAGCGCGCCAGCTGGCTGTGCAGCTGCTCGGGATCGGCAATCAGCAGTTGCGCGGCACCGCTCAGCAGCAGTCGCGGGCATTCCTGCGGGCTGTTGGTGGTGAGGAACTGGCTGTTTTGCACGAAACCGGCCTTGATCAGGAATTCTTCCTGCACATCGTGATTGCCGACACAGACCTTGCAGCAGCTTTTCACCTGTTCCAGCGATTGCGGGGCCACCGTGGTTTCGCTGCTCAGCCGGTAGAACACCCGCTGCATGTGCCCAAGTGGCCCCAGCCAGACAAACTGCTTTTCGCGCGTGCTGGTGCGGGCGATGGAGTAGATCAGGGTGTTGGGACGGGTGGCGGCAATGCGATAAGCCCTGGCCCAGGGCAGGACCTGGATATCGGCCTTCAGCCCGGCGCGCGCCAGAATGTCCTTGACCAGCTGGGTATTGCGCCCGGCCACATTGCCCTGGCTGTCGATGGTGCTGAGCCAGGACGAGTTTTCAGTGACCACCAGCAGTTTGCCGTCAGCCAAGGCTATTCCGGGCAGGCAGTTACACAGCACCAGCAGCAGGGTGCGGCAGAGCCAGGCAAGGGTAGAGCGGCAGCTTGTCATGTTCAGGCTCTCCGGTGATCACTTATTCATTCAGTAACAAATTATAAACGCTGAAAATGACAAAAGCCGCAGGGTAGGCCCCTGCGGCTTTGTCCTTGCGGGCTGCGGCGGTTTACAGCTTGCCTTCCAGCCAGGACGGCAGGCTGGCCAGTGCTGCGGCCAGGTTTTCCGGCTGGGTGCCGCCGGCCTGGGCCATGTCCGGACGGCCACCACCCTTGCCACCTACTTGCAGGGCCACCTGATTCACCAGCTCACCGGCCTTGACCTTGCCGGTCAGGTCCTTGGAGACGCGGGCAATCAGGCTTACCTTGCCATCGGCCACGCAGGCCAGCAGGGCTACGCCGCTTTCCAGCTTGTCCATCAGCTTGTCGCTCATGTCGCGCAGGGTGGCGGCATCGATATCCTCGATCTTGCTGATCAGGCAGGACACGCCCTTGATGCTTTGCTGCTGGCTGGCCAGCAGCTGGTCGAGCTGACCCAGCGCCAGTTGGCCCTTCAGCTGCTGTGCCTGTTTCTGCGCGGCCTTCAGTTCGGCCTGCAGCTTTTCCAGCTTGGACAGCAGTTCGCCCGGCTGGGCCTGGGCGATGGCGGTGGCGGCTTTCAGTTCGCCATCCTGTGCCTGTACCAGTGCCACGGCAGCTTCGCCGGTGACGGCTTCGATACGGCGCACGCCAGCAGCCACGCCGGTTTCGGCGATGATCTTGAACAGGCCGATGTCACCGGTGCGCTTGACGTGGGTACCGCCGCACAGTTCGGTGGAGAAGTCGCCCATCTTCAGCACGCGCACGGTGTCGCCGTACTTTTCACCAAACAGCGCAATGGCGCCGGCCTTGATGGCGTCGTCGTAGGACATGTGGCCCACGCTGACTTCCACGTTGTGGATGACCACGCGGTTGACCACGCGCTCGATCTCGGCCAGTTGCTCGGCGGAAACCGGTTCGTTGTGGGCAAAGTCGAAGCGGGCACGTTCCGGGTTCACCAGCGAACCCTTCTGCGCCACGTGTTCACCCAGTACATGGCGCAGCGCGGCATGCAACAGGTGGGTGGCGGAGTGGTTGCGCGCGGTGGCGGCACGCTGGTGCAGGTCGATGGTGGCAGTCACGCTGTCGCCCACCTGCAGGCTGCCACGTGCCAGACGGCCCTTGTGACCGAATACGGCGGCTTGTACTTTCTGGGTGTCGGCCACGTCGAACAGTGCAGCCACGCCGCCCTGGGCGGAGATTTCACCCACATCGCCCACCTGACCGCCGCCTTCGGCGTAGAAGGCGGTATTGTCCAGCACCACGATGCCTTCGTCGCCGGCGTCCAGCTGCTGCACGGCTTCATTGCCCTTGTACAGTGCCAGCACCTTGGCCTCCACACTGGTGGATTCATAGCCGTTGAACACGGTGTCGGCACCGCTGTAGTCGACATTGCCGGCCATCTTGAAGGACGAGGCGGCACGGGCGCGCTCGCGCTGGGCTTCCATCGCCTTGTCAAAACCGGCCTGATCCACTTCCACTTCGCGTTCGCGGCAGATGTCGGCAGTCAGGTCCAGCGGGAAGCCGAAGGTGTCGTACAGCTTGAAGGCGGTTTCGCCATCCAGCACCTTGCTGTTGGCCGCCAGGGCGGTTTCCAGCAGCGCCATGCCCTTGTCCAGGGTTTCGGCAAAGCGCAGTTCTTCCTGACGCAGGGTGTCTTCGATTTCGGCCTGCTTCTGACGCAGTTCCGGATAGGCCTGGCCCATTTCCTCGGCCAGGTCGGCGACCAGCTTGTGGAAGAACAGACCCTTCTGGCCCAGCTTGTAACCGTGGCGGATGGCGCGGCGGATGATGCGACGCAGCACATAGCCACGGCCGTCGTTGGACGGGATCACGCCATCGGCAATCAGGAAGGAGCAGGCGCGGATATGGTCGGCAATCACCTTGAGCGACGGCACGTCCATGCTGAAGGGTACGCCGGTTTCACGCGCAGCGGCTTTCAGCAGGTTCTGGAACAGGTCGATCTCGTAGTTGGCGTGTACGTGTTGCAGCACGGCCGAGATGCGCTCCAGGCCCATGCCGGTGTCCACCGACGGCTTGGGCAGCGGATGCATGGTGCCGGACTCGTCGCGGTTGAACTGCATGAACACGTTGTTCCAGATTTCGATGAAGCGGTCGCCGTCTTCTTCCGGGCTTCCCGGCGGGCCGCCCCAGATATGGTCGCCGTGATCGTAGAAGATTTCGGTACACGGGCCGCAGGGGCCGGTGTCGCCCATTTGCCAGAAGTTGTCCGAGGCGTAGGGCGCGCCCTTGTTGTCGCCGATGCGGACAATCTTGTCTGCCGGAACGCCGATTTCCTTGTTCCAGATGTCAAAGGCTTCGTCGTCGGTGGCGTATACCGTCACCATCAGCTTGTCCTTGGGCAGGGCCAGCCATTGTTCGCCGGTGAGGAATTCCCAGGCGAAGTGGATGGCGTCGCGCTTGAAGTAGTCGCCAAAGCTGAAGTTGCCCAGCATTTCGAAGAAGGTATGGTGACGCGCGGTGTAGCCGACGTTTTCCAGGTCGTTGTGCTTGCCGCCGGCGCGTACGCATTTCTGGCTGGTGGTGGCGCGGGTATAGGGGCGCTTGTCAAAGCCGAGGAACACGTCCTTGAACTGGTTCATGCCGGCATTGGTGAACAGCAGGGTGGGGTCTTCCCACGGTACCAGCGAACTGGAAGCTACTACCTGGTGGCCTTTGGAGGCGAAGAAATCCAGGAATTTCTGGCGAATTTCGGAGGTTTTCATGTCGTTTTCGTCGAGATTGAATTCGTTGGCATCGGCGTGGGGGCTGATGCTGAGCATGCTGGATTGTGTCAAGCCGCAACCGGGCTGGCAAGGGCTACGGCTCCGGCCACGCTCAGTCTGCGCTGTCCGGCGGGAAATCGTCATCCATGGCGCTGCCGGCCATCACCTGGCGGATGATGTCCATGCCAAAGCCGCGCGCGGCCAGAAAGCGCATCTGGCGGGCTCTTTCCTGCGGCGTGTCGGCCACGCTGCCAAACTTTCTTTGCCACTGGCTGCGGGCCAGGCTCAGGTCGTCGCGATCTTCCAGCACCTGGGCGATGTCTTCCTTGCCCACGCCACGCTGACGCATTTCCTGTTGCAGGCGGCGGCTGCCGTATTTCTGGCCCTTGATGTCGGCAAACTGCTGGGCAAAGCGGCTATCGGACTGCCAGTTGCGCTCGGCCAGTTCGTCCAGCAGGGTGGCCAGCTGTTCCGGGCTTTCGGCAAACGGCGCGAGCCGCCGCTCCAGTTCCCGCCGGGTGTATTCCCGGCGGGACAGGAGATCGACGGCTCGCGCCTTCAGGCTTTTTTCCATCGGCAAGCCGGTGCGTTTCACGCGTCCAGCATGTCGTCGGCCAGTTCCTCGTCGTTCTCGGTAATTTCTACCTTGATGCCGACGGCGTCACGGATCTTGGCTTCGATTTCCTGGGCAACTGCCGGATTGGTTTTCAGCCATTCGCGGGTATTGTCCTTGCCCTGGCCGATTTTCTGGCCGTTGTAGGCATACCAGGCACCGGACTTGTCGATAAAGCCATGCTTGACGCCCAGTTCGATGATTTCGCCTTCGCGGCTGATGCCTTCGCCGTACAGGATGTCGAAATCAGCCTGGCGGAAGGGCGGCGATACCTTGTTCTTCACCACCTTGACGCGGGTTTCGTTGCCGATGACTTCGTCACCCTTCTTGATGCCGCCAACGCGGCGGATGTCCAGGCGCACCGAGGCGTAGAACTTCAGGGCATTACCACCGGTAGTGGTTTCCGGGTTGCCGAACATCACGCCGATCTTCATGCGGATCTGGTTGATGAAGATCACCAGGGTGTTGGTGCGCTTGATGTTGGCGGTCAGCTTGCGCAGCGCCTGGCTCATCAGGCGGGCTTGCAGGCCCACGTGGCTGTCGCCCATTTCGCCTTCGATTTCCGCCTTGGGTACCAGGGCAGCCACCGAGTCGATCACGATCACGTCCACGCCGCTGGAGCGCACCAGCATGTCGCAGATTTCCAGCGCCTGCTCGCCGGTGTCCGGCTGGGAAATCAGCAGGTCTTCCACCTTGACGCCCAGTTTTTGCGCGTAGATGGGGTCCAGTGCGTTTTCCGCATCGATATAGGCGCAGGTGCCGCCCAGCTTCTGTGCTTCGGCCACGGCCTGCAGACACAGCGTGGTTTTACCGGAAGATTCCGGGCCGTAGATTTCCACGACACGGCCACGCGGCAGACCGCCGATACCCAGCGCCAGGTCCAGGCCCAGCGAGCCGGTGGACACCACCTGCAGGTTTTCATTGATCTGGTTGTCGCTCATCCGCATGATCGACCCCTTGCCGAACTGCTTTTCGATCTGGGCAAGGGCAGCCGCCAATGCGCGGCTCTTGTCTTCTGACGCCATGCTGTCTCCAATTGCGTGTAGTGGGACCAATAGATGGGGGATTATCGCACAAAGCCAAGAGCCGACAAATGCGAATGGCCGCTTGAAATGATGTCAACACGCGCAACATGATATTGAGGGAGAGGCTGGCCGGAATCGTCTGGTCAGGTAAAATGAGAGCATGATGAACGAGCGCGCACAACGTCTGCTGAAAACGCTGATCGAACGCTACATCGCCGATGGTCAGCCGGTGGGATCGAAAACCCTGTCCATGCTGTCCGGCATGGAGCTGTCATCCGCGTCCATCCGCAACATCCTGGCCGACCTGGAGGGCATGGGGCTGATTGCCTCGCCGCATACCTCGGCCGGGCGTGTGCCCACGGCCAAGGGCTATCGCCTGTTTGTCGATCACCTGCTGACCATCCAGCCGCTGGAAGAGCTGGCCATGCGCGAGCTGGAAAGCAGCTTGCAGCCGGACAGCCCGCAACGCATTGCCCAGGCGGCCTCCACCTTGTTGTCCGATCTCACCCACTTTGCCGGCGTGGTGGTGACGCCGCAGCGCTCCGACGTGGCCTTCCGCCAGATCGAATTCCTGCGCCTGTCCGAGCGGCGCATCCTGATGATTCTGGTGACGCTGGATGGCGATGTGCAGAACCACCTGCTGACCACCGAGCGCGACTACAGCCCCAGCGAACTGATCGAAGCCGGCAATTTCATCAGCCAGCATTACGCCGGCCAGGGCCTCAGCGCCATTGCCAGCCTGGTGGCCAGCGAGCTGCGCGAATTGCAGGGCAATATCACCGAGCTGATGACCGCCGCCGTGCGCTTTGGCCAGAACTCGCTGGGCAGCCCCAGTGATGCGGTGGTGATTGCCGGCGGCATGAATCTGCTGAATGTGCGCGACCTGTCGGAAGACCTGTCGCGCCTGCGCGAGCTGTTTGCCACTTTCGAGCGCAAGACCGAACTGTTGAAACTGCTTAACCAGGGCCAGGATGCCCAGGGCGTGAACATTTTCATTGGCGAAGAGTCTGGTGTGATGACGCTGGACGAGTGTTCGGTGGTGACGGCACCTTATCGCATCAACGGCCTGGTGGTGGGTACACTGGGTGTGGTCGGCCCCACCCGCATGGCCTACGAGCGGGTGATCCCCATTGTGGACATCACCGCCAGACTGGTGTCCAGTGCGCTCTCCTACTAAGCCGCCACGACGGCACCTAACGGAAACCCCTGATGAAACGATTGTTGATGGCTGCCGCCCTTGCCGGCGGCGTGATGTCCTCCCTGGCGCAAGCCGATGCCGCCTTTCTGGCCCGCCCTGATGTACAGCGCTATATCGACGAGCAGGTAGCCAGCGGCGTGTTCAATCGCCCGGAGCTGGAAGCGGTGTTTGCCAATGTGGAAATCAAGCCCAATATCATCGCCATTCTCGACAAGCCGTCCACCGCCCGGCCGTGGTATCAGTTCCGCTCCAGCTTTTATAACGAGCGCCTGCTGAAGAACGGCGTGGCCTTCTGGCAGCAGCATGCCGCCACCTTGCAGCGCGCCGAGCAGGTGTACGGCGTGCCGCCGGAAATGGTGGTGGCCATCCTGGGCATCGAAACCAATTACGGCCGCAATACCGGCAGCTTCCGTCTGGCAGACGCGCTGTCCACCATCGCCTTCAACTACCCGCGCCGCGCCGAGTACTTCCGCGGCGAGCTGACCGAATTCCTCAAGCTGGCCAAGGAAGAGCGCATCGACCCGCTGTCGCTGAAAGGCTCTTACGCCGGCGCCATGGGCCTGCCGCAATTCATGCCGTCCAGCTTCCGCAAATGGGCGGTGGATTTTGACGGCAGCGGCCATCGCGACATCTGGAACAATGTCGACGATGCCATCGGCAGCGTGGCGCATTACTTCCAGCTGCAAGGCTGGCGCCATGGCGACGACGTGATCGTGCCGGCAGCCGTGCAACCCGGCGTGGATGTCAGTGCGCTGGTGGCCGACAAGTTCAATCTGCACCTGACGGTGGGCGAACTGAAAGCCCGTGGCGTGTTGCCGCAGGCCCAGGTAGCCGACCATGTGCAGGCAGTGCTGGTGCCGCTGGAAACCGCGCCGGGGGTTACCGAATACTGGCTGGGGCTGAATAATTTCTACGTCATCACCCGCTATAACAAGAGCACCCTGTATGCCAAGGTGGCACAGGAACTGGCCGATGAATTGCGTTTGCGCTACCTGAACACCCAGGCGCTGCAAGCAGCCCAGCCGGCTGCCACGCCAGCAGAGCCCACCCCGGCCCCGTAAGGCCGGGCCAGCCGGCAGGCGGCTCCAGCCAAAAGGAGTCGCCTTGCCGGCCAATTGCCATTAAAATCCGCCCCCATGAGCTATCAAGTCCTTGCCCGCAAGTGGCGCCCCAAACGCTTTGCCGATCTGGTCGGTCAGGAGCATGTGGTGCGCGCCCTCTCCAATGCCCTGAAAGAAGAGCGGCTGCACCATGCCTATCTGCTGACCGGCACCCGTGGGGTGGGCAAGACCACCATCGCACGCATTCTGGCCAAGAGCCTCAACTGCGAAACCGGCACCACCGCCGAGCCTTGCGGCGAGTGTTCCGCCTGCCGCCAGATTGACGCAGGGCGCTTTGTCGACCTGCTGGAAATCGACGCCGCTTCCAATACCGGCATCGACAATATCCGCGAAGTGCTGGAAAACGCCCAGTACGCGCCCACTTCCGGCCGCTTCAAGGTCTACATCATCGACGAAGTGCACATGCTGTCCAAGAGTGCCTTCAACGCCATGCTGAAGACGCTGGAAGAGCCGCCGGCCCACGTCAAGTTCATCCTGGCCACCACCGACCCGCAAAAAGTGCCGGTGACCGTGCTGTCGCGCTGCCTGCAGTTTTCCCTGCGCAACATGACGCCGCAGCAGGTGGCCGGCCATCTGGCCCATGTGCTGGAAGTGGAGCAGCAAAGCTTCGAACCGGCCGCGCTGGCCCTGCTGGGTCGTGCCGCCGCCGGCTCCATGCGCGATGCCTTGTCGCTGCTGGATCAGGCCATTGCCTATGGCATGGGCGAGGTCAGGGAAGACGGCGTGCGCGCCATGCTGGGTGCGGTGGATCGCCGTTATCTGTTCGTACTGCTGGAGGCACTGGCGGCCGGTGATGGCCCGCGCCTGATGGCCGAGGCCGAACAACTGGCGCAGCGTGGCATCGGCTTTGACAGTGTATTGGCCGAAATGGCCGTCTTGCTGCAGCAACTGGCCATGGCGCAGACCGTGCCCACGGCTATTGCCGACGACGAGCCGGAGCGCGAAGCCCTGTTTGCGCTGGCCAGCCTGATCGCGCCGCAAGATGTGCAGCTGTACTACCAGATCGCCATTCATGGCCGTAAAGACCTGGCACTGGCACCGGATGAGCACGCCGGCTTCAATATGACCCTGCTGCGCATGCTGGCCTTCCATCCGGCCCAGGCCCAGCCAGACAGCGCGGCCGCACCGCGCAGCAATACTGCGGCGGCGGCCACCCGGCCAGCGCCAGTGGCCATGCCGGCGCAATCCGATGCCGGGGCGGATGGTTCGGCTGCCGCACGCGCCTTGCTGGCCGGCCTGGGGAATCGCAAGCCAGCCAGCCGACCCGCTGCGCAAGAGCCTGCCGCGGCGGCTGACGCCGAACCCGAACCTGCCCCTGCGCCACCGCAGCCTGTCACGCCTGCGCTAGCTGCTGCACCTGTCGCGTCAGCCGAGCCAGTGGTGACTGCGCCAGCCCCGGCTGCCATTGCACAGGCCGCCCCGCTTGCCGCCGCCGATGACGAGGAGGGCGACGACGAGGATGAGGCCGAGCTCGACAACACGGCACCATGGGACGAGACCGAGGCCGAAGAAAGCATGCCGGCCTATGCCATGGCCGAAGAGGCTGCCGTGGCGGAGGCGTCGCCTTATCAGTTTGATGGCGACTGGGGGGCGCTGGTCACCCAGCTGGGTACCCGGCTGGGCGCCGCACGCATGCTGGCACACAATGCCGTGCTCAAGGGCTGGAGCCAGTCGCGGCTGGAACTGGCGGTGCCGGACAGCTTCCGCCACATGGCCACCCGCGATTATCAGGAAAAACTCAAGGCTGCGCTGACCGAGCAATTCGGTCAGCCAGTCGAACTGGTGGTGACGATAGAGGAACTGGGGCTGGAAACACCGGCCATGCAGGGCGCCCGTCATCGTCAGGAACAACTGGCCCAGGCCCGACTATGCCTGGAAAACGATCCGGTGATTCAGCAGCTGGTGCGCGATATGGGCGCCACGCTGATGACGGAAACGATTCAACCTTTGCAGGAGTTGTGACATGTTCGGTAAAAACGGTATCGCTGGTCTGATGAAGCAAGCCCAGCAAATGCAGGAAAACATGAAAAAGGCCCAGGAAGAACTGGCCACGGTGGAAGTGGAAGGCCAATCCGGTGCCGGCCTGGTGAAAATCGTCATGACCTGCGCCCACGACGTGAAGCGTGTGTCCATCGACGACAGCCTGCTGGACGATGCCAAGGAAGACAAGGAAATGCTGGAAGACCTGATCGCTGCCGCCGTCAACGACGCGGTACGCAAGGTGGAAGCCACTTCCCAGGAAAAGATGTCCGGTTTCACCAATGGCCTGAACCTGCCGGCCGGCATGAAGCTGCCCTTCTGATCCTGTCTGCATGAGCTGGCGCACCACGGCCCGCTGGTGAGCCATGGCGGGGCGGCATGGCTCCGCCGCCAACAGGGAGTTGCCATGGAACAGGTATTGCACGGTCATTGTCTGTGTGGCGCGGTACAGTACCAGTGCCAGGGCCACCCTCTTGGCGTGTCCTACTGCTATTGCAAGACCTGCCAGCTGGCAGCCGGCGCGCCGGTTTATCTGGGGGCGCTGTTTGCCCGCCATGCCGTCAGCTGGCAAGGCCGCACCACGGCCTATCGCTCCTCGCCACTGGGGCTGCGGCATTTCTGCCCGGTCTGTGGCAGTACCCTGTTTTATGAATGCACCGATGGCAGCCAGCGGCTGGAAATTACCGTCGCCACGCTGGAGCAGCCGGAACGGCTGCCGCCCGATTGCCACGAGTGGACCGACAGCGCCATCCCCTGGTTTCACCTGGACGATGCCCTGCCGCGTTATCCGCAGGGCGGGCCGGACTGAAGCCTGCCGGTCTTCCCTTATCCTTTGCTGCCTGCTTGCCCATGAAAAACCCACCCGCGCTCGACCAGCTGATTGCCGCCCTCAAGGTATTGCCCGGTGTCGGTCCCAAGACCGCCCAGCGCATGGCCTTCCATTTGCTGCAACGCGACAAGACCGGCGCTGACAAGCTGGCCCGCGCGCTGGACCGGGCCTTGACCAGGCTGACCCATTGCGAACGCTGCAATACCTTTAGTGAAACCCCGCTGTGCAGCATCTGCGCCGATCCGGAACGGCGGCCGGATCAGCTGTGCGTGGTGGAAATGCCGGCCGACCTGATGACGCTGGAGCAGGCCAAATGCTATCAGGGCCTGTATTTCGTGTTGATGGGCCGTATTTCGCCGCTGGACAATATCGGCCCCAAGGAAGTGAACCTGGACAAGCTGATGGTGCGGGCGCTGGACGAGGTGGTGGAGGAGGTGGTGATTGCCACCAACTTTACCGCCGAAGGTGAAGTCACCGCGCACATGATTGCCGAGCTGCTCAAGGGCCGTGGCCCCAAGGTGTCGCGCATTGCGCGTGGCATGCCGGTGGGCGGCGAGCTGGAATATGTCGACCTGAGCACGCTGGCGCAGGCGGTGTACGAACGCAAAGCGCTGACCGCCCAGTCCGACCCGTCCACGCCGCCGGGCTGAGCGTCACGCCAAGCCCTGTCATTCCATGGCTTGTCGCAGCAGCGCGCCTAACAGGGCAACCCCCTCGCGCTGGTGCAACGGGTCGAAAAAACTGAAGTTCAGCCGCAAGGCATTGGCCGGGCCATGGTGCGGATGGAACAGCGTGGACGGCGCATAGTGAATGCCCTGTTCGATGGCCAGCGGCAACAGCGCGGCACAATCCAGCCCCTCCGGCAGGATCACCCACTGAAAATAGCCACCCTCCGGCTGCAATAAGCGGCTGCCCGCCGGAAAACTCTCTTGTATCTGTTGCTGCATGGCATCGCGCCGCTGGCGCAGGCTGGCGCGCAGCCTTGTCAGCATGTCGCCGTGCTGGCCGGAAGCCAGCAGCCGCGCCAGCGCCATCTGGCTGGGCAGCGGCGTACCGAGCGAGCTGCACAGTTTCAGCCCGCGCACGGTATTGCTCAGCCGTCCGGCGGCGATCCAGCCCACCCGGTAGCCGGGAGCCAGCGATTTGCTGAAGGACGCGCAATGCAGCACCGTGCCGCTACGGTCAAAAGCCTTGAGCGGGCTGGCCCCCTGTTTGCCGAAGTACAGCTCGCGGTAGGTGTCGTCCTCGATGATGCACACGCGGTGGCGCTCGGCCAGTGCCACCAGCGCGCGTTTTTGCGCTTCCGGCATGATCAGGCCGGTGGGGTGCTGGAAATTGGCCATCAGCACGATGCCGGCCGGGCGTTCCGCCTGCAGCAGGGCCGCCAGCGCATCCAGGTCCAGGCTGCCTTGCTCGGACAGCGCCAGCGGCAGCATGCTGATGCCCAGATGGCGCAGCTGGTCCAGTGCCGCGGGAAAGGCCGGGGTCACCACCACCATGCTCTGGCTGCCAGAGGCGCTGACCGCAGCGCGCATGGCCAGCGTCAGCGCCTCCATGCCACCGCAGGTAATCAGCAGCTCATCGCCCGCCAGGCTCACGCCCTGGCTCAGATAATGCAGGCCCAGTTCGCGGCGCAAGCCGGCGTAGCCCTCGACCGGCGTGCTGGACAGCGCGGCGCGGTAGTCTTGCAAGGCACGGCTGAGCGCACGGTTCATCTGGGTGGTGTTGATCAGCGCCGGATTGATGAAGGGACAGCCCCAGGGCATGGGCAGGGCGGTGGTCAGGTGCTCCATGCGCAGCACGCCGTCACTGGCCGGTTCGGCCGGGCGCAAGGCGGCGGGCGGTGTGCAGACGCGAAAGCCGGAGCGCGGCAGCGCTTGCAGCAAGCCCTGCCTTTCCAGTTCGGCGTAGGCGCGCTGGGCCGTGGTCAGGCTGACGCCGTGATCCTGGCACAGCCGGCGCAAGGAGGGCAGGCGGTCGCCAGCGCGCAGCTGGCCCTGTTCGATGGCATGGCGGAACAGCTGCGCCAGCTGCAGGGTTTTGCTCATGAATGAAGGACTCGCATGGTAGGGGGCTCAGTCGCCGATAAAGCTGCTTTTTTCCTGCAGCACATGAGCGGGCTGGTCGAGCGAGCGGATGACAAAGCGGATGTCATGCGCGCCCCTGGCAGCGTACTGCGGCTCCACCTGGACTCGCAAGCCTATGGTTTCGGTGGCGGTAGCCGCCAGGGCCACCGGCTGGGTACTGGCCGCCAGCCGGATGCCCGGCAGGCCCTCCACGCTGATGACAAAGCGCTGCGGCCGCTCGCTGCTGTTGATCAGCCGCACACTGTAACTGTTTTCCAGCCAGCCATCGTCGGTTTCCCGCACCAGGCTGGCGCGGTCGCGCAGGATGTCGGCCTTGAACGGAATGCGGTTGAGAAAGCTGACCACCGACAGCAGGCTGATGCCCAGCAGCAGGCCGCTGTAAAACAGCACCCGCGGCCGACGCCAGGCCGGCTTGCTGTCAGTCTGGCCTTCCAGTGCGGCGGCGCTGGTGTAGCGGATCAGCCCGCGCGGCGCATGCAGCTGGTCCATCACTTGATCGCAGGCATCGATGCAGGCGGCACAGCCGATGCATTCGTATTGCAGGCCGTGGCGGATGTCGATGCCGGTAGGGCAGACCTGCACGCAGATGCCGCAGTCGATACAGCCGCCGGCAGACTTGTCCGCCTGCTTGCCGCGCGGTTCGCCGCGCTGGCTGTCGTAGGAAATGATCAGCGTGTCGCGATCGAACATGGCGCCCTGGAAGCGGGCATAAGGGCACATGTGCGTGCACACTTTTTCCCGTAGTTGCCCGGCCAGCAGATAGGTAAACGCGGCGTAGAACAAGATCCAGAAGCTTTCCCACGGCCCCAGCGTTCCCTGCCACAGGCTGCCGGCCAGCTCGCTAGCCGGCGTGAAGTAGGCCACCAGCGAAAAGCCGGTCCACAGTGAAAACAGCAGCATCAGGCCGTGGGCCAGCCCTTTTTTCGTGAGTTTGCCGGCGCTGTTGGGGGCGGCGTCCAGCTTGCGCCTGGCTTTGTGATCGCCCAATACCAGCCGTTCCACCCATAGCATGAGCTGGGTATAGACCGTTTGCGGACAGGCATAACCGCACCACAATCGACCGGCCAGCGTGGTCCACCAGAACAGCCCCAGCGCGCTGACCACCAGCAAAGCGGCCAGATAGACGAAATCCTGCGGCCAGAAGCTGGCACCGAAGATGAAAAACTGGTGGCGATCCAGATCAAACAGCACCGCCTGGCGCTCATTCCAGCGCAGCCAGGGCAGGCCGAGGAAAAGCAGCTGGGTGAGGATGACCAGTGCCACGCGGATGTTGTTGAAACGGCCACGGGTCAGGCGCGGATAAATCTTGATGGGGACGGGCTGGGTCATGGTGCGGGGTCCGGAAAGATAACCCGCACTTTGTAGGCGCTGTCACCATGACAGACAATGCACAGTTGCCAGCCTGTTTATATGCACAGATGGCAGATGGTCTTTTTATATCAATGGCTTGCCCTGTCCTGTCAGACGCTGGTCATGGCCGGGTGATGACAGATTCGATACAGATGGTTTGCGCCAGATCAAGTGCGCCAGATGCGGCCAATCTGGCGGGCACTTTAGCGTGACAGCTGCGGAAACAGCCGGTACAGCCCATCGACGATGATTTCCACCGACACTGCCGCCAGCAACATGCCCATCACGCGGTTGACGATATTGATGCCGGTCTGACCCAGCAGGCGGCTGATGGGGGAGGCCAGCACCAGTGCGCCATAGCAGGTGATGGCCACCAGCAGGCTGCTGATCAGCAGATACACCACCTGCACCCAGGAGTGGGCGGTGGAGGCATAAATGATGACGGTGGAAATGGTGCCGGGACCGGTGAGCAGCGGAATGGCCATTGGCACCACCGCGATATTGGTCTTGGCTTCGGCTTCCGACTGTTCTTCCTTGGTGGTCTTGGTGGGTGCCGGCTGGGCATTCATCAGGGCGATGGCAATCAGCATCACCAGCATGCCGCCCCCCACCTGGAAGGAACCGATGCTGATGCCGAGAAAGTGCAGCAGGGTTTCGCCCACCACGGCAAACAGGCAGAGCACCACCGCCACCGCCAGCGTGGTGGTCTTGGCGATGCGCTTGCGCTCCAGCTGGTTGGCGTTGGGCGTCAGGCTGATGAAGATGGGAATGGCACCCAGCGGATTGACCAGCACCAGCAGGGCGATGAAGATTTTGGCGATTTCGAGTTCCATGGTGGCCTTATGGTAAATCTGCGTGAGCCCGCTGGCATTCATGGCCGGGACGCAAAGCTGCAGGCTTGCGCCAGGGATGGCCTGCCATGCGGTTGGTCATCCTGTGCCGGCCGGCGGGACGGTCAGTGCGGGCAGCCGGTCCTGAAAGCGCAGCAGCCGTCCGGCATTGGCCATCACCAGCAGGCTGCTCAGATTATGCAGCAGTGCCGCCAGCAAGACCCCGGCCGTACCCAGCAGGCCCAGCGCCGCCAGCAAGGTGAGCAGGGCGGTCCAGCCCAGGCCGAGTGCCACATTGAGCGACAGGGTGCGGCGACACTGCCGGCTCAGGCGGATGGCGGTGGCCAGCCGGCGCAGATCCTTGCTGATCAACACCACATCGGCTGCCGCCACCGCAATGTCGGCCGCCTGCGCCCCCATGGCAATGCCGACGGCACCGGCCTTGAGCGCCAGCGAGTCATTGATGCCATCGCCCACCACCAGCGGGCGGTAGCCGGCGCGGATTTCCGCCTGTACCGCGGCCAGCTTGCCTGCCGGCAATACCTGGGCGACCACCCGTTCTATCCCCAGTGCCTGCGCCAGCGGTTCGGCCGCGGCGGCGTGGTCGCCGGTCAGCAAGAGCTGGCGTTGCAGGCCCAGCTGCCGCAGCTGGCGCATGGCCTCTGCCGCTTCCGGGCGCGGGGTGTCCGCCAGATGAAACCAGGCCAGCAAGCGGCCATCGAGCGCCAGCCCGACCAGCGAAGCCGCGCCGCGTGCCGGCGGCAGATGGCCGATGCCCATCTGCTGCAGCAGGGCCGGCCGGCCCAGCACCGCCGGGCCCCACGCGGTGTCGGCCTGCACGCCCATGCCCGCTCTTTCCTGCACGTTGCGCAGTGGCAGCAGCGGCTGTGTCCCGGCCTGTGCGGCCAGCGCGCGGCTGACCGGATGGCTGCTGCTGGCGCCCAGGCTGGCCGCCAGCAGATACAGATCCGGCCCCGGGCCGGCATCGAGCACATCCACCCGCTGCAGGCTGAGCTGGCCGCTGGTGAGGGTGCCGGTTTTGTCGATCACCAGCGCCGAGACATCGGCCAGTTCTTCCAGAAAAGCCGTGCCGCGAATCAGGATGCCATGGCGTGCCGCCACCGCCACGCCGGCGACGGCGGCGGCCGGTGTGGCCAGCACCAGCGCGCAGGGGCAGGCGGCCACCAGCACCGCCAGCATGGCCTGGGTGTCGCGGCTGATAAACCAGCTGAGTGCGGCCAGTGCCAGCACCAGGCCCAGATAAGCGCCGGCATGGCCTTCCACCAGCCGGGTGATCGGCGGTTTGGCCATTTCGGCCTCGCGCATCAGGGCGGTGATGCGGCCCAGTGCCGACTGCTCGCCCACCTGGCTGATTTCCACCAGCAGCCGTCCTTGCAGATTGAGCGCCCCGGCATACACCTGGCTGCCTGCCGTCACATCCTGTGGCAGGGATTCGCCGGTGATGGCCGAGGTGTCCAGGCTGGAGTGGCCCTGGCGTACCATGCCGTCGGCCGGGATGCGGTCGCCGGGGCGGACTTCCACACAGTCGCCGCTACGCAGCTGGCTGTTGTCGACGTCCTCGTGGCGGCCATCGGCCAGCAGGCTGCGTTCTTCCAGCACATGGCCCAGTACCATCAGGATGGGCAGCAGCGCGGCACCGAGGGTGTCGCCACTGGCCCAGGCACCGATGATGGCCAGCGCCACCAGCAGGTCGGTCATGCCATGCAGGTCGGGGTGTTGCAGGCTGCGCCAGGCGGCGCGCAAGGCTGGTCCCGCCATCAGCAGGGCGGCGGCGGCGGTCAGCCATTGCGCCAGTGCGCTGCCATTGTCCACGGCAAAGCGCCAGTACGCTGCCAGCAGCAACAGTCCGACCGCGCTCATGGCCAGCAGCAGCTGCCGGCCCAGCCCCTTTTGCTCGGCCGGGCTGAGCAGGCCATTGCCGCCCGGTGTGCAGCACAGGCTCATGGCCGGACTCCTGGCAGGATCAGCCGGCTGCCGCTGTCCGGGTCAATGGTGCTGAGCTGGCCGGCCTTGGCCAGCACGCCCTGTATCCGGTTGCGGTAGAGCTGGCGCAGCAGCTCTGGCCCGTCTGGCTGTTGCATGTGGCTGGCCAGTGCGCTGATTTCACTGGTTTCGCTGCGGGCCAGTGCCAGCCGTTCATTGGCGCGGGCGCGGGCGTTGTTGAGCATGCTGCTGACGGCGGCGCTGGCCTGTTGCTGTTGCTGGGCGGCCGCGGTGCGCGCCAGTGCCAGCTGCCGTTCCACGGTCTGGTCGGCGGTCAGTACCGCATCAAAAGCCGCCTGCGCCTGGTGGGGCAGGGCGGAGAGCAGGTCGATGCGCACGATGCGGATGCCCAGTGCCACACCGCGCTGGCGCAGTGACTGCAGGCGCTGGTTGGCGGCCGCCACCAGTTCGGCGCGCAGCCGTTCGCGCTGTATGGCCAGCTGGCCGGAGGCGGTACTGCCGCGGCTGACCAGAATGCTGTCCAGATCGCGCCCGGCACTCAGTTGCAGGGCGGCGGCACTGACCAGCCGGTCCAGCGCCGGCAGCGCCTGTTCGCCCTGCACGGCATAGGCCATGGCATCGTCAATCTGGTAGTAGACCGTGGCATTCAGCTGCACCACGCCCAGGTCGCCACTCAGCAGATAACCCGAGCCGGCCAGTTCGTCGCCCATCTGCCGCAGCGCGGTGCCGGCGCCATCCAGTGCCAGCGCATGGGCGTTGCGTGCCAGGCCGCTGATCTGGCGCTGCTGCAGCCGTTCGCCGGCCGGCAGCAGCAGGACTTCCTCGATGGGGCTGGGCCAGGCCAGCAGCAGCCCGGCATGCTGTACCCGCTCGACCGCGCCAAAGCGCAGGACAACAGCCTGGCTGTCGGCCGGAATGGGCCGGATATGGCCAAACAGCCAGGCCAGTCCGGCCAGCAGCGTCAGGCCCAGCAGCAGGCGGTAGCTCAGGCGCAGCGATTGTTCCAGCGGGCTGGCAGTGTGCTCGGCATGCGACATCAGCGGCCCTTTGCACTCTTGCTGGCGCTCAGCCCCGGCGGGCCGTCCACCAGTGCGCGGAAGGGCGCGGCATCGGTGCGCAATACCAGCTGGGTCGAGTTGTTGACCACGCCGTTAAGGGTGTCCAGCGAACGCAGTGTCTTGTAAAGCTCGGGTGCGCGCTGGTAGGCCGCGGCGTAGATGCGGGCTGCTTCCACCCGTGAGCCGGCTTCGATCTGGGCGGCGGCCACGCTGGCATCGGCCTGACGGATACGCGCATCACGTGCGGCATTGGCGCGGATGGCGGCGGCTTCTTCATTGCCGCTGGCCGTGCGTTCCGCCGCGATGGTGTCGCGCTCGGCCCGCATGCGTGCCACGGTGGCATCCAGCGTGACTGCCGGCAGTGTCAGCCGCTCCAGCCCGACATCCACTACCCGCACGCCATAACTGGTCAGCAGTTGCGGCGCCAGCTGCTGGCGCAGCCGCTGTTCGAGCTGGCTGATGCGCAGCTGGCTGGCATCGGTATTGACCAGGCTGGACAGGGCAAAGCCGCTGCTGCCGGTTTCCATGGCCGAACCGGCAAAAGTGGCAATCTGGCGCGCGGCTTCTTCCGGCTGGTTTTGTACCGCCCGCAGGAAACGGGTGATGTGGGTGGCATCGGCCGGCACTTGCCAGGCCACATAGCTTTGCATGATGACGCGCAAGCCGTCGCGGGTGCCGACATCCTGCAGGCCGCTGGAGGTGGTGCGCAGGCGCAGGTCGACCGCGATGGCGCTTTCCAGCGGCGGTGGCAGTCGCCATGCCAGGCCCGGTTGCAGCAGCACGCGTACCGGGTCGCCAAAGCGGGTGATGACCACGGCTTCGCCGGAGTGGACTTGCAGCAGGCTGCTGGCCAGGGCTGCCAGCAGCAGCACGGCCACGGCAGCCAGCTGCCGCCAGCGCAGGCTGCGGGGTGGCAGCGGCGGCGTGTTGTGATGATGATGGTGAGCGGAATGGTCCAAGGCGGACTCCTATGGGTGCGGCACCGCCGCACGGGCGGCAGCGCCGGTAGCAGGTGGTGGCTTGACTTCGACGCCGGGCAGCGTCGGCGCAGTGCCGGCCGGCCGCAGGTCGATGGTGGGCAGCGCGGCGGCCGGGATACGGTGGTCGATGATCAGCGGCCGGGTATGACTCAGCCCGTGTGCCAGTGCATGCAGATAGCGCTCCAGCAAAAAGGTCTGGCCCGCCAGCTGGTAGGCTTGCTGGTCGGCCTGGAAGGCAATGGCATCCGCACGGCTGGCGGCCAGCTGCTCGGCGGCAGCCGCACTGGCGGCGGCGCTCTGGCGCAGGGCGGCCTGCACGGCGGCACTGTGGCTGCGCACCGCCTGGGCGCGCTCGGCCGCCACATTGGCCTGGGCCAGAATCTGCGCGGCCTGCACGCCATGATAGGCATTGGCGGCGGCGGCCGGCGGGTGGATGGCCTGTATGACCACGGCCAGCAGCTCGATGCCGGCGGCAGAGCGGTCCAGCTGCTGCTGGATGCGGTTGCGCAGTTGCAGCGAGGTGGCCGATAGCCCCTCGCCCAGTAGCTGATCCAGTTGCTGGCCGGCAAAGTAATGCAGCATGGTCTGCTGTGCCAGGCTGTGCAGCAGTGCCGGCGCATCGCTCAGCCGGTACAGCGCCAGCGCGTCTTCATCGCGCAGCCCCTGGCGGTAGACCAGCCGCACATCCAGACCCATCAGCTGGATGGACTGGTTGCTGCCGCGGCCGCTGGCAATCAGCTGCATGCTTTCGGCGCGGTGCTGGCCATCCCACAGGCGGTTATTGCCGGCGCTGACGTTCTGGCCGCCATCGTCGGGCAGCAAGGTGCTGGCCTGCTGATGGATCTGGCCGTTCTCGATAAAGCTGACGCGGCCCAGTGGCCACGGCAGACCCAGGTGCAGGCCGGGCTGCCACACCGCCACGGCGGCGCCAAAGCGCTGATAGATGCCGCGCTGGTCGGTGCCAATGATGCTGAGGCTGCTCAATAGCCAGGCGCACAGCAGCAAGCCGGCGGCCAGCGGGCGCAGGGCACTGCCGAGAAAGCGCAATGCCCAGCTGTGGCGCAATTCCAGCCCCAGCCCCAGCCCCTGTTGCAGCTGTCGGCGCAGCCGCTGCGCCGGGTTGCTGCGCTGCATTAGCGAGGCCAGCAGGCTGTTGAAGGCCGGCGGTGTGGCCTGCTGCCGGTGGTAGGGGCGGAATCCGCTGAGCAGGGCGCGTAGCAGCAGTTCGGCACTGAGCAGCAGCAGCCAGCAGCCAGCCAGCGGCAGGCCCGGCAACAGCCAGTCCAGCCCCAGCATCAGCCCCAGCCCGCACAGCGCAGGCAGCAGCAGGGCAAGAATGATGGCGCGTGACAGGGTAAGCAGCAGCGGCGCCTCCGGCCAGTCGGTGGCGCTTTCCTGTGCCAGCCTGCGTTCCAGCAGCAGGCAGGCAAAGGCGGCCAGCAGTCCGCACAGCCCCGGCAGCAATAGCGACGGGCGGCTGATGCCGCTGGTCGTGGCGGCACTCAGGTCGGCCTGCACCAGCAGCAGCGACAGCAGCAGGGCCAGCAGGCTGCCCAGTGCCTGCCAGATGACCGGCCAGCCGCAGTGGCGGCCGATCAGCCGCCGCAGACGTGGCCACAGCAACAGCCGGCGCAGTGGCTGGTGCTGCTGGTAGGAAGTGGTACTGCGGCGCGGGTGGAGGGCTAGCCAGGCGGGCCGGGCAAAGGGCAGCACAGGCAATGCGGCAGCGCCCTGGCGGCGCCGGCGCCAGCCCGCCCGGCTGGCCGCCGCATTGAGCAGGCCGGCCAGCAGGCCGAGTGAGGCTGCGTCGCTCAGCCACAACAGCCGCGCCGGCCACTCGGCTAGCAGCAGGCTGCACAGCAGGCAGGCCAGTGCCGCCAGCATGGCCAGCAGGCTGCCGCCGCGACTGCGCCGTTCGTGGTGGCAGTCGGCAGAAACGGGTGGAGGGGTGGCTGGCGTCTTCATATTCCGGCTTGGGGGGCGATCTGGGCTGCTGCTGGTGTTGGCAATGCTACACTGTGCGGAATGATAGGCCGAAAAAAAGTGAGCGAATCATGACACAGGCGCACTACCACAGCGTGTGTTTCCTGCTGCTGGCCGGTGGCGCATGCGCGGCCAGCCTGCCTGCGGCACCACCGCCGCAGCAGGTCGGGCCGGCCGCGGTGGCGCAGCCGGCGGCGGCAGCATCATACCAATGTCTCAACCCTTCCGGGCAGTTGCACCGTCTGCTGAGGCAGTACGCGCTGAAATGCGGTAATCCGGCGTGCCCGCTGTGCTATCCGGCTGCGCCGCCGCCCTGAGCGATGCGCTACGCTGGCTGTTTCAGTTTGGCAGCAGCTGTTCCAGTGTGCGCTGGTAGATGGCTGCCAGCGGCTCCAGGTGGGCCACTTCCACACACTCGTTCAGCTTGTGAATGGTGGCATTGACCGGGCCAAACTCAACCAGCTCGCGCGCAATGCGCTTGATGAAGCGGCCGTCGGAGGTGCCGCCGGTGGTGGAGAGCACCGCATTCTGTCCGGTGACCTGGTGGATGGCGCTGCTGAGCGCATCGGTCAAGGCACCGGGGGCGGTGATGAAGGGCAGGCCGGACAGCGACCAGTGCAATTCATAGCCCAGGCCGTGGCGATCCAGAATGGCATGCACTCGGTCTTTCAGTGACTCCACCGTGCTTTCCGGGCTGAAACGGAAATTGAAGCGGATTTCGCACAGGCCGGGAATGATGTTCACCGCACCGGTGCCGGCGTGGATATTGGACACCTGCCAGCTGGTGGGCGGGAAAAATGCATTGCCCTGGTCCCATTCGGTGGCGGCCAGCTCGGCCAGCGCCGGGGCCATCAGGTGCACGGGATTCTTGGCCAGATGCGGATAGGCAATATGGCCCTGGATGCCGTGGATCACCAGCCGGCCTGACAAGGAGCCACGGCGGCCGTTCTTGATGGTGTCACCCAGTTGCTGGTCCGAGGTGGGTTCGCCAACGATGCAGTAATCGATCAGCTCGCCGCGTGCTTCCAGTGTATCCACCACCTTGACCGAACCATCCGTCGCCACGCCTTCTTCATCCGAGGTCAGCAGCAGCGCGATGCTGCCGCCGTGCTGCGGGTGATCCGCCACAAAGGCTTCGATGGCGGTGATGAAGGCCGCCAGCGAGGCTTTCATGTCGGCGGCACCGCGGCCGTACAGCAGGCCGTTGCGCTGGCGCGGTTCGAAGGGCGGGCTGTCCCACTGTTCGGTCGGGCCGCTTGGCACCACGTCGGTATGGCCGGCAAAGCACAGCAGCGGGCCGCTGTTGCCGCGGCGCGCCCACAGATTGTCCACCTCGCCAAAGCGCATGTTTTCAATGACAAAACCCAGCGCCTGCAGGCGTTCGGCCAGCAGTGGCTGGCAGCCGGCATCGCGCGGGGTGACCGAGTCGCGGCGGATCAGTTCGCAGGTCAGCTCCAGTGTCTTGCTCATGCGCCAAACTCCTCGGCCCATTGTGCTTCGTTGAAACCCACGCTGACCTTGCCCGGGCGTTCCAGCACCGGACGCTTGATGATGGACGGCTGTGCCTGCAGCACGGTAATGGCCCCTTCAGCGCTGCTGGCCTGGGCTTTCAGTTCGTCGGACAGGCCGCGCCAGGTAGTGCCCTGGCGGTTGATCAGCTTGTCCAGGCCGATGGCGTCGATCCAGGCTTGCAGCTGGGCTGCGGTCACGCCCTGTTTCTTGAAGTCGTGAAAGGCAAAGTCGATGTGATGATCGGTCAGCCACTGGCGGGCTTTCTTGACCGTATTGCAATTGGGGATGCCGTAGAGGGTGATCATGTGTGTGTGCTTGTTTTATAAATCCAGGGTGAATCCGTCAAAGCTGGTGGCAGTGTGGTCGCTGTCCTGCCGTTCCGGCTGTTGCTTGCGGGCTGTTTGCGTTTCCGCCTGCTTGTTCTGCGCATGGTTGATCAGCCAGTACAGATTGGTGGGCGAGTCGGCATTTTTCAAGGCATCGTCCAGCAGGATGCGGTCTTGCTGGTAGAGCCGGAACAGTGATTGTTCGAAAGTCTGCGCGCCTTCGCTCATGCTGTTTTCGATGGCTTCCTTGATCTGGTCCACCTCACCGTTGCGGATCAGCTCGGCGATATGCGGGGTATTGATCAGGATTTCCAGCGCCGGGATCTGCTTGCCGTCCTTGGTGGGGATCAGCCGCTGTGAAATCACCGCGCGCAGGGAGACCGACAGGTCCATCAGCAGGGCATTGCGGCTTTCGGTGGGGAACATGCTGATGACGCGGTTCAGCATGTGATAGCTGTTGTTGGCATGCAGGGTGCTCAGGCACAGGTGACCGGACTGCGCATAGTTGATGGCGTGGGTCATGGTTTCCGCGTCGCGGACCTCGCCGATCATCAGCACGTCCGGTGCTTCGCGCATGGCGTTCTTGAGGGCGTTCTGGTAGGAAAAGGTATCCACGCCGATTTCACGCTGGTTGACGATGGATTTCTGATGGCGGTAGACGAATTCGATCGGATCTTCCACGGTCAGGATATGGCCGGACTGGGTCTGGTTGCGATGTTCCAGCAAGGAGGCGACGGTGGAGCTTTTGCCGCTGCCGGTGGCACCCACCACGATGATCAGGCCACGCTTTTGCAGCACCAGCCCCTGCAGCGTATCCGGCAGGTTCAGCTCGGCCAGCGACGGAATCCTCGGGCGGATGAAGCGCACCACCATGGCCACCGT
Source organism: Aquitalea magnusonii (assembly GCF_003202035.1). Taxonomy (GTDB): domain Bacteria; phylum Pseudomonadota; class Gammaproteobacteria; order Burkholderiales; family Chromobacteriaceae; genus Aquitalea; species Aquitalea magnusonii. Next base: position 67,056 of record NZ_QJKC01000006.1, on the reverse strand, counting down.
GCCGCGTTGCTTGAAGATGTTGACGCGATAGTTGCCCAGGGTGTCGACCAGGCGGCCGAAGTTCATTTCCAGTTCGCGCTCGAAGGTGGCGATTTCCACCTCGTTCATCAGGCTGTAGGCCAGCTGGCGCACGATGTCGGCGGACAGCGGCTTGTCGTTGATCGGCAGGGTCACGCCATCGATCTTGATCTGTGGTGGTGCGTCAGCGGTGAAAAAGATGTCGCTGGCCTGTTTGTCGGCCATCAGCTTGAAGAACGGCAGCATCAGCATGGTTGGGTTTCCCGATAGGCGAATGATTTGTTGTGGCGGACAGCACGCTGTCCTTGTTATAGCCGTATTGTGCCTGCAGTCGGCGCCGAGCGACAGCCAGCAAGAAAAAAGCCCGCCGGGGCGGGCTGGGATGGCTCAGGCCTGTTTGCCGACTTCCTGGTCGCGCAGGGCGCGGCGTAGTATCTTGCCGACATTGGTCTTGGGCAGCTCGCTGCGGAACTCCACCATCTTGGGTACCTTGTAACCGGTCAGGTTTTCGCGGCAATGATGGATGACATCCTTTTCCGTCAGCGCCGGGTCTTTCTTCACCACGAATACCTTGACCACCTCGCCGGACTTGTCATCCGGCACGCCGATGCAGGCCACTTCCAGCACGCCGGGGTGGCTGGCGACGATGTCTTCCACTTCATTGGGGTAAACATTGAAGCCGGATACCAGAATCATGTCCTTCTTGCGGTCCACCAGCTTGACGAAGCCGTCCGGCGTCACCATGGCCATGTCGCCGGTGGCCAGGAAGCCACGCTCGTCGATGACCTTGGCGGTTTCGTCCGGACGGTTCCAGTAGCCCTTCATCACCTGCGGGCCCTTGATGCACAGCTCGCCCTGTTCGCCCTGCGGCAGTGCCTGGCCATCGGCACCGCGAATCTCGATGTCGGTGGAGGGGACGGGCAGGCCGATGGTGCCGTTATAGGCCTTGATGTCCAGCGGGTTGATGCAGGCGGCCGGGCTGGTTTCGGTCAGGCCATAGGCTTCGGCCAGCGTGACCCCGGTAACCTGCTTCCACTTGTCGGCCACGGCTTTCTGCACGGCCATGCCGCCGCCCAGCGCCAGCCGCCAGCTGGAGAAGTCGACCGTCAGGAAGTCCGGATTGTGCAGCAGCGCATTGAACAGGGTATTCACCCCGGTTATGGCGGTGACGCGGTATTTCTTGATTTCCTTGACGAAACCCGGAATGTCGCGCGGATTGGTGATCAGCACGTTCAGCGCACCCAGCTCGGTGAACACCATCAGGTTGGCTGTCAGCGAAAAGATATGGTACAGCGGCAGGGCGGTGATGATGACTTCCTGCCCCTCGCGCGCCACCGCCTTCACCCAGCTGCCGGCTTGCAGCATGTTGGCGATGATGTTGCGGTGAACCAGCATGGCACCCTTGGAGATGCCGGTGGTGCCGCCGGTGTATTGCAGGAAGGCGATGTCTTCGTGGCCGATCTGCACCGGCTTGAAGCTCTGTGCCGCTCCGGCGGCCAGGGCATCGTTGAAGCGGATGTGGCCGGGCAGATTCCAGGGCGGCACCATCTTCTTGATCTTGCGCACCACGAAATTCACCAGCAGCCGCTTGGGGAAGCCCAGCATGTCGCCAATCGAGGCAATGATGACGTTCTTGACCTTGGTGCGGCCGATCACGTCTTGCAGCACATTGGCGAAGTTCTCCAGGATGACGATGGTCTCGGCACCCGAATCATTAAGCTGGTGTTCCAGTTCGCGCGGGGTGTACAGCGGATTGACGTTGACCACGGTGCCGCCGGCACGCAGTGTGCCGAACACGGCCACCGGGTACTGCAGCAGATTGGGCATCATCACGGCCACGCGGTCGCCTTTTTGCAGCTGCAGCGTGTTTTGCAGGAAGGAAGCGAACTGCACCGTCAGCGCTTGCAGCTCGCCATAGCTCAGCACCTTGTCCATATTGGCCATGGCTGGCCGGTCGCGGAACTTCGTTACACTGCGATCAAACACCTCGACAATCGACTGAAACTGGTTGATGTCGATCTCGTGTGCTACCCCCGGCTGGTAATTCTTTAGCCAAACCTTTTCCATATCTAGGGTTTCTCCATCGTGCTGATTCGAGAGTGCCGCGCCGGCGCTGGTCGTGCTGGCGAGCGTCTTCTATATATTTGTTTCTGAATTTTCGACCGGACATTGCGCCCGTTCTTATATACCCGCACTCCGTCGGGTTGCGGCTAATTTACAGTATGTGAAAAACTCGCGCAAAGCACAGAACCTGTGCGCGACGGCGGCGGGTAGGGGCTTGACAGGCTTCGGTTTTCTTTTTCGCGGGAATGGGTTACAATCGCGATGTTTAGGGATGGGCGTTTCGCCCATTTTTTATTTGTGGAAAGAAGCAATGGATGTTCGTTTGCTGCTGGAAAACACCCTGCCAGGTCTAGGCTATGAGCTGGTCGATTTCGAAATGACCCAGGGTGGCGGTTATCGCGTGTTTATGGACAAGCCCGGTGGTATCACGGTGGAAGACTGTGTGCTGGTAAGCAACCACCTGACCCGTCTGTTTACGGTTGAAAACGTTAATTACGAACGGCTCGAGGTTTCCTCCCCGGGGCTGGATCGTCCTCTCAAGAAAGAGGCCGACTTCGTGCGCTTTGCCGGACAGCTTGCCAAGATCAAGACGCGCATGCCGGTCGAGCAGCAAAAGAAGTTTGCCGGTCGTCTTGCCGGGGTTGAAGATGGCGCCGTCAAGCTGGAAGTGGACGGCGGCCGCATCGTGGCAATTGCCCTGACCAATATCGACAAAGCCAGGCTGGAGCCTGAGTTTTGAGCGGAGGCGGGCTCTGACGCCACGCATAAGGACAAAAATTCGGAGGAATGCATGAGTCGCGAGATTTTGTTGCTGGTTGATGCCCTGGCAAGCGAAAAGAACGTCAGCAAGGACGTGGTCTTTTCCGCCCTTGAAATGGCGCTTGCTTCGGCAACCAAGAAGAAGTTTACCGATGACGAAATGGATGTGCGTGTCGAAATCGACCGCCATACCGGGCAGTACCAGACTTTCCGCCGCTGGACGGTGGTGCAGAACGAGCTGATCGAAAACGAAAGCCGTGAAATCACCATCACCGACGCGCGTGACGATGATCCGCGCATCGAGGTGGGTGCCGTGATCGAACAGCCGATGGAAGCGGTGGAATTCGGCCGTATTGGTGCGCAGACCGCCAAGCAGGTCATCCTGCAGCGCATCCGCGACGCCGAGCGCGAACAGCTGCTGAATGAATTCCTGCAGCGTCGCGAACACCTGGTCAGCGGCACCATCAAGCGCATCGAGCGTGGCAATGCCATCATCGAATGCGGCAAGCTGGAAGCCGTACTGCCTCGCGATCAGATGATTCCGAAGGAAAACCTGCGCGTGGGCGACCGCGTCAAGGCCTTCCTGCTGCGCATCGACCGCATGGGTCGTGGTCCGCAGCTGGTGCTGTCGCGGACGTCCAGCCAGTTCCTGATCAAGCTGTTTGAGCTGGAAGTGCCGGAAATCGAAGAAGGCCTGCTGGAGATCAAGGAAGCCGTCCGCGATGCCGGTCTGCGCGCCAAGATCGCCGTCAAGGCCAACGATGCCCGCATCGACCCGCAAGGCACCTGCATCGGCATGCGCGGTTCCCGCGTCCAGGCCGTTACGCAGGAGCTGGCTGGCGAGCGCATCGACATCGTGTTGTGGGCGCCGGAACCGGCACAGTTCGTGATCAACGCGCTGTCCCCGGCCGAAGTCAATCGCATCATGATCGATGAAGACAACCACAGCATGGATGTGGTGGTCGAGGAAGACCAGCTGGCGCTGGCCATTGGCCGCAGCGGCCAGAATGTGAAGCTGGCTGCCGAGCTGACCGGCTGGTACCTCAACATCATGACGGTTACCGAAGCGGAAGAGAAACACCAGGCGGAAGACGCGCAATTGCGTGATCTGTTCGTCAAGTGCCTGAGCGTGGACGAAGCAACCGCCACGGTGCTGGTGCAAGAGGGTTTCGCCACCCTGGAAGAGGTGGCATATGTGCCGATCGCCGAGATGCTGGAGATCGACGGTTTTGACGAGGAGTTGGTGAATGAGCTGCGTAGCCGTGCACGTGACGCCATCCTCACCCAGGCCATTGCGTCCGAAGAGAAAGTCGAAGGTGTGTCCGAAGACCTGAAGGATATCGAGGGTCTGGACGCCGAGCTGGTTCGCAAGTTGGCCGAAAACGGCGTGTCCACGCGAGATGATCTGGCCGATCTGGCCGTCGACGATCTGGTGGACATGACCGGCATTGAAGCTGAAGCTGCACGTGCAATCATCATGAAAGCGCGCGAACACTGGTTCAACCAGTAAGGCTTCTTCGGGAAGTATTTACGGAATTTGGGAAGACGCATGGTATTGACGAATGTAAAACAGTTTGCCGGTGAGCTGAACCTCACGCCTGAACGATTGCTGGAACAGCTTCGTGCAGCGGGTGTGGCCAAGCGCACGCCGGATGATATGCTCTCCGAGCAGGATAAATCCCAGCTTCTTGACTACCTGAAGCGTTCGCATGGCGCCCGTGATGAGTCGCGTATTACGCTGACCCGCAAGTCCACCAGTGAAATCAAGACCGCCGACGGTAGTACGGTAAAAGTGGAGACGCGCAAGAAGCGTGTCGTGGTTCGTCCGGAAGACACTCCGGCAGCTGCTCCGGCGGAAGTTGCGCCGGTTGCCGCTCCGGTAGCCAAGGCCGCCGAACCTGTTTCTGCCCCCGCTCCGGCGGCAGAGACCAAGCCGGCTGAAGTCAAGCCGGAAGCAAAGCCGGAACCGCAAGTAAAGGTTGAACCCAAGGTGGAATCCAAGCCCGCCGCACCGGCAGCACCGGTTGCGGAAGCCCCGGCCAAGGAAGCCGCACCTGCTGCCAAGCCGGCTCCGGCTCCGGTACGCACCGTGGCCTCCATTCTGTCGCCGGAAGAAGTAGCCTCCCGCGAAGCGGAAGAAAAGCGTCAGGCTGCTTTCCGCGCCCGTCAGCAAGAGCTGATGCGCGAAAAGATCGAACGCGAAGAGCGCCGTCAGGCGGCTCGTCTGGCTGCCCAGCAGCCGGCACCGGCACCGGCTCCCAAGCCGGTTGAAGCGCCGAAGCCGGTGGAAGCACGCAGCGACGAGCGTGGTCCGCGTCCGGCTGGTGCCGACAACCGCGGCCCGCGTCCGGCTGGCGACAACCGTGGCCCGCGCCCGGCTGGCGACAACCGTGGTCCGCGTCCGGCTGGTGACAACCGTGGCCCGCGCCCGGCTGGTGCCGACAACCGTGGTCCGCGTCCGGCAGGTGCCGACAGTCGTGGCCCGCGTCCGGCCGCTGCGCCGGGTGCACCGGTCGTTCCTGCTACGGTAGCCGGTCGTCCGGATGCCAAGAAGGGTGGCGCCAAGAAGGGTAACGAGCGCTGGGAAGAAGGCAAGAAGGGCGGCCGTGGTCTCAAGACCAAGGGCGGCGATGCCGGCAGCGACTGGAAATCCCGCGGCGGCAAGGGCAAGCACAAGCAGAACAATCAGCATGCTTTCCAGGCCCCGACCGAGCCCATCATTCATGAAGTGCTGGTGCCGGAAACCATCTCCGTGGCCGATCTGGCTCACCGCATGGCCGTCAAGGCCGTCGAGGTGATCAAGGTCCTGATGAAGATGGGCATGATGGTCACCATCAACCAGGTACTGGACCAGGAAACCGCCATGATCGTGGTGGAAGAAATGGGCCACAAGCCGCGTGCGGCACAGGCGGACGATCCGGAAGCCTACCTGGAAAAACCGGAAGGCGAAGAAGTGGAAGTGGCCGTGTTGCCGCGTCCGCCGGTGGTTACCGTCATGGGTCACGTCGACCACGGCAAGACCTCGCTGCTGGACTACATCCGTCGCGCCAAGGTGGCGGCGGGCGAAGCCGGTGGCATTACCCAGCATATCGGTGCCTACCACGTGGAAACCCCGCGCGGCATGATCACCTTCCTGGATACCCCGGGTCACGAAGCGTTTACCGCCATGCGTGCCCGTGGTGCCAAGGCCACCGACATCGTGGTGCTGGTGGTGGCGGCCGACGACGGCGTGATGCCGCAGACCATTGAAGCCATTCACCATGCCAAGGCTGCCAAGGTGCCGATGGTGGTGGCGGTCAACAAGATCGACAAGATGGGTGCCAATGTAGAACGCATCCGCCAGGAACTGGTATCGCACGAAGTGGTGCCGGAAGACTGGGGTGGCGATACCCAGTTCGTCGAAGTGTCTGCCAAACAAGGCACCAATATCGACGCGCTGCTGGAAGCCATTCTGCTGCAGGCCGAAGTGCTGGAGCTGAATGCGCCGATCGACGCCCCGGCCAAGGGCATCATTGTGGAAGCCCGTCTGGACAAGGGTCGTGGCCCGGTTGCCACCCTGCTGGTACAGTCCGGCACCCTGAAGAAGGGCGATGTGGTACTGGCTGGTACGGCATTTGGCCGCGTTCGCGCCATGATGGACGAAAACGGCAAGGCCATTGACACCGCTGGTCCGGCCATCCCGGTGGAAATCCTGGGTCTGTCCGACGTACCGCAAGCCGGTGAAGACGCCATGGTGCTGACCGACGAACGCAAGGCGCGTGAAATCGCCCTGTTCCGTGCCGGCAAGTTCCGTGACGTCCGCCTGGCCAAGCAGCAAGCCGCCAAGCTGGAAAACATGTTTGCCCAGATGGCCGATGGCAGTGGCGAGGTGCAAACCTTGTCCATCATCATCAAGGCCGACGTACAGGGTTCCTACGAAGCGCTGGCTGGCAGCCTGCAAAAGCTGTCCACCGACGAAGTGCGCGTCAGCATCCTGCACTCCGGCGTGGGTGGCATCTCGGAATCGGACATCAACCTGGCGATTGCTTCCAAGGCCATCGTGATCGGCTTCAACACCCGCTCCGATGCCGCAGCGCGCAAGCTGGCCGAAAACGAAGGCGTGGACATCCGTTACTACAGCATCATCTACGATGCCGTGGACGAAGTGAAAGCCGCCTTGTCCGGCATGCTGGCTCCGGAGAAGAAGGAACAGATCCTGGGTACCGTCGAGATCCGTCAGGTGATCCCGGTGTCGAAGGTAGGCAATATCGCGGGTTGTATGGTGACCGACGGTGTGATCAAGCGTACTGCTTCGATCCGTCTGATCCGCAACCACGTGGTGGTGCATACCGGCGAACTGGACTCGCTCAAGCGTTTCAAGGACGACGTGAAGGAAGTGAAGCAGGGTTACGAATGTGGCCTGATGCTGAAGAACTTCAACGACATCCAGGAAGGCGACCAACTGGAAGCTTTCGAAATCGTGGAAGTGGCTCGCTCGCTGTAAGCGGCAGCTCCCCGGCGGGCGCGCTTCGGGCTCAGGCTCGAAGGCGCTCGCCTTTTGCATTCAAGTCGGCTGACACAAGGCCGGGTCCATGCCCGGCTGGCTGTTGGCCGCTTTTATACCGACAGGATGGAAATCATGGCCAAAGCCAGAAAAGGTTTCTCCCGCGCCGACCGCATTGCTGAACAGATTCAGCGCGAGTTGGCCGAACTGGTCCGCACCGGTCTGAAAGACCCGCGCGTGGGCTGGATCACCATTACCGCCGTACAAGTGACCCGTGATTACTCGCATGCCAAGGTGTTCTACACCGTGATGGACGAGAAAACCCGCGAAGTCAGCCAGGAAGCACTGGAGCACTCTGCCGGTTACCTGCGTTCCGAACTGGGCCGCAGCATCAAGATGTTCACCACCCCGCAGCTGCACTTTGTCTACGACGAATCCGTATCGCGCGGCATGCACATGACCAGCCTGATCAATCAGGTGGCACGGGAAGATGCCGAGAAGTTCGGTGCCGCCGAAGGCGAGGGCGCAGCTGCCGGGCAAGAGCAGGAAGGTAGTGCCGAATGAGCAAGCCGCGCAGCAACCGCCGCCAGATTGATGGCGTGCTGCTGATCGACAAGCCCTACGATATTTCCAGCAATAATGCGTTGCAAAAGGCGCGCTGGCTGCTCAATGCCGCCAAGGCCGGGCATACCGGTGTGCTGGACCCGCTGGCCACCGGCCTGTTGCCGATGTGCCTGGGGGAAGCCACCAAGTTTTCCTCCTATCTGCTGGATGCCGACAAGGGCTACCGCGCCACCGTACGCTTTGGTGCCGCCACCAGCACGGGCGACATCGAGGGCGAGGTGGTGCGCGAGTGCCCGGTTGCCTTCGACCAGGCCCGCCTGTTGCAGGTGATGCAGCAGTTTGTCGGCGAGATCAGCCAGGTGCCGCCGATGTATTCGGCACTCAAGCACCAGGGCAAGCCCCTGTACGAATACGCCCGCGAAGGCATTGAAATCCATCGCGAAGCGCGCCAGATCACCATTCATTCGCTTCAGCTGATCAGCTTTGATGGCGTGGAAGCGGTCATCGATGTGCTGTGCAGCAAGGGCACGTATATCCGCACCCTGGCGGAAGATATTGCCATTGCGCTGGACTGCGCCGCCCACCTGACCGGCCTGCGCCGCACCACCACCGGTGGTTTCCAACTGTCCGAGGCACACACCCTGGCAGCCGTCGAGGCGCTGGATATGGCCGGGCGGGAGGCCTTGCTGCTGCCTGCCGATGTGTTGGTGCAACATTTTCCCGCCACCACGCTGGATGAAACCATGGCCGGGCGTTTTATTCATGGACAGGCCGTGCGTTTTGCCGGCAACTGTGCGAGAATGACGCGCTTCCGGGTTTACAGCGATGCAAACGCGGAGTTTCTTGGTCTGGCCGAGGTGCGTGATGATGACATGCTGCACCCGATCAGACTGCTGGCTGTCAAGCAGACAGCCTGCTAGCGAAGTGCGGATGGGTTGGGCAACCGGCTCGCTGCACTTGTCGGATCGCAAGATCCTTACCTGATTTGGAGTTACCCAAAATGGCAATGACCGCCACCCAAAAAGCAGAAATCGTTAAAAACTTCCAACACAAGGAAGGCGATACCGGTTCGTCCGAAGTGCAAATCGCACTGCTGACCGCCCGTATCAACGATCTGACCCCGCACTTCAAGGCCAACACCAAGGATCACCACAGCCGTCGTGGTCTGCTGAAGATGGTGAGCCGTCGTCGTCGTCTGCTTGACTACCTCAAGCGCACCGATGCTGACAGCTACCGCGCCCTGATTGCCCGTCTGGGTCTGCGCAAGTAATTGGTTCAGGTTTGAAAAAGTCGCAGCAAGTCTGCGACTTTTTCACGCTGGCCTTCAAGCACGCTGTATTACTGTGACAACGGGGGGAGCCTCTAGAAATTTTGATCGCGGCCGGTCTGAATTTTTAGGGGTTCCCGTTGTGTTTTCAGCTTGAAAAAACATATTTTGACTAAGGGATACCCTGTGTTCAATAAAATTACCAAATCGTTTCAGTATGGTAACCAGACCGTTACCCTGGAAACCGGCGAAGTAGCGCGCCAGGCTTCCGGCTCCGTTATTGTTTCTGTTGATGAAACCGTAGTTCTGGTCACCGTTGTCGGTGGCAAAAATGTCAAGCCGGGCCAGGATTTCTTCCCGCTGACCGTCGATTACCTGGAGCGTACCTACGCGGCCGGTAAAATCCCGGGTGGCTTCTTCAAGCGCGAAGGCAAGCAGTCCGAGAAGGAAGTGCTGACCAGCCGCCTGATCGACCGTCCGATCCGCCCGCTGTTCCCGGAAGGCTTCTACCACGACGTACAGATCGTGGCCACCGTGCTGTCGCTGAACCCGGAAGTGGATTCCGACATCCCGGCCATGATTGGTGCTTCTGCTGCGCTGGCCATTTCCGGCCTGCCGTTTGCCGGCCCCATCGGTGCTGCCCGTGTGGGTTACGCCAATGGCGAATACATCCTGAACCCGACCAAGAGCGAACTGGCCGGCTCCGCAATGGACCTGGTGGTTGCCGGTACCGAACGTGCCGTGCTGATGGTGGAATCCGAAGCCAAGGAACTGTCCGAAGCCGTGATGCTGGGCGCCGTGGTGTTCGGTCACGAGCAGATGCAGGCTGCCATCAAGGCCATCAACGAACTGGCTGATGAAGTCAATCCGGTGATGTTCGACTGGGCCGCTCCGGCCAAGAACGAAGAGCTGATCGCCCAGGTGCGTGGCATTGCCGGTGACAAGCTGGCCGCTGCCTTCCGCCTGCGCCAGAAGCAAGCCCGCACCGTGGCCATCAACGACGCCTGGAGCGACGTCAAGGCTGCGCTGATCACCGAAGAAACCGACACCCTGCTGGCCAACGAAATCAAGGGCATCTTCAAGGGTCTGGAAGCCGAGATCGTACGTGGCCAGATTCTGGCTGGCGAGCCGCGTATCGACGGTCGCGACACCCGCACCGTGCGCCCGATCAGCATCCGCAGCAACGTGCTGCCGCGTACCCACGGTTCCGCCCTGTTTACCCGTGGCGAAACCCAGGGTCTGGTGGTGACCACGCTGGGCACCAAGCAGGACGAGCAGATCATCGACGCGCTGGCCGGTGAATACACCGAACGCTTCATGCTGCATTACAACTTCCCGCCGTACTCCACCGGTGAAGCCGGCCGCATGGGCCCGCCGAAGCGTCGTGAAATCGGCCACGGTCGTCTGGCCAAGCGTGCCCTGGTGGCCGTACTGCCGCCGGAATCCGAATTCGGTTACTCCATGCGCGTGGTGTCGGAAATCACCGAATCCAACGGTTCGTCCTCCATGGCTTCGGTTTGCGGTGGCTGCCTGTCGCTGCTGTCCGCCGGTGTACCGCTGAAGGCCCACGTGGCCGGTATCGCCATGGGTCTGATCCTGGAAGGCAACCGCTTTGCCGTGCTGACCGACATCCTGGGTGATGAAGATCACCTGGGCGACATGGACTTCAAGGTGGCCGGTACTGCCGAAGGCATCACCGCCCTGCAGATGGACATCAAGATCCAGGGCATCACCAAGGAAATCATGCAGGTTGCCCTGGCGCAAGCCAAGGAAGGCCGCGAGCATATCCTGGGCCTGATGAAGGAAGCCGTGGAAGGCCCGCAAGAGCTGTCCGCCCACGCCCCGCGTCTGTACGTGATGAAGATCAACCCGGAGAAAATCCGTGAAGTGATCGGCAAGGGCGGCGAAACCATCCGCTCCATCACCAAGGACACCGGCACCGAGATCAATATCGATGAAGATGGCACCATCACCATCGCCTCCATCTCCGGTGAAGGCGCCGAGGCTGCCAAGAAGCGCATCGAAGAAATCACCGTTGAAGTCGAAGTAGGCAAGATCTACGAAGGCACCGTGGTGAAGATTCTCGACAACAATGTCGGCGCCATCGTTTCCATCCTGCCGGGCAAGGATGGTCTGGTACACATTTCGCAGATCGCCAACGAGCGTATCAAGAATGTGTCCGACTACCTGAAAGAAGGCCAGGTTGTGAAGGTCAAGGCCATTGAAATGGACGATCGCGGTCGCATCCGCCTGTCCATCAAGGCCCTGCTGGAAGACGAATCCAAGGTGGCGCGCGAAACCGCCGACTCCTTCGGTCTGAAGACCCAGCAGTAATCCTGCCTGATCGGCAACAAGAAAGCCCGCAGCAATGCGGGCTTTTTTACGCCTGTGGTGCGGCGGCGTGCTGGCGGGCAAGCTGTTGTTGCATGTCGCCATTGCCGCAGGGCTGAGTGGGAAAATGGACTTTCCAGGCCGGATTATGGCGCTGCTGGCGCTATAATCTGCCGCAAGTATTTGAAAATGATGGGAATTGTGCTGACGGGGCTGCTTTGAGATAGGTCAAGTAATTTTATAAGCTGATGTCGCAAACCGGATATGGGTTGGCTTGGTGATTCGATTAGAATCATTTCAAGCGTATTAAATCATAACAATGCCGTTTTCTGCCCAGGACAGCAGGCAGAAGCGGAGGACTCTGCAGGAAGGGAACTATAAAGATGAGCAATTCGATCACCCGCGCTGATTTCGACCAGGTCATGGTACCCAACTACGGCCCGGCGGCTTTTATTCCGGTCAAGGGCCTGGGCTCCCGCGTCTGGGATCAGGATGGTCGTGAATTCATTGATCTGGCCGGTGGTATCGCCGTGAATTCGCTGGGCCATTGCCACCCGGAGCTGGTGGCTGCGCTGACCGAACAGGCTGGCAAGCTGTGGCATGTCTCCAATGTGTTCACCAACGAGCCGGTACTGAAACTGGCACACGCGCTGACTGCCGCCACCTTTGCCGACCGTGCCTTCTTCTGCAACTCCGGTGCCGAGGCCAACGAAGCCTGTTTCAAACTGGCGCGCAAGTACGCTGCCGACCACTTCGGCCCGGAAAAGAATGAAATCATTTCCTGCAAGAATTCCTTCCACGGCCGTACCCTGTTTACCGTGAGCGTGGGTGGCCAGCCCAAGTACACCGAAGGCTTTGCCCCGGTACCGGCCGGCATCCACCATTTCGAGTTCAACAATATCGACTCGCTCAAGGCCGCCATCACCGACAAGACCTGCGCCGTGGTGATCGAGCCGGTGCAGGGCGAGGGCGGTGTGCTGCCGGCCGACAAGGCTTTCCTGCAAGCTGCGCGCGAACTGTGCGACCAGCACAATGCCCTGCTGATCTTTGACGAAGTGCAAACCGGCGTCGGCCGTAGCGGCTCGCTGTACGCCTACCAGGAATACGGCGTGACTCCGGACATCCTGTCCAGCGCCAAATCGCTGGGCGGCGGCTTCCCCATCGGCGCCATGCTGACCACCGACAAGATTGCCAAGAGCTTCTCGGTCGGCACCCATGGCACCACTTATGGCGGCAACCCGCTGGCCGCCTCGGTCGCCCTCAAGGTGATCGAAATCGTCAATACCCCGCAAGTGCTGGATGGCGTGCGCGCCAAGAGCCAGCGCCTGCGCGATGGCCTGAATGCCATCAATGCCAAATACCACGTGTTCAAGGAAGTGCGTGGCATGGGCCTGCTGCTGGGCTGCGTGCTGACGGATGAATATGCGGGCCGTGCCAAGGACTTCGTCAACGCCGCCAGCAAGCATCAGCTGTTGCTGCTGGTCGCCGGGGTCAATGTCGTGCGCATGGCGCCGTCACTGGTAGTGGAAGACCGCGACATCGACGAAGCCCTGCAGCGCTTTGATGCCGCCGTGGCTGAACTCGTCGCCGCCAAGTAAGCCTGTTTTTCCCAGCAAGAGACACCGCAGCCCGGTTTTTCCGCGGCTGCGGGTACGGCTGCGCCCGTGATACGGCGCAGCGGCTTACCCCCCAGAGGGAGGTTTCCATGTTTATCGTGCGCCCAGTCCGCACTGCCGACTTGCCCGCCATCGAAAGAATGGCCGTAGCCAGCGGCATTGGTGTGACCAGCCTGCCCAACAATCGGGACAAGCTGTTCGAACGCATCCAGCAGTCCTCATCGTCCTTCGAGTTTGAAGCCACCGCAGAAACCGGCAGCGAATACTATATGTTTGTGCTGGAATCGGCCGGCGAAGTGGTGGGCACGGCCTCCATCAGCGCCTGTGCCGGTTTTGACGAGCCGTTTTACAGCTACCGCAGCGAAACCTTCGTCCATGCCTCGCGCACGCTCAAGGTGAACAACCGCGTGCATGTGCTGAACATCTGCCACGACCTTACCGGCATGGTGCAGCTGTGCGGCTTTTATGCCGATGCCGCGCTGGAGCCTGTCGCCGCCGAACTGCTGTCCCGTGCCCGCCTGCTGTTCATCGCCACGGCGCGCGCACGTTTTGGCCGCCGCATCATTGCCGAAATGCAGGGCATTCACGACGATGCCGGCCAGTCGCCATTCTGGAACGCCATTGGCCGCCGCTTCTTCAATATGGATTTCCTGCAGGTGGAGCAGGCCTTTGTCGGCCACAGCAAAACCTTTATTGCCGAGCTGATGCCCAGCTACCCCATCTATGTCCCGCTGCTGCCGGATGATGCGCAAAATGCCATTGGCCAGATTCACGCCAATTTTGAGCGTCCCTGCCAGTTGCTGACCACCGAGGGCTTCGAGGCCGACAACTACATCGACATCTTTGATGGCGGCGCGGTGCTGACTGCCGAGCTGGACCGCCTGCAAACGCTGGAGCGCAATCGCAGCTATCCGGTGGAAGTGGCCGCCAGCCTGCCGGCCCAGGCCAGCATGCATCTGGTATGCAATCAACAGGTAGGCGACTTTGCCGCAGCAGCCATCCGGGTGGCGGTGGTGGACGGTGTGGCCTTCATCAACCCCGACGCAGCCCAGGCACTGGGTGTGGCCAGTGGCGACACGGTGCGCGTCGTCGGTTTGCAGCAAGGCTGAGGAGAAGCAGCATGATGATTATCCGTCCCATCGCCCATGGCGATCTGCCCGGCCTGATGAATCTGGCACGCAGTGCCGGTGTCGGCCTGACTTCGCTGCCGGTGAACGAAGAGCGGCTGTCGCGTCGCATCAGCCGCTCGGTATTGTCCTTTGCCGGCGAGCTGGACCGCGCCGATCAGGGCTATGTATTTGTGCTGGAAGACAGTGAAACCGGCCAGGTTGGCGGTATCTGCGCACTGGAAGCCGCGGTTGGCCTGAAGGAGCCCTGGTACAACTACCGCGTGGGCACCATCGTGCACGCCTCGGACGAGCTGGGGGTGTATTCGCGTCACGAAACCCTGTTCCTGTCCAACGACCACACCGGTTATTCCGAGCTGTGCACCTTGTTCCTGCATCCGGATTTCCGCGCCAACCGCAATGGCGGCCTGCTGTCCAAGAGCCGCTTCCTGTTCCTGGCGCAATTCCCGCAGCTGTTCGGCAAGACCGTAGTGGCGGAAATGCGCGGGGTATCCGATGCCGATGGGCGCTCGCCCTTCTGGGAAGGGCTGGGCCGCCACTTTTTCTCCATCGATTTTGCCCAGGCGGATTACCTCACCGGCGTTGGCCAGAAAGCCTTTGTCGCCGAGCTGATGCCCAAGCACCCGGTGTATGTGGATTTTCTGCCGGCCGATGCCCAGGCGGTGATCGGCAAGACGCACGACAACACCCGCCCGGCGGTGGCCATGCTGGAGTCGGAAGGTTTCCGTTACGAAGGCTATGTCGACATCTTTGATGCCGGCCCTACCGTGCAGGCGTATACCAGTGAAATCCGCGCGGTGAAGGAAAGCCGCACCGTGACCGCCCGCGTACTGGACCCGCTGCCCGAAGGTGAGCGTTGCCATTATCTGGTGTCGAATCAGTCGCTCACCGGATTCCGGGTGATTCTGGCGGAAGCCCCGGCACCCACCCATGAATTCTGCCTGACGCCGGAACAGGCGCAGGCGCTGAACGTGCAGGAAGGCGAGCATGTGCGCGCTGTGGCGCTGTCGCCCAAGGAGAATGTATGAGCACCCTGTTGATCAACGGACAATGGCTGGCCGGTGCCGGCGCAGCCCTGAGCAAGACCAACCCGGCTACGGCTGAAGTCATCTGGCAAGGGCAGGGCGCGGATGCCGCGCAGGTGGATGCTGCGGTTGCCCATGCGCGTCAGGCTTTCAAGAGCTGGGCCCGCACCGCGCTGGAGCAGCGCATTGCCATCGCCCGCCGCTTTGGCGAGCTGCTGACGGCCAACAAGGATGGCCTGGCCACCATCATCGCCAAGGAAACCGGCAAGCCGCTGTGGGAAGCGCTGACCGAAGTCACCACCATGGTCAACAAGGTGGAGATCTCGGTGAAGTCCTACCAGGAGCGTACCGGCGAGCGCGCCGCACCCATGGGCGATGCCCAGGCGGTGTTGCGTCACAAGCCGCATGGCGTGGTGGCGGTGTTCGGCCCCTACAACTTCCCCGGCCATCTGCCCAATGGCCATATCGTCCCGGCGCTGCTGGCCGGTAACTGCGTGCTGTTCAAACCGTCCGAGCTGACACCGTGGACGGCGCAGGAAACCGTCCGCCTGTGGGTGGAAGCCGGCTTGCCGGCCGGGGTGATTGCCCTGCTGCAAGGCGCGCGGGAAACCGGCATCGCCCTGGCTGGCCACAAAGGTATCGACGGCCTGTTCTTTACCGGTAGCTCGGCCACTGGCGAACTGCTGCACCGTAATTTCGGCGGCCAGCCGGACAAGATCGTGGCGCTGGAAATGGGCGGTAACAATCCGCTGATCGTGGAAGACGTGGCCGATGTCGATGCCGCCGTGCATCACATCATCCAGTCGGCATTCGTGTCGGCCGGTCAGCGCTGCACTTGCGCGCGCCGTCTGCTGCTGCCGCAAGGTGCCTGGGGTGATGCGCTGCTGGCGCGGTTGGTTGAGGTCACCGCCAAGCTCAAGGTGGGCAAGTACGACGAACAACCGGCACCCTTCATGGGCGCGGTAATTTCCAACGCCGCTGCCGAAGCCCTGCTCAAGGCCCAGGCCTGGCTGCTGGAAAACGGTGGCAAGAGTCTGCTGGAAATGCGTCGCCTGACGCCGGATGCCGCCATGCTGTCGCCCGGCATCATCGACAGCACCGCGGTAGATCGTCCGGATGAAGAATTCTTCGGCCCCTTGCTGCAAGTCATCCGCTATGCCGACTTTGACGAGGCCATCGCCATTGCCAACGACACCCGCTTTGGCCTGGCTGGTGGTGTGCTGTCGGACAGCCGCGATCTGTACGAACGTTATCTGCTGGAAAGCCGCGCTGGCGTGGTCAACTGGAACAAGCCGCTGACCGGCGCCTCCAGTGCCGCCCCGTTTGGTGGCATCGGTGCCTCTGGCAACCATCGCCCCAGTGCCTACTATGCTGCGGATTACTGCGCTTACCCGGTAGCCTCGCTGGAATGCGACAGCCTGACCGTGCCTGCCCAACTTTCTCCGGGGATTACACTGTGAACGCCTACGAAGTGAATTTTGACGGCCTGGTTGGGCCGACGCACAACTACAGCGGCCTATCCTTTGGCAATGTGGCTTCCACCAGCAATACCAAGGCCGTGTCCAACCCCAAGCTGGCGGCCAAGCAGGGCCTGGCCAAGATGAAGGCGCTGCACGACCTGGGCTTCAAGCAGGGCGTGCTGGCTCCGCATGAGCGTCCGGATGTGGCCAGCCTGCGCCGCCTGGGTTTTTCCGGCACGGACGGCGAAGTGGTGGCCCGCGCCGCCAAGGAAGCCCCGGCCATTCTGGCGGCAGCTTCGTCGGCCTCCTGCATGTGGACGGCCAATGCCGCCACGGTCAGCCCGTCTGGCGATACCGCGGACAAACGGGTGCACTTTACCCCGGCTAATCTGAACAACAAGTTCCACCGCTCCATCGAGCATCCCACTACCCGCCGCTTGCTGCAGGCGATGTTTGCCGATGAGCAGCATTTCATGGTGCACGAAGCCTTGCCGGCACAAATGCACTTTGGCGATGAGGGTGCGGCCAACCATACCCGCTTCTGTGCCGAATATGACGCGGCCGGGGTGGAGTTCTTTGTGTTCGGTGCCGCTGCTTTTGATGGGCGTTATCCGGCACCGCAGCGCTTCCCGGCGCGGCAGACGCTGGAAGCCTGCCAGGCCGTGGCCCGGCTGCATGGTTTGGCGGAATCCGGCGTGGTGTATGCCCAGCAAGACCCGGCCACCATCGATGCCGGGGTCTTCCACAATGACGTGATTTCGGTGGGCAACCGCAATGTGCTGTTCCACCATGAAAAGTCCTTCCTGCAGCAGGGCAGGGTGCTGGAAGAGCTGTCGCGCAAGCTGGCTGCCGTGGGCGGGCAGTTTGTCCCGGTGGAAGTGCCGGATGCCGAAGTCAGCGTGACCGAGGCGGTAAAGAGCTATCTGTTCAACAGCCAGCTGCTGTCCAAGCCCGATGGCAGCATGATCATCGTGGTGCCGGAAGAGTGCCGCAACATCGAGCGCGTATGGAGCTATCTGCAAAAGATGACGTCCAGCGGCGGCCCGATCAATGAAATCCGCGTGTTCGACCTGAAACAATCCATGCAGAACGGCGGCGGCCCGGCCTGCCTGCGTTTGCGCGTGGCACTGTCGGCCGCGGAGATCGCCGCGGTCAACCAGGGCGTACTGATGAGCGAGCAGCTGTTCATGAGCTTGAACAACTGGGTGGACAAGCATTACCGCGACCGCCTGAGCGGTGATGATCTGGCTGATCCGGCGCTGCTGGACGAGTGCCGTGGCGCGCTGGACGAACTGACGCAGATTCTACGCCTGGGTTCGGTCTACCCCTTCCAGCGGGTCTAGCAGGCAGGGTGGCAGATTTGTCGCCCCTCTGCTGCCGAACCAAGCCACCTGCGGGTGGCTTTGTTCATGGTGGCGCTGGCGGTGGGATGGCTGCGGCGGTGCGCCCAGGATTCTTTTTGGGGCGTCCGGGAGATTTCTGCCGCATTATGGGGCAGGGCCGGGCTTTTTCCGGCTAAAAATCTGGCCCGACTTTTGCTCTAGGGGGGCGTGGAGTGGGTTTTGTCGCGATGGAAACATCAGGATGACTGCACAGCCATGAGAATTTTCTCGTCAGCCATGCCTTAGTGTCATGCTTTGGATTGTATCCCGAAGATTGTATACATTCGAATGACTGCGAAAATTCTATGTTCACTTTGGAATATGAATGAACATATCTTTTCGAAAACGAAGAATATCAAGGGGAAACATGTCAAAAATGTGAAAATGCATGCTTGGACGGGTGTGGCGCGGCGCAGCGAAGATATCCAATTTTATCTTGTTGCGGCGCAGCGTTATGTCCTGAAAAAAATCAATAAAATCAATAACATGCAAAGTTTTTAAATGATTTGCTTTTTGGCTGTTTTTTGCTGGTTTTTAAGATTGACAGTCGATTGAATCCACACGCATAATCCGTGCGGCTGTCAGACAGAAACCAGAAAAATGGTTCGATAAGACAGGCTATACAACTACAGGTGGCATAAGAAGAGGGTAAGCCCTACAAGCTGCTGGGTCGTTTAATCAAAGGAGATCTCCCACGTGGACATTTTTATCCAACAGATCCTCAATGGTCTGGTACTTGGTAGTATCTATGCGCTGATCGCGCTGGGTTACACCATGGTGTACGGGATCATGGGGCTCATCAACTTCGCCCATGGCGAAGTCGTGATGTTTGGTGCCATGGTATGCATTACCGTTGTTTCTACGCTGATGCATTCCGGCGTAGACCTGCCGGGCTGGGCCATCGTACTGATCGGTACGCTGGTGGCCATTCCGGCTTGCGCCTTGCTCGGTTTCGTCATCGAGCGCGTGGCCTACCGTCCGCTGCGTGGCGCACAACGTCTGGCCCCGCTGATTACCGCGATCGGTCTGTCCATCACGCTGCAACAGGTGGCCATCCTGATCTGGGGCCGCAACTACATTCCTTTCCCTGACCTTCTCAACTCGGATACCGTCAGCATCATGGGTGCCAGCATCACCAAGCTGCAGGTCATGATCGTGGTGTTGTGCGTGGTGCTGATGGCCGGCTTGCTGGTGATCGTGGAGAAAACCAAGCTGGGCCGCGCCATGCGTGCCACCAGCCAGAACCCGAGCGTGGCCGGCCTGATGGGTGTGAACGTCAACACCATCATCTCCGCCACTTTCATGCTGGGTTCCGCCCTGGGCGCGATTGCCGGTGTGATGGTTGCCACCAACTACTCGCAAGCCCACTACTACATGGGCTTCATGATCGGCCTGAAGGCGTTTACCGCTGCGGTGCTGGGTGGTATCGGCAATCTGGGTGGTGCGGTGGCCGGCGGTATCCTGCTGGGCATCATCGAAAGCCTGGGTGCCGGCTATATCGGCCAGCTGACCGGTGGTTTCCTGGGTTCCAACTATCAGGACATCTTTGCCTTCATGGTGCTGATCCTGGTGCTGATTTTCCGTCCGTCCGGCTTGCTGGGCGAAAAGATGGCTGACCGTGCCTGATCCGGGGGAGAAATAATATGACCAAGGCACTCGATTCCAAAAAACTCGGGCTGTTCATTGCCTGCGGCATTGCCCTGTGCGTACTGCCCTTCGTGGTAGGCGGCGCACTGGGTAATTCCTGGGTACGTATCGTCGACTTTGCGCTGTTGTACGTGATGCTGGCGCTGGGCCTGAACATCGTGGTGGGCTTTGCCGGCCTGCTCGACCTGGGCTTCATCGCCTTCTATGCCGTGGGTGCCTACACCTACGCGCTGCTGGGTTCGCCGCACTTCGGCATTCACTGGCCTTTCTATGTCACCATTCCGCTGGGTGCGCTGTTTGCCGCCTTCTTCGGCATTTTGCTCGGTACTCCGGTACTGCGCCTGAAGGGTGACTATCTGGCTATCGTGACGCTGGGTTTCGGTGAAATCGTGCGTATTTTCATGAACAACCTGAATGCGCCGATCAACATCACCAACGGCCCGCAAGGGATCAACCTGATCGACCCCATCCACGTGGGGGGTGTCGATCTGGGCAGTCCGATCAACCTGTTCGGCCTGAGCCTGCCGCCGGTTTACCTGTACTACTACCTGTTCCTGGTACTGACCGTGCTGGTGGTGATCATGGCTTCCCGCCTGCAGCACTCCCGTATCGGCCGTGCCTGGGTGGCACTGCGTGAAGACCAGGTGGCGGCTTCCGCCATGGGCATCAACATCCGCAACATCAAGCTGCTGGCTTTTGCACTGGGCGCGCTGTCCGGTGGTGTGGCCGGTGGCCTGTTCTCTGCCTTCCAGGGCTTTGTTTCGCCGGAATCCTTCAGCCTGCTCGAATCCATCATGATTCTGGCCATGATCGTACTGGGCGGCATGGGTAATATCGCCGGTGTGATCCTGGGGGCCGTGGTGCTGACCATTGCGCCGGAAATCCTGCGTGACGTGATTGGCCCGCTGCAGATGAAGACCATGGGTCGCATGCTGATCGACCCGGAAAATGCCCGCATGCTGCTGTTCGGCATTGCCATGGTGGTGATGATGCTGGTTCGTCCGGAAGGCATGCTGCCGTCCAAACGCCGCAAGGCTGAGTTCAAGGACGCCAAAGAAGCGGCGGCGCAGAAAGGTTAAGTCATGGCTGAAGTACTGCTGAAAATCGAAGGCATCAACAAGCGTTTTGGTGGCTTGCACGCGCTGAGCGGCGTCGGCCTCACCATCAACAAGGGTGAGATCTACGGTCTGATCGGCCCCAATGGCGCCGGCAAGACCACCCTGTTCAACGTGCTGACCGGGCTGTACGTGCCGGACGAAGGCTCCTTCACCTTCGACGGCAAGAACCTGTTCCAGGCCAAGCCGCACATCGTGGTGGAAGCCGGGATTGCCCGTACCTTCCAGAACATTCGCCTGTTTGCCGAAATGACCGCGCTGGAAAACGTGATGGTGGGTCGCCACATCCGTTCCAAGGCCGGTGCGCTGGGCGCGGTATTGCGTGACCGCCGTACCCGTGCCGAAGAGCAGGCCATTACCGACAAGGCCTGGGAGCTGCTGGAATACGTTGGCATCACCGACGTGGCCAACGAGCGTGCCCGCAACCTGTCCTACGGCCACCAGCGCCGTCTGGAAATTGCCCGTGCGCTGGCCACCGAGCCCAAGCTGCTGGCACTGGACGAGCCGGCCGCCGGCATGAACCCGCGTGAAACCGAGTCGCTCAAGGAACTGATGAGCAAGATTGCCAAGAGCGGCACCACGGTTTTGCTGATTGAACACGACGTCAAGCTCATGATGGGCCTGTGTGACCGTATCGCGGTGCTGGACTACGGCAAGAAGATTGCCGAAGGCATCCCGGAAGAAGTACGCAGAAACCCGAAAGTGATTGAGGCTTATTTGGGAGCGGCACACGCATGAGTCTCTTAGAAGTTAAAAACCTGCAAGTGGCCTACGGCGGCATCCAGGCTGTCAAGGGGATCGATTTCCATATTGACCAGGGCGAACTGGTGACCCTGATCGGTGCCAACGGCGCTGGCAAGACCACCACCCTGAAAACCCTGATCGGCATGGTCAAGCCCTCCGGTGGCAGCATCACTTATGATGGTAAGCTGAACGGCACCATTCCTTCCTATGACTATGTGCGTCATGGTCTGGTGATGGTGCCGGAAGGTCGCGGCATCTTCAGCAAGCTGACCGTGGAAGAAAACCTGCAAATGGGCGCCTACTACCGCAATGACAAGGCGGCGATCCAGAGCGAAATCGAACGCGTGTACGAGCTGTTCCCGCGCCTGAAAGAGCGTTACAAGCAGCTGGCCGGCACCCTGTCCGGTGGCGAACAGCAAATGGTGGCCATGGGCCGCGCCATGCTGTCCAAGCCCAAGCTCTTGCTGCTGGACGAGCCGTCCATGGGTCTGGCACCGATCATCGTGGAAAAGATTTTCGAAATCATCCAGATGATTGCCAAGGAAGGCGTGACCATGCTGCTGGTGGAGCAGAACGCCAAGCTGGCCCTGGAAGTGTCGCAGCGCGGTTATGTGATGGAAAGCGGCCGTATCACCATGGGTGGTCCGGCGCGCGAATTGCTCGACGACGAACGCGTGCGTAACGCCTACCTCGGCGAGTAAGCAAAAGAGTCTTCAATGACAGCAACGATTAGCCCCGAAGTACTGGTTCACCAGCTCTTCGGGGCCTTTTTATTGCCGCCGCTGCTGTTCATGCTGCCGATACTGGCCGGTGCGCTGCTGTTGCGCAGGCGCCCGCTGGCCGGCTGGCTGCTGCTGCTGGGCGGCCTGTTGCTGGCCTATGGCCTGTCCATTCCGCGCACGGCCATGTGGCTGAGCGCCGGTCTCGAGCAATATCCTCCCATCACCGCCAGTCAATGGCAGCAGGCGCAGGCCATCGTGGTGCTGGGTGGCGGCAAGAAACCGGCACCCGAATATGGCCGTAACGAACCCGCAGCCGATACGCTCGGCCGCCTGCGCTACGCCGCCTGGCTGGCAAGGCGCAGCCAGCTGCCCTTGCTGGTGACCGGTGGCTCCCCGCTGGGCGGCGAGCCGGAAGGCGAGGTGATGGCGCGTACCTTGCAGCAGGATTACGGCCTGCCGGTGCGCTGGGTGGAAATGCAGTCCAATACCACGCTGGAAAATGCCCGCTACAGTGCCCGCCTGCTGAAAAAGGATGGCATCGGGCGCATCGTGCTGGTCAGCCAGGGCTGGCATCTGCGCCGTGCCTTGCCGTTTTTTACTGCGGAAGGTTTGCAAGTGTTGCCCGCACCCACCGGTTTTGTCCGCTATGATGGCGGGGGGCTGGCCTGGTATCTGCCTGCGGGCCGGGCCATGCAGGAGTGCCACTCTGCCTTGCGCGAGTGGCTGGGGATTTTTTTCTACAAGGCGCGCGGCTGGCTGCATGGCCAGGCGGATCAGCCGGCTGCGCAGCCCTGATTTGACGAGGTGAGTACGTGAAAATCGGTGCCATCATCATTGGTGACGAACTGCTGTCCGGCAAGCGCCAGGACAAGCATCTGCAGGCCTTGATCCGCATTCTGGCGGCGCGGGGCCTGAATCTGGCATGGGCTGACTATGTGGGCGATGATCCGGCCCGTATCCGTGCCACGCTGGAGCGTGCCTTTGCCGGTGGTGATGTGGTGTTCAGCTTTGGCGGTATTGGCGCCACCCCGGACGACCATACCCGCGCTTGCGCGGCGCAGGCGCTGGGCCTGGAACTGGCGGTGCATCCCGAAGCCGGTGCGCTGATCGAGGCGCGTTTTGGTGCGGATGCCTATCCGCACCGCATCAATATGGCGATGTTTCCGCAAGGTAGCCGCATCATCCCCAACCCGGTCAACCAGATTGCCGGTTTCTCGCATGGCGATGTGCATTTCGTGCCGGGCTTCCCGGCCATGGCCTGGCCAATGATCGAATGGGTGCTGGATGAGCAGTACCGCCATCTGTTCAATGACAGCCCGGACGTGGAGCAGGGCGTGATTGCGCTGAATGCCCGCGAGGGCGACCTGATCACCCTGATGCAGGATTTCAGCCAGCGCTATCCTGCCCTCAAGCTGTCCAGTCTGCCCAGCTTTGGCAATGACACCATCCCGCAGATGCATATCGATTTCGGTTTCACCGGCCAGCGCCAGCTGGTGGAGATTGCCCTTGCCGAATGGCGCAAGGCCCTGACGGCGGCGGGGTATACCTTGCAAGAGCGCGCTTGAACTGAGGGGTGGCACAACTGACAAAGGGGCGTTACGCCCCTTTTTGTTTTACTTGACCTTGCCGATCAGCGCCCGGTTTTCAGCTGCGTCCACAAGCGGTTTTGCAGGCGCATGATGTCTGCCGGTACCGGCTCCAGCAGGAACAGCTTGTTGATCAGGGCTGGCGGCGGGTAGATGGCCGCGTCGTTGGCAATCTCCGGTTTCACGAACTTGCGTGCCGCCGCATTGGCGGTGGGGTAGAACACGGTATTGGTGATGCCGGCATTCACCTGCGGGGTTTGCATGTAGTTGATCCACTGCAGGGCAGAGTCGACATTCTTGGCTCCCTTGGGAATCACCATCACGTCAAACCACAGCGGTGCACCGCTTTGGGGAATGTAATAGGCCAGCTGGTAGGGGCGTTTGGCTTCGGCCGCGCGCGCCTTGGCAATCACCACATCACCGGAATAGCCCAGCACCATGCAGATGTCGCCATTGGCCAGCTCGTTGATATAGCCGGAGGAGCTGAAGCGCTTGATATAGGGGCGGATCTTTTGCAGGGTCTGGAAAGCCGCCTGGTAGTCGGCCGGGTTACGGCTATTGGGATTCTTGCCCAGATAGTGCAGGGTGGTGGCAAACACCGCCTTGGCATCATCCAGCACCGAAATACCGCAGCCTTTCAGCTTGGCTGCTTTTTGCGGATTGAACAGATTGTCCCAGTCATCCAGCGGGGTGTCCTTGCCCAGCAGCGGCTGCACCTTGGTCAGGTTGTAGCCCAGGCCGTCGGTGCCATAGGCCCAGGGAACGCCATACAGATTGCCCGGGTCAGCCCCGGCTATCTTGGCCATCAGTGCCGGGTCCAGATTGCGCAGATTGGGCAGCTTGCTCTTGTCCAGCTTCTGGAAGGCACCGGCCTGGATCTGCTTGGCCATGAAGTCCGAGGTGGGGGTGACAATATCGTAGCCGGAGCTGCCGGTCAGCAGCTTGGATTGCAGGGTTTCATTGCTGTCGTAGTTGTCGTAGCGCACCTTGATGCCGGTCTGTTTTTCAAAGCCGGGAATGGTGTCCTTGGCAATGTAGTCGGACCAGTTATATACATTCAGCACGCCGGCGGCGCTGGATGCCTGGCTGGCAGCGGCCAGCAGCAGGGTGGTGGCAAGCAGTTGTCTGGTTTTCATGGCTGGTTTCCTGAGCGGTTGTATACGTCGTCATGAAGGGCGTTGGACCTCATCCTGATGACATGGTTTCGCCCGCGCATGGCAACCGGCCAAACTGCCTTGTGTGAATACGCCGGATGCAAAAAGCCCGGCATAAAGCCGGGCGCCGATTATTGACAAGCCCCTCTCGCTTTCTGAAAAGAAAGCGAGGCTCCCTTTCAGGGAAAGGGCGGGGGGATGGGGATTAGATGGAA
This sequence comes from Aquitalea magnusonii, assembly GCF_003202035.1. Lineage (GTDB taxonomy): Bacteria > Pseudomonadota > Gammaproteobacteria > Burkholderiales > Chromobacteriaceae > Aquitalea > Aquitalea magnusonii. Next base: position 41,777 of record NZ_QJKC01000006.1, on the reverse strand, counting down.
AGGCTGCGGAATCGAGTGCTTGGTCGGGTGGCCCAGCTTTGCTGGGTCCAGTGCCATCGCATCACATTACGTTGCCAGCAGCCTGGGCCCGGCATAAAGCCGGGCCGGGACAGACAAGAAAACGGACTCAGTCTTGCGGCTGGAAATATTGCAGGATGCTGGAAAAATCCAGCTGGCCGTGGCCGGCTGCTGCATGGCTCTCGTACAGATTGCGCGCCAGCGTGCCCAGTGGCGTGGTGGCATGGCTGTCCAGCGCTGTGGTTTCGGCCAGGCCCAGGTCTTTCAGCATCAGCGCGGTCATGAAACCGCCGCTATAGCCACGGCTGGCCGGGGCGGTGTCCATCACGCCCGGCCAGGGGTTGTACAGCTCCAGCGCCCAGTTGCGGCCAGAGCTCTTGCTCATGATGTCGGACAGCACTTTCGGGTCCAGCCCGTTCTTCACCCCCAGCGCCAGCGCCTCGGCGGTACCTGCCATCAGGATGCCCAGCAGCATGTTGTTGCAGATTTTCGCCGTCTGGCCCGCGCCGTTGCCTCCGGCATGGAAGATGTTCTTGCCCATGGCTTCCAGCAGTGGGCGTGCTTCGGCCAGGTCTGCTTCTGCACCACCGACAATAAAGGTGAGCGTACCGGCAGCGGCCCCGGCGGTGCCGCCGGACACCGGCGCATCCAGCATGCGCAGGCCCGCTGCGGTGGCAGCATCGGCCACCTTGCGTGCATCGCTGGCGGCAATGGTGCTGCAGTCAATTACCAGCGTACCTGCCGGCAGGCTGGCAAACAGCCCTTGCTCGCCCAGATACAGTGCCTGCACATGCTTGCCGGCAGGCAGCATGGAAATCACCACGCTGGCCCCTTGCGCGGCGTCCAGCGCGCTGCTGGCGGCACGGGCACCGGCGGTTTGCAGTCTGGCCAGCGCGTCGGCGGACAAATCGAAAGCGGCGACGCTAAAACCCTTGGCCACCAGATTGAGCGCCATTGGCCCGCCCATATTGCCCAGGCCGATGAAGGCGATGTGTGTCATTGCGTCTCTCCTGTTGTGTATTGCTTAGCGCAGGGCAGCCAGCGGGTGCTGATCTGCCGGCCACGGCGCCACAAAGTGGCTGTCCACCCAGTCCTGCGGGATGTCGGCCAATTGGCGGTAATGCCATTGCGGCTGCCTGTCCTTGTCCACCAGCAGTGCGCGCACGCCTTCGCGGAAGTCCGGCTTGTGGCAGAAGTTGAGCGACAGGATCAGCTCCATGCGCAGTGCTTCAGCCAGCGACAGGTGGCGGGCGCGCTGGAAGATTTCCCAGGTCACGGCGGCGGATACCGGGCAGCCGTGACGGAAGTTTTTGGCCGCGCTGGCCAGCCAGTCGTCGTCGAACTGTTGCGTGCCCAGGGCATCGGCCACGCTGGCCAGATCGCCCATGCTCATCAGCTGATGAATGGTCAGCAGATTGGGCTGCACATTGGAAGCCGGCAGGCTGTGGCGTGCGGCCTGTTCCAGCTGGCTGAGCAGGGCGGAAACCTGGGCGTGACGGGTGGCTGCATCGGCGTCCCAGTATTGCTGCTGCAGCTGCTCCAGCAGCTGTGGCCAGGCATCGGTGGCCAGTACGTGATCGGCCAGATTGCAGATCAGCGCATCGTGGGCGTTGAGCGGTGCGCCGGTCAGGCCGAGGAACAGGCCGACGCGGGCGGGCATGCGTTGCAGAAACCAGCTGCCGGCTACATCCGGATACAGGCCGATGGTGATTTCCGGCATGGCAATGCGGGTGGCACTGGTGGCCACGCGGTGGCTGGCCCCGGCCATCAGCCCCAGCCCGCCACCCATCACGATGCCGTGGCCCCACACGATGAGCGGCTTGGCATAGCAGTGGATGTGGTAGTCCAGCGTGTATTCTTCGCGGAAAAACTCCAGCGCCTGCGGCTGCGGATGGCTGTCATCGCTCAGCAGTGCTTCGCGCAGGGCACGCACATCGCCACCCGCGCAAAAGGCCTTTTCGCCAGCACCGCGCAGCAGCACGGCGGCGATATCGGGGTCGGCTTCCCAGGCGGCCAGTTGCGGCTGCAGCAGGCGAATCATCTGCAGCGTCAGCGCATTCAGTGATTTTTCGCTGTTGAGGGTGGCAATGCCCAGGCGCTTGCCATCGGCACAGCGGACTTCTTCAAACAACACGGCATCGTGCATGGCGGCTCCTGTCAGCGGTTGTGCCATTGCGGGCTGCGCTTGGCCAGAAAGGCTTGCACGCCTTCTTGCTGGTCGGCGGTATCGAACAGCTTGATGAACTGCTCGCGCTCGTGAATCAGGTTATAGCCGGGCGGTTCGATGCGGGCGCGCTGCACCAGCTGTTTGCACACCTTGACCGAGGAGGGCGACTGCCGTGCTACTTTTTCCGCCAGCTTGAGCGCGGCTTCCAGCGCCTGGCCCTGGCCGACTACTTCTTCCACCAGACCGATGCGCTCGGCGGTGTCGGCATCCACCCGCTCGCCACACAGAATCATGCGCTTGGCCCAGCCTTCACCCACCAGCCACGGCAGCTGCTGGGTGCCGCCAGCGCAGGGCAGCAGGCCGACCGCGGCTTCCGGCAGCGCCATTTGCGCCTGGACTTCGGCAATGCGGATGTCACAGGCCAGCGCGCATTCCAGCCCGCCGCCCATGGCATAGCCGTTGATGGCGGCAATGCTGACGCCACGGAAGGCCGCCAGTGCTTCGAAGGCTTCACCGAACAGCATGGTCATTTCGGTGGCCACCAGCTTGTTGCCGTCGGCAAACAGGTTGAGATCGGCCCCGGCGGAGAAGAACTTGCTGCCGCTGCCGGTGATCACCAGCGCGTAGATGTTGTCGTCCGCGTTCAGGTCTGCCACCAGTTGCTTGAGCGCATTCAGGCTGGCGCGGTTCCAGGTATTGGCTGGCGGGTTGTTAATGGTGACCTGGGCGGTGTGGCCGCGTATTTCCACTTGCAGATGCGCGTAATGTGTCATGGCGTTCCCGATCATTGGTAAGTAGTACCTACAGTCTGTATACGATCTTTGCTGTCCTGAATCCGCGTCGCGGATGCCGGTTTGGTTTGCCGGGGCCGTGGCTGCGTCGTCAACATCAATCCTGTATTGCAACATGCACCACACAAACAGGGTGCATGGAGGTTCTCAACGGAGGTTCTCCAGCGCGCCGTCTTTCAGCAACTGCCGGGCGATTATCATGCGCATCACCTCGTTGGTGCCTTCCAGAATCTGGTGCACGCGGGCATCGCGGACATGGCGTTCCAGCGGGAAGTCCTTCAGGTAGCCATAGCCGCCAAACAGCTGCAAGGCATTATTGGCGACATTGAATGACAGATCGGTGGCAAAGCGCTTGGCCATGGCGCAGTAGGCGCTGGCGTCGGTGCTGCCGCTGTCCAGCTTGAACGCTGCCAGACGCACCATCTGCCGTGCGGCCACCAGCTCGGTCAGCATGTCGGCCAGGCGGAACTGCACGGTCTGGAAGTCGGCCAGCGGCTGGCCGAACTGCTGCCGTTCCTGCACATAGCGCTGTGCGGCATTCAGCGCGGCCTGGGCGGTGCCCACGGCGCAGGTGGCGATATTGATGCGGCCACCATCCAGCCCCTTCATGGCATAGGCAAAGCCCATGCCTTCTTCGCCCAGCAGGTTGCCTGCCGGAATTTCCACATTGTCGAAGGTGATGGCGCGGGTGGGCTGGCTGTTCCAGCCCATTTTCTTTTCCTTCTTGCCGTACTGCACGCCGGGTGCATTGGCGGGCACCACAAAGGCCGACACGCCTTTGGGGCCGGGGCCGCCGGTGCGGGCCATCACCACCAGCACATCGGTGCTGCCGGCGCCGGAGATGAACATCTTGCTGCCGTTCAGCACATAGACTTCGCCCTTTTTCTCGGCGCGGGTCTTGAGTGAGGCGGCATCGGAGCCGGCACCCGGCTCGGTCAGGCAATAGCTGCCCAGCACTTCGCCGCTCACCATGCGTGGCACCCATTCCCCGGCCAGCGTGGCGCTGCCGAAGCTGGCAATCATCCAGCTCACCATATTGTGGATAGTGAGATAGGCGGCGGTGGAGGTGCAGCCGGCGGCCAGTTCTTCAAACACGATAGCCGAATCCAGCCGCGACAGGCCCAGCCCGCCGTGGATTTCCGGGGTGTACAGGCCGAGAAAGCCCATGTCACCGGCTTCACGGATGGTATCCAGCGGAAAGGTTTCTTCCAGGTCCCATGCGACGGCAAACGGCGCCAGGCGGCTGCTGGCAAAGTCGCGTGCGCTGTCCTGGAAGGCCAGTTGCTGTTCGTTGAGTGCAAAGTCCATGTCGGTTTCTCCTCTTGCAGCAGCCGGGCCGGTGGGGGAGGGCGGCCTGCTGCTGTCTTGTTTTATCTGACGTGAATCGGTCTGCCTTGATCAGCGCAACTCAGCGCAGCGAAATGGTGGTGTGCACCTTGCCGCTGCTGGCCTCGTCGTCGAACCAGCGGCTGGTGACGGTTTTGGTCTGGGTATAAAACAGGATGACCTGCTTGCCGTAAGGGCCGAGATCGCCCAGCTTGGAGCCGCGCGAGCCGGTAAAGCTGAACAGCGGCACCGGCACCGGAATGGGTACATTGATGCCGACCTGACCGACATCGATGTCTTCCTGGAAGCGCCGTGCGGCAGCGCCGCTCTGGGTGAAGATGGCGGTACCGTTGCCATTGGGGTTGGCATTGATGATGGCAATGGCCTCATCCAGTGTGTCCACGGCCAGCAGGCACAGCACCGGCCCAAAGATTTCTTGCTGATAGATGGCCATGTCGGTGCTAACGCCGGAGAAAATGCTGGGGCCGACAAAGTTGCCGTCCGGGTAGCCATCCACGTGAACTTCCCGGCCATCCAGTTCCAATACCGCGCCTTCGGCCACGCCCTTGGCAATCAGGCTAGTCACTCGCTCACGGGCCGCGCAGGAAATCAGCGGGCCCAGGTCCGGATTGTCCTTGCCTGCGCCCACGCGCAGGGACTTGGCCTTGGCCACCAGGTCTGGAATCCAGTTGCGCGCCTCACCCACCAGCACTGCCACGCTCAAGGCCATGCAACGCTGGCCAGCTGCGCCGAATGCCGCGCCGGTCAGCTGGTTCAGCGCCTGTTCCTTGTTGGCATCCGGCAGCACGATGGCGTGGTTCTTGGCACCCATCATGCATTGCACGCGCTTGCCAGCCAGGCTGGCGCGGTGGTAAACGTGGGTGCCGACGCGGCTGGAGCCGACAAAAGAGATGGCCTTGATATCCGGGTGGTCACAAATGGCATTCACCACCGCTTCGCCGCCATGCACCACATTCAGCACCCCAGCCGGGATACCAGCCTGCAAGGCCAGCTCCACCAGCCGCATGGTCACCATCGGGTCCTGCTCGGACGGTTTCAGCACAAAGGTATTGCCGGTGGCAATGGCCATCGGGAACATCCACAGCGGAATCATCGCCGGGAAGTTGAAGGGGGTGATGCCGGCGCACACGCCCAGCGGCTGTTGCACGGTGTAGGTATCCACGCCGCCGGCCACGTTTTCGGCGTATTCGCCCAGTTGCAGATTACCAATGCTGGCGGCGTGTTCCACCACTTCCAGCCCACGGAAGATATCGCCCTCGGCATCGGCCAGGGTTTTGCCCTGTTCTGCCGTCAGCAGCGCGGCCAGTTCCTTCATGTGCTCGCGAATCAGTTGCTGGTACTTGAGGAAAATCCGGGCGCGGCTGCCGATGGGGGTTTTCTTCCAGCTGGCAAAGGCGGTTTTGGCGCTGGCGACAGCGGCTTCTACTTCTTCTGCCGTGGCCATCGGTACCCGTGCCAGCACTTCTTGTGTGGCCGGGTTGATGATGTCGCGCCACTCCTGGCTGCGCGATTCGACAAATTCACCGTTGATCAACAGCTTGACGCTAGGAACAGCCTGTTTCATCTGCAACTCTCCTGTGCTTGGCGGCTTGTGTGCCGTCTTGGTATGTCAGTCGTAGTGATAAAAACCCTTGCCACTCTTGCGCCCCAGCTGGCCGGCCGCCACCAGCTGTACCAGCAGCGGGCAGGCGCGGTATTTGCTGTCGCGGAATTCGCTGTAGAGGATGTCCATGATGGACAGGCAGGTGTCCAGGCCAATCAGGTCGGCCAGTGCCAAAGGGCCGATGGGGTGGTTCATGCCCAGTTTCATCACGGTATCGATGTCTTCCGCCGTGGCCAGGTTTTCGAACAGGGCGAAGGCCGCTTCGTTGATCATCGGCATCAGGATGCGGTTGGAGACAAAACCCGGGCCGTCCTTCACCGTCACCGGAGTCTTGCCCAGTGCCACGGCCAGCTCGAATACTTTCTGGTAAGTGTGGTCGGCGGTCTGGATGGCACGGATGATTTCCACCAGTTGCATCAAGGGCACCGGGTTCATGAAGTGCATGCCCACCACCCGTTCCGGCTGCGGCACCCAGGCGGCAATGCGGGTGAGCGAGATGGACGAGGTGTTGGACGCCAGAATGGCATCCGGCCGCACCACGCTGCCCAGTTCGCGGAAGATGGACTCCTTGATCGCCGGGTTTTCGGTGGCGGCTTCGACGACCAGATCGCGGTCGGCCAGCTCGGCCAGCAGGGTGGTGGGGTGGATGCGCGCCAGGATGCCGGCGATGTCGGCTTCGGCAATGCTGCCTTTCTTGGCCATGCGGCTGAGGCTGTTGCGGATGGCGGCCAGCCCCTTGTGCAGGGCGGGCTCATTGACGTCGGCCAGTTTCACGTCAAAGCCATGCATGGCAAAAACCTGGGCAATGCCGTTGCCCATGGTGCCGGCACCGACGACGGCGATGTTGAGGATGCTCATCTGCGTTTCTCCTGCGTTGTTTTTATCACAATAACTTGACGTTTACGTCAACGTCAATCAACAATCAGCCATCAGGGAAGAGAAAGCAGGGCAGCGGCGCAATCCGCCCTTGCCACAGGCTGGATGCAGGGCCAAAACAACAACAGGGAAGCGGCAGATGGCCGAACACACTTTTAGCATCAGCGAGCTGGCACGCGAATTTGATGTCACCACGCGCACCATCCGCTTCTACGAAGACCAGGGCTTGCTGGAGCCGCAGCGGGCAGGGCAGCGCCGTATCTACAGCCGGCGCGACCGGGTAAGGCTGATGCTGATTTTGCGTGGCAAGCGCATCGGCCTGTCCTTGCTGGAAATCCGCGAGCTGTTTGATTTGTACGATGCCGCCAGCAACGACGAACCGCAGCTGCGCGAATTCATCCGCATTCTCAGCCGCAAGGAACAGCAATTACAGGAACAGCTGGACGATATCCGCGTGGTGCTGGGCGAGATCGGCCAGATCCGCAGCCAGTGCGAAAAAGCACTGGGCAAACAGGCAGTTTGAAGACAGAAGACATTAGCCGGGCAAGCAAGCCATTCAGGAAGGAAAACGCAAATGCAACAGCAAGAATCGATTGTCATTGTGGGCATGGCCCGTACCGCCATGGGCGGCTTTCAGGGCATGTTTGCCGGACAGACCGCCAGCCAGCTGGGCACCGCCGCCATTCGCGCGGCAGTGGAGCGGGCCGGTGTGGCTGCCGAGGATGTCGACGAGGTGATCATGGGCTGCGTGCTGCCCGCCGGCCAGGGACAGGCCCCGGCCCGCCAGGCCGCGCTGGGCGCCGGCCTGCCATTGGCCGCAGGCTGTACCACCATCAACAAGATGTGCGGCTCCGGCATGAAGGCCGCCATGCTGGCGCACGACCTGCTGCTGGCCGGTGCGGCCAGCGTGATGGTGGCCGGTGGCATGGAAAGCATGAGCAATTCGCCTTATCTGATTCCCAAGGCACGTGGCGGCCTGCGGCTGGGGCATGGCGAAATCAAGGACCACATGTTTCTGGACGGCCTGGAGGATGCCTACGACAAGGGCAAGCTGATGGGGGTGTTTGCCGAAAACTGTGCCGCCGAGTACGGCTTCAGCCGCGAGGCGCAGGACGCCTTTGCCATCGCCTCGCTTACCCGTGCGCAGGAGGCGATTGCCGCAGGCCGTTTCCGCGAGGAAATCACTCCGGTGCTGGTGGCTGGCAAAACCGGCGAGCAGGCGCTGGATATCGACGAGCAGCCGCTCAAGGCCCGCCTCGACAAGATTGCCAGCCTCAAGCCGGCTTTCCGCAAGGACGGCACGGTGACTGCCGCCAATTCCAGCTCCATTTCCGACGGAGCCGCCGCGCTGGTGTTGATGACCGCCAGCGAAGCCGCCCGCCGCGGTCTCAAGCCGCTGGCACGGCTGCTGGCCCACGCTACCCACGCCCAGGAACCGGGCCTGTTCACCACCGCGCCGGTGGGGGCCATCCGCAAGCTGCTGGCCAAGACCGGCTGGACGGTGAGCGATGTCGACCTGTTTGAAATCAACGAAGCCTTTGCCGTGGTCACCATGGCAGCCATGCAGGACCTGGGCCTGCCGCATGACAAGGTGAACGTGCATGGTGGTGCCTGTGCGCTGGGCCATCCCATCGGCGCATCCGGCGCGCGGGTGATGGTGACGCTGCTGGCAGCCTTGCGCCAGCACGGTGGCAAGCGCGGCGTGGCCAGCCTGTGCATTGGTGGTGGCGAGGCTACGGCGGTGGCGCTGGAACTGCTGTAAGACTGGATGCTGGACTGTCAGCCCGGACCTGATGACCGGGCTGACTACTGTCATGGACTGCTGCGGTGTGCAGGCCATGTCAGGTCAGGCAGAGTCAGTTTGCTGCTGGGGATGATTGCGATCTCAGCGTGTCCAGTCTTTGCATGAACAAAGTCTGGTCCAGCGGGGAAATCAGGATGCTCTTGGCCTGACCATCCTGGGAATAACGAATCAGCAGCCGGTCTAGTGATAGCGCAGGTGCCGAGGACATGTCCCGGCTTGGCGTGACGCTTTTGATGGCAGAGACCGGGATGTTCCAGCGGAACAAGCCACTGCACACCATCAGGCTTTGCTTATCCAGCGTGTACTGGGTATTGCTAAGCGGATACCACAGCAACAGCAGCAGTGGTATGCCGCTCAGCAGGATGCCCAGAATTTTTCCGGTATCAGCCAGCGGAGCACGAGTCGCAGCCACCACTACCATGGCCGTGGCCATTACGGCTACCGCCACCAGCCACAGGTCGATTTTGGATGTCATGACCAAGGTTTGCATGGCATGCCTTTGCGCATTTCAGGACTGATGCTCTTCCTGTTCATCGTATGGGGGCTCGGACTCCTCGGCATGCTCCGGGTAATTCTCCGGGCGCAGCCAGTGCTGGAACAAGGTAAAGCCCACCGCCAGCAGGGTGGGGCCGATGAACAAGCCCAGCAGGCCCCAGGCCAGCAGGCCGCCGATCACCCCCATGAAAATGATGGACAGCGGCATCTGTGCGCCCTGGCTGATCAGCAGCGGCTTGAGCACATTGTCGATGGTGTTGACCAGCAGGAAACCCCATACCAGCAGGAAGATGCCCAGCCCGGTCTGGCCGGTGTAGAACACCCACAGTGCCGCCGGCAGCCAGATCAGCAGGGTAGGCAGCTGCGCCACCGCCACGATAAAGCACAGAAAGCCCAGTACCAGCGCGCCGGGCACGCCGGCGATCAGCAGGCCGATCACGCATAGCACGGTCTGCGCCAGCGCGGTGCCCACCACGCCGGTGGTGACGCTGCGGATGGTGCGGGCGATGACTTCCGGCAGCTCGTCCGCCGTGGCGCCGCCCAGCTTGCTGATGGCCAGTTCGGCACCGTCCCACAGCTTGTCGCCATTGATCAGCAACAGGCCGGCGATGACGATGGCCAGCACGATTTCCAGCATGCTGAGGCTGGCCGAGGCGCCGCCCTCCAGCGCCCACAGCGCCGCCTTGTTGATGGCCGGGCGGATTTTGTCGATGAAACCGGGCAGGTCGGCCTGCACGCTCAGCCAGAACTTGTGCAGGCTGTCGCCCACCAGCGGCAGGGTGCTCACCCAGTTGGGCGCATCCGGCAGATGAAAGCTGGTGAGATCACGCGACATATTGGTGAGCTGCGGTATGGTATCGGCCAGCGTCAGCGCCATCAGCCCGATGGGAATGGCCAGCGTCAGTGACAGCCCGCCGACAATCAGGATGGCCGCCAGCTTGGCGCGGCCATTCAGGCGCAGCCGCAGGCGGGTGAACAGCGGCCAGGCGGAGATGGCAATGATGGCCGCCCAGGTCAGCGCTCCCAGAAAGGGCTGGATCACCTTGATGCAGGACAGGATGAGCAGGCCCAGCACGGCGATGCGCAATACCGCCATCACACTGATGCTGGGGAAGGGTTTGGGCGTCATGAGGAAATCCGGAGTCTGAGTAAAAAAAGCAGGCACAAGGCCTGCCCGTTGGTGTGACACGTTAATGGATCAACCCGCGGACTTCAAGCCAGCGCAAGCCGGAAAACCGTGTTCCCGCCCTGCACGGCCAGTTCATCGCACCTTGACCATGATGCGCAGCACGCCCCACTGCCTGCCCTGCACCATGATGGGCGCCGAATAGTTCTTCATCAGGTCAAAGCGGCCACCGCCCATATTGCGGCGGTAGGTTTGTACCAGGAAGGGCTTGTTGGTCTTCATCTGGTTGAGCGAGGTGCGGTCCAGCTGACGTGTTCTGGCACGGGAGTTGGCTGCATTCCATACCGGGTCAGCGGTGGGTGGTTTGGCAAATTCGCGGTTGATGATCGGGTAGTAATTGTTCATGTCGCCCGGTGTGCAGGCGATGATGTCGGGCGAGGAGTCGACTATCCGGTCACACAAAGGGCCCAGATGGCGGGCGCAGAATTCGGTGTGGCGCGTCAGGTAATGCGGCGGCGTGATATCCGGTACTTGCTGGTACTGGGTGTCGAACAGATCGTTGATGGCAATCTCGCCGCGTTTTACCGCGTCTTCGAACAGTGTGGACACCTGTTTGGCCGCCGCCACGATTTTCTCGATAAACGGCGTATCCACCGTTTTGATACCGGCTTCGGAGGTGAGCGACACCAGATCCTCGCTCATGTTCAGCAGCGAGGCGGTATGGCCCTTGATGACTTCGATATCCTTCAGCGATTCCCGGGTGGTTTCCGCCACAAGCCGGATTTCGTCTTCAATATGACGGCAGTGTTCGCGGTTGCCTACCGCCTCTTCCACAATCCCCGCCACCGATTGCTTGACCTGGGCCAGGTCCTGGCTGATCTGATCAATGCGGGTCACGGCAGAGCCAATCTCGCCGGTGCCGGAGCGTGCTGCCTGAGCCACTTGCGAGGCGGCGCGGCTGTTGGCGATCAGCGCATCCACCTGGCTGCTGAGCGCACTGAGCGTGGCCTGAATCATTTGCACCGCGCCCTCGGTCTGGGCGGAAAGGTTCTTCACGTTGTCGGCCACCACGGCAAAACCGCGGCCGGCTTCTCCGGCACGGGCGGCTTCGATGGAGGCATTCAGCGCCAGCAGATTGGTCTGTTTGGCGACATCGTTGACCGTTTTGGAAACCTGGGAGACATGTTCCAGCGAGGTGAGGATTTCCGGCAGCTTGGCTTCGATCTGGCCCACACCGTCCACCAGCTCAAGAATGGCATCCAGTGCCACTTTGACCGTGGCACGGGTTTCTTCCATGCAGTTGGCGGCTTCGCTGGCATTTTTATGGGTGGATTCGGCGGCATCGCCGATACGGATGTTGGCACCGGACAGGGAATGTACTGCCTCGACCATCGAGGCCATTTTCTCCGTACGGCTGGTGGCCCGCGCATGCACCGTGTCCACCCGGCCATCTATTTCCACCGATTCAATGCCCAGCCGGCCAACGCGCTCGGCCAGCGCGGTGACGGTACGGCGCAAGGTATCTTCCGACACGGCATCTTGTGGCCCGGTCGCTGCGACCGGATCAGTCTTAGCCCAAAACATGAGACCCATCACTCCCCCCAACATTCATCTGCGGTTTCATTAACGGCACACACCCTGCGGGCATGGCCTGTCAGTACGGCCCGATATCGGTACTGCACCAAGCAATCCACATGCCATGCAGGACAGGGTCCGCCCGCACACGGCTCAGGCCCTGCCCATGCTGATCCTCGATATTAGCGACAAGGCTGACAAATTTTAATGACGTTTGGGTTACTGCGGGATGGTTTACAGTTGGCGGGCAAAATCGGCAGCCGGAGTAAAGCCGATCACCCGGCCTTTTTCCTGAGCTGCCGGGTCAAACAGGATGATGCCGGGCGGGCCATACAGGCCAAAGCGTTTGAGCAGGGCCTGATGTTGCGGCAGGTTGGCGGTGACATCGGCACGCAACAGCACATAGCCTTGCAGCTTGGCTGCCACGGCGGGGGCGGGGAAGGTGTCGCTTTCCATTTCCTTGCATGACACACACCAGTCGGCATAGAAATCCAGCAACAGGGGCTTGCCCTGGGCGCGGGCCTCGGCCAGGGCGGCATCCAGTCCGGCATTGTCGTTGACCGGGCCGAAATGCATGGACTGGCTGACGCCAGCCTGCGCCTTGTTGCCGGCCAGCCATTTCAGCGGATAACGCGGATCGGATTCGCCCGCCAGCGCACCGGCCAGCTGGGCGGCGCCCACCAGGAACAACAGCAGCCCCAGTCCCTTGCCCAGCTTGTGGCTGACATGAGCATTGCCGGGCAGGGTTTCGAATGCCTTGAGAAAGACCGCGCAGCCCACACACAGCGCAGCCCACAGCAGCAGTGCCAGGCTGCCCGGCAGAAAGGGGCTGGCCATCCAGATGGCAAGGCCCAGCATCAGCACGCCGAAGCCGGCCTTGACTGCCTTCATCCAGCCGCCGGCACGCGGCAGCACATGGCCGCCGAAGGTGCCGATCAGCAGCAAGGGCAGGCCCAGCCCCAGCGCCATGGCGTATAGCGCCGCACCGCCCAGCACGGCATCGCCGGTGCTGCCGATATAGCCCAGCGCCAGTGCCAGCGGCGGGGCCACGCAGGGGCCGATGATCAGCGCGGAGAGCGCACCCATGGCAAATACCGTGGCCAGCTTGCCGCCGGACAGGCGGTTGGAGGCATCGGCCAGCCGCGATTGCAGTGCCGATGGCAGCTGGATGGTGTAGAGGTCGAACATCGACAGGGCAAACACCACCATCAGCACGCTGGCCGACAGGATCACGGCCGGCTGTTGCAGCCAGACGGTGAGCAGCGAACCGGTCAGTCCGGCGATGATGCCGATCACGGTGTAAGTGAGCGCCAGGCCCTGCACATAGGTCAGCGACAGCCAGAAGCCGCGTTGGCGGGTGATGTGCTGGCCTTCACCGGCAATCAGCGAGGAGACGATGGGTAGCAGCGGATACATGCAGGCGGTAAAGGCCATGCCCAGCCCGGCCAGCAGAAAACTGCCGAGCGTGGCCAGCCAGCCCCTGGCCGCCAGATTGCCGCTGCTACCCGCCGGCTTTCCCGGCGTGGCATCCGCCAGCCAGTCGCCACCGTTCTGGGCGCTGCCGTAGCTGTCGATATTCAGGTGATGGGTATAGGGCGGGTAGCACACGCCGGCGGTGGAACAGCCTTGCAGTTTGACATTCAGCTGGAAGCGCGCCGGCGCGCCGGCTGTCAGCGGCAGCTTGATCAGCTGCTTGCCCAGGTAGATCACCTGCTTGCCGAAAAAGGGATCATGCTTTTCCTTGCCCAGCGGCAACACCGGCGTGCCCAGCAGCCCGGCCGGTTCGGTGCTGAAGGAGATGCGGTCGCGGTAGACATAATAGTTGTCGGCCACGGTCAGCTGCAGCAGCAAGTGGTCGGCCTGGCGCTCCACGCTGACGGCAAAGGCTTTTTCCGGTGGCAGCAGGTCTTCCTGATTGACTGCCAGCGCCGGCAGGCTGCTGCCAAGCAGGCTGAGCAGGGCCAGCAGGCGTAGCAGGGGAGAAAACAGGCGTAACAGAGACTGGGGCATGGCGGGGTTCAGTTTGGTAGAGCAAGGGTTGACCAGCAGACGGCTGCCGGGTTCCTGCCTGCTTGCGGCAAGTGGCGCGCAGGGTCGGGCAGCCGCCATTTTACGGTAGTATCGACCAACAACAACACAATATGGGCGAAACATCACATCATGCGGGACATCATTCATTTTGCGCATGCCAACAGCTTTCCGGCCACGGTATACGGCAAGCTGCTGGGAGCGCTGGCCACCGACTACGAGCTGGGCTGGCAGGACACCATCGGCCATGATCCGCGCTTTCCGGTCAGCGACTGCTGGCCACAGCTGGTCGAGGAACTCATCCAGCACATCGGGCAGCATTATGCCATGCCTGTCATCGGCGTCGGCCATTCGCTGGGCGGTTTCCTGCTGTTTTATGCGGCGCTCAGGCGGCCGGAGCTGTTCAAGGCGCTGGTGATTCTGGATTCGCCGCTGATGGGGCCGCGCCGCTCGCTGGGGATCTGGCTGGCCAAGAAGCTGGGCTTCATCGACCGCGTCACGCCGGGTGGCAACACCCTGCGCCGGCGTGATAACTGGGCCAGCGTGGACATGGTGCAGGACTACTTTGCCCGCAAGCCGGCGTTTGCCCGGTTTGATCCGGACTGCCTGGCCGATTATGCCCGGCATGGCACGGTGGACAATGGCCAGGGGGGGCGCCGGCTGAAGTTTCGCCCGCAGATCGAGCACCAGATCTACTGCGGCCTGCCGCATGACTTCCCGCGTTATCGCGGTCAGCTGACGGTGCCGGCAGCCTTTGTCGCCGGTACGCAGTCCGATGTGGTGCGCGCGGCGGACATCCGCTTCATGCAGCGGCATTTCGCCATGCAACTGCATCAGCAGCCAGGCAGCCACCTGTTTCCACTGGAGCATCCGCTGGAAACCGCGGCCACCATCCGCCGCGCACTGGCGCAGCTGTTGCCAGCGCGTTAAGCCTTGCCGCCGCATTGCTGCACGACACAAAAATGAGCAGACGGGCAGGGCAGATGTTACCCTGAACCCGGTTTCAGCCGCGCTGCCAGGACGGGGGCGCGGTATCCGACTGCCTTTTCGTCCCCGCATGCCCCTTGCCCGAGTGATTCCGGAAGTGACTGCCCGTTCGATCAGAACGTTTCCTGCAGTGCAACCCAGTTTCCCTTGCGTAAAGGCGTCCCGGCATGCCCGGCTATCTGACCAAGCAGCAAACGGTGTCCGTTGGCGGCACCGATTATCTCATTCGTTCCCTGCTGGATTCCCAGCAATACGCCGACCCGCTGGGCGAGGCCGAACAGCGTGGCATCTCGCCGGCCAGCTGGCCCTTGTTCGGCCTGTTGTGGCCATCGGCCCGCGTACTGGCCCTGCTGATGCATAGTGAGCCGCTGGCCGGCTTGCGCGTGCTGGAAATCGGTGCCGGGCTGGCGCTGGCCAGCATGGTGGTGCACCGCCGCGATGGCGATGTCACCGTCACCGACTGGCATCCGCGCAGCCCGGATTTTTTGCGGGAAAACCTGCTGCTGAATGATTTGTCACCGCTGGAATACCAGGCGGGCGACTGGGGTGGCTGCAATCCGGAGCTGGGACGTTTCGACCTGATCATTGGCAGCGACGTGCTGTACGAACGCCAGCAGCCGGGCCAGCTGGCCCACTTTATCGACAGCCATGCCAATACTGCGGCCGAGGTGATCATCGTCGACCCCGACCGTGGCAACCGCGCCGGTTTCTGCCGCGAAATGGCAGCGCTGGGCTATGGCTTTGACAGCCAGCGTGCGCCAGGCCGGATGGAAAGCGGTGAGGCTTACAAGGGCTGCATTGTGCGCCTGTCGCGCCAGCGCATGGCGGCCTAGCTGCCCCAGCCCAGCACCAGCAGGCCGCCCAGCATGCCAAGGCTGGCGGCCAGCAGGGTGGGCAGGCAGCGCCGGGCCAGGGTGCTACCACCCAGGCTGGCGATCAGGCCGAACTTGAAGGTGTTGTTGGCGGTAATGGCCAGGGCCAGCGTGGTGGCCACCTGCTGGCCATCCAGCCTGCTTTCACCGAACAGGTTGAAAGCGGTCAGCGAGATGGCATCCACATCGTTCAGGCCGGAAATCAGCGCCACCACATACACGCCCTTGCTGCCGAATTCGGCATTCAGCCAGGCGGCGCAGAACATCACCAGCGCAAACATGGCACCAAAGCCCAATGCCAGCTTCATTTCGGACGGATTGCTCAGGCTCAGGTCCGGCTGTTGCTGCTCGCTCTGGCGGCGCTTCAATTGCAGCAGGGCGCAGGCCAGCCCGCACAGCAGGCCGGGCAGCAGCACCCACAGCACCGCCGGCAGCACGCTGGTTTGCACCACGGCAGCCAGCAGCATCAGCCGTACGAACAGCACCAGATTGGCCAGCAGGATGACGGCGGTGGCCAGCTGGATGGACTGCGGATTGGCACGCGCCTCACGCGCGTAGATCAGGCTGGTGGCGGTGGAGGACACCAGACCGCCCAGTATGCCCAGTAAGGGGCCGCCCACGCGCTGGCCCAGCAGCTTCACCGCCAGATAGCCGGACAGGCTGATGCCGACAATCAGCGTCACCATCAGCCATACCTGGTGCGGATTGACTGCTTGGTAGGGGCCGAAGGTGCGGTTGGGCAGCAATGGCAGCACAATAAAGGACAGCGCGGCAAACTGCAGCAGCGACAGCAGGTCGCGCCGCTCCAGCTTGTGGGTGAGGCCGGTGAGTTCCGGCTTGAGATAAAGCAGGGCAGTGGCAACAATACCCACCGCCACGGCCACGCCGCCATAACCGTGCCATACCAGCGCGCCCAGGCAATACATCACCAGCAGCGAAGCCACCGTGGTGGTGCGCGGTTCGGTTTTGTCCGGCTCGCCGCTGTGTTCGGGCAGAAAACCCAGGCTGGCCACGGCCAGCAGGCCCACGGTTTGCAGTAGCACGCCGTGGGCGGGGGCATCCAGCATGGCGGTCAGCGTGCCGAGGATGGCGATCAGCGGAAAGGTGCGGATGCCGGCCAGGGTGTGATGCTTGCGTTCGCGTTCCACCCCCATCAGCAGGCCGATGGCCAGGCTGGTGACAAACAGCGGCAGCGCCTCGAACGGGCTGCCCCTGAGGTTCAGCCAGGTTGCCAGATCAATTCCCCCCATGACTTCCCCCTGTGCTGTCTGGCACCGCTCACCACACCCGGTTGCGGGCCATTCTGCTTTATTGTCTGCGCTGGCGCGTCTTGCCCCAGCGGTACGGCAGCCTCTGCCCGGCGGCGTTTACTGCTGCGGCAACCAGCTGCGGATGCTGGCTTCGATGCCGGCGGCGTTCAGGCCGCAATCGGCCAGCAGCACGGTGGGGTCGCCATGTTCGACATAGTCGTCCGGCAGGCCCAGCAGCAAGGCCGGCTTGACGATGCCCATGGCCTGCATGGCTTCCAGACAGCCGGAACCGGCACCACCCATCACCACGTTTTCTTCCACGGTGACCATGTAGTCATGCGTGTCGGCCAGTTGGCGGATCAGGGCCGTGTCCAGCGGTTTGACAAAGCGCATGTCGGCTACCGAGGCATCCAGCGCCTCGGCCGCGGCCAGTGCCGGCGCCACCATGCTGCCAAAGGCCAGTATCGCCACCTTGCCCTGGCCGCTGCGGCGCAGCACCCCCTTGCCCAGCGGCAACGCGCTCATTTCCTGCTGGATTTCCGCACCCGGACCCACGCCGCGCGGGTAGCGCACGGCGCTGGGACTATCCAGCTGGAAGGCGGTATACAGCAGCTGGCGGCATTCGTTTTCGTCAGACGGGGTGATCACCGTCATATTGGGAATGCAGCGCAGGAAGGAAATGTCGAAGGCGCCGGCGTGGGTCGGGCCGTCCGCTCCCACCAGGCCGGCACGGTCGATGGCAAACAGCACCGGCAGGTTTTGCAGTGCCACATCGTGGATCAGCTGGTCGTAGCCGCGCTGCAGGAAAGTGGAGTAGATCGCCACCACCGGCTTGGCGCCATCACAGGCGAGGCCGGCGGCAAAGGTCACGGCATGCTGCTCGGCAATCGCCACGTCGAAGTAGCGCTCCGGGTGTTCCTTCTCGAAACGCACCAGGCCGGAGCCTTCGCGCATGGCCGGGGTGATGCCCACCAGGCGCGCATCCAGCTTGGCCATATCGCAGATCCAGTCGCCAAACACCTGGGTGTATTGCGGCTTGCCGCCGCTCTTGCTGCCGGCCAGGCCGTTGGCCGGGTCGAACTTGGTGACGCCGTGGTATTTGACCGGATCGTTTTCCGCCAGCTTGTAGCCGTGGCCCTTCTTGGTGACGATATGCAGGAACTGCGGCCCTTTCAGGCTGCGGATGTTCTTGAGCGTGTCCACCAGCACATCGATATCGTGGCCGTCGATGGGCCCGATATAGTTGAAGCCAAACTCTTCGAACAGGGTGCCGGGGGTGAAGAAGCCCTTGACGTGTTCTTCCACCTTGCTGGCGATTTCCTTCAGCGGCGGGGCAATGCCCAGCACCTTGCTGGAGCCTTCGCGCATGGCGGCATAAAAGCGGCCGGACATCAGCTTGGCCAGATAATTGTTGAGCGCGCCGACATTGGGCGAAATCGACATGTCGTTGTCGTTGAGGATGACCAGCAAGTCGGTATCCATCGCTCCGGCATTGTTCAGCGCCTCGAAAGCCTGGCCGGCCGTCATGGCGCCGTCACCGATGATGGCCACGCACTTGCGCTCCAGCCCCTGCAGCCTGGCGGCTACCGCCATGCCCAGTGCCGCACCGATGGAGGTGGAGGAATGACCCACGCCAAAGGTGTCGTAGGGCGATTCCTCGCGCTTGGGGAAGCCGGCCAGCCCGCCTTGCTGGCGCATGCTGCCCATGCGTTCGCGACGGCCGGTGAGAATCTTGTGCGGATAGGTCTGGTGGCCCACATCCCATACCAGCCTGTCGTCCGGCGTGTTGAACACATAGTGCAGGGCGATGGTCAGCTCGATGCTGCCCAGGTTGGAGGCAAAGTGGCCGCCGGTCTTGCTGACCGTGTCGACCAGAAATGCGCGCAGTTCCGTGGCCAGTTGCGGCAGTTGCTGGCGGCTGAGGGCGCGCAGGTCGGAGGGCAGGTGGATGGTGTCGAGCAGCGGGGTCATTGTTGTTCTTCTGCGGTTAAAACGAGCGGGCTACGATATAGTCGGCCAGTTGTTTCAGTCGGTCGGCATCCGGTCCGAAGCCTTCCAGTGCGGCAAAGGCTTCGGCGCACAGTTCGCGGGCGAACTGCTTGGCTTCGGCCAGTCCCATCAGGCTGACATAGGTCGGTTTGTCGTTGGCGGCATCCTTGCCGGCGGTCTTGCCCAGCGTGGCGGTGTCGGCTTCGCAGTCCAGCACGTCGTCCACCACCTGGAAGGCCAGGCCAATGCGTTTGGCAAAGATGTCCAGCTGTTCGGTCTGGGCGGTCGACAGCGGCTTGCCGGCTTGTGCGCCCAGCATCACCGCGGCGCGGATCAGTGCACCGGTTTTCAGCATGTGCATGAATTCCAGCTCGGGCAGGTTCAGCTGCTGGCCGACGCTGGCCAGGTCGATGGCCTGGCCACCGGCCATGCCACCATGACCGGAGGCGCGTGCCAGCGTGTGGCACAGGCTGAGCTGGGCGGCCGGGCTGACCCCTTGCATGGGGGTGGAGATCAGTTCGAAGGCCAGCGTCTGCAGTGCATCGCCCACCAGCAGGGCGGTGGCTTCGTCAAACGCCACATGACAGGTGGGCTTGCCACGGCGCAGCACATCGTCGTCCATGCAGGGCAGGTCGTCGTGCACCAGCGAATAGGCGTGGATCATCTCCACTGCGGCGGCGGCGCGGGCCAGGTTCTCGGTACTGGCGCCGCTCAGTTCGCCAGCGGCAAACACCAGCAGCGGGCGCACCCGCTTGCCGCCCTGCAGCGTGACATAGCGCATGGCTTCATGCAGGCGTTGCGGCAGACTGTCGGCGGAGGGCAGAAAACGCTCCAGCGCGGTTTCCATGGTTTGCTGGATCTGCGTCATCCAGCCGATGAAGGATTCATTGGCCATTGCTGAGGTCCAGCGGTTTGAGTTCGTCGTTTTCCAGAATTTTCAGCTGCTGCTCGGCGTCGGACAATTTGCCCTGGCAGAACTTGATCAGCTCGATGCCTTGCTTGTACGAGGTGAGCGCAGACTCCAGCGGCAGGTCGCCGCCTTCCATCGCCTGGATGATGTCCTCCAGCTGGGCCAGTGCGGTTTCAAAGCTGGCCGGGGCTTTGGCGGATTTCGCCATGGCGTTTTCCTTGTTGCAAAATCAGGTAGTCGGCCATTTTATTCCATTTCTCCGGCAACACGATAACTTTGTCAGGCGTGAGCGCGGCAGCGAAAGCGCTTTAGCAATGCCGGGCGGATGGTGTAGGGTGCCGGCTGTCTGTCCGAACATGAGAAGGAATTCCGGTGCACGCCCACCCCTGCATTCTGATTACCGGCTGCTCCAGCGGCATTGGTTACCACACGGCAAAACTGTTGCAGCAGCGCGGCTGGCGGGTGTTTGCCAGCTGCCGCAGCGCCGACGATGTGGCCCGGCTGCAAGCCGAAGGGCTGGAGAGCCTGCCGCTGGATGTGTGCGACAGCGCATCCATTCAGCAGGCGCTGGCCGAGGTATTGCGCCGCAGCGGTGGCCGGCTGGATGCGCTGTTCAATAATGCAGGCTTTGGCCAGCCGGGCGCGGTGGAAGACATCAGCCGCCAGGCCATGCGCGAACAGTTCGAAACCAATCTGTTCGGGCCGTGGGAGCTGACCAATGCCGTGCTGCCCATCATGCGCGCCCAGGGCCATGGCCGCATCATCTATAACAGTTCCATTCTGGGCTTTGCCGCCATGCGCTGGCGCGGTGCCTATAACGCCAGCAAGTTCGCCATGGAGGGCCTGTGCGACACCTTGCGTCAGGAGCTGCACGGCACCGGCATTTTTGTGTCGCTGGTGGAGCCGGGGCCGATTGAAAGCCGCTTCCGCCCCAATGCCCTGCAGCGCTTCCTGAAAAATGTCGATGTGACGGGCAGTGTGCACCGCGAGGAGTACGAACGCCAATTGGTGCGGCTGAAAAAGGAAGGCCACGCCGCCCCCTTTACCCTGCCGGCCACCGCCGTGGCGGAGGCGGTATGGCGCGCCATTACCGTGGCACGCCCGGCCGCACGCTACCGCGTGACCACACCCACCAAGCTGTTCTGGTTCTTGCGCCGGGTGTTGCCGACGCGGGCTTTCGACTGGGCGCTGCGCAAGGCGGTGTAATGGCGGGCGGCCATCCGGCTGCCTCTGCCAGCGCTTGCCGCGGCACGCCAAGGGGCTGAGTTTACGTCTGTTGGTGCGGATGATGTTTGACATGCCGCTTCCGTGCGGCAGACGGGAAGGAGGGCTTGTGTGGCCAAGCCCTCCTTCACCTCCAAGGCCACCCCACAAGCATGGCCTGCGGCTTCCCTCCGGGGCCTGACCGCGGCGAGGCGCGCCTGAACTCGCGATTTGCTAACGTCAAATCGCTCAGACAGGGCAGGCGCTTAAAACCTCGCCCCGGCCACCCGTCGGCATGCTTGACGGGGCCCGTGGGTGGTGTCGGTGCGGTGGTAAGGGCCGGGAGATGTAGCTGGCTTCGTATGGCCCAACTAACATGGGGAACGGAATTACTGCTTTCGACCCAAAGCTGTCATCCGGGGGTGTCCACTGAACTACCGTAGTTCGGCCGAAGCGGACTTTGATTGTCCATGGAAAAAATGGCTGCTTTCCATATGAAAGCAGCCATCAATGTAGCAAGCAACAGAGGGGCCATGCCGCTTAAGCACGGCGCTCAAAGCAGGGAGATCGTACTGCCTACGCTACCGGGTTAGTTTGGTGATCATCATGCCAGGCAATCGGTTTTCTGCTGGCCATCGATGCACCCAGACTACTAACGGTATCAAGACGTTGAATCTGTTCTGCCGAAAGCGTCAGAGACAGCGCCTCAAGGTTGTCCTTGAGCTGGGTTGGCGAACGCGGCCCGATAATGGGTACGGAACCGTGTGTCCCGGCCCAGGCAATGGCAACCTGACTGGCACTCACCCCTAGCTCTGCGGCAATCGCCAGTACCGTGTCAAGAATCTGCGTGCGCTGGCTTGAATTCTCTGCCTGGAACACACGCCCGCCAAAACCTTCAGCCCGTCCCTTTTCCCCCTGTCGATACTTGCCGGTGAGCATACCGCCACCCAGTGGTGACCAGGTTACGATACCCAGGCCCAGCGCAAGTGATGCAGGGAACAGATCAGCTTCTGGCTCGCGGTGCACCAGACTGTGTTCAAACTGGGCCGCTGCGACGGGAACTGCGTGCGTCAATTCTGCGTAGGTGACTGCCCGGGAAAGCCGCCAGGCAGGAAAATTCGACAAGCCTGCGTACAGAATCTTGCCGGCACGTGCCAGATCTTCAAATCCGCGCACGATTTCTTCAATGGCCGTGATGCCGTCAGGATGGTGTGCCCAGTAGATGTCGATTCGATCCGTCTTGAGCCGTTTAAGGCTGGCTTCCACCGAGGCAATCATTGCCTTGCGGCTATTACCGGTTACAAGCCGGTTGGCATTAGGTTCCGCACCGTTGGTAAACTTCGTTGCCAGGACAAAATCTTCACGTCGTCCTTTCAACAGGTCTCCGAGCAGTGCTTCCGCTTGGCCGAACTGATAAATGTCTGCGGTATCAATAAAGTTACCGCCTGCCTCGGCATAGGCGTTGAAAATATCGGCAGCAACGTCCGGGTCGGCGCCATAGCCCCAGCCAGTGCCAAAGTTGCCGGTACCCAAAGCCACTTGCGATACCCGCAAGCCAGTGTTGCCAAAAATGGTGTATTTCATGCTTTGCTCCGTTAATGGAAGTATTCGTGTGCTGAATCAGCGGATGGTGCCGAGCGCATCAGTTTGCGTACTGGGCAAGGCCACTGCCGAATGACCAGTTTTCTTTTTTGACCTCGACCAGACTGATGAAGACATCCTCCAGCCGGACACCCGCTTCTGCATGGAGCCCCTCCGCAATCGTCTGATAGAGCAGCTTCTTCTGTTCTGTCGAGCGTCCTTCATTCAGCGTGATCTGGATAAACACCACGCCATCAGTCCGCTGGATTCCGAGATAGGCGGGGTCGTAGACAAAATGATTGTCGTCGTGCTCTGTCAGGACCTGAAAGTTGTCCTTGTCTGGAACATTGATCGCCTGCTTCATCGACGCGTAAACCACCTGGCCCAGTTTTTGGGCAAAGGTCGCATCAGGGTTCTTTTTGATGTCGATACGCACGAGAGGCATGTTTCCCTCCTTGAATTTGCTTGAGCATCTGCCCGGGTTGCGCAGGTCATAAGGGGGTGACCGCAAGCACAAGCGGGCTGAGACTTCGATCAATAGTCGGTGTAGCCCTTTTCACCAGGCGTGTAGAAGGTAGCGAAATCCGGCTCTGCCAGTTCCTGCCCGGTCTGCAGCTTGCTTACAAGATCAGGGTTCGAGATGAACGGACGACCAAATGCAACAAGGTCGCCACGGTTTGCATTGAGATCGGCCGTGGCGCGTGAGGCATCGTAGCCACCAGAAAGGATGTACTGCCCGTTGAATGCGCTACGGATTTTGGCTTTCAATTCGGGGCTGACTTCTGGAGCGCCCATTGCGCTGTGATCGACCACATGGATATACAGCAGGCCAAGGGTATTCAACTCATCAATCAAGCGCAGATACAGCGTGTCCATTTCTGCATCTGGTACTTGGGCATTGAAAACACCATACGGTGAGATGCGCATGCCAACGCGTTTGGAACCAATGGCAGCAACGGAGACTCTGGCCACTTCAACTGCAAAGCGGATGCGATTTTCGACCGAACCACCCCAGCGATCATTGCGCTGATTGGAGGCGGTATTAAGAAACTGGTCGATCAGATAGCCATTGGCGGCATGCAGCTCGACCCCATCGAAGCCAGCCTGTAAGGCCAGTTTGGCCGACTCGGCATATTCGGCGATGCTCTGGGCGATGTCCGCTTCATTCATTTCATGTGGCACCGGATGCGGCTGCATACCAGCCGTATCCGTCCACGTTTCACCAGGCACAGCAATCGGTGAAGGTGCCAGGACGCGAGCACCGTCCGGCATGTTGGCAGGATGGCTGACGCGCCCAGTATGCATCAATTGCACAAAAATCCTGCTCCCGGCCTGATGCACGCGCTCAGTCACCCGTTGCCAGCCCTGTACTTGCTCTGCATTGAACAGTCCGGGAATGCGCGGATAACCCAGGCCATTTGGCGATGGGGATGTCCCCTCGGTAATGATCAGTCCTGCGCCCGCCCGTTGGCTGTAGTATTCCGCCATCAAGTCATTGGGCAGATTTGTGATGGCGCGGCTTCGGGTCAGCGGTGCCATCACGATGCGATTTTTCAGCGGCAGGCTGCCAAGCTGGGTAGGGCTAAATAAGAGATTGGGCATTGAAGTGACCTTGGTGTTGGATTCACATTCTGATGAATACGGTGGATGGCTCAGTGTTGTTGCTGATAGCGTTCAGCGGCATGGGCTTGCCGAATGTCTGACATCAGCGCTTGACGCGCCCCATCCAGGGCATCCCAGCGCTCGGCAACATGCAAGGGGGGAATCGTCACCGGCTCGCGACGGTCAAAGCCAACCAGCGCGGCATCAACCAGCTCACCCACTTCCATCACCTCCGGGAGTGTGTTGACGTCAATGCCGGCGCGCTGCCAAATCTCGGTGCGGGTGGCTGCCGGCAGCACTGCTTGTACGTAAACGCCTTTGGGGGACAACTCCAGGCTCAGCCCCTGCGACAAAAACAGCACAAAGGCTTTGGTCGCGCCATAAATCGACATGCCGAATTCCGGCGCGAAACCCACCACCGAGCCGATATTGACGATGGCACCGGTACCGGACTGGGCGAGGCGCGGTGCAATCGCGGCAGCAAGCCGTGTCAAGGCGGTGGTGTTAAGCGTGATCTGGCGTTCAATCGCCTCGGCGGATTGCGCCAGGAAGTCTCCCGATTGCGCCATGCCTGCGTTATTGATCAAGATGCCGATATCTGCGTCATCACGCAGCCGCGCTTCCAGTGCTGGCAGTTCTGCCGTGTTGGTCAGGTCGGCTTGCAGTACCTCGACAGATACCTGGTGCTCGGCATGCAGGCGCAGTGCCAAGGCATCCAGGCGCGATTTGTCACGCGCAACAATAATGAGATTGTGGCCGCGACGTGCAAAGCGTTCGGCATAGGTGGCACCAATGCCGCTGGATGCACCGGTAATGAAAACGGTCGGCAGTGTAGTCATGGATTTTCTCTGGATCGGTTGATTTGGTGGGAAGGGGCAGTACCGCGCGCCTTACATCTTGACCACGACCTTGCCCTTGGATCGTCCCTGGGCCAGGTACGCAAGTGCATTTTTGGCTTGATTGAATGGAAATACCTTGTCGATTACCGGCTTGATCTGCCCTGTTTCCA
This sequence comes from Aquitalea magnusonii, assembly GCF_003202035.1. Classification (GTDB taxonomy): domain Bacteria; phylum Pseudomonadota; class Gammaproteobacteria; order Burkholderiales; family Chromobacteriaceae; genus Aquitalea; species Aquitalea magnusonii. The sequence goes on along the minus strand of NZ_QJKC01000006.1, from coordinate 16,544 downwards.
GTAGCTTGCTGATGGCGGCGAGTTGACTGCCATCCGGACGGACGAAAAGAAAGGAATAAGAGACGTCCCGCTGCCGCGCCAGGCGCATGATCTTGCGGCTCATCAAGCCGAACACGAAGCGCAGCACAAAATTCAAGCGTTTTCTGCGGGCAAATGCCGCATCCAGCGGGCCAACGAGCGAGACGATCCGGCTTCCCGGTTTGAGAATGGCAAGCGATTTTTCAATGGAATCACCGCGCGTCGTGCCCAGCACGGCATCGTAGTCACGCAGCACGGTTTCGAATTCCTGCTTTTTGTAGTCGACAACCTCATCGGCACCCAGGCTGCGTACCAGATCAACATTGCCCGTACTGGTTGTGGTGCCAACCTTTGCACCCAGGTACTTGGCCAGCTGGATGGCAAACGTGCCTATCCCGCCGGACCCGGCCGGAATGAAGACCTTCTGGCCCGCCTGCAGATTGGCCCGCTCTTTCAGCGCTTGCCACGAGGTGAGGGCCACCATCGGAATGGAAGCGGCTTGCACAAAGTCCAGATTTTCAGGTTTCAGTGCAGCTGCACGCTCCGGCACAACGGCATATTCAGCAATCGCCCCGGTGCCCAGGTCGAAAATGCTGGCAAATACGGCATCGCCCGGTTTGAAGCGCGTCACATTGCTACCCACTTCGGTCACGACACCGGCCAGATCACTCCCCAGGACGGCAGGCAGCTGGAAATGCAGCACCGGCTTGAACATCCCGGTCGGAATCATATTGTCGATCGGATTAAGCCCGGCGGCGTGAACCTGCACCAGCATTTCATCGGGTTTGAGTGCTGGCCGGGGAACTTCGGTAATGCCGATCTCAGGTGACTTGCCATAACGCTTGAAGGTGAGTGCTTTCATGGTTTTCAACTTCCATCCTTGGTTCTTCATTTTTGTCTTGTCTGCTCAACCGGCTCAGTTCAATCCGCAAGAAAGTCCAACACGGCGGGCACAAACGTCCGGTAGTGCTGGAACACGCCGCCGTGTCCTGAGTCGGGATAAATCGTCAGTTGTGCATTGGGCAAGCGGCGCGCCATGTCTGCGGAATGGCTGCTGTCCACCATCAGGTCACGATCACCGTTGGCGACAAAAACCGGCTGCGTAATCACGGAGAGATCGTCTGGCGCACTCAACCCAGCAGTCTTGATGGCTTTCAATTGGGCAAGTCTGGCTTGCAGGGAAATCCCCTTGTCGCGGTTAGTCGTCCGCATTTTCAGGGCGGTGAAGTAATCACGCGCAGCGCGCTTTCCTTCAGGGGTACGAGGGAAAAACAGAAAATGTCTGGCATCGCTCCAGGTCAACGCCGCCTTGATGTAGGCCAGGACGGCCACTTTGGTCACTTTTTCAATACCGCCACCACCGCGTGGCCCGGTACCGGCCAGCACGATCCGCCGCACCAGATCCGGTGCTTGCAATGCCACCATTTGGGCAACGCCACCGCCCAGGGAGAAGCCGAGCAAATCCACCTGTGTAAAGCCCATGGCACGGATAAAGGCAATGGCATCACGCCCCATTGCTTCCACCGTCTCGGGTACACGCCCGGTCGAGGCACCCACCCCGCGGTTGTCAAATGCGATGACGCGACGCTTGGTGGCGATGCCATCGATAACACGCGGGTCCCAATCGTCCAGTACTGCCATCAGGTGATGCAGAAAAATAACCGGCACACCGGAATCGGGGCCCAGATCGCGATAGGCAAAAGACACCCCGCCAGCGTTAATGGTACGGGTTGCGACGTCCTGCCATTTCGCTTGGCATACCGGCTGCACAACATGCACGGCATGTTGCTGCGCCACTGTCTTGGCTGCCGATGAAGTGCCTGTATTGTTTGTGCTCATCAAAGAAATCTCCCGACGGGTGGATTGCCAGTCCATCAAGTGTTAGTATCAAAGTGATACGAACAATACTACCAATTTCCCGATAAGTCACTATCAAAATAGTATGGACACAGAAAATAGTTGTGCGAACCCTTGCCCGATCTCCCGCAGCCTGAGCGTTGCCGGTGATGCCTGGAGCATTTTGATCCTGCGTGATGCCCATGCCGGACTGACCCGTTTCGACCAATTCCGTAAGAGCATGGGTATTGCACCCACCATGCTGACCCGCCGTTTGGCGACACTGACTGAGGAAGGACTGCTGGAAAAACGGCGCTACTCGGAGCACCCGCCGCGTGAGGAATACCTGTTGACCGATGCAGGTCGGGATTTTTTACCGGTGCTGTTCATGATCGGGGAGTGGGGACGCAAATACCGCGGTGGTGGCAAGCTGACGCAGTTCTTTGATGCCGAAACGGGGACTGAAATTCAGGCGATTGCGGTGGATGAAGTGACCGGTGCGAAGATCGGAACGCGTCCGATGCGAGTCGTTGTGCCGGATGAGCGCTGACAGCACTGTGAATGTACAGGCTGCCAGTGCAGGGATGATTCAGCTTTCAGTCCGGCTCATTGGCTTCCATCTGCAGGGATGGCAAGCAAGCTGCTGTTTTTGATAGAGGCATTCGCTTGCTGGCTGGATTGATCTGCAGGCACGGCAAGATCATGACCAATACCAACAGACATGCATGCGAACACAAGATAAGCCAGTGGGGCGGCAATGATGAACATTTGTTTACTCCTGTATGCAGGATGGAGGGCAACTTATCCTCTATGTCACTCTGGCTGAAGCGAGATTGTTGAGAGGATTAGCATAAGTACTATTTCAGTAGTGACTTTAGCAGCACTCCTCCTTCAAGTCACTATCGAATTGATACAAACAAAGAGTTGCTCATCTTGCTGCGCGAAAAAGCCCATTGTGTGCTTTGGTATTTGATGTCAAAGCACTTCCATTGATGTAGAAGCTGGTCCACGTGTTTGACTCCCATCGCCCGCTCCACACCGGATTCCGGCAGATTCTTGATCTGCAAAAGAAAAAGCCAACCATCACCGGTTGGCTTTTTTCTTGTCTGGTCGATAGCGGGTCAGCGCTCGGTCAAGCGTTAGCAAGCAGCCAAGGCATCCGGAATCAGAATGTGGGATTGGATTTCACGACAGACCAAACGTTTTCCGCAGGCCCTTCTGGTCTTCTGACTTCAAAGCTCTTGGCAGAGGATGGCAACCCAGTGGAACGGAGATGCTGGCAATAAAATGATTGAGTCGCATCTTGTTTACTGGATATTTTTATTGTTCCTTTCAACATTAGAGCAGCCGTCTCTCATCTGGTACGCGAAGAACTGCTCTGGCCGAGCTTGAGACCTTGGCCTCATATCTCGGGCATGGCCGCTCCTGGCCGGTAGCAGCCATGCTAACGCATTGGCATAAAATTTTCTTGTCCCTGATCAGGAATCCAGCTACCCAGCGTGCTGCCTGACAAGTCGTTACCGGCACTTGGTTTACAGGACGCCGCCCACCTGGCTTTGTCACACCCGCTATCCCCCCGTCCCCATCAACTGCGCCAGCACCCAGGCCGCGGCCCGGCCGGGCTGGCGGGCGTGCGACCACACCAGGTCCACCCGGACTGATTTGGGCCAGCCGGCGACATTCAGCGCCTGTAGTTCATCTCCGCCAAAGTTGACTGCCAGCCAGCAGGGCAGTTCGGCCCAGCCAAAACCCAGCCGTGTCATTTCCAATAGCAGCAGATAGCTGGGGGCGGACCAGCAGCGTGCGCTCAGCGTGGCGCTGGGTGGGCCGTAATAGGTGTTCAGCCGCAGCTCGCGCTCGGCCGCCAGTTGTTCGCGGCTGACTTCCGGCAGTGTCGCCAGCGGGTGGCCACTGGCCACATACAGATTGCTCTGGCTGGCATCTGCCATGGGGTAATGGCCGATGTCGGCCGGATAGCGCGCCAGGCCCGAGACAAAGCCGAGCTGGGCACGGCCACTTTCCACCAGGTCGATCACGTCTTCCTTTTCTGCCACCAGCGTTTCCAGTTCCAGCGCCGGAAACTGCTGTTCGAAACGCCGCAGCATCTGCTCCAGCGCCTGCGACTGGAAGGTGTCGGACAGCACAATGGTCAGCCGTGGCTCCAGCCCGCCGCCCAGGAGGCCGGCCACCCGGCCCAGCGCATCGCTGGCATCCAGTAGCTGGCGGGCATGGCTGAGCAATTGCTGGCCGGCCGGGGTCAGTACCGGCTGGCGTCCGCTGCGCTCGAACAGGCTGACGCCCAGGTCGATTTCCAGGTTGGCAATGGCTTCGCTGATGGTGGACTGGCTCTTGCCCAAGCGGCGGGCGGCGGCGGAGAAGGAGCCCAGTTCGGCGGCGCTGCTGAAGGCGGCGATGGCGTCTAGTGACAGTGACATATCGGACTTTCCGATGGGTTTTATTTTTTAACTATCCGTCAAACCAATCACAATGTCACCCGATCAGAACCAGTCCGCAGTATTCGCCGGAGAAAACACCATGCAGACACAACACGACAAGCCTGTCAGCGAGCGGTTTTTCCATGCCGTGCTGTACGAGCTGTGCGCCATGATCCTGCTGGTGCCGCTGGCCTCGCTGGTGATGGATACCGGCCTGGGTCATATGGGCGTGCTGGCACTGATGATGTCCAGCGTGGCCATGTTGTTCAACATGCTGTTCAACGCCCTGTTCGAGCGAGCGGAACGGCGCTGGGGGCTGACACGTACGGTGTGGGTCCGCAGCGCGCATGCCTTGCTGTTCGAAGGGGGGCTGGTGGTGATGCTGGTGCCGTTGGCGGCGTGGTGGCTGGCGGTGTCGCTGTGGCAGGCATTTTTGCTGGACCTGGGCTTTTTTGCCTTCTTCCTGCCCTATACCTATGTGTTCAATCTGGCTTACGACCGGATTCGTCTGCGTGTCATGCAGCGCAGGCATACTGCCCGGCTTCGCGCCGAGGGCGTTGCAGGAGAGTGATGATGAATAATGCGTGGATGTTCCTGGCGGTCGCCATTCTGTCCGAGGTGGTGGCCACCTCGTCGATGAAGCTGACCGAGGGCTTTACCCGGCTGGGGCCGTCGCTGGTCACGGCCATCGGCTACATGATTTCCTTTTACATGCTGTCGCTGACCCTGCGTCATGTGCCGGTAGGGGTGGTGTACGCCATCTGGTCCGGCGTGGGCATCGTGCTGGTGTCGCTGGTGGCCTGGCAGCTATACGGGCAAAAGCTGGATGTGCCGGCCATGATCGGCATTGGCATGATCATGGGCGGGGTGCTGGTGCTGAACCTGTTTTCCAAGTCGGCCAGTCATTGAGCGGCGTGCGGCGGCGGCTGCAGCACGGCCAGGGGTGAAAGGGGGGAGGGGACTTCCTCCTTTTTTCATGCCGATGCCACGGAGGCCGGGTCGCTGGTCTGGTCGATGATGCCGCCGCATACCTGGTTGCGGCCATTGTGCTTGGCCTGGTACAGATAGTTGTCGGCCTGTTTCAGCAGGGTGCTGATATCGGCTTCCTCGGCAGCGGCCATGCCGATGCTGACCGTGAAGCGCAGATCGCCCAGTGGCGTGCTGATGCTGAGATTGGCCAGCGCCCGCCGCAGCTTGTCCAGCTGGCGCAGCATGTCGGGGGCGTCCAGCGGCTGTGCCAGGATGACAAATTCCTCGCCACCGAAGCGGGCGATGATGTCGTCCGGGAAAAACGATTCCAGCAAGCGCGCCGTCTGGCAGATCACCTGGTCGCCGATATCATGGCCAAAGCCATCGTTGATGCGCTTGAACAGGTCGATGTCCAGCACCGCCACGCTGTAGTTGTGGCGCAGGCTGGCCACCTGCTCGAAAAAATGACGACGGTTGGACAGGCCGGACAGCGGGTCCTTGTTGGCGGATTCCTGCAGCGCCTGCAGGTTTTCCACAAATTCCACGTTACGGGTGACGCGACAGAAGAATTCTTCGTAATTGAAGGGCTTTTGCAGATAGTCATCCGCCCCGGCCTTGATGAAGCGGGCGGTCATGGTGGGGTCCTGGCTGCCGGAAATGCCGATGATGGCCAGGCGGGTGTGGTCGAGAAAGCGGCGCACCGTGCTGGTCATGCGTACCCCGTCCATGCCCGGCATGTCGTGATCGGTCAGCACCAGCTTGATGCCGGATTCGTGCCGCAGTATGCCCAGTGCCTCTTCGGCATCGGCGGCTTCCAGTACCTGATAGAGATGGCGCTCCAGCTGCAGGCGCAAGAACTGGCGCACCGCTTGTGAATCGTCCACCACCAGCACCTTGATGCCGGGATTGATGCGGATGCGGCGCAGCATCTTCATCACGTATTCAAAGGCGGACGGGCTTTCCTTGGGGATGTAGTCCACCACCGGCATGCACAGCACGCGTTCACGCGTCTGCATGTCGTTATGCGCGGTCAGCACCACGGTGGGAATGCGGTTTTCCAGCAAGAGCGGCAGCACTTCGCCGTTGGGCGCGTCCGGCAGACAATAATCCGCCACGGCAGCCATGAAGCGCGGGTCGTCCGCCAGTGCCTGGCGGACTTCGGCCATGCTGGTGACGGGAACCGCGACAAAGCCCTGCTTGTTGACCATCCGGCATAGCGGACGGATCAGCATCAGGCTGTCTTCGATCACGAGAATGCGCGGGGCTGCCGTGCTCATGGTGAATTGCTGTCCGTCAAGATAGATTTCCGCATTATTGACGAAGCCAGACTATCTGTCAGTAAAGCTTGTGTTAAACCAACAACAAATGCCCGCTGCCAGCGGCTCGGAGAACACCGCAAAAAAGGGTATAATCGACCCATTTTTTCAGCATAAGACGCACCATTCACCACCATGGAACTTGCCAAGAGCTTTGAACCGGGCGATATCGAACGTCGCTGGTACGACCAATGGGAACAGGCCGGCTATTTCAAGCCGAGCATGGACACCACCAAGCCTTCCTTTGCCATCCAGCTGCCGCCGCCCAATGTCACCGGCACCCTGCACATGGGTCACGCCTTCAACCAGACCATCATGGATGGCCTGACGCGCTACTACCGCATGAAGGGCAACAACACGGTATGGATTCCCGGTACCGACCACGCCGGCATCGCCACCCAGATCGTGGTGGAACGCCAGCTGGCCGAGCAGGGCATCAACCGCCACGACATGGGCCGCGACGCGTTTACCGCCAAGGTGTGGGAATGGAAGGAAAAATCCGGCGGCACCATTACCAGCCAGATGCGCCGCGTGGGCTGCTCGGTGGACTGGAGCCGTGAATACTTCACCATGGACGATGTGCGCGCCGAAGTGGTGACCGAAGTGTTCGTGCGCCTGTTCGAGCAAGGCCTGATCTACCGTGGCAAGCGCCTGTCCAACTGGGACCCGAAACTGGGTACCGCCATCTCCGACCTCGAAGTGGTTTCCGAGGAAGAAGACGGCCATATGTGGCACATCAAATACCCGGTAGTCGGTAGCGACGAGTTTGTCACCGTGGCCACCACCCGTCCGGAAACCCTGCTGGGCGACGTGGCCGTGGCCATCAACCCCAGCGACGAACGCTACCAGCACCTGCTGGGCAAGCAGCTGGAACTGCCGCTGACCGGCCGCACCATCCCGGTGATTGCCGACGACTACGTGGATGCCGCCTTTGGCACCGGCTTCGTCAAGATCACCCCGGCGCACGACTTCAACGACTACCAGGTGGGCAAGCGCCACAACACCCCGCTGATCAATGTGATGAGCCTGGAAGCCACCATGCTGGCCCGTGCCCAGGTGTTCGGCTTCGACGGCTCGGTACAAGGCAGCATCGACCTGCCGGCCGCCTATGCCGGCCTCAGCACCAGCGCCGCCCGTAAGGCCATGCTGGCCGACCTGGAAGCCCAGGGCCTGCTGCTGGAAACCAAACCGCACAAGCTGATGGTGCCGCGTGGCGACCGTACCGGCTCCGTCATCGAACCCCTGTTGACCGACCAGTGGTTTGTCGCCATGGACAAGGTCGCCGTGGACAAGAACGGCCAGCCCGACCCCACCGGCCAGTCCATCGCCGCCAAGGCCATCGACGCGGTACAGTCCGGCGAAGTGCGTTTCATCCCGGAAAACTGGGTCAACACCTACAACCAGTGGATGAACAACATCCAGGACTGGTGCATCAGCCGCCAGTTGTGGTGGGGCCACCAGATTCCGGCCTGGTACGACGAAGACGGCAACATCATCGTCGCCCGCAGCGAAGCCGAAGCCCAGGCACAAGCCCCGGGCAAGACGCTGCGCCGCGAACAGGACGTGCTGGACACCTGGTTCTCCTCCGCCCTGGTGCCGTTCTCCACTCTGGGCTGGCCGGAAGAAACGCCAGAGCTGAATGCCTTTGTCACCTCCAATGTGCTGGTGACCGGTTATGAAATCATCTTCTTCTGGGTGGCCCGGATGATCATGATGACCAAGCACTTCACCGGCAAGGTGCCGTTCCGCGACGTGTACATCCACGGCATGGTGCGCGACCACGAAGGCAAGAAGATGTCCAAGTCCGAGGGCAATGTGATTGACCCGGTGGACCTGATCGACGGCATCGCCCTGCAACCGCTGATCGAAAAACGCACCACCGGCCTGCGCCGCCCGGAAAAAGCCCCGGCCATTGCCAAGGCCACCGAAAAGCTGTTCCCGGAAGGCATTCCGGCCTATGGTACCGACGCCCTGCGTTTCACCATGGCCAGCTACGCCACCCTGGGCCGCAGCGTCAACTTCGACTTCAAGCGGGCAGAAGGCTACCGCAACTTCTGCAACAAGCTGTGGAACGCCACCCGCTTTGTGATGATGAATGTGGAAGGCAAGGACTGCGGCCAGGATGAAAGCCTGCCGCTGGAATACAGCTTTGTCGACCAGTGGATCATCGGCCGCCTGCAACAGGCCGAAGCCGACGTGACCAATGCGCTGGAAACCTACCGTTTCGACCTGGCCGCCCAGATCATTTACGAATTCATCTGGAACGAATACTGCGACTGGTATGTGGAACTGGCCAAGGTTCAGCTGCAAAACGGCAACGAAGCCCAGCAACGCGCCACCCGCCGTACCATCGTGCGCGTGCTGGAAGTAGCCCTGCGCCTGACTCACCCGCTGATGCCCTTCATCACCGAAGAGCTGTGGCAGACCGTGGCCCCGCTGGCCAATGCCAAGAAGACCGATTCCATCATGCTGGCGCAATGGCCGGTGGCGGTGCCGGAGAAGATCAATGCCGAGGCCAATGCCCGCATGGAGGCCTTCAAGGACATGGTCAACGCGGTGCGCAACCTGCGCGGCGAAATGGGCATCGGCCCGGCCGTCAAGGCGCCGCTGTTCATTGAAACCAGCGATGCTGCGGTAGCGGACTTCATCCCTTACCTGAAGCTGCTGGCCCGCCTGACCGAGGGCAGCATTGTTGCCGCCCTGCCGGCCGACGACGCCCCGGTGGCCATGTCCGGCAACGCCCGCCTGATGCTGAAGGTGGAAGTGGACAAGGCGGCCGAAACGGCCCGCCTCACCAAGGAGCTGGGCAAGCTGGAGGCCGAGCTGGCCAAGCTGAGCGCCAAGCTGGAAAAGCCGGGCTATGTCGACAAGGCCCCGGCGCATCTGGTGGAACGCGACAAGGCGCAACTGGCCGAGCTGAACGACAAGATGGACAAGGTGAAAGGTCAGCTGGCCAAGCTGGCCTGATCGGCTTTATCCCGCAGGCAAAGCCCACCGTAACGGTGGGCTTTTTTGTGGCTGCAATGGGGCAGGGGATTGCTGTTGGCACAGAAGGAGCAAGAGCGGCTGATGCAGCTGGGGTGGCCAATATGCCTGTTGTGGCAGGATTAGCCACGCGCACCTGCCGGCAAAAAACCATGACTGGCCGGGGAGGTGGCTCAGGCCGGAATAATCCGGTTCTTCCCGCCGTTTTTGGCCTGGTACAGAGCCAGGTCGGCCCGTCTAATCGCATCTTCGTATGAGCGATCTTCCTGCATGATGGTCGTGATACCCATGCTCACGGTCACAACGGCATCATCCACCAGGAAGCGGCTCAACTGTTTCCTGGAGAGCTCGTGTATCTGTCTGGCCAGCTGCATGGCCTGCTCCAGCCCGGTATCGGGGAAGGTAATCACAAATTCATCACCACCAAAGCGGTAGGCGCCATCATTTTCGCGGAGTGCCTGGCGACAAATATGGGCGACTACCCGGATGGCCTCATCACCTTCATGATGTCCTTTGCTGTCGTTAACCCTTTTGAGATTATCAAGATCGAACATCAGGATGGATGTGGGTACGGCAGCCCGTACATAGGATTTGTAGTGCAGGGTCAGGTCATGCTGCAGTTTCCTGCGATTGAACAGGCCGGTAAGCTGGTCGGTTTCGCCCAGCTCCCGCAGTCTGATTTCCAGCTCGTGACGCTCTGAAATATTACTGGCAACCCAGAGCACCACCTCTTCGCCCTCAACCGGGAAGCTCAGGGCCTGAATGCGTCCTTCGAACCAGATCGGTTTGGCCGGGCCATCATCGGGCAGACCTTGCACATCGCTATTGCTCAATTCGTATTCTTCGATAAGCAGTTTTCTGGACTCCAGCGCCCGGGCAATCTGCTCCAGAAACCAGTTGGCCTTGGCGGGCTTGATCAAATCCGAAATGTACAGACCAACCAGGCCGGAGCCATCGTGATAATAGCGCTTGTCACGACCACCAAATACCGCAACGTATTTTCCACTGCGGGACAGAATAAAGGCAGGGTCTGGCAAGGTATCAAGAATGATGGCCATCTGCTCAATGTTGATCATGAAGCACTTCTTCTGCGTGACTTGCAATAAGTGACACCTTAGTCAAATCAAAACATAAATGCACGGTTTATTCCTGGATGTTTCAACAGGCCCATCATTGCGGCGAGACCGCGGCTGGCTGTCTGAGCGATTGGACCATGGCTGGTCGTGAGTGCCAGTGGCGACGGCAAGGAGCTCCAACGCTTCTGATTGATGACTTTCTGTTTATCTTCGTCCGGTGCGGGCAGATGCATCTGGCACAAAGTGGCTTTGTGCGCGGATCTGCAGCGCACGGCCTGTACGGCCAGGGCTGCAGTCGCGTTGCGGGTTTCTTCGCGAATGGCTGGTGTTGTGCGGGTTTGTGTGTGTGGTTTGACGATCATGGGGATTGGATAGGGATAGCCCTGCCCTGACGGGTGGGGCAAGCACTGCAGATGCGTTTGCCTAAATTAATGTCAAAAATGCGATACCCAATGCATTTGTGGTTAGAATATGCCAAACAGAACTTTGCCTTGCACCATGAAATACCTGAGTCTTGCCTCTCTTTGTTCGACAATCCTGCTTGCTGCATGCAGTTCAACTGCCTACACCGTTGATGACGGAAGAAAGGTCAATCAGCAACTGCTGACCAACATCAAACTATATGGCCAAGGCGAACGGGTGTTGCGCCCGGCGATTGTCCGATCAGCCACCATGAACGACCAACAGTGCGCAAAGCGCTGGGAATTACCCTTCAGTGTTGCCAGCAGCTACCTTGTCGAGGACAAGACAGATCGTGTGGCGTGGGTACGTGGACTGAATGTCGACGAGCGGCTGACCGTCGTTGGTGCCGCTCCCGCAAGCGGACTGGCCATTGGTGACAAACTGACCCAGCTGGATGGCTACCATACCGATGACTCGGAAAAAATGCTGAAAAAGCTGGAAGCCTTGCGCGAGGATGGCTCTGCATTTCCCGTCGTGACGGATAAAGGCAAGACCATCACCATCAATCCGGTACAGGTATGCCGTGGCCTGATCCGGCTGGCGCCCCCGACTGCCCCTTACAGTCAAAGCTTTCACTGGGAAAAAATTGTCTACCCACTGGAGATTTTCAACCCCGCGCTCACCGAGGATGAAGCACTGTGGATGGTGGTGTGGGGGCAAGGAGTCTCCGAGGAGGGCGGGACAAGAATGAAGAGCTACGCCGCGGCGCGCTGGGTCATCGACAAGACCATCACCGTTGCAAGTCTGGCCATGTCGGGAGGTGCGATCTATCAGGCTGGTAAAGCCGCATCGACACAGATCATGGCACAAGCGAGTTCGGCAGCGGCACAGGCCGCGACAAACGAAATCGCCAAACAGGCTGCCACCGAGGCTGCCAAGCAGGCTGCAGAAGCAGCGGCCAAGGCCTACCTGGAAAAGACAGCCGCCGAGATCAGTAAAAAGGTAGCCACCCAGACGGCAAGTACCGTTGCAGAATCCTACATCGCGCGTGAAGGCTTTGCTGTCGACCTGATGGATCGCGTGGCCGCAACAAGCTTTGATGATGCAGATGCCTGGGCTTATACCCGCATGTCACAATTGCATGCAGACCAGATGTCCGGGGCAAGCCTGCATTACAAGCTTTTCAGCCATAATTATCTTCATAATCCCTTTATCCTGGACAAATCCCGCCTTGATAGTCTGAATAGTTTTGTCAAATCAAAAAATGGTGAAGCGGAATTGAAGTCAGTTATCAGCGGGGGGCAAAAAGATAATATTCCACTTCTCGTTGGCGATATGCCGGAAGCCAATCCGGTAAAAACGTATGAAGACACCATGCTGCCTGCTGCGACCACATTACCTGCCGATGCGACTCATGCCCTGCTCGAGATGCCGGATGCAGGAAAATAATCATTTTATCCATTCAACTGAATTGCCATCATGTCGCGTATCAGACTAGCCTTCTTTGGACTCATCTTCTCCACATCCTTGCATGCCGAAGCGGTTTCTGTCAGTGATATGGATAACAAAACGGCAGCCGCAGACGATCAGGCACAACAATGCGTGCTACTTCTGCAAAACATACATACCGGCGTTGATCGCGCACAGGGTATGGTCGTGGCAAAGCGCTGGAAAGAAAGCCAGGAGCTTTATTCGACCAGTGCCGACGCCCTGCCACGTTTCGTGCAGCAGTGCCCGGCATTCACCGATCAGGCCCATGTACTTGAAACCCAGGTCAAGGCTGAACTACTGCAAGTAAAAGAAGCAATCAATCGCCAGCATACTTGCGATGAGGCGATCGACCACGGGTTTGATCTGGATTTGCAGACTAGTGCCGCCCGTCGTGAAAACAAAGATCCACGTTTCCTCGATAAATTACTGGTCAGTGCCGAGAATAGCTGGCAAACCGCAGTCGAAAACTGCACGGGAAGTTACCATGAATCAGCGGTAAGCAGCTTGCGCGCAGCGCAGCAGGCGCGCAAGGAAAATGCCGAATTACTGGCAGATTCACCGGCATGTGAAAATGCCTATAAAAATGCAGTGGCGATTGGTGATTTGGCCCGGCAAGCCAAAAAAGACAGACGACATGAAGAGAGCATCATGTTGTACAACAAGCTCCACATGGCATGGAACCGGGTGGCAGACAACTGCAGTGGCCCGCGCAACCAGATGGCCAAAAAGGAAATCGAGAGCAGCAGTCTTGAAGCCAGTAACGCGCAATATTGCGCACCCCAATGGGCCGATGCAGCAGAAGCAACGAAACTGCTCAATCAGGCAAAGATGTCCTCTGCAGTCTATGCCGAACGTGAACTGCTGATGAACAAGGCCGAGGTGTTGTGGCGTGAAGCTGTTGACTTATGCAAGGGTGAACCCCAAAAGCAGGCAAAGCTGAATGCCGACAGTATTGCGAAAGAGCGTGCCACGCCACTTCCCATTACGGCAATCACCGAGCTTGGCAAACATCGTCCACTGCCACCGGCGCCGGCTGTGCAGGTGACGGAAATTACCGCACCGACAGCAGCCCCGACCCTCCCTGTGCCAGACAACAAGGCGTCATTGTCTGCTCCTGCCAAAGTGAGTGCCAAAATCGTCGAGATGCCGGCGCCACAAACAGTATCCATCCCCGAAAAAGTCAATGCCCCGGTGGTAACGGACAATACGCCACTTACCGTGGTCGACAATGTTAAATTCCAGGGTGATTTTCACAGTGATGGTGGCAAGGTGACTGGTAGCGGCGTCATCGAATTTCCCGACGGCGATATCTACCGTGGCCGGATTATTCAAGGAATGCGTAGCGGAAAAGGCCGCCTGGAGTGGAAAAACGGGCAGATTTATGATGGGGATTGGGTCGATGATCACGCAACAGGTGTTGGCGCCATTCTGTTTCGAAATGGAAACCGCTACCAGGGGGATGTTGTTGATGGTGCACCCCAAGGGCAAGGGCAGCTGGACTTGAGTTCTGGCGACCGTTATGTCGGGCACTTTGACCGAGGCGTATTCAATGGGCAGGGTACTTACACTTGGAAAAGTGGGTCCTTTTATACCGGGGCCTGGAAGGATGGTAAAAAGAATGGCTTCGGCAAGACCATTCTCCCAAATGGATTTGGCTTTGAAGGTGAGTATCTTGATGATACAGAAACTGCCAATGTGAAGCGTATCAAGCCAAAATCATGATGCCATCTATTATCTATATTTGAATTGCCATGATGATGGCTCGAATATAAAGCACCATCGGTAAAAATTTTTTTGAAATGATTGCCCATGCAGAAAATGCAGCGCCAACAAGGTCGTCTGATTATTGAGCATGGCCAGTAAAACGCAACCAGCGATGCCGTGCTGGCGGATTTCATCACCTGTTGCAAGCTGCTGCCGCCTGATCGAGGGCAGCGGATGCGCAGGTGGCCATGTCCGGCAACGCCCGCCCGATGCGGTAGGTGGAGCGCGACAAGGCGCAGCTGACCGAGCTGAACGACAAGATGGACAAGGTGAAGGGGCAGTTGGCCAAGCTGGCCTGATCGGCTTCATCCCGCAGGCAAAGCCCACCGTAACGGTGGGCTTTTTTGCTTTTAACGTCAGCACTAGACTTGGCAGAAGCCGCGCAGCTTCAGGCGACAGGCAATCAGGTGATGATGTTGCAAGGGTGGCAAATAGTTCTTGGAGTGCTATGGTTGATCGCTGAACATTTCATCTGCATTCGATCAGAAAGGATGCCCATGCGCCCCTCCATATGAGTCTGATCATCATTGGTGAAGCTGCCCGCAAGGTGATGGATGGCCATGCCGGCTTCGCTCAGGTACATGCTGAAGTGCCATGGTCTTATATGCGGGGGATGCGCAATCGCATGGCGCACGGCTATTTCGATATCAATCTCGACGTGGTGTGGAACCCCATACAGACGGCGCTGCCGGCCTTGCTTGAGCTACTGCCCGCTGTGCAGCGGGATGCTGGTGACAGAGTTGAGTGACATGATTGAGAAGGTGAGGGGTGAATCGGTGGTGTTGACTTTATAGTTCATTGTCATTTGTGATAAAACCCCTATTCGTATTGAACGATGGGGGTTTTATGTTTTTGAGTCCTTCTGGTCATGCAATTTTGTATAAATATTACTCTTGGGATGCTTGGAGTAAATATGTATCTAAATCAAAGACAATTCGATTTACCAATCCCCATTATTTTAATGATCCCTTTGAATTAAGTGCGGGTTGTCATCCGTTATCAAATGTGGATTTGATGGGTGTTGATAGAGAGTGCAATATTGATCGCAATATTGTTGTATTGTGCCTGACTAGAAATCCATTGAATAGCTTGATGTGGGCTCATTATGGTGATTCCCACCGTGGTGTTGTTGTTGGCTTTGATGTTGTGTCAATGGGTTTGGGTGACAAGGATCGTTGTGTGTTGCCATACCAATTTGGTAATGTAATTTACACAAGTACTAAGCCGCAAGGATTTTATGCCGATTCTTTCAATGAAGAAATCTATTCTTTTTGTAATTATGATCCTCTTTTTTTGGAGGCATTGCAAAGAAATTATTTATATAAGAGCTATGAGTGGGCATATGAAGAAGAAGTGCGCATAGTTCGTCATCGGCGGTCTTTTTTAAGTGAAGTCTCTAGCTCAGAAGTACATTGTGTTGATATGAGCTTTAATTTGGGATCGGTCAGGGAGATTTACTTTGGGTGGCGATTTTTAATGGGTAAAAAACCACCTCGAAGTACATGTTTGAGGGCTGTGAAAGCGACTAAGCGTGATTTCCCATCTGCTAGATTAAGTTTTGTTGAGCCTGTGGGTGGTACTTGGAAATTGCAGGCGCATCATCTTGGTGATGATTGGCAGGAGTTTATTCAAGGCTATTTTGATTTTTAATATTGTTGGTTGATTCTGGTAATTTAGCTATCCATCAAAAATCCCTACCGCACCAACGCGCCCACGGGCCCCGTCAAGCATGCCGACGGGTGGCCGGGGCGAGGTCTTAAGCGCCTGCTTTGTCTGAGCGATTTGACGTTAGCAAATCGCGAGTTCAGGCGCGCCTCGGCCCGGTCGGGTCCCGGCGGGCAGCCGCAGGCCATGTTTGTGGGGTGGCCTTGGAGGTGAAGGAGGGCTTGGCCAGGCAAGCCCTCTTTCCCGTCCGCCGCGCGGAAGCGGCAGGTAAAACATCATCCGCGTAGCGGATGCAAAGCCTGTTTTGACTTGGCAATGGCAACCCGACTTTCATCCAGCCCCACTGCGTTTAACTTCGCGGGTCTCGCCCCGCCGGCGAGGTACTTTGCTTTTGCTTCGCCAAAAGAAAGTACCGGCGGTTTCAAGAGCTAAGTGCAACACCAACCAATTAAAGGTTAAGTTGTTGCATGCAAAGAACTTATGAGCACCTCAGTGCCGAAGAACGCGGGTTCATCATGGCAATGAAACAGCAGGGAGAGAGTGCCAGGGCCATTGCAAAGGCATTGCACCGGGCTCCCAGCACGATT
>NZ_QJKC01000005.1 GCF_003202035.1 Aquitalea magnusonii | reverse complement strand
CGCCTTCCCATCCCGAACAGGACCGTGAAACGCCTTAGCGCCGATGATAGTGTGGCATTCGCCATGTGAAAGTAGGACACCGCCAGACTCCCCTTTGAAAGCCCAGCTCAAACGAGCTGGGCTTTTTGCGTTGGGGCTGGCTCCGGTGTTGATGCCCAGCCACCAGCCATCCCCCTGCCGATTTGTTGTGCTGCCAACTCTGGCGGACAATAGCCCATCCTGTTGTATGCATGAGAGACAAGATGCTATTGCGCCATTTGTCCTTTAAGACCTTGCTGGTTGCCAGCCTGTTTGTGGTGACCCTGATTCCATCCCTGGCGCTGGTGCAAACCTGGTGGCATTTGCAGCAGCTTGCCGAGCTGGTTGAGCAAAGCCAGAAACAGGCAGAGGGATTGGCAGAGCTGCAACGCAGCTATGCCGAGCAGAGTGATCTGTTTGAGCGTTCTACCCGTCAGTGGAATGTCCTGCGCGAGGAGGCATTTGCTCGAACAGGGAAGCAGGCGCTGCAGAGTTTGCAGCAGCTGGCCGGGCATTTGCAGCAACTGAATGAAGTCCGCTTGCAGCAGCTGGGTGGCCGTCTGGCTGAATGGTGTGTGAAATCGCGTAGCCTGTTGCAAGGTGCTGCCGGTGCTGCCGAAGCATGGTCGCGTCAATATGAGGAGCTGTCCCGGCTTGGCAATGAACTGGATAGCCAGGTGAAGCGGGTGAGTGCGGCACGTCGCCTGCAGTGGGACGGTAGTTTGCGTGAAAAACGGCAGCAAGCCGACCGGGTGGCGATATTGTCCTTGTGTCTGGCGGTCGTGCTGGGACTATTGCTGGCATGGCTGCTGGTCCGGCCCTTGCAGCAGCTGCGCGACAAGATTGGCCGGCTGGCGCAGGGGCAGCGTGGTCAGCACTGGGATATGTCGGCGCCGGCGGATATCTTGCAACTGGCGGCCGCCTTGCGCGAGCTGGATGGGCGGCTGGCACGGCTGGAACAGGACAAGGCCAACTTTTTCCGACATGTTTCACATGAACTGAAGACACCGCTGGCGGCGATTCAGGAGGCTTCTTCCCTGTTGCATGATCAGATACCCGGCCCCTTATTGCCCTCGCAGCAGGAGATCGTGGGCATAACGCTGTCAAATACCCGTTTGTTGCGGCAACGGGTGGATGCCTTGCTGCAGCATGATGCGGCCAATTGGCTGGAGCGGCCGCTGAGCATGGCGGCGCATGATGTGCGTGCGCTGCTGCAGCAGGCGGCAGCCGCCATGCAGCCCTTGTTACGTCAAAAAAAATTGCAGCTGCAGCTGCCCGAGCAAGCAGTGGTACTGATGGTGGATCAGGAAAAATTCCGAACCATTATTGATAATCTGCTTTCTAACGCCATACGATTTTCTCCTGAAAATGGCCTTATTTCTGTTGAGGCAGGGAGAAGTGCTGATCACTCATGGCTGGTTGTTGCCGATCAGGGCTGCGGCATTGCTGAACAGGAGCGTAGCCTGATATTCCAGCCTTTCTATACCGGGCAAGTTCCTGCCGGCGAATTGCCCGGAAGTGGTATCGGGCTGACCATGGTTAAAACCTTTGCCCAATTGATGGGCGGCGATGTGGAAAGCCTGCCTGCCGCGCAGGGGGCGAGGCTGCGTGTCTGGTGGCCTTCGTGACTAAGCCCTGCTGCCGCCTGTCACAGGGCAGCGCTGCAGTGTTGGCCGCTGTTAAATAACGATTGCAGAGCAGGAAAGCGCAATGATGAAAAGATGGATGAGTGGCATGCTGCTGCTGTCTGCGCTGGCCGGCTGCAGCACTCTGGGCCGACCTCCCAGGGATGCAGCCAGTGCGCCGGTGGGGCGCGCATCTGGCAGGGTCTGTCATGATGCCGAGGCCGTTCTGGCCGGTGTCCGGCGGGGACGGGAGCCGGCCTTGCCCGGCAAGGATGGCTGCGCCGGCGAGCGCCTGCGCTATGTGGCGCTACAGCTGCTGAATGCCGATGGCCGGCCGGATCTGGCGCGACTGCAGCAGCAACTTGATCTGGCGACTGTGCAAGTGCGTCAGGAGCAGTCTGATGGCCTGGTCGGGCTGGCGACCTTGCTGTCAGCCCAGTTGAGCGAACGGCGGCGGCATGAGGAGGCTGTTGCACGTGCCAATGCGCAATGGCTGGAGCAACAGCGCCGTGCCGATGAACTGGCTGCCAAGCTGGATGCCTTGCGTTTGATCGAACAGTCCATGGCCGACAAGGCCCAGAAAAAGAAGATACAACCATGATGCGAACAGGACGGGTATTGCTGGTTGATGATGATGCCGACTTGCTGCGGCTGCTGAGTTTGCGGCTGGAGGCGGCTGGCTATCTGGTGGACAAGGCGACATCGGCCGAGGCCGCCTTGAGTGCGCTGGCCGTGCGGCGGGCTGATGTGTTGCTGACAGACTGGCGCTTGCCGGGTATGGATGGCATGGCCTTGTTCGAGCTGGTGAAGAAGAGTTATCCGGCGCTGCCGGTGATCATGCTGACCGCGCATGGCACGATTCCCGATGCGGTGGAGGCGGTGAGCCGCGGTGTCTTTGGCTATCTGGTCAAACCCTTTGACAGCACTGCCTTGCTGAGCAAGGTGGAGCAGGCCTTGTCGCTGTCCTCACCGGCGGTATCCCAGGCCGGACAGGAATACTGGCGTGCCGAAGTGGTGAGTTGCAGTCCACTGATGGAAGAGTTGCTGGCGGAAGCGCGGCTGATCGCTGCGACCGATGCCAGCGTGCTGATCCGTGGTGAGAGCGGCAGTGGCAAGGAGATTCTGGCACGAGCCCTGCATCGGGCGAGCCCGCGTGCGGCCGGACCCTTCGTGGCGGTCAATTGCGGGGCGATTCCGGACAACTTGCTGGAAAGCGAATTGTTCGGCCACGAAAAGGGGGCGTTTACCGGTGCGGCGACACGACATGATGGCCTGATTGCCCAGGCCGAGGGTGGCACGCTGTTTCTGGATGAAATTGGCGACATGCCACTGGCCTTGCAGGTCAAACTATTGCGCGTGTTGCAGGAGCGTGAGCTGCGGCCTGTGGGCGCCAGCAAGTCGCGTGCGGTGGATGTGCGGGTGATTTCAGCCACCCATCGCGATCTCGAGGCGCTGATCAGCGACGGCCTGTTCCGCGAGGATCTGTTTTACCGGCTGAATGTGGTGGCCCTGCATCTGCCGCCGCTGAGCGAGCGACGGGAGGATATCCCCCTGCTGGCACAGCATTTCCTGGCGCAGCTGGCAGAGCGCTATGGCAAGGAGGTGGCCGGTTTTGCCCCGGATGCCATGGAGTATCTGTGCAGCCTGCGCTGGTCTGGCAATGTGCGGCAGTTGGCCAATGCGGTTGAACAATGCTGTGTGTTGAACACTTCAGGGCTGATTCCGCTGACTGCCGTGCAGAAGGCGGTTTCCGACGGCATGGCCAGCATTGCCACGTTGGCCGAGGCGAGACGGCAGTTTGAGCGGGATTATCTGGAAAAACTGCTACGGGTCAGCGCCGGTAATGTCAGTGTGGCGGCCCGCATTGCCGATCGTAATCGCACCGAGTTTTATCGCCTGCTGCAAAAGCATGATCTGGTCGCTGCCGCCTTCAAGGACTTCTGAACCGGCAGAGTCTCATCCAACCCCTGTCGCCAATCAGCGACAGGGGTTTTTTCATACAAATCAGCCACTTGGCGCGCAATGTGCCACTTCTTGTCGCCAGCTGGCGACAGATTGGCGGATCTGGCTGGCCTGTTGTTCTGCAGGTTTGTTTCAACTGATTGATTATTAATGGTTTTATTGCGCTGGCATGATGCTTGCAATACACGCTGACAAACAGACCTGTCGGGAGTCATGGCAATGAAAGTAAATCATCTTGGATTAATGCTGTTGGCGCTGTTGCCGATCAATCCGGTCCGGGCCATGGACATGTTGTCCATTGATCCGGTGGCCGAGCATGTGGCGGTGTCGAATATTTCAGCGGATGAAAAAATTGCCTGGGAATTGAATAAAGTGCTGAAACCGCTGGCCGATGGCTCGGGCTCGGTGGTCCGACCGCAGGTCAAGGCGGGGATGGTGAAATTGCTAGGCTCCAGCCCCAGCCGCGATACCGTGCGTCATCTGCTGGAAGTGGCCGCCAATGTGCCGGGCGTGCGCGAAGTCCGCTCCGAAATGCTGATACGTCCGATCTGAATCCTTGTTGCTTGAAGTGAACTGCCCTTTGGCCTGCCTTCCCCCCGAGAGGCAGGCCTTTTTTTATCAGAAGCTGAGCACCTTGTCGGCCGCCAGCGTCCACTCAGCCAGTTCGGGCATGCTGCCAATCTGCACACCGGGCAACAAGCGTTCTGCCTTCAGGCCGCGCGCATCGGCACAGCTGCGGCAAACGTGTACCGTGGCACCCAGCGCCATGGCCTCGCTCAACATTTCTCCCAGATTGGGTGGTGTGGCCACTGTCTGCTGGTTGATGGCGGTACTGACGGCATCGGACAGCAAAAACAGCCGGACTTGGGCTGCCCCGGGCTGGCTTAGCAGGGCAAGGGTCAGCCGCAAGGCACTGAGCAGGCGCTCGCTGCCGTAGGGGCTGGCATTGACGGTCAATAAAATGGTTTGCATGGGGCTTCCTGTAATCGACTAAAACACTTGCAGGGGCGGGTGGCTGTGGTGCTGGGCCGTTTTCTGACCGGCATGGGGAGCTGACGTTGTGGTCATGCAACAAAGCGGCATGCGCGGTCTGTTGTCGATAATAGGACAAGCAGCTTGATTTTCCTTGATCTGCGGCCAGTCACTGGCGATGTCGCTACAAGAATATTTTATATTGTCGAACAAAGAAAAATGCAATTGTATACAATAGGCAAATCTTAACCGGTACAAACCGGGCTGCGAACAAAATCGGGAGTTTTCCATGCAATTCGAGGTGTTTGCCCTAAACCAGAGCGCTTTGCGCGATGCCATTACATCCGCATACCGCCGTGACGAACAGGAATGTGTGCAAGCCTTGCTGCCGCAAGCTGCCTTGCAGCCGGCCCAGGTCACTGCCACCCAGGCGCTGGCGCGTCGTCTGGTCAGCCAGGTGCGGCATGAGCGTACCCGCTCCAGCGGGGTGGATGCCCTGATGCATGAATTCTCGCTGGACAGTGCCGAAGGCATTGCCCTGATGTGCCTGGCCGAAGCACTGCTGCGTATTCCGGACAAGGAAACCGCCGACAAGCTGATCCGCGACAAGATCTCCCGTGGCGACTGGAAAGCCCACCTGGGCAACAGCTCTTCGCTGTTCGTCAATGCTGCCGCCTGGGGTCTGGTGGTGACTGGCAAGCTGGTTTCCTCGCACAGCGAGCAAGGCCTGTCTGCCGCCATGACCCGGCTGATTGCCAAGGGCGGCGAGCCGCTGATCCGCAAGGGTGTGGACATGTCCATGCGCATGCTGGGCAAGCAGTTTGTCACTGGCGAAACCATCGAACAGGCACTGGAAAACGGCCGTGAGCGTGAAGCACGCGGTTATCGCTTCTCCTACGACATGCTGGGTGAAGCCGCCATGACCGAGGACGATGCCCAGCGTTACATGAAGGACTACGTGATGGCGATTCACGCCATCGGCAAGGAGTCTGCCGGCCGTGGTATTTACGATGGTCCGGGCATTTCGGTGAAGTTGTCGGCCATTCATCCGCGTTACAGCCGTGCCAAGCGTGAACGGGTGATGACCGAGCTGTATGCCCGCCTGAAGGAACTGCTGATTCTGGCCAAGCAATACAATATCGGCCTGAATATCGATGCCGAAGAAGCCGACCGCATGGAGCTGTCGCTGGACCTGCTGGAACAGCTGGCCTTCGACCCGGACCTGGCTGGCTGGAACGGTATTGGTCTGGTGGTGCAGGCTTATCAGAAGCGCTGCCCGTTCATTATTGATTATCTGGTGGATCTGGCACGCCGTTCCGGTCACCGCTTCATGGTGCGTCTGGTGAAGGGTGCCTATTGGGATGCCGAAATCAAGCGCGCCCAGGTGGATGGCCTGCCGGGCTACCCGGTGTATACGCGCAAGGTGTATACCGACATTTCCTACTTGGCCTGTGCCAAGCGCCTGCTGGCCGCACAGGATGCCATCTACCCGCAGTTTGCCACCCACAATGCCTACAGCCTGTCGGCCATTTATCAACTGGGTCAGGGCCTGGATTACGAATTCCAGTGCCTGCACGGCATGGGTGAAACCCTGTACGACCAGGTAGTGGGCAAGGACAATCTGGGCAAGGCCTGCCGTATTTACGCGCCGGTGGGTTCGCACGAAACCCTGCTGGCTTATCTGGTGCGCCGCCTGCTGGAAAACGGTGCCAACAGCTCCTTCGTCAACCGCATCGTCGACGAGAATGTCTCCATCGACGAACTGGTGACCGACCAGGTAGCGGAAGCCGCCAGCCATGCCGGTCAGCCGCATCACAAGATTGCCCTGCCGGTTTCCCTGTATGGCAGTGAACGCCAGAACTCCAAGGGTCTGGACCTGTCCAGCGAACACGTATTGGCCGCGCTGCAAATGGGCCTGCAAGGCTCCGAGCAACAGCAATGGACAGCCTTCCCGCTGCTGGGTGATGCCGATGTCAGCGCCGGCGACAGCCAGCCGGTACGTAATCCGGCCGATCATGCCGACATCGTCGGCCAGGTGATCGAAGCCACGCCGGAACATGTGGAACGCGCCTTGCAACTGGCTGAAGCCGCCGCCGCCCGCTGGGCCAATACCCCGGTTGCCGACCGTGCGGCCTGCCTGAACCGCATGGCCGACCTGATGGAAGACCACATGCCGGCACTAATGGGCCTGGCGGTGCGTGAAGCCGGCAAGACCCTGAGCAATGCCATTGCCGAAGTGCGCGAAGCGGTGGACTTCTGCCGCTACTATGCCGCGCAGATCGTCGCCAATTTCGACAATGCCACCCATCAGCCGCTGGGTCCGGTGGTGTGCATCAGCCCGTGGAACTTCCCGCTGGCCATCTTCATTGGCGAAGTGACCGCCTCGCTGGCCGCCGGTAACCCGGTGCTGGCCAAGCCGGCCGAGCAGACCAACCTGATTGCCGCCTATGCCGTGCGTCTGCTGCACGAAGCCGGCGTGCCGCGCGATGTGCTGCAATTGCTGCCGGGCCGTGGCGAGATTGTCGGTGCTGCGCTGACCAGCGATCCGCGCATCCAGGGCGTGATCTTTACTGGCTCCACCGAAGTGGCGCAAATCATTAACCGCACCCTGGCCAAGCGTGGCGAGGACGTGGTGCTGGTAGCCGAAACCGGCGGCCAGAACGCCATGATCGTCGACAGCTCGGCACTGCCGGAGCAGGTGGTGACTGACGTACTGAGCTCGGCCTTCGATTCTGCCGGTCAGCGTTGTTCCGCCTTGCGCGTGCTGTATCTGCAAAGCGATATCGCCGACAAGGTGATCGCCATGATCAAGGGCGCCATGGCCGAACTCACCGTGGGCAACCCGGCCAAGCTCAGTACCGATGTCGGCCCGGTGATCGATGCCGAAGCCCAGGCCGGCCTGCTGGCACATATCGACAAGATGAAGCAGCGTGCGCGCTGGTACTACCAGACCCCGCTAACCGAGCAATGCCAGCAAGGGACGTTTGTGCCGCCGACGCTGTTTGAAATCGACAACCTGTCTGATCTCACCCGTGAAGTGTTCGGCCCGGTACTGCATGTGCTGCGCTTTGAAGCCAATGAGCTGGACAAGGTCGTGGCCGAAATCAACAGCACCGGTTACGGCCTGACCCACGGCATTCACAGCCGCATCGACGAAACCATCAACGATATCGTCCGCAAGATCAAGGTGGGCAATGTCTACGTCAACCGCAATATCGTCGGTGCGGTAGTGGGCGTGCAGCCCTTTGGTGGCGAAGGCAAGTCCGGCACCGGTCCCAAGGCTGGCGGCCCGTTCTACCTGTATCGCCTGACCCGTGCCCGCTGGCAGCCCAAGCTGGCCTGGCAGCCGGCGAGCGCCGATCTGGCCGGCCTGGACAAGCTGGCCGGCCTGGCCACCAGCCTGGGCGTGAATGGCCTGGATGCGCGTATCGCGGCAGCTCGCCGTGCCTCACCGCTGAACCATCAGGTCAGCCTGCCCGGCCCGACCGGCGAAAAGAACACGCTCTGTTTTGCCGCTCGCGGCAAGGTAGGGTGCGTGGCCAGCAGCAGTGCGACGCTGGCCGAGCAACTGGTGGCCGTCATGGCCACCGGTAATCTGGCAGTGCTGGCGGATTCGCCGGCCAATCGCCAACTGGCCAGCGCGCTGGCCGGCCATGTCGAGCTGGTGCAAGACGTGCTGGCCGCCGAGCTGGCCGCCGTGCTGTACGAGGGGGATGCCGCCGCCAAGGCGCGCCAGCAACTGGCGCAACGCGATGGCGCGCTGATTCCCCTGCTGCTGGCCGGTGAAGAAGGCTACAACCTGCATCGTCTGGTGGTGGAACGCGCGGTCAGCGTCAACACCACGGCGGCAGGGGGTAATGCCAGCCTGATGAGTATCGGTGACTGATGATTCACCCTCCCGCGACCGCGCCGTGGTTTGGCGAGATTGGTCACAAAGCGGGAGGGATGATGACAATCTGTCAAACGCCACTTGTCATGTGCTGTCGGCATTGGAATAATGCCGCCAGCGTTTCAACTTACAACAAGCTCGCTGCATGAGATCTGTCCGCCACAAGCGGACAGGAGAGACCGAAAGATAGAGGATTCAAGATGCAATTCACCAAGCTGACTACCGTTACCATCGCTGTCGCAGCTGCTCTGGCACTGTCTGCATGTGGCAAAAAAGATGATGCCGCCGCTCCGGCTGGCGCATCCGCTCCGGCTGCTGCCGCTGCTGGTGGCGACACTGTGAAAATCGGCTTTGCCGCTCCGCTGACCGGCCCGCAAGCTCACTACGGTGAGGAATACAAGAACGGCGTGACCCTGGCCATCGAAGATGCCAACGCCGAAAAGCCGACCATCGGTGGCAAGCCGGTGACCTTCGAACTGAGCGCCCAGGATGACCAGGCCGATCCGAAAACCGCTACCCAACTGGCCCAGAAGCTGGTGGACGACAAAGTTTCCGGCATCATCGGTCACTTCAACTCCGGTTGCGCCATCCCGGCCTCCAAGATCTACTCCGACGCCGGCATCCCGATGATCGCCATGGCGACCTCGCCGGTGTTCACCGCACAAGGCTTCAAGAACACCTTCCGCTCCATGACCTCCGACACCCAGCAGGGTAGCGTGATGGGCAAATTCGTCGTGGATACCCTGAAGGCCAAGAAGATCGTCATCGTTGACGACCGTACCGCTTACGGCCAGGGTCTGGCCGACGAATTCGAAAAAGCCGTCAAGGCTGCCGGTGGCGATGTTGCCAAGCGCGAATTCACCAACGACAAGGCAACCGATTTCGCTGCCATCCTGACCTCCATCAAGGGCGTGAACCCGGATGTGGTGTTCTACGGTGGTGCTGATGCCCAGTCCGCCCCGATGGCCAAGCAGATGAAGCGTCTGGGCCTGAAGGCTCCGCTGATTTCCGGCGAAATGACCAAGACCCCGAACTTCCTGCAACTGGCTGGCAAGGACGCCGAAGGCTCCATCGCTTCGCTGGCCGGCCTGCCGCTGGAACAAATGCCCAAGGGCAAGGAATACGCCGACAAGTACAAGGCACGCTTCAAGACCGATGTAGCCACCTACTCGCCGTACGGCTATGACGCCACCCGCGCCCTGATCCAGGCCATGAAGGATGCCAACTCCACCGATCCCAAGGCTTACCTGCCGGTACTGGCCAAGATCAAGTACTCCGGTGTGACTTCCTCCAACTGGACCTACGACGACAAGGGCGACCTGAAAGACGGCGGCATCACCGTGTACAAGGTGGAAGGCGGTCAGTGGAAGGTCATGCAAACCATCGGTGGCGGCGCAGCTGCACCGGCGGCCGCTTCCGCAGCCCAGTAATTCGCGGTATATCGCAATCGCAACGGCGCCGACTCGGCGCCGTTTTTTATTGCCGCTAACGCCAGACTCCTTCCCGCAACAGCCGGCGAGCCGGGCATAATGGATGCCGTATAGCCATCCGATCGGTGTGATTTCGCATGAGTGAGTTGTTTGTCAGCCTGCCGGCCAATCAGCAGGGCAGGGATTTTGTCGTGGGCGATGTCCACGGTTGCTTTAGCGAATTGCGCGCCTTGCTGGAGCAAGTGGTGTTTGACGGCAGCCGTGACCGCCTGTTGTCGGTGGGCGATCTGGTGGATCGCGGCCCGGAGTCGCCCCAGGTGCTGGAATGGCTGGCCAGACCGTGGTTTCACGCCGTGCGTGGCAATCACGAGCAGATGGCGCTGGATTTTGATCTGGCCGATACCGATGCCTGCGAACGCTATCTGCACAACGGTGGCGGCTGGTTTATCTGCCTGGACGAAGCCGACAAGCAGGCTTACCGGGCTGCCTTCGGCAAATTGCCACTGGCCATGGAACTGCCCAGCCCGCATGGGCTGATCGGCTTGCTGCATGCTGATTGTCCGCAGGACGACTGGAATGCGCTGCGCGAGCAGCTGTCCCTGCCCCAGCCCTGGGGAGAGGAGGGCAGCCGGCTATTGCGACAGATCATGTGGTGCCGGCTGCGCGCCCGCGGCACGCCACGGCAGCCGGTGAAGGGGGTCTGCATGCTGTGCGTCGGACATACTCCACAGCGGGAAGTACGCAGCATCGACAATGTGCGCTATCTGGACACCGGTGGTGTGTATGGCTGCAGCCTGAGCCTGTTGCAGCTGGATAGCTTGCAGATACACAGCATGCCGGTAGCGAACAAGGGCTATTCCAGCGCTGAGCTGAATGGCTGAGTGCAGATTGACCGGTTTAAATCACCATGTCATGCCATGCCGTTGTTATCATGTCGTCTGTATTTCGGGTGCCTGGTCCCGCGTGACGGGTTAGTGCTGTTCCCCTTGTTACAGATTGTGTCTCCATGCGTTTCTCTTCTCGTGTTTCCGGCCTTGCCATGCCGGTCCCCGCCTGTCGTCAGGCCGCCTTCCCCTCATCCTGCCTGCACTGGCCGGCTGGCATGCTGCCACCGCACGACAGCGGGGTGATGGCATGAGCAACACCATTCCTTCTCCCTGCCAGCAGCGCTGCCAGCTGGATGATGCTGGCGAGAGCTGCCTGAGCTGCCGCCGTACCCTCAAGGAAATTGCCGGCTGGCCCGGCTTCAGCGATTTCGAGAAAAAAGCCGTGTGGAAGCGCCTGCTGGCCTTGCCGCCCCAGGGGCAGTGCAAGCAGTGCCCGGCTTGTGGCGACAGTTTTAGCTGTCGTGCCGGCGCTGCGGCAGAAGAGTGCTGGTGTGCCCGGCTGCCGCACATCATGCCGCTGCTGCCCGAGGGCAGCGACTGCCTGTGTCCGGCCTGCCTGCTGCAGGCGATCGCCAGCCAGCCGCCCGCCGCCGACGGGCAAGGCTAGCCGCGTTTTCAGGCGGACAGCAGCTTGCCCGACTTGAAGGCTTGTGCCGTGGCCACCTTGGCCACCGTCATGCCGGCCGTGGCATAGGGATGCAGCTCATGGGCGTACAGCATGCCGCCATGCGCCGAGCTGAGTATGCTGACCTTGTCCTGCAAGGGGTCGATGATTTCCGCCACCGGCTGTCCGGCGGCCACCACATGGCCAGGCGCCACCAGAAAACTGACCACCCCCGGGTGGGGCGCCACCAGGTTTTCCGAGCCCGCCAGTGGCGTGGCCGGATAAGGCAATGCCGGCTGTGCTGGCAGGCTGTCGGCGGCGATCAGGCCGCGAAAACGCAGGAAGTCCAGAATGGCCGCGGCATCCTGCCGTGCCAACTGCTGGCTGACCTGATGCTGACCGCGCAGCTCCACCGTGACCGACAGACAGGCCATTTCGATGGGCAGCTCCAGCCCATCCTGACGGCACAGCGCTTGCAGTTCCCACCAGGTCTGGCTGCAGGCTTCATCGAAAGGATAATCGCCGGATTCGGTGGCCAGCAGTTGCGCATGCGACTGCAGATAGCGCGCCAGCGGTTCGCATTGTTCCCATAGCGGGGTGCCGGTGTATACGTGCAGGGCGGCGTTGCAGTCGCAATGCAGGTCGAGCACGATGTCGGCGTCGGCAGCCAGCAGCATCAGGTTTTTGCGCAGGCTGACCAGCTCGGTCGGCTCTGCCAGTTGTTGCAGATGCTGGCGGATGGCCGCGCGGATCAGGCGGGTATTGGCCTTGGCATCCGCCCCCAGTTGTTCTTTCACGGCGGCATAGACTGCCGTGGTCAATTGCGGATAGTGGCGGTTGAAATTTTGTCCGCTGGCCAGGTCGAAACGACCCATCTGGTAGCCCTGAATCGACTGCGCATGACCAATCGGATTAGCCTGCGGCACCAGGATGATTTCCCCGACAATTTTCCCCTGTTCCTCCAGTGCGCGCAGTGCCTGTTTCAGTTCCCAGGCAGTCAGCATGCCGGGTAGTTCGTCGGCATGCAGCGAGGCCTGGATATAGGCTTTGCCGGCGCTGCTGCCTGGCTGGCCAAAGTGGAAGCTGGATAGCTGACGCTGCGTGCCCAGGCAGCTGGATGTCAGGGGATGCTGGTGGTGAATCATGCTTGCTCCGTGTTTGCCGCAATAATGTGCTGGCCTGGTGGCCATCAGTCAGCAATGTAGCGCTTTGTCTCGCAGCTGTCTGCATCGGTGCTTGTCGGCACGCTGGCCATGCGCAGCGACCGTGGGCCGTGGCCTTGGGCTGAGGCAGGTTTGCCACAGTACTGGCTGGTGCCGGCACTATTTTGCCACCACCGGCTGGCGCGGCGTAATGATCAGAAACTTCCTATTGTTTGTTAAGAAATAACCCGGATAGTGATGCCGTTCCCCTTTCTAAGCTTAAACAGGCTGCTGTGTGGCCGTGTAGTACAAGCGGGCAGGCCGTTACATGATCTGAAGCTTGCCGGAGGCGGGAGTGTCTGGATAATCAGAAAACAGGTGTCAGTGTCATGTCAAACAATCAAATGCTTTCGATGAGGCAGGTCCTCGCCAGCAAACCGCTGGCCGGGGTGTCGGAATCCGGACCTGCTGGCTACGGTCATCAGGCCGAATCGCAAAATGTGCCAGAAGGCGCGCTGTGGGCCGAGGGTTTGCAGCCGCATGTCCTGGTGGCCGAGGATAATCTGGCCAATCTTTTCCTGCTCAACAGCCAGTTGCAGCGGCTGGGCTGCAAGGTGGTGGCCGTGAGTAACGGGCAGGATGCGCTGGAACAATGGCGGCAGGGGCAGTTCGACTGTCTGCTGACCGATCTGGGCATGCCCCAGCTGGATGGCTTCTGCCTGGTGCAGCAACTGCGCAGCGCCGGTGATCAGCGGCCGGTAATCGGCATTTCTGCCGATCCCAGCGAACAGGACCAGCAGCGGGCGATGGCGGTCGGCTTCAACATACTGCTGACCAAGCCGGTGGCGCTGCCTACCTTGCACACCACCTTGCTGCGTTTCAGCCTGGGCAGCAGCATGCAGCGGCTGCCGGTGTATGCCGGTAGCAGCCTGTCCGCCTTGTTTGATGGCGATGCGCTGCTGATGCGCAAGTTTGTCACCAAGCTGCTGGCCAGCAATGAGCAGGATCTGGCCGAGGCGCAGTCCTTGTTCCACGAGCGGCAACTGGCCGAGCTGGCGCATGTCCTGCACAAGATCAAGGGTGCGGCCAGGCTGATCGATGCCCAGCAAGTGGGGCGGAACTGCGAGCAGCTGGAGAAAGCCTGCAAGGCGGGTAATCTGGAGCAGATCGACATCCTGCTGCAGGACCTGGCCGGCCGCCTGCAGGAACTGGCCCAGCGTTTGCAGCGCATGGTGTAGGCAGGCAATGCAACAAGGGCAGGGCGCCTGGCGTCCTGCCCTTGTCGTGCTTTGCCGCGGCGG
Organism: Aquitalea magnusonii; assembly: GCF_003202035.1. Taxonomy (GTDB): domain Bacteria; phylum Pseudomonadota; class Gammaproteobacteria; order Burkholderiales; family Chromobacteriaceae; genus Aquitalea; species Aquitalea magnusonii. Next base: position 249,112 of record NZ_QJKC01000005.1, on the reverse strand, counting down.
GCTTAGCGCTGGCGGATGATGGCGCGCAGGATATTCTTGAGTGCCGCCACTTCCTGTTCGCTGAAACCTGCCAGCATTTCCCTTTGCTGTTGTTCGGCCAGATCGTGCAGCGCCTCGGCCTGGTGCATGCCTTGCGCGGTCAGCTGGTATTGCTGCTGTTGCCGGCAGATCAGCCCCTTGCGTTGCAGCATTTCCATGGCCTGTTCCACTTCGCGCTCCGGCATGTTGACCTCGCCATGCAAGGCCGCAGCCTCCAGCCCATGTTCCAGCACCAGCAGCATGCGCGCCTCGCTGATGCGCAGGCCGGTTGCCATCTGGCGTGGCTGATAGTGGTGCTGGTAGGCCCGTACCGCCTGGGTCAGCAGGTAATAGATATTGTCGTTCAGCCGCCGCTGCAGCGAATCGCTGGCCGGTGGCGGTGCATCCTTTTTCTGCTGCAGGCTGTGGGGAAAGGCCATGGCATAGCTGCCCTGGTGATACAGCAGCGGGGCGCGGCCAAAATCATCCAGTGCCACCACCTTGCCGATCACGATCCAGTGGTCGCCTCCCTCATGCAGGGCATGGCGCTCGCAGACAAAGCGTGCGGCACAGCCTTCCAGTAGCGGCGCCGCGCCGGCCCCGCTCTGCAAGGTCAGGCCGGCAAATTTGTCCTCGGCCGGCCGGGCAAAGCGGTTGGACAGTTCGATCTGGTCGGCTGCCAGGATATTGACGGCAAAATGACTGGCGTCGCGAAACACCGGGTAGCTGCCGGAGCGCTTGTCTATGCTCCACAGAATGAGCGGCGGGTCGAGCGAAACCGAATTGAAGCTGTTGGCGGTGACGCCAACCTGCTGCCCGTCCGGGCCGCAGGCGGTCATCACGGTGACGCCGGTGGCAAAATTGCCCAGCGCACGGCGGAACAGGCGCGGGTCTCCCACACCGCCTGATGCTTGGTCTGTCATCCTTGTCTCCTTGTTTTGGCTGGTTGTGGGGTGGTGTCAGACCATGCTCGGGTCGGGTTCCAGCCCCATCAGTTCGCGGCCAAGGATCTGGGCGCAGACATCGTAATCGGTATAAGCGTGGGCGCCGGTCATGTGGGAATCACGGAACAGGCGTTGCAGCTCGTTGCCTTCCATCCAGCTGGTGGCACCGGCAGCGCTGAACAGGCGGTCCACTGCCTCGATGCACATCTTCACCGCGTAGGCCTGATTGGTGCGCCAGAAGGCCAGTGTTTCCCGGCTGGGGTAGGCATGACGGCGGCCGTGCTCGGCATGGTCCTGCCAGGTTTTTTCCAGAAAGGCACGGGCAGCGGCCACCTGATGGGTGGATTCGGCCAGGCGCATCAGCGCCGGGGTGGCGGTGCCGACATTGACGCCGGTGTAGGCGCGTACGCGGTTGGCGGTTTTTTCCTTGAAAGCCTGCAGCATGCGTTCGGCAATGCCCAGGCTGATGGCGGCAAAGCCGCTGGCAAAGTAGGGGCGATACGGGGTGTAAAAGATGTCGCTGTCCGGATAGAGGCCAAAGCCGCTGGAGCGGCCTTCCATCATGTCCTTGGCTGCTTCGATACGGTGGTTGGGGATGAAGGCATTGCGGATTACCAGGGTCTTGGAGCCGCTGCCCTTCATGCCCATGGCAAACCAGTTGTCGCGGATTTCATAGTCACTGCGCGGCAGCACGCCAAAGCTGTAGACCAGTTCGCCTGCGGCATTCTTGCGGCGCATGCCGACAATGGCCCATTCGGCGTGATCACAACCGCTGCTCCAGCCCATTTCGCCGCTCAGGTACACCCCGCCTTCTGCTTCCTCGATCTGGCTGAACGGGGCAATGCTGCTGCTGGCGGTGGCATCCGGGTTGTTGGCCCATACTTCGTCCTGCAATTGTTGCGAGAACATGGCCAGCTGATGGCTGTGGGTACACAGCAGACTGAAGGCCCAGGCGGTGCCGCCACAGGCCCCGGCCAGCGCGGCCACGCAGTCGGCAAATTCCGGCAGGGAGATTTCCAGACCGCCGTATTTTTTCGGCTGGAAGGCGCGGTGCATGCCAATGCTTTTCAGCAGGCGGATGTTTTGTTCCGGCACCTGGCGCATGGCTTCGGCTTTGTCCGCGTTGGCGGCGATTTCCGGCAGGATTTGCTGCAGCCGGGTCAGCAGGGTGTTCTCACTCATGAATGTCTCCTGTTGCATGTATTTTATTAACAAGTTAAGTATTCGTGCCGTGAGCAATGAAATACGGCAGCCAGCTGGCACTTGCTGTTGTTATTGTCTGACGAGCGTGGAAGTTCCGCTTGCTGACTGCATTATGTAGCCCATCCAACAGCCATGAAATACAAGTTTCAGGTTGATTACTGTACTTTTCATGGGTTTGTTCGGCCCTGCACCCAAAGGCAGATGGCGGCAAAAAAACAGCCACCCGGCAAGGAGTGGCTGACAAGGATGGTGCAGCTGAAAGGAGAATCTGCCCATCGGGAGCGGTTTGGATTCAGAAGCTGTGGCGCAGCCCCATGGCCAGGCCGTGTACCGTACTGCCTGCGGGCACCGTGCCAATACTGCTGAAGCCGAAATCATAGGCGGCACTGCCATGGTTCCAGATTTGCGAGTAAATGGCTTTCAGCGTGGTATGACGCGACAGGTCGTATTCGTAGCCCAGCTCGGCATGGCGTGCGCGCCCGCTATCGCTGGCCGTGCTGCCTTGCAGCTTGCCGGACTCGCCATACTGGCTGATCAGCCGTCCATGGTCACCGACGCCGATAACGGCCTGGGCATACCACACATTCTGGCTGAGGCTGCTGCCTTGATAACTGGCGGCGGCAGTGGGGGTGAGCTGGCCATCGGTATGGTCAAGCAGCAGGCCGATACGGCTGACCTCACCAAAACGGTAATAGCCACCTGCGCGCAGGTTCCATACCTGGCGGAACTGGGTTGTGCTGCTGGCAGCATCATCCACACCGGTGTCGATGCGTTCGTAAGCCGAGGTCAAGAGCCACGGCCCGCCACGATAAGTCAGGCCCAGGTCAAACACGCTGGCGGTATGGCTGGCACCGGCGGCGCGCGTTTCCACTGCGTCATAGCCCACGGTGGCGGTCAGTCCCTGCCAGCTGGGGCTGGTGTACTGCACGGCATTCTTGCGGCGGGTGTCGAAAGGGCTGGTGCGTACCAGGGTGTTGCCATTGCCGTCGGCCGGGGTGGCGCTGCCATAGCTTTTCAACAGGCCGTCAGTGGACAGGATATTGCCCAGCTTGCCCAGCAGCGCGCCGGACATGCCGATGCCGGTATTGCCCTGATTGACATCCAGCATGCCGGCCACCACGCGGGTGGGCGGGCTGATCAGGCCGGCCTGTACGCTGCCGACGGGCGTGGCCAGGCCGACAAAGCTGTCGCGGGTGCCGAAGGTGGCATAGGACGGCGCGCTGTCCAGCCACAGATTGCTTTCCACTTGCCAATAGGCGCTGAGGCCATTGCCCAGCTCTTCCCGGCCTTTGAAGCCGAGCAGCGAACTGTCCGAACTGATACGGCGCACGCTGCTGCCGGGCTGTCCGTTGGCAGCACCACGGGTGCCTACCGATTCGATGGTTTCGTCCAGCGTGCCGTACAGGGTGACGTCGGCGTGGGCCAGCAGCGGCAGCAGGAACAGGGCTGCCCAAAGATATTTGAATTGCATGATATGGCTCCGGTTTGGGCCTGCGTCGGCGATGGATGGACGCAGGCCGTCGCGGTGTGCGGCCATCAGGCCGGACACCGTGCAGGTAGGGAAGGGTTAATGTTTTAGTTGCGTGCCGGCTTTTGCAGCGGAATCAGCAGAAACACCAGGGCACCGATCAGCAAGGCGGCTACCGCATACAACAGGCCGCTGGTGAAGCTGTGCGACATGTCTTTCAGCCAGCCCACCACAAAGGAGCTGAGGGCCGAACCGATATTGCCGGTGGCGTTGATCAGGGCAATGCCCACCGCCTTGGCCTTGTTGGACAGGGTGGTGTCGGGCGTGGTCCAGAATATGGTCATGGCGGTAAAGGAGCCGGCCGAGGCCATCACGATGCCAGCCAGCCGTACTACCGGGTCACCGGCATAGGCGGTGAGCAGCCAGCCGGCGGCGGCAAACAGCATGGGCAGCACGGTGTGCCATCTGCGCTCCTGGGTGCGGTCGGAACGCGCACCCCACCACAGCATCAGCAAAATGGTACCCAGCTGCGGAATGGCGGCCAGGATGCCGATGGTGACATTGCTGCTGCCGGCATTGAAGCTTTTGACGATTTGCGGCACCCAGATATTCACCATGCTCAGGGTATTGACCAGGCAGAAATAGGCGAAGGCGAATTTCAGCACCGTCGGTTGCAGCAGCTCGTGCAGCACGCCGGAATGTTGCTGGGCCGGCTGGTGTGCCTCGGCGTCCAGCATGTTTTGCAGGCAGCGCTTTTCTTCCGGGCTGAGCCATTTTGCCTTGGCGGGGGAGTCGTCCAGATAGAACCACACCACCACGCCCAGCACGGCTGAAGGCAGGCCCTCCACCAGAAACAGCCATTGCCAGCCCGCCAGTTGCCAGATGCCGTCCATTTCCAGCAGATAGCCGGATACCACCGAACCCAGCGCGGCCGTCACCGGCATGGCAATCATGAACAGGGCATTGGCGCGGGCGCGATAGACACGCGGAAACCATAGCGTGAGGTAGACCAGCATGCCGGGCAGAAAGCCCGCTTCGGTAATCCCCACCAGTGCGCGCAGGATGTACAGGCTGGTGGCGTCATGGGCAAACATGGTGGCGGTGGAGGCAAAGCCCCAGGCCACCATGATGCCGGCCATCCAGCGCCGCGCGCCAATGCGGCTGAGCATGATGTTGCTGGGAATGCCGCACAGCACATAGGTGATGTAGAAAACGGTGGCGGCAAAGCCGAACATGGTGGCCGTCAGGTTCAGGCTTTTGGCCATGGTGAGGCCGGCAAAGCCGATATTGATGCGGTCCAGAAAGGAAAATACAAACAGGATGAACAGAAACCAGATCAGGCGTCCGGAGACTTTGCGGATCACCCGCTGTTCTTGTTGCGTATCATGATCAAGCGCCTGCTCTGCAATGGCGGGCGCGGTTTGGCAGGTCGTGGTTTTGTCCAGACTCATGCACATCTCCTCTTTATCGTGCCGGGAGCGTTCCGGCGTGTTGTCCTTTGTCGTGGTGCCTGCTCTTGCTGGCAGATCACCTTGTTGCCTTGCTGCGTTGTGTTATGTGGCGGTGCGGTCCTTTCGGTGGTTGTTAATTGAATATGTTAATTATTGGGTCGCTGCAGGCAGCGTCAGCGGACGACCTGCTGGGCCGTCCGGTGTGGGGTCAGTACACCCCACTGGCGCCGGCCTGCTGGCCGCCGCTCTTGAAGCGACCTGCCAATGCTTCGGCACTGCGTGCCAGTACCGTGCTGTCCACGCCCACGGCGACAAACTGCGCGCCAAGCTCAATGTAGTGACGGGCCAGTTTCTCGTCAGCCATCAGGATGCCGGCCGCCTTGCCCTGGGCGCGGATGCGGGCAATGGCCTGTTCGATGGCGGCTTGCACTTCCGGGTGGGCAGGCTGGCCGAGATAGCCCATGTCGGCAGACAAATCCGCCGGGCCGATAAACACACCATCCACGCCGGGGGTGGCGGCAATGGCATCCAGATTATCAAGGCCCTGGCGGGTTTCGATCTGCACCAGCACACACAGCTCTTGTTCGGCCTGCTTGAGGTAGCCCTCGATGCGGTTCCAGCGCGAGGCGCGGGCAATGGCGCTGCCCACGCCGCGAATGCCATGCGGCGGGTAACGGGTGGCGGCTACCGCCAGTGCGGCTTCCTCGGCAGTCTGCACCATGGGCAGCAGCAGGGTTTGCGCGCCGATATCCAGAATCTGCTTGATGCGTACCGGGTCGTTCCATACCGGCCGTACCACCGGCTGGCTGGGATAGGGGGCGATGGCCTGCAACTGGCCCAGCATGTCATTCAGTTCATTGGGCGCGTGTTCGCCGTCGATCAACAGCCAGTCGAAACCGGCGCCGGCCAGCAGCTCGGCGCTATAGGGGCTGGCCAGGCTCAGCCACAGGCCGATTTGTACTTCGCCGTTTTTCAGCGCCGCCTTGAAGCGGTTGGGTGGGTTTTGCATGAGATTCTCCTTAACAGTGGCGAAGCGTCGCTGGAGCGGGGGTTTTGTTAGCGGGTTTAAACAAAGCGGCAGCTGATGGCACCCAGCGGGCCATAGTCCACATGGAAGGTATCGCCAGCACGCGCCGGCACCGGGCGGGTGAAGGAGCCGCCCAGAATCACCTGACCGGGCTGGAGGCTGACATCAAACGGCGCCAGCTTGTTGGCCAGCCAGGCCACGCCATTGGCCGGATGGTTCAGCACTGCTGCGGCCACGCCGGATTCCTCGATCACCCCGTTGCGGTACATCAGCGCGGAGACCCAGCGCAGGTCCAGCTCGGAAGGCTTCACCGGGCGGCCGCCCATCACCACCCCGGCATTGGCGGCATTGTCGGAAATGGTGTCGAACACCTTGCGCGGCCGTCCGGAGGCCGGGTCGATGGACTGGCTGCGCGCATCGATGATTTCCAGTGCCGGAATGACAAAATCGGTGGCCTGATAGACATCAAACAGGGTGATGTCCGGGCCTTTCAGCTCCTTGCCCAGAATGAAGGCCAGCTCCACTTCCACCCGTGGCACGATGAAGCGGCTGGTAGGGATGTCACTGCCATCCTGGAAGAACATGTCGTCCAGCAGCGTGCCGTAGTCCGGCTCGTTGATTTGCGAGGACATCTGCATGGCGCGCGAGGTCAGACCGATCTTGTGGCCCTTGATCGTCCGGCCTTCGGCCAGCTTCATCTCCACCCAGCAGCGCTGGATGGCATAGGCGTCCTCGATGGTGATGTCCGGGTAGTCCAGTGAAATCTGGCGGATCTGCTCACCTTGCTGCTCGGCCTGATGCAGGCGGCGGGCGGTGTCCTGGATGATGTCTTGCGTCAGCATGTGGTCTCCTCAGTTGGCGATGCCGCCAAAGCACAGGTATTTGGTTTCGATGAATTCTTCCAGCCCGGCACGTCCGCCTTCGCGGCCCAGCCCGGATTGCTTGATGCCGCCAAACGGCGCCACTTCGGTGGAAATGGCGCCTTCGTTGATGCCGACCATGCCCGCCTCGATGGCTTCTGCCACGCGCCAGCAGCGGCCGATATCGCGGCTGTAGAAGTAGGCGGCCAGGCCGGATTCGCCGTTATTGGCCAGACGGATGGCGTCGGCCTCGTCGTGAAAGCGGATAAGCGGAGCCAGCGGGCCGAAGGTTTCTTCCTGCGCCACCAGCATCTGTTCGGTGACATCGGCCAGGACCGTGGGCTGAAAGAAATTGCCGCCGCGTGCATGCGCTGCGCCGCCAGTGAGTACCGTTGCCCCCAGGCTGACCGCGTTGGCTATGTGGCGCTGCACCTTGGCCACCGCGGCCTGGCTGATCAGCGGGCCTTGCTGCATGCCGGCTTCGCTGGCCGGGCCAACCTGCAGCGCGGCGACCGCGCTGGCGAGTTTCTCGGCAAAGGCGCGGTAGATGCCGTCCTGCACCAGCAGGCGGTTGGCGCAGACACAGGTCTGGCCGCTGTTGCGGAATTTGGCAAACAGCGCGCCCTGCACGGCGGCATCCAGATCGGCATCGTCAAACACGATGAAGGGGGCGTTGCCGCCCAGCTCCAGCCCCAGCTTTTTCACTGTGTCGGCGCATTGGCGCATCAGCAATTTGCCCACGGCAGTGGAGCCGGTGAAGCTGAGCGCGCGCACCAGCGGGCTGCTGGTCAGTTCAGCGCCGATAGTCACGGCATCGGTGCCGGTCACCACATTGAATACACCGGGTGGCAGGCCAGCCTGCTCGGCCAGCGCCGCCAGTGCCAGTGCGGACAAGGGCGTTTCGGCGGCCGGTTTCAGCACCACCGTGCAGCCTGCCGCCAGCGCCGGGGCTACCTTGCGGGTAATCATGGCGTGCGGGAAATTCCACGGTGTGATGGCGGCCACCACACCCACACCCTGACGGAGGGTGACCAGGCGCTTGTCGGCAAAGGGGCAGGGAATCACCTCGCCATACACCCGTTTGCCTTCCTCGGCAAACCACTCGATATAACTGGCACCGTAGGCGATTTCGCCCATGCTTTCGGCTGGCGGTTTGCCTTGTTCCTGGCTGATCAGATCGGCCAGTTCCTGCTGGTGTTGCAGGATCAGCGCATGCCAGCGCTGCAGCATGGCGGCACGCTGTTTGGCTGTCAGCTTTTGCCAGGCCGGCAGGGCGGCATGGGCGGCGGCAATGGCGGCACGGGTTTCTGCTGCGCCCAGATCGGCCACCTGGGCCAGCAGTGCGCCGCTGGCCGGGTTATGCACGGCAAACTGTTGTGCGCCGGATAGCCACTGGCCATTGATATAAGCCTGTTCACGCAGCAGGGAGGAGTGAGAAAGAGTGTTCATGAGGCTTTCCGGGAAAAACGGATCAATTGCAGACTCAGCCAGGCGGACACGCCGCAGGCCATCACCAGCAGACACATGGCACGCGGGCTGCCGTCAAACAGGCTGGCCACCAGCGCACTGGCCAGCATGCCGCAGCCAAACTGGCCGGATACCGCCAGCGCCATCACCGCACCGGCACGGTCGGCGTGCAGTTGCAGCAGCCGCGCCATGGCATTGGGGCCGATGCTGCCGGTCATGCCCACGCTGAACAGCAAGGGCAGCACAGTCAGCCACAGGCTGTGCCCGCCCAGCAGCCACAGTGCCAGCCCGGCCAGCGCCACCACGCCGCATTGCCATTGCAACAGGGTGTCGATGCCAAAGCTGGGCAGCAGGCGGCGGTTGAGCAGGCTGAACAGCACGATGGCGACGATATTCAACCCGAACAGATAGCCGTAATGCTGGGGTGCCACGCCAAAGTACTGGATGTAAACAAAGGGCGAGCCGGTGATATAGGCGAACATCGCGCCAAAACTCAGGCCCAGCGCCATGCTGTAGCCCATGGTGGGCAGGTCCAGCAGCAGGTGGCCATAAGCGCGGAAAGCCTTGGCCAGCGTGATGTCGTTACGGCCACTGGGCGGATGGCTTTCCGGTAGGCGCAGCGCCACCACGGCCAGCGATGCCGCGCCAATCAGCGCCAGCAGCAAAAACAGGCTGCGCCAGCCGGCCAGCAGCAATAGCCAGCCACCCAGTAGCGGTGCCAGCAAGGGAGCGATCATGGTGATCTGCTGCATCAGCGTCAGCACATGGCTGGCCTCGCTCAGCGGAAAGGCATCGCGCACGATGGCGCGGGCCATCACCGTGGCCGCCCCGCCGCCCATGGCTTGCAGCACGCGCAGGGCGATCAGCTGTTCTGCGCTTTGCGCCGCAGCGCAAGCCAGGCTGGCGGCCAGATACAGGCTGAGGCCGGTCAGCAATACCGGGCGGCGGCCATAGCGGTCGGACAGCGGGCCGTACAGCAGCATGCCGCCACAGAAACCGGCCAGAAAGCCGCCGATGGTCAGCTGGATGCGCGCCACCGGCGCGGCCAGGTCTCCCGCGATGCTGGGCAGGGCAGGCAGGTACATGTCGATGGACAAGGGGCCGAAAGCCACCAGCACACCGAGCAGCACGATCAGCCGGGCCTGTTGCTGTGGATTGCGTACTGCTTGCATGAAACAGGCTGCCTATCTGAAGCGCTGATGCACATTGTTGTGCTTGTAGCTGAGCTTGGCGTCCAGTTCGCTCAGTTCGAAGGTCAGTGCCAGATAGCGGGCATCAAACAAGGGGGCGAAGTGTTCCTTGATCAGTGCAAACAGGCCCTGGGCGGTGCGCTCGCGTTCTTCAAAAGTGCGGCCATGGCCGATTTTCAGGCTCATGTGGACAAAGGCGTAGTCGGCTTCGCCATCGGCCATGCGCCAGGTGTCCAGCCAGATGGCGCGGCTGCGGATGCCTGCCACCGGATACAGACCGGTGCCAATCAGGTAGGCATGGGCTTTTTCGAACAGACCGGGCAGGTCGGCCTGCTCGCGGATGTTGTCGGTACATTCGACGATAAAGTGCGGCATGGAATCCTCCGGGGAAAAACAGCCAGCCTGCCGGGGCAGGGCTGGCCGTGCGGGATGGCTGGATCAGACCGGCAGTACCACGTTGATCTGGCCGGTGCCGGAGCTGCCAAAGTAAGGCGTGATCACCTCGGCCTTGCCCTGGTATTCGTCCCAGCCCAGCGCGCCCAGCAGCATGGCGGTGTCGTGCATGAAGCCTTCGCCATGGCACTTTTCCGCATACTCCGGCAGCATGGCGCAGAAGGTTTTCCAGTCGCCGCGCTGCCACATGGCCACCACATCGTGGTCGAAGCTTTCCAGGAAGGGGCTCCATACCTTGTGCAGGTATTGCTCGGCCACGCCGTTCTGGGCAAAGCGGTGCGATAGCGAACCGCTGGCCAGAAACGCCACCTTGCCCTCGTACTGTTCTTCCACCGCCTGGCGCATGGCCATGCCCAGGCGGGCGCTGTCGGCCAGACTGTGTACCGTGCACATGGCGGACACCGACACCACCTTGAAATGCTGGTCGGGATTCATATAGCGCATCGGCACCAGCGTGCCGTATTCCAGCGCCAGCGTAGTGGCATCATGGGCGCGGGTATGCACGCCGGCCTTGGTGGCGGCATCGGCCAGCAACTGGCCCAGCGCCGGATTGCCAGGGTAGGCGTAGGGCAGGTTCTTGATGAAGTGCGGCAGTTCGTTGGAGGTGTAGACCCCTTCAAACGCCGGGGCGCAATTGACGTGGTAGCCGGAATTCACCAGCCAGTGGGTGTCGAACACCACGATGGTGTCCACCCCCAGTTCACGGCAGCGGCGGCCGATTTCCTTGTGGCCATCGATGGCGGCCTGACGGCAGCCCTGATGCTGGCCGGGCAGTTCGGATAAATACATCGACGGCACGTGCGTGATCTTGGCCGCCAGGGCGAGTTGTCCCATGGTGTGTCTCCTGTGTAGTCGTGAGGGCGGTGGGGCTGCTGTGTGTTGTGCCTGCAGGACGGCTGCTCTGCGTCAGCCTGTCCTGCCTCCAGCGCTGTTGTGCTGCTGTTTATACGCCCCAGCGCGGAATATGGTGGCTACCCATCGAGATGCAGACGTTCTTGATTTCGGCAAACACCTCGAAGCTGTACTCGCCACCTTCGCGCCCGGTGCCGGAGGCCTTCACGCCACCAAACGGTTGGCGCAGGTCGCGCACGTTCTGGCTGTTGATGAACACCATGCCCGCCTCGATGCCACGCGCCAGACGGTGGGCCTTGCCGATGTCCTGGGTCCAGATATAGGACGCCAGGCCGTATTCCACATCATTGGCCAGGCGCAGCGCGTCAGCTTCGTCGTCAAACGGCATCAGGCATACCACCGGGCCGAAGATTTCTTCCTGGGCAATGCGCATGCGGTTGTCCACGTCGGCAAACACCGTGGGCTGGATGAAGTTGCCACGCGCCAGATGGGCGGGCAGGTCAGCCGGGCGTTCCAGACCGCCAGCCACCAGCCGGGCACCTTCTTCCATGCCGATGCGGATGTAACCGGTGACCTTGTCGTAGTGTTGCGGGGTGATCATTGAGCCGACCTGGGTGGTCGGGTCTTGCGGATCACCAACCTTCAGGCGCTTGGCGCGGGCGGCGAATTCCTCGACAAACTTGTTGTACACCGGGCGCTGGATGAAGATGCGGCTGCCGGCGGTGCAGCGTTCGCCATTGAGCGAGAAGATGGTGAACAGCGCGGCATCCAGTGCACGGTCCAGATCGGCATCGGCAAAAATCAGCACCGGCGACTTGCCGCCCAGCTCCATGGAAAACTTCTTCAGCCCGGCATTCTGCATGATGCGCTGGCCGGTGGCGGTACCGCCGGTAAAGGACACGGCGCGTACGTCCGGGTGGCGCACCAGCGCATCCCCTGCGGTGGCGCCATAGCCCTGTACCACGTTGAACACGCCGGGCGGCACACCGGCTTCCAGCGCCAGACGACCCAGCTCGTTGGCCGTGAGCGGCGACAGCTCGGACATCTTCAACACCGCGGTATTGCCCAGCGCCAGGCAGGGCGCGGTTTTCCAGGTGGCGGTCATGAACGGGACATTCCACGGCGACACCAGGCCACACACACCTACCGGCTGATACAGCGTGTAATTGAGCATGCTGTCGTCCACCGGATAGCTGTGGCCGTTCATGCGGGTACACACTTCGGCGAAGAAGTCGAAGTTGTGCGAGGCGCGCGGAATCAGCACGTTTTTGGTCTGGTGGATGGGCAGGCCGGTGTCCAGTGTTTCCAGCTCGGCCAGCATCGGCACGTTCTGGTCGATCAGCTCGCCCAGACGACGCATGATTTTGGCGCGCTCCTTGGCCGGGGTGCCCGCCCACTTGGGAAAGGCTTCCTTGGCGGCGGCCACGGCGGCGTTGATTTCGTCGGCACCGCCAGAGGCGACTTCGGTAATCACTTCGCCGGTGGCCGGATTGACGGTTTCAAAGACTTGCTTGCTCTCGACCTCGCGGCCATTGATCCAGTGCTTGATCATCTTGTGTTCTCCTGTGCAGGCGCGCCGTCTACCGGGCCGCGCCGGATAATGTTTCAGACGGTTTGTGCCTGGCGGGCTGCGAATTGCGCTTCGCTGACAATGTGGTTCACCAGACGGCCCACCCCTTCCACCTCGACAATCACTTCATCGCCCGGCACCACATCGGCCAGCCCTTCCGGCGTGCCGGTGGCGATCATGTCGCCGGGGGACAGGGTCATGAAGCTGCTGAGGTATTCGATGAGGAAGGGAATGTCGAACACCATGTCGCGGGTGTTGCCCTGTTGGCGCAGCTCGCCATTCACCCAGGTACGCAGGGTGAGTGCAGCCGGGTTGGCCACGTCGTCACGGTCTACCCACCACGGGCCGATAGGGGTGAGGGTGTCGCGGTTTTTCACCCGCAGATTCGGCCGGTAGTAGTTTTCCAGGTAGTCGCGCACTGCGTAGTCATTGCACACGCTGTAGCCGGCCACGTAGTCCATGGCCTCTGCGCGGCTGACGTTCTTGGCGGTTTTGCCGATGATCACCACCAGCTCGCATTCGTAATGCATGTACGTGATGTTGTCCGGCCGTACCGATACCTGCCGGTGGCCGGTGAGCGTGGCCGGTGACTTGAGGAAAACCAGCGGCTCGGTCGGGGCCTTGAAGGCCAGTTCGGCGGCGTGGTCGGCATAGTTCAGCCCCAGTGCGAATACCGTGCCTTCGGCTGGTGGCAGCCATTCGACGGCGTCTTCCGCCAGGCGGCGGCCATCGGCCAGCTGTACCGAATGGTCGTCATTTACCAGCACGGCGTGGATGTCTGCCTCACCGGGCAGGCGGATGCGGGCATGTTTCATTGGGCGCTTTCCTCGGCGATCAAACGGTTTTCCAGGCGGCCAATGCCGGCTATCTCCACGGCTACGGTGTCGCCGGGGCGGATTTCCAGCTGGCGCAGCGGGGTGGCGGGGATGATCAGGTCGCCCGGCTGCAAGGTCATGAACTGGCTGAGGGCGGCAATAAGCTGCGGCACGGAGCGCAGCCAGTCGCGGCTGTGGTTGGTTTCGGCCAGCTCACCGTTCAGGTAGCTGCGGATTTCCACGTTCAGCGGGTCGAGGGCGGCAGCATCCACCAGCCACGGCCCCATCGGGCAGAAGCCGTCACGACATTTGGCCTTGACGGCCGGGCGGTAGAAGCTGCTTTCTTCCAGGCTGATTTCATTCACTATCGTGTAGCCAGCCACCACATCCAGTGCCTGTTGTTCAGTCAGCTTGCTAGCCGTCTTGCCAATCACCACGCCCAGCGCGCCACCGGCAAACACCTTGCCAGCTTGTGTCGGCAGGGCAATGGTGCTGCCGTGGCCGGCGTGGGTATTGCGCGGCTTGATGAACAGCACCGGCGTGGCCGGGGCTTTCTGGTAGGGAGGCTGCTGGAATTCGGCTTCCAGCTGCTCCAGCAGGCTGCGGTGGTTGAGCGCCACGCCATAGACGGTGCCGGTGACGGGGGCCAGCCATTGCGGGCTGTCCGCCAGTGGATTGCCGTTGTCCAGCAGCAACTTGCCATCGGCCAGTGGTGTTACCTGGCGGGCTTGCTGGTTCAGCACGATGCGGCCTTGCTTCATCGGTCTCTTCCTTGTGGTGGTGGTGGACAGCGGGGCTGGCCATTTATTTAATATGTTAACTTTATACGGTTGGGGCAAAGGATTTGTCAACGCAGCCATCCGGCCAGCCAGCGGGCCGACTGCCACTATGCCGGCAGTGGGGCAGTACTTTCTGTACTATTAACTGTACTTTTCATGGAGTTTCAGCTGCTGGTGGCTGCCGGTTTTGTGCAGGCTGATGGAGAAAAATCATGCTAAGTCTATGAAAATAATGGATTTGAAAATGACGGCTTTGCCGACGGAAAAAGGTGGCTGTACAAAAGCTGACATTGCCGGCGGGCTGTAGTATTTTCAGCACAGCGATGCACAGGAGCGGCCATGGCGCAGAACAGACCTACACCAATACCCAATATCAACATCGGCAAGGTGTATGACAGCCGCTATGGCGAGTCGGACATCAATATCGAAGCCTTTGGCAAACTGGCGGAATTCTTTGGCCGCAATATGCCGGTGCATCGGCATGACCGTTTCTTTCAGCTGCACTATCTGGCCAGCGGGCAGATCCGCCTGTATCTGGAGGAGCAGCAATACCTGGCGCAGGCACCGCTGTTCTTTTTTACCCCGCCCACCGTGCCGCATGCCTTCATTACCGAGGCGGATGCCGAAGGTTTTGTGCTGACGGTCAGGCAGGAACTGGTGCGCCAGCTTTTGCACACCCTGCCGGCGCCGCAGCTGGAGCCGTGGCTGATGCAGCCGGCCTGTGTCGAGCTGCAGGATGAGCCGGCAGCCCGGCGCCTGCCCTTGCTGCTGGGGCTGTTAAGCGAGGAGTTCATGGGGGAGGGGCGGGGAAGGGAAGCGGCCATGCAGGGTCTGACCCAGCTGATTCTGGTCGCTGCCTTGCGACTGTCACAGCATGCCGGGCCTACCGCGCATTTTCGCCGCGAAGACCTGCAGATCTTCCATCGCTTCAATGCGCTGATCGAGGCTCATTACCGCGAGCACTGGTCGCTATGGCGCTATGGCGAGGCCATGGGGGTGACCGAGTCGCGGCTGAACGATATTTGCCGGCGCATGGCCGACCTGCCGTCCAAGCGGCTGATTCACGACCGCCTGCTGCAGGAAGCCCGGCGGCTGCTGATTTTTTCTGCCAGTTCGGTCAACGAGATTGCCTATCACCTCGGCTTCAAGGATCCGGCGTATTTCTCGCGTTTCTTCCTGCGTGAAACCGGGCTCAAGCCCAGTGACTACCGCCGCCGCAACAGCTGATGCCCGGCTATTGCAACAAGCCGCGGCTGCGGGTGTCCGACGGCAGCTCGCAAAACAGCTTGCGGTAATCGCGGGCGAAATGCCCCAGATGGTAAAAGCCCCAGTAGGCTGCCGCTTCACGTATGCCGCGGGCAGCGTGTGCGGGCGACAGCAGCATGCGCCGTACCGCATTGAGCCGGATCGAACGCAGGTAGTCCACCGGCGTGGTGTTGGCAATCAGCTGGAAACTGTTTTGCAGGGTACGCCGGCTCACGCGCAATTGCTGGCACAGGTCGAGCACGGTGACCGGTTCGTCGCTGCAATCCATCACGATGGCCTGGCTGCGCCGGACAATATCGCTGTGGGTGGCATAGGTCAGGTTCAGCCGCTGCTCCGGCACACTGTCGTGCAGCATGTCCAGCAGCAGGCTGATCAACTGGTGCTGCACCAGTTTCTGGCTGCCGGCAAATTCCAGCAGGTCGGGGTTTTCCAGTGCCTGTTCGAACACGCCCAGCAAGGTGCTGCGGGTGCTGGCCAGCTGCTCCGGCCGCACTTGTATCACCGGCTGCCAATGGCGTTGGCCGGATAGCTGCTGGTAGAACTCCGGCGCCAGCGCGGCCAGGTCTTCATTGCGCACCGACAACTGGATGGAGTCCACCTCCGGTGGCACATGCATGATGAATTCTTCATTGCTGCGCAAGGCGGTGATGGCATGGCTGCCTACCGAGCGGCCTTGCAGGGTGAGCGGCAGCGGGGCGTGGATGGGAATGGCAAAGTGCACCATGTCGGCCGGTGCCCGGCCATATTGCACCACACGCTGGTTGAGCACTTCGCGAAACACTTCCAGCTGGCCGGTGTTCAGCCGCGATAGCGAGCTGCAAAAGCGGCCGCTGCTGATCTGGTCGTAAACCTGTTGCCAGCTGCGCAGATGGGCGGCATGGTGCTGCGCGTCGTTGAAATGACGGATTTCGGCCAGCATGGTGGACCTCCTGATGCGTTGTCTCTCTGGCGGCAGGGCAGGCCCGGCCACTTTATTTCTCTTTTGGCGTTTTGGGTGATGGCTGACCGTTGGGCGGACATGGCGGGCGGCATCTTGGTGTCGCTCCTGCCGGTGTGGCATGCCGGACAGC
This sequence comes from Aquitalea magnusonii, assembly GCF_003202035.1. Taxonomy (GTDB): domain Bacteria; phylum Pseudomonadota; class Gammaproteobacteria; order Burkholderiales; family Chromobacteriaceae; genus Aquitalea; species Aquitalea magnusonii. The sequence goes on along the minus strand of NZ_QJKC01000005.1, from coordinate 232,679 downwards.
TTAAAGCATATCCGGCCTGCCTTCGTATCTTCAGCGATTTGTCTTCTGGCTGCAAAAAATACTTAACATGTTATCTAATTGGGCTGGGCAGCCGTTGGCAGACGCTGGGCGCAAGCCTTGCCTGGCAAGGGCTGTGGCGCGCTGCTGGCTGTTTCATCCTTGCAACATGGCCGTGGTTTTTCCGGCTCGTCCACCCGGCCTGTCTTTTGGCCGACGCAGCTGCAGGCTTTGCCGATTTGGGATAAGCCGGCGAAAAAGTGCCGCGTATATTGACCTGCAACAAGGCCCCCTTACCGGCCGCCTGCTAGGGCAGCGCCAGGGGGATCAGAACATATTGCCGCAAGCGCGGGTCTGGCCGCTGCGACTGGCACATCTACTGAGGAGTTAAGCGTGATGGATCAAAACCTGGTGGCCGTGCTGCCGCAAGTCACGGCATTCGTGCAGAAGGAACATGGCCTGTTGATCGACGGTCGTGCAGTGGCCGCCTTGTCCGGCCAGCGCAGCGAGGTGCGCAATCCGGCCACCGGACAGGTGATTGCCAGCGTGGCCGATGGCAACGAGCAAGACGTTGATGCGGTGGTGCAAAGTGCCCATCGTGCCTTTCGCTCCGGGGTATGGTCCGGTCTGCGGCCGGCCGACCGCGAACGCATTTTGCTCAAGCTGGCCGATGTGCTGGAGGTGCATGCCGAGGAACTGGCCCAGCTGGAAACGCTGAACCAGGGCAAGTCCATCCATATTTCGCGTGCCATCGAAGTGGGCGCGGCCATCGAGTTTGTCCGCTATATGGCGGGCTGGGCCACCAAGCTGGGCGGCGAAACCATGGATGTGTCGATTCCGGTACCGCCGGGCAGCCGCTATACCGCCTACACCCGCCGCGAGCCCATCGGCGTGGTGGCCGGCATCGTGCCGTGGAATTTCCCGCTGATGATTGCCATCTGGAAGATGGTACCGGCGCTGGCCGCCGGTTGTACCGTGGTGCTGAAGCCTTCCACCGAAACCCCGCTCACCGCCCTGCGCCTGGGTGAGCTGGCGCTGGAAGCCGGCATTCCGCCCGGCGTGGTGAATGTGCTGACCGGGCGTGGTTCCCGCGCCGGCCAGGCGCTGGCGGCGCACCCGCTGATCAGCAAGATTTCCTTTACCGGCTCCACTGAAATCGGCAAGACCGTCGGCCATGCCGCCATCGACAACATGACCCGTTTCTCGCTGGAACTGGGCGGCAAGAATCCGATGATCATGCTGGGCGACATCGATGTCGACAAAGCCATCCAGGGTGCACTGATGGGCGGCTTTCTCAATCAGGGCCAGGTGTGTGCCGCGGCTTCGCGCCTGTACATCCATCGCAGCAAATTCCACCAGGTGGTCGAAGGGCTGGCTGCCGCCGCCAACAGCATGACGCTGGGCAGCGGGCTAGACCTGAACGCCCAGGTCAATCCGCTGGTGTCGGCACGGCAGCAGCAGTCGGTATGCCGGCTGATCGAGGCGGGTCGTAGCGAAGGCGCCAGCATTCTGGCCGGTGGCGGCGCGGCCGATCTGCCCGGTTACTTTGTCAAGCCCACCATCATGATCAATGCGGCGCAGCACAGCACCATCGTGCAGGAAGAGGTATTCGGCCCGGTGCTGGTGGCGCTGCCTTTCGACAGCATCGACGAAGCCATCGCCATGGCCAATGACTCGCGCTATGGCCTGGCTGCCAGCTTGTGGACCAACGATCTGTCGGCCGCCATGCACATCGTGCCGCAAATCCAGGCAGGCACGGTGTGGGTCAACAGCCATATTCCGCTCGACCCCAGCCTGCCGTTTGGCGGCTTCAAGCAATCCGGCATCGGCCGCGAGTTTGGCCGCGGCGCGGTGGAGAATTTTACCGAGACCAAGTCGGTGTGCATCGCCTACTGAGTCACTGACAAGCCCCCTGATGACCCGGGGTTTTGCGAGGTTTTGTTGGCCGTCACCGGTCGCATATTTGTCTGCAAAGGAGTAACCCATGTCTTACGACAAGTCCCGTTTCTGGCACCCCATGCTGCACCCCAATGAAATGCAGCGGCGCGAGCCCATCCGCATCGTGCGTGGCGAAGGCTGCCATGTATTTGATGACCAGGGCCGCAAGCTGGTGGATGGCGTGGCCGGGCTGTGGAATGTCAACGTCGGCCACAACCGCCCGGAAATCAAGCAGGCCATCGTGTCCCAGCTGGATGAGCTGGAATATTTCCAGCTGTTTGACGGCATCTCCCACCCGCGCGCCGAAGAGCTGTCCGCCACCATCATCGACATGCTGAAGCAAGAGGACATGGCGCGCGTCAGCTTCAGTTCCGGTGGTTCGGATGCGGTGGAAACCGCGCTCAAGCTGGCCCGCCAGTACTGGCGCGTCTGTGGCCAGCCGGACCGCACCAAGTTCATCTCGCTCAAGCAGGGCTATCACGGCGTGCATTTTGGTGGTGCCTCGGTTAACGGCAATACCGTGTTCCGCCGCAATTACGAACCCTTGCTGCCGGGTTGCTTCCATGTGGAAACGCCGTGGCTGTACCGCAACCCGTTTACCGATGATCCGGAAGAACTGGCGCAGATGTGCGCGCAGATGCTGGAGCGGGAAATCCAGTTCCAGAGCCCGGATACCGTGGCCGCCTTCATTGCCGAGCCCATCCAGGGTGCCGGTGGCGTGATCGTGCCGCCGGCCAGCTACTGGCCGCTGATCCGCGCCGTGTGTGACAAGTACGGTGTGCTGCTGATTGCCGATGAAATCGTCACCGGCTTTGGCCGCTCCGGCTCCATGTTCGGCAGCCGGCTGTGGGGGGTGAAGCCGGACATCATGTGTCTGGCCAAGGGCATTTCCTCCGGCTATGTGCCTTTGGGTGCCACCGTGGTCAATCAGCGTATTGCCGATGCCTTTGCCCAAAACCAGGACTTCGGTGGGGTGGTGATGCATGGCTACACCTATGCCGGCCACCCGGTGGCCTGCGCCGCCGCCATTGCCAACCTCAAGATCGTGCGCGAGGAAAACCTGCCGGCCCAGGCGGCCGCCCAGGGTGAATACCTGCTGGGCCAGCTCAAGCCGTTTGCCGACAAATACGCGGCGGTGGGCGAGGTGCGTGGCAAGGGCCTGATGATTGCGCTGGACCTGGTGCAGGACAAACACACCCGCGAGCCGATCGACCCGATGGGCGGTTATGCCAACAAGGTGGCGGAGATCGCCCGCGAAAACGGCGTGCTGGTGCGCCCGGTGGGCACCAAGATCATCCTGTCGCCGCCGCTGGTGATCGGTCAGGCCGAGTGCGATGCCATCGTGGCAGCGCTGGCCGCCGGTTTCGACGCCGCCTGAGTTGTCTGATGGCAGGGGGTGCGCCTGTCGCGGCGCCCTCTGCCTGCTGATGGGGCCTTGCCATGCACACCCTTGTCGCCTCCGCCGCAGCGGAACAGCAGTTGCAACGCAGCCTGGACGTGCTGCACGATTTGCTGCCCTTGAGCGCCTGTGCCTTTTATCGGGTCAACCGGCAGCAACAGCCGCACGACTTTTTGCTGCGCAGCATGCCGGATGCGGTGCACCAGCGCTATGTCAGCCGTTACATGCAGCATGACCCCTTGCATCCGGCGCGGCTGGCAGTGCAGCCACGCAATGTGGTGGCCTTGCGCGAGGTGCTGGCCGCGCCAATGCAGCCGGCCTCGCGCTACGCCCCTTTCCTGGCCAGCAGCCGGGTGGTGGACGTGGTGGAAATCCTGCTGCGTCGTGGCGGGAGGGTGGTGGCTGGTATCTCCTTGCTGCGCCAGGGGCGCATGCATGGTTTTGCCGCCGAGGAGCTGCAGTTGCTGCAGCAGGTTTACAGCCTGCTGGATATGGCGCTGGAGCCCTGCCTGCAGTCAGGCTACCCGTCGCGCACGCCGGTGCCACTGACCGGGCGCGAGGCCGAGATTGCCCGCCTGCTGTGTGCCGGTGCCTGCAACAAGAGCATGGCCCGTGCGCTGGACATCGGTCTGGCCACGGTCAAGACCCATTTGCTGCACCTGTTTCGCAAGTTTGCCGTATCCAATCGTACCGAACTGGCCTGCGCCCTGTTTGCACAGCAGCAAGCGGCAGCACCGGGCCCAGCCAGCCAGGACAGTGCCGGAAGTCATCCATAACAACAAGGATTTCCGGTTTTTGCATGGGAAAGACCGCAGTGGTGCGCCACAGACGGGCCAGCCGCCCGCTGCCCTGCCGGCTCTCCCATCGTTAGCGTATCTTCAGGAGGAGAAACCAGATGTCGATAGAGAAGAAACTGACCCAGCACCTGCAGCAAGGGGTGGTGGGCTTTCCGGTGGCGCTGGCCAGTTCGGTCGGCGTGGTGATGGCCAGCCCGGTCATCCTGACCGTGACCAGCGGTTTTGGCATGGCCGGCAGTACCTTTGCCCTGGCCATGCTGATTGCCTTCATCATGATGCAGGCGCAGGCCACCACCTTTGCCGAGGCGGCGTCCATGCTGCCCACCTCGGGCGCCGTCTACGATTATATTTCCGCAGGTCTGGGGCGCTTCTGGGCGATTACCGGCACCATTTCCGCCTATCTGCTGGTGCATGTGTTTGCCGGTACGGCTGAAACCATCCTGTCCGGCATCATGGCGCTGGTGAACTTTGAACACCTCAACACCATGCTGGAACACAGCGGTAGTTCGTGGATGGTGGGGGTGGGGCTGGTAGTGCTGTTCGGCATTCTCAATGCCCTGGGCATCACCATTTTCGGCAAGGCGGAAATCATCCTCACCTTCGTGATGTGGGCCACGCTGACCGTGTTCGGCGTCATTGGTCTGATCAAGGCACCGGCGGTGTCGTTGCAGGGCTGGTTTGGCAGTCCGCTGGATCTGTCCGACCCCAGCGGTGTGCTCAGCCTGATCGGCATGGCCATGTTCATGTTTGTCGGCTTCGAACTGGTCACCCCGCTGGCACCGGAGCTGAAAAATGCCGGCCGCAACATTCCGCGTGCCGCCCGGCTGGGCCTGACCGGCGTGGCCGTGACCATGGCCGTTTATGGTGCGGCCATGGTGCACCAGGTGGCCAATGTGGCGATGGACCCGAAAAATCCTGCCGGCCCGCATCTGCTGGATACGCCGATGGCCATCCCGGCCTTTGCCGAGCAGGTGATGGGGCCGTTCGGCAAGATCTGGCTGGGCATCGGCCTGCTGTTTGCCGGGGCCGCCACCATCAACACCCTCATTGCCGCGCTGCCACGCATCCTGTACGGCATGGCCATCGATGGCGCGCTGCCCAAGGCTTTCACCTACCTGCACCCGCGTTTCAAGACCCCGCTGCTGGGCATCCTGGTGGCAGTGATCATTCCCTGTAGCCATGCCTGGCTGATCCAGGGGGATCTGGACCGCATCATGCCGCTGGTGCTGGCGGCCGTCTGTGCCTGGGGTGTGGCTTATCTGCTGGTGAACCTGGCGGTGGCGCGCTTGCGCTTCACCCGGCCGGACTTTCCCCGCGCCTATCGCTCGCCGTGGTTTCCGCTGCCGCAGATCATCTCCTCGGTGGGCATTCTGATCGCCATCTGGTACATCACCCCGCCCGGCATGCATCCGCGTGACATCTACCTGCCTTTCGGCATCATGCTGGGCCTGACCGCGCTGTATGCGCTGCTGTGGACGGTGCTGGTACAGAAAGTGCATCCCTTCCGTGCCGTGGCGCTGGAGGACATTCTCACGGCCGAGTTCGGCAAGGTGGGGGGCCATGCCTCGCTCATCGACGAGGAGCTGAAGCGTGTGGCAACGAGCGCTTGATTTTGCCCTGCGCCCCCGGCTGCCCAAGGGCTACCGGCCGGGGGAGACCCTGGCACGGCTGCAGCGCGACCTGAGCGGCCTGGATTATCTGGGCGAGGAGGGGGGCTGCCGCCGCTATGCACTGCCCGGCAGCAACTGGAGCGTGCTGGTGAGCGAAGTGGTGGACAGCCAGCTGCTGCTGCATACCGTCAGCTGTCGCTTCAGCCTGCAGCTGCCGCTAGCCGGCCCGGCCCGGCCATGCCGGCTGGCTTTCAACCATCGTGGCAGCTGGCGGCGTAGCGGCATTGCCTGTCGTCTGCTGCGTGGTGATGCCGAGGAACTGGCCGTCTTGCGGCAGCGGCTGGTGCAGGATGCCGACCTGCACACCGCGCTGATGCCGCTGGATTTCAAACGCTGCGAACTGCTGGGCGATGCCGCAGGCTGGCGCGTGGAGATAGAACCCTTCGCCGCCAGCGAAGTGGTTGGCAGATTTCCGCCATTTCGCCGCTATATCCGTCTGATCAACACCCAGAAACTGGCAGTGCTGGCCGCTATGGCAGCATTGCGCCGCCTGCTTTTGGCGCAAGATGGCCCTCCCCTGACACAAGACTGAGGGCAGCTGCGACGCCAGCCTGCCCGGGAGGATGGACATGCGGCACAGCAGACTGGCACTTGGCAGCGCGCTTCTCTGGCTGGCCACGGCGGTGCAGGCCGCCGGGCCGGCAGCACGGCCCAATATCGTGCTGCTGGTGGTGGACGACATGGGCTATTCCGATCTGGGTGCCATGGGGGGCGAAATCGACACCCCCCACCTCGATGCCTTGCTGCGTGAAGGCCGGCTGCTGTCCAGCATGCTGGTGGCACCCACCTGTTCACCCACCCGCGCCATGCTGCTATCCGGCATGGACAATCATCTGGCTGGCGTTGGCAATATGGCCGAGATGATGACGCCCACGCTGACGCCGCATCAGCTGGGGCAGGCCGGTTACGAAGGTTATCTGGCCAGCCGGGTGGTGGCGCTGCCGCAGCTGCTGCGCGAGGCCGGCTATCACACTTATCTGAGTGGCAAGTGGCATCTGGGCATGGCGGATGGTCAACGGCCGGAGAGCCGCGGCTTCGAACGCTCCTTTGCCCTGATGAATGGCGGAGCGGCGCATTTCAACCAGTCGGCCCCGCAACAGATCGTGGCTGGCACGCCAGCGCCGACCTATCGCGAAGATGGCCGCATTGTTGCCTTGCCCGCCGATTTCTACTCCAGCACATTCTTTACCGACAAGCTGATCAGCTATCTGGATCAGCAGCCTGCCGATGGCCAGCCTTTCTTCGCCTATCTGGCTTACACCGCACCGCATCTGCCCTTGCAGGCGCCCGACCGCTTCTTGCAGCAATATCGTGGCCGCTATGCCGCCGGCTACGAGGAAGTCGCCCGCCAGCGCATTGCCCGCATGCAGCGGCTGGGGCTGATCGGTCCGCAGCTTAAGCCTGTACCCATGCCGCCCGGCGTCCGGCCCTGGGCCAGCCTCAGCCCGGCCGAGCAGGCCCGTTCCGCCCGCGATATGGAAGCCTATGCCGCCATGCTGAGTGCGCTGGATGCCGAAGTGGGCCGGCTGGTGGCGTATCTGAAGCAGCGCGGCCAGTTTGAGCAGACCGTCATCCTCTTTGTGTCCGACAACGGCCCGGAAGGCAATGACTGGGCCGCCGATGCCGGGAACAAAAGCTGGATACCGGCCAATTTTGACAACCGGCTGGAGAATATCGGCCGTCCCGATTCCTTTGCCTTCCAGGGACCGGCCTGGGGCCAGGTCAGCGCCCAGCCTTTCCGCTATTTCAAGGCTTACACCTATGAGGGCGGGGTGCGCTCGGCTTCCTTCATCCGCTTTCCCGCCAGCATTCCCGCAGGGCGCAGCACGCAACTGCTGACCGCCATGGACGTGATGCCCACCCTGCTCGAACTGGCGGGTGCACGGCATCCGGGCCTGCTGTGGCAGGGCCACACGGTATTACCCATGCAGGGCATGTCGATGCTGCCCTATCTGCAAGGCCGTGCCGCCGTGCACAATCCCGATTATGTATGGGCCACCGAGCTGATGGGGCGGCAGGCATTGCGCAAGGGGCACTGGAAAATCGTCTACCAGTACCAGGGGCGTAGCCACGGCCGCTGGGCACTGTACGATCTGCAACAGGATCCGGGCGAACAGCATGATGTTGCCAGCCGCCATCCGGCCAAGCTCGACGAATTGCTGACGGAATGGGCGCAGTATGTGCAGCGCAATAATGTGCGCCTCGGCACGAGTGATACCAGCTATCCGCTGACGGGAGACGAATGACATGCTGCGTGGCTTGATCGCTGGGGGATGGCTATGCCTCAGCCTGGCGGCAGCAGCGGCCCCGCTGCTGGGCAGTGCCGCAGCCTGTCGCCGCTACGACGGGCTGCCCGGCACGCAGGCGGCGGCACAAGGCTGGGTGCCGGGCGGGCGCTTCATCATGGGGGCGGATGATGCCTATCCGGAAGAAGCACCGGCGCGCGAGGTCCAGCTCAAAGGCTTCTGGATGGATAGACACGAAGTGAGCAATGCCCAGTTTGCCCGCTTTGTGCGCGCCACCGGCTATCGCACCCTGGCCGAGCGCGGGCTGGATGGCCGGCACTACCCTGATGTGCCAGCCAGGCTGCGCCAGCCCGGCTCCATGGTGTTCATCATGCCCAGCCGGCTGGACCCGGACCAAGTCAACTGGTGGCACTTTGTTCCCGGCGCCAACTGGCGGCAGCCGGAAGGGCCGGGCAGCAGCTGGCGCGGCCGGGAAAACCACCCGGTGGTGCATATCGCCCGCGAGGATGCCATGGCCTATGCGCGCTGGGCCGGGCGCAGCCTGCCTACCGAGGCCGAGTTCGAATATGCCGCGCGTGGCGCTGTCGCCAGCCGTTTTCCCTGGGGAGACAGCCTGCAGCGACAGGGCAGGCAGATGGCCAATACCTGGCAGGGGCCTTTCCCCTTCAAGAACAATACTGAAGATGGCTTTGCCGCTACCGCCCCGGTGGGCTGTTTTGCCGCCAATGGCTATGGCCTGTTCGACCTGATCGGCAATGTGTGGGAATGGACGGCAGATGACTGGAGTACGCCGCTGCCCGCTGCCACGGCGCAGCCGGCGCTGAATCTGGAAGCTGCCCTGTCATTGCAGGCGCGTGGCAGCAAGCTGGGCACCATCAAGGGGGGTTCCTTCCTGTGTTCGCCGCTGTATTGCCAGCGTTACCGGCCCAGTGCCCGTCATGCCCAGGAATTGAGCCTGGGCAGCAGCCATATCGGTTTTCGTACCGTAGCGTACGCACCCGGCCCGGCAGGACCTTAAGCTTCCTCCAGCGTGCTGCCCAGCAGTACGCCGGGCTGGGGGGCGGGCAGCTGTTCCAGCTCGTTCAGCAGGCTGATCAGCAGCTCCAGTTTTTCCTCGCCGAAATGGGCTTCGATCTGCTCGTAGCAGGCGGTGGACAGCGGCGCCACCTGCCGGGTGAGGCGGCGACCTTCCTTGGACAAGGACACGATCAGCCGGCGGCTGTCCACCTTGTCGCGGCTGCGCTGCACCAGGCCGGCCTTTTCCATGCGTACCAGAATGCCGGTCAGGCTGGGCGACAGGATGCAGGCCAGGTCGGCAATCATGCCGGCTTCCATTTCGCCGCGATCATCCAGCAGCCGCAAGATGCGCCATTGCTGCTCGGTCAGACCCACGCTGTTGAGCAGGGGACGGAAGTAGGCCATCACCGCTTCGCGGGCGCGCAACAAATGCTGGGGGAGGCGGTGCTGGTTTTGGGGACTCTGTTTGGACATGGGGCACAGGATGGGCAATGTTTTTAACATCTTAACATTCAGTTTCCTGCAACCCAAGTACCTCGCTGTTTGTGCAGGTGGCTGTCCACCATTTGATGGATGGGGGGCAGTCGTGCCGCGGCCTAGACTGGGCCCTTGTCCACCAACAGGAGCAAGACATGAGCGAACACGCCAGAACCATCGTCATTACCGGAGCCGGCAGCGGCATCGGGGCCGCCTGCGCCCGGCTGCTGGCTGCCGATGGCCACACCCTGGTATTGATCGGCCGCCGCGCTGCGCCCTTGCAGGCAGTGGCACAGGACTGCGGCGCGCTGGCCCTGGTGGGCGATGCCGCCAGCAGTGCCGACTGGCAGGCATTGCTGGCCCGGATCATGCAGCGTTACGGGCGGATTGACGGCCTGTTGTGCTGCGCCGGTGGTCTGGGCATGGGCAGTGCGCTGGCTACCGACGATGCGGCATGGCAGGCGGCCATGCGTGCCAATCTGGATTCGGCCTTTGTCAGCACGCGCGCCTGCCTGCCGGCCCTGATCAACAGCCGGGGGGCCGTGGTGTTGCTGGCCTCGATTGCCTCGCTGGCCGCCGGCCCGGAAGTCTGTGGCTATACCACGGCCAAGCATGCGCTGATCGGCCTGACCCGTTCGCTGGCGCGCGATTATGGCCCGCAAGGGGTGAGGGTGAATGCGGTCTGCCCCGGCTGGGTAAAGACGCCGATGGCCGACGAGGAAATGCAGCCGCTGATGCAGCACTATGGCGACAGCCTGCAGCAAGCCTATGCCCGGGTGACGGCCGACGTGCCCTTGCGCCGCGCCGCGGCCGCAGAGGAAATCGCCGCGGTATGCCGCTTTTTGCTGTCGGAGCAGGCCAGCATCATCACCGGCGCCGCCATTGTGGCGGATGGCGGCTCCAGCATCGTCGATGTACCGACGCTGGCTTACAGTCAGCTGTGACAGCATGCCAGCAACAAGACCGCCGGGTGGCGGTCTTGTTGCGTGCCGGGAATAAAACCGCTGCTGCGGCCTTGAGCCTCCTGGCTCGACTGCAGGTGCTGTCGGCAGCTGCGCGCCTGGCCGCGCTGTTAACTGCTGCCAACTGGCTGCGCCATAGCCGATCAGGGCATGACGGCGCTGCTCTCCGGCAAGGTGGCACCGCCATCCACCACGATGGTCTGGCCGGTGATGTAGGCAGCCGCGTCGGAGGCGAGAAACAGCATGGCTGCCGCGATATCGCCCGGCTCGCCCAGCCGGCCCAGCGGGATGCCGCGGGCAATGGCCGCATTCACGTCGGCATCGCCCAGATTATCCATGGCTGGTGTGCGTATCATCCCCGGCTCCACCCCGTTGACGGTGATGCGATCCGCCGCCAGTTCCAGTGCGGCGGCACGGATAAAGCCGTTGACCCCGGCCTTGGACGCCGCGTAATGCGCCAGCCCCGGATAGGCAACCCGCGGGCCGGTTACCGATGAGGTGGCGATGATGCGTCCGCCCCCCTGGCGACGCATGGCCGCTTGTGCGGCCTGACTCAGCCAGAACAGTGCCTGCAGGTTGACGGCCAGGGTGCGTTGCAGCAGGGGCGGGCGGATGTCGGCAAACGCCGTCAGCGGGAAATAGGCGGCATTGTGGATCAGCACATCCAGCCGGCCGTGTTGTGCCAGCACGCGGCCTACCAGTGCGGCGGCCTGTTCTGGTTCGGCCAGATCGCACTGGCAGGCGCTGGCCTGCAGCCCTTGCGCCCGCAAGGCTGCGGCCGTGGCCTGGGCTAGTTCGCCCTGCAAGTCCGCCACCACCACCGTGGCGGCATGGCGGGCAAACAGCTGGCAGATGGCGGCGCCTATGCCTTGCGCGCCGCCGGTCACCAGCACCACCTTGCCGGCAAAGTCTGGGTTGGGCATGGCCGCTCCTCAGTCGTGCAGCGGGTGGCTGGTGCGGTTGAGGATCTGTGTCCTGGCACCCACCGGGAAATTGGCAATGGCGCTGAAGTCATTGCCCTGATAGCCGAAAATCTTGCCATCGGTTTTCAGTTGCTGCAGGTCGATCAGCACCACGCCCAGTGTGGGGATGATTTTCTCGCGCCAGACAAACAGGTAGAGCTCGTGGTCCAGCTTGAAGTAGTGGCAGCGGTCTACATCGGCCAGCCCCTGTTCCACCCCTTGCAGGCACTGCCAGGTATAAAAGTGGCTGTTCAGATAGATATGCTCGTAACACTCGGTGGGGCTGTAGCGGTACAGGTTGCGCAGGCCGAGCAACTCATCGGTGACATGGTGCAGGGGGGTATTGGCCGCAAGTGGCTGATCGAGGCTGCCATGGGCAAACTGGCAGCGCACTGCGGTGAGTTCCTGGCCCTGATTGACGCGGCTGAAGGCGGACTGCGCCACTTCCTGTGCGCTGGGCAGCTGGCCGGCCACCGCGGTAAACAGCGCAGCGCTCAGATCCAGTACCAGGCTGAGCGAATGGCCATGTGCCTGGCGCGGGATGAAGTCCAGCAGCACGATGCCGGGGCGCAGGCTGCTGGCGCGGTAAGCGCCCTGACCGACAAAGCCCTCGGCGCTGCCCTGGCCCAGGCTTGTCAGCTGGCACTCCTGCTCGCCCACCTGCAGGCTGGCGCTGCTGCCATCGGCAAAGTGCAGCACAAACTTTCGCCCTTGCAGGACTGCTGTGCCGGGAAGGATGTGGCTGTCCGGCGCGAAACCATCGGCCAGATCGCCGACGGGAATGAATACGGGTTGGCTGCTCATGCTGTTCTCCTGATTGGGTAATGGCCCGGTCAGTGTGCGAGAGCGGCGCTGGCGGCACCATCCACCATTTGGTTGAACCCGGCGGGGCGCGCACAGCAAAACGGGGCGGTTTCCGGTCAAGGAAGCCGCCCCGTGGCAGACCTGTCAGCAGTGCAGCCGGCTAGGCCGGGATGACTCAGGCGTCCGGTACGTTCATCGAGTTGATGCTGAAGCCGGCATCAACATAGGTGATTTCACCGGTAATGCCGGAGGCCAGGTCCGACAGCAGGAAGGCTGCGGTGTTGCCCACTTCCTCGGTGGTGACGTTGCGGCGCAGACAGGACTGGCCGGCAGCAATCGACAGCAGCTTGGAGAAGCCGGAAATGCCGGCAGCGGCCAGGGTCTTGATCGGACCGGCGGACAGGCCGTTGACACGGATATTGTCCTTGCCCAGGCTGGCGGCCATGAAGCGTACCGACGATTCCAGGCTGGCCTTGGCCAGACCCATCACGTTGTAGTTCGGGATGGCGCGGATGGCACCCAGATAGGACAGGGTCAGCAGGGCGGCATTGCGGCCTTGCATCATCGGGCGTGCTGCCTTGGCCAGCGCCGGGAAGCTGTAAGCGGAAACATCGTGCGCGGTGTGGAAGGCTTCGCGGGTCAGCGCATCCAGGAAGTCGCCTTCCAGCGATTCGCGCGGGGCGAAGGCAATGGCATGCACCAGGCCGTCCAGACCATCCCACTGCTTGCCCAGATCGACAAACAGCTGGTTGATTTCATCATCGCTCTGCACATCGCAGCGGAAAACCAGCTCGCTGCCGAAATCCTTGGCCATTTCACGTACACGGTCTTCCAGCTTGTCCACCACATAGGTGAAAGCCAGCTCCGCGCCTTGCTTGTGGCACGCCTGGGCGATGCCATAGGCGATGGAGCGGTTGGAGATCATGCCGGTAATCAGAATTTTTTTGCCTTGCAGAAAGCCCATTTGGAGTCCTTCTTGGTAGAAACAGGGGGGCATTATACCCAAGCCTGCACTACGCTGTCGTGGGGATTGTCCGACAGCCGTCGTGCACGAGGCGGCAAGGCCGCGAATCGCGCGTCCGGCAGACGGTCGGAAAAAGGTTTATATCGTGGTAACAGGCCGTGCGCCACGGGCTGGAGCGTTCCGCCGCCAGCCGGAAACAGGCTATCCTGTCCACAATGCATGATTATCCCGTTCTGCCCGGGCTGGGCGGCAGACTGTCGCCGGCAGCCGCAAAACGGAAAACCGCAATGATAAGCTAGTCATGATTAATGCGTAAGCAGTCACAACAATATGAAACAACAACATTGGCTAGGGGTTTTGCTGCTGCTGTGGGCTGCCAGGGGGATGGCTGCTCCGGCTCAGGCCATGGGCTATACCCCGAAATACGCCGCCGGTTTTACACATTTTGACTATGTCGAGCCGCAAGCGCCCAAGGGCGGGCAACTGGTATTGCCGGCGCAGGGCAGTTTCGACACGCTGAATCCTTTCACCCTGAAAGGGGACAAGGCCGATGGCGTACAGGCGCTGTTGCTGGATACGCTGGGCGTGTCCAGCGAGGACGAACCCTATAGCTGCTATGGCCTGCTGGCCGACGACATGCAGCTGGCTGCCGACAAGTTGTCGGTACGCTTTCACCTGAACCCGCTGGCGCGCTTTGCCAATGGCCGCCCGGTGCAGGCTGCCGATGTAGTGGCCTCCTTCAATACCCTGACGCGCGACCCGGCGGCCACGCCGCTATACCGCGTCTACTGGGCCGATGTGCAACAGGCGGTAGCGGTGGATGCCGCCACCGTGCGCTTTGACTTCAAGCGCCGGAATTCCGAGCTGCACATGACGCTGTGCCAGCTGCCGGTGTTTTCCCGGCAATGGATTGCTGCCGGCAAATCGCTGGCCGATGTGGCCCTGCAGCCACCGGTCGGCTCCGGCCCCTATGTGCTGGAGCGCTATGACCTGGGCAAGAACATCAGCTTCAAGCGCAATCCGCAATACTGGGCAGCCAGGCTGCCGGTTCGCCGGGGCATGTTCAATTTCGACCGCATCCGCTACCGCTATTACCAGGACGAAACCGCCCGGCTGGAAGCCTTCAAGGCCGGCGAGTTCGATGTGTCGGCCGAGAACATGGCCAAGCAATGGGCGCGCGGCTATGTCGGCCCCAAGTTTGACGATGGCCGCATCATCAAGAAAGCCCTGCCGCACCAGCTCAGTGCCGGCATGCAGGGCTTTGTGTTCAATCTGCGGCGGCAGCAGTTTGCCGACAAGCGCTTGCGCCAGGCCATCAGCCTGGCCTTTGATTTCGAATGGGCCAACCGTAACCTGTTTTATGGCCAGTACCGGCGCAGCAACAGCTTTTTTACCAATAGCGATCTGGCCGCCAGCGGTCTGCCGGGGCCGGACGAGCTGAAGCTGCTCAATCCGATCAAGGACAAGCTGGACCCGGTGGTGTTCGGCCTGCCGGTGGAACCACCGTTTACCGATGGCCGCTATGGCATCCGCCGTAATCTGCGCCAGGCGCGCCAGCTGTTGTTCGAGGCGGGCTGGCGCTACGAGGGCGGTTTGCTGGTCGACCATCGCGGCCGCCCGCTACGCATCGAGTTTCTGACCTATTCCAAGGTATACGACCGGGTGGCCAGCGGCTGGCAGCAGAATCTGGCCAAGCTGGGCATCACCCTGACGGTGCGGCTGGTGGACCCGGCCATCTACCAGCGCCGGCTGAATGATTTCGACTACGACATGACGGTGGTGGTGTATGGCGCCAGCAATAGCCCGGGCAACGAGCAACTGGACTACCACAGCTGTCAGGCGGCGCAGACCCCCGGTTCGCAAAACTGGGCCGGGCTGTGCGATCCGGCGGTAGAGGCCCTGCTGCCCGATTTCCAGCAGTTTGCCGACCGCCGCCAGTTGCAGGCGGCCAGCCGGGCGCTGGACCGGGTCTTGCGTGCCGGCTACTACCTGCTGCCCAACTGGTATCTGCCTTATTACCGCATGGCCTGGTGGAACCGCTTTGGCCAGCCGGCCAAGCTACCTTTGTATTACAGCCCGACCATGTGGGCCATCGAAACCTGGTGGGAGAAAAAATGAGCATGTGGCGCTATATCCTCAAACGCCTGTTACTGATGATTCCCACCCTGATCGGCGTGCTGGCGCTCACCTTTGCCATCATCCAGCTGGTGCCGGGCGGACCGGTGGAGCAGATGGTGCAGCAACTGGGCCACAGCGGTGTGGCCGGCGAGACGGTCAGCAGCGGCAGCCCGTATCAGAGCCGCGGCGGGCTGCAACCGGAAGAGTTGCAGGCACTGCGCAAGCTGTATGGCTTTGACCAGCCGCCCTTGCAGCGCTTTGGCCACATGCTGGCCGGTTTTGCCCGCTTTGATCTGGGCGAGAGCTTTTTCCATCACCAGTCGGTGGCGCAGCTGATCCTGTCCAAGCTGCCGGTGTCGATGAGCATCGGCCTGTGGACCTTTTTCATCACCTATCTGCTGTGCATTCCGCTGGGCATTGCCAAGGCGGTGCGTGACGGCAGCCTGTTCGATCTGGCCAGCAGCACGCTGATTCTGGTCGGCTATGCCATTCCCGGTTTTGTGCTGGGGGTGGCCTTGCTGGTGCTGTTCGGTGGCGGCAGTTTCTGGCAGCTGTTCCCGCTGCGCGGCCTGGTCAGCGACAACTGGTCCAGCCTCAGTTTCATCGACAAGCTGCTGGATTACCTGTGGCACATCGTGCTGCCAGTGACCGCCTCGGTGGTGGGGAATCTGGCGGTGATGACCATGCTCACCAAGAATGTGTTTCTGGAAGAAATCCGCCGCCAGTATGTCTACACCGCGCGCGCCAAGGGTTTGTCGGAACGCGCCATCCTGTACCGCCATGTCTTCCGCAATGCGCTGATCCCGCTGATTACCGGCTTTCCGGCGGCCTTTATCGGCGCCTTCTTTACCGGCAGCCTGCTGATCGAAACCCTGTTCTCGCTGGACGGGCTGGGCCTGCTGTCCTACGAGTCGGTGATGCGCCGCGATTACCCGGTGGTGATGGGCAGCCTGTATGTGTTCACCCTGCTGGGCTTGCTGGCCAAGCTGTTGTCCGATCTGAGCTATGTGCTGGTGGACCCGCGTGTCAGCTTCGAGGGAGGTGAGCGATGAGCCATGTGCCCGGTCTCACTCCCGGTCAGCGCGCCTGGCGGCGTTTTTGCCAGCACAAGCGCGGCTTTTACAGCCTGTGGCTGTTCCTGCTGCTGTTTGCACTGTCGCTGGGGGCCGAGCTGCTCTCCAACGACCGCCCGCTGGTGGTGCGCTATCACGACCAGCTGTATTTCCCCCTGCTGTTCGATTACCAGGAAACCACATTCGGCGGCGATTTTGACACCGCCACCGATTATCTCGACCCCTTCATCCAGGACCAGTTTGCCCGGCCGGGCAACTTTGCCGTCTATGCGCCCAATCCCTACAGCTACAACACGGTGAATTATTTTGCCGACAACCCCAACCCGGCGGCGCCGTCGGCTGACAATGTGCTGGGCACCGATGATCGCGGGCGGGACGTGCTGGCACGGCTGATCTACGGCTTTCGGGTGTCGGTGCTGTTTGCACTGGCACTGACCGTGTCCGGCACGCTGCTGGGGGTGCTGTTCGGCTCGCTGCAGGGTTTTTTCGGCGGCAAGTTCGATCTTGTGCTGCAAAGACTGCTGGAAATCTGGGGCAGCCTGCCCGAGCTTTACCTGCTGATCATCCTGGCCTCGCTGTTCAAGCCCAGCCTGCTGCTGCTGTTATTGCTGCTGACGGTATTCGGCTGGATGGGGCTGGCCGATTATGTGCGTGCCGAGTTCCTGCGTAACCGCCAGCTGGAATATGTGCTGGCGGCGCGCGCGCTGGGGCTGAACAGCCTGCAGATCATGTGGCGGCATTTGCTGCCCAACAGCCTGACACCGGTGCTGGCCTTTCTGCCCTTCCGGGTGAGCGGGGCGATTCTGGCACTCACCAGCCTGGATTTTCTCGGTCTGGGGGTGCCATCCAGCACGCCCAGCCTGGGCGAGCTGCTGGCACAGGGCAAGGACAATCTGGACGCCTGGTGGATTGCCCTGCCCACCTTCGCCGTTCTCACCACCACCCTGCTATTGCTGATCTTCATCGGCGAAGGGCTGCGTGCCGCCATGGATACCCGGAAAGGCTGAGATGGAAACCCTGTTGACCGTTGCCGCGCTCAATGCCCACTTTGGCCGCCAGCAAGTGTTGTCCTCGGTGGGCTTCAGCGTGGCCGCCGGCGAAAAGGTGGCGCTGGTGGGTGAATCCGGCTCCGGCAAAACCGTGACCGCCCAGGCCCTGCTGCAGCTCAATCCCGATGTCCGGCTCAGCGGCTCCATCCGCCTGGCCGGTGAGGAGCTGCTGGGAGCCGGCGAAAAGCGCCTGCGCCAGATACGTGGCCGCGATATCGCGATGATTTTTCAGGAACCCATGCATGCGCTCAACCCGCTGTTCACCATTGGCCGGCAAATCGGCGAAACCCTGACCCTGCATCTGGGACTGAATGCCCGTGAAGCGCGGGCCGAGGCCATCCGCCTGTTGCTGCGTACCGGCATCAGCGAGGCGGCTGACAAGATAGACAGCTACCCCTTCCAGCTGTCCGGCGGCCAGCGCCAGCGCGCGATGATCGCCATGGCGCTGGCCTGCCAGCCGCGCCTGTTGATTGCCGATGAGCCCACCACGGCACTGGATGTGACGGTGCAGGCGCAAATCCTGCAACTGCTGGACGAATTGCAGCAGGAACTGGGCATGGCGGTGCTGTTCATCACCCACGACCTCAACCTGGTGCGGCGCTTTGCCGACAAGGTGGTGGTGATGCGCGGCGGCCTGGTGGTGGAAAGTGGCAAGGTGGCACAGGTGTTCCGCCAGCCCGCCCACCCGTATACCGCCGAATTGCTGGCCAGCCGGCCGGATGTGCTGGACGAGGAAGCCGCCCCAGTCATGCCGCCGCGTCTGCTGGCGCGCAATCTGGCGGTCAGCTATGTCCAGAAAAGCGGCCTGCTGCGCCGGCGCGAGCAGACGGTGTTGCAGGATGTGTCACTCAGCGTGCCCGCCGGGCGGACACTGGGCATTGTCGGGGAATCGGGCTCGGGTAAGACCACGCTGGGCCTGGCCCTGCTGCGGCTGTTGCCGTGCCGCGGCGAGATCAGCCTGGATGATGTCGATCTGCAGGGCTTGCGCGGCGGCGCACTGCGCCGGGCACGCAAGGATTTCCAGGTGGTATTCCAGGACCCGTTCGCCGCGCTGTCGCCACGCATGACGGTGGGGCAGATCGTGGCCGAAGGGCTGGAACGGCACCAGCCGCAGCTCAGCCACGCCGAAATCCGCCAGCAGGTGGTGGCCACCCTGGCCGAAGTGGGCCTGCATCATGAATGCATGGAGCGCTATCCGCATGAATTCTCCGGTGGTCAGCGCCAGCGTATTGCCATCGCCCGGGCATTGATTCTCAAGCCCAAGCTCCTGCTGCTGGACGAACCGACCAGTGCGCTGGATGCCACCTTGCAAAAACAGGTGCTGCAGCTGTTGCGCAGCCTGCAGCGCAAATACGGCCTCAGTTATCTGTTCATCAGTCATGATCTGGCGGTGATCCGCGCGGTGGCGCATCAGGTGCTGGTATTGCAGGGCGGACGGGTGGTGGAGCAGGGGGCTGCCGGCCAGTTGTTCGCGGCGCCACGGCAGGCCTATACCCGCCAATTGCTGGCAGCGGCCTTGGCGGACTCTTGAAAAGCGCCGTTGCCGCTCCCATTGTCTGAAGATGGCCGTGGCTGCAGAGCACCGCGCCGGCCGGCAGGGCGGCAAAGCCGCGGTTGCCCCGCAGGCAGCCAATTGTTAACATCAGCGGTCAACGACACTGCAAACCACCCCGAATACTAGAGGAAGCCATGAGCGATCTTATCCTGCACGTAACCGACGACTCCTTTGAACAAGACGTCCTGAAGGCCGATGTGCCGGTACTGGTCGACTACTGGGCGGAATGGTGCGGTCCGTGCAAGATGATCGCCCCCATCCTGGACGAAGTGGCCAAGGAATACGCCGGTCGCCTGAAAGTGGCCAAGCTCAACATCGACCAGAACGAGCTGACCCCGCCGAAATTCGGCATTCGCGGCATCCCGACGCTGATGATTTTCAAGGACGGCCAGGTTGCCGCCACCAAGGTGGGCGCACTGGCCAAGAGCCAGCTCGCCGCCTTCATTGACAGCCACATCTAAAGCGTCTATTCTCATCTGAACATTCTTCAAGCAGGCGGCACATCAGCCGCCTGTTTCGTATCCGCATCTACACCCCACAAACAGCGTTCTGCTCAATCTTTACGAGTCGACCAACGGCCGCTATGCATTTATCTGATCTCAAACACCTTCATGTATCCCAGCTCGTGGAAATGGCTATTTCCAACGAGATCGAGGGCGCGAACCGCCTGCGCAAACAAGACCTCATTTTTGCGCTTCTGAAAAACCAGGCCAAAAAAGGCGAAAGCATCTTCGGCGAGGGCACCCTGGAAGTGCTGCCGGACGGTTTCGGTTTCCTGCGCAGCCCGGATACCTCGTATCTGGCTGGCCCGGATGACATCTATGTCAGCCCGTCGCAGATTCGCCGCTTCAATCTGCACACCGGGGACTCCATCGAAGGCGAGATCCGCACGCCCAAGGATGGCGAGCGCTACTTCGCCCTGGTGAAGGTGGACAAGGTCAACGGCGAGCCGCCGGAAAACTCCAAGCACAAGATCCTGTTTGAAAACCTCACGCCGCTGTTCCCGACCGAGCAGTTCAAGCTCGAGCGCGACATCCGTAGCGAGGAAAACATCACCAGCCGCATCATCGATCTGATTGCCCCCATTGGCAAAGGTCAGCGTGCCTTGTTGGTGGCGCCGCCCAAGTCCGGTAAAACGGTCATGCTGCAACACATCGCGCACGCCATCACCACCAACCACCCGGAAGCGGTGATGATTGTGCTGCTGATCGACGAGCGTCCGGAAGAAGTGACCGAAATGCAGCGTTCGGTAAAGGGCGAGGTTGTATCCTCCACCTTCGACGAGCCGGCCACCCGCCACGTGCAAGTGGCTGAAATGGTGATTGAAAAAGCCAAGCGTCTGGTCGAGCACAAGAAGGATGTCGTCATTCTGCTGGACTCCATCACCCGTCTGGCGCGTGCCTACAACACCGTGGTACCGGCTTCGGGCAAGGTGCTGACCGGTGGTGTGGATGCCAACGCCCTGCAGCGCCCCAAGCGCTTCTTCGGTGCCGCGCGTAATGTGGAAGAGGGCGGCAGCCTGACCATCATCGCCACCGCGCTGATCGATACCGGCAGCCGCATGGACGATGTGATCTACGAAGAATTCAAGGGTACCGGCAACTGCGAAATCCATCTGGATCGTCGCATGGCGGAAAAACGCATATTCCCGGCACTGAACATCAATCGCTCCGGTACCCGTCGCGAAGAACTGCTGGTGCCGCAAGACCAGCTGCAACGCATCTGGGTACTGCGCAAGCTGCTGTACCCGATGGATGACATCGAGGCGATGGAATTCCTGCAGGACAAGATCAAGGCCACCAAGTCCAATCTGGCCTTCTTCGATTCCATGCGCCGCTAAGGCGGCAAGAACGGCATTCCGCGGAATGCATAAGCAAAACCCGACGCCGGGCCTGACAAGGTCTGGCGTTTTTGTTGATGATGGTCTGTGATGGAAATCAGTAGCCGCTTTTTTCAGATGGAAGTGTTTTCCGCCCTGGGCACCGTTGCCTTTGCCTTTTCCGGTTATCTGATCGGCGTGCGCAAGCAACTGGACCTGCTGGGCATCGTGGTGGTGGCCCTGCTCACCGCCATCGGCGGCGGCATCATCCGCGACGTGCTGGTGGCCAGGGTGCCGCTGGTGTTTTTCGATTACACCAGTCTGGCCATCATCGCCGCCACCTTGCTGGTTTCGGCGCTGCTGCGCCTGCACCGGCGGCAAAGCCGCACGCTGGAGCGGCTGTTCATCATTGCCGATTCGCTGGGCCTGGTGGCCTTCAGCATCACCGGTGCCCAGGTCGGGCTGATGTATGACCTGAACGCTTTCGGCGTGGTGTTGCTGGGTTTCATCACCGCCGTCGGTGGCGGCGTGGTGCGCGACATGATGGTGAATGACATTCCCTTCATCCTGCACAAGGATTTTTACGGAACGGTGTCCATACTGGTAGCAGGTGGACTGTTTGTGCTGGACCAGCTGACCTGGGTCAGCACCTTGCTGTTGCAGCTGTTGTTTCTGGGTGGACTGGCGCTGCGCCTGTTTGCACACTGGAGCGAACTGGCGCTGCCCAAGATAGGCCCGCACACCAAATAAGAAGGATGACAGCCATGTGGCCGGCGGACAGAGAACAAGCCCAGGACTGGATACGCCAGCGCCTGGCCGGTTTTGTCTTCGATGGACAGGCCGGTGACATTCCCTGGCGTGGCGTGCAGGAGGGCCAGCGACCGGCAGCCGTGCTGGTGCCGCTGGTCTGGCACGATAGCGGCCCCACCGTGCTGCTGACCCGGCGTACCGAGTCCTTGTCGACCCATGCCGGCCAGGTGAGTTTTCCGGGGGGCAAGGTGGATGCCGAGGACCGTTCGGTCATCGCCGCCGCCCTGCGCGAAGCGCGCGAGGAGATCGGTCTGGCGGAAGAGCAGGTGGTGGTGCTGGGCACTTTGCCGCAGTACGTGACCATCACCGGCTTTGTGGTGACGCCGGTGGTGGCCATGCTGCAGCCGCCCTTGCAGCTGCGTCCGGAACCGGGCGAGGTGGCCGAGGTGTTCGAACTGCCGCTGCAACTGGCGCTGGATGGCCGGCAGTATGAAAAGCACAGCTATGTGCGCGACGGGGTGGCCGGGCATTATCTGGCCATGCAGTGGCAGCAGTTCACCATCTGGGGGGCCACGGCCGCCATGCTGCGCCTGCTGTCACAGGCGCTGGAGACGACCGGCTGAAACTCAGTCGGGGTTGCCGTCGCTCAGCATCAGGTCGCGCCCGGCCATCTTGGCCTGATAAAGCAATTTGTCGGCGCGGCTGAGCATGCCGGACGGCGTGTCGCCGGGGCGCCAGGCGGTAATGCCGCCGCTGAAGGTCACTTTCTCGTCGGTAAACGGAAAGACCGTGCCGGCCAGCACCTGCTGTACCCGTGCCATGACTTTTTCCGCATCGCGCAGGCGGGTGCAGGGGAAGATCACCAGGAATTCTTCGCCACCGATGCGGGCGCAGACATCGGTGCTGCGGGTACAGTCCACCGCGGCATTGGCCACGGCCAGCAGCACATTGTCGCCAGCCTGGTGGCCAAAGCTGTCATTGAACTGCTTGAAGTGGTCGATATCGAACACGGCCACCGACATCGGCTGGCTGTAGCGTTCGCAGCGCTGCAATTCTTCCTTGAGGGTCTGGTCGGCATGGCGGCGGTTGCTCAGCCGGGTCAGCGGGTCGGTAATGGCCATCTCGTTCAGCAGGCGGTTCTTTTCTTCCAGCTCGTTTTCCAGGGCCTTGCGTTCGGAAATGTCGTAGAGGGCAATCAGTGCCGCCGGAATCTGCTGCTGCGGCATCAGCTCGACCGAGACGATGGCCCACAGCTTGCTCTGGTCGGCGCGTTCCAGCTCGGCTTCGCGGTTGGCAACGATTTCGCCGCTGCGCAGCCAGTCGCAGACCGGGGCCAGCTGCAGTGGCAGGTCCAGCATCGCTGTCTGGCCATCCGCACGCTGCGGCGCGGCTGGCAGCTGCAGCATCTCGCGTGCCGGGGCATTGGCCCGCAGGATGCGCAGGGTGTCGGTCGCCACCAGCAGCAGCGCCACCGGCGCGGTGTCCAGGGTGAGCCGGGCCAGCTCCTCGCTTTCGCGGATGCGTGCGGCGCTGGTGGACAGCAAGCGGTTCTGGCGGATGCTGGCCAGATGGTTGCGCAGGGTCAGCATGGTCAGGCCGGCAGTAAACAGCCAGGCTAGAACGGCCAGCGTGGCCTTGTCGTTATAGGCGCGGGTGAAATCGCGTTCGGCAATGCCCACCA
This sequence comes from Aquitalea magnusonii, assembly GCF_003202035.1. Lineage (GTDB taxonomy): Bacteria > Pseudomonadota > Gammaproteobacteria > Burkholderiales > Chromobacteriaceae > Aquitalea > Aquitalea magnusonii. The sequence goes on along the minus strand of NZ_QJKC01000005.1, from coordinate 209,401 downwards.
CCACGCGGAAGGGAAAGCCTTCCATCAGGCGCGAGCTGTAAAGCCGCATTTCCTGGTCCAGGATGGAGCGGGCGCGAAACTGCAGGTAATTATCGTGGCGGTCCAGCACTTCGGTGCTTTGCAGCTCGTTCAGCGGCTGATCCATCCGGCCTGCCTGGGCAGGCCAGCTGGCTTGCAGCATCTGGCGCTGATCCAGCACCAGGATTTCGCCGAAACGGCCGACCGGCAGCTTGGCGACTTCAGCCTGAAAGAAATGCCGGTCCAGCACGCCCACCACCATGCCGATGGCCTCGTCATCCTGGTTCAGCAGCTTTTGTACCAGCACGATGCCATCCTGGCCCTGTTCGCTGCGGGTGGAGGTAAAGCTGCTGTCCTGGGCACCATTGCGGTGATACCAGCGGCAATAGTCGGTTTTCAGCTGGGAGGAGGGACTGTGCTTCTGGCTGGAATACAGCAGGTAGCAGGAGCTATCCAGAATGTCGATCTGCTTCAGATAGGGCATTTGCCGCAGCTTGCCGTGCATCTGCAGGTCGATGCGCTGCTCCTGTTCCTGCGACAGCATGTGCTTGTTCAGCAGCAGCTGCACCAGGGTGCTGTCGCTGGCGCTTTTCAGGATCAGGCTGGTTTCGCGCAAGCCGGACGATAGCCGCTCTTCCAGTAGCTCGGACAAGCCGGCTGCCTGGTTGCGTGCCTCGCTTTCACCCTGACGACGGGTTCCGGCCAGGTCGAGCACGACCACCAGCAAGGTGCTGGCCAGAAAGATCGCCGCCAGCCATTTGGCGCGCTTGCCCTTCGCCTGTTGTTGCTTGCGCAAGATATGCTTTTCCCCGTTTAGCTGTTCGCGGCCTGTATGGCCGTCTGACCGGCATGCTTTATCCGGTATACCCCGTCAATCTGCAAATGGACACTTTTCCGTTGCGCACGGTGCGGTGCCGGCCTCAGTGCTGAAAGCGCATGGACAGGTCGATGGCCTGGATATCCTTGGTGAGTTTGCCGATGGAAATGCGGTCGACCCCGGTTTCGGCGATGGCACGCACGCTGTGCATGTCCACGCCGCCGGAGGCTTCCAGCAAGGCGCGGCCGGCGCTCAGCGCCACCGCGGCACGCATGTCTTCCAGCGACATATTGTCCAGCAGGATTAGCCGGGCACCGCCATCCAGGGCCTGTTGCAGCTCGTCCAGGTTTTCCACTTCGATCTGCAGTGTCACCCCCGGTGGAATGAGGCGGAAAGCCTGTTCCAGCGCCTGATGGATGCCGCCGGCAGCCATGATGTGGTTTTCCTTGATCAGGATGCCGTCGTACAGGCCGATGCGCTGGTTGTCGCCACCGCCCACGGTCACCGCGTATTTCTGCGCCAGACGCAGGCCGGGCAAAGTTTTGCGGGTGTCCAGAATGCGGGCGCGGGTGCCGGCCACCACATCCACATAGCGCCGGGTCTGGGTGGCCACGGCCGACAGGGTTTGCAGGAAGTTGAGCGCCGAACGCTCTGCGGTCAGCAGGGCGCGGGCCGGGCCGCTGATTTCGCACAGCACGCTGCCAGCGGCAATCTTGCGGCCTTCGCGGACTTGCCAGAGGACGCTGCAGCGTTCGTCAACCTGGCGGAAACACTCTTCAAACCACGCCTTGCCGCACAGTACGGCCTCTTCGCGCAGCACGACGGTGGCACAGCCTTCCTCGGCCTGCCCGATCAGCTGCGCGGTCCAGTCGGCCTGACCAATATCCTCGGCCAGCGCAATGCTGACCTGCTGGGCGATAAGGTGGTGGGCTGGCTGCTTCATGTCGGAACCCTGATGGCAAAAGCGCTATTGTACCCAGCCATGCCGGTGCTGTGGGGCTAATCGTCGTGGTGGTATCATGCGCAACACCTTGTCGGGCTGGAGTATTCATGGATTTGCCTGCTGTGTTGTTTCCCCTGTGGCTGCTGTGGGCGGCGGCGGCGCTGGCCGGGCTGGTGCTGGGTTTTGCTGCCACCCGGGTGCGCTGGCGTCAGCTGGATGCGGCTGCCTGCAATGCCTGGATGGGCGCGGTGGTGCTGCTGCTGGGGCTGTGGCTGATGAAGGGCGGGCTCAAGCCCGGCTTGTCCTTCCATATGCTGGGCGCCACGGTGCTCACCTTGCTGATGGGGCCCTGGCTGGCCTTGCTGGCCATGGCGCTGCTGTTGCTGGCACTGGTGGCCGGCGGCCATGGCGACTTGCTGGCGCTGGGGCTGAACTGGTTGCTGGCCGCGGCCCTGCCGGTGGCGCTCAGCAGCCTGCTGTTGCAGCTGGCGCGGCGACATCTGCCGGCCCAGCTGTTTGTCTATGTCTTCCTCAATGCCTTTGTCGCCGGCGGGCTCAGCCTGTTTCTGAGCGGTGCTGCCGGCATGCTGGCACTGGGGCTGAGCGGCGGCTACGCTGCGGATTACCTGCTGGAAGAAGCGCTGCCGTTTTATTTTTTGCTGTCCTGGTCCGAGGCTTTCATCAGCGGCCTGGTGATGGCCATTCTGATCGTCTACCGGCCGCAGTGGGTTGCCAGCTTCGATGATGCGGCCTATCTGGGGCGCGGCCCGGAAATCTGAGCCGGCTGCTGGCCGATGAATCACCCTTTATTCAGGAGAAACAGTCATGCCTTTTGCCCTGTGGAGTATCTTGCTGGTGTCCTTGTTGCCGCTGTTGTGGACCTTGCTGGCCAAGGCGGGCATCCCGTATGACAATCACCAGCCGCGTGTCGGACTGGCGGCGGCCACCGGCTGGCGGCAACGCGCCAACTGGGCACAGCAGAATGCCTGGGAGGCTTTCCCCAGCTATGCCGCGGCCATGTTGCTGGCCTGGATGATGAAGGTGCCGGCCGGCCGGCTGGACCTGCTGGCCGGGCTCTACCTGCTGCTGCGGCTGGGGCATGGCCTGTGTTACATCGCCGATCAGGCCACCTTGCGTTCGCTGTGCTGGCTGGGTGGCATGGCCATGGTGCTGTTGTTGTTTGTCAGTGCGGCCGGGGTGTTTTAAGCACAGATCGACATCAGGTGCTTAGCAGGCCCTGCGCCTGCAAAGCCTGTTGCACTGCTGGCAGGCCCACGGTGTGAAATGCCTGCCAGCCGGCTTGCCGGGCCGCCTGCACACATTCGATGTTGTCATCGAAAAACAGGATTTGTCCGGCGGCCACTTGCAGTGCATCTTGCACATGGCGATAAGCGGCGGCATCGGGCTTGCGCAGGCCGATCTGGTGGGAGGCAAAGCAGGCTTCGAAGTGCTGCAGCAAATCGAATTCGCGCTCGATCTTGCCCCAGTGCAGGGCATTGTTATTGCTCAGCACCGCCAGCCGATAGCGTTGCCCCAGCTGTTGCAGCAAGGCATGGACGCCGGCAAACGGCCCTTGCAGCCAGTCGTCCAGCGCCTGCAGCATGGCCGCGCTGCTGATGCCCAATTGCAGCTTGTCCGCCATCAGGGCGGCAAATTCGCCGGGCGTGGCCCGGCCGGTGTCCAGCAAGGCCACTTCCGGGGTGTGCAGCCAGAATTGCCTGGCCTGTTCACGGCTGAGACGGCCTTGCGACAGGGCCATCAGCGGATCGATCCCGTTCCAGTCCACCAGGACGCCGCCCAGGTCGAAGACCAGTACCGGCGCGTGTTGCGGTGTCAGTGTCTGCTGCATGATGGTTCGCTTTGTCAGGGTCGGGGGTTACCAGACCAGTGGTTCGGCTTCCAGTTCCACGCCATAGCGCTGGCGTACCGCATCCTGCACATGGCGCGCCAGTGCCCACATCTGGCTGCCGCTGGCCTGGCCGTGGTTGACCAGCACCAGGGCCTGGCGCGCATGCACGCCGGCATCGCCCTGGCGATAGCCTTTCAGACCGGCCTGTTCGATCAGCCAGCCTGCTGCCAGTTTCACCCGGCCCGGTCCGGCCGGGTAATGCGGCAGGGCCGGGAAGCGCTGCAACAGGGCATCGGCCTGGCCCTGCTCAACCACCGGGTTCTTGAAGAAGCTGCCGGCATTGCCCAGCACCGCCGGGTCGGGCAGTTTGCTGGCGCGGATGGCCATCACCACATCGCTGACGTCGAGCGGGGTGGGGTGGCTGATGCCGCGCTTTTCCAGCTCCTGGCGGATGTCGCCGTAGCCGGTTTTCAATTGCGGCTGGCGGGATAGCTGAAAGCGCACGGCAGTCACCAGCAGCCGCCCGGCGGCCTCGTGCTTGAAAATGCTGTCGCGATAGGCAAAGCGGCAGTCGGCATTGTCCAGCACCACACGGGCACCCTGGGCATGCAGATCGGCACAGACGACCTGTGTGATGCGGTCTTTCACTTCCACGCCATAAGCGCCGATGTTCTGTACCGGGCATGCTCCCACGGTGCCGGGAATCAGGCTGAGGTTTTCCAGCCCGTACCAGCCCTGTTGCAGGCTGTAGCGCACGAAGTCGTGCCAGTTCTCGCCGGCAGCGGCCTCCACCAGCACGCTGTCCGCGCTTTCTTCCAGCAGGCGGATGCCGCGTAGCGCCATCCTGACCACCAGTCCGGGGTAATCGCGCGTCAGCAGCAGGTTGCTGCCACCACCCAGCCACAACACCGGGCCGGCCTGATAGGCGCTGCTGGCCAGCAGTGCCGGCAACTGCGCCGTGTCATCCAGCTGGCAGAAGTGGGCGGCCTGCACGGCCATGCCAAAGGTATTGTGCGGCTTGAGTGAGATATGCGACTGAATGGCGAGTGTCATCTTCAGCTTTCTTGTGGGGTTTGACGGTGCAGGCGGCGGTGGCTCTCACGCGCCAGATAGCTGACCAGCAGCAGGGCGGCAATGCTGAGGCTGAAGACCAGTGCCAGCCAGAAGCCGTAGATGCCCATCGGCGGCACCAGCCAGTCGGTCAGCCCCAGCGTGATGCCCAGGCCCAGCCCGATGCCCCAGAAGGCGGTGATGTGAATGATCATCGGCACCGTGGTCAGCTTGTAGCCGCGCAGTGCGCCGGAGGCGATGGTCTGGGCGGCATCGGTCAGCTGGAATACCGCAGCGAACAGCAGCAGGGTCGAGCCCATGGCGATCACCCGCGGGTCTGGCGAGTAAACCGCCATGATGTCCTGGCGCAGCCACAGCACCAGCAGCATGGTGCACAAGGCGGTGACCAGCCCGACCAGCAAGCCCACACCGGCCACGAAACGGGCGCCGCGATAATCGCCGGCACCGGCACGCTGGCCCACGCGCACGGTGAGGGCGGTGGAGATGCTTTGCGGCAGCATGTAGATGATGCTGGAGAAATTCAGCACCGACTGGTGGCTGGCCACCACCGTCATGCCCAGCTTGGCAATCAGCAGGGCGATAAAGGAAAACAGGCTCACTTCCACAAAAAAGGACAGGCCGATGGGCAGGCCCAGCTTGAGAAAGGCGCCGTAGCGCTTCCAGTCCGGCCAGCTCATCTGGCGGGTCAGGCCATAGGGGCGGAAATGGCGGTGCCAGCAGATATAGGCAAACAGGGTGAGGCAGTTGAACCAGAACACGATGCCGGTGGCCCAGCCACAGCCGGCGCCCCCCAGCCGCGGCAGGCCGAACAGGCCGTGGATCAGCGCGTAATTCAGCGGAATGTTCAGCGCCAGCGCAATCAGGCTGACCACCATGATGACGCGTGGCCGGTTCAGGCTGGAGGCATAGGCGTGCAGGGCGCGGTGCATCATGGCCGCCGGCATGCCGACGGCGGTGCCGGTGATGAACAGCATGACCTTGTCTTCGACATCGGTGGGCAATTGCAGCCACAGCCGCAAGGGGTGTTCGGCCAGCAGCATGGCTGCGGCGCCCAGCAGGCCGACGAACAGGCCGAACCAGATGCCCTGGCGGCCGGTTTCGCCCAGCTGCTCGGTCTGGCCTGCGCCCAGCTGGTGGGACAGTACCGGATTGAGCGCGGTCACCACGCCCATCAGCGTGACATAGACGGTAATGAAAATGCTGGCGCCCAGCGAGACGGCGGCCAGATCGTCGGTGCTGACACGGCCGGCCATCACGGTATCGACAAAGCCGGTGGCCACCTGGGCGATCTGGGCAATCATCATCGGCAAGGCGAGGCGGCTGATCTGGCGGGCTTCGCTGCTGATGGCACCGGGTGGGGCGCTTTTCAGTTGCTGCAACATGGTGGTGCGTCAATTCGGCGGGGTGGGCAAGCGCTCCATTATAAGGAGCGGCTGCCCGACCTGTCTTGTGCAATGGCGACACCGCTGTCGCACTGGCTACGGCTCAGTCATGACCAGTGGCTGACCGGAATGTGTCCGGTTCTGCTTCAGAAACGCACGGGTGTTTCGCGGCGCAGATCACAGCTGATGATCAGCTCCTTGCCAAAACGGCTGTTGATGGTCAGTGCATCCATCAGGCCCACGTCATGAATGGTCAGCAGCCGGTTGTCCAGCTGGCTGTCATAGCCAAGCTGGCTGGCAAAGTCGATCAGGGCTTGCAGCGGCTGGGTGGTGTCGGCACACAGGGGGGTGGCAGTCAGGCTGCCTTGTAGGGGGCGTTTTCTTCCCACGGCATCGTATACGGCAAAGGAAAAGTCGCTACAGCTATCTTGCAGGCAATCGTACATGGTGAAACTCCATCGGGTCTAAGTGAGCGCTGTTGCGTGCCCGACTCTCCGTCAGGCGACGCTTTAGCAGGATTTTTGGGCGCCCTGCAAGTTGTCGATTAACTCGGCGCCTGTGTCCCGGCCGCAGCCGGAGACGGTAAAACCAAAACAGCTTAAAACAAGCAACATGCCCGATGTCGCATAGCGAGCGCACTATAAGGTGAACCAGCGGAAAAAGAAAAACCCGCCGGCCAGAAGAGCGCAGCGGGTTATCCGACTCACGCTTTAGCTGGCATTTATAGTGCGCCCAGCAAGCTGTATCAAATCGGCGCATGGGAAAAGATTATTCCTGAGCAAATGGCCTGTCAACCCCTGTTGTGTGCCGGCCACTGTTGCAGAAAGTCCTGCCAGTGTCCGCCGGCCTGACTCAGCAGCAAGGCCAGTTTTTGTTCATGCTGACTGCGGGTGAGGGCAGAGATCTGCCCTTGCAGTGCGGCCAGGCGCAGCCACATCAGGTAATGGCAGGCCGCCCGTTGCGCGCTGTGCTCCAGCAGTCTGGGCAACTGTCCGGCGCTGGCCGCGGCCCAGGACTGCGGCGCATCGTATTCGGCAATGCGCGGCAGGCCGCACAGGCCGGCCATTTCCTGCTGCGGCACACAGCCGGGCTGTGCGCCCTGGCACAGCAGGCGGCTCAGTTCCAGCGTCTGGCCGAACAGGCCGGTGGGGCCGCCGGGGAAGGCCACATTGTGCAACATGGCGCGGTGGCGCAAGACCGGCAACAGCAACTGGGAACCCTGCCAGCTGACAATCTGCGGCATGTGTTCATTCAGCAGAGCCGCCAGTGCTTGCAGCATGGCGGCTTCGTCCTGGCCGGCGGCCGACTGGTGCAGCAGCACTTCCTGTCGGCTATGCAGCACGGCATTGACCGCGACCACGCGATGCAGGTGATAGGGCATGAATTCATCAGCCCGGCTGGCCCGGCTGCGCTGCAGGGCAAAATAGACGACATCGGCATCGCTGATGTCGGCATCCAGCTGATACAGGCTACGGATGCCGGCGACATCGGGCAGGGTCTGGATATCCAGGGCGAGTAAGGGAATCACGTGGTGTCTTCACACAAAATTGGCGGCAATGGTGTGCGATTCTAGGCTGGCTGCACACGGCGGGCAATCACGGCATCACGATTAAATGGGCCATGGCGGTGTATCTTGTCAGAAGATTCAGGCTATAATCTGCCGCTTGAATTCCTTTCTTGCGAATCCCTTCATTCCACGTCCTTATTCCTCTAAATGATCCGCAAGCTTATCCGTAAAGTATTGGAGCTGCCGTCAGGCATGGGCAAACGCCGTAGCAAACCACGCGTGATTCCGCTGTCCCAGCATGGCGTACGCCGCGATCAGCTCAGCAATGCTGCGCTCAAGGTGACTTCCCGACTGCAGGAAGCCGGTTTCTCTGCCTTTGTGGTGGGGGGAGCCGTGCGCGACCTGTTGCTGGATGTTTCTCCCAAAGATTTTGACGTCGCCACCAATGCCACGCCGGAGCAGGTGCATCATCTGTTCCGCCGCTCGCGCATCATTGGCCGTCGCTTCCGCATCGTGCATGTGATGGTGGGGCCGGAAACCATCGAGGTCACCACCTTCCGTGGCGGTGGCATCGATGATCAGAATGAGTCGGGCCGCATCATGGCCGACAATACTTTCGGCAGCCAGGAAGAGGACGCACATCGCCGTGACTTCACCGTCAATGCCTTGTTCTTCGATCCTTCCGACGAGTCCATCATCGACTACCACCACGGGGTCAAGGACCTGAAGGCGAAGAAGCTGGTGATGATAGGCCAGCCGGCACGCCGCTATCAGGAAGATCCGGTGCGCATGTTGCGCGCGGTGCGCCTGGCCGCCAAGCTGGGGTTCGAGATCGACGACGACACCCGCAAGCCGATTCGTGCCCATGCGCATCTGTTGCGCAAGGAGCCGCCGGCGCGCCTGTTCGACGAAATGCTCAAGCTGCTGATGTCCGGCCATGCCTATGCCTGCCTGAAAAAATTGCGCGATGAAGGCTTGTCGCGTGGTGTCTTCCCGCTGCTGGATGCGGTGATGGGCGAGGATGGCGACGACTTGTTCCTGCAACTGGGGCTGCAAAGCACCGATGCGCGCATTCGTGCCGACAAGCCGGTATCGGTTGGTTTCCTGCTGGCCACCTTGCTGTGGCAGCAGGTGAAGCAGCACTGGCAACAGCATATCGCCGCCGGCGAGAAGCCCTTGCCGGCCTTGCAGCTGGCCATTTCCGATGTGGAAAACGAACAGGACAACGATTTTGCCATTCCGCGCCGCTTCAGCGTGACCATGCGCGAAATCTGGACGCTGCAGGCCCGCTTCGACAGCCGCAGCGGTGCCCGTCCTTACCGTTTCCTCGAACAGCCGCGTTTCCGTGCCGCTTTCGATTTCATGGCCTTGCGTGCCGAGGCGGGCGAACTGCCGCTGAGCCTGGTGGAGTGGTGGGAAGCCTTCCAGCGTGGCGATCAGGCCGAGCGTGAGGCACTGATCAATGAAGCCAAGAACAGCGGTGAAGAAGAACCGGCGAAAAAACGCCGTCGCCGCCGTCCATCCGGCCGTCGCCGCACCGATCAGGCCGGCGGAGGGGGAGAGGCCGCGTGAGCCTGGCCTACGTCGCTCTGGGCAGCAACCTGGAGCAACCGGCAGACCAGATCAGGGCCGCACTCGCGGCCCTTGCTGCTCTTGACGGCAGCCAGCTGCTCAGCCATTCCTCGCTCTACCTCACCACGCCGGTGGGGTATCTCGACCAGCCCGACTTCATCAATGCCGTTGCCCTGCTGGACACCACGCTCACGCCTTATCAGCTGCTGGATGCGCTGATGCGGATCGAGGCCGGTTTCGGCCGCGAGCGCAGCTTCCGCAATGCGCCGCGGGTGCTGGATCTGGATGTGTTGTTGTATCAGGACACCGTGCTGGACGATCCGCAGCTGCTATTGCCGCATCCGCGCATGCACCAGCGGGCCTTTGTCATGGTACCGTTGGCGGAAATTGCCCCCGGCCAGCAGGTGGGGGAACACGGCCTGGCCGCCGACATCGCCGCTGCACTGGATAGTGCCGGCGTGGTGCGGCTGGAGTCGACAGCTCAGCCAAGGAGACAAGCATGAGTCAGAGTCATTTGCGCTATGTGGTGGTGGAAGGGCCGATCGGCTCCGGCAAGTCGGCGCTGGCCCGCCGTCTGGCCGGCTACTGGGGCGTGCAACTGCTGGCGGAAGACCCGGCATCCAACCCCTTCCTGCCGCGTTTTTACCGCAATGTGGCCTCGCATGGCCTGGCCACCCAGCTGACTTTTCTCATGCAGCGTGCCGACATGGCGCGCGGCATGCTGCTGGGCGACAGCCTGGCCAGCCCGGTGGTGTCGGATTTCCTGTTCGAGAAAGATGCCCTGTTTGCCCGGGTCAATCTGGACGAGCAGGAGCTGGCCCTGTATCAGCGCCTGGCGCAGCAATTGCTGCCGCAATACCCGGTGCCTGACCTGGTGATTTACCTGCAGGCTTCCGAGCAGGTCTTGCTCGATCGCAGTGCGGCGCGTGCCAGCGAACTGGAACAGGATTTTCCGGAAGGCTATCTGAAGCGTGTGCATGCCGCTTACAGCGAGTTCTTCCATCAATACGAAGCAGCCCCCTTGCTCATCGTCAATACCGACCACCTCGAGCTGGTTGATGGTAACGAGGATTTCGAGCTATTGTTGCGCTGCATCAGCGAGATGCGCGGACAGCGCAGCTATTTCAACAAGAGCGTCTGAATACAAGTGACGCCTTGCATTTCCCGACCACACCGAGGAAGTACAGGTATGAAAATTACCGTCAACACCCTGCAGAAGATGGCCGCCGAAGGCCAGAAGATCGTCATGCTCACCAGCTATGACGCAAGCTTTTCCACCCTCCTCGATCAGGCGGGTGTGGAGATTCTGCTGGTGGGTGATTCACTGGGCATGGTGATCCAGAACCGCGATTCCACGCTGCCGGTAACCATGGAAGAAATGGTTTACCACACCCGCTGTGTCGCCGCCGGCGCCGGCGATGCCATGGTGCTGAGCGACCTGCCTTTCGGCAGCTATCAGGAAAGCCCGCAGCAGGCGTTTGCCAATGCCGCCCGCCTGATGCAGGCCGGCGCGCACATGGTGAAGCTGGAAGGTGGCCGTTTCATGGCGGAAACCACCCGTTTCCTGGTGGAGCGCGGCATTCCGGTCTGTTCGCATATCGGCCTCACCCCGCAGTTCGTCAACACTTTTGGCGGCTACCGGGTGCAGGGCAAGAGCGAGAGCGATGCCGAACGCCTGCTGGACGATGCCCGCCAACTGGCCGATGCCGGTGCCAGCCTGGTGCTGATGGAGTGCGTGCCGGCCGATCTGGCCCGCCGCGTCACCGAAGCCGTGGACGTACCCACCATCGGCATCGGTGCCGGTGCCGAAGTGAGCGGCCAGGTACTGGTATTGCACGACATCCTCGGCGTCTATCCGGGCAAGAAAGCCCGCTTCGTCAAGAACTTCATGAATGAGGCAGGCAGCATCCAGGGTGCGGTCGAAGCCTATGTCAAGGCAGTCAAGGCAGGCACGTTCCCCGCTGCCGAGCACACCTTCTAAGCCAAAAGGGTAAGGAAATGGAAATCATCCGCAGCGTGGCCGCCATGCGAGCATGGCGTCGCCAGGCCGGCAAGCTGGCTTTTGTCCCCACCATGGGTAATCTGCACGAGGGCCATCTGGCTCTGGTCGAGGCGGCGCACCAGCACGCCGACAAGGTGGTGGTCAGCATTTTTGTCAATCGCCTGCAATTTGGTCAGGGCGAAGATTTCGACGCTTATCCGCGCACCTTTGAATCCGACTGTGCCAAGCTGGAAGCCGCCGGGGTGGACGCCCTGTTCTTCCCCACCGAGCAAGAGCTGTACCCGCGGGTGAAGCAGGATTTCAATGTCGAGCCGCCGCATATCCAGGACGAGCTGTGCGGTGCCTTCCGCCCCGGTCATTTCCGTGGCGTGGCCACGGTGGTCAGCAAGCTGTTCAATATCGTGCAGCCGGATGTGGCCTGTTTCGGCAAGAAAGACTTCCAGCAGCTGCATGTGATCAAGGCCATGGTCGATGACCTGAACATTCCGGTGGAAGTCATTCCGGTGGATACCGGCCGTGCCGCAGACGGCCTGGCCTTGTCCTCGCGCAATGGCTACCTGACGGCAGAGGAGCGTGCCGAAGCCCCACGCCTGTACCGCAACCTGTCCGCCATGCGTGCAGCCCTGCTGGCTGGCGACAGCGATTACGCCACGCTGGAAGCCAATGCCAGTGCCGACCTGCAGCAGGCAGGCTGGGTGGTGGATTATGTCGAAGTACGCCAGGCCGATACCCTGGAAGTGGCCCATGCCGGCGAAAAGCGCCTGGTGGTGCTGGCCGCTGCCCGCCTGGGCCGTACCCGTCTGATCGATAATGTGGAAGTGTCCCGCTAAGCCGGGCAAGGAAAGACCAGTACCATGCAACGCATCATGCTTAAATCCAAGCTGCACCGTGTCACCACCACGCATGCCGAACTGCATTACATCGGCTCCTGCGCCATCGACGAAAACCTGCTGGAAGCAGCGGATATTCGCGAATACGAAGAAGTGCAGATCTGGAACGTCAACAACGGCGAACGTTTTGCCACCTATGCCATCAAGGCCGAGCGTGGTTCCGGCGTGATTTCGGTAAACGGCTCGGCCGCGCGCCGCGCCGCGCCGGGCGATCTGCTGATCATCGCCTCTTTTGCCCAGTACGAAGATGCCGAGCTGGCCAATCACCAGCCCAAGCTGGTGTTCGTGGACGAGCGCAACCAGATGACCGCGCTGGACAACAAGACCCCGACCCAGCCCGCCTGAGCCTCACCCACACAGGCAAATCTGGTGAAAGCGATGCTGCGGCATCGCTTTTTTCATGGCTTGTTCCAGCAGCATCCACGCGCCAAAGGCCGGGTGCAGGCCGGGCTTTGCATCATCGTTTATAACTGTCTATAGTTTCTAATGAATTGCCGCACCAGTCCGGCCGGCTGGTTTGCCAGCCACGACGGGAGCATGACATGAGCAGCATTCTGCATGGCGGCTGTCTGTGTGGTGCCGTGCATTACCGCGTGCATGGCCAGCCCTTTCACGTGACCCACTGCCATTGCGTCAGCTGCCGCAAGGCCAGCGGCGCCGCCTTTGTCACCTGGTTTACCGTACGGCTGATCGAGCTGGAGTGGCTGGGTGAAAAACCGTTGTTCTATCACTCATCCACCGCCGCCCTGCGCGGGTTTTGCCCGCATTGCGGCGCCACGCTCAGCTACCAGCACGAGTCCGATCCGGACGATATCGACCTCACCGCCGCTTCGCTGGACATGCCGGATGTGCTGGTGCCGGAATTCCATATCTGGTGGCAGGACCACATCAGCTGGGGCGAGCCACAGCAGCAAGCGGTCTTGCCGGTACACGCGCGCAGCCGTGACTGAACACGGCTGCCAGCCTGGGGTTACAACAAGGGTGTGGCGGACACGATCACACCGTCTTCATCGGCATACAGCCATTCGCCCGGCACAAAGGTGACGCCAGCAAAGGTCACCGCCAGGTCACGCTGGCCTTCGCCGCGCTTTACCGATTTGAGCGGGTGGGTATTCAGCGCACGGATGCCCAGCGGCAGCTGGTTGAGCGCCACCGAATCGCGGATGCAGCCGTAGATCACCACGCCATCCCAGTGATTGGCCACCGCCAGATCGCCGATCTGGTCGCCCAGCAGGGCACAGCGCAGCGAACCGCCGCCATCCACCACCAGCACCTTGCCATGGCCATCCTGCGCCAGGGTTTCCCGGACCAGGGTGTTGTCTTCAAACAGTTTGAGGGTGACGATCTGCCCATAAAAACGCTGGTGATTGCCATAGCGCTGGAACAGCGGCTCCAGCACGCGCACACGGCCTTCGTTGGCATCGCACAGATCGGTGGTCAGAAAACTCATGCTCTTTCTCCTTGGCAGTTTATGGTTATGCCGGATGGCGGACGCAAAAAAGCCGCCTCGCGGCGGCTTGTTGCATGCATCAATCCAGGCGTAGCGGTACAAACAATGTACTGTCCTGGCGGCGTACCAGCAGGGCGATATTGCCGCGCGCACTGGCCAGTGCCTTTTCAAAGCTCTTTACCGTGGTGATTTCATTCTGGTTCAGGCCCATGATGATATCGCCATGTTGCAGGCCGGAGCGGGCGGCCGCGCCCTGCGCCTTTTGCACCAGCAGGCCACCGTTCATGCCCAGCTCGCTGCGCTGCTTGGCAGTCAGCTCGGTGACGGTCAGCCCCAGCTTGCCGAACTGGAAGTTCTGCGGGGCGGCTTCATCCTGCTGCTTGGCCTGTGGCGCCGTTTCCGGAGCCAGTTCGCCCAGCGTGGCCTGGATGGTTTTTTCTTCGCCCTTGCGCCATACCGACAGCTTGACCTTGGCACCCGGCTGCAGCGAACCCACCATCATCGGCAGATCCTTGGAGCTTTCGATGGCACGGTCATCCAGCTTGAGGATGATGTCCCCGGTCTGCAGGCCGGCCTTGCCGGCCGGGCCTTGCGGATCCACCCGCACCACCAGTGCACCGCTGGGACGCGGCAGGCCGAAGGATTGCGCCAGCTCCTGCGACACTTCCTGGATATTGATGCCCAGCTGGCCACGGCTGACCTTGCCCTTGGCCTTGATCTGCTCGGCCACATTCATGGCCAGGTCGATCGGAATGGCAAAGGAAATGCCCATGAAGCCGCCGGAGCGGCTGTAGATCTGCGAATTGATGCCGACCACTTCACCCTTCAGGTTGAACAGCGGGCCGCCGGAGTTGCCCGGATTGATGGCCACGTCGGTCTGGATGAAGGGCACGTAGTTTTCATCCGGCAGGCTGCGGCCCTTGGCCGAGACAATGCCGGCGGTGACCGTGTTTTCAAAGCCGAAGGGCGCGCCGATGGCGGCCACCCATTCGCCAACCTTGAGCTGGGACGGGCTGCCAATCTTGACCACCGGCAGGCTGGAGGCATCCACTTTCAGCAGCGCCACGTCGGTGCGCTTGTCCAGGCCGACCAGACGGGCTTTCAGCTCGCGCTTGTCGGTCAGCATGACCTTGATCTGGGTGCCGCCATTCACCACATGGGCGTTGGTCATGATGAAGCCGTCATCGCTGATGATGAAACCCGAGCCGAAGGAGATGCTTTCTTCCGGGGTCTGATCCTGCTGATTGGGCTGGTTGGGGATGAAGCGCTTGAAGAAATCGAATAGCGGATCGTCTTCCGGCACCGGGAAGGGCATTTCACTTTGCTGTGGCGCCGCATCGGTGCGATTGGCCTGGATGTTCACCACGGCCGGTCCGTCGCGTTCGACCAGTTGGGTGAAATCAGGCAGCAACATGGCGACGCGGCCGTCCGACTGGGCAGGAACCGCCACCGGAGCCGGCTGGTTCTGCTTGTGGAACAGGCTTTCGATCTTGTCGCAACCCGAGAGCAACGACGCAGCCAGAAGGGCGCCGACGATGGTGCGAAGATACGGAGTCACAGAGTTATCCTTTCGGGGAGGCTTTCAGACGGATATAGGGGCGATCCGCTGTTTTTCCAGGTAATCCGGCCTGAATCGTCATCAGGCACGGACTGTTTTCAATCATACCGGTTTTGCCGGATATTCGCAGAGATCGACAATCACGCAGTGCTGGCAGTCCGGTTTGCGCGCCTTGCACACATAGCGGCCATGCAGGATCAGCCAGTGGTGGGCATCCACCCGGAATTCGGCCGGCACGTATTTCATCAGCTTGTCTTCCACCTCGCGCACATCCTTGCCGGGAGCCAGCCGGGTGCGGTTGCATACCCGGAAAATATGGGTGTCCACGGCAATGGTGGGATGGCCGAAGGCGGTGTTCAGCACGACATTGGCCGTTTTGCGGCCCACACCGGGCAGTGCTTCCAGCGCAGCCCGGTCATCCGGGACCTCACCGGCGTGTTTTTCCAGCAGCAGCCGACAGGTGGCAATGACGTTTTTGGCCTTGGTGCGGAACAGGCCGATGGTCTTGATGTAATCCGCCACGGTTTCCTCGCCCAGCGCCAGCATGGCGGCCGGGGTATTGGCTACCGCATACAGCGGGCGGGTGGCCTTGTTGACGCTGACATCCGTGGCCTGGGCCGACAGCAAGACCGCAATCAGCAACTCGAAGGGCGTGCGATATTCCAGCTCGGTGGTCGGCTTGGGGGTGTGCTCGCGCAGGCGGCGGAAAATCTCGTAGCGCTTGGTGGCGTTCATGGCATGTCGGTTGGGGCTGGTTCGGTACAGGGATGACCGCAGCGGCTTAAGCGGTCTGCATCATTGTAACGCAGGCCGCCGCCGTCTCGTATGGGTTGCGGTTTCTACGTGCGAGGGCCCGGTGACAGCGTCAGCCTGTCCAGCAAGGGGGCGCTGGCACTGAGCAGCAGCAGGCAGGCGGCCAGGGTCACGCCGGCGTCCGGCTGGGTGGTCAGCGTGACAAAGCTGATGCACAGCATGCCGGCAGCCTGACCATAAACCAGTCGGCCACGGGGGGTGATGGGCGTGGCGCTGCCATCGCTCATCACCCAGCCGGCCAGCAGCCACAGCGCACTCTGGCCGAGCAGCCAGCCGCTGCCCACCGGCAGGGCGATCAATACCACCAGCAGCAGTCCCAGCGGCGCCTGCCAGCGCAGGAGGCCGCGCCATAGCAGCCACAGGCCGCCGGCCAGCAAGGCGAGTGATAGCGGAATATCGGCGTGTGGCAGGCCGGCCGGCAGCCAGGGGGCCGCCAGCAGCAGGCCGCCGGCCACCGGGTGAAACAGGCTGCTGCCGCTGCCGCCAAACAGCTGGCGCAGCAGCAGGATGGCGCCGCCCGTGCACAGGCACAGCAGTGGCACTGCCGCATCGGGCAGCAGCAGGCTGAGCAGCACGGCCGTCAACAGCGCTTCGCCCTGGCGCAAGCCGGGCCATATGGCCTGGCGGCGCCAGGCCAGGCCCAGGCTGTCGGCCAGCAGGGCGCTGGCGCTGGCGCTGGCCAGTGCCAGCAAGGCCGGCGGTCCCCATTGCCAGAGCTGGATGGCGATGGCCGGCAACAAGGCCAGCAGTTGCTGGCGGTTACGGCTTGCCAGGGTGGGGGCCAGTCGGATCACGGGTGTGTTCATCATTTATCCTGCTCTGTCTCATCGCCGGCTGCCTTGCGCGCTGCGGCGCGCGCCATGGCGGCGGCAATCAGCGCCTTCTTGTCTTGGTCCAGGCTGGCCGGGCTGCTGCTGGCGGCGGCTTTTTGTGCATTGGCCCTGTGCATGGCGGCCTGAATCAGCGCCTGCTGTTGCTGGTTCAGCCCCGGCTTGTTCTGGTCTTCGTCCTTGGCCATGGCCGGTGCGTCCGCGGCTGCGGCCTTGGCGGCCTCTTGTGCCGCCTTGCGGGCGGCGGCGCGGGCCATGGCTGCTTCGATGGCTGCCTGACGGTTGGCGGCAATGGCTGCTTCGCGCTCACTGCTATTGACCGAGGGCGCGACCGCTGGCCGCTGCTGCTGCCGCTCCGCCGCACGGGCCATGGCGGCCGCAATGGCTGCCTGTTTGTCTGCAGCAGTGGCTGTTGGCTCGGCGTGGCTGGTGGGCTCCGCCGCTTGCTGGGCCAGCTTGGCGGCTTGTTGCGCCGCACGTTCGGCCAGACGCTGCGCCTTTTCCTGTTTGTCCCTTTCCAGGCGGAACTGGCGGAAGCGATGGCGCTGGCGCGCTGCGTCGGCGGCGCATTGTTGCTGCTCGGCTAGCAGCAGTTGCTGGCTGGCCAGGCGGAAACTGTCGAGCAAGGGCAGCTGGCTGGGGCAGACGGCGCTGCACAGGCCGCACTGGCTGCAGTCGGCCAGCCGCCAGTGCTGTGCTTGTGCCAGCTCTTGTCGGCTGCAGTGCCAGTACAGTTCCTGCGGCTGTAACTGGCTGGGACAGATGCTGGCGCAATCACCGCAGCGAATGCAGGGCTGGGCAGTCAGCGCAGGCTGCCTGGGCCGCACCAGCAGGCAGTGGCTGTGCTGGTGGATGCCGATGGTGGCATCGGGCAAGGCAAAGCCGCGTAATCCGCCGCCATGGACAAGGGCATGCTGCTGCGAGGACAGGCCGGCGCAGGTCAGCAGGTCGGCCACCGGGCTGCCGAGCAAGGCGCGCATATTGTGGGACTGCTTGAGGGCCGTGCTGACGGTGACGATGCGGCTGATGCATGGCTCGCCATGCAGGATGGCCCGGCCAGCCGCATGGACACCGGCGACGGGCAGGCACAGGCTGTTGCCGCTTTCTTCTGGTCGCGCCAGCGCCCGCAGCAGTTGTGCCTCATCCCCTGCCGGGTAGGGGGCTTGAATCACTTCCAGCTGCCAGCATTGGTCTGCTGCCAGGCTGCGCAGGGCATTGATGGCCGCGCCCTGTTCTTGCTGGATGGCCAGTACCAGCCGCGCCGGCTGCAGTATGCGGCCCAGCATGGCCATGGCTTCGGCCACGGCGGCCGCCTGTTCGCACAGCAGCATGCTGTCGGCCTGCAGAAAAGGCTCGTTCTCCACCGCATTGATGATGAGCAGCGCCAGCGGTGACGCCTTGGCAGCCCACGCCAGCGGCAGCAACGGGCCATGCTGCCCCATGACGCCCATGTCTTGCAGCCGCATGGCCAGCGCCAGTGCTGACAGGGCTGGCCAGTTGCTTTCTGCGGGCAGTGACAGCGCTTCGTCCAGCCCGTCTGGCTGCAGTTGCAGGCCATCCAGCAGCGGCGCATCGGGCAGGGCTTGCGGCAGCGGGCCGATGGCACGGATGTGGCCGGAGGTCGGGGCATGGACGGCCACGCCGAACTCGCTGTCGGCCTCGGCCAGCAACTGGTGTTTCAGCACGCGCTGGCCCACTTCGACACAGCAGCTGGCGCCCTGCAGCCATAGCCTGAGCTGGGCCGGCAGCGGCGTGGTAAGCAGTGGCTGGCTGCCGGGGTCGGTGTGGGCCGGCAGGATGGATGGGCGGCTCATGAGCTGCTACCTGGTTTGACGGCCTTGATGGCGATGACCGGATAGCCCCAGCGCCAGTCGGCTGGCTGGCTGGTGGCCGGGCGCATGCTGATGCAGTCCACCGGACAGGGGGCCAGGCACAATTCGCAGCCGGTGCATTCATCGGCCAGCACGGTATGCATTTGTTTGGCCGAACCCAGAATGGCATCGACCGGACAGGCCTGGATGCACAGGGTACAGCCGATACAGGTGGCTTCGTCTATCAGTGCCACCGCCTTGGGCTTTTGCGGCGGGGCATCGGCGGCGAAGGGCAGGTAGTCGGTATGCAGCAGGGCGGCCAGCTTGCGTATGCCGTCCTCGCCGCCCGGCGGGCAGCGGTTGATGCTGTCTTCGCCGCGTGCCAGCGCCTGGGCATAAGGCAGGCAGCCGGCGTGGCCGCATTGACCGCACTGGGTTTGCGGCAGGATGGCATCGATGCGCTCGGCCAGCGGCGGCAGGGTGCTGGTGGCTGGGCGTAATTTCTGTGCGCTGCTGCGCAGGACTTTCCCCAGCAGCCAGATGGCCAGCAACAGCAGCAGCAAACGAAGAACAAGGGTCATGACAGGCGGGCTCCAAGGCCGTGCAAGGCCAGCGCGATGATGAGTGCACACAGCAGCAGGGCGGGCCGGCCCTGCAAGCGAGCGGGCAGGGCGCAGCGTTGCAGGCGGTGTGGCAGGGTGGCGAACTGGGCCAGCAGCAAGGTGAACAGGGCGGCGCTCAGCAAGGCTGCGCACAGGGAGGCCGCGGCGCTGCTGGCGGATGGCAGGAAGTAAAGCGGTAGTCCGGCCAGCAGGCTGTTTAGCAGCAGCAGGGGCCAGTGCAGTCCCAGCGCAGCAGCGGTGCCAGCGGCAAGGCGCTGCAGTGTACCGGCCAGCAACAGGGCGCTGGCCGCTTGCAGCACGCTGGCGACCAGCGGCAAGGGCAGGCCGGGGCGGGCGCTGTCGGCTAGCGTCAGCAGGCCGCCGCCGAGCAGCAGCATGATGGCGGTGGCCAGCCCCATGGCGATGGCGGCCGGCAGTGCCAGTGCATCAGCCTGGCCGTCAGCGGGGCGCCGGCAATGATTGCAGAATGCCAGCCCGGCAAGCAGCGGCAGATAGAGCCCAAAATTCATGGCCGGATCATCCAGGAAGCAAAACCGCAAAATTATCCGGGTTTCCTGCCCGGACCACAACCTTGCTACCAGCAGGGCGGCGCGCTGCGGTCGTGGCTCAGGGCAGCTGCTGTGCCAGCCAGGCGTGCAGCTTGCGTGCCTGGCGCAGGGTTTCCTTCAGGATGCGTGCATCCAGCGTACCCAGCTCGGCCGGGCGGATCATATTGTCCAGCCGCGCCCCTGCCTCCTGGCAGGCCAGCTGGTGGCGCAGGCGCAGCGCTTGCAGGAATTGTGCACTGTCGGCAAAAGACTGGCAGGCGCTGGCGGACAGGCCGGGCAAGCCGGCGGCAGCGGCAAAGCGTTCGCTGGTTCGGCTGGCGGCCGAGCCGGCATGCAAGGCCAGGATGCGTGCGGCGTCGACGAAAAAATCGACCGCGGCTTTCAGGTCCAGTTGTGCATCCTGGTCGGTTTGCAGGCGTCCGCTCCAGCCCAGTGGTGGCTGATAGCGGCGGGCGCTGCGGCTGAGGGCACGCAGTGCCGCCGGCTGACTGGCCAGCTGGCGCAATTGTCCGGCCAGCTCCAGCCCCAGTTTGTGCTGACCCCAGGCCGGGCGCAGGTCCAGATACAGGCCGCCATGCGTGCTGTCCTGGCTTGCATGCTGCCATTGCTGGATCACGCTGTCCTTCCAGTCGGCGTAGGACAGGCAGTGACTGGGATGGCCCGCCATCAGTCCGTTACGGCACAGCGGAATGCCGCAGGCACTGAGCGCCGAGCTGATGCGCTGGGCAATAGCCGGCAGTTGCTGGGCCAGTTGCTGCTGGCGCAAGGCATCGTCGCAGCGGAAAACCAGTGCGCTGTCCTGGTCCGAGGTCAGGGTGTTTTCCTGGCGGCCGCTGCTGCCCAGTTGCAGCCAGCAGATTTCCACCTCCTCCAGCCTGGCTGCGCCCAGGTGCAGCTGGCATAGCCGGTTCAGCAGCTGGTCATTGAACAGGCTGAGCAGACGGGTGGTGGCATTGGCATCCATGCCCTGCTGAAACAGCGCCAGTACCTGCCGCCGGAAGGTGGCCGCCACGCCGGACAGGGCGGCCGTGCTGTCGCAGCGGCTCAGGCGTTGCAGCATTTCCTTCATGTCCAGCCGCGACAGGCGGTACAGGTCATGCTCGGACACGATGCCCACCAGGGTCATGCCTTCACACACCATGACATGGCGTTCGCCACTCTGGACCAGCGCCAGCATGGCTTCACTGGCCAGGGCGCTGGGCGGCAGCAGGCAGCTGGGCTGGCGCATCAGCTGTTGTACCGGGGTGTCGTCAGCATGTCCGGCCAGATGGGCGTCCAGCAGGTCGCGCAGGGTGAACAGGCCCAGCAGGCGCTGCTCGGGACTGGTGATGACCACCGAGCCCACCCCTTCCTGTTGCATCAGTTGCAGCAAGGGGCGCAGCGTGGTTTCCGGCCGGCAGCAGACAGCCGGCCGCTGGATTACCGCGGCAAGCGGGGTGTGCAGGCTGAGCCCCTGTCCGCCCAGCGCCGCCGGGTGTAATTGGCGGGCGCGCGACAGCAGATTGGCCAGCCGCTGGGTGCAGAACAGCTGGAAGGCGGCAGACTGCTGGCACAGTGCCACAAAGGCTGACTGTGGCAGCTGCAATACCATGCAGTCACTGTCGGCGCGGTAGTGATTGGTGACCGGCCGCTGCGCCAGCAGGGCTCCCAGTGGAAACATTTCACCCTGGCCTAGCAGGGCAAAGGCCTGGCCACTATAGATGTCTTCGGCCAGTACCTGGCCTTCCAGTACGATGAACAGCTGGCTGGCGGGACCGGCTTGCGGGCTGGTGAGGCTGGCTCCGCGCGGATAGTGCTGGCGGCGTGCCTGGCCGGCCAGCAGCGCCAGTTGCTCCGCTGCCATGGCGGCAAAGGGTTCGTGCTGGAGCAGGGCCTGCCAGTCGGCCGGAAAGGGGGTTGGCATGTAAGGCTCCGGAGAGGGCTGGGCCGGGATGGCAACCTTAATATAGTGAGCAGGATGTAACGACGGTATTGGGGAAATCCGCGCGCAGGGCCTACCGTAGCGGCCTGCGCGGACAACTGGTCTGGCTGTCTAGCCGTTCTGGTTGAGGATTTTCTGGTAGCGGCCATCGCGCTTGATGGCTTCCAGCGCCTTGCGGAAGGCATCCACCGTGGCACGCGGGGTGCCAAGGCTGAAGGCCATCGACATGCCCTGTGGCAGCTCGCGGAAGACAAAGGCGGTTTGCAGCAGGCGGCCGGGGTCGTCCTGCAGCTGACGCACAGTGGAAAAGGCGGTCAGCTGATTGGCAGCCCACAGATCAATCCGCCCGGCGCGCAGCATCTGGTAGCCCTGGGCGTAGGAGGCAAACGGCTCCAGCGCGGTAAAACCGTGTGCCAGCAGGTATTTTTCCTGGTAGGAGCCATGCAGCACGCCGATGGTGTAGCGACGATAGTCGTCCAGCCGGCCATCTTTGGGCAGATGCTCACGATTGTCGGCCAGCAGCAGCAATACCGGCGGCGAATGAATCACTTCGCCCACCCACTGGAACAGGTTTTCCCGCTCCGGGGTGCGTGCCATGGCGCAGACCAAGGTATTGGGCTGGTTTTGGCCCATGGCATAGACCCGGCTCCAGGGGAAGAGGTGGATGGCATCGCTCAGGCCGAGATCCTGGGTGATCTGGCGGATGATGTCGACCACGATGCCGTGTTCCTGGCCGCTGGGGCCGCTGGAAAACGGTGGCAGATTGTCTTCGCAGGCGATGGTGATGGCGCCGGCCTGCGCCGGGCCGGCATACAGTACCAGGCTCAGTGTCAGTGCCAGCAGGGTGGGGGACATGGATTCCATCCATCCACTGTAGATCATGGCGGGTAGGGTGCAAGTCTGGATGCTGCTGTTATTTTGCACTGCAACAAAATCGGCAATGTCTTATCATGCCGGAATCTCTGCCTCTGAATGCTATTTGCCCATGATTGTCCGTTCTCCCGTGCCCTGGTTTCGTTTGCTGTTTGTGTGGAATGGCTCGGTATTGCCGCGTATTCTGTCGCGCTTGCTGCTGGTGTTCCTGATCGCCCTGCTGGCGGCAGCGGCGCGGCATTGGTGGCTGAGCAGCCATGCCGATTCGGCCTTGAGCATTCCCACCTTTACCCTGCTGGGGGTATCACTGGCGATTTTCCTGGGCTTTCGCAACTCGGTCAGCTATGAGCGTTTCTGGGAAGCGCGCAAGCTGTGGGGTGCCCTGCTGGTGGTGAATCGTTCCATTGCCCGCCAGCTGCTGGCGGCCGCACCACAGCATCCGCAGGTGGCACAGGTGCTGGACCTGATTTGTGCCTTTGCCTATGCCTTGAAAGCGCAACTGCGCGAGGAGCCGGAGTGCGATCACATGCAGCGCCTGCTGCCGGCCGACCTGCTCGACGAAGTGGATGGCGCACGTTTCCGCCCCGCCATCATTCTGCGCCGGCTGGGCCAGCTGATCCTGCAGCTACAGGCCGAGGGCATCATCAGCGAATGGCAATGGCAGGCGCTGGATCAAAAGCTGAATACCATGTCTGAGGTGCTGGGCGGCTGCGAACGCATCGGTGGCACGCCCATTCCCTACACCTACCGGGTCTTGCTCAACCGCACGGTCACCATTTACAGCCTGTTGTTGCCAATGGGTCTGGTCAGCAGCATAGGCTGGCTGACGCCGCCGATCGCCGTGTTCATTGCCTATACCTATCTGGCGCTGGAGGTGATCGGCGAGGAGCTGGAAGAACCATTTGGCCGCGAGGGCAATGATCTGCCGCTGGCAGCGCTGTGCCACACCATCGAGCTGGCAGTGCGCGAGATGCAAGGGCAGCCGATGCCGGTTACCGCACCGCAGCCACAGGGTATCTATCTGTATTGAACCGGATGACCCTCGCGCCGCCACCCGCGGGACAGACAAAAAAAAGCCCGGTGAAATCACCGGGCGCAAGGTCAGTGTGCTCCTGAAACAGTCTGTTTACAGCGGATTCTGCAGTTGGCTCAGAATCTGCGGGTTTTCCAGCGTGGAAACGTCCTGGGTGATTTCCTCGCCCTTGGCAATCGAGCGCAGCAGGCGGCGCATGATCTTGCCGGAGCGGGTCTTGGGCAGGTTCTCACCAAAGCGGATGTCGTCCGGCTGGGCGATCTTGCCGATTTCGTGGGCTACCCAGTTCTTCAGTTCGGCCGCAATCTTCTTGGCGTCGTCGCCTTCCGGACGCGCGCCCTTCAGTACCACGAAGGCCACCACGGCTTCGCCCTTCACCTCATGCGGCTTGCCGACCACGGCGGCTTCCGCCACCAGCGGGTTGGCTACCAGCGCCGATTCGATTTCCATGGTGCCCAGACGGTGGCCGGATACGTTCAGCACATCGTCGATACGGCCCATGATCCAGAAGTAGCCGTTTTCGTCACGGTTGGCCGAGTCGCCTGCCAGGTAGTACTGGCCATTGAACTCGTCCGGGAAGTAGGTCTTCTTGAAGCGCTCCGGGTCGTTCCAGATGGTGCGCACCAGGGACGGGAAGGGCTTCTTGATCACCAGGAAACCACCGCGGCCCGGTTCCACCTGTGCGCCGGATTCGTCGACGATGTCGGCCATGATGCCCGGCAGCGGCAGGGTGCAAGAGCCCGGCTTGGTGGGCACGGCGCCCGGAATCGGCGCAATCATCGCCGAGCCGGTTTCGGTTTGCCACCAGGTGTCCACGATAGGGCAGCGGCCACCGCCCACCACTTCGTAGTACCACATCCAGGCTTCCGGATTGATCGGCTCGCCCACGGTGCCCAGGAGGCGCAGGCTGGACAGGTCGAACTGCTTGGGCAGGTCGTTGCCCAGCTTGATCAGCGAACGGATGGCGGTCGGTGCGGTGTAGAAAATGCTGACCTTGTGTTGCTCGATCATGCGCCAGAAACGGCTGGCATCCGGGTAGGTCGGTACGCCTTCGAACACCACCTGGGTGGCGCCGATGCCCAGCGGGCCGTAGCAGATATAGGAGTGACCGGTAATCCAGCCCACATCGGCGGTGCACCAGTACACATCATTCGGTTTGTAGTCGAAGGCCCAGCGGAAGCTGTTGATGGCGCCCAGCAGGTAACCGGCGCTGCTGTGCTGGATGCCCTTGGGTTTGCCGGTGGAGCCGGAGGTATACAGAATGAACAGCGGGTCGTCCGCCAGCATCCATTCCGGTTCGCAGGCTTCGGCCTGGCCTTCCACCAGCTTGTGCCACCAGATGTCGCGGCCCTCGGTCCACTGTGCGCCACCATTGGTGCGCTGGTAAACCACCACATTTTGTACCGACTCGCAGCCTTCCAGTGCCAGTGCTTCATCCACTGTGGCTTTCAGTGGGACGGTCTTGCCACCACGCAGTCCTTCATTGGCGGTAATCACCAGCTTGGCACCGGCATCCTGGACGCGGTCACGTACCGCGCCAGCGGAGAAGCCGCCAAACACCACGGAGTGGATGGCACCGATACGGGCGCAAGCCTGCATGGCCACGATGGCTTCGATCACCATCGGCATATAGATGACCACACGGTCGCCCTTGGCAATGCCCAGGCTCTTCAGGCCATTGGCAAACTGGCAGACACGACGGTGCAGTTCGGAATAGGTGACACGGGTTACTTCGCCATCGTCCGCTTCAAAGATCAGGGCGATCTTGTTGGCGTTCAGCGGCAGGTGACGGTCGAGGCAGTTGTAGGAAACATTCAGCACGCCATCGTCAAACCACTTGAAGAAGGGGGCATTGCTGTCGTCCAGAACCCGGGAAAACGGCTTTTTCCAGGTAATCAGCTCGCGGGCCAGATCCCCCCAGAAGGACAGGTAGCTGTCGTCGGCCTGTTCGCACAGTGCGTTGTAGGCCTCCATGCCCGACACGGTCGCCTTGTGGCGGAAATCGTCGGACGGCGGAAAACTACGGGTTTCCTTCAGAATGGATTCGAGAGTGGACATTACCTTCTCCTTGTAAGTCTTGTAGTGCTGTAGCCGCATCCCGCAGGATGCGGCCCCAGGTGAAACGATTAGTGCTTGGAAGCGCCGGTTGCGCCGATACCGGTCATGGAACGGACAAACTGGGCATCGAATTTGGCTTTTTCATCTTCAGCCGATTTGGATTTGTCAGTGACCGAGAACAACCAGGTGCTGACGAAAGCCAGGGTGATGGAGAAGATGGCCGGATTCTTGTACGGGAACAGGGCAGTCGGGTGTTTCATGATGTCAACCCACACGGTCGGTCCTACCACAATCAGCAGGATGGCCGATACCAGGCCGACAAAGCCGCCGATGACTGCACCACGGGTGGTCAGACCCTTCCAGAACATGGACAGGAACAGGATCGGGAAGTTGGCGGAAGCCGCGATGGAGAAGGCCAGACCCACCATGAAGGCGATGTTTTGCTTCTCGAACACCAGACCCAGCACGATGGCGATGATGCCAAGCACGACGGTGGTGATCTTGGATACGCGGATTTCGTCAGCCTCGTTGGCCTTGCCCTTCATGATGACGGAGGCGTACAGGTCGTGCGAGACGGCAGAGGCGCCGGACAGGGCCAGACCTGCTACAACGGCCAGGATGGTGGCGAAGGCAACCGCAGAGATGAAGCCCAGGAACATGTCACCGCCCACGGCATTGGCCAGGTGGATGGCGGCCATATTGCTGCCACCGATCAGCTGATGTACTTCCTTGCCGTTCTTGGTCACGGTTTCCATCATGCCAGGCTGGTTCAGTACCAGCATGATGGCGCCAAAACCGATGATGAAGGTGAGGATGTAGAAGTAGCCGATGAAACCGGTGGCGTAGAACACCGACTTGCGGGCTTCCTTGGCATCAGACACGGTAAAGAAGCGCATCAGGATGTGCGGCAGGCCGGCAGTACCAAACATCAGCGCCATGCCCAGCGAGATGGAATCCACCGGATCGGCCTTGCCCGGCGCCATGATGGCAGCGTGCTTGGCGTGGGCGGCAACCGCCTTCTCGAACATCATTTCCGGGCTGAAACCCACGGTGGACAGCACCATGAAGGCCATGAAGGAAGCACCACACAGCAGCAGCACGGCCTTGATGATCTGTACCCAGGTGGTGGCCAGCATGCCGCCAAACAGCACGTAGCACACCATCAGGATGCCGACCATGATCACGGCAGAGGAGTAGCTCATGCCGAACAGCAGCTGGATCAGCTTGCCGGCACCGACCATCTGCGCGATCAGGTACATCGCCACCACCATCAGGGTGGAGGTGGCGGCGAAGGAACGAACCGGGGTCTGTTGCAGGCGGTAGGATGCGACGTCGGCAAAGGTGTATTTGCCCAGGTTACGCAGGCGCTCGGCCACCAGGAACAGAATCACCGGCCAGCCGACCAGGAAGCCGATGGAGTAAATCAGGCCATCGAAACCCTTGTCGAACACCATGGCAGAAATGCCCAGGAAGGACGCCGCCGACATGTAGTCACCGGCAATGGCCAGGCCATTCTGGAAACCGCTAATGCCACCACCGGCGGTGTAGAAGTCGGAGGCGGAGCGGGTACGACGGGCTGCCCAGTAGGTAATGCCCATGGTAAAGGCCACGAACACCACGAACATGATGATGGCGTGCCAGTTGGTGGCCTGTTGCTTCACATCACCTTCGATGGCGCCGGAGGCAAAGGCCAGTACCGGGAAAAGCGATAATGCTGCAAGAGCGAGAGAGCCAGTGCATTTTTTCATTTTTGTGCCTCCTCAACGATCTCGCGGTTGAGCTGGTCAAACTCGCCATTGGCTTTGCGCACATACAGGCCGGTCAGCAAGAAAGCGGAAAGAATGATCAGAATCCCTACCGGGATGCCTACAGTCATGGTCATGCCGGGGGCCAGCGGGGCGCCCAGGGTAGACGGGGAAAAGGCCAGCACCAAGGTGAAGCCATAGTAAATCACCAGCATCACGATGCTGAGCTGCCAACCCAGGCTTGTCTTCTTGTGAACAAGCTCTTTGAACTTCGGGTTGGACTGTACTTTCTTGAGTACGTCCTCGTTCATTGCATCCTCCTTTGTCGTAACGATCGTCTGACCGCTGTCCGAAACATAAGGGACGACTGGCCGCTCCTGCTAATCGCTTTTTTTGATTAATAAAATTTGTCAGGCCGATGTTGCATTGCAAAAACCAATATTAATCAATAAGTTGCTGTGGTATTTTTACTCCATTCACCCTGTGGATGGTGCGGTTTTTTTTGCAAAAATACCGTGAAATTCTTGTGGTAAATGCAGTAATGACGCCAAAATGTTCGCAAAGATAAGATCCGGAAAACAGGAAAATGTAGTCACCTTGCTACAGGCAGAGAGAACAGGTCGTACATGGAAATCTATCAGTTGAGGACCTTTGTCACCGTGGCCCAGCAGGGCCATCTGACACAGGCTGCAGAATTGCTGCATTTATCCCAGCCGGCGGTCACCGCCCAGATCAAGGCGCTGGAAGAAGAAGTGGGCATGCCCTTGTTCGAACGAACAGCCGGCGGGGTCACCATGACGCGCGCCGGGCAGGAACTGCTGCCACAGGCCCAGTCCATCCTGGCTTCGGCACGAGAAATCATCAATCACGCCAAAGGCTTGAAAGGGCAGACCGGCGGCAAGGCACTGATCGGTCTGACACTGACTCCGGCCACCCTGAAAGCCGGCGAGTGGGTGGCAGCTCTGGTGGAAAAATACCCGCTGCTGGACCTGCGACTGCAACACGGCGTCACCGGCGAAGTGCTGAACCTGGTGCGCAAGAAGGAGCTGGACGCCGGTTTTTATCTGGGGAAAAACCCCTACGTCAACGTCAATACCGTGTTGCTGACCAATCTGCCTTTTCGCATCGTGCTGCCCAATGGCTGGAAAAACCGCATCGACCTGAACAACACCAAGGAGCTGGGGCGACTGCCCTGGGTGGGACTGTCGCAATTCTCCAGCCTGTCCAAAATTACCGCCGAATTGTGGCGTGAACTCAATATTTCGCCGAAGAAGGTGACAGAAAGCGACAATCTGGCCGCCGTGCTGGAACTGGTGGCCTGTGGCGTGGGCGTGGCGCTGGCGCGGGAAGAGGAAGCGCTGGAGTGGGAAGCCGCCGGACGATTGACGGTTGTGCCGACAGTGCGCAAACTGGCCGAGCTGCAGTTTGTCTATCCGTCCGACCGGGTGGGCGATCCGATTCTGGAAGCCTTGCTGCAGGAACTGATACGCGTCTGGGCGCTCAGCCCGGATGTTGCACACTAACCCGCAGCGAGCTAAGAGGAATACCCATGGCTTACGAGTGGTTTGCCAGCGCTTTTCAGCGTTACCTGAGTGCCATGGAGCTGAGTCAGCGCCGTTTGCTGGATGCCCAGCAGGATGCCTGTCTGAGCTGGACGGCTGCCTGGTTGCCGGCCTATCCCCTGGCCGAGGGCGAAGTGCAAAACCGCATCGATGGCAGCCTGCTCAGCGGGGTGTCGCTGCTGCAGGCCCAGGCCGATAATCAGCGCGACCTGATGCTGGCGGCGGAAAAGTCGCTTAATGAAATGCACAAGCATTTGCTGCAGCAACTGGAACAATCCGGCCTGCACCCGTCCTATGCCGTGATGAAGCAGGCGCTGCAACTGGGGCAGAGTTCCGGCAGTGCGGTCAGCAAGATGAGCCGGCAGGTCGGACATTTTGCCGCCACCAGTTTTTCATCGGCCTCGCTCAATGCCGCCCGCGACATGCGCCGGGTGTGGAAGCAACAAAAACCCTGATCACCCGCTGGTGTTTATCTGCCGGACGGGCGACTAGAATCGGGCCATGAGCCCATTTTCTTCCCTGACCTTTGGTCAACGCCTGCTGGAGCTGCCGCCTGTTTTCTACCGGCATATCCAGCCCCAGCCACTGAGTGAACCCTATCTGGTGGCGGGCAATGCCCGCTTGTGCGAGACATTGGGCATACCTTCCAGTGCGCTGGCCCAGCCCGCTGCGCTGGCTCTGCTGTCCGGCAAACAGTTTGTCCCTGGCCTACCTGCCCTGGCCGCACTGTACGCCGGTCATCAGTTTGGCGTGTATGTTCCGCAGCTGGGGGATGGTCGTGCCTTGTCGCTGGGCGACACGGTGGATGGCGAAGGGCGGCGCTGGGAGTGGCAGCTCAAGGGCGCCGGCCTGACTCCGTTTTCCCGCATGGGCGATGGTCGTGCCGTGCTGCGTTCCACCATTCGCGAATATCTGTGCAGTGAAGCCATGCATGCACTGGGCATTCCCACCACGCGCGCCCTGGCCATGACCGGTTCGGCCGATCCGGTGTATCGCGAGCGCCCGGAAACCGCGGCGGTATTGACACGTCTGGCCGAAAGCTTCATCCGCTTTGGCAGTTTCGAGGTGTTTTATCACCGTGGACAGCATGATGAAATCCGGCTGTTGGCTGATTTTGTCATCCGCCACCATTTTCCGCACTGTGCGCAGGCAGAGCAGCCGTATGCCGCGCTGTTCGCCGAGATTGTCGCCAGAACGGCGCAGCTGCTTGCCCACTGGCAAGCAGTGGGCTTCTGCCATGGCGTGATGAATACCGACAATATGTCCATCCTGGGGCTGACGCTGGATTACGGCCCTTTCGGCTTCATGGATGGTTTCAACGCCGCGCATGTGTGCAACCACAGCGATCATGCCGGACGCTATGCCTATAATCAGCAACCCCAGGTTGGCCTGTGGAACCTGCATTGTCTGGCCTCAGCATTCCTGCCGCTGGTGAGCGAAGAAGGCTTGCTGGAGATGCTCTCCAGCTACCGGGAGCAGTACTCGCAATACTGGTTGATATTGATGCGCAACAAGCTAGGGCTGGTAGTGGAACAAGAGGGCGATGAGGCCTTGATCGAAGCGCTGCTGCTGGCCCTGCATGCCCACCATACCGATTACACCCTGTTTTTCCGCAGGCTGGCCGACTTTGACAGCACCACCGATAACCGTGCATTGCGCGATTTGTTTGTGGATCGCAGCCTGTTTGACGACTGGGCCGCCAGCTATGCTGTCCGCCTGCAGCGGGAAACCCGGCCAGCTGCAGCGCGCAAGCTGGCCATGCTGGCGGTCAATCCCAAATATATCCTGCGCAATTATCTGGCCGAGCAGGCGATACAAGCCGCGCAGCAAGGGGATTTTTCACAGATTGCCAGCCTGCATGATTGCCTGAGTCATCCCTTTGACGAACAGCCACAGTACCAGGCTTATGCCGCCGAGCCGCCAGCCTGGGCGCAGGAAATCAGCGTCAGTTGTTCCAGCTGAGGCCCGCTTCCCGCTGGGTTTTTCAGCAGGCCATCACCAGAATTAACACTTGTTAAGAAAAGGCCGTGATCTGTCATCCATTCCCGCTTGAGACTGGCGGCAACTCCCTCTTAAATCACACTTGAGTACGGCGGCTGGATCACTCCGGCAACAGGAGGACCGCCGGTTCAACTGTCAAACAGGGAGGGATGTCATGTCAGGGAAGAAATGGCTGTTGTCGTTGTCGGGCCTGCTGCTATGTGCCACGGCCATGGCGGGGGATATCAACCAGGATGCCCGCGATATTGCGGCAGATGCGGCGCAACTCAGCCGGGAAACGGCTGATATCCAGAGCGACCGGCTCGCCTTGCAAAAGGATCTGGCTGGAGTGGCCGGCCTGCGGGTACAGCGACGTGCCGAAGAACAAGCGCTGTCGCAAGCGGTACAGGCAGGTGATTTGACCGCTGCGCAAAGCGAACTGGCCAGGATTACCGCCTTGACCGGCAGTATCCGCCAGGCGGAAGCCGCAGCCATCGCCTTGCATCAGGAGCTGAAGCTGGATCGTTTGCAAAGGGCATTGGAGCGTGCCGAACTGAATCAGGATGTACGCGATCTGAGTGGCGACCTGAAGATGAAGGCAGAAGCCACTTCCATCAGCAATAGCCAGATTGCGGCTGATCAGGCCGCGCTGAATGCTGCCGTGGCCGCCATGGAAGCAACCCAGCAGCAGAAAGTGGCGGCACTGCAGGCCATGAAGGCCGCCGTTGTCGCCGGTGATATTTCCGCCGCCCAGGCTGCTCTGGCCAAAGTGCAAGCCTTGCATGCCACGCTCAAGAGCCAGGCACAGTCAGTTGCCACCGCACACGCACAGTTGAGCAAGGACCGGGCAGCTGCCAAAGCCGCTGCCAAGGGTTCCGCCAAGGCAGCGGGAGGGAGTAAAGGCAAAAAATAGCTTCAACCCGGTTGGGAACGGGATGCGGCTTTGCCGCCAGCCATTGCCGCATCCTGTTTGCTTCGGCCGTGTGTTTTCCTGAGTCGAATCTTGTGCTTGCTGCCGGTCTGCCTTCATTGTCGGCTGCCCCATTCCTGTCATGTCTTGATGACCAGGTTGCCAGCTTGTTGGCAAAGCCCGGTCGCTGCCTGCTCATCTTGCCAAGTTGCCTTCATCACGTTTTTCAGATGCTTTCCCAAGCCGTTACCACCGGCACTGAGCACATCGTTTTCCATCCCGATTTCATCACAAACACCTTCCGCCATACCGGCTTGAATGCCGGCCTGGTCGATAGCTGCAGGGTCAGGCCAAGGGTTTACATGCACGGAGTGCTTGGCTGGCTGCGGCGCTCCGGTCTCTGCCATGTGGACCGATAATTCGGCAGTTTAAAAATTTTCTCCCGACTGTTTTGATATTTCCCATTGAGTTTATTTAAAATATTAAATTTTGTTTTATTGATTGGTATGGTGGATATTTCTGGTATTTTTGGCAGTATTGAATACTTGTATGGCAGGTATTTGTGTATTAATTTTCATCTCCAATCCACTTGATTGATGTTGGGGTGATTGATGAGAATTGCCAAGGCGGATGTATTTGTAAGTTGTCCGGGAAGAAATTTTGTCACACTGAAAATCAGCACGGACTGCGGTTTGAGCGGAGTGGGGGATGCCACGCTTAATGGGCGGGAGCTGGCCGTCGTCTCCTATTTGCGCGATCACTTATGCCCACAGCTTGTCGGGCGCGATGCGCAGCAAATTGAAGATATCTGGCAGTATTTTTACAAGGGTGGCTATTGGCGGCGTGGCCCAGTAACCATGTCCGCCATTTCCGCCATTGATATGGCTTTGTGGGATATCAAGGCCAAGGCTGCAAAAATGCCACTTTATCAATTGCTGGGTGGCGCATCGCGTGAGCGTGTCCTGGTGTATGGACACTGCACCGGCAGCACGATTGATGCCGTGCTCGATGACTATGCCCGCCATCAGGCATCAGGGTTCAAGGCCATTCGTGTGCAATGCGGCATCCCCGGCGTGGCTTCCAGCTATGGTTTGGCAAAGCAGCAGGGCGGCAAATATGAGCCGGCCAGCAAAGGCAAGCGTCCTGAAGAACAAATATGGTCGACAGAAAAATATCTGAATTTCATCCCGACACTGTTTGACAAGATTCGCAGCCGGTTTGGTGAGAAAGATCATCTCCTGCATGATATTCACCATCGTCTGACGCCAATTGAAGCGGCGCGCTTTGGAAAGAGTGTGGAGCCCTATCATTTATTCTGGATGGAAGATCCTACGCCGGCAGAAAACCAGGCTTGTTTTCGTTTGATCAGACAGCACACGGTCACCCCAATTGCGGTTGGTGAAGTATTCAACAGCATCTGGGATTGCAAGCAGTTGATGGAAGAACAGCTGATTGATTATATCCGCACGACGGTGACGCATGCCGGGGGAATCAGCGGTATGCGGCGTATCGCCGATTTTGCAGCGCTATATCAGATACGTACTGGTTCCCATGGTGCGAGCGACCTGTCTCCAGTCAGCATGGCTGCCGCCTTGCACTTTGATATGTGGGTGCCGAATTTCGGCATTCAGGAGTATATGGGTTATTCGGAAGCCATGCTGGAATTGTTTCCCCGGAGCTGGTCTTTTGCCGATGGTTATATGCATCCGGGAGATGCTCCTGGCTTGGGGGTGGATTTTAATGAAAAGCTGGCCGAGCAATACCCTTATGAGCCGGCATGTTTGCCCATTGCAAGACTGGAAGACGGCACGCTATGGAACTGGTAAGTAAGGAGAAATAATGATGAAAAGCATTGTTATTACGCAGCCCGGTGTACTGGAAATACAGCAGCGGGAAATTCCCTTGCCAGCCGCTGATGAGGTAAGAGTAAAAACCATTTATGCCGGTGTCTGTGGTTCCGATGTGCATATTTATCATGGTCACAATCCCTTTGCCAGATATCCACGGGTGATCGGGCATGAGTTTTTTGGGGTGATTGATCAGGTCGGCCGGAATGTGATGCCGAGCAGGATTGGCCAGCGTGTCGTTATCGATCCTGTGGTCAGTTGCGGTCATTGTTATCCCTGCTCGATTGGACGGCCCAATGTCTGCCTGAACTTGCAAGTGATCGGGGTGCATCGGGATGGCGGGTTCAGTGAGTTTGCTTGTGTACCAGCCAGCAATGCCTATGTTGTTGCTGATGCCATACCGGCACATCACGCTGCCCTGGTCGAACCATTCAGCA
Source organism: Aquitalea magnusonii (assembly GCF_003202035.1). Taxonomy (GTDB): domain Bacteria; phylum Pseudomonadota; class Gammaproteobacteria; order Burkholderiales; family Chromobacteriaceae; genus Aquitalea; species Aquitalea magnusonii. Next base: position 175,351 of record NZ_QJKC01000005.1, on the reverse strand, counting down.
TTGCCGCCAACATTACTGCGCAGCTAAGGCCGACAACAGACGATGTGGCTTTGGTTTATGGGGCAGGCCCCATGGGATTGGCGGTCATTCAGGTACTGAAAACGGTGTTTGGCGTGGCGCATCTGGTGGCGACGGATCGCGTGGCCGCCAGGCTGCAGCGTGCCACGGAATGTGGTGCGGATCGTTGCGTGAATAATCAGGCGGCTAATGTGTCGGATTATTTTGATGAATACGGGCGTGCTCCAACCCTGATCGTCGATGCGGCATGTCATCCGGCCATTTTGCCGCAGGCGATTGAATTGGCTTCGCCTGCCGGCCGCATCGGGATCATGGGTTTTTCCGATGCAGCATGCACGATCAGTCAGCAAGCGATCACCAGCAAGGAACTCTCCATCTTTTCTTCACGGCTGAATAGCGCGCGTTTTCCACAGGTGATTAACTGGATGGGGGCCGGAAAATTAAATCCGGATGCCCTGATTACCCATCAGCTTGATTTTGATCAGGTGGATGTTGCACTGCATTTGTTTGAAAACGAGCCGGCTGCGTGTTGCAAGATTCTACTGGAGTTTCCCGCCTGATTCTGTTTGCTCATGCCTAACTGCTGTTTTGGAGTAGTGCAATGAATACTGCAAAGGTTTTGCCACAAGATATGGCCAGTAATGAAGGCTCCGGTCTGGTCAAGGCCGCCATTTCGGGTTGGTTGGGTACGGCGCTGGAGTTTATGGATTTTCAGCTCTATTCACTTGGTGCGGCACTGGTATTCCATGAAATATTCTTTTATGGCCAGAGCAAGGCCATGGTGTTGATTCTGGCGATGGGTACTTATGGTGCTGGCTATCTGGCTCGTATCGCCGGTGCTTTTGTGTTTGGCCGTATGGGGGACGCCATTGGTCGAAAGAAAGTGCTGTTCATCACCATCACCATGATGGGTGTGTGTACCACACTGATTGGTGTACTGCCGACTTATGCACAAATTGGCATCATGGCCCCGGTTTTACTGGTGGTGCTACGTATCATCCAAGGACTGGGTGCGGGGGCGGAAATATCCGGTGCGGGGACCATGCTGGCTGAATTTGCCCCGGCGGGACGGCGTGGAATCATTTCCTCTCTGGTGGCCATGGGCACCAATTGCGGTACCTTGGCCGCCACCGGTATCTGGGCATTGGTGTTTTATAGTCTGGATCGTCAGCAATTGATGGAGTGGGGTTGGCGCCTTCCCTTTCTGAGCAGTGTTGTGGTCATGATCTTTGCCATCTGGTTGCGGGTGAATCTGAAGGAAAGTCCGGTATTTGTGCAAGAAAAAGCAAAGTCACTGACTACGGCGGTGACTGCTGAGGGTGTGGTGGAGAATGACAGTTTCTGCGCCATGTTCCGTAGCCGCTCTTTCTGGATTGCAACTGGCCTGCGTTTTGGTCAGGCGGGTAATTCGGGCCTGATTCAGACTTTCCTGACCGGTTACCTGGTGCAGACATTGTTATTTGATAAAAGCATTCCTACTGATGCCTTGATGATCAGCTCGGTCATCGGTTTTCTCAGTATTCCCCTGCTTGGGTGGCTATCTGATCAATTCGGTCGGCGCCTGCCTTATATTGTGTTGAATGTGCTGGCCATTCTCCTGGCTTTCCCTTTGCTGTCGGTGGTGATGGAGCCAGATCATGGGGTTGCGCTAATCATGGTGTGCATTATCGTGATTCATAATATTGCGGTATTGGGCTTGTTTGCCTTGGAAAACATCACGCTGGCCGAGTTGTTTGGAGCGCGTCAGCGTTTTACCCGGATGGCCATTTCCAAGGAAACCGGTGGCCTGGTGGCTGTTGGTTTCGGCCCCTTGCTGGCCGGCATTTTCTGTCATCTCAGCGGTAGTTGGTGGCCGATTGCGGTGATGGTGATGGTTTATTCTGCCATCGGTTTGTTTGCCGCATTGCTGATGCCGGAAGTAAAGGACCGGGATTTGAACCTGCTATCGGATGCCGCAGAGCTGGGCAGCAGGGGCTGACAGCCTGTCCGGCTGTTTTGTCGCACCATTCTTTTACCGTGGGTAAGGTCATGAGTCAGCCGATTTCGACAGCCGCAGTACCTCAGCCTGGCTATGCGCGTCAGGTGTTGCGTCCGCGGCTTTTGCATCTGGGGTGTGGGGCATTTCATCGCGCCCATCAGGCGGTTTATGCCGAAGAGCTGGCCAACAAGCACGGCAGCGACTGGGGATATGTGGAAGTCAGCCTGTCTGATGCCAGCGGCAGCATTGCGGCACTCAAGCAGCAGGACTTGTTGTATTCGGTGTCGGACATGGATGCACAGGGCTGGCATTGCCGCGTGATCGGCGTGGTGTGTCAAGCCCTGTCCTTGCCTGACGATGGCCTGGCGGCGGTGCTGGAGGCCCTGGCGCAGCCTGATCTGGCCATTGTCACGCTGACCATTACCGAGAAGGGCTATTGCCATCTGCCGGCCTCGGGGCAGTTGCAGCCGGATCACCCGGCCATTCTGCATGATCTGGCCTGTCCATGGCAGCCACAATCAGCCCCTGGCCTGTTGTTGGCGGGTCTGCGTCTGCGCCGTCAGCGCAGTTTGCCGGCATTTGCCGTGTTGTCCTGCGACAATATGCCGGCCAATGGTGCGATTACCCGCCAGGTATTGTGGCAATTGGCGGCCTTGCAAGGCGACAGGGAGATGGCGGACTGGGTGGCACAGCAGCTGGCCTGTCCGTCCAGCATGGTGGATTGTATTGTGCCCATGGTCAGCGCGCAGACCCGCAGCCATATCCGGGCGCTGCTGGGCGGGGTGGATGATCCGGCCGGGGTGGCATGCGAGCCATTCCGGCAATGGGTGATTGAAGATCATTTTCCGCAGGGCCGGCCGGCATGGGAAAAGGTGGGGGCGCAGCTGGTTGCCGATGTGCGGCCATTCGAGGAAATGAAGCTGCGCATGCTGAATGGCAGCCATTCTTTTCTGGCTTATCTGGGTTATCTGGCGGGCTATGTCCATATCAGCGATTGCATGCAGGATGCCGCGCTGCTGGCTTTGACACGCCACCTGATGCTGCATGAGCAAGCCGTGACGCTGGAGCATTGCCCGCTGCCGGCGGCGGATTATGCGGCCAGCTTGTTGCAGCGTTTCCAGAACCCGGCCTTGCAGCATCGAACCTGGCAGATCGCCATGGATGGAACGCAAAAACTGCCACAGCGCATGCTGGACCCTATCCGTGTCCATCTGGTACGGGGGAGCCGGTTTGATTGCCTGGCATTGGGGCTGGCCGCATGGATGTGCTACGTCTCGGGCAATGATGAGCAAGGCCGGCCGATTGATGTGCGTGATCCGCTGGCGGCGGACATCGCTGCGCGGCTGGCAAAGTGTGACTCTGCCATGTCCCAAGTGCAGGCTTTGTTGCAACTGGAGCAGGTGTTCGGTACCGATCTGCCGCGTAATGCGCAGTTTGTGGCCGTGCTGACCCATGATGTCCAGCTATTGCAGCAGCATGGCGCCAAGGCTTGCATCGCCCGTTTGTGCGCAAAAATCGACCGTGCGTTTTCTCAGCCGGGATACGATGTCGCCGCCGGCCTTGCTGATTGAGCAGCACACCCAGATTGTCAGCACCTGGCAGACAAGGGATGCCGCCGGTGAAGCGGCCATGACGGCAGATGTGCAGGAGATCGGCCGCTCGGTGCCGGAGCTGTCGCGGCACATTCAGGACTGGTTTGTCCGCTATAGCGTGCGCTGCGCGCTGCGCCGATAAAAAAAGCCCCGCCAAGTATCGTTGGCGGGGCTTTTTGTCTGGCACCCACTGGTGCCATGACGCTTTAGTGCAATACCAGCAGCGTGAATGGCGGCAGGTAGGCCATGGCGGTGACGACCAGGCCAACCAGGCAGGCCAGGGCCAGCGAGTGGAAGAACACATAGCGCAGGATCACGCCTTCCTTGCCGTAGTACTGGGTGGCCGTGGAGGCCACCACGATGGACTGGGCATCGATCATCTTGCCCATCACACCACCGGCCGAGTTGGCGGCAGTCATCAGTACCGGCGACAGGCCCAACTGGGTGGCCGATGCCTTTTGCAGACCGCCAAACAATACGTTGGCTGCGGTGTCCGAACCGGTCAGTGCCACGCCCAGCCAGCCCAGCAAGGTGCCGAAGAAGGGGTAGAGCACGCCAGTGTGGGAGAAGGCCAGACCCAGGGTGATGTCCACGCCGGAGTAGCGGGTCAGGTAGCCCAGTGCCAGCATGGCCACGATGGTGATCAGCGAGTAACGAAGCGACCAGAAGGTCTGGCCATAAATCTTGACCAGCTCGCTCGGGCGGTAGCCCATGATCAGGCCGGACAGGATGCCAGCCACCAGGATGCCGGTACCGGTGGTAGACAGCAGGTTCAGCTTGTAGACAGCAGCTTCCAGGTGCGGCTTGGCCACCACCGGCGGCATCTTCTGTACCAGGTTATGCAGACCCGGCCACTGGATATCCAGGGTGAAGATGGCATCCAGTGCCTTTTTCACGCTGGGCGAGCCCCAGGCGAAAACCAGCACCGACAGGATCAGCCACGGCAGCCAGGCGCGGATCACGTCGCCGGTGCTGTAGCCATGCTTGGCTTGCAGGCCGGTGTTGCCGGCAGCTTCGGCAGCCGCGCCGGCCATGGTGCCGGCGGTGGAGGTGTACACCTCTTTCGGGTGCCATACCTTGAGGAAGAATACCAGTGCCGCAATGGAGCAGACCGAGGCAATCACCGCCACCAGTTCCGGGCCCATGGTGTTGGAGACAATCAGCTGCGGAATGGCGAAGGACAGACCGGCCACCAAGGCGGCAGGCCAGATGCGCAGGGTATTCTTCCAGCCGCAGAAGGCAATCAGCAGCCAGAACGGCACGATGACGGCGAAGATGGTCATCTGGCGACCTACCATGGAGGAAATCAGCATCACATCGATGCCGGTGACCTTGGCCAGGGTGGTGATCGGGGTGCCCAGTGCGCCGTAGGCAACCGGTGCGGTATTGGCGATCAGCGACAGGCCGGATGCGGCCAGCGGCGAGAAGCCCAGGCCGATCAGCATGGCGCCGGTTACCGCAACCGGGGTGCCGAAGCCACCGGCACCTTCAAAGAAGGCGCCGAAGCAAAAGGCGATCAGCAACAGTTGCAGGCGACGGTCCTGCGTCACGCCGGTAATGCTCTCGCGCAGGATGGCAAACTGGCCTTTGCGTTCGGTCAGCTGGTACAGGAAGATCACGTTGAGAATGATCCAGCCAATGGGCAGCAGGCCATTGGCCGCCCCCATCAGGGTGGCGCTGACTGCCATGCTGCCGGGCATGCCGAAGATGCCGATGGCGACCACCAGTGAGGTGATCAAGCCCATCAGGGCGGCGATGTGTGCCTTGATATGAAAAATGCCGAGTGCGCCCAGCAGCACGATGACCGGCAGCGCTGCGCACAGCGTAGACAGCCACGGGTTGCCCAGTGGGTCGTAGACGTGGGACCACATAATGGTTCTCTCCAATGATTGTTGGCGTTGATCGGGCTGTGCGTCGCGGCGGACGGGCCCGTTATCGAGCGTTCCGCCTGTTTTTGTACTGGTGGCGGATGCTGCAACTGTAGTGATTGCGCATCAAAACGTCATTTAGGGCTTGCCCTTGCGGGTTTACCCTTTATCGGCACGGCGGGAGCCGGTCGCAGCCGCCCTAAAACCGGGGCGTCGCGTCAGGGGCAGGCTGGTGTTCGGCAGGCTGTGGTGCGGCTGCGCCGGCTTCATCGTGCAGGCGGAAATAGGCAACACGCTGTTGCAGTGCTGCGCTGTGTTGCAGCATTTCGCGGGAAAGTGTGGCCATGTTCAGCGATTCTTCGGCATTTTGTACCGATGAATTGCTCAGCTGGTTCAGTGACTGCGAAATCTGGCCAATGCCCAGGCTCTGCTCTTTGCTGCTGTTGGTGATGTGTTCGATCAGGCGCTGGGTCTGGACCATGGTTTGCTCCAGTGTGCCCATGGCGCTGTCGGCATGCTGGGCGCGCTGCATGGTCTGGTGTGACAGCTGCTGGATTTCCAGGGCCACATCCTTGCTGCGCTGGGCCAGTTTGCGCACTTCCTGTGCCACGACGGCAAAACCTTTGCCGTGCTCGCCGGCGCGGGCGGCTTCAATACTGGCGTTCAAGGCCAGCAAATCCGTCTGGTAGACAATATCGTCGATCTGATCGATGCAATTGATGATGTGATGCAGTGCCTGCAGGGTGTTTTCTACCAGCAGGCGACCCTCGCGGCTGGCCTCTACCGCAATGCCGGATTGGTGTTCGGTTTCCTGCACACTGTGCATGGTGGCGTCCAGCATGGAGGAGAACTGCTGCAAGGTGGTGGCGATTTCCTCCAGATGGGCTGCTTCGCTGCTGGTTTGATCGCCGATATGGCTGGCCGCATGTTCGACGCGGCCGGAGAGGGCTGTCATGTCATGGGCTGTTTGCCGGATCCCCTGCATCACCCGGCTCAGACGGCTGATCATGCTGTCCAGCACCCCGCTCATGCTGTTCGGGTCGGCCTGTTGCAGCCGGGTGTGCCACAAGCCCTCGGCCAGCTCACTGATATGCTGGCGGGTTTGTAGCGGCTCGGCCCCCAGCAGGGCAATCAGCTGGCGGTAGCTCCGGCGCAGCAGCAGGGCGACGACCAGTACGGTCGTCATCAGTGCCAGCCCCAGCAATAGCCAGTTGCGCAGATTGCTGTTGTCGGCTTCGCTTTCCAGCTGGGTCTGGTATTGCTGCGCCAGTGAAACGGCTTTGTCGATGGCCTGGCGGTGCTGTGCATACGCCTGCTGCATATTGGCAAAAACGGCAGCCGCCTTGCCGGTTTGCTGTTTTTGCAGGGCAGGTATCAGCTGCTGATCGAGCAGGACAAAGAATTCCCGCCCATATTGCTGTGCCTGGCCAATGAGTGCATCACGCAGCGGAATGGGCAGGGCCTGTTGTTGCCAGTATTGGTAGCGCTGATTGAATGCCTGTTCGCAGCGCTGCAGCTGGCTGATGATGCTGGCCTGCTGTGCTGGTGGCGCCTGGCGCAACTGGTAGCTGAGCAAATTGGCCTCGATGATGTAGGACGGAGGGGGAAGAATGTCGGCAACCAGATCCTTGGCCAGAACAATGCGCTGATATTGCGCACCGCCAATGGTGATTTGCCGGATGAGCAGGGCAGCCCCCATGGCCACGCAGGCCAGTAAAGTTGCCAGGACCAGCGTGAGCCAGACAAAGCGCTGGCGCACCGAAAAAACACGGTGATGATCGAACATGAGATTTTCCCCGATGCGGGCACATGGCTGTCGCCTGGTCTGGTGACCGTGTGCTGTTGTTATCGGGCAGGAGGGGCGGCAAACAGGCTGCCCATCCGCATTGCCCATTAACAGGCATAGCACATGCGAGGACGGCCTGACTGAAAAAGCCCAGTCTAAAGAACAGTTTAGCTTGAAGTTTGCTGGCGCTGGTGAGGTGGGTGATCACCACCCGCGGCCGGGATGTCGGATCGGCTCTGGCCTGTTGGGGAGGGGGTGGACGAGCCGGCTTGGTGCGGCCAGCAGGTCAGCCTGCTGTCCCCGGTCAAGCTGCGCCGGCGCCGACACGCTCGGGACCGGACAGGCGCAAGGTCGCCGCCGAGTTGGGGTGGCGCTTCTTGGTGGGTGTGCAAGGTTTCGCGCGCCAGGGGGGAAAGGCGCAAACGGCCAGGGCTGCGGTGGCGTGAGTCGCTGCGCAGTGCACCGGCGTTTTAAGGCAAGATCAGCGACGCAGCGCCGACGATGACCAGCATCTTAGCCCAGTGGCAGCGCCATCAGGCCGGAAGCATCCAGCCGCAGGTAAGCCCCCTCGGTACCGTGCCAGTCGCGGATGACCCAGCGTTCGGCCTGGCGACTGCCTTGCTGGTGGCGGTGGGTGGCCGGGCGGTGGGTGTGGCCATGGATCAGCGTCGGCCAGTCGTACTGCTCCAGCAGTTCCAGCACGGCGCTGTCGGTCACGTCGGTGATGGCGCTCAGGCCTTGCTGCTGCTTGGCGGCCTCACTCTGGCTGCGTGCCTGCGCCGCGATGGCGTGGCGCTCGGCCAGTGGCCTGGCCAGCATGGCCGCTTGCCAGGCCGGATTGCGGCTCATGGCACGGAATTGCTGATAGGCGGTATCGGCCGTGCACAGGGCATCGCCGTGGCTGAGCAGATAGCGCTGGCCGTAGGCTTGCAGCAGGTAAGGATCTTCCAGTAGTACTGCACCGGAGCGCTGGCTAAAACCCTCGCCCAGCAAAAAATCGCGGTTGCCACGCATCACCTGCAGCGGGGTGTGGCGCGAGAACTGCTGCATGGCGGCCAGCAAGGGTTGCAAGAACGCGCTGTCATCGTCATCGCCCACCCAGTATTCGAACAGGTCGCCCAGAATGAACAGGCTGTCGATCTGTCCTTGCCATTGCTGCAAGGTCTTGGTGAACAGCTGGCAGAGTGCCGGGGTGTCTTCGCTCAGGTGCAGGTCGGAGATGAAGTGATGGCTCATGGTGGGTAGGCAGCGGCAAATGGCCAATGAAGGCGTTGGCTAAAGCAAAGCCAGCTGCCTTGCGGCGGCTGGCTGGCATGACAGGACCCGGCAGGGGCGCCGGGCCGCCGTATCAGATGATTTCGGCTTTTTCCAGCACCACGGCCTCTACCGGTACATCCTGGTGGCCGCCGCTGCGACCGGTGCGTACGGTCTTGATGCGGTCAACCACATCCTGGCCTTCCACCACCTGGCCGAATACGGCGTAGCCCCAGCCCTGGGTGGTTTCGGATTTGAAGTCGAGGAAGTCGTTGTCGGCTACATTGATGAAGAACTGTGCCGAAGCGGAGTGCGGGTCCATGGTACGCGCCATGGCCACGGTGTAGGTCTTGTTGGAAATGCCGTTGTTGGCTTCGTTCTTGATCGGATCGCGGGTGTCCTTTTGCTTCATGTCGGCATCAAAACCGCCGCCCTGAATCATGAAACCGTTGATGACGCGATGGAAGATGGTGCCATCATAGTGGCCGCTCTTGACGTATTCTTCAAAGTTGGCTGCGGTAAGCGGAGCCTTGTCGCTGAACAGTTCCAGTACGATGTCGCCAAAATTGGTGGTCAGTTTGATCATGAGGGTCATCCTTGTGTCTGAAGCGAATGCTTGCTGATGTGGTGGTGTGCGGTCCGGGCCTGCCGGACCGCCTGGCGGCAGGTCAGGGCTTGACTACCACCTTCTGGATCACGATGGGCTCGAACGGCACGTCGTCCATGCCTTTCATGCTGCCGGTGTGGGTCTTGGCAATGCGGTTGACCACATCCATCCCCTTGCTTACCTTGCCGAACACGGCATAGCCGATGCCTTGCGGTGTCGGGTTCTTGTAATCAAGGAATTCATTATTGGCCACATTGATGAAAAACTGTGCCGTTGCCGAATTGGGGTCGGCGGTGCGTGCCATGGCAATGCTGCCGATGGTGTTTTTCAGGCCGTTGGCGGCTTCATTCGGAATGGGCGCATTGGTTTTCTTTTGTTCCAGTTTGCCGTCAAAGCCGCCTCCCTGGATCATGAAACCGTCGATGATGCGGTGAAACACCGTACCGTTGTAAAAACCGGCCTTGGCATAGCTGACGAAGTTGGCCACGGTCTTGGGCGCCTTGGCCGAATCCAGGGTGATTTCGATCACGCCTTTGTTGGTGGTCATTTCCACTACCGGTGCAGCGTGTGCCAGCAAGGGCAAGGCGCACAGGGCAAGGCTGGAGAGCAGTTTTTTCATGGAGGTATCGAGTGCTATCGGCAGGAACAATGCCGAATTCTAGCACAGCAGCCGGCCGTGGCGACGACCGGCACCAACAGCTGGCCAGCATGCTGGCCCCTGCTTCTGCCCAGGCTCTCAGATGCCGAAGCGCATCAGCTTGTCTTCGTCCTCGTTCTGCATGTGCTTGGGGGCACCCACGATCAGCGGATCGGCGGCATGGGCAACGCGCAGGTCCTTGTTGGGGTAGTCCAGGCTGGCCAGGAAATGGCGGATGCAGTTGAGACGGGCCCGCTTCTTGTCGTCCGATTTCACCACCACCCACGGTGCATCGCCGGTATTGGTGTGGAAGAACATGGCCTGCTTGGCGGCGGTGTAGTCGTCCCACTTGTCCAGCGACTGGATGTCGATGGGCGACAGTTTCCAGTGCTTGAGCGGGTCATCACGGCGCGAGATGAAGCGGCGCAGTTGTTCTTCGCGGCTGACCGAGAACCAGAACTTGAACAGGTGGATGCCACTGTTGACCAGCATGCGTTCCAGCTGCGGCGTCTGGCGCATGAATTCCAGGTATTCGTCCGGGGTGCAGAAGCCCATGACCCGTTCCACGCCGGCGCGGTTATACCAGGAGCGGTCGAAGAACACGATTTCACCGGAAGCCGGCAGATGTTCGATATAACGCTGGAAATACCATTGGGTGCGTTCGCGCTCGGACGGTTTCTCCAGCGCCACCACGCGGGCACCGCGCGGGTTGAGGTGTTCCATGTAGCGCTTGATGGTGCCGCCCTTGCCGGCGGCATCGCGCCCTTCAAACAGGATGACGATTTTCTGCCCGGTTTCCTTGACCCAGTTCTGTACCTTCAGCAGCTCGATCTGCAGTTCCAGTTTGATCTTTTCGTACTCGGTACGGCGCAGGCGGGTGCGGTAGGGATAGCTGGCCGGCAGCTCGGCCGTGGTGCTGTCCTCGCTGGTGCCGCGTGGTGCTTCGGCCACTTGCAGCGCCACCGGCTGCTGGCTGATGGTTTCGATGGCCTTGATCGATTCCTGATGTACGCGTTTTACATTGCTTTGACGGCTGCTGCTGCGAGCGGGCTTGCGGGCCGGCGCCGCTGTGTTGCTGACGGCCGTGTCGGTGAGGGGGGCGGGGGCTTCCGTGGGGACGGCAGGGGTGACGGGATCGGTATTTTTGTCTTGTGTCATGGTTTTCCCTCATGCTGAAGTGGTCATGAAATCATCCTACGCCTGTTGAATTGGGGTGTCGATATGCCTCCGCCATGGCCGGTGCCACCGTCGGAATGCGGCCGGAAAGCGTACATCGCTTGCATGGCAAGAGCGTGGCGTCGATGATGACAGGATGACCATGCTGCCGGTGTGCCAGAACCTGCCGGCCGTTCACCACAACAGAAAGCCGTCGCCATGTTCAGTCTGGGTTTCCGTCCCCGTGTCCTCGATACCCTGCAACACTACAACCGCCAGCTGCTGCGCGCTGACCTGATGGCGGGCCTGACGGTCGGCATTGTCGCCTTGCCGCTGGCGATGGCATTTGCCATGGCCAGCGGGGTGACGCCGCAGGCGGGTATCTTTACTGCGGTGATTGCCGGTTTCCTGGCGGCGGCGCTGGGTGGCAGCCGGCTGTCGGTCACCGGCCCCACCGGGGCCTTCATCGTCATCATTTACGGCATCGTGGCCAAGTATGGCGTGGCCAATCTGCTGATCTGCACCTTCATGTCCGGCGTGATGCTGGTGTTGATGGGGCTTTTCCGGCTGGGGCAGGTGATCCGCTTTTTTCCGCTACCGCTGATTACCGGCTTTACCAATGGCATCGCCGTGCTGATTTTCCTGACCCAGCTGAAGGATTTCTTCGGCCTGCCGGTGGACAAGATGCCGGCCGGTTTCTTTGCCGTGATGCAGGTCCTGCGTGAGCAGCTGGGCAATTTCCACTGGCCCACCTTGCTGCTGTCGGCAGCCAGCCTGCTACTTATCCTGTTGTGGCCGAAGCGGCTTAACCGGGTGTTGCCGGCCCCCTTTGTGGCGCTGGTGCTGGCCACGCTGCTCACCGCACTGTTCAGCCTGCCGGTGGCCACGCTGGGCAGCAAGTTCGGTGGCATTCCGCAAGGCCTGCCCAGCTTTGGCGGGCTGGACCTGGACCCGACCCATCTGTCCGACCTGCTGGCACCGGCCTTTACCATTGCCTTGCTGGGGGCCATCGAGTCGCTGCTGTGTGCGGTGGTGGCCGACAGCATGACGGCGGACAAGCACGACTCCAATCAGGAGCTGATCGGCCAGGGCATTGCCAATATGGTGGCACCGTTCTTTGGTGGCATTCCGGCGACCGGTGCCGTGGCGCGTACTGCCACCAATATCAGCAACGGCGGTAAAACCCCGGTGGCGGCCATGGTGCATGCCTTGCTGTTGCTGTTGATCCTGCTGGTGGCCGCTCCCTTGGCGGCCAGTATTCCGCTGGCGGTGCTGGCGGCCATCCTGATTGCGGTGGCGCTGAAAATGGGTGACTGGGATATCCGCAAGGCCTTCCAGTTTCCCAAGCGCGATACCGCAGTGCTGATTGTCACCTTTGTGCTGACCGTGGTGTTCGACCTGACCGTGGCAGTGCAGATCGGCCTGCTGATGGCGGCGGTGTTCTTTATCCGCAGCATGGCCAGCCATACCTCGGTCAACCGCTTGTTGCCGGAATATGCCCAGCTGTTCGAGCGCCACACCATTGCCGGCAAGCATGTGCCGGATGGCTGTGCGGCCTTTCGTGTGGAAGGGGCCTTGTTCTTCGGCGCAGCGGACAGTGTGGAAATCATCCACCAGCAAGCCGAGCAGGCGCGCGTCATCATTCTGCAATTGCACCGGCTGGTGCTGCTGGATACCACCGGCCTCTTGGCACTGGACAGTCTTAACGACAAGCTCAGGGCGCAGGGCAAGACGCTGATTCTGTGTGGTGCGGCGGATGAGGTGCTGGCCATGCTCAAGGGCTCGCGGCTGGCGGATGACCTGGGCGAAGATAATCTGCAGCCGGATCTGGCCGCCGCGCTATTGCGTGCGGAACAGTTGCTGACCCGTGGCGTGGTGTGGGGCTAGCCGCCGGCTTACAGCTGACCCTCTTCGCGCAGCACCTGTTGCAGGGCATCGAAGCAGCGCGCATCGATGGCCACATCCAGGTTCTGGCGCATGATGTCCAGTGTTTTGGCCACCGGTGTGGCCGGGTGGTAGGGGCGCTCGGCATTGATGGCGTCAAAAATGTCGGCGGTGGTGATGATGCGGGTTTCCAGGGTGATGGCGTCGCCGGCCAGGCCGCGCGGATAGCCCTTGCCATCCAGCCGCTCGTGGTGGGCGGCGGAAACATCGGCCAGCTCGGCAAATACCTGCATGCGGGCCAGGATGGCATGGGTGTAGCTGGCGTGTTTTTGTACCGCTGCCCATTCCTCGGCGTCCAGTTTGCCCGGCTTGTCCAGAATGCTGTTGCTCACCCCTAGCTTGCCCACGTCGTGTAGCAGGGCACCGCGCTTGAGCCAGCGGCGGCGCGCATCATCCAGGCCAAGGGTGGCGGCAATGCGGTCGGCATAGTGCCCGACGCGCTGGCTGTGGCCGGCGGTGAAGGGGCTTTTCGAGTCGACCACCTGGCCGAAGCCTTCGGCGATTTCATCCAGATAGTCCTCGTCCACTTCCACCTGGTGCTGGGCCGGTTCCAGTGCCAGTACCGCCTGATCGACGCTTGTGGATTCCAGCACCTGCCAGAAAGTTTCATCCTGCGCCACGCTGGCAAAGCAGGCCACCAGCTGCGGGTCGAACCAGCCGCCGGCGCGGCTGCGGATTTCCGCCAGTGCGCCGTCGCGGCCGTTGGTGATGTGAAACACATCGATTACCTGTGCCAGCAGCGCGATACGGGCATTGAGCGGAATGGCCTCGCCCTGCAGGCCCAGCGGGCGGCCGGAGCCATCCCAGTGTTCGTCCAGCGACTGGATGCCGCGTGCCACCTTTTCATTGAAACGCAGCTGGCGGGCAATATCGGCGCCACGGTGGCAGCGGGTGTGGATCAGTTCGTCGGCAATTTCCTTGCCATTGCGCATGATGTTGACGATGGAGGCCAGGCGGTCGGCCCAGCCGGCGTGACGGCCGGTATGGCTGAACACAAAGCCCAGCATCTGCGGCAGGCCCTGACCCACCCGCTTGAAGTCCTGCTTGAACTGACGGTCGTCGGTGAGGTAGAGCGCGCTGATACGGGCGGCATTGCTGCTGCAGCCCAGGTCTTTCAGCAGGATGGCGTAGTACAGCTCCCACAGTGACTGGCTGTCCAGGCCGATGGCGCGGCCGATATGCATGCCTATCCAGCAGCTGCGCACGCAATGGCCTTCTGGCTGTCCCTCGGTGATGTCCAGCGCATAGCTGAGCGAGCCCAGTAGTTCGGCCAGTTTGAGTGAGGCGCCCATTGTGCGTGTCCTGTTTATAAAGCCTGACTGTACTGTAACTGGCGCTGGCGGATTTGCCCAAGAAAAACGGCATCGTCATGGACAATGCCGTTGCTCGCTGGGCCGGCCTGGCTTAGCGTTTATGCTTGCTGCGGTTATTGCCTGCGGCCTGGCTTGCCGGCTTGCTGCCGGGTTTGGCGCCCGGCCGGCCGGTGGCTTGCGGGCGTCCGCCAAAGGATTTGCCCGGGGTTGCCGTGGCCTTGCCCTGGCCGGTGCGCGGCTGACCGGGCTTGCCGCTGTTCTGGCGTGCCACCGGCGCGCCCAGGCGGTGCCGCACCGCTGCGGATTTGTCACCCGGCGGGGTAGGCGGAATCAGGCAGTGCTTGCTGTGGCCGATCAGGTCGCTGCGGCCCATATTGATCAGCGCATCGTGAATGATCTGCCAGTTGTCCGGGTGGTGATAGCGCAGGAAGGCCTTGTGCAGCTTGCGACGGTAACCATCGCGCACCACATCCACCTTTTCCGAGCTGCGCGACAGCCGCTTGAGCGGATTGCGCCGGGTATGCCACATGGTGGTGGCCATGGCCATCGGTGTCGGGGTGAAGGTTTGTACCTGGTCCAGGCGGAAGTTGTTCTTCTTCAGCCATAGCGCCAGATTCATCATGTCCTCATCGCTGGTACCGGGGTGGGCGGCGATGAAGTAGGGAATCAGGTACTGCTCCTTGCCCGCCTGACGGCTGAAGCGTTCGAACAGCTCCTTGAACTTGTCGTAAGCGCCCATGCCCGGCTTCATCATCTTGGACAGCGGGCCGTCCTCGGTGTGTTCCGGCGCAATTTTCAGGTAGCCGCCCACATGGTGCTGCACCAGTTCCTTGATGTATTCGGGCGAGCGCACTGCCAGGTCGTAACGCAGGCCGGACTGGATGTTGATCTTCTTCACGCCCGGCAGCGCACGCGCCTTGCGGTAGAGCTGGATCAGGTGGCTATGGTCGGTATTCAGGTTCTCGCAGATGTCCGGGAACACACAGGACAGCTTGCGACAGGAACGCTCGATGTTCGGGTCCTTGCACGACAGGCGGTACATATTGGCGGTCGGGCCGCCCAGGTCGGAAATGTGGCCGGTAAAGCCTGGCGTCTTGTCGCGGATTTCCTCGATCTCGTGCAGGATGGATTCTTCCGAACGGCTCTGGATGATGCGGCCTTCGTGCTCGGTGATGGAGCAGAAGGTACAGCCGCCAAAACAGCCGCGCATGATGTTGACCGAGTACTTGATCATCTCCCACGCCGGAATATGCGCATCGCCATAGCTGGGGTGCGGATTGCGGGCGTAGGGCAGGCCGTAGACGAAGTCCATTTCCTCGGTGGTCAGCGGAATGGGCGGCGGGTTCAGCCACACATCGCGGCTGCCGTGCAGCTGCACCAGCGCCCGCGCATTGCCGGGGTTGGATTCCAGATGCAGGGTGCGGCTGGCATGGGCATACAGTACCGGGTCGTGCGCCACGGCCTCATATGCAGGAATGCGGATGACGGTTTTGGCGCGCTGGGCGCGGCGCTTGGCCAGACGTTCTTCGCGCGATTCGATACGGATCACCTGCGGCGCGGTCGGGTCGCTGCCCTTGGTGGCTTCTGCCGCTTGTTCCGGTATTTCCTGATAGGGGTTCAGGTGCGGATCGACATGGCCGGGCAGGTCCACCACGCTGGAGTCCATTTCCTGCCATTCTTCATCCGGCCGCCAGCCTTGCTGCACCACGAAGGCGGTGCCGCGCACATCGCGGATTTCACTGAGCTTTTCACCCTTGGCGGCACGATGGGCAATTTCCACCAGCGCGCGCTCGGCGTTGCCATACAGCAGGATGTCGGCCTTGGAGGTGATCAGCACCGACTGGCGCACCTTGTCACTCCAGTAATCGTAATGGGCGATGCGGCGCAGGCTGGCTTCGATGGAGCCGATCATCACCCCCACGCCGGGGTAGGCTTCGCGGCAGCGCTGGGCGTAGACGGTAACGGCACGGTCCGGGCGCTTGTTCGGTTCGGCATTGGGGGTGTAGGCATCATCCGAACGTGGACGACGGTCAGCCGTATAGCGGTTGATCATCGAGTCCATATTGCCGGCGGTGACGCCAAAAAACAGGTTCGGCTTGCCCAGTGCACGGAAGGGTTCGGCCGACTGCCAGTCCGGCTGGGCGATGATGCCGACGCGGAAGCCCTGCGCCTCCAGCAGGCGGCCCACCAGCGCCATGCCAAAGCTGGGATGGTCGATATAGCAGTCACCGGAAATCAGGATGATGTCGCAGGAGTCCCAGCCCAGCTCGTCCATTTCGGCGCGGCTCATCGGCAGGAAGGGGGCGTTGCCAAAGCGGCTGGCCCAGTACTTGCGGTAAGAGGTGATCGGTTTTGCGGCGGCTGGCTGTGTCGTCATGCTGATGGAATGCGGTAGTGGCGCTGGTGTGCGAGCAACCCGGCATTATGCCGCACTTTTTGGGTTTTATCACTATAAACAGTTGTTTTTTATGATGAATTGTCGTGCTGCAAGTAGGGCTTAGTCTGCACGGGGGTTTTGTCGTGGAATCAGCAGCTTGTCCGCCGCATGCTGGCGCGATGTGACCGCGGCCGCAGTTTGGCGTAACCTGCTGCTTTATCGCCCATGGCAAGCGGCAGTCTGCTGCCTGATGGACGCCGTTGCCAGCAGAACCCAACCGAAAGCCCCAGAGACATGAGTAGCCAGATCCTACATCTAGCGGGTAGGCCGCAGCATTCGCAAGTCGCCGCACTGGAAAGCGGCAAGGTACTGTTTTTGCCGCAGCTGGATTTTGCCATCCAGCCTACCGAACTGGCCTTGCTGAATCCGCAGGTGGCCGACCCCAAGCGCAAGAACATCAGCCTGGACCCGCAAGCGGACGGCAAGCTGCATGGTGTGGCCGATCCGGCCAATGAAGCGGCGGTACGCGCGCTGATCAGCCGCTACCGCGAATGCGCCTTTGCCCTGGTCGAGCAGTTGCTGCCGGAATACCGTGGCAAGCTGCGCGCCGCGCCCACCAGCCTGCGCCTGCTGCGGGTGGAAGACCGCCAGACCTCCTGGCGCAAGGACGACAGCCGCCTGCATGTGGATGCCTTTCCATCGCGGCCTACTTACGGCGAGCGCATTTTGCGCGTGTTCTACAATGCCAATCCCAATGGTGAACCGCGCGTGTGGCGGGTGGGCGAGCCGTTTGCTGACATGGCGCGGCGCATGCTGCCGCGCATTCCGCGGCAATGGCCGGGTTCGGCGGCGCTGATGGCGGCGCTGAAAATCACCAAGCGCAAGCGCAGCGCCTACGACCACCTGATGCTGCATCTGCACGATGCGATGAAGGCCGACATGGACTACCAGCGCAGCTGCCCGCAGGAAACCATGCCCTTCCCGCCGGGCTGCGGCTGGGTGTGCTTTTCCGACCATGCCTCGCATGCGGTGATGTCCGGCCAGTTCATGCTGGAGCAGACCTTCTGGCTGCCGGCGCAGGACATGGCCGACCCGACGCGCTCGCCACTGGCCGAATTACAGGCCATTACCGGCCGTCAACTGCTCTAGCAGTCCATTCCGCAGACCAGAACCGGCAGCTTCGCGCCATGCCGGGACTGGTCCTCCCCAGCAAGGGCAAATCGGTTACAATCACCGATTGCTTTCATTTAGTCTGCAGCCAGAATCATGAGCACGGAAAACAACGCGCCAGTAGTCAGCAACTTCATTCGCAACATCATTGACGAGGACCTGGCTTCGGGCAAGCACAGTTCCATCGTCACCCGCTTTCCGCCGGAGCCCAATGGCTACCTGCACGTAGGCCACGCCAAATCCATCTGTCTGAACTTCGGTCTGGCCGAAGACTATCAGGGCAAGTGCAATCTGCGCATGGATGACACCAACCCGGAAAAAGAATCCGACGAATTCGTGCAGTCCATCAAGGACAGCGTGGAATGGCTGGGCTTCCAGTGGGATGGCAATGTCCGTTTCGCCTCGGATTACTTCGATGCGCTGTACGACTACGCCGTCGAGCTGATCAAGTCGGGCAAGGCCTTTGTCTGTGACCTCAACGCCGAAGAAATGCGCGCCTATCGCGGCAGCCTGACCGAGCCGGGCAAAAACAGCCCCTTCCGTGATCGTAGCGTGGAAGAAAACCTCGACCTGTTCACCCGCATGCGCAATGGCGAATTCCCGGACGGCAGCAAGACGCTGCGCCTGAAGATCGACATGGCTTCCGGCAACGTGAACCTGCGCGACCCGGTGATCTACCGCATCCGCCGCGCCCATCACCACCGTACCGGCGACAAGTGGTGCATCTACCCGATGTACGACTACACCCACTGCATCTCCGATGCGCTGGAAGGCATCACCCACAGCCTGTGCACGCTGGAATTCGAAGACCATCGCCCGCTGTACGACTGGGTGCTGGACAACATCACCATTCCTTGCCACCCGCGCCAGTACGAATTCTCCCGTCTGGAACTGCTGTACGCGCTCACCTCCAAGCGCAAGCTGCAGGCACTGGTGACCGACGGCCTGGTGGACGGCTGGAACGACCCGCGCATGCCCACCATCGAAGGCATGCGTCGCCGTGGTTTCAGCCCGGCCGGTATCCGCCTGTTCGCCCAGCGCATTGGCGTATCCAAGGGTGAAAACATCATCGACATGAGCGTGCTGGAAGGCGCCGTGCGCGAGATGCTGGAAAACGAATCGCCGCGCGTGATGGCGGTGCTGGACCCGATCAAGGTGACCCTCAACAACTTCGATGCCGCCGTCACTGCCAGCCGCAGCGCGCCTTTCCATCCGCATCACCCGGAGTTCGGCGAGCGTGAAGTGCCGATCGCCCGTGAAATCTGGATCGAGCGTGAGGACTTTGCCGAAGTGCCGCCGCCCAAGTGGCAGCGCCTGACCGCTGGCGGCGAAGTGCGCCTGCGTTACAGCTATGTCATCAAGTGCGAAGAAGTGATCAAGGACGCCGACGGCAAGGTGGTGGAACTGAAGTGCTCCATCGACCACGACACCCTGGGCAAGAACCCGGAAGGCCGCAAGGTCAAGGGCGTGATTCACTGGGTGTCGGCCGAGCACGCGATTGAAGCCGATGTGCGCCTGTACGACCGCCTGTTCACCGAGCCACGTCCGGATGCGGTGCGTGGTGAAGATGGCGAATATGTCGACTTCCGCCAGTTCCTCAATCCGGAATCGCTGAAAACCGTCACCGCCTATGTGGAAGACGCGGTGCTGAAGGCCGCCCCGGAATCGCGCTTCCAGTTTGAGCGCCTGGGTTACTTTGTCACCGACCGCTACGACCATCAGCAAGGTGTGCGTGCGGTGTTCAACCGGACTGTGGGTCTGCGCGACAACTGGAGCAAATAAATTTTGCCCAAACAAGCCAGTCAGTTCTGACTGGCTTGGCGACGTAGACGCTGAAGCGGGCCTGATGGCCCGCTTTTTTCATGTCTGCTGCGCGGGCTACACCGTTAAGCGGGCACTGACAAGCTTCGCCAGCGCAGCATTTGATGCGCGTCGACTTTGGCGTGATGTAATTTGCCTGCTACAAGCCAGCCGCCTAGCATCGAAGCCATCCACTCTTGCTTTGCGGAGAAATGTGATGAACCAGCCACGCCTGCTGTATCTGCAATCCGGCGGCCCCACCGCCGTACTCAATGCCTCGGCACAAGGGGTGATCGAAACCGCGCGCAAGCTGGGCATCTCGGTATATGCCGCCCGCGACGGTCTGGCTGGGCTGCTGGAAGACCGGCTGGTGAATACCGATGGCGTGTCCGATCACGACATCGCCCGGCTGGGTTTTTTGCCCGGCGGGCATTTTGGCGTCAGCCGCCGCATGATAGGCCGTTTCGAAGAATGTCCTGCGGACTGGCTGCGCATGAAGGAGGTGCTGGCACGTCATGGCATTCATTATTTGCTGATCAATGGCGGCAACGGCTCGCTGGGTTGTGCCGCCCGGCTGGCAGATTTCCAGCGCCATACCGGCCATGCCCTGCATGTGATCGGTGTGCCCAAGACCATAGACAACGATCTGGTCGGCACCGACAACAGCCCCGGCTATGGCTCGGCGGCCAAGTTTCTGGCCAGCACCATGCTGGAAGTAGGCATGGACATGCTCAGCATGGGTCGCGGCCGGGTATTCATCATGGAGGCCATGGGCCGCCATACCGGCTGGCTGGCGGCGGCACCGGCTGCGGCGCGCATGCATGGCGGGCAGGCACCGCATATCGTGTTGCTGCCGGAAGTGCCGTTTGATCAGGACAAGTTTCTGGCCGCAGTGGATGCCAGCCTGGCGGCGCATGGCCAGTGTGCCATCTCGGTGGCGGAAGGCCTGGTGGATGCCGCCGGGCGCTTTGTCACCGAGGCCAATGCCTCGGCCGTGTATGGCCACGAACAGCTGGGCGGGGTGGGGAGCTGGCTGGCGGCGCTGCTCAAGCGCGAGCGCGGCCTGTCCGCCCATGTGGCGCAGGTGGATTATCTGCAACGCGCAGCCGGACATCTGGTGTCGGCCACCGATGCCGCCCAGGCTTACCAGATGGGGCAAAAGGGCGTGGAATGGCTACAGGCCGGGCGCAGCGGCGTCATGGCCGGCATCCGCCGCCTGTCCGATCACCCTTACCGCTGGGAAGTAGCGGAATTTCCGCTGTCTGAGGTGGGAGATCTGGAAAAGGCTTTCCCCTCGCACTTCATCTCCGCCGATGGCTATGGCGTGACCCAGGCTTTTCTGGACTACCTGCTGCCGCTGATGGAAGGCGAGCGCATGCCGCCCTTCCGGCAGGGCTTGCCGGACTACCGCCGTATTGAATGGCCGCCGGTGTGACCCCATATAGCGTTTTTATCTGCAGAGCAGCCGGGCCATGTGCCCGGTTTTGCATGCTGGAGCCGGCACAGGTCGGGATCAGGCTGCCCTTCGCGGGGGCTTGACGACTCTGCTACAATTTCCCCTTTTACCCAAGCACAGGTTATCTAGATCATGCTGAACGTGTACAACACCCTGACTCGCCAGAAAGAAGAGTTCCATCCCATCGAACCGGGCAAGGTGCGTATGTATGTGTGTGGCATGACGGTGTACGACCTCTGTCATATCGGCCATGCCCGCATGCTGGCCGCCTTTGACGTGATCTACCGCTGGCTCAAGGCCTCCGGCTACGATGTCAACTACGTGCGCAACATCACCGACATCGAAGACAAGATCATCAAGCGGGCGCTGGAGCGTGGCATCACCCCGGACCAGCTGGTGGCGGAAACCATTGCCGACATGCATCAGGATGCCGCCGCGCTGAACCTGCTGCCGCCAACGCACGAGCCGCGCGCCACCCACCATGTGGGCGGCATGATTGCGCTGATCGAACAGCTGATTGCCAATGGCAAGGCCTACCCGGCACCCAATGGCGATGTGTATTACGCGGTGCGCGAGTTTGAAGGCTACGGCAAGCTGTCCGGCCGTACGCTGGACAAGCTGCGCGCCGGTGAGCGCGTGGAAATCGACCCCAACAAGCGCGACCCGCTGGACTTCGTGCTGTGGAAGGCCGCCAAGCCGGGCGAGCCGTCCTGGGACAGCCCGTGGGGGGCTGGCCGTCCGGGCTGGCATATCGAATGCTCGGTGATGAGCTGCCACCATCTGGGCGAGCATTTCGACATTCACGGTGGCGGTGAGGACCTGCAATTCCCGCACCATGAAAACGAAATCGCCCAGTCCGAAGGCGCGCATGGCCACCAGTATGTCAATTACTGGCTGCATAACGGCTTTATCAATGTCGATGGCGAGAAGATGTCCAAATCGCTGGGCAATTTCTTCACCATCCGCGATGTGCTGCAGCATTTCGACGGCGAAGTGGTGCGCTTCTTCATCGTGCGCAGCCACTACCGCAGCCCGGTCAACTACACCGACAGCATCCTCAACGATGCCAAGCAGGGCCTGACCCGTCTGTACACTGCGCTGCGTGGCCTGGAGCTGCCGGAAAGCACGGGCATTGACTGGAGCAACCAGTACGCTGCGCGCTTCAAGGCGGCAATGGACGACGACTTCAGTTCCTCCGAAGCCGTGGCCGTGCTGTTCGAGCTGGCCGGTGAAGTCAACAAGACGCGCGATGTGCAGCTGGCACGGCTGATGAAGGACCTGGGTGGCGTACTGGGCCTGCTGCAACGCGAGCCGGAAGAATTCCTCAAGGCCGGTGCCGGTGAGGGCGAATTGACTGCCGAGCAGATCGAAGCCCTGATCCAGGCGCGTCGTGATGCGCGCGCCAACAAGAACTGGGCCGAGTCCGACCGTATCCGTGACGAGCTGATCGCCAAGGGTGTGGTACTGGAAGACAATGCCCAGGGCACCAGCTGGCGTCGTGCCTGAGCCAGCAGCGCTGGCCGGGTGAGTCCGGGGCGGCAGTCTGATAAGGGCTGTCGCCGTTTTCGTTTCGGGCGACTTGTCAAGCGCTAATAAAGCGCGGATAATGCGTCCCTTCACTAAGTAGTACAGGCAAAACCCCTGTACCCGTAACCAAGGAAGCTCATCATGCGCGCTGATATCCACCCGAATTACAAAGAAGTTGCGGTTACCTGCTCCTGCGGTAACACCTTCACCACCCAGTCCACCATGGGCAAGGACGCCTTCCACATTGAAGTGTGCTCCAGCTGCCACCCGTTCTACACTGGCAAGCAGAAGATTGTTGATACCGCTGGTCGTATCGACAAGTTCAACCAGAAGTTCGGCGGCTTCTTCAAGCGCTAAGCTTGTAAGCTTTGGAAAAAAGGCAGCTGCGGCTGCCTTTTTTCATTTCCGCTGCGTGTGCTTGCACATTAAAATAAGGCTTTACTCCTACCGGCGCGCGCCTCGATGCTGACGTACTCCCCGCAAAACGCCACTGTTCCCGCTCCCACCGAAAAACCCTGGGTCTTGCTGTTGCTGTGTTTTGTCTGGCTGTGGCCCGGCATTATCGGCCACGACCCGTGGAAGCCGGACGAACCCTATGTAATGGCAGTGGTAGAGGGCATGCTGCACAGCGGCAACTGGCTGCTGCCCACCCTGCAGGGGGTGCCTTATCTGGAGTCGCCACCCTTGTACTACTGGGTGGCCGCAGGCTTTGCCAAGCTGTTTTCTCCCTGGCTGCTGCCGGCACATGATGCGGCACGGCTGGCCACGCCGCTGTTCATGGCGCTGGGGCTGACGCTGGCTGGCATGACCGGGCGCGACCTGATCGGCCGCCGCCATGGCCGCAGTGTGGTGATGATCCTGATCGGCTGCCTGGGGCTGATTGTCACCGGCCACCAGCTGACGCCGATGGTGGCGACTTTTACCGGTTTTGCCGCGGCATTTTACGCCCTGGCGCTGACCTTGCGCTCACCCGGCCTGGCCGGCGCCATCCTGGGAGCGGGCAGTGCCACCTTGTTTCTCAGCGCCAGCCTGCTGGAAGTGATGCTGGTGTGGGCGGTGGTCTTGTTTCTGCCGGCTTTCAGCGCCTGGCGCAACAAGCGCTACGCCATCACGGTCTTCATGGCCTTGCTGGTGGCCCTGCCGGTGGCCCTGATCTGGCCGCTGGAGCTGGCGCGCAGCTATCCTGCGCTGTTCCGCCTGTGGTGGGCAGACCATGCGCTGGGTCCGCTGAATGGCTTTGGCACGGTCAGCCTGTTTCACGGTTTTGGCTACTACACCTTCAACACCATCTGGTTTGCCTGGCCGGCCTGGCCGCTGGCGGCCTGGACGCTATACCGCAACCGCAAGTACGAGCTGCCCATGCTGCAGCTGCCGCTGATGTTCTTTGGCGTGGTGCTGATCATGCTGACGCTGTCCGAGCGCAAGAGCATGGATTACGCCATGCCCTTGCTGCTGCCGCTGGCACTGCTGGGCGCGGTGGAGCTGGATAATCTGCGCCGTGGTGCGGCGGCCTTCCTCAACTGGTTTGGCCTGATGACCTTCGGCGTGTTCGGCCTGCTGATCTGGGCGGGCTGGGCCGCCATGAACTATGGCTGGCCGGAGCGGCTGGCCGGGCGTGCCCAGTATTTCAGCCCCTACTATGTGCCGCATGTGTCGGTGCTGGCGGCGGTATTTGCCGTGCTGGCCACCATGACCTGGATCTGGGCGGTAACGCGCAGCCATTTGCGCGGGCGGCAGGCCATCACCAACTGGGCCGCCGGTCTGACCCTGTGCTGGGGGCTGGCACTCAGCCTGTGGCTGCCGTGGCTGGATGCCGCCAAGAGCTACCGGCCGGTGGTGGAGAGCATGCTGCGGGCGATGCCGGCAGTCGGCGCGGACAAGGCGCAGTGCATTGCGACGGAAAGCCAGAACATGGTGGCGCGTATCAGCTGGCATTACTACGCAGGTATCGATCTGCTGGCTTATCCGGCGGGGGAGAGCAGTCCCTGCGATTACCAGCTGCTGGTGCGCTCGCGCAGCGACGGCCTGGCCGAGCCGGGCTGGACCCTGTTGTGGCAGGGCTCGCGTCCGCGCGAAAAGTTCGAGCTGTTTGGCTTGTTCCGCCGCGCAAACCATTAGCGCCTGACTGCACCATCCACGCGGAAAGGGCCGGCACATGCCGGCCCTTTTTCATGCGCCAGACGCTGTCAGCGCCGCCATGACCGCCGGCAGGCTTTCGGCCACGGCAAACAGTTCGCGTTCTTCAAAGCGCACATGGGCCGTCATGGCATCGGCAAAAGCCTGCAGGATGGCCGGGCTGGCCAGTTCGGCGTGTTGCAACAGGCGACGCAGGTAGGCGTGCTGTTCCAGCGTGCGTTCAACCAGCTGGCCATGGCCGGCAAGGGCCAGCGCCGGTAGCAAGGTGCGTTCTTCCTCGGCAAAGTGGGCCTGCAGGCTTTGTTCTGCCTGCTGGCAGATCCTGGCCGCAGCCTGTTGCCATTGGGCGGGGTCGGTGGTGCGGGCGGCCTTGCCGGCCTGGATGGCCAGGGACAGTGCGTGGTGGTGCTCACGGGAGAGTGGGCTAAGTGCGGCGCTGCGTTTCATGCTGTGCTCTGAGATCCGGGATGATTAGCCTGCAGCAAGCGCAGCGGGGCAGCCTTGAGCAGGCTCAAGCATGCGCGGCTTGCCCCCGGCTGGCAGTTGGGGGCAAGCCGCGTTCTGCTTCAGTGTTGCAGCTGTGGCAGGTTGGCAAACAGTTGTAGTGCTTCCGGGTTGGCCAGTGCGCTGAGATTATTCACCGGCTCGCCGTGGATGACATTCTTTACCGCCAGTTCGACAATCTTGCCGCTGATGGTGCGCGGAATATCGGCCACGGCGATGATGCGGGCCGGCACATGGCGCGGACTGGCCCCGCGCTTGATCTGCTCGCGGATGCGCACGGTGAGTGCTTCATCCAGCTGGCAGCCTTCGCGCAGCCTGACAAACAGCACCACGCGCTCGTCATCCTGCCAGCGCTGGCCCACGGCCAGGCTTTCCAGTACTTCGGCAATGCTCTCCACCTGGCGGTAGATCTCGGCGGTGCCGATGCGCACCCCGCCGGGGTTGAGCACGGCGTCGGAGCGGCCATAAATCACCATGCCATCGTGCTCGGTCAGTTCGGCATAGTCGCCATGGCACCAGATGTTGTCAAAGCGTCCGAAGTAGGCCTGGCGGTATTTGCTGCCCTGCTCGTCCTGCCAGAAGCCTACCGGCATGGAGGGGAAGGGGCGGGTGCACACCAGTTCGCCCTTTTCCTGGCGTACCGGCCGGCCATGGCTGTTATAGATGTCCACCGCCATGCCCAGGCCACGGCATTGCAGTTCGCCGCGATACACCGGCAGCGTGGCGCAACCCAGGGCAAAGCAGGACACGATGTCGGTGCCGCCGGAAATGGAGGCCAGATTGATGTCCTGCTTGATGTTGGCGTAGACCCAGTCAAAGCTTTCCGCCATCAGCGGCGAACCGGTGGAGAAGATGGCGCGCAGCGCATCCAGCCGGTATTCGGTGGCTGGGCTCAGGTTGATCTTGCGCAGGCCGTCGATGTATTTGGCCGAAGTGCCGAAATGGCTGAATTGCCATTGCTGTGCATAGTCCCACAGCACGCGCCCCTGTGCGGCAAAGGGCGAACCGTCGTACAGCATCAGTGCCGCACCGGAAGCGAGGCCGGACACCAGCCAGTTCCACATCATCCAGCCGCAGGTGGTGAAGAAGAACAGGTGGTCAGCGTGGTGTACATCGCCGTGCAGCTGGTGTTCTTTCAGGTGCTGCAGCAGGGTGCCGCCGGTGCCGTGCACGATGCACTTGGGTTTGCCGGTGGTGCCGCTGGAATACAGGATGAACAAGGGGTGGTTGAAGCCCACCCGGGTGTAGTGCAAGGGACGGGGCGCAAACGGCGCGATGAAGTCGCTCAGGGTCTGGGTGCGCGGCAGGCTGGCAGCAAACTCCACGGCATCGCCCAGATAGGGGATGGCGATGAATTGCTCCACCGAGGGCAGGCCGGCGGCCAGCGCCTGCATTTTGTCGTGAATATCGATTTGCTTGCCGTTATACCAGTAGCCATCCGGGCAGAACAACAGCTTGGGTTCGGTCTGGCCAAAGCGGTCGATGGCACCGTCGATGCCGAAATCGGGCGAGCAGCTGGTCCACACCGCGCCCAGGCTGGTGGCGGCCAGCATGGCGGCCACGGTTTCCGGCATATTGGGCAGCAAGCCGGCCACGCGGTCGCCCGGCTTGATGCCGGCGGCCTGCAGCGCCTGTTGCAGGCGGGACACCAGCTGGCGCAGTTGCTGCCAGCTTAGCTGGCGCTTGAGCTTGTCTTCGCCCCAGAACACGATGGCGGGTTCGTCACCATCGCGGCGCAGCAGGTTTTCCGCGTAGTTGAGCCGGGCTTCGGGGAAGAAGCGGGCCGCCAGCATATTGTCACCGTGTTCCAGCGCCGTAGCGCCCTTGTCGCCGATGACGCCGCAGTAGTCCCATACCAGCGCCCAGAAGCGGCCGGGGTCGTCCACGCTGGCCTGCCACAGGCTGTGGTAGTCGGGCAGCGGGCGGTCATAGGCGGTTTCGGCCAGCTTTTGAAAGGCATGCAGGTGGGAGCCTGCCACACGGGCAGGCGAGGGATGCCAGATCGGGGTGGTGGAATGCTGCATGTTGCTCCTCTTTATTGTTGTCACGGGCGCGGCGGGCCGTGCGTGCAAGCATCAGTGGTGGCGGCCCATGGCCTGTGCCACCCGGGATGCCGGTGCGCGGCCCAGCAGGCCGGAAACGAACCAGGCCGTTTCCACCAGTCGTGGCAGGGCGATGCCGCAGTCCACGCCCAGTCCGTTCATCAGGTAGACCACATCTTCCGTTGCGACATTGCCGGAAGCTCCACGAGCATACGGGCAGCCGCCCAGACCCGCAACGGAGGAGTCGAAGGTCCGGACTCCCGCCTGATAAGACGCATGAATATTGCTGATGGCCATGCCGTAAGTGTCGTGGAAGTGACCGGCCAGCTTGTCGATTGGCACAAGCTTGCTCACGGCGGCCAGCATGTCCAGCACCCGGTTGGGGGTGGCGCTGCCTATGGTGTCGCCCAGCGAGATTTCGTAGCAACCCATGTCCAGCAGGCGGGCGGCGACTTCCGCCACTTTGGCCGGGGCAATGGCCCCTTCATAAGGACAGTCCACCACACAGGATACATAGCCGCGCACGCGGATATGCTCGCGGCGGGCCGTGGCCAGCACGCTGTCGAAGCGGGCCAGGCTGTCGGCAATGCTGGCATTGATGTTTTTCTGGCTGAAGCTTTCACTGGCGGCACCGAACACGGCGATTTCGCGCACTCCGGCCGCCAGCGCCTGCTCCATGCCCTTGTCGTTGGGCACCAGCACCGGGTAGCTGACCGGGCCGGACAGGTCCAGCGCTTGCAGCACTTGCAGGCTGTCGGCCATTTGTGGCACCCATTTGGGCGAGACAAAGGCGCCGGCTTCGATGGTGGTGAGGCCGCTGGCCGCCAGGCGGCGGATCAGTTCCAGCTTGCTGGCCGTGTCCAGTTGCTGCTTTTCGTTTTGCAGCCCGTCACGCGGGCCGACTTCGACAATCTTCACGCGAGTCATTCTGTCCTCCATGCCGCCACTCAGGCGGCGTCGAAATCCACCAGCTCGTCGCCGTCGCACACCTGTTCACCGGCGGCGAAGTAAAAGCCGCGCAGCACGCCATCGGCCGGGGCGTGAATGGTGTGTTCCATCTTCATCGCTTCCAGAATCAGCAAGGGCTCGCCCTGACGGACGATCTGGCCTGCCTTGGCCAGCAGGGTGACTACCCGGCCGGGCATCGGTGCTTTCAGATGGGTGACGCCGTGTACTTCGTCCGCGGCTGCGGCATAGGGATCGACCCACTCCAGTTGCAGGCGTTCACCTTGCACGAACAACAGCCGTTGCTGATCCTGCCGTACCACGCTGGCGCAAAGCGCCAGGCCATCCAGCGTGGCTTGCAATTGGCGGCCCTGCAGCCGGGCTTGCACTTTGAATTGCTGTTCCGCCACGGTGACGACAAAACCCTGTTCAAGATAACGCAGCCCCACGCTGTGCAGCTGCTCGCCCTGGCGGAACTGCAGGTTCTGTTCCAGTACGCCGTTCAGTCGCCAGCCGGCAGGCGCCGGGCAGGGCGCGGCGGCATGCAGGGCCTCGGCCACGGCCAGCAAGGCCAGTTGCTGCGCACTGGGTGTGGCCGGTGTGGGCAACAGCACATCCTGATGGCGGGCAATCAGCCCGGTATCGACCTGGCTGCTGGCAAAGCTGTCATGCAGCACGATGCGCCGCAGAAAGGCGATATTGGTGCTGACGCCGGCAATCTGGTACTGCGCCAGTGCCGTATCCAGCTGTTGCAGGGCGGCTTCGCGGTTTTCGCCCCAGACGATCAGTTTGGCAATCATCGGGTCGTAGAAGGGGGTGATGCTGTCGCCTTCGCTGACGCCGGTATCAATGCGTACCCGGGCGTTTTCCGCCGGGGCGTGCAGGTGGATCAGCCGGCCGGTAGCGGGCAGAAAGCCCTTGTCCGGGTCTTCGGCATAAATGCGCGCCTCGATGGCATGGCCATGGATTTTCAGTTCGTCCTGGCGCAGCGGCAGTGGCTGGCCGGCGGCCACATGCAGCTGCCAGGCCACCAGATCCTGGCCGGTGATCATTTCGGTGACCGGGTGTTCCACTTGCAGCCGGGTATTCATTTCCATGAAATAGAAGCCACCCGGCTGGCCATTGGCCTGCACGTCGACGATGAATTCCACCGTGCCGGCACCGACATAGCCCACGGCACGGGCGGCGGCGCAGGCGGCTTCGCCCATGGCCTGGCGCATGACGGCGGGCAGGTGTGGGGCGGGGGCTTCTTCCAGCACTTTCTGGTGGCGGCGTTGCACCGAGCAGTCGCGCTCGAACAGGTAGACGCACTGGCCATGGCTGTCGGCAAATACCTGGATTTCCACATGGCGCGGCCGGGTCAGGTATTTTTCCACCAGCACCTTGTCATCGCCAAAGCTGGCACTGGCCTCGCGCTGGCAGGACGCCAGTGCGGCGGCAAAGTCTTCGCTGCGCTCGACTATGCGCATGCCCTTGCCACCACCACCGGCGCTGGCCTTGATCAGCACCGGGTAGCCGATATGGTCGGCCTGCTGCTGCAGGAATTCTGCTTGCTGCTCCGCACCGTGGTAGCCGGGAACCAGTGGCACGCTGGCTTTTTCCATCAGGGTTTTGGCTGCCGACTTGCTGCCCATGGCGGCAATGGCACTGGCCGGCGGGCCGATGAAGGCGATGCCGGCTGCCGCGCAGGCCGCGGCGAATTCGGCATTTTCCGACAGGAAGCCATAGCCGGGATGGATGGCCTCGGCACCGCTGGCGCGGGCGATGTCCAGGATGATGTCGGCTTTCAGATAGGATTCGGCAGCGGGTGCCGGGCCCAGTCGCCAGGCTTCATCGGCCAGTTTGACAAAGCGGGCGTCGGCATCAGCGTCTGAGTAAACCGCCACAGTGGCAATACCCAGCTGGCGGGCGGTCTTGATCACCCGGCAGGCTATTTCCCCGCGGTTGGCGATGAGTATTTTCTTAAACATGGCAGTCTCCCGCGGCGAAATCGTCACGGTGCAGAGGCGCCGTCAGGCGATGTTGCTGCGCAGCTGCGCAGCCTTGCGGCTGCTGGTCACCACGGTTGGCGATGAGGATTTTCTTAAACATGGCGGTCTCCCGCGGCGAAATCGTCACGGTGCAGAGGCGCCGTCAGGCGATATTGCTGCGCAGCTGCGCAGCCTTGCGGCTGCTGGTCACTACGGTTGGCGATGAGGATGTTCTTGAACATGGCGTTGTCCTTATTGTTCTTGTTGCCAGGCAGGCGGACGTTTGTCGAAGAAGGCGGCCAGCCCTTCGCGGGCTTCCCGGCCCACGCGAATGCTGGCAATACGCCCGGCCGTGTCGCTCAGCAGATCATCATCCCAGGGCGAGGCCTCGTGTAGCACCGACAGCAAATCCTTGGCTGCGGACAGGGCTTGCGGCGCACCCTGGGCCAGTTCGGCGGCTATGCTGGCAATGCGTTCGTCCAGTGCTGCGGCTGCTACCACTTCGTGCACCAGGCCAATGCGGGCGGCGGTGGCGGCATCAATGCGCTCGGCCGACAGGAAATAGCGTCGCGCCTGGCGCCAGCCGATGGCATCGGCCACATAGGGGCCGATGGTGGCGGGAATCAGCCCCAGCCGTACTTCGGTCAGGGCGAAACGGGCGTGTTCGGTGGCGATGGCGATGTCGCACACGGCGGTCAGCCCGGTGCCACCGGCCATGGCTGCGCCATGGATGCGGCCAATCACCGGTTTCTTGCTGCGGTAGATGGTCTTGAGCATGGCGGCCAGGTGGTGGGCATCGGCCAGGTTTTCCGCTTCGCTATAGCCGGCAGCGCGGCGCATCCAGTCCAGATCGGCCCCGGCAGAAAAGCTCTTGCCGCGCCCGGCCAGCACGATGACCCTGACGCTGTCGTCCAGTTGCAGCGCCTTGAAGGCGGCAGTCAACTCGGCGATCAGGGTTTCGTTCATGGCATTGTGCAGCTCGGGACGGTTCATCCATACCGTGGCGACCTTGCCCTGTTGTTCGATTTGCAGCGTGTCGTAGTGCATGGTGGCGGCTCCTTACATGCGGAACACGCCAAAGCGTGTCTTGTCGATGGGCGCGGACAGGGCGGCTTCCAGTGCCAGGCTCAGCACATCGCGGGTCTGGGCCGGGTCGATGATGCCGTCGTCCCACAGCCGGGCGCTGGCGTAGTAAGGGTGGCCCTGGCGTTCGTATTGCTCGCGTACCGGTGCTTTCAGTGCTTCTTCCTGCTCGGCGGTGAAAGCATCGCCCAGTTGTTCCTTCTTGACCTGTGCCAGTACCCCGGCGGCCTGTTCGCCGCCCATCACCGAAATGCGGCTGTTCGGCCACATCCACAGCATGCGCGGGCTGTAGGCGCGGCCACACATGCCGTAGTTGCCTGCGCCAAAGCTGCCGCCAATCAGCACGGTGAACTTGGGCACGCTGGCGCAGGCCACGGCGGTGACCAGCTTGGCGCCATCCTTGGCAATGCCGCCGTTTTCATACTTCTTGCCCACCATGAAGCCGGTGATGTTCTGCAGGAAGATCAGCGGAATGCCGCGCTGGCAGCACAGTTCGACAAAGTGCGCACCCTTGAGGGCGGATTCGGAAAACAGGATGCCGTTATTGGCGATGATGCCCACGCGCCAGCCATTGAGCCGGGCAAAGCCGGTGACCAGCGTAGTGCCGTAGTTCTGCTTGAATTCGTCGAAGTCCGAATCATCCACCAGCCGGGCGATGATTTCACGCACATCAAACGGCTTTTTCGGGTCGGCCGGAATCACGCCATAGATTTCCTCGGCGTGGTGGCGCGGTGCTTTGGGCTCGGCGCGGTCCAGCACGCCCTGTTTGTGCCAGTTGAGGTCGGCCACGATGCGGCGGGCAATGCCCAGCGCGTGGGCATCGTTCTGCGCCAGGTGGTCGGCCACGCCGGAAATGCGGGTGTGTACATCGCCGCCGCCCAGTTCTTCTGCCGTGACGACTTCACCGGTGGCGGCCTTCACCAGCGGCGGGCCGCCCAGGAAGATGGTGCCTTGCTCTTTGACGATGATGGTTTCATCCGACATGGCCGGCACATAGGCACCGCCTGCGGTGCAGCTGCCCATGACCACGGCAATTTGCGGAATGCCGGCTGCGGACAATTGGGCCTGGTTATAGAAGATGCGGCCAAAGTGTTCCTTGTCCGGAAACACTTCGTCCTGCAAGGGCAGGAAGGCGCCGCCGGAATCCACCAGATAAACGCAGGGCAGGCGGTTTTCCCTGGCGATTTCCTGGGCGCGCAGGTGCTTTTTCACCGTCATCGGGTAGTAAGTCCCGCCCTTGACCGTGGCGTCGTTGGCGATGATCAGGCAGTCCACCCCGGCAATGCGGCCAATGCCGCTGATCAGGCTGGCGCCGGGGGCATCATCGTTATACATGCCGTGGGCGGCCAGCTGGGACAGCTCCAGAAAGGGCGCTCCCGGGTCCAGCAGCAGGTTGATACGCTCGCGTGGCAGCAGCTTGCCGCGGGCTACGTGCTTGGCACGCGGTCCCTCGCCTCCACCCAGTGCGGCCTGGGCAACCTTTTGCTTCAGATCGGCCACCAGGGCGCGCATCTTGTCGGCATTGGCCTGGAAATCCGCACTACGCGGCGACAATTTGGATTCGATGACTGGCATAGGGAGCCTCTTGTTTTTGTGCCGATCCGTAAGATTTTTTCAATGCAGAGTAAGGCGTGCGGAGAAAGCGGCTGAGGCAAGGCGCGCCGCCGCAGACAGTACAGGTGGTACGGCCAGGCGGCGCAACGCAGCATCAGGCGTTTTATCCCGCGCCTAGCGCGTTTCGGCCATCAGCTCGCGACCAATCAGCCAACGACGGATTTCGCTGGTGCCCGCACCGATTTCATACAGCTTGGCATCGCGCAACAGGCGGCCGGTGGCGTATTCATTGATATAGCCATTGCCGCCCAGGCACTGGATGGCGTCCAGCGCCATCTGGGTGGCGTTTTCGGCGGCGTACAGAATGGCCCCGGCAGCGTCCTTGCGCGTCTGGCGGCCGCTCTCGCCACGGTCCAGCGCCTGGCCAACGGCATAGACATAGGCGCGGCTGGCGGACAGCTTGACGTACATGTCGGCCAGCTTGCCCTGCATCAGCTGGAAGTCGCCAATGGCCTGGCCAAACTGCTTACGGTCGTTCAGATAGGGGACCACGATATCCATGCAGGCCTGCATGATGCCCAGCGGGCCTGCCGCCAGTACGGCGCGTTCGTAATCCAGCCCGCTCATCAGCACTTTCACACCATTGCCTTCGCCGCCCAGCACGTTTTCAGCGGGGATTTCACAGTTGTCGAAGAACAGCGGGTAGGTGTTGGAACCGCGCATGCCCAGCTTGTCCAGCTTGCTGCCATGCGAGAAACCGGCAAAACCCTTTTCCACGATAAAGGCGGTGATGCCTCTGGGGCCGGCATTGATGTCGGTCTTGGCATACACCACCAGCGTGTCGGCATCGCCGCCGTTGGTAATCCACATCTTGCTGCCGTTCAGTACATAGTGGTCGCCCTTTTTGTCGGCGCGCAGCTTCATGCTGACCACGTCGGAACCGGCATTGGGTTCGGACATGGCCAGGGCACCCACGTGCTCGCCGGAAATCAGCTTGGGCAGGTAGCGGGCTTTCTGTTCTGCCGTGCCGTTTTTCTGGATCTGGTTGACGCACAGATTGGAGTGCGCGCCGTAGGACAGGGCCACCGAAGCGGAGGCGCGGCTGAGTTCTTCCATCACCATCATGTGGGCCAGATAACCCATATTGGCGCCACCGTATTCTTCTTCGGCGGTGATGCCCAGCAGGCCCATCTCGCCAAACTTGCGCCACAGGTCGGCCGGGAACAGATTGTCCTGATCGATTTGCGCGGCACGCGGGGCGATTTCGGCGTCGGCAAAATCCTTCACGCTCTGGCGCAACATGTCGTAGGTGTCGCCGTGGTCAAAACGCAGGCTGCTGTACATGGTGTTTCTCCTCGGTGCCGGTCGTGGCGGCTGTGCCTGACAGGCTATTGTGATGGTCGCGTTACTGGTTTGAATATTGAATTACGTTTACGTAAGCGTCAATATGGTGTGGTAAAAAAACCTGCACGAGGGCAGGTGTTCAGGCCGGGCTATCGGCCTTGGTGGTCATCTGGTCGATCACGCCACGGCAGTGCTGTTCCAGCGCGTCGATCTCCGCCAGCACCACGTCGATGTCGCGGCGTTGTTCTTCCAGCTGTTCGCGCCGGGCCACCAGCAGGTGCAGCAGCTTGAGCGACTGGCTGGCTTCGTCGCGGGCCAGATCGTACAGGTCTATGATTTCGCGGATTTCCGACAGCGACAGGCCGATGCGCTTGCCGCGCAGGATCAGCCGCAGCCGTGCCCGGTCGCGGCGTGTGAACACGCGCTGGCGGCCATCGCGCTTGGGTTCGATCAGGCCTTGTTCCTCGTAGAAGCGGATGGTGCGCAGGGTGACGTCAAAATCCCGCGCCAGATCCGAAATGGTGAAGACTTGCTGTTCTGTCATGATGTCTGCTTTCAGTATTTATACGGATTGTAGCGTTTTTCCCACGGCTTCTCATCCTGAATGGCACATTACGTTTACGTAATCGTCAACTTGTGGGATTAATGCAAAAAAGACCTCTGCGCCATGAGGCCACGCGGCCGCCCCGCGAAGCGGCTACCGCGGACCATCGAGACCACAACAAGGAGACAGTAGCAATGAAGCATGCCAGCTATGTGCACGGTGCCAGCCAGCAAGCGCTGATCGGGCAAACGATTGGTCAGTTGTTTGATGAGGCCAGCCAGCAATATGCCAGCCAGCAGGCCCTGATCGTGCGGCATCAGGGCATACGCTGGAGCTATGCCGAATTGCGCCAGCAGGTAGACCGGCTGGCTTGCGGCCTGCTACGGCTGGGCTTGCAGCCGGGCGACCGCATCGGCATCTGGTCGCAGAACAATGCCGAATGGGTGCTGACGCAGTTCGCCACGGCCAAGGCCGGGCTGGTGCTGGTCAACATCAATCCGGCCTACCGCCGTTCCGAGCTGGAATACGCCATCAACAAGGTAGGCTGCCGGGCATTGATTGCCTCGCCCAGCTTCAAGAGCAGCAACTACATTGAAATGCTGCAGGACCTGCTGCCGGAACTGGCCGATAGCCAGCCCGGCGCACTCAGGGCCGCCCGCATGCCCAGGCTGGAATGGGTGATCCGCATGGGCCAGCAGGCCACGTCGGGCATGCTGGGTTTTGCCGATTTGCTGAGCGAGCCGACGCCGCAAGAGCTGGCTGCCTTACAGCAACTGGGCCAGACCCTGCAATTCGACGATGCCATCAATATCCAGTTCACCTCCGGCACCACCGGCAGCCCCAAGGGTGCCACGCTGTCACATCACAATATCCTCAACAAT
The DNA here is from genome assembly GCF_003202035.1 of Aquitalea magnusonii. Taxonomy (GTDB): domain Bacteria; phylum Pseudomonadota; class Gammaproteobacteria; order Burkholderiales; family Chromobacteriaceae; genus Aquitalea; species Aquitalea magnusonii. Next base: position 139,866 of record NZ_QJKC01000005.1, on the reverse strand, counting down.
GCCTTCTTTACCGGACAGGCCATGGGCTTTGGCCCGGATGACCGGCTGTGCATTCCGGTGCCGCTCTACCACTGTTTCGGCATGGTGCTGGGCACGCTGACCTGCCTCACCCATGGCGCCTGCATGGTGTTCCCGGCAGAAAGTTTCGATGTGCTCAGCGTATTGCATGCCGTACAGGAAGAGCGCTGTACCGCGCTGCATGGCGTGCCGACCATGTTTATCAGCCTGCTGGATCATCCGCAGTTTGCCGAATTCGACCTGTCCAGCCTGCGTACCGGGGTGATGGCCGGCAGCCCCTGTCCCATCGAAGTCATGAAGCGGGTGACCACCCTGATGCATATGGAGCAGGTGACTATAGGCTACGGCATGACCGAAACCAGTCCGCTCAGTTTCCAGAGCCGCGCCGACACGCCGCTGGACAAGCGGGTGTCCACCGTGGGGCTGGTGCATCCGCATGTGGAGGTGAAAATCGTCGACAACGATGGCCGCATCGTGGCGCATGGCGAAACCGGCGAACTGCTGACCCGTGGCTATTCGGTGATGCTGGGTTACTGGGACGACCCGCAGAAAACCGCCGACTCCATCGACCAGTCGGGCTGGATGCACAGCGGTGATCTGGCGGTGATGGACGGGCAGGGCTATGTCAACATCGTCGGCCGGGTGAAGGACATGGTGATACGCGGTGGCGAAAACATCTACCCGCGTGAAGTCGAAGAGTTTTTCTATAGCCACCCGAAGATTCAGGAAGTGCAGGTCATCGGTGTGCCGGACGACCGCTTTGGCGAAGAACTGTGCGCCTGGATCAAGCTGCGCGATGGTGAAACGGCCAGTGTGGACGATATGCGTGCCTTCTGTCAGGGGCAGATCGCCCATTACAAGATTCCGCGCTACATCGAGTTTGTCGACAGCTTTCCCATGACCATTACCGGCAAGATCCAGAAGTTTGTCATGCGCCAGCAGATGAAGGAAAAGCTGGGGCTGAGCGATGCCCGTACCGCCTGATGCGAGGTGGATCAAGCCTTGTGCGAAATGGCCCCGACGTGTCGGGGCTTTTTTCGATACAATGCGGCCAATTCATTCTGACCGCTAGGAGCGCACCATGACTGATATCGTATTCAATGACGCCGATCTGGCCCGGCTGGAACAGTTGCTGACGCCCCTGTCGATCAGTGGCAGTACCATGCGTCCCGACGAAGTCCAGGGTTTCTTCGCGGCATTGGCCAGCGGCCCGGATGCCCCGGAGCGCGCCATGTGGCTGGCCGAGGTGCTGGGTGATGCTCCTGCTTTTGAAAATGCCGATGAAAAGGCCGAGCTGGAAGCCCTGTTGCAAAAGCTGTTCGATGTCACCGCCCATGTGCTGGCCGATGGCCGTGAGCTGGACCTGATCCTCTACGCCGATGAGGACAGCGACGACGACGAAGCCGACTACTGGCCCTGGTGCAATGCCTATCTGTATGCGCTGGACGTGGTCGATACCGACTGGTTCGAAGCCGCCGACGATGAAGGCTTCGAAGACCTGCTGATGCCTATCCTGGTATTGGGCGGCATGTTCGAGGAAGAAGACGGCGAAGACCTGGTCACCTTTACCGACGAGGAAAAGGACGACTGCAAGGAACAGCTGCCCGAGGCACTGATTGCCGTGTTCAACTACTGGCGTGCCAAGGCCCAGGCGCCGGCCACCGTACGCCGTGAAGGCGACAAGGTCGGCCGCAACGATCCCTGCCCCTGCGGCAGCGGCAAGAAATACAAGGCCTGCTGCGGTAGCAACTGATTGTATTGCCAGTCCAGCGCTGGTGAATGCCATACCTGAAAGCCTCCATGTGGAGGCTTTTTCTTTTACTGGTCAATTGGATGGGCGGTCGATGATTCAAGACTGCTGCAGATAGGCCATGAATATCCGTTGTTCTTCGCTGAGTGGTTCGTGCTTGCGTGTCAAAATGCCAAAAGGCGGCAGCGGTATGCTCACGCTGATCGGCAAGATCTGCACGATACCCATGTCGAGATAATCCTGCAGGGCGGATTCTGATAACAGCATCACCGCATTGCTGCGTTGAATCAGTTGCAGCATGGCATAAACCGAATTGCTCTCGATAATATTGCCAGGCAAGGGCAGGCATGCTTCGCGCAGATATTGCTCCAGCGCCATGCGTGCCGGACTGGATGGTGCTTGCAATATCCATGGCCAATCGCGCAGCAGCGCTGGCCATTCGATATGGTTTTCTTTTAGCAAGGCATGGTTTTTAGCCACCACAATCCGCAGTATTTCATTTCCCAATGGCGAAAAACAGAAATCCTCATCGGCCATGTCCGGGCTGCGCCGGGCAATGGCCAGGTCGATGCGGCCTTGCTCCAGCAGGCTGACCACCTCGTCGCTGGTATCGCCCATCACGCGGATATACAGGCGTGGCCGATCCTGTTTCAAACGGGCAATTGCCTCCATGATCAATGCCGGTGCCGCACCGATGATGGCGCCGACTGACAGATAGCCCAATCCTTCCTTCTTTTGCCATGCCAGCTTTTCCATGCAGCCTTCCAGATGGTGCAGGCTGAGGGTGGCAAACTGGATCAGCACCCTGCCCAGCGCCGTCGGCAGCATGCCACGCGGCAGCCGTTCGAACAGCCGGCAGTCAAACATATCCTCGATTTCCTGCAGCATGCGGCTGGCCGCCGGTTGCGACATATACATGCCTTCCGCCGTGCGTTTCATGTTCTGGTTATTGCCCAGTAACAGCAGCATCTGCAAATGCTTGTAGCGCAAGCGCTGCAATAAATGGCGGTGCTGTGCTGATGGCAGGTGGGTGGTTTTATCCATAAGCAGAAGGTATCACCGGTTAATTAAATGTAATTGGATGGTTTGGCGAGTATGACTTAGTTTTGCTGCTGCCGCATTTTGGTCGGGCGTAATGGATGGCCTGATATTGACCGATGCTATTTAAGATATTTCCCGGTTTTGGGTCTTGTCCTGTTTTGATCGGTTTTTTATTACTGGCTGAAATTAATTTCGCAAGATGTTCATGCAAATTCATTTCTGATACTGGTTTTGTCTGATCAGATTGCATGGCGACATTTACCGCTGGAGCAGCACCTTATGAAGCAAACCCCGCTTATCAAACACCTTCGTGCTTTTACCCTGCGCGGTGGCGGTGCCGATTATCACGATCAGGCCGATGGCCACTGGATAGACGACCATATCGCCACGCCCATGTCCAAATATCCGTCCTACCGGCAAAGCCGGCGCAGCTTTGGCATCAATGTGCTGGGCACCCTGGTGGTGGAGGTGGAGGACAGTGCCGGCAATGTCGGCTTTGCCGTGACGACGGGTGGCGAGCCGGCGGCATTTATCGTCGAGCGTCATCTGGCCCGCTTTGTCGAAGGGGCCAAAGTCAGTGATATCGAACGCATCTGGGACCAGATGTATTACGGCACGCTGTTTTACGGGCGCAAGGGCCTGGTGCTCAACGCCATCTCCGGGGTGGACCTGGCCTTGTGGGATTTGCTGGGCAAAGTGCGGCAGGAACCGGTGTACCAAATGCTGGGTGGGGCGGTGCGCGACGAATTACAGTTTTATGCCACCGGCGCGCGGCCTGATCTGGCCCGTGACATGGGGTTCATCGGCGGCAAAATGCCGCTGCACCATGGGCCGGCAGAGGGGGAGGAGGGCCTGCAAAAAAACCTGGCCTTGCTGGCCGGCATGCGTGAGCGGGTAGGCCCGGACTTTTGGCTGATGGTCGACTGCTGGATGAGCCTGGACCTGAACTACGCCACCCGGCTGGCGCAGGCGGCACAAGAATATGGCCTGAAATGGATAGAAGAAGCACTGCCGCCAGACGACTACTGGGGCTATGCCGCACTGCGCCGCCAACTGCCGCCGGGCATGTTGTGCACTACCGGCGAGCACGAAGCCACGCGCTGGGGCTTTCGCATGCTGCTGGAAATGGGCTGCTGCGACATCATCCAGCCCGATGTCGGCTGGTGTGGCGGCATCACCGAGCTAGTGAAAATCTCCGCCCTGGCCGATGCACACCAGGCGCTGGTGATTCCACATGGCTCCAGCGTGTACAGCTATCACTTTGTCGCCACCCGGCATAACAGCCCCTTCGCCGAATTCCTGATGATGGCACCGCAGGCGGATCAAGTCGTCCCGATGTTCAGCCCGCAGCTCTTGCATGAACCGGTGCCGGAACACGGCCGCATGCGCGTGTCGCGGCTGGATCGGCCCGGCTTCGGTGTGGAGCTTAATCCCGCCTGCGCCTTGCACCGCCCCTACCTGCACACTCCGGGAGGCTGAGATGACGCATGGACAAGCACTTTGCACATTGGCTTTCCGCATGCAGTTGTTTCCGGGGCAAGCCGAGGAATATCAACGGCGTCATGCCGCCATCTGGCCGGAACTGAAAACCGCCCTGCTGGATGCCGGCATTGTCGAGTACCGCATTTTTCATGATGACCATGATGACGCCTTGTTTGCCGTGCTGTACTGCCGGCAGCCCGACAGGCTGGCGGAACTGCCCAGCCTGCCGGTGATGCAGCAATGGTGGGCCCATATGGCCGACATCATGGAGACCCAGCCGGACCTTTCGCCGGTACAGGTTGGCTTGCACAGCATGTTTGTGCTGAGCACGGGGGAGGGGCCGCCATGCGCATCGTAGACGCCCATTGCCATTTCTGGTGGCTGCAAGGCAAGCAGTACCCCTGGCTGAGCCGGCGCCAGCCGAATCTGTTGGGAGATTATGCCGCGCTGGCACGCGATTTCAGGCTGGAAGATTTGCGGCAGCTGGCCGAGCAGGCCGATATCGAGCTGGCCGGGGTGGTGCATGTCGAAGCCAATGCGACGGATGCGCTGGAGGAAACCCGGCAACTGGAGCAGATGCTGGATTTCTCCGGCAAGCAGTTGCCCGTCGTGTTGCTGCCCTTTCTCGATCTGGCCAGCCCGCAGGCGGCGGATCAGCTGGCCCGGCAACTGGCCGCTTCCACCCGCGTGCGTGGTGTGCGGCAGATTCTGAATGTCCATGCCGATCCGCAGTTCGACTACGTGGGCCGCCACTATATGCGCGAGACGCAATGGCAGCTGGGCATGGCCCTGCTGGAGCGCCACAAGCTGATCTTCGAATTGCAAATCTACCCCTCCCAAATGCGGGAGGCCGCTGCGCTGGCGCGGCGTTATCCGGGGGTGCGCTTTGCGCTGAACCATGCCGGCATGTATGTGGATCGCCATGCTCCGGCCGGCTGGCGCATGTGGCGCGATGGCATGCGGGCGCTGGCAGCCTGCCCGAATGTGCAGGTAAAGCTGAGCGGTTTCGGCATGCTCGACCACCACTGGACCGAGGACAGTCTGCGGCCGCTGGTGTACGAGGCCATCGACGCCTTTGGCAGTGCACGTTGCATGTTTGCTTCCAATTTCCCGGTATGCAGCCTGTACACCTCCTACCGCCGGCTATGGCAAGCCTATGACCATTTGCTGGCACAGGAGGCATCCCATGAGCGGCGTGCCATGTTTGCCGACAACGCCTGGCGTTTCTACCAATTGGGAGGCTAGTCAGATGGCCATCATTCTGCTGGGTCTGTTGTTCCATTTCATCGGCTCGTTTTCATCCGCCAGTTTTTACCTGCCCTATCGCAGCGTCCGGCTGTGGTCCTGGGAAAACTTCTGGCTACTGGGCGGCTTGTTTTCCTGGCTGATTGCCCCGTGGCTGGCGATTTTCCTGACCATTCCCGGCTTTGCTTTCATTCTGGAAACGGCGGAGCGGGCGACGCTGGGATGGACTTACTTCTTCGGCGTGTTATGGGGCATTGGCGGCCTCACCTTTGGCCTGGCCATGCGCTATATCGGCCTGTCGCTGGGCATGTCCATCATCATGGGCCTGACCTCGGCGCTGGGTGCCCTGATGCCGCCGCTGTTCAATGACCTGTTCGGGCGCGAGGATGGATTGCGGCTAAGCCAGATGCTGCTCAGCCGCGGCGGGCAGATGGTGCTGCTGGGGGTGCTGGGCTCGCTGATCGGCATCGTGTTATGCGGCATGGCCGGCATGCGCAAGGAGCGTGAAGTCGATCTGGCGACCAAGCAAAGCGCGGTTCAGGAATTCAATATGAAAAAGGGCATCGCCGTCGCCCTGGTGTCCGGTTGCCTGAGCGCCTGTTTCAGCTACGGCATCAACGCGGGCAAGCCACTGGCACTGGCCGCAGTGAGCCAGGGGGCCAACTCCCTGTTCATGAACAACCTGACCTTTGCCGTCATCATGCTCGGTGGCCTCACCACCAATGCGCTGTGGTGTCTGCGCCTGTCCTTGCGCCGTCGCAGTCTGGGCGAGTTCGTCAATCGCAATACCCCCTTGCTGCGCAATTACCTGCTGTGCGCGCTGGGCGGCTTGCTGTGGTATTTGCAGTTCTTCTTCTACGGCATGGGCGAGAGCCGTTTGCACAACCCCACCAGCTCCTGGGTGCTGCACATGTCTTTCATCATCCTGATTTCCAATATCTGGGGTGTCTGTCTGGGCGAATGGCGTGGCACGGCGCCGCAAACCCGCCGCACCTTGTTGCTGGGCATCGTGGTCATCATTGCCGCCATCGGCCTGGTGGGTTTTGGTAGTGCCGACCATTAAGGGCGGCTGGCACAAGGGGATTTGTCCTTGGTCCTGGCCTGTGGTGGTGAGCATGGGATCAAGGGTTTGCTGTAGCACATCGGGCTTGTATCGCCGGTATTCCTGAGGAGACAAAGCGATGTTGTTAGCAGGTAAGCGAGTGGTGATTACCGGGGCGTCCCGTGGCATAGGGCGGGCCATTGCACTGGGCTGTGCCCGCCATGGGGCGGATGTGATGCTGGGCCACAGCGGCCGCAGCAATGAGGATGACATCCTGACCCTGCGTCAGCAGATTGAGGTTCTGGGGCGCAAGGTGGCTGATCTGGCCGGCGATATCGGCGACCCCGATACCGGTGCCGCGCTGATCGCCGGTGCCGTGGAGCAGCTGGGCGGAGTGGATGTCTTTATCAGCAATGCCGGCATCTGTCCCTTTCACGCCTTTCTGGACATGCCACGCGAGACCTATTACCGCACGGTGAATACCAATCTCAACGGGGCCTATTTTGCCGTACAGGCGGCCGCACGGCAGATGCAGCAGCAGGGCGAGGGCGGCGCCATCATCGCGGTCAGCTCCATCAGTGCCCTGGTGGGCGGCGCCATGCAGACGCACTACACCCCCACCAAGGCCGGTTTGCTGTCGCTGATGCAGTCCTGCGCCATTGCGCTGGGGCCGCTTGGCATCCGCTGCAATGCCTTGCTGCCGGGCACCATAGAAACCGACATCAACCGCCAGGATCTGGCCGATCCGCACAAGCGCAGCTATATGCAAAACCGCATCCCGCTGGGGCGGCTGGGGCAGCCGGAAGATCTGGTCGGCCCGGCGGTATTCCTGGCCTCGGACCTGGCGCGTTATGTCACCGGGGCCAGCCTGCTGGTGGATGGTGGCATGTATGTCAATCTGCAATAGGAGTTGCCGATGCAGCTGAATCCTTTCAAATCTGCCTTAGGGCAGCTGCCCTCATCTGCTCCCTTGTACGGCATCTGGGCGGGCACGGCTTCGTCTTATGTGGCAGAAATCCTGGCGACCACCGGTCACGACTGGATTCTGCTGGATGGCGAGCATGCCCCCAATACCCTGGCCGACCTGTTGCCGCAATTACAGGCGGTAGCCGCCTATCCGGTCCATCCCGTGCTACGCATTCCCAGCCATGACCCGGTGCTGATCAAGCAGGTACTGGATATCGGTGCGCAAACGCTGATGGTGCCGATGGTGGAGACGGCGGCGCAGGCCGCGGCCCTGGTGCGGGCCATGCACTATCCGCCAGCGGGGAGTCGCGGTGTCGGCGGCGGGCTGATCCGCGCCGCCCGCTGGGATGCCGTACCGGACTACATTCGCCAGGCAGCGCAGTCGCTCTGCCTGGTGGTGCAGATCGAATCTCCCCTCGGCGTGGCAAACGCGGCGCAGATCGCTGCTGTGGACGGCGTGGATGCCATCTTTATCGGCCCGGCGGATTTATCCACCAGCATGGGCCACGCGGGGGATGCCAGCCATGCCGATGTCCAGCACGGCATCCGCCACACCATTGCCTGCTGTCTGGAGCAGGGCAAGGCCTGCGGCATTCTGGCGCCCAATGAGCAGGATGCCCGGCGCTATGCCGAGTGGGGCTGCAGCTTCATGGCCATCAGCATCGACATCCCCCTGTTGCGTCAGGCCGCGCTGGCCAGCCTGGCACGCTTCCGCGCCTGCCCCGGCCCGGTTGGCAGCAGCCGTGCTTATTAGCCCAGCGCTGGCGGCGGCATTGCAGCGCTGCGGCAGCACCATCACTTTTCAGGAGCATTCTGATGTCCGACATTCTGCAATTGCAGCATTACATCAACGGCCATTTTGTCGCAGGCCACGATTACCATGCGGTGCACAATCCGGCTAAAGGCACGCTGCTGGCTTACTCGCCACAGGCTTCGGCGGCGGAGGTGGCCGAGGCGATGGCCGCAGCGCGCGCCGCCCAGCGCGCCCGGCCATCGAGCGCGCCGGATTTCTGCGCAGTATTGCCACGCTGATTCGCCAGCAAGCAGAGGCGCTGGCCCATACCATTACCGCAGAACAAGGCAAAACCCTGGCGCTGGCCAACATTGAAGTGCACTTTACGGCCGATTACCTGGACTACATGGCCGAATGGGCCAGACGCATTGAAGGCGAGGTTATCAGCAGCGACCGCGCCGGCGAGCAGATATTCCTGCTGCGCAAGCCATTGGGTGTGGTGGCCGGCATCCTACCCTGGAATTTTCCTTTCTTTCTGATTGCCCGCAAGATGGCACCGGCCCTGCTGACCGGCAATACCATCGTGATCAAGCCCAGCGAGGAAACGCCGATCAACTGCCATCTGTTCAGCCAGCTGGTGGCGCAGTCAGCTTTGCCGGCCGGGGTGTTCAATGTGCTGTATGGCCAGGCACAGACCGGGGCTGAGCTGGCCGGCAGTGCTGCCGTCGACATGATCAGCTTTACCGGCAGCGTGGCGACCGGTGCGCGCATTGCAGCCGCGGCGGCGCCGCATATCACCAAACTGAATCTGGAGCTGGGGGGCAAGGCACCGGCCATCGTGCTGGCCGATGCTGATCTCGATCTGGCGGTCAGGGCCATCCACGCCTCACGGGTCATCAATACCGGCCAGGTATGTAACTGTGCCGAACGGGTGTATGTCGAGCGCAAGGTGGCAGATGCTTTCATCGACAAGATAGCCAGCGCCATGGCGGCAACCCGCTATGGCGATCCGCTGGCAAGGCCGGATATCGACATGGGGCCGTTGATCAACCGTCAGGCACTGCAAAGGGTGCAGGCCAAGGTGGCGCAGGCGCTGCAGGAGGGGGCGCAGTTGATTACCGGTGGCCAGGTGGCCGAGCTGGGGGCCGGTTTCCACTTCCAGCCCACGGTGCTGGCGGCATGTCATGGGCAGATGGACATCATGCGGCAAGAGATTTTCGGCCCGGTATTGCCCATACAGGTGGTGGACAGCCTGGAGGAGGCGATTGCCCTGGCCAATGACTCGAGCTACGGCCTCACTTCATCCCTCTACACCCGTGATCTGGGCAAGGCGATGCAGGCGATGCGCGAACTGGATTTTGGCGAGACCTACATCAACCGGGAAAATTTCGAAGCGATGCAAGGTTTCCATGCCGGGGTCCGCCAATCCGGCATCGGCGGGGCCGATGGCAAGAATGGCCTGTACGAATACACCCATAGCCATGTGATTTATTTGCAGTCCTGAGCGGGCTCAGGCTGCGCCCTCTGTGCTTTCCCGGCCGGTCATGCAAAAAGCATGGCAGGCCGGAATGGTTTTGATTAGAATGAAAAACGAGAGTACGAGCTCTCTTTTTTTCATTCCTTTATTTACAAGCCCGGTTTTCCGGGCTTTTTTTTGTGCGGGCGGTTCCGTCACGACAATCCGCGCCCCACAAAAAAACGGCCCCGCAGGGCCGTATCAGTGGAGTCGAACAAGCAATCAGAAGGCGAAGTGTTCCTCATCCAGCGCCATCAGCGGCGCAGCACCGCCCTTGATGCGGGCCAGCAGGGTATGCACTTCGGGGAAGAGCTTGGCCATGTAGAAGCGGCCGGTGGCAATCTTGGCCTGGTAGAAGGCATCATCGCCCTGGCCCAGGCGGGCGTGCGCCACTTCTGCCATGCGCGCCCACAGCCAGGCATAGCTCAGATGGCCGATCAGGCGCAGATAGTCGCTGGCTGCCGCGCCGGCTTCGTCCTTGTTCTGCAGGCTGGCCATGCCGATGCCCATGGTGATTTCGCCCACATCCTTCATCAGCTTGCTCAGTGGCGCGATATATTCGGCCAGCTTGTCATTGCCTTCGTTGGCCTGGCAGAACTGGTGAATCTGCTTGGTGAACTTGCGCAGCTTCTGGCCCTGATCCAGCAATACCTTGCGGCCCAGCAGGTCGATGGCCTGGATGCCATTGGTGCCTTCGTAAATCTGCGAAATGCGGCAGTCACGCACCAGTTGCTCCATGCCCCATTCACGAATGAAACCGTGGCCACCGAACACCTGCATGCCCATATTGGCGGCCTCATAGCCATTGTCGGTCATGAAAGCCTTGGCCACCGGGGTGAGCAGGGCCACCAGATCGGCCGCATCCTGGCGGGCGGCGGCATCCGGGTGCTTGTCCTCGATATCCAGTTGCAGGGCGAGCAGGGCGGTGAGCGCGCGGCCGGCCTCGGTATAGGCTTTCTGGGTCAGCAGCATGCGGCGCACGTCCGGATGCACGATGATGGGGTCGGCTGCCTTGTCCGGACATTTGGCTCCGGTGAGCGCACGCATTTGCAGCCGCTCGCGGGCATAGGCCAGCGCACCCTGGAACGAGGCTTCGCCAATGCCCAGACCCTGCATGCCGCAGCCCAGACGCGCCGCATTCATCATGGTGAACATGCAGGACAGGCCCTTGTTGGCTTCGCCAATCAGATAGCCCTTGGCACCATCCAGATTGATCACCGCCGTGGCATTGGCCTTGATGCCCATCTTGTGTTCCAGGCTGCCGCAGGCCACCGGATTGCGGCTGCCGTCGGCGTGGTACTTCGGCACGATGAACAGGGAAATGCCCTTCACATCCTTGGGCGCATCCGGCAAACGGGCCAGTACCAGGTGGATGATGTTATCGGACAGGTCGTGTTCGCCGGCCGAGATGAAAATCTTGGTGCCGGTAATGCTGTAGCTGCCGTCGCCATTCGGTTCGGCGCGGGTTTTCAGCAAGCCCAGGTCGGTGCCGCAATGCGGTTCGGTCAGGCACATGGTGCCGGTCCAGCTGCCGTCCACCAGGCGCGGCAGATAGGTGGCTTTCTGTTCTGCCGTGCCATGGGCGTGGATGGCGGCATAAGCGCCATGCGACAGGCCGGGATACATCGACCAGGCCACATTGGACGAGCACTGCATTTCCATGATCGGGAAAGCCAGCGATTTGGGCATGCCCTGGCCACCATAGGCCGGGTCACAGTCCAGTGCCGGGAAACCCAGCTCGCAATACTGCTTGTAGGCTTCCTTGAAGCCCGGCGGGGTGGTGACCGCCTTGGTGCTGGGGTCGAACTGGCAGCCTTCTTCGTCGGCCTGGCGGTTCAGCGGGGCCAGTTCGCTTTCGCAAAACTGGGCAGCGGCTTCCAGGTAGGAAGTGAAGATGTCCTGGGTGGCTTCCTCGTAGCCGGGCAGGGCGGGGATGATGTCCTGTACCTTGATCAGTTCGTTGAGCACAAAGTCAAAGTCGCGCAGCGGGGCTTTGTATGTGGGCATGGGGTCTCTCCTGTTGGTTGCGCTGCCCGGGTTTTCCGGGTCGAATGGCTGGTGTGGGCAGGGGGTGATGTTACGCCCACTTAATTCAAACGCTTGTTTAATTTATTCCGCGGCGTTTGACAACCTCTTTTATCTGCGCCGTCCCCGCGGTGTGGCATTACGACAACGGGAAAGTGGCTGGCCATGCGTTGCTTGCGAACAACAATCCGCCGTCTCAGTGCTTACCGGCATCAGCTGTTGGGCCGCCCTGGCCTGGGCTGGCTGGGGCGCTGGCTGGACCAGCCAGCCTGCTGGGCGGTGCAGCGGCGCAAGGTGGCGCAGGGCGTGGCGCTTGGTCTGCTCACCGGTTTGCTGCCGGGTCCACCCAAGCGGCTGGCCACCGTGCTGCTGGCGCTGTGTCTGCGCGTCAATCTGCCGGCCGCCTTGCTGGCCACGCTGTACAGCAATCCGCTCACCATCCTGCCACTTTATTTTCTGGCCTATTCCTGTGGACTGCTGTTACTGGGTGAGCCGGCTGCAGGTACAATGAGCCAGCCTCCATCCTGGGAGGCGCTGCCGCTTGAGCAGTGGGCATTGCAGCTGGCGCACTGGTTGCTGTCGCTGGGCTGGCCCCTCTTGCTCGGTTTGCTGGTCATGGGGCTGGGTCTGGCCTTGTGCGGCTATGTCTTGGTGATGCTGGGCTGGCGCTGTGCCGTGATTCGAAACTGGAAAAACAGAAAGGCAGCACGTGGATCTTGTTGAAAAGAAACTGCAGTCGGAGCTGGTGTATGAGGGGGGCTTTCTCAAGGTACACAAGGACAAGGTACTGCTGCCGGATGAGTCGCATGCCAGCCGCGAGTACATCCTGCACCCCGGTGCCGTGGCCATCCTGGCGCTGACGCCGGACCGGCAACTGGTGCTGGAGCGGCAATACCGCTATCCGGCCGGCCGGGTGTTTCTGGAGATTCCTGCCGGCAAGATCGATCCCGACGAAGCACCAGAGCAGACGGCCCGCCGCGAGCTGCTGGAAGAAACCGGCTACCAGGCGGCCAGCTGGCGTTATCTGGGGACGGCCTATCCCTGCATCGGTTATTCCAACGAACAGATCAGCTACTACCTGGCCGAAGGGCTGCAAGCCGGCGAACGGCAACTGGACGAAGGCGAGTTTCTCGAGGTGCTGACCCTGCCGCTGGAGCAGGTGATGCAGATGGCGCTGTCCGGTGAAATCTGCGACAGCAAATCCATTGTCGGCCTGCACTGGCTGGCCGCCTACCTGGATGGGAGACTGCCCGGTGCCGCCGTTTGATCCTTACCATGAACGCCGTGGCGCGCGCCGCTTGCAGATGGGGTGCAAGGCCCGCATCCGCTCGCTGCACACCGGCGAAACCCACTATGGCGAATGTGTCGACCTGTCGGTAGACGGCATGGCCTTTCGCTCGTCCTATGTACCGCAGCATGGTGAGCGCTTGTCGGTCATCGTGCTGGCCCCCGCGCTGGGTGGCTTGCCAGGCAAGCCGCTGGAGGCCGAGGTGGAAGTGCGCCGCTGCAATGAGGTCAAGCGCGGGCAGGTCTATGAAATCGGCACGCGCATTATCGAGCGCAAGAGCTGAAACATCTGCTTGCAAATTGATACATTATTCTTTCAGGCAGAGTCATCTGCCTGATGTTTTTGTATGTGCATGATTTAAAACATTTATTTTCTTAAAATGCCAGCTGGGAATTTAACAGCTTAGTTTTTTCTTTGGTCATATCAAGATATTTCTCAATAAAATTCAGTGACTTACCGGGCTGTTATGCCGAAAGTCCTGATTGCCTCGCTTTTATTCTTGCTCCTTGGCGCATGTGCTATACCCAGAAAAAGAGAATCTGAAAACCAGTCAGTACTCTAATTTTGCCAGGGGAATGCGGGTGCACCATGCACGCCGTGCGCGCCCCTGCAACCAGCCAGGAGAGAGCCATGCACCCGGACATCTTGAGCCACTACGCCTCCCGTTACGACAAGACGCGTGAAGAGGAATACACCATCCAGGAGTATCTGGAGATCTGCAAACGAGATCCAGCTGCTTATGCCACGGCTTCCGAGCGCATGCTGGCCGCCATTGGCGAACCGGAACTGGTGGATACCCGTCACGACCAGCGTCTGTCGCGCATCTTTTCCAACAAGGTCATCAAGGTCTATCCCGCCTTCCGCGAGTTTTACGGCACCGAGGAAGTGATCGAGCAGGTGGTGGCCTATTTCCGCCATGCCGCCCAGGGGCTGGAAGAAAAGAAACAGATTCTCTACCTGCTGGGGCCGGTGGGCGGCGGCAAGTCGTCGATTGCCGAAAAGCTGAAGGAGCTGATGGAGCAGGTGCCCTTCTATTGCCTGAAAGGCAGCCCGCTAAACGAGTCGCCGCTGGGCCTGTTCAATGTGGAAGAAGACGGTGCCATTCTGGAAGAGGAATTCGGCATTCCGCGCCGTTATCTCAAGACCATTCCCAGCCCGTGGGCGGTGAAAAGGCTGCACGAATTCAATGGCGACATCGGCCAGTTCAAGGTGGTGAAACGCTACCCGTCGGTACTGCGGCAGATTGCCGTGGCCAAAACCGAGCCGGGTGACGAGAACAACCAGGACATCAGCTCGCTGGTGGGCAAGGTGGACATCCGCAAACTGGAAAAATACGCCCAGGACGACCCGGATGCCTACAGCTACTCCGGTGGCCTCTGCCTGGCCAACCAGGGTCTGCTGGAATTCGTGGAAATGTTCAAGGCCCCCATCAAGGTGTTGCACCCGCTGCTGACCGCCACCCAGGAAAGCAATTTCAAGGGTACCGAAGGCTTTGGCGCCATCCCGTTTGATGGCATCGTGCTGGCCCACTCCAATGAGTCGGAGTGGAAGCAGTTCCGCAACAACAAGAACAACGAGGCCTTCCTCGACCGTATCTATATCGTCAAGGTGCCGTACTGCCTGCGCGTGACCGAAGAGATCAAGATCTACGACAAGCTGATCCGCAACTCTTCCCTGGGCAATGCGCCGTGCGCACCGGGAACGCTGAAGATGATGGCGCAGTTTGCCATTCTGTCGCGGCTGAAGGAGACCGAAAACTCCAGCCTCTTCAGCAAGATGCAGGTGTATGACGGGGAGAATCTGAAAGACACCGATCCCAAGGCCAAGTCGCTGCAGGAGTACCGCGATTATGCCGGGGTAGACGAGGGCATGAATGGCCTGTCGACCCGCTTTGCCTACAAGATCCTGTCCAAGGTGTTTAACTTCGACAACCAGGAAGTGGCGGCCAACCCGGTGCACCTGCTGTATGTGCTGGAACAGCAGGTGGAGCGCGAGCAGTTCCCGGCCGAGCAGGAGCAGAAGTACCTGACCTTCCTGAAAGAGTATCTGGCGCCCAAGTATGTCGAGTTCATCGGCAAGGAGATCCAGACCGCCTATCTGGAAAGCTACTCTGAATACGGCCAGAACATTTTCGACCGCTATGTCACCTTCGCCGACTACTGGATTCAGGACCAGGAATACCGCGATCAGGATACCGGCGAAATCTTCGACCGCACCTCGCTCAATGGCGAACTGGAGAAAATCGAAAAACCGGCCGGGATTTCCAATCCCAAGGACTTCCGCAACGAAATCGTCAATTTCGTGCTGCGCGCCCGGGCCAATAACGGCGGCAAGAACCCGACCTGGACCAGCTATGAAAAGCTGCGCACGGTGATCGAGAAGAAGATGTTCTCCAATACCGAAGAGCTGCTGCCGGTGATTTCCTTCAATGCCAAGGCCAGCGTGGAGGATGCCAAGAAGCACGAAGACTTCGTCAACCGCATGGTGGAAAAGGGCTACACCGCCAAGCAGGTCCGCCTGCTGTGCGAATGGTATCTGCGGGTGCGCAAGTCCTCCTGAGCAAGCGCCGGCAGCCGGGTGGCGACACGCGGCTGTCCGGCACCGATTCTGGTCCGGCCTGTCTAAAAGGATAGGGTCCGGCTTGGCCCGGATGGCTGCGGGTGGACAAAGCGGTGGTCGTGTCGATCGACCTGCCGGGCCGCAGGAGACAACAGCGAGGTTGCCATGTCCCACATCATAGACAGACGCCTGAACGGCAAGAACAAGTCCGCGGTCAATCGCGAGCGTTTCTTGCGCCGCTTCAAGGCGCAGATCAAGGAAGCCGTTTCGCGTGCGGTGAAGGGGCGCAGTATCACCGATATCGAGAGCGGCGAAAAAGTCTCCATTCCGGTCAAGGATATTTCCGAGCCGGTATTTCACCACGGCCAGGGCGGCGTGCGCGAACAGGTGCATCCGGGCAATGAGGAATTCATCCGGGGGGATCGCATTCAACGCCCGCAAGGTGGCGGTGGCGGCGGAGGGGGCGGCAAGGCCAGCCAGGATGGCGAAGGTGAGGACGACTTCGTGTTCGAGCTGTCGCGCGAAGAATTCCTCAATGTGTTCTTCGACGACCTGGCCCTGCCCAACCTGATCAAGACCCAGCTGATGGGGGTGGAAGAACTCAAGCAGGTACGCGCCGGCTATACCAATGACGGCACCCCGGCCAATATCAGCATCGTGCGCTCCCTGCGTGGCGCACTGGCGCGGCGGGTGGCCATGGCCGCGCCGACCCTGGCCAGCCTGGGCGAGGCCGAGGAAGACCTGGACCAGTTGCTGGAGTCGGATGAGGAAAGCGCGCTGGAAGTGCGCGACCAGCGCAAGCGCATCCACCTGCTGCGCGAAAAGCTGGCCAGCATCCCCTTCATCGACCCCTTTGATCTGCGCTACAACAACCGCATCAAGCAGCCCAAGCCCACCAGCCAGGCGGTGATGTTCTGCATCATGGACGTATCCGGCTCGATGGACGAGCAGAAAAAGGACATGGCCAAGCGCTTCTTCATCCTGCTCTACCTGTTCTTGCAGCGGAACTACGACAAGATCGAAGTGGTGTTCATCCGCCATCACACCAGTGCGGTGGAAGTGAACGAGGAGGACTTCTTCCATTCGCGTGAAAGCGGTGGGACGGTGGTGTCCTCGGCGCTCAACCTGATGGCGGACATCGTCAAGAAGCGCTACAGCGGCAGCGAGTGGAATATCTATGCCGCCCAGGCTTCGGATGGCGACAACTGGGATAGCGACTCGGCCAATTGCGGCCGCATCATGGACGAACAACTGCTGCCCTATTGCCAGTATTTCGCCTACATCGAAATCACCGAAGGCGAGCCGCAAAACCTCTGGTACGAGTACCTCAAGGTCAAGGAACGCCAGCGGCATTTCGCCATGCAGAAAATCCGCTCGGCCTCCGATATTTATCCGGTATTCCGGGAGCTGTTCAAACGCCAGCCAGCCACGCGCGCCTGAGCGCCAGGGCCGGCCGCCAAGGGGAATGCAGCATGACACCCATTTCCACCGGGTCCGAATGGACCTTCGACCTGATCGAAGAATACGACCGCGCAATCCGCAAGATTGCAGTGGATGAATTCCAGCTGGATGTCTATCCCAACCAGCTGGAAGTGATTACCGCCGAACAGATGATGGATGCCTACTCCTCGGTGGGCATGCCGGTGAACTACCATCACTGGAGCTTCGGCAAGCACTTTGTCGCCACCGAAAAAAGCTACAAGCGCGGCCAGATGGGGCTGGCCTACGAAATCGTCATCAACTCCAGCCCCTGTATTGCCTACCTGATGGAAGAAAATTCCATGACCATGCAGGCGCTGGTGATTGCCCATGCCGCCTATGGCCACAACAGCTTTTTCAAGGGCAATTACCTGTTCCGCGCCTGGACCGACGCCTCGGCCATTGTCGACTACCTGGTGTTTGCCAAGTCCTACATCAGCAAATGCGAGGAGCGCTATGGCATCGACGAAGTGGAAATGCTGCTGGACTCCTGCCATGCGCTGATGAACTACGGCGTGGACCGCTACAAGCGGCCGCAGAAGCTGTCGCTGGCCAAGGAGCAGGCACGGCAGGAGGAGCGCGAGCAATATCTGCAAATGCAGGTCAACGACCTGTGGCGCACCATTCCCAAGCGCGACAAGGACGATGCCAATCGCGAACCAGCACGCTTTCCGGCCGAGCCGCAGGAAAACCTGCTGTATTTCATCGAAAAATCCGCGCCACTGCTGGAGCCGTGGCAGCGCGAGCTGGTACGCATCGTGCGCAAGGTGGCGCAGTATTTCTACCCGCAACGGCAGACCCAGGTGATGAACGAGGGCTGGGCCACTTTCTGGCACTACACCATTCTCAACCGCCTGTACGACAAGGGCCTGGTGACCGATGGCTTCATGATGGAGTTTTTGCAGAGCCACACCAATGTGGTGTACCAGCCACCGGTGACGGCACGCTGGTATAACGGCATCAACCCGTATGCCCTGGGCTTTTCCATGTACCAGGACATCAAGCGCATTTGCGAAGCCCCCACCGAAGAGGACCGGGCCTGGTTTCCCGACCTGGCCGGTACCGACTGGCGCAGCTCGCTGGAATTCGCCATGAAGAATTTCAAGGACGAAAGCTTTATTTCGCAATACCTGTCGCCCAAGCTGATTCGCGATTTCCGCCTGTTTGCCATTCGCGACGATGACCATGAAGACAAGCTGGAAGTGTCGGCCATCCACGATGAAATGGGTTATCGCGATATCCGCAGCAAGCTGGCCGAGCAATACAATCTGGGCTCACGCGAACCCAATATCCAGGTGTGGTCGGTCAATGTGCGGGGGGATCGCAGCCTGACGCTGCGCCATACCATGCACAATCGCCGCCCGCTGGACGAGGGCAGTGCGCAGGAGGTGCTCAAGCATGTCGGGCGCTTGTGGGGCTTTGATGTGCGGCTGGAAAGTGCCGACAGCGATGGCAGCATCACCCAGCGCTTCGAGGTGAAGTCCAGCCTGGATTTGCAGCGGCTGTAGCGGGTCAGCGGGGAGTGTGCGGGACAAAGGCCCGGATGCCGGCATCCGGGCTGATCAATTCCGCCAGACGGATACCGTAAATGGCCTCCAGCCGCGCTTGCTGCATGATGTCGGCGGTGCGGCCAAAAGCGATGCTGCAGCCATCCTGCAGCAGTAAGACACGGTCGGCATGGCGCAGCGCCAGGTTCAGGTCGTGCAGCACCGCCACCACGCCGATGTGCAAGTCCTGCGCCAGCTGCCGCCATTGCGCCATCTGGCTGTCGGCAATGGCGAAGTCCAGCGCCGCCGTCGCCTCATCCAGCAATAAATAGCGCTCCGGCTGTGTTGATGCCAGCAACTGGCAGAGTGCGCGTGCCAGATGGGCGCGCTGTGCCTCGCCACCGGACAGGCTGTCCAGCCGGCGTTGGGCCAGCCTGCTGGTGTCCGTCAGGGCCAGTGCCCGCGCCATCGCCGCCGCCTGTTGTGCGGGAGCGGCAAGGTAAGCGCCGGCCGCCACCAGCTCTTGCACCCGCCAGCCGGATGGGGTCGCCGCCTGTTGTTCCACCACCGCACGCAGGCTGGCCAGCCGTGCCGGGCTCAGCCCCGCCGTATCCTGCCCGCCCAGCCGCACACGGCCACTGTCCGGGCGCAGATAGCCCGACATCACTTGCAGCAGGGTACTCTTGCCCGCGCCATTGGGGCCGAGGATGACGCACAGCTCGCCAGGCACCGCCTGTAGCGAGACCTGCCAGAGCAGCCGCTTGCCCGCGCGCTGCAAACAGACCTGTTCCAGCTCAAGCACGCGGTGACTCCTGTTCTCGTCGCAGCAGCCACAGGAAAAACGGAGCACCCAGCAGGCTGGTGATGACGCCAACCGGCAGCTCCGCGGGCGCCAGCAGGCTGCGTGCCAGCCAGTCGGCACTGACTGTCAGCCAGGCACCCAGCAGCGGGGCTGCCAGCAGCAGGCGGCGGGCATCACTGCCGGTCAGTAGCCGGGTCAGGTGCGGTGCCAGCAAGCCGACAAAGCCGATCATGCCGCAGCTGGACACCACCACGCCGGCCGCAATGGAGGCAAGGCAGACCACCAGCCATGCGCCGCGCTGCAGATCAAAACCCAGATGGAAGGCCGTGGCCTCGCCCAGCTGCAGGGCATTGAGCAAGCGCCAGTGGCGAAACAGGCCCAGCCAGACCAGCGGTGTGGCCAGCAGCAACAGCCAGGCCTGCGGCCATTCGGCACTGGCGAAGCTGCCCATCAGCCAGAAGGTGATGCTGCGCAGGGCGCCATCGGGCAGGGTGGTGATCAACAGGGTCAGCAGGCTGCCCAGCAAGGCCGCGATGGCCACGCCGGACAGGATCAGCCGGCTGCCCTGGCCATTCGGGGAGGCCAGCAGCCGTATCAGCCATAGCGTCAGCAGGCTGCCGGCAAAGCCGGCCAGCGAAACCGGCAGGATGCCGCCGCCCAGGCTGAGCGCCAGCGCGGCGGCCAGGGCAGCCCCGCTATAGATGCCGAGCAGGCCGGGTTCGGCCAGCGGATTGCGAAAGCGGGCCTGGATGGCGGCGCCGGCACTGCTCAGCAGCATGCCGCTGCAGATGGCGACCAGCAGGCGTGGCAGGCGCAGCTGCAACAATAGCTGCAGTTGCAGCGCCGGCAGCGGCTGATTGCCGTGCAGCATGGGGCCGATCAGGCCACTGCCGTGCAGCAGCGAACCGAGGCAAGTCAGCAGCAGGGCGGCCAGCAGGCATTGGCAGAGCAGGGAGAGGCGGATCATCAGGGGGAAAGGGAGCCGGCCGGACGGCCAGGCTCCCGCAGGCCTTAGCGCAGGCCCAGCACGTCTTGCATGTCGAACAGGCCGGACGGCTTGGCCGACAGCCATTTGGCGGCACGTACGGCACCGTTGGCAAAAGTGGCGCGGCTGGAAGCCTTGTGGGTGATTTCCACCCGTTCGCCCAGGGTGGCGAACAGCACGGTATGGTCGCCCACCACATCACCGGCACGCACGGTGGCAAAGCCGATGGTGTTGGGGTCGCGTTCGCCGGTCACCCCTTCACGGCCATACACTGCGCATTCCTTGAGATCACGGCCCAGGGCATCGGCAATCACTTCGCCCATGCGCAGTGCGGTGCCGGAAGGCGCATCCACCTTGAATCGGTGGTGTGCCTCGGTGATCTCGATATCGTAGCCCTCGTTGAGCACCCGCGCGGCCATGTCCAGCAGCTTGAAGGTGAGGTTCACCCCGACGCTGAAGTTGGAGGCAAACACGATGCCGATCTTCTCGGCGGCAGCCTTGATGGCAGCCTTGCCGGCATCATCAAAACCAGTGGTGCCGATGATCATCTGCACGCCGTGCTGCTGGCACTGCTGCAGATAGCCCAATGTGGCTTCCGGACGGGTAAAGTCGATGACGACATCCGCACCGGACAGCGCGGCGGCAAAATCGCTGGAAATCTTCACCCCGGTTTGCTGGCCGATGAACAGGCCGGCGTCCTGGCCGATGAAGTCGGAAGCGGCGCGATCCACGGCGGCATGCAGGCGTGCGCCGGGGGTGGCCAGTACGGATTCGATCAGCGTGCGGCCCATGCGGCCGGCGGCGCCGACGATGACGATATTCAGTTCACTCATTGCTTGGGGGCTTCCTGGGCGGCAGGCTGGGCTTGCTGGGCGGGGGCAGAGGCATCAAGCGGCAGGATGGCGCGCTCGGCCGGCTGGGCCGTGCCTTCAACCCGTACCATGGTGTCACCTTCAAAGAATACGGTCAGCAGGGTCTTGTCCACCAGCTTGCCTTGCTTGGTGTCCTGATAGGGGTAATCCCAGCGGTTGTTGTGGAAAGCATCTGTCAGTAGCGGCGTACCCAGCAGGAAACGCACCTGGGAGCGGGTCATGCCGGGCTTGAGCTTGGCCACGGCATCTTCAGTGACATAGTTGCCTTGCTGGATTTCCATCTTGTGGGGGGTAATCCAGTTGATGGGATTCATGGAGGTGCAGCCGGAGAGGGCGATGACGGCAGCGATGATCAGGGCGCGCATGAGACTCCGATGGGCTGAGGATTATATTTAACTGGCGGTGTTAGGCAAAGCCGGAAAAAGGCTTTATCATGCTTCAAAAATCGACCTAATTTATATCACGATGAGCAAAGCCAGTCACCTTAAAGATATCGGCCTGAAAGCCACCGGCCCGCGTCTGAAAATTCTCGACCTGTTCGAGATGACCGATGATCGCCACCTGTCGGCCGAAGATGTCTATCGCAAACTGCTGGCCGAGAATATCGACATCGGTCTGGCCACCATTTACCGCGTGCTGACCCAGTTCGAGCAGGCCGGCATTCTGGTACGCCACCATTTCGAATCCGGCAAGGCCGTGTACGAGCTTAACCAGGGTGGTCACCACGACCACATGGTGTGCGTGAAGTGCGGCAGCGTGATGGAATTCTTCGATCCTGAAATCGAGGCCTTGCAGGACCGCATCGCCGAGCAGCACGGATTTCGCATTGCCGAACACGCGCTGTATCTGTATGGCGAATGCCTGAGCTGCCAGGGCAAAACCGGCAGCAAGTAATGATTCCCTGGCTCGGGCACGAGCTGGTTTTTCCTCCGGTTCGTACTGCATTGGCCGAACCGGACGGTTTGTTGGCTGCTGGTGGCGACCTGTCGCCGGCGCGCCTGCTGCTGGGGTACTCCCAGGGCATTTTCCCGTGGTTTTCCGAGGGTGAACCCATTCTGTGGTGGTCGCCGGCACAGCGCATGGTGCTGTTTCCATCCAGGCTGCGTGTCAGCCGTTCGCTGGACAAGACGCTGCGCAATCGCCGCTACCGGGTAACGCTGGACAGCGCTTTCCGGCAAGTGATGGAAGCCTGTGCCGCACCGCGCGCCGGGGCTGCCGGCACCTGGATCATCCAGCCCATGGTGGAAGCCTACTGTCGCCTGCATCAGATCGGAGCGGCACATTCTTTCGAGGTCTGGATGGATGGTGAGCTGGTGGGCGGGCTGTATGGCGTGGCCCTGGGGCGCATGTTTTATGGCGAATCGATGTTTTCCCGCCGCACGGACGCTTCCAAGATCGCCTTTGTCCACATGGCTCGCCACTTGCAGGCGCAGGGTGTGGACATGATCGACTGCCAGATGTATACCCCGCATCTGGCCAGCCTGGGCGCAACGCTGATTCCAAGAGCCGAATTTATTGCTACTCTGAAGAACAAGACGCTTGAACCCCAGGCGGACAGCATGTGGAACTATTGTTTCGACCATGAGCCATCGTGATGCCGGACCGGCGGTTGCCATTCATTTTTATGCCACCGCCCCTTACACCTGCAGTTATCTGGACGGACGCCAGGCGCGCTCGCAAGTGGCGATTCCTGCCGAGGCCATTGATGCCGCGGTTTACAGCCAGCTGGTCAGGCTGGGTTTCCGGCGCAGTGGTCTGTATACCTACCGCCCGTATTGCGACAGTTGCCAGGCTTGCGTGCCGGTACGGCTGCCCGTGGCCAGCTTCACCCCCAACCGCAGTCAGCGCCGCAGCTGGAAGCGCTTGCAGGCCATGGAAGTGCGGCTGCTGCCCTTGCAGTTTCGCCAGGATCATTACCAGCTGTACCGCGACTATCAGCAGTCGCGCCATGCCGGGGGCGGCATGGCCGAGGATAATGTGCAGCAGTATTCCGAGTTCATTCTCAAAAGCGGCGTGGACAGCCTGCTGGCGGAGTTCCGGCTGGATGGTGTGTTGAAGATGGTCAGCCTGATCGACCGTCTGGCCGACGGCCTGTCGGCGGTGTACACCTTTTATGATCCGCAGGATGCCCAGGCGGGCTATGGCGTATTCAATGTGCTGTGGCAGGTGGAGCTGGCGCGGGCATGGCAGCTGCCTTATCTGTATCTGGGCTACTGGATTGCCGATTGCCGCAAGATGGCCTACAAGTCGCAGTACCGGCCACTGGAGCAGTTGCAGGACGGCTGCTGGGTGGCAATGGAGCAGGCCGGATAAGCCAGGCCGGTAATGAAAACAGGCTGACCCTGGTCAGCCTGTTTTGCGTATTGCCGCCAGACAGCGATCAGTAAGGGACCACCCGGTCGTTGCCACCGCCAGTCAGTACGCGAACGCGCTGACCGGCAGTCAGCGGGATGTCGGCGTCCTGCACAATGGAAATCATCCGGCCACTGCCATCCAGTTTCACCGTCACTTCCAGAGCATTCTTGCTTCCAATGCTGCGCTGGGCGGCATTGGCACCGAAGCCGCCGGCCAGGGCGCCGACAATGCCACCGGCAATAG
The DNA here is from genome assembly GCF_003202035.1 of Aquitalea magnusonii. GTDB lineage: Bacteria > Pseudomonadota > Gammaproteobacteria > Burkholderiales > Chromobacteriaceae > Aquitalea > Aquitalea magnusonii. The sequence goes on along the minus strand of NZ_QJKC01000005.1, from coordinate 115,978 downwards.
AACCGCGGCCACCGCCCAGCTCACTGCCAGCCAGGCCACCCAGGGCGGCCCCGCCCAGGGTCAGCAGTTCGTTGTTCTTGCCTTCCATCTTGACATTGTTCACCGAAACCACGGTGCCCAGTTCTACGGTTTGGGCGCGGCGCATCTGGCCCTGCGAGTAGACTGCAGCGGAGTCGGAGGTGGCGCAGCCGGAGAGCAGGCCCAGCGACAGGCTGCCCAGCATTACCAGGCGAGTCATCTTGTTGAACATATATCCTCCCTCGGATGTCAATTGCGGGTTTGTTGTTGCAGGTGGCGGGCGATCGCCTGGCTGCACTGGGCGATCAGCGGTGGTCCCTGATAGATCAGGCCGCTGTACAGCTGCACCAGTGTGGCGCCGGCTTGCAGCTTTTCTACTGCATCTTCGCCGCTGAGAATGCCGCCTACCCCTATGATGGGCAGGCTGCCGTCTAGTTCACGTGCCAGTTTGCGGATCAGTTGCGTCGAGCGTTCGCGCACCGGTGCGCCGGACAGGCCGCCGGCTTCGTCCTGCAGCGGATGGCCGGCGATCTCGCTACGCGACAGCGTGGTATTGGTGGCGATGACGCCATCGATCTGGTGGACGGTCAGCAGGCGGGCGATGTCGGCAATCTGTTCGTCGTCCAGGTCCGGGGCAATCTTCACGGCCAGCGGCACATGGCGGCCATGCTGGTCGGCCAGTTGCTGCTGGCGGGTCTTGAGCGCGGCCAGCAGGCGCGACAGCTCGTCACCCTGCTGCAGCTGGCGCAGGTTCTTGGTATTGGGCGAGGAGATGTTGACCGTGACATAGCTGGCATAGGCATAGACCTTGTCCAGGCAGCTCAGGTAGTCGTCCACCGCGTTTTCAATCGGGGTCACGGCATTCTTGCCGATATTGATGCCCAGCACGCCGTTGAAGCGGCAGTTGCGCACATTGTCGAGCAGGACATCGACGCCGCGGTTGTTGAAACCCATGCGGTTGATGATGCCCTGGTGTTCCGGCACGCGGAACAGGCGCGGTTTGGGGTTGCCATCCTGCGGGCGCGGCGTGATGGTGCCGATTTCCAGAAAGCCGAAGCCCAGCGCTGCCAGTGCGTCGATATGATCGCCATTCTTGTCCAGGCCGGCGGCCAGGCCAACCGCATTGGGAAAGGTCAGGCCCATGGCCTTGACCGGTGCCCGGGTCACGGCCGGAGCGGCCAGACCAAGCAGGCGCAACTGGTGCGCCTTGTCCATCAGCTGCAGGGTGTGTTCGTGGGCGGTTTCTGCGTCAAATCTGAACAGCAGAGGGCGCAGAAGCGGGTAGAGCATGAGTGTCTCCGGGATGAATTTGCCCGCTAGTATAACCGGGCAATGGCCCGGAGCCGAAGCCTCACGGTCAAATCCACCCCCGGTCAGGCCGTGTCAGAGTATCTGGCAGGCTTCGTCAAAAGCGAAGCGCGGCGAGCGGGCATGCAGCTTGCCGGCTTCGCCATAGCCCAGGTTGATCAGCACATTGGACTTGAATCGCCCATCGGCAAAGAAGGCCTGGTCGACTCCGGCATTGTCAAAACCCGACATCGGACCGCAGTCCAGCCCCAGCGCGCGTGCCGCCATGATCAGATAGGCAGCTTGCAAGCTGCTATTGCGCGCGGCGGTGGCGGCAATGGCGGCATCGTTGCCTTCAAACCAGCTCCTGGCATCGGCATGCGGGAACAGCCGTGGCAGGTGCTCATAAAACTGCATGTCCTGCGCCACGATCACGCAGACCGGTGCGGCCATGGTCTTGTCGACATTGCCTTCCATCAGGAAGGGCCGCAGTTTTTCCTTGGCGGCAGCGGTCTTGAGGAAGACGAAGCGGGCTGGCGAGCAGTTGGCGCTGGTGGGGCAGAGCTTGAGCAGGTCAAACAGCTGATGCAGGGTTTCGTCGCTCACCGGACGTTGTTGCCAGTGGCTGTGGCTGCGGGCGTTGTGAAACAGCTGTTCCAGCGCAGTGGCGGATAGCGGGGTGGTCATGGGCTCCTCCTGATTGGTATTGTGCGGGCGTCTGACTATTTGCCGGCCGGGGCTGCTGCCGGTGCCGGGGTGGTGGATGGCTGTGATGGCAGGACCTCTGCCTCGTTCTGGTCTTCGGCCAGCACGGTAATGGACACGCGGCGATTGGTGGCGCGGCCGTCCGGTGTGGTGTTGTCGGCCACCGGCAGGTTTTCGCCCCGTCCTACCGCAACCAGCCTGGCCGGGCTGATGCCGTTTTCCTGAAACAGGCGCACCACGCTGCCGGCGCGCGCGGCGGACAGTTCCCAGTTGGAAGGATAGGTGGCGGTCTTGATGGGGACGTTGTCGGTAAAGCCTTCCACCCGGATCTGGTTGTCCACCTTGGACAGCAGGGCGGCCATGCCGGCCATGATCTGCCGTGACTGGTCGTTGGGCGAGGCCTGTCCCACCGGGAAGAGCGCGGTGTCACGAATATCCACGGTAATGCCCTTGGGGCTCTGGGTGATGTTGACCTGGCCACCCTTGACCAGCGGGTCCATTACCTTGGCCAGGTCAGCGGCCAGCGAGCCGAGTTTGACATTGGGCTCGACATGGTGATCCCCGGTGACCGCCTTGGCGATCGGTTTGGTCTGGGGGACCTGGATCATGGTGTTGGCCCCGCCGGTAGGCGGGGTGGTATTGATATTGATGGTGGAGCCGCTGCGAAAGGCATCGACAATGGCCGAGGACAGTACCCGGTACTTGCCCTCGTTGACCGAGGAAATGGCGTACATCACCACGAAAAAGGCGAACAGCAGGGTGATGAAGTCGGCATAGGATACCAGCCAGCGTTCATGGTTTTCGTGTTCTTCTTCCTGTCGGCGGCGTCTGCTTGCCATGTGTGCTCCGCGATAAGGGCTGTTGTCAGAACAGGCGGGTATTGAACAGGCTGCGCACGCCCCCGGCAAATTCGACGCCTATCTTGCGCGCCACACGGCTGGACAGGTCATCCTGCTGGGTGTAGTCCACCGTCTTTTCCGCCTTGATGATGTCACGCGCCACCGAACGGGTATTGCCAAGGCCGTCGGCCAGTCCCAGCGGAATGCCCTTTTCGCCTATCCACACCATGCCGGAAAACAGCTGCGGGTCGTTTTTCAGCCGACTGCCGCGGCCATCGCGTACCGCCTTGATGAATTGCTGGTGGATGTCATCCAGCAACTGCTGACGGATGGCTTCCTGCTTGGGATTGGTGGGGGAGAAGGGGTCGCCCATCGCCTTGTTTTCACCGGCGGTTTTCAGGCGGCGCTCCACCCCCAGCTTGTCCATCAGGCCGGTAAAGCCAAAGCCGTCGGACAGCACGCCGATGGAGCCGATGATGCTGGCCTTGTCGACGAAGATCTTGTCCGCAGCCGCAGCGATGTAGTAACAGCCGGAGGCGCACACTTCCTGCACCGTGACATACACCGGGATGGCCGGGTGCAGTTTTTTCTGGCGGCGGATTTCATCATAGGCCATGCCGGACAGCACCGGGCTGCCGCCTGGGCTGTTGGCTTCGATGATGATGCCGCGGGTGCCGCGGTCGGTGTAGGCGTCTTCCAGGGCGGCGCTGAGTTTTTCGGCGGTGTTGTTGTCGCTGTCGATCACGCCATCCAGGCTGATGACGGCGGTGTGGCCGCTGCCAGTGAGGGCCTCGGCCGATTTGTCTTCATTGCGCATAAAGGCAAAGGCCAGCAGGCTGCCGATGATGCCCAGCCACACCAGACGGAAAAAGATTTTCCAGCGGCGGGCGCGGCGTTGTTCCACCACGGCGGCCATGGCCAGTTTTTCGACCAGCTGGCGTTCCCAGTTCGGTGTGTCGTTCATTGTGCTTGCCCTGAGTGCGAATGTCGGGAGTCTAGCAAAAATCAGGCCGGCATGACATTCAGCCACACCTGGCCATCTGCTTCATGCAGCGGCAGTGCTTGCAGGCCGTGGCCGCGGCAGGGGCCGCCAACGCAGCGGCCATTATTGGGCAGGTAGAGCGCGCCGTGCATGCTGCACACCAGATACTGGCCGGACAGGTCGAATACATTGCCGTCCTGCAAGTCCAGCTCGATGGGGATGTGGCGGCAGGCATTGATATAGCCATATACCCGGCCCTGGTAGCGCAGCGCCAGGGCGGACAGCGGCTTGCCATCCGCACCGTCCAGCGTGAAGCGCACGGCGCGGCCGCTATCCTGCAAGTCCGCGCTGGCGCAGATCAGTCTAGCCGTGTCAGCAGCCATTGCTGCAACTCCGCAAAGCTGTGGACGATGGCCTGCGGCTGGCACGCCTGCAGCAGCTGCACATCGTGCGCACCATAACTCACACCAACACCATGCGCACGCGCGTTCAGTGCCATGTTGAGGTCGTGGCTGGTATCGCCAATCATCACGGTGCGCGCCAGTTCCACGCCCAGTTCGTCGCTGATTTCCTGCAGCATGGCCGGGTGCGGTTTGGAATGGCATTCGTCCACGGTGCGGGTGGTGTCGAACAGCGGCCCCAGCCCGGTTTCCGCCAGCAGGCGATTGAGGCCCACCCGGCTGTTGCCGGTGGCCACCGCCATGAATACGCCACGCTCACGCAGGGCGTGCAGGCCCTCGCGCACGCCGTCGAACAGCGTCACGCCATCATCGCTGCTGCGGTAATGGCGGATAAAACATTCGGTGAGTGCCTTGTGCTGGGCATCGTCAAGGCCGGGGCAGGCCAGATGCAGCGCCTGGTCCAGCCGTAGGCCGATGACATGGCTGGCGGCCTGGCGCTCCGGCACCGGCAAGCCCAGTTCGCGGCAGGCATTCTGGATGGAATGGGTGATGTGCGCCGTGGAGTCCATCAGCGTGCCATCCCAGTCGAATACCAGCAGGTCGTAGTGGCGTGCCATCAGTTTCTCAGTTTCTTCAGAAAGCCTTCCAGCTCAGCCGGCAGCGGCGCTTCCAGCTTCAGTGGCTCGCCGGTGAGCGGGTGGGGCAGGCTCAGGCTGCGCGCATGCAGGAACATGCGTTTCAGGCCGCGCTTGGCCAATTCTTTATTAAAGGCGAAATCGCCATATTTTTCGTCACCGGCAATCGGGCAGCCGCTGGCCTGCATGTGCACGCGGATCTGGTGGGTACGGCCGGTACGCAGATGGGCTTCCACCAGGGTGAAGTCGGCAAAGCGTTCGATGACGCTGAAATTGGTGTGGGCAAACTGGCCATCGTCGCCCTCGGCCACCTTGACGCGACGTTCGCCGTCGGCAGTGTGGAATTTGAACAAGGGCAGCTTGACACTCTTGTTGCTCGGGTCCCAGGAACCCAGCCCCAGCGCCAGATAGCGCTTGTCCGGCACATTGGCACGCATCATGTCGTGCAGCTTGACCAGTGCCGAGCGCTTCTTGGCCAGCATCAGCAGGCCGGAGGTTTCCCGGTCCAGCCGGTGCACCAGCTCCAGGTATTTCCAGTCGGGATGGGCCTTGCGCAGTTGTTCGATCACGCCAAAGGACACGCCGCTGCCGCCATGCACCGCCACGCCGGCCGGCTTGTCGATCACCAGCAAGGCATTGTCTTCGTATACCACCGGGAAGCTGCCAGGCGGCACCTCATTGACCGGGCGCTCGGCCACGCGGATGGGCGGAATGCGGATCTGGTCGCCCGCCTGGATGCGGTAGGACGCATCGATCCGGCCCTTGTTCACCCGGACTTCACCCGAGCGCAAGATGCGATAGATATGGCTTTTGGGCACGCCTTTGAGGATGCGTACCAGGAAGTTGTCCAGCCGTTGGCCGGAATCTCCATCGTCCACGTCAAGAAACGTGACGGAGTCTTTGCGAATGTCAGTCATATTGCTTATACTTCGTGCGCTCGACCGCACATTTCAGTGCGATGACAGCGTTCCGGAAAGCCATGGTCACAGGCAGTATTGCCGCGTGATGCTGCTGCGGGAAAGTGAACCGGCCGGCAGGGTGTTGACCCTGACCTGATGCCGCGTCAACCGGCCGCAGCCAAGGTTAACTCGCTCACCAAAAAGCAGCGATGGTAATGCATTTAGTCGCATAACGCACTCACGAGTATTCCATTTCCTGATGCAGAGCCAGTCAGGAGATCTTGCAGCAAAGTTTGACCCGGCACGCAGCCCTCCAGTTTGTCCAGCTCGCCCGCGATGGCGGGCTGGAAGAAAATTTCCGATGCGCTAATGCGCTCAAACCCTCGGGCCCGTGTGAATTTAGTCAGGAAGTAGGCTTGATATCTCGGTTGTAATGATCTTTATACCAACACTTCTTTCGGAAAGCGCCCATCAATAGCCTCTGGGCCGTCAAATACTGGCTGCATCCCTTGCGTGAGTGCCGCGCAGGGAACGTTTATGAAACGCATGTTGTTTAATGCAACGCAGGCTGAAGAGCTGCGCGTTGCCATCGTCGACGGGCAAAAGCTGGTCGACCTCGATATCGAAACCGTTGGCAAAGAACAACGCAAAGGGAACATCTACAAGGGCATCATCACCCGTATCGAGCCCTCCCTCGAAGCGTGCTTTGTCGATTACGGCACCGAGCGCCACGGCTTTCTGCCGTTCAAGGAAGTATCCCGCTCCTATTTCCAGGGCTATGACGGTGGCCGTCCGCGCATTCAGGACGTGCTGCGCGAAGGCATGGAAGTGGTGGTCCAGGTCGAAAAGGACGAGCGCGGCAACAAGGGTGCAGCCCTGACCACCTATATCAGTCTGGCTGGCCGCTATCTGGTGCTGATGCCCAATAACCCGCGTGGTGGTGGCGTATCGCGCCGCATCGAGGGTGAAGAGCGTCAGGAACTGAAAGACCTGCTGGCCCAGCTGGAAGTCCCCAATGGCATGAGCCTGATTGCCCGTACCGCCGGTATCGGCCGCAATCTGGAAGAACTGCAATGGGACATGGGTTACCTGATGCAGCTGTGGCGCGCCATCGAAGGTGCGGCCGGCTCGCAGAATGCGCCTTTCCTGATCCTGCAGGAAGGCAGCCTGGTGATTCGCGCCATCCGTGACTACTACCATCCGGATATCGGCGAAATCCTGATCGACACCGACGAAATCTACGAACAGGCCCGCCAGTTCATGAGCCACGTGATGCCCAATATGGTGCACCGCGTGAAGCTGTACAAGGATCACGTCCCGCTGTTCTCGCGCTTTCAGATCGAACACCAGATCGAAACCGCCTTCTCGCGCAGCGTGCAGCTGCCGTCCGGTGGTGCCATCGTGATCGACCACACCGAGGCACTGGTCTCCATCGACGTCAACTCCGCCCGCTCCACCAAGGGTGCCGACATCGAGGAAACCGCACTGCGCACCAACGTTGAAGCCGCCGAAGAAATCGCCCGCCAGCTGCGTCTGCGCGACCTGGGCGGTCTGATCGTGATCGACTTCATCGACATGGAAAACCCGAAAAACCAGCGCGAAGTGGAAAACAAGCTGCGCGATGTGCTGAAGCACGACCGCGCCCGCGTGCAAATGGGCAAGCTGTCCCGCTTTGGCCTGCTGGAACTGTCGCGTCAGCGTCTGCAACCGTCGCTGGGTGAAACCAGCCACGAGCCTTGCCCGCGCTGCCATGGCATCGGCTTCATCCGTGGTACCGAATCCTCCGCCCTGCACATCCTGCGCATCATCCAGGAAGAGGCGATGAAGGAAAACACCGGTGCGGTACACGCCCAGGTGCCGGTGGATGTGGCCACCTTCCTGCTGAACGAGAAGCGTGCCGAAATCCACTCCATCGAAGAACGCCTGGATGTGGATGTGGTGCTGATTCCCAACATCCATCTGGAAACCCCGCACTACAAGATCGTGCGCGTGCGTCACGATGATCTGGCCGAGCTGGGCGATGGCCCGAGCTATCTGCGCGTGGAAGTGCAGGAAGAAGACATCATCACCAACTTCGGTCAGGAAAAGCCCAAGGTCGAACGTCAGGAAGCCGCCGTCAAGGGCATCACGCCGCAACAGCCGGCTCCGGTGTCCAGCCAGCCCGAAGTCGCGGCAGCGGTAGCCCCGGTGGTGGCCGAGCAGGGTGTGATCGGCCGTTTCTTCGGCTGGGTCAAGAGCCTGTTTGCCGAGCCGGAAGCGGCACCGCAGGAAACCGAAAAGAAAAAGCCGGCAGCTGCGCCGCAGCCGCGTGACGGTCAGCGTAATGGCAACCGCCAGCGCAATAACGAACGTCGTCCGGGCAGCCAGGCACGACGTGACCATCATGAGCGTCGTCAGGGCGAAGAAGCCGGCAAACGCCCGGCCGAAGCCCGCCAGGATGGCGAGCGTCAGGATGGCCGCCGTCAGCAGCGCAATGAGCGCCCTGATCGTCAGGAACGTCCGGAGCGCGTAGAGCGTGCCGAGCGCGCCGAACGTCCGGAGCGTGGCGAACGTGCCGAGCGTGGCGAACAGCCGCAACGCGAGCCGCGTCAGCGCCGTGAACGCGAACCGCGTGAAAACCGCGAGCCGCGTGAGCAGAATGCGCGTCCGCAAGCGGAAGAACGTGGCGAGCAGCCGTCCGCCCCGCAAGCCGCGGAAAAGTCCTCGCGTCGTCGTCAGCCGCAAGCCGAGCGCAATGAAGCCGACAAGCCGCAGGCCAATGCAGCAGAAGAACTCAAGCTGAACAGCGCCGAAGGCGTGGAAGCTGCCGCCGAATCGGCTGAACAGCAAGAGCGTGGCGAGCGTGGTCGTCGTCGTCGTGGTCGTCGTGACCGTCGTCGTGAGCCGCTGGAAGGTGAAAACACTGCAGCGCTGGGCGAAGCCGGCGAAGTGCTTGCTGCCGCTGCAAGCGGTGTGCTTGCTGCAGAAGCGCTTGCTGCCGTGGACGCTGCTGCGCAGCCGGAAGCCGTGCAGCCGGTCGAGCCAGTGGCAGCCGTGACGGTAGAGCCGCTGGCACAGCCTGCGGTCGAGCCGGTGGTAGCCGAGGTGGCCGTCGCAGCCGAGGCGCCTGTCCAGACCGAAGCGCAGCCTGTGGTGGCGGAAGCCGCAGCAGTGGCGGTCGAGCAGCCTGTGCCGGAGCCCGTTGCGGTAACGGAACTGCCCGAACAAGCCCCGGCAGTGGTGGAGGCCCCGGTAGAGGTGGTTGCTGCTGCGGTGGTGCTGGAGCAAGTCAGCACGGTCGTCGAAGTGCAGCCGCTCAGCATTGAGCCTGCCGTGGCCGAGGTGGCTGTAGTAGCCGAGCCGGTTGCGGCAGAGCCGGTGGTGGCTGTGGTCGAGCAAGTGGTGGAAGTGGTCGCTGCGCCGGTGGCCGAAGTACAGGCTGCCCCGGCAGTGACTGCTGTGGAAACCAAGCCGGAAGTTCCGGCCGACCTGGGTGGTCTGGTCATGGTGGCCACCAAGGCCGTGGTACAGCAGGAACAGCCGCAAATCGAAGTGCCGGCCGGTCCGCGTCGACGCGATGTGGTTCGTCAGGCTGCCGAGCAGGCAGCGCCGGTGGCGGTAGCCTTGCAGCAAGTGGAAACCCGCAATAACTGATGTATTCCGTCGGGCCTCTGAAAATTCAATTCAGGGGCTTGACGGCCAGGTCGGGTTTTTATAGAATTGCGTTCTCTCAAGGCAATTCCCTGATAGCTCAGTCGGTAGAGCGACGGACTGTTAATCCGCAGGTCGCAGGTTCGAGCCCTGCTCGGGGAGCCAAGCATTCAAAGCCCAGTCAGCAATGACTGGGCTTTTTGCATTGGCGAATCCCTCCCGGGGGCAGCGTACGGCGCAGCTTTCGCAGAGATGATCATCAGCGGTGCAGCCGCGTGCGGGGGCAGGGGGACTGGCTGGTGGAGTGATGTTGAAACGGTATTTTTGGCCTGCCGGCTTGCTGTCGGCATGCCGGCAGCAGCCCGGCCGACAGTTGCCCTGTCGTGCCGGGCTGTGTTGTTTTCATTGGCAAGCGGCAATCTTGGCCGTGCTGGCGGCTTTGATGTATAAAACAGCAAGTTCCGCGCAGATGTGACCACCATGGGTGCGCCGCATTTTTCAGACGGGACAGGACCAGACCAGAAGCTCATCCAATAAAAACAAACTCATAGGAAGTCAGAGGATGACCATCAAGCTCAAGTTTACACTGCTGCTCTCCATCGCCTTGCTGGCCTTGCTGGTGGTCAGCGGTGTCGGTCTGTGGCAGCTCAGTGCAGCCCAGAGCCGTTTCGAATACATCAGCAGCAATACCTTTCCCAGTCTGAAAGCCCTGCAAACCGCCCAAACCGCCATGTACGGCATGCGTGCGGCCCTGCGCAACCATGTGTCGCATGTGCAGCAGGAAAAAAAGCTGGAAGACGAAAAGGCCATCGAAAGCAGCCGGCAACAGTTTGACAAGGCGGTCAGCCTGTATGAAACCGAGCTGGCGGTGGATGACAGTGACCGCCAGATGGTGAAGCAGGCCAAGGCGGACATGGCGCAATACCGCGCGGCAATGGACGAGTTTTTCAATAACTCGCGCTCCAACTACATGTCGGTGGCGACCGCCATGCTGGAAAGCGGCAGCCTGTTCCAGCTGTCCGGCAAGCTGGAGGCCGATCTGAACAAGCTGATCAGCTACAACTATCAGCTGGGCAACCAGCAAAACGAGGCAAACCACAGCGCTTACAATGCGGCCAAATGGTTGCAGACCGTGCTGGCCCTTGTCGTGTTGCTGGGCACGGCCTGCGGTGGCTGCTTGCTGATCCGTGCCATCACCCGTTCGCTGTCCGACATGCAGCTCACCATGGAGCGGGTCAGCCAGCAGCGTGATTTCAAGCTGCGGGTCAGCAGTGACAGCAAGGATGAGCTGGGGCGCACCGCCGCTGCCTTCAACAGCCTGCTGGACAGCCTGCAGCAAAACCTGCTGCAACTGCGCCATGGTGCACAGGATGTGATGGCTTCTTCGCAAAAGATGAATGAAGCGGCCGATGACATCTACCAGGCTGCATCGGCGCAGAGCGAGTCCTCTGCCGCGGTGGCGGCCACCATCGAGCAGATGACGGTGAGCGTCAACCATGTGGCCGAGCGTGCCGACGAGGCACAGCTGCTGTCGCAAACCTCCAGCCGCCAGGCCGAAGCCGGCTCGGTGACCATCGGTCAGACCATTAGCGATATCCGCGATATTTCCGCTGCCATCACCAGTGCCAGCGACGCCTTGCGCGGGCTGAATGCGCAAAGCAGCCAGATCGTGTCGGTGGTGCAGGTGATCCGTGATGTGGCAGACCAGACCAATCTGCTGGCACTCAATGCCGCCATCGAAGCGGCGCGCGCCGGCGAGATGGGCCGCGGCTTTGCCGTGGTGGCCGACGAGGTGCGCAAGCTGGCCGAGCGCACGGCCAGTTCCACCCAGGAAATATCCGCCAGCCTGCAGGCCATGCAGCAGGCCTCGTCAGCGGTGGTGGAGCAGATGAAAAATGCGGAAATGCTGGTGGAGGGCGGTGTCAGCCGCGCCGATGAAGCCGACCGTGCCATACAGAGCATAGGGGAGGCGGCTGCCAGCACCACCGGCATGGTGGCGGACATCTCGGTGGCGATCAAGGAGCAGGGCCTGGCCAGCAACAGCATTGCCCAGCAGGTGGAGCGCATCGCCCAGATGTCGGAGCAGGCCAATTCGGCCGCTTCGCAAACGGCTGGCAGTGCCAAGGACTTGCGCGGTCAGGCCGAGCGCCAGATGCAGATCATCGCCCAGTACCAGCTATAGACAGTACCCGGTCGGCTGAGGGCCATTCACCGTGTGGGTGGCTGGCCCCGCGTGCTGTCCTGGGTGCTGGCAAGCGCTGCAGCGCAGTGCCGGCATGGCTTGAAGACGTCATCATGGCTGCCGGGCGCTGTGATAAAATCGCTGACATATTTTTACAGGCTGAGGCCAACTGCGTCGCCCGCTGCGCTTGCTTCCATGTAGATCACCCAGAGCCTTTTGCCGATGAAACGACTGTTACAGTCCCGTTCCGAACTTTCCCAGGTTTTGCAGACCTTCCGCCAAACCTTCTACCAGCTGGCGGGCTTCAGTGCCGTGATCAATCTGCTGATGCTGCTGCCTTCCATCTACATGCTGCAGATCTACGACCGGGTGCTGCACAGCCGCAACGAAACCACGCTGCTGATGCTGACGCTGATGGTGGTGGGCCTGTACGGCCTGATGTCGCTGCTGGAGCTGGTGCGTTCTGCAGTACTGATACGGGTGGGAAACCGTCTGGACATGCAGCTGAACTTTCGTGTGTTCACGGCCGCTTTCGAGCGCAATCTGCGCCGGAACAACGGCAATGCCGGCCAGGCCCTGCATGATCTGACCAGCGTGCGCCAGTTTCTTACCGGCAACGGGCTGTTCGCCTTCTTTGATGCCCCCTGGGCGCCCATCTACCTCGCCGTTACCTTTATGTTTCACTGGATACTGGGTCTGTTTGTGCTGGGGGGCATGCTTATTCTGTGTGCGCTGGCCTGGCTGACCGAGCTGTCCACCCGCAAACCGCTGGCCGAGGCCAATCAGGCGGCGATTGCCGCTGGCAATTACGCCAACAACAATCTGCGCAATGCCGAAGTGATCGAGGCCATGGGCATGTTGCCCGCCTTGCGCGAGCGCTGGTTCCTGTTTCAGAGCCGGGTGCTGGAAAAACAGACCGAGGCATCGGACAAGGCCGCGCGTATCGGGGCGATTTCCAAGCTGGTACGGCTGTCGCTGCAGTCGCTGGTGCTGGCCGTCGGGGCCTTGCTGGCCATCCAGAATGAAATCTCTCCCGGCATGATGATTGCCGGCTCCATCCTGATGGGGCGCGCGCTGCAGCCGGTGGAAATGGCCATCGCCACCTGGAAGCAACTCATCGGCGCACGTAGCGCCTATCAACGGCTGGATGATCTGCTGGCCGAGTATCCGGCCCGCCTCAGTGGCATGAGCCTGCCACGGCCGCAGGGCAATGTGCAGGTCGAGGCAGTGGTGGCCGGTGCGCCGGGCGGCCATGCGCCCATTCTCAAGGGCATCAGCTGCGCCATGCAGCATGGCGATATCGTCGGCATTGTCGGCCCCAGCGCGGCGGGCAAATCAACACTGGCACGCCTGCTGGTCGGGATCTGGCCGGCGCAATCCGGCAAGGTGCGGCTGGATGGCGCGGATATCTTCCAGTGGAACAAGGACGAATTGGGCCCGCATATCGGCTATCTGCCGCAGGATATCGAGCTGTTTGAAGGCAGCATTGCCGAGAACATCGCCCGCTTTGGCGATATCGATTCGCAACTGGTGATCGAGGCCGCCACCAGGGCCGGTGTGCACGAGATGATTCTGCGCTTCCCCCAGGGCTACGATACCCGGCTGGGCGATGGCGGCAGCATGCTGTCCGGCGGGCAGAAGCAGCGTATCGCCCTGGCCCGTGCCATCTACGCCAGCCCGGCTTTCGTGGTACTGGATGAACCCAATTCCAATCTGGACGATGTTGGCGAACAGGCACTGATCCACACCGTGATGGACCTGAAAGCACACGGTACCACCGTGGTGCTGATCACCCATCGCACCAGCATTCTCAATGCGGTGGACAAGCTGCTGGTGATGCGCGATGGCCAGTTGCACCTGTTCGGCCCGCGCGATCAGGTGCTGTATGCGCTGAACCAGGCCGCCCAGCAGGCGCTGCAACAACAGCAGGCAGCCGCCCAGGACCAGGCCGGCCACACTTCCAACGAGAACCAGGCATGAATCTGTTCCACAAATTGACCGCCGCCCTCCGCCGTCCGCCGCCGGAGCACACCGCCAAGCCGGGCATCGAGCCGTTTGGCCGGGTGGATACCGATGATGGCCGCATAGGCCGGCGCGGGGTAAAGCTGTTGCTGGTCGGTTTTGGCGGCTTCATGCTGTGGGCGGCACTGGCACCGCTGGATGAAGGGGTCACGGCCAATGGCAGCGTCACCGTGGCCAGTAATCGCCAGACCGTGCAGCACCTGACGGGCGGCAGCATCGAACAGCTGCTGGTAGGCGAGGGGGCGCTGGTGAAAAAAGGCCAGTCGCTGATTGTGCTGAACGATACCGAGGCCCGTGCGCAGATGGGCAGCACCCTGGCGCAGTTCATCAGCGCCCGTGCCATCGAGGACCGCCTGCTGGCCGAGCGCGATGGCAAGCCGACGCTGGTTTTTTCGTCCGAGCTGGATGCGCTGGCCAGTGACCCGCGGGTGACGCAGGCCAAATTGCTGCAGACCCAGCTGTTCAATACCCGCCGCGCTGCCTTGCACAACGAATTGCAGGCCCAGGATGAAAACATTAACGGGCTGAAAGAACAGCTGCGCGGATTCCAGGGGGTAAAGGCCGCCCGCGCCGAGCAAAGCAAGTGGCAGGACAAGGAGCTGGAGGGCATACGCGAACTGGCTGCTGGTGGCTATGTGCCGAAAAACCGCTTGTACCAGCTGGAAAGGGCGGCGGCGGAAATCAAGGGCGAACTGGCGGATACCATTGCCAGTATCGGCCGGGTGCAGGACAGCATTGCCGAAACCAGGCTGCGCCGCATTGCGCGCCAGCAGGATTACCAGAAAGAAGTCGAGTCGCAGCTGACGGATATCCAGAAAGAAACCGACGCCTTGCGCGACCGGCTTACCGCCCAGCGCTATGCCGTGGCCAACAGCATCATCCGTTCGCCGATTGACGGACTGGTGGTGGGCTTGAAATTGCATACCGTTGGTGGCGTGGTGCAGCCGGGTCAGCCCCTGATGGATGTCGTGCCAACCCATCAGCCCTTGCTGATCGAAGCCACGGTCGACCCGGCCATGAGCGCCAAGGTGCATCCCGGCCTGCCGGTCGACATTACCTTCCCGGCGCTGAACCAGCAGAGCACCCCGGTGATACCCGGCGTGGTGGCCACTTTCTCCGCCGACCGCTTGCTGGATCAGAAAACCGGCGCGCCTTATTATCTGGCGCAAATCAAGGTCACCCCGGCTGGCATGCAGCTGCTGGGCAATCAGCAGGTGAAGCCTGGCATGCCGGCCACCATCGTCATCAAGAGCGGCGAGCGCACCATGTTGCGCTATCTGCTCAAGCCCATCCTGGATCGCATGAACCTCGCCTTCAAGGAGAGCTGAATGGCCGTACGCAGGCCTTGTCGTCTTTATGCGCTGCTCACCCTTCCGGCCTTGCTGCTGCCGGCCTTGGCCCAGGCTTATGGTTTGCTGGAGGGGTTTCAGCTGGCGCGGCAGAACGACCCGCAATACCAGTCTGCCAGCGCCGAGCGCGAAGCCGGCGCCGCCAACCGCCAGCTGGGGCAGGCGCAGTTGCTGCCTACACTGAGTGCCAGCTTCAACCGCAGCAAGGTCACCGGTTCGGATACCGCCCCCGATTTTTTTGGCACGCTGTCCACCTCGCCGCTCAAGTACATGAGCCAGGACGCGGCCATCCAGCTGCGCCAGCCGGTGTTCAATCTGCAACGCTGGGCCATCTACCAGCAGGGCAATGCCCGCGCCGACTACAGCGAGGCGGTTTTTTCCCGCAAGGAAAACGAACTGGCCGTGCGTTATCTGTCGGCCTATCTGGGTTTGTTGCTGTCACAGAAAAACATCGCGCTGAGCGAGGCCAAGCTGCATGCGCTCAGCAGCGCGCGCCAGCAGGCCCAGAAACTGTTCGAGCAGGGCGATGGCACGGTGACCGACATCCACGACGCCGAGGCGCGCATGGCGCTGGCCGAGTCGGAGTTGATCGAGGCCCGCAATATGCAGCTCATCGCCGAGCGCAGCCTGCTGGCCGTGACCGGCACACCGGCAACCGGGCTGGCCGAGCCGGGCAGTGATATCGGGCAATATCTGGGTGCCGAAGGTACGGTGTCCGACTGGCGCGACAAGGCCTTGCAGTACAGCCCGGACATCCGCGCGGCGCAGATGAATGTGCAGATCGCCGAACAGGAACTGCGCAAAGCCAAAGCCAGCAACTATCCCACGCTGGATCTGGTCGCCAGCAAGGACCGCTCCAGCGCCAGTTCCGTCTCCACCATCAATCAGCGCATCACCCAGAATGCGATCGGCATCGAGCTGAGCCTGCCCATTTTCAACGGCGGCTATAATTCGGCGCAGATCGTGCAAACCAGTGCGCAACACCGGCAGGCCCTGGCCGAGCTGGACAATGCCAGAACGCAGGTAGAGCTGGAGGTGACCAGGCAGTTTTATGGTGTCAGCAATGGTGCGCGCAAGGTGGCGGCACTGAAAAAAGCCGTGATCTCCAGCGAGGAAACGGTCAAGGCCAGCAAGCTGGGGCTGGGGGCCGGCGTCAAGACCCTGACCGACGTCCTCAATAGCGAGGAGCAGCTATACCAGGCACGCCGTGATTTGCTGCTGGCACAATACAACCAGCTGGTCAGCTGGATTGCCCTGCGTGCCGACAGCGGGGCCTTGCGTGGCGAAGACATGGTTTTGCTGGATCGCAATTTTTCCGCACAGGCCGGGCAGCCCTAGCCGCTTGCAGCCGTGCCGGCGTTTGCTCCATCGCAATGAAAAAACAGTAGCAATGATAACAGCGCACTGCCGGTCAAGGCAGTGCGCTGTTGTGTTGTGCTGAACAATTAGGCCAGATGCAGCTCGGCCAGCGCGGCGGCCGACAGGTTGACACCCACCAGCGAGATGGCCGGAGCACTGTCGTGAGTCAGGCCGTGCGCCCCGGCTCCGGTGCCACCCAAGGACAAGGAGAAGGTTTCGCTGGCCGACAGGCCGGAGGTGTCGGTGGCCTTGACGGTAATGGTGGCCGATTCGGTCTGGCTGCCCGGTGTGGCGACAAAGCTGTCGGTTTTGGCGTTGAAGGTAATCCAGCTGGGCAGCGCCTGGCCATTGGACTGCGTGGCACCGTAGGTCAGCGTCTGCCCTTGCGGATCGGTAAAAGTGCCTTGCGGTACGCTGATGTTCAGCGTGCCATTGGCATTGAAACTGATGGCCAGCGGCAGCTGGTTCACCACCGGGGCTTTGAGCACGCTCGCCACATCGTTGAGGGAGAAGGTTTCCGATGCGGACAGGCCGGCGCTGTCGGTGGCGGTCAGGGTAATGCCGAAAGTGCCAGCCGTGGTCGGTGCCGTGCCGGAGAAGGTTTCGGTCTGGGCATTGAAGCTCAGCCAGCTGGGCAAAGCCTGACCATTGGCCAGCGCGGCCTTGTAAGTGAGCGCCAGGCCTTGCGGATCGACAAAGGTGGTGCTGGGCAGGCTGATGCTGAAAGCCTTGCCGGCATTGATGGTCTGGTTGGCAGTCTGGGTATGCAGCGTCGGAGCGGCATAGCCATCGTTAAGGCTGAAGGTTTCCGAGGTGGACAGTCCAGCCTGGTTGGTGGCCACCACTTGCAGCGCCAGCGTGGTATTGGCGCTGGGCGCCGTACCGCTGAATGTCTGGGTTTGCGCATTGAAGCTCAGCCAGGAGGGCAGGGCTGCGCCACTGGCCAGCTTGGCGCTGTAGCTGAGGGTTTCACCTTGCGGATCGGTAAAGGTGCCAGCCGGCAGGGCAAAGCTGAAGCTGTGGCCGGGGGGGAGCTGCTGGGCCGCGGTGGCCTTGTTCAGCGTCGGAGCGTAGGCAGTATCGCTGATGGTAAAGGTTTCGGTGGTCGACAGGCCAGCCGTATCGGTTACTTTCACCAGCACCTGGGTCGAGCTGGAGCTCAGCGGCGTGGTGCCGGACAGGGTGTCGGTGCTGGCATTGAAGCTGAGCCAGGACGGCAGGGCCTGGCCATTGGCCTGGGTCACCTTGTAGCTGAGGGTCTGGCCTTGCGGATCGGAGAAGGCATTGGCCAGCGACAGCGAGAAGGCATGGTTGGCAGCCAGGGTCTGGTTGGCGGTCTGCGCCTTCAGAACCGGAGCGGCGTAGGCATCATTCAGCGTGAAGTTCTCTGATGTGCTGAGGCCAGCCTGGTTGGTGGCCACTACTTGCAGCGCCAGCGTGGTATTGGCGCTGGGTGCCGTACCGCTGAAAGTCTGGGTTTGCGCATTGAAACTCAGCCAGGAGGGCAGGGCCGCGCCACTGGCCAGCTTGGCGCTGTAGCTGAGGGTTTCACCTTGCGGATCGGTAAAGGTGCCAGTCGGCAGGGCAAAGCTGAAGCTATGGCCAGGGGTAACCAGCTGAGTTGCCGTGGCCTTGGCCAGGGTTGGTGCCAGTGCGGTATCGGTGATGGAAAAGGTTTCGCTGGCGGACAGGCCGGACGTATCGGTCACAGTTACCAGCACCTGCGTCGAGCTGGAAGTCAGCGGCGTGGTGCCGGACAGGGTGTTGGTGCTGGCATTGAAGCTGAGCCAGGACGGCAGGGCCTGACCGTTGGCCTGGGTTACCTTGTAGCTCAGCGTCTGGTTTTGCGGGTCGCTGAAAACATTACCCAGCGACAGCGAGAAGGCATGGTTGGCGGCAACGGTCTGGTTGGCGGTCTGGGCACTGATTACCGGCGCTTTGGGCACCAGCGGCACGGTGCCACCGGCATTGTCCACGGTGATGGTATCGCCGGCGGCCAGCAGGGTAGCCAGGCTGACTTCGAAAGTGGTGTTCCAGTATTGACCGCTCTGGCTGCCCCAGGGATTGCGAATTTCCAGATTGCCATTGGCTGCATCGATGCCATAGATCGACAGGGCATGGCCGGCCACCAGCTGCACTTTGCCGCCAGCGTCATAGCTCCAGGTGTTGGACGACAACACCAGGTCATCCCCGGCCGCGAGATGGGTTTTGAGTGAGCTTAATACCGTGGCATTGCTCAGGCCATTTTGCGAACCGGTACCGGACAGCGATGCATTATAGGTACGGCACAGCCAGCTGGAACCACTGGCGCAGAAGTCGGTGATCTGCGATGCCCCGGTAATCGACTCCAAGGCATATTCCGGCAGGCCGCCATTGCCGATGGCGGTAAAGCTGTTGCCGGTGTAGCTGTTGCCGGTGGTCACATTGATGGCCTGCAGCTGGGCATAGGCTTTTTCCAGCAGGGTCGCCCACATATTGCTGCCAGAGTTGCAGCCGGTTTGCAGCACATTGTTGACGGTGACGTACTCGGTGCTGCCATGGAAGTGGAAGGCCACGCCATAGCTACCGTTACCGTTCTCCGTAATCATGTTCTTGATGATGCCGGCGTTCTGGCTGGCCACTTCGGCAATCGACGACAGGAAGTAGCAGTCACCCAGTTTGCCCTGATTGATATCGCTGGCCAGCGGGCCGCTGCTGCCAAACAGGGAAGCAGTGCTGGTGCTGTAGGTGATTTTTGAGGTGGAGCCATCGACGGTGACGGTGGACGAGGGCAGGTCCGCACCCTGCAACCACTTGCCGTTTAGATTGCTCAATTGGGCAGCGCTGGAGCCGACAGCCAGATTGCCCAGGCTGCTGCTGGATGCATTGCCACCCGTCCAGGAGGCATTGGCGGCATTGCCGTTGACCAGCGCATTCAGGGTGTATTGGGAATAGGACGACGCCGTTTCACCAACATTCAGGTTGGTGACAATGCTTTTCAGATCATTGAACTGGCTGCTGGACAGCGTGGTCTTGTTGCTGGTCAGCTCGGCGGACAAATCAGTCACCAGCTTGGCCAGCCCGGCTTCGGTCACGGTACCGGACATGGCGTTCATGTCAGCCTTCAACACCGAGTCGGACAGCGTGGCAATCCACGATGGTGCCGTTGTGGCCGAGCTCAGCTTCAGCGTGCTGTTGCTGATCGCTGTAGTGGATGCGGTATTGGACAGCGCTGCCGTGCTGGCAGCCGTTGCACTGACCGTAGCGGCCAGCAGGCTGTTGGGCAGGGCCGACTGATAGACAGGCAAGGTCGGTGATGCAGAAACATTGCTTTGCCCCGGAAAACCGGCATCAGACAGCAAACCGTCGGCCGCCTTGGCGGAGGTCGCATTTGCCAGCACATTGTCTTGCTGACGGGGGAGAGTGTTTGAGGCGCTCATCGTTTTCCTTTGGGGATCCAAAGCAAAGCTAAAGGCGCTGTCAGCTACCGGGCGGTAGCAGGCAACTGGCTGACATGGGAACGCTAGGCGTCCGGTAGTCCCTTTAGTTTTGCGTCACCGGCTTTCACCGGCTTTGCCATAAGTTTCCTAATTTTACAGTTGAAAATACCGGTATTGCAATGTGGATTTTCCTTATGTATCGCTGGCGCTACAGTGCTTAACTATCTGTTTAAGCACTGCTTCCCGTTACCTGCAAACCCGACCCCGCTTTCCCCGGTGTGCCGGGTTTCTACCGATGAAGCAGGGGGTGGCAAGTGCCGTTACTTTGCAATCGGTTGAGGCTGGAGAGGTAAGAGCTTACTGTGCTGTGGAAGTCCACACCCTGGCGCGCTTTCCCACGCGCAAAGTTAACCCCGGTATCCGCGTGTCCTTGACTTCAACACGTGAATCCGGGGTTTTGATTCTGGCTATATAGCTGTCGGTCAGGTGCGCCTGCATCGTTCGTTCCGGGGTGACAACTGGGGTCGAACGCTACAGGCAAACACCTAAAACAGCTTATTCCTTGCTGGAAGCTTCCTCACCAGCGGCTGCGGCATCGCGTGCCTGCTGCTGGGCAGCACTACGGGCGTCGTAGTAGTCCTTGTTGGCCAGATAGTGCTGACGGCGGGCTTCCTTGGCCGCGGCTTTTTCCGCCAGTTCCGCCTGTTTACGGGCTTCTGCCTCGGCTTCCTGCTGCTTGCGGGCCTGACGTTTGGCTTCGCGGATGGCTTCTTCCGCTGCTTCCATGTCCGCCACTTCCTTCAGGCTCTTGGCCGGGCCGGTTTTTTCGAACCAGGCAACGGACTCGACGTGGGCGGTGTGCGGGAACATGTTAATGATGCCTGCGGCCTTGAGGGTGTAGCCCTTGGTGTTGACCAGTACGCCGGCATCCCGGGCCAGGGTGGCCGGATTACAGGACACATAGACGATGCGCTGCGGTGCGGTGTCGTCGGTCATGGCCTTGAGCAGCTGGATGGCACCATCTCGCGGTGGGTCTACCAGCATTTTGTCGAACTTGCCCAGTGCGGCAAAACTGGCCGGGGTGACTTCGAACAGGTTGGCCATTTCATAGCTCACCTTGTCCTGCAAGCCATTGTGGGTGGCATTTTCCACGGCACGCTTCACCAGGGCCTGGCTGCCTTCCATGCCGTGAACCGTGGCGCCGGAGCGGGCAATGGGCAGGGTGAAGTTACCGATGCCGCAGAACATGTCGGCAATGCGTTCGCCCGGTTGCGGATCGAGGAAGCTGAGGGCGCGTGCCACCATCACCGCATTGATCTGCGGGTTCACCTGGGTGAATTCGGTGGGGTAGTAGGGCATTTCCACGCCATATTGCGGGATGCTGTAGCTCAGGCGCGGGGCATCCAGCGGATAGATGGGATAACAGGTATCCGGGCCTGCCGGCTGCAGCCAGATCTGCAGCGGTCGCTGCGGCTGGCGGTGCTGGTCGGCGAACTGCTGCAGCAGCTTTTCGTCGGCCTTGCTGATGGCATCCATATTGCGGAATACCAGCACGTCCACCTTGTCTCCCACCGCCACTTCCACTTGTGGCATGCGGCTGTTGATCGACAGCTTGGCGATCATCTCGCGCAGCGGCATGATCAGGTCGGAAATATTCTTGGGCAGGATGTGACATTCGCGCATTTCGGCGATATAGCTGGAGTGCTTTTCATGAAAGCCCACGAGCACGCCACCTTTTTTCGGCACCATGCGGGCCGACAGGCGGGCACGGTGACGGTAATGCCAGGTCGGGCCGGCAATCGGGGTGAGAATGCGCTCGGCCTTCACCTTGCCGATAAATTTGAGGTTGTCTTCCAGAACGCGCTGCTTGATGGCGACCTGGGCAGTAAATTCGACGTGTTGCATGGAACAGCCGCCACAGGTGCCGAAGTGCGGGCAGGACGGCGTGGCGCGCATGAAGCTTTCCTTCAGCACGGCGGTGGTGTCGGCGTTTTCGTACGTGGGCTTTTTGCGATAGGCGCTGTATATTACCTTTTCATAGGGCAGTGCGCCGTCGATGAAAATGGTTTTGCCGTCGACGTGGGCGACCCCGCGGCCTTCGTGGTCAAGTGATTCGACCAGAGCAATGGTCTGTTGCTGAGTCATTGTATTCGTGTGGTAAGTCAGGCGGAAAAGCGTGATTTTCTCAAAATATGCGCCGCTGCGCAGCGATTTTTGCCAGAGCGGTGATTATCGGGTTTCTGTTATGATGCCTTCAATCAAAAACTATTGGTTTGGTGCGCGATGAAGCAGTCGGTTTTTACTCTTGTACCTGGTGTGGTTCTGTTGCTGGGCAGCATGATCAGCCAGGCTGCCAGCATGCCGGAGCCGGATATCCTGATCAGTCAGACCGGCCAGCATCTGGTGGTGAATCTGCCGCAAGCGCGGCTGTTTTTATATCAGGATGGCCGTCTGCAAAAAATCTATCCGGTGGCGGTGGGCAAGATGCTGACCCAGACGCCGACTGGCAGCTATGCCATTACCGGCGTGTATCGCGATCCCAGCTGGCATGTTCCCAAATCCATCCAGGACGAGCAGAAAAACCAGGGCAAGCCGGTGCTGACCGTGGTGCCGCCAGGCCCGGACAATCCGCTGGGTCCGGTATTCATCCGCTTTGGCGAGGCCAAACTGGGGCTGGGTTTTCATGGCACCAATGCGCCGGCCTCGGTGCCGGGTTTTCGTAGCCATGGCTGCATCCGGCTGAAGAATCCGGATGCCTTGAACCTGGCCGATACGATACAGAAAGGCGCGGCGGTTACCGTGGCCTACCAGACTGTCCTGCTAAACGAAGACAGCGCTGGCGAGCTGTGGCTGACTGCTTACAAGAATCATTACAAGCAGGATGACCCGTCCTTCCCCCATCTGGCTGACAGCCTGCTGGAGTGGCAGCGTAGCCATGCGGTGGCGGTGGTGGGCAAGCGGGTCGATCAGGCGCTGAAAGAGCGCAGCGGCAAGCCGGTATGCCTGACCTGCAAGAGCGGTACGGCCAATCCGGGCGAGCTGGCTGCGGTGCGCTGGTTGTCCTTGCCGCCCAAGGGCGGGGCTCCTGTAGAGCAGCAGGCGGTGCCGCAAGATCCGGCGGCCCAGTCTTACAATTCGGCTGGCAACAAGCTGAAGCCGGCGAAGAAACCGGCCGTGCTGCTGTAGCGCCGGCGCAGTCCTGCTTTTATTTCCCGTATTTCCCGCCAGGAAAGTGTGTTGCCCTGCTGCCATGGCAGGGCAGGGGGCTGTGTCTGGTGCGGTGAAACATGCCATGTGCCGCGCCCTGTCCGATCAGGCCGGAGCAAGCCTGTGGCGGACAGCAGCCGGCTTGCTGCCGGCTGCTTGCCTTGTGGTGGCCGCAGGCTTGCATTTTTGCGCTGCGGCCCTATATTAGCCCCTTCCCTTGCAAGCAGGCAGCGCAGTAATGACAACCATTGTGGCAGTGAGAAAAGGCAATCAGATTGCTATTGCCGCCGATAGCCAGACCACCTTTGGCGACGACCAGAAGCTGTTGGCCGGTTACGATTGTTTCCATAACAAGATCTTCCAGCATGGCGACAGCTATCTGGCCATTTCCGGTTCTGCCGCCCACGACCTGGTATTGCAAGGCGCTCTGAAAGAGCTGAAAAAGAAGGATCTCACCAGTCGCAAGGGTATTTTCGATACCTTTCGCAAGCTGCATCCCAAATTGAAAGACGGGTTTTACCTGCGTCCGGAAGAGGACGAGGAAGATCCCTATGAATCCAGTCAGATGATGGTGGTGATCGCCAATGCCCACGGTATTTTCGGTGTCTATCCCATGCGCGAGATCTACCAGTTCTCGCGTTTCTGGGCGATAGGTTCGGGGCGCAAATTCGCCATGGGAGCGATGTTTGCCGCTTACGAGCAGGATTTGAGTGCACGGGAAATCGCAGAGATCGGCGTGCGAGCCGGTTGCGAGTTTGATGTCAATTCCTGCCTGCCGATGACCGTCTATACCGTAGAAGTGGCCGAGGACGCCGCCAAGGAAACAACAGCATGAGCCAACACGATACTTTGCAACGCTTCCTGTTTGATGGTGCACCGGTACGCGGTGCGCTGGTGCGCCTGGATGGCGCATGGCAGCAGGTGCTGGCACGCCGGGCCTATCCGGCAGCCCTGAAAGCCATTCTGGGCGAAATGATGGCAGCGGCCGAGCTGATGGCCGCCAACCTCAAGTTTGAAGGTGCGCTGATCTTGCAGCTGCATGGCAACGGCCCCTTGCGCCTGGCCGTGGTGGAGTGCAACCACGACCGCACGGTGCGCGCCACCGCCAAGTGGGATGGCGATCTGGCGGACGACGCTGCCATTCTGCAGCTGCTGGGCGGTAGCGGCCAGTTTGTCATCACGCTGGAACCCCGGCATGACAAGGCGCAAACCTGGCAAGGCATTGTGGCGCTGGAAGGCGACACTATCGGCCAGATGCTGGAAAACTACATGCAGCGCTCCGAGCAGCTGGACACGCGGCTGGTGCTGGCTTGTAACGACAGCACGGCTGCCGGCTTGCTGTTGCAGCGCCTGCCGGAAGGCCACGGCGAGCCGGAGGGCTGGGAGCGCATCAGCATTCTGGGGCGCACCTTGCAGGCGCAAGAGCTGCTTGAGCTGTCGGCAGGGGAGATCCTGCACCGGCTGTTCCATGAGGAAACGGTGCGGGTATTCGAGCCGGAGGGTGTCAGTTTTGCCTGCAACTGCAGTCAGGAGCGCGTGGGCAATATGCTGAAAATGCTGGGCGGCCAGGAAGTGGGCGAAGTGCTGCTGGAGCAGGGCAGCGTGGAGATCGTCTGCGATTACTGCAACCAGCATTATGTTTTCGATGAAGAAGACGCCAATGCGCTGTTCGACTACGATCTGGTCGCTGCCGTGCGCGAGGCACGTCACTAGTCCTGGCACCGTCTTGCCTGCCAGTGTCAAAACCGCCATATTCTGGCGGTTTTTGCATTTTTGCCGCAGCTTTTGCTAGGCCGTGAGGGGTCTGGCAATTGTGGCTGTTTAAGGAAATAGTAGATTTGATCATAAATGTACTGATATTCTAAACGGGCACGCAGCATCAAACCTGTATCAAAGGAGTAGGAAAACAATGAAAAAAATGCTTGTAGGCGGCCTGCTGGCTGCATCTGCACTGGCTGCTCAGGCTGGCGCACCGGTTGTCAACATTTACAACTGGTCCGATTACATAGCACCGACCACGGTGCCTGATTTCAGCAAGAAAACCGGCATCAAGGTGCGTTACGACGTGTATGACAGCATGGAGACGCTGAATGCCAAGCTGGTGACAGGTCATTCCGGCTATGACATCACCGTACCATCCAACAATGTGCTGGAAGTGGGCATCAAGGGTGGCCTGTTCCAGCCGCTGGACAAGAGCAAGATCCCCAATTACAAGAACCTGGACCCGGCCCTGCTGAAACTGATGGAAGCATCCGATCCGGGCAACAAGTATGCGGTGCCGTATTTCTGGGGCGTCATCACCCTGGGCATCAATGAAGACAAGGTGAAAAAGGCGCTGGGCGGCAAGCTGCCGGCCAATGAATGGGATCTGCTGTTCAAGCCGGAATACGTTTCCAAGCTGAAGTCCTGCGGCGTCAGCATTCTGGATTCCGCTTCCGACGTACTGCCCAAGGTGCTGCACTACTACGGCAAGCAGCCGGGCAGCAATAACGAGGCCGACTACAAGGCGGTTACCCCGCAGCTGGCTGCGATCCGCAGCAGCATCACCCAGTTCTCCTCCTCCGGCTATATCAATGATATTGCCAATGGCGATGTCTGCCTGGCCATGGGTTATGGCGGCGACCTGAACATTGCCAAGCGCCGTGCCGAAGAAGCCAAGCGCGGCGTCAACATCAAGGTACTGATGCCGTCTTCGGGCGTGGCTTTCTGGGTGGACAGCATGACCATTCCGAAGGATTCGGCCAATGTGGCCAATGCGCTGGCCTTCATCAACTACACGCTGGACCCGCATGTGGCCGCTGCCAATGCCAACAAGGTGACCTATGCACCGGGCAGCCTGGCTGCACGTCCCTTTGTGGAAAAGAAATATCTGGCTGACCGCAGCATCTTCCCGACGGCGGATGATGTGAAAAAAGGCTTCATCATGAAGTCGGTGGATCCGAAAACCCTGCGTGTTTACTCGCGTCTGTGGCAGAACTTCAAGCTGGGCCGCGCCGGCTGATCCTGTTGCTTGATGCCGTACAGCAAAAGCTCCCGTGAGGGAGCTTTTTTCATGTCCGGCGCGGGGCTCTGATCCGGGAAAGACGGGAAACCACGCTGGTGACCGGGGCGACTTTTGCCGGTGGTCTTGGTATCCTTGCAGGTTCGATATTGTCGACGGCCAGGCGGCTGCCGGCAAAAGTTTATGCAAATGCCAGGAGTGTTGATGATACCCAACCGCCAGCTTAATGATTATGTGCGCGAACAGGGTTTGAAGCTTGATCGTACCGAACTGCAAATTGCCGTGATGACGTTGCAGGCGGTGCTGGATGTGGACAAGTCGCCGCTGCAGCGCGATCTGTTCCGCTATCCGGTGCCCAAGCTGAGCGAGGACGGTAGCTGCTCGCTGATCGAGGAACTGGCTGACGAGCCGTACGACCTGGCGCCCTGGTTTGGCGGTGAGAGCGAGCCGGCCCGCAGTCTGCTGACCAATCTGCATGCGCTGCTGGATTCGGTCAATCACAAGATCGGTGCCGACTGGCTGGGCATTTATCGCCGCGCCGGCGAAGGCAAGGACGCGCGGCTGGTCAAGCTGGCTTATCAGGGCCTGCCCAGCCGGGCCGAGTTTCCGCTGACCGAAGCCTTTGCCGAAACCAGCAATAACAGCCGGGTGGGGCTGACCGGCTGGGGCGTGCTGATTGAAGATGTGGCTGTGTGGCGTGCCGAAGGTGGGGGCTATTACGAATGCGATCCCAAGGTCAAAAGCGAAGTCTGCCTGCCGGTGGTGGACGAGCACGACCGCGTGCTGGGTATTCTGGATGCCGAAGCCAGCCAGACCGGTTTCTTCGATGAAAGCCGTCTGGTATGGCTGGCGGCCTTGGCGATTGTGCTGGCCGCACCGTTTGCTGCCATGACGCCGCTTGAAAAGGCGTAAATTGCCCTCAGTTAGGGAATATTCCCCTCCACATGGCTTCGCATAGCAAGCGCGAAGTTTCCCGAACAGATTCCGGAGCAAGCATGGCCGTGCAATACCCCAACCCGCAGATTGAACCCGTTGTTGATTACGTGGCCAGTTGCAAGCTGCCTACGCCGTTCGGGGTGTTCACCATGCACGGCTTTGAAGAGCAGGACAGCCGCCGCGAACATGTGGTGTTGACCATGGGTGATGTGGCCGATGGTCTGCCGGTGCTGGCCCGTCTGCATTCGGAATGCCTGACCGGCGATGCGCTGTTTTCGCTGCGCTGCGATTGCGGCTTCCAGCTGGAGGCGGCGCTGGATGCCATCGCCAAGGAGGGCCGCGGTGCCTTGCTCTACCTGCGACAGGAAGGGCGCGGTATCGGCCTGATCAACAAGATTCGTGCCTACAAGCTGCAGGATGGCGGCGCCGATACCGTGGAAGCCAACGAACAGCTGGGCTTCCCGGCCGACATGCGCGATTTCCGCGTGGCGCGTCACATGCTGGATGCGCTGAATATCAAGAGCGTGCGGGTGATGACCAACAACCCGCGCAAGCTGGAGACCCTGAAAAACGCCGGTATCGATGTGGTGGAGCGGGTACCACTGATGGTGGGGCGCAATCCGCACAATGACCATTACCTGGATACCAAGGCGGCCAAGCTGGGGCATATGCTGTTTTCCTGAGTGGCTGCTTGCTTGTCATCCCCCGATGCCAGAGCTTTTGCTCTGGCATTTTTTATGGCTGCCGCGCGGGCTATGGCGGCGGTTAAAGTTTGGGCATAATTTGTCGATATATTTAAAATAAAATAAGCGTATGGTTTTAATTGCCTGGGGCTGGCAAGCAAGGCGATGAGGAATCACGGTGAAAGTCACACCCAAGCAGAATGTGCTGTTGAATGCGTCGGCCTGGAATCCGCCGCCGGCTTACCGTGCAGCCCCTGCCGTGGAGCAGGCGGCCGAGTTTCAGCCTGGCAGCGAGGTATTGGCCGAGTATCTGGACTGGGTGGCCTATCTGGATGATCTGGCCAGGCAGGCCAGGGAAGGGCAGGACGACGCAGGACGGCGGCTGGCGCTGGCCAAGCTGCGCTTTTTGCACCGTCGCGTGCTGTTGCTGCACGAGCAGATGATGCAGGGCGGGCGCAGCCAGGTAAAGGCCGGGCTGGAGGTGCTGCTGCGGCTGGCCGGCGAGCTGGAGCAGGTGGTGCAGGAGCTGACCGGGCGTCAGCCACCCGTGGTGGATGAATGGCCCTTGCCCTATCGCTTGTATAGCCGGCAGGCGCCACCGACAGAGGGCTTGCGGCTGATGACGGCCGGGCGTGAGCGGCGGCAGCGGCCCAGGGGGGTGGGCAATGTGCTGCATCCGGACGAGCAGCACGCCGCGCGGCTGGTGTTGCATGGCATGCGCTTTGTCATGGCCCTGGTGCGCGACGGTTTCGGCATGGCCCAGCATCCCTTGTTGCTGCAGGCGGCAGGGCAGGAGTTGCGCATCAACCAGCTGATAGGCCCGGAGCAGGGCAATTTATAGCGTGCTCAATGAAAAAAGCCGGAATCGTCAGATTCCGGCTTTCGATTTGGTGGAGATAAGCGGGATCGAACCGCTGACCTCTTGCATGCCATGCAAGCGCTCTCCCAGCTGAGCTATACCCCCGTGATGCTTTGTCTGTCCGTGGTCTGGAGCCATCGGCCAGCTGACTGTGTAGTGGTGGAGATAAGCGGGATCGAACCGCTGACCTCTTGCATGCCATGCAAGCGCTCTCCCAGCTGAGCTATACCCCCGAATGCTGGACTGATGAAACCCGTCAGGCGATGTCATCAGTATCTGAATTGTGGTGGAGATAAGCGGGATCGAACCGCTGACCTCTTGCATGCCATGCAAGCGCTCTCCCAGCTGAGCTATACCCCCACGGGTACTACGTCTGGTACTCTGGCGTCCCCACGGGGAGTCGAACCCCGGTTACCGCCGTGAAAGGGCGATGTCCTAGGCCACTAGACGATGGGGACCCTAAGAACTTTATCCGACTGGAACGGTTTGGTGGAGCTAAGCGGGATCGAACCGCTGACCTCTTGCATGCCATGCAAGCGCTCTCCCAGCTGAGCTATAGCCCCGTGTGTGTCGTTCACAGTGGGGCGCAGTATAGACAGGCTGCCGTTGGCTGTAAAGGGATCTGAGAAAAAAATTTTGCTGCGCGGCCTGCGCTATAATCGACGGCTTAGCAATGACTGTGCGGGAATGCCGATGTCGGTTGGCCATTATGAAAACTTCCCGGTAGGTTCGATTTTGCTGCCCCGCCGCATGCGCCGGGCGGTGCATGCCATCTACCATTTTGCCCGCTATGCCGATGATGTGGCCGACGAGGGCGACCAGCAGCCGCAAGAGCGGCTGCGCGAGCTGGCGCAGCTGCAAGAGCAGCTGGACGTGATCCGCGATGGCGGCACGCCGGCCATGCCGCTGATGCGTAATCTGGCGGCAGCCATTCGCAGCCATGCGCTGCCCATGCAGCCGTTTTACGATCTGCTGTCGGCTTTCAGCCAGGATGTGGTGAAAAAGCGTTACCAGAATTTTGCCGAAGTGGTGGATTATTGTCGCCGTTCGGCCAATCCGGTAGGGCGGCTGATGCTGGCGCTGTATGGAGAAAACGACCCGCGCAGCCTGGCCATGTCCGATGGCATCTGCACTGCACTGCAGCTGATCAACTTCCTGCAGGACGTGGCCATCGACTGGGACAAGGACCGCATTTATATCCCGCTGGATGACCTGGAAAAATTCCGCATTCGCGAGTCGCAGATCGCCGGGCGCGATGCCAGCGGCCTGTGGCGGCCGATGATGCTGGCGCAAATCGAGCGCACCCGTAAAATGCTGCAGGCCGGTGCGCCGCTGGGCAAGGTGCTCAAGGGACGGCTGGGGCTGGAATTGCGGCTGGTCATCATGGGCGGCGAGCGCATTCTGAAAAAGCTGCACGACAGTGGCGGCGATGTGTTCCGCCAGCGCCCGGTGCTGACCTGGCGCGACTGGATCTATATGTTGTGGCGTGCGCTGCGCGCCCGCTGATGACCAGTACAGACAATAACAACCATACTTCGGGACGCTCCGGCCGGCCCGATGGCAGATGAGGAGAGGCGAGTGACGCCGCAGCAGTATTGTCAGGACAAGGCCGCCAGCAGCGGCTCCAGCTTTTACTACAGTTTCCGCTTTTTGCCGGCCGACCGCCGCGACGCCATTACCGCGCTGTATGCCTTTTGCCGTGAAGTGGACGATGTGGTGGACGAATGCCACGACGAGGGCGTGGCCCGTGCCAAGCTGGCCTGGTGGCGTGGCGAGGTGGCAAAGCTCTACCACGGCCAGCCTGAACACCCGGTGATGCAGGCGCTCAAGCCGCATGTGGCAGCGCTCGACCTGCCACAAAACCTGCTGGAAGAAATCGTCGACGGCATGCAGATGGACCTGGACTTCGCCCGCTACGAGCGTTTTCAGGACTTGCTGTTGTACTGCCACCGGGTGGCCGGCGTGGTGGGCCAGCTGGCGGCGCAGATTTTCGGCTACCAGGACCGGCAGACCCTGAAATACGCCCACGAACTGGGCATTGCCTTCCAACTGACCAATATCATCCGTGACGTGGGTGAAGACGTGCGCCGTGGCCGCATCTACCTGCCGGTGGAAGAGTTGCAGCGCTTCAATGTCCCGGCCAGTGATCTGAGCAGCTACCGGGAAACCCCCGAATTCGCCGCACTGATGAGCTTCCAGATCGAGCGCGCCCGCGCATACTACCGCCGCGCCTGGGAGCTGCTGCCGGCCGTGGACCGCAAGAGCCAGCGCCCCGGCCTGCTGATGGCGGCCATCTACCGCGCCACGCTGGAGGAAATCCAGCTGGACGGCCCGGCCAAGGTGCTCAACCAGCGCCTGTCGCTGACGCCGCTGCGCAAGCTGTGGCTGGCCTGGCGCACCTGGGTATTGGGCTACCGGGCCTGATCGCGACATGGCGCGCACTCCACGCATTGCCATCATCGGCGCCGGCTGGGCCGGCCTGGCGGCTGCGGTCGAGCTGGCTGGCCATGCCGAGCTGACGCTGTTTGAAGCCGGGCGCGAGCCGGGCGGGCGGGCACGCCGCATCAGTGCCAGCGACAGCCAGCTGGATAACGGCCAGCATATTCTGATCGGCGGCTATCAGCAGTGCCTGCGGCTGATGCGCAAGGTGGGTGTCGACCCCGAGCAGGCCATGCAGCGCCTGCCCCTGAGCTGGCATCGCCAGGATGGCATACGCATGCACTGCCCGCGCTGGCCGGCACCACTGCATGTGCTGGCCGGCCTGCTGTCGGCCAAGGGCTTGGCCTGGCAGGACAAGTGGCGCTTGGCCCGCGCCTTGCAAAGCCTGAAGCGGCAGGGCTGGCAGCTGGCCAGGGACTGCACGGTCAAGCAATGGTTGCGGCAGCAGGCCCAGTCGGACTGGCTGGTGCAACAATTCTGGCGGCCCATGGTGCTGTCGGCGCTCAATACCCCGCTGGAGCAGGCGTCGATGCAGATTCTGGCCACCACGCTGCGCGACAGCCTGGGCGGCCGTCGTGCCGACAGCGACCTCTTGCTGCCCAGGCAGGACCTGTCCGCGCTGTTTCCGGCCCCGGCCTTGCGCTGGCTGACCGAGCAGGGCGTGCAGTGGCGTGGCGGACTGCGTGTGGAGCAGTTGCAGGCCGTCCCGCACGGCGTGCTGGTGGAAGGGGAGCGGTTTGATGCTGCCATCGTGGCGCTGGCGCCCTATCACGCCGCCGCCCTGCTGCAAGAGCCCGGCTTGCAAGCCCAGGTCAAGGCTTTCCAGTACTGGCCGATATATACCGCATATCTGCGCTACGACGCCGACATCGCCATGCCCTTGCCGATGATGGGTTTGCAGGGCGGCACGCTGGACTGGCTGTTCGACCGTCAGGCCTTGTCGGGAGAGCGTGGCTTGCTGGCCGCCGTCATCAGCGCACCACCGCTGGCCGTGCAGGCGCTGAGCCGCGAAGCGCTGCTGCGCAAGATCGAGGTGGATATCGGTGCGCTGCTGCCGGACTTGAATGGTCTGCAGCCCAGCGCCGCGCAGCTGATCGTGGAAAAGCGCGCCACCTTTGCCTCCACCGTGGGACTGACAAGACCACACTGCCGTAGCAGGGTACAATCGGTTTTTCTGGCGGGAGACTGGCTGTGCCCGGACTACCCCGCCACGCTGGAAGGTGCGGTGCAAAGCGGTGTGACCGCCGCCCGCCAGCTATTGCAGGATTTGTCATCATCACGGGTTACCGCTGGGTGACTCACAGCAGAAAATCAATATGAACCAAACATTTGCCAAAGATTGTCTGGCTGGCCGCGTCATTCTGGTGACGGGGGCCACGCAGGGGGTAGGTCGGGAAGCTGCGCTGACGTTTGCCGCGCATGGTGCGGCGGTGGTCTTGCTGGCGCGCAGCGTCAAGGGGCTGGAAAAGGTCTACGATGAAATCGTGGCCGCCGGTGGCAAAGAGCCGGCCGCCATTCCGCTGGATCTGCTGACGGCCACTGACGAACAATTGAGCAATGCCGCCTTCCAGATCAAGCGCGAGATGGGCCAGCTGGATGGCATCGTGCATTGCGCCTCGCATTTTTATGCCTTGTCGCCACTGTCCAACCAGGGCATAGACGAGTGGATGAACCAGTACCGCATCAATACCGTGGCACCGTTTGCGCTGACCCGCGCCTGCCTGCCGCTGCTGAAGGAATCGGCGGACGCCTCGGTCTTGTTCATGGGAGAAACCCACTCGCTGCACCCGGCCGCCTACTGGGGTGGCTTTGGCGCGTCCAAGGCCGGCCTGAATTACCTGACCCGCGTGGCCGCCGACGAGTGGGAGGTGTATCCGAACCTGCGAGTCAACCTGCTGATTCCGGGGCCGGTGAATTCGCCGCAACGCAACCGCACCCATCCGGGCGAGGCCAAGAGCGAGCGCGCTGATCTGGCCACGCTGATGCCCTATCTGCTGCACTGGATGAGTGAGTCCAGCAAGGGGCAGAGCGGCGAAATCGTCGAGCTGGACCTGCGCAGCCGCAAGGGCGAATAAGCAGCACAAGGCCGGCCATCATGCGGTGGCCGGCAGATGGTCTATGGGGGAGAGCATGAAGAGTCTGTGGATCTGGCCCTTGCTGGTGCTGCTGGCCGGCTGCAACTGGGTCAATAATGTGTCCGGCCTGTCCAAGGAGGCACACAAGGCGCTGGGCGCTGCCTGCCGCCAGACCGGCCGTTCGCTGGAAGAGTGCTTCAAGCGCAATCCGGATGCCGATACCGCGGCCATTTACGCCGGCTGGCGCGAGATGAACGAGTACATGGCCAAGAACAAGCTGGAAACCATGGAACCGCCGGCCGGTGACATGCCCAAAGCCCATGCCGACAGCTCGACCCCTGCGCGTGAAGGTGCCTCCACCGCGGCACCGGCAGCGGAGGGCAAGTCCTCCAGTGCCGCGCCCGGCCCGGCTGCGCCGCCACCGCTGAGCAGCGAGGAAGCCGACAAGGCTGCCAAGACCGATCCGCAAGTGGCGGCCGTACTGGCCGCCATCCGCCATAATGGTGGTGGCGACAAAGCCAAGTCCAAGGCCGGTGGCGGTGCCACTGCCGGCGAACCTGACCAGAAACGCCTGCTCAACATCATCCAGCAACTCAATGGCAACAAACCTGCCGACAACGGCCAGCCCCCGGCCGAGAATGCCAATAACGCCAATCCCGGTTGAATCCTTCCTGCGCTTTTCCTGATGGCAAAAACCAAAACTGTTTTCAGCTGCACCGAGTGCGGCGGCCAAGTGCCGAAATGGCAGGGCCAGTGTCCCCATTGTTCTGCCTGGAACACCCTGGTGGAAGCCGTGGCCACCCCGGCCGCCAGCAACCCGCGTTTCCAGTCCTGGTCCACCACCAATGCCCGCGTGCAAGTGCTGTCCGAGGTCAAGACCGAGGAAGTCCCGCGTGACCCTTCCGGCATTGACGAGCTGGACCGGGTACTGGGCGGCGGCATCGTGCGCGGGGCGGTCATCCTGATTGGCGGCGACCCCGGCATCGGCAAATCCACCCTGTTGTTGCAGGCACTGGCGGTGATCGGCAAGCGGCGCAAGGTGCTGTATGTGTCGGGCGAGGAATCGCCCCAGCAAATCGCCCTGCGTGCCTCGCGGCTGGCGGTCGACCCCAGCCAGGTCAATCTGCTGGCGGAAATCCGCCTGGAAGCCATTCTGGAAACGCTCAAGCAGGAGCAGCCGGAAGTGGCGGTGATCGACTCCATCCAGACCCTCTACACCGAACAGGTGACCTCGGCCCCCGGCTCGGTGTCACAGGTGCGCGAATGTGCCGCCCAGCTGACCCGCATGGCCAAGCAGACCGGCACCACCATCCTGCTGGTCGGCCATGTCACCAAGGAAGGCTCGCTGGCCGGTCCGCGCGTGCTGGAACACATGGTGGACACCGTGCTGTATTTCGAGGGCGATGCCCACTCCAACTACCGCATGATCCGCGCCATCAAGAACCGCTTTGGCGCCGTCAACGAGCTGGGCGTGTTCGTGATGACCGAAACCGGGCTCAAGGGCGTGTCCAACCCTTCGGCCATCTTCTTGTCGTCCTACCGGGACGATGTGGCCGGCTCCTGCGTGCTGGTCACCCAGGAGGGCAGCCGGCCACTGCTGGTGGAAATCCAGGCGCTGGTGGACGATTGCCACGGCATGCAGCCCAAGCGGCTGGCGGTGGGGCTGGAACAGAACCGGCTGGCCATGCTGCTGGCCGTGCTGCACCGCCACGGCGGCGTGGCCTGCTTTGATCAGGACGTGTTTCTCAATGCGGTGGGCGGGGTCAAGATCAGCGAGCCGGCCGCCGACCTGGCAGTGATCCTGGCCATGGTATCGTCCTTGCGTAACAAGCCCCTGCCGGAAAAGCTGGTGGTGTTTGGCGAAGTGGGGCTGGCCGGCGAGGTGCGCCCGGTATCGCGCGGACAGGAGCGGCTGAAGGAAGCCGCCAAGCTGGGCTTTGGCCGCGCCATCGTGCCCACGGCCAACAAGCCGCGCCAGCCTATCGAAGGGCTGCAAGTGATTACCGTCGACCGGCTGGAACATGCGGTCGATTATTGCCGAGGAGACTGAGCATGATTGCCCACGCCGATCTGGAAGCCGAACTGGCCTATCTGCAGCGCTATGCGCTGGCGCAGCTGCGCGACCGCGATGCGGCCAATGAAATCGTGCAGGAAACCGTGCTGGCCGCGCTGGAGTCGGGCGACAGCTTCAGCGGCAAGTCCAGTCTGCGGACCTGGCTGACTTCCATCCTGCGCTTCAAGCTGATTGACCGGCTGCGCCGCAAGGGCAAGGAGGTGCTGTTCGAATCGCTGGAGGATGAAACCGATGACAGCGACTTTGACGGCCTGTTCAGCAAGGATGGCCACTGGCAGGACAAGATCAAGGCCTGGAGCGGGCCGGAAGAGTCGCTGATGTCCCGTCAGTTCTGGGAAGTGTTCGAGCGCTGTTCCGAGGTGATGCCGCGCCGCACTGCCATGGCTTTTGTCATGCGCGAGGTGATGGGGCTGGACATTGCCGAAATCTGTAACAATCTGGATGTGACCGCGACTAACTGTTCAGTACTGCTCTATCGCGCCCGCATGAGCTTGCGCGAATGTTTCGAAATACGCTGGACCGGGGAGGCCAAGGCATGAAGATCAATTGCCGGCAGGCCAGTCGCCTGATATCACAGGGGCTGGACCAGCCCTTGAACCAATGGCAATACGTGCGCCTGCGGGTGCATTTGTGGATGTGCGGCAACTGCCGCCAGTTTTCTCATCAACTGCAGCTGTTGCAGCAGGCCGCACGCAAGGCCGGGCGCGGCGAGTAAGCCTGTTGCCGCAGTTATGCCAAAGCCGGGTCCATGCCCGGCTTTTTGCTTAATGGCGTTTCTTGCTGCTGGCCGCAGGCTGGCAGCGCTGCGGGCAGCTGCCACACTGTTTGCTGGAGAGGCCGGCGCAGTCCAGCGACTGTTTCAGGGCACAGACCGAGCGGCGGCAGGCGATGAAGCGGACCTGTTCTTCCGCCGCCAGGGCGCGGAAATGGCGCATCACATTGTGGCCGAGAAAATCGGTGAACAGGATGAGCAGATCGGTGCCGGCCGGCAGACGGTCGCTCTTGCGCTGATGCGAGCTGTTGCGCCCGTTCAGGTGGCGGTGAATGGTGATGCCGAACTCTTGCAGCACCTCGGGAATATTGCCCAGCGTATCCGCGCCTACCAGCATTGCATTCATGACAGCTCCTGATCAATATGTTTTGCAAATGATAATCATTATTATTTACAAAGACAAGACCCCTCAGCGCAGATTTGCCCGGCTGGCAAGCGGCTAGGGCAGGAGCTGCACGCGGATGCGTACCGACTGCTGCTCGCTCAGCAACTGGCGGCCACTGCCCAGCAGCAAGCTGTGCTGGCCTTGCTGGTCACGGCCTATGCTGGCCACCTCTATCCATTCACCCAGGCGCCCGGCCACGGTGGTGGAAAGCTGGCTGCCCGCGCGCTGCTTGCCGGCAAATGCCTGCTGGCTGACTGCCAGTTCGATGAGCACCCGTTCACCCTGCAGCCGGGGGAGGGCATAAAAGCCGCTGACGGCTTCCTGCCAGCTGCTGCCGCGCACGATATTGCCTTGTGCTGTCAGCAGCAGCCAGGGCAGGGGACGACTTTGCACCAGCTGGATAAAGCCGCTGTGCCCGTCCAGCAGGGTGAGGCTTTGCAAGCTCTGGCCGGACTGGCTGCGGCTGTCCTGCCCGGCGGACAAGGCCAGCTTGCTACCCGGCTGGCCAGGCATGATGCGGCCAATGCTGATGCCGCCCTGCAGCTGCACCCCGGACTGGCTCTGCAGGCTGCTGCCGGACTGGCTCACTTCCAGCCGCAGGCTGAGTGGGCGCACATCCAGCTGCCTGGCCAGTGCCGCCAGCTGCTGTTCCCGTGGCGGGCTGGCGTCGATGATCAGCTTGTTGTCCATGCTGCTGAGCCGCTCATCCAGCCGCAGTTGCGGCTGCAGCGCCGCTTGCAGTTCGCTGGGGGCGCGCCAGCTCAGTTCGACCACTTCCAGAGCCTGGGCAGTGATGCTGACCAGCCATAGCGACACCAGTAACAGCCAGCGCATTTACAGCTCCTTGCCGGAACGCCAGATCGACCAGATCAGCCACACGCTGTTGAACAGGGCGATCATGAAACCGATGAAGCCGAAGAAGGGCAGGCCGAACAGCTTGGGCCCGGCGTTCACCGTCATCACGATGGAGGAGCCGATGATCAGGCAGCCGGTGACGATGGCCATGGTCAGGCGGTTGGTACTGCGGTCCAGCTGTTTGCCGAAGCTGTCCAGCCGTTGCAGGTCCAGCTGGATGCGGAACTTGCCCTGGCGGATGTCCTTGGACAGCCGCAGGATGTCGCGCGGCAGGCCGGTGAGCATGCCCAGCGTTTCCTGCAGGGTGAGCTTGCCGCGCTTGAGCAGGGTTTTCGGGTGGTAGCGCGCCAGCAGCAGTTCGCGCACAAAGGGCGTGATGTGCTCCACCAGCTGGAAGTCCGGATCGAGCTGGCGGCCCAGTCCTTCCAGCGTGATCAGTGCCTTGAACAGCATGGCCATGTCCGGCGGCAGTAAAATGCCGTGGTCACGGATCAGCGCCATGATGTCGGTGATCAGCTGGCTGATGTTGAGATCTTTCAGCGGTACATGTTCGTACTGGAACATGAATTCGCTGATGTCGTAGGCGAACTTTTGTTCATCCACCGGGGTGTTGCCGGTCCACTCGATCAACACGTCCATCATCGCGTGTTCGTTGCGTTCGGCCAGTGCCGCCAGCAGATCGACGATCTCGTCGCGCCGGCCATGGCTGATGCGGCCCACCATGCCGAAATCGATAAAGGCGATGCGGTGTTCCGGCAGGAAGAACACATTGCCGGGGTGCGGGTCGGCATGGAAAAAACCGTTGAGCAGAATCATCTTCAACACCGCGTCGGCCCCGCGGCTGGCCAGCTCCACCGGGTCAAGGCCGCTGGCGGCCAGCTGGTCGAGGCGGCTGGCCGGCACGCCATCGATATGCTGCTGCACATTCACTGCAGGATTGGTGTAGTCCCAATACACCTTGGGTACCACCACTTGCGGGTCATCGGCAAAATCGCGGGCGAAGCGTTCCATATTGCGCGCTTCCACCGCCAGATCCATCTCGCGTTTCAGTGAGCGGGAAAACTGGCTGACGATTTCCACCGGCTGGAAGCGCCGCGCATCCGGGAACTCCATTTCGATCAGCGTGGCCAGGTGCGCCAGGATGCGCAGGTCGGCATCCACCTTTTCCACGATGCCGGGACGGCGCAGCTTGACCGCCACCTGGCTGCCATCGTGCAGGGTGGCAAAATGCACCTGGGCAATGGAGGCCGAACCGATGGGCTTTTCCTCGAAGCTGGCAAACAGCTCTTCCGGCGGCTTGCCCAGCGCCTTTTGCACCAGCAGCCGTACCGAGGCCGGGTCGACCGGCGGCACGGTGGACTGCAGTTTTTCGAATTCGGCAATCCACTCGGCCGGGAAGACATCCACCCGCGTCGACAGGATCTGCCCCAGCTTGATAAAGGTGGGGCCCAGTTCCTCGAAGGCCAGTCGCACCCGCACCGGGGTGGGCAGGCCGGCATCGGCATCCGGCAGGTGCAGGTTCAGCCATTCGCCGGCTTTTTCCATGGCGCGTGGCAGGCGCAGGCGCTGGGCGAATTCTCCCAGGCCATGGCGAATGAGGATGCCGCTGATTTCCTTCAGGCGCGGAAGGTCGCGCATTGCAACAAGAGTTTCTCTGAGCATGGGCTATCTGGTGTCCAAGTTGGCTTTACACTCCCGGCCCTGTCCGATAGAGTGCGGCCTATGAAATTGCAACTCCGATTACTCGCCGTGATGCTTGCTGGCGTCATGGTTTTTGCCCAGGCCGCACCGGAAAAGAATGTGCAGGATGCACGGCCCAAGGTCGAGGCCTCGGAAGACCCCATTGCCAAGTATGCCTCGCCCGGCGAGGATGCTGTAGGTGATTTGCTGCTGCAGGCCATGAGCCTGCTGGGTGTGGCCTACCGTTTTGGTGGCAATTCGCCGGTCAGTGGTCTGGATTGCAGCGGTTTTGTCCGTTATGTATTCCAGAAATCCCTCAAGGTCAATTTGCCGCGAACCTCGGCCGAGATGGCGCATATCGGCAAGGCTGTCGATAAAAGTGAACTGGTCGCCGGTGATCTGGTCTTCTTCAATACCCGCGGTTTTGCCTATTCCCATGTTGGCATGTATATGGGCAACGGCAAGTTCATCCATGCGC
The DNA here is from genome assembly GCF_003202035.1 of Aquitalea magnusonii. Classification (GTDB taxonomy): domain Bacteria; phylum Pseudomonadota; class Gammaproteobacteria; order Burkholderiales; family Chromobacteriaceae; genus Aquitalea; species Aquitalea magnusonii. The sequence continues at coordinate 76,807 of NZ_QJKC01000005.1, read as the reverse complement.
CGCGCACCGGGCGCAATGTCGAAGTGGTGAGCCTGAACCAGAGCTATTGGCAAAGCCGCTGGAATGGCGCACGCCGCATCAACCGCAATAATGCCAATGTGCAGGCCGCGGACGAGCTGCCGGGGGGCAGCGATGCGGTTGCCGCCAAGTCGCGTGACAACAGTGCCGCGGCTGCACCCAAGGTAAAATGTCGCAAAGGCAGGAAGTGCAAGGCCGTGGCCGAAGCACCGGCCAGCAAGAAAAAAGGCGGCAAGGCCGAGAAAGCCGGCAAGAGTGGCAAATCGGCCCGCGCTGACAAGCCTGCCCACGCCGGCAAGTCCGGCCACGGCAAGAAGAAAAAGGTCGCCGACTGACGCGTCGGCGGCTGACCATCATCACGATGCCCGCCTTGGCGGGCATTGCGTTTTCAGGATTAGCCAGGCATGGCCATGAATATTGACATTCCGGTATGGAAAGATCCGCAGGGCGGCATTGTCGCCTGTGTGGAAAAAATCAAGGTAATGAACGAAAACCTGGAGGAATTGCAGCAAATGGCGCAGGACGCGCTGGAAGATGCCATTCTGATGGGCTGTGACGAACAGCAGGTCAAGGATTTCCTGGTGCGGCTGATGCAAAGCCTGCACAACCCCTATCAGCCCTGAAAGGCAGACCGGCATGCAATGGCCTTTTGAAGTCCTGATCGGGCTGCGTTATCTGCGCGCCAAACGGCGCAATGGTTTTATCTCCTTCATTTCCCTGATATCCATTGTCGGCATCGCGCTGGGCGTGGCGGCACTGATCATCGTGCTGTCGGTGATGAACGGTTTCCAGAAGGAAATCCGTGGCCGCATCCTCAGCGTGGCCTCCCATGTGGAAATCTCCGCCTTTGATGGTCGTCTGCCGCAGTGGCAGGGCGTGGCCAAGGTGGCCGAGCGCGATGCCCACGTGCTGGCTGCCGCCCCCTTCGTCAATGGCCAGGGCCTGTTTTCCGCTTATGGCAATGTGCGCGGTGGCCTGGTGCGCGGCATCGAGCCGGTACTGGAAGACAAGGTGGTGGATGTGGGCCAGCACATGCTGAAGGGCCGGCTGGAGGCGCTCAAGCCCGGCCAGTTCGGCATCGTGCTGGGGGTGGAGCTGGCGCGGCAGCTGAATGTGGGCATGGGTGACAAGGTGACGCTGTTTACCCCGGAGGGGACGGTCACCCCGGCGGGAATGATTCCGCGCTACAAGCAGTTCACCGTGATCGGCATTTTCAAGGTGGACATGTTCGAATACGACGCCTCGCTGGCCATGATCCATCTGCAGGATGCCCAGGTGTTGTCGCGGCTGGGCGATACGGTCAGCGGCGTGCGCCTGAAGCTGGATGACCCGATGCTGGCTCCGCTGGTCAAGGCCAATCTGCAACAGGCGCTGGGCCAGCAGGATCAGGTGACCGACTGGACCGACACCAATGCCAATTACTTCCGTGCCGTGCAAATCGAAAAGCGCATGATGACCATCATCCTCACCCTCATCGTGGCGGTGGCGGCCTTCAATCTGGTGTCCACCCTGGTGATGGTGGTGACCGACAAGCAGGCCGATATTGCCATTCTGCGCACGCTGGGGGCGTCACCATCCAGCATCATGAAGATTTTCATGATCCAGGGCTCGGTGGCCGGGGTCAGCGGCACCCTGGCCGGCGTGGCCGGCGGGGTGCTGGTGGCGCTGAACCTGGATGTGATCGTGCCGCTGATCGAACGCGTGCTGGGCACCAAGCTCTTGTCCAGCGAGGTGTACATGATCGACTACCTGCCATCCGACGTGCAGCTGGGCGACGTGAGCACCATTACCGTGATTGCCCTGTTGCTGGCCTTGCTGGCCACCATTTATCCCAGCTGGCGTGCTGCGCGCACCCAGCCGGCGGAGGCGCTGCGCTATGAGTAATGTGCTGAACTGCCGCCATTTGGGCAAAACCTATAGCGAAGGCCGGCTCAACCTGACCGTGCTGGCGGATGTGACAATCCGGGTGGACAAGGGCGAGCGGCTGGCCATTGTCGGGGCTTCCGGTTCGGGCAAAAGCACGCTGCTGCACCTGTTGGGCGGGCTGGATACGCCCAGCCAGGGCGTGGTGGAAGTGCTGGGGCGCGATCTGGCCAGTCTGTCCGAGGCCGAACGGGGCGTACTGCGCAACCAGTCGCTGGGTTTTGTTTACCAGTTCCATCATCTGTTGCCGGAATTTTCGGCACTGGAAAACGTGATGATGCCCTTGCTGATTCGCCGCCTGCCGCGCAAGGAGGCTGCCGAGCAGGCGGCTGCCATGCTGGAGCGGGTGGGCCTGTCACAACGCCTGCAGCACAAGCCGGGCGAATTGTCCGGCGGTGAGCGCCAGCGTGCAGCCATTGCCCGGGCACTGGTGACACAGCCGGCCTGCCTGCTGGCCGATGAGCCGACCGGCAATCTGGATTACCAGACCGCCCGCCAGGTGTTCGACCTGATGCTGGAGCTGAACGAGGGCCTGGGCACCAGCCTGATCATCGTCACCCATGATCTGGAGCTGGCCGGCCGGGCGCAACGCACACTGCGGCTGGTGGAAGGCCGTTTGCAGGACGCAGGGCTGAGCGCCTGAGCCATCAGGCGCGATACGGAGAAAACAATGCTGTTTGTGCGTGAAGAAATGGATTTTGACGTGGTACTGCAAGCGCTGCAGACCGGCCCCGGGCTGACCCAGCTGCTGCTGGGCGTGCTATGCCTGTTGCTGGGGGTGTTTGCCGCGCGCCAGGCGTTCCGGCGCTGGTTCCAGCATCACCCCGAGCGTTACGACCGCTTCATTCCCTACACCGCCTTCCGCCTGGTCTTGCCGCTGGTCTCCCTGTTTTCCATGCTGTTTTGCATCATGGGCTGGATGCTGGTGCTGCACACGCGTCCGCACCTGCTGCCCTTGTTTACCGCCATGTTGTTCTGGCTGGGGGTGATCCGGCTGTTTTCCGCGGTAATGCGTCAGGCCCTGCCGCAAGGCAAGTTCGAACGTAACTCCGAGCATTTCATTGCCACTGTGCTGTGGCTGGGTTTTGTCAGCTGGGCCATCGGTTTCGATGAAGTGATGCTGGACTGGCTGCAGTCGGTGTCTTTCAGCGTGGGCAAGACACATCTGGACCTGCTGACCATCCTCAATGCCATGTTGTGGGTGTCCATCATCGTGGTGGTGGCCTTGTGGATCAGCCGGGTGATCGAGGCGCGGGTGATGGGGCTCAAGCACATGGACCTGTCGCTGCGCATCGTGTTTGCCAAGATGGCGCGCACCCTGCTGATTGTCGTGGCGGTACTGATTGCCCTGCCGGTGGTGGGGATAGACCTGACCGTACTGTCGGTATTTGGCGGGGCGGTGGGTGTGGGTCTGGGGTTTGGCTTGCAGAAAATTGCCAGCAATTATGTCTCCGGCTTCATCATCCTGCTGGACCGCTCCATCCGCATCGGCGACCGGCTGATGGTGGATAACCGGGTGGGCTATGTCACCCGCATCACCTCGCGCTATGTGGTGCTGAAAAGTGCCGATGGCTCCGAGGCGCTGGTGCCGAACGATGCACTGATTTCCAATACCGTGATCAACCAGTCCTATTCGGACAAGGCCATGTGGATCAGCCTGCCCATCCAGGTGGATTACGCCACCGATCTGGAGCAGGCGCTGGCCGTGCTGCGTGAAGCCGCCGTGCACCCACGGGTGCCGACCGACCCCGCACCGGCGGCTTTTGTCACGGCCTTTGCCGATAGCGGCATCAATCTGGAACTGGGCATCTGGGTGAAAGACCCGGAAAACGGCTTCATGGGCTTGAAATCGGAAATCTATCTGGCCATCTGGCGGCGCTTCAAGGAGCTCGGCATCGAGATTCCCTACCCGCAGCGGGATGTGCGTATTGTCAGCGAGGTGGCTGGGGCACTGCCCGGCCGGGGAGGGCAGGCATGAGCGGCAAACGACTGGCGATTGTGGATGACGATGCCGCGGTGCGGCAGGCATTAATCTGGCTGCTGGATGGCCAGGGTTATCAGGTCAGTGGTTTTGACAGTGCCGAGGAGTTTCTGGCCACCGGGCCGGATGCCGGTTTCAATGGCCTGATCGTCGACCTGCGCATGTCCGGCATGTCCGGCATCATGTTGCTGGAGCGGCTGGCCGAGCTGGCTTATTGCCCGCCGGCCATCATGCTCACCGCGCACGGCGATGTGCCGCATGCGGTGGCGGCCATCAAGCTGGGGGCGCTGGATTTCATGGAAAAGCCCTTTGATGACGAGGTGCTGCTGGCGCGGGTGGAAAAGATGCTGCGCCAGGATGAAGCCAACCGCGCCGCCCACGGCCGCCGCCAGCGCGTCAGCGCCTTGCTGGCCTTGCTGACCGAGCGGGAAAGGGAAGTCATGCAGCTGATCCTGCTGGGCAAGCTCAACAAGCAGATTGCCGAGGATCTTTCCATCAGCATGAAAACGGTGGAAGTACACCGCTCGCGGGTATTCGAGAAAATGGGTGTCAAATCGGCGGTGGAGCTGGCCGGCCTGCTGGCTGCCAGCCAGTCCGAGCATGGCGGGAGTCGTGGCGATGGGCACTAAGCAGCCGGTTTCAGTACTGGTGGTGATTCACACTGCCGACGGCCAGGTATTGTTGATCGAACGCGCCGACAAGGCCGGCTACTGGCAATCGGTCACCGGCAGCCGCGAGGGCGAGGAAAGCCTGCGCGAAACCGCCTGCCGCGAATTGCTGGAGGAAACCGGGCTGGATGCCAGCCAGCATCAATTGAGCGACTGGCAGCTGCACAACCGCTACGAAATCTACCCGCACTGGCGGCACCGTTATCCTGACGGGGTAACGCATAACGACGAATACGTATTCGGCCTGCAGCTGGCACAGCCGCTCAGCGTGCAGCTGGCCCCCGGCGAACACACCGCCCAGCAGTGGCTGCCCTGGCAGCAGGCAGCCGAGCTGGTGTTTTCTCCGTCCAATGCCGCTGCCATCCGCCTGCTGCCATCCCGCCTCGGCCTCGAATCGGCTTAGGCCCTGCTCAGAGCCTGAGCAGCCAGCCGCATAGCGCGGCGGCTGCCAGAACCGGGATCACCCCCACCTTGTAGCGCAACAGCGCCAGCGCCGCCGCCAGCGCAAGCAGCACGGCCGGCCAGTCCGGCCCGGCCTGCCAACCCTGCGGCCAAAGTGCATGCCAGCCGAAGAACAATGCCAGATTGGCAATGACACCGACCACGGCCGCCGTGATGGCGGTGAGCGGTGCGGTGAGCGACAGCGTGCCGTGCGTGCGCTCGATCAGTGGCCCGCCGGCCAGAATGAACAGAAAAGACGGCAAGAAGGTAAACCAGGTGACCAGGCAGGCGGCCATGACACCGGTCAGCCAGGGCGTGCTGCCAGCCACATGCTGATAGCCGCCGACAAAGCCGACAAAGGCCACCACCATGATCAGCGGCCCGGGCGTGCTTTCGCCCAGCGCCAGCCCGTCCATCATCTGCCCGGCACTCAGCCAGCCATAGTGGCTGACCGCGCCCTGATAGACATAGGGCAGGACCGCATAGGCACCACCGAAGGTCAGCAAGGCTGCCTTGGTAAAAAACCAGCCCATCTGGGTAAACGGATGCTGCCAGCCATAATGGCCGAGCAGCACCAGCAGCGGCACGGCCCATAGCAGGCCGCCGGCCAGCAGCACCCGCAGCAGGCGTGCCAGACTGAAACGGGCATGCGCCGGGGTGGGGGTGTCATCGTCGATCAGTGCCGGGCCGCTGGCCGTGGCACGCTGGCCATGGCTGCTGCTGGCGGCGGCAAACAGCGCCGGATGGCGCTGTCCGGCCAGATAACCGATGGCGGCGGCACCGAGCACGATCAGCGGAAACGGCAGGCCAAACAGCGCCAGTGCCACAAAGGAGGCAGCTGCCAGCGACCACAGCAGCCGGTTTTTCAGGGCGCGCTGGCCAATGCGCAGCGCGGCCTGCAGCACGATGGCGACAATGGCCGGCTTGATGCCGTAAAACAGCCCGGCCACCAGGGGCAGCTGGCCCAGCGCCAGATACAGCCAGGACAGCCCGCTCAGGATGAATAGCGAAGGCAGGACGAACAGGCCGCCAGCGATGATGCCGCCCCAGCTGCGGTGCATCAGCCAGCCGATATAGGTCGCCAGCTGTTGTGCCTCCGGCCCCGGCAGCAGCATGCAGTAATTGAGCGCATGCAAGAAGCGCCGCTCCGAGATCCAGCGGCGTTTTTCCACCAGCTCCTGATGCAGCAGGGCGATTTGCCCGGCGGGGCCGCCAAAGCTGATAAAGCCCAGCTTGAGCCAGAAGGCGAAGGCTTGTCGCAGGCTGACTGCGGCGGGGGGCGCTGGGGGCGGACTGGAAGACATGGCACTCCTGCGTGTTGGGTGGCTGGACAAGGCGCTACTGTAGCGCAGTCCGGCCCATGGGCAGGCAAAGACATGCTTCGTCACAAAACAAGCAAGGACAGCGCGCCTGCTGCCCGTTACAATCCGGTTTTCTTATTTTCGTCATCAAACTGTCATGTCCGCACTGGAAAGCATCAATCAGGCCCTGTTCCTGCTCGTCAATGCCACGCCGGCCTCGCCTGCGCCACTGATCATGCTGGCCATCGTGCTGGCCAAATACCTGATCCTGCTGATTCCCTTGCTGCTGCTGGGCATGTGGTTGTGGGGCGAACAAGCGCAGCGCGAACGAGCCTTGCGGGTCTTGCTCAGTGTCGGGCTGGCCTTGTTGTGCAACCAGCTGATCGGCCTGGCCTGGGATCACCCGCGCCCCTTTGCCATCGGTCTGGGCTACCGCTTTATCGCCCACGCGGCCGATCCTTCCTTTCCCAGCGACCACACCACCATCTTTGCCACCACCGCCTATGCCTTCTGGTTGGCCGGCAAGGCCCGCCTTGGCCGTGTCCTGCTGCTGCTGACGCTGGCGGTAGGCTGGTCGCGGGTCTACCTGGGGGTGCACTGGCCGCTGGACATCCTGGGCGGCCTGCTGCTGCCCTTGCTGTACTGCTGGCTGCTGGCGCTGGCCTGGCCGGCCTGTGGTGCGCGCCTGTTGCCGCCGCTGAACGAGGCGTATCGCCTGTTGCTGGCCAAGCCGATCGCGCTGGGCTGGATCAGGGCCTGATGCCTTTGATGGCTGGAGCAATAAAAAAAACGAGGCTGCGGCCTCGTTTTTTTATTGTCTGGGCCGGCTCAGGCCGCCAGTTGCCGCCAGCCCTGCACCATCATCACCAGTGCGATCACGAGCATCAGCAGGCTGGACAGATAGGGCAGCCGCCGCGCCAGGCCATCCAGATTACCCAGGCGCTGGCCCAGTTGCTGGGCACCCCAGGCGGCAAGCACCCCCACGCTGACCAGCGACAGCGCCAGCCCCAGGCTGAAAGACGCCACCAGGGTCAGGCCCAGCGCCACCCGTTTCAGTTGCAGGCACAGCAACAGGATGGTGACCGAGGCCGGGCAGGGCATCAGCCCGCCAGTCAGGCCAAACAGGGCGATCTGCGCCGTGCTCACCGGCTTGCCGGCAAAGCGGCGGGCAATTTCATCGGCATGGGCTTGTTCGTGGGCATCCTGATAGCCGACACTGGCTGCCGATTGCGCATGGCCTTGCTGCGGGCGCCTGGCGGCAAACTGGCCACGCCCGCCTGCTGCCGGAGCGGCCTGGCTACGATAGCGCCGGGTCGGCGGCGGGCCGAAGCGCACGGCAAACTGGTGGCCATGGTCGCCGTGGCGCATGTCCAGCGTGACATCAAACTGGTGTGGCGCGGCCACCGGCTGGGCCGATTGCAAGACCTTGCCATGTGGCAGCAAATCATGGCTTTCGCTGTGGCCATCATCACGGCGCAGCTGCAGCTGGTAGCGTACGTCGGCCTGTGGTGGTCGCGGGCGCAGCTGGTTGTTGTAGCAGTAAAGCTGCAGATGCGCCGGCTGGCCGGGGCTGATCAGCAGTTCCACCAGGCCATGGCCGGTGTTGATGATCTTGCCGCCGTGCGGTGCATGCTGGCAGGCACGGGCCGCCAGATTGTCCTGCCGCGTGCGCCAGCACATCCAGCCGGCAATGCCCAGCACGATCAGGCCGGACAGCAGCAGCAGCCAAGGTGCGGCCTGCTCCACCAGCAGCTGGTTACCAAAATGCAGTGCCGTGGATGCCAGCAGCCATACCACCAGCGAATGCGACAGTGCCGCACACAGGCCCAGCAAGACTGCCTGGGCGATGCTGCCACGGATGGCGATGATGAAAGACGCCATCAGCGTCTTGGAGTGGCCCGGCTCCAGTCCATGCAGCGCACCGAGCAGGATGGCGGATGGAATGAACAACCATAGATTGGTCGAGCCTTGCTGTATGAGTTCGGAAAGAGCTGGCATGATGACGGACTTCGTGTTGGCAATTGCCCGCAATATACTACCCCCCAGTATGTTTGGAGAAGGAAAATAGCAGCATGGGACATACCATGAAGGGTCAGAAGCCTTTACTGGCCAGGGTCCGGCGCATCAAGGGCCAGGCCGCGGCCATCGAGCGTGCGCTGGAGGAAGGGCAGGAATGCATGGCGGTGTTGCAGCAGATCGCCGCCATTCGCGGGGCGGTGAACGGACTGATGGCCGAGGTGCTGGAAGGCCATCTGCGTGAGCATCTGCTAACACAGCAGCCTGCCGCAGATGGGCCGGAACAGCATCCGGCCCGGCAGGAAGAGGTGGATCAGGTGATGCGGATCGTGCGTTCTTACCTGAAATAAGCGCTCAGCGGCCTTTGCCCATGGCCTCGCTGACCCGGAAACGTCCGGCCAGCAAACCCAGCAGGCCGATGGTGTGACGGGTCTGTTCCACGCAGTCGGACAGGCTTTGCTGTGCCAGGTGCATGGAGCTGGCCACGGTACCGATCTCTGCCGTGGCACTGGCATGGGCCTGGCCGGAATCGGTAAGCTGGCCGATGGTGCCAAGCAGGCTGCTGACAATGCGCTGTACTTCGATGTTTTCTCCGGCCGATGCCTCGGCCAGCTGCAAGCCCTGTTCCAGGTGCTGCATGCCGCTTTGCATGGTATTCACCGCCTCGCTCGCCTGGTGCTGCACCCGCTGGATCATGCCGTCGATTTCCAGCGTCGACTTGCTGGTGCGTTCCGCCAGCTTGCGCACTTCGTCGGCCACCACGGCAAAGCCACGGCCGCTTTCCCCGGCCCGTGCCGCTTCGATGGCGGCATTGAGCGCCAGCAGATTGGTCTGCTTGGCAATTTCCTGAATCAGGCTGACCACCTGTTCGATTTCGCGGGTGCTGTCGCTGAGCTGGGCAATGGTCTGTGCCGAGTGTCCGACCGTCTCGCGGATGCCCAGCGTACTCTGGCTGACCGTGTCCAGTTGCTGGCGGGCCAGCAACTGTTGCTGCTGCATGGCCAGTTCCATGCCGTTGGCGTTGTGATTGGCGGTGTCGAGTGTTTCCTGCTGCCGGCTCAGCCCGTCCTGGGTGCGTTGTACCGTGCTCAATACCTGGCTGGCAGCCGTCACCGTGGCCATATTGTGCGCGGCCATGTCGTGGTTGCGCTGCTGCAGCGACTGGCTCAGCCGTATCACCTGACCCAGCGTGCGGTCGAACTGGTCGATCAGGCTGTTGACCCATTGTGCCATCACCCCGGTTTCGTCCGACCTGAGCTGGCTGCGGTCCAGCCGCAGGGTGAGGTTGCCATCGCCTTCGGCAATATTGCGTATCATGCCGCTCATGCCGCGCAGTCGTAAGGCCAGCGGCCGGGTAAAGGCCTGGCGAAACACCACGGCCCCCGCCACCAGCAATAGCAGGTTCAGCAAGAGCTGCAGGCCGGCCGGCGGGGCGAGCAGGGTCTGCACCGCATAGCCCACGCCGAGCAGCAGCAGCTGCACCCCGACAAAGCCACGCATCAGTCGCTGGCTGACCGAGCGATAGCGGTAGACTTCCGCCAGATCGGCCTCGCACATCATGCCCCACACATCCGCAGAGCCGGGCATCTGGAAGCGGATGCCCTTGCCGATCACCGGGATGTGACGGTAGTCGGAATAGCCCGGATAGGTGACGAACAGGTTTTCCCCGTGACGTATGGTTTCACGCACGCCGGGGTGCAACTGGCCGGTGGCCGGATCATTGAACACCAGTTCCAGCTCGGTGTGCTGGGCAACCTTCACCACGCCGTAGGCCGTCTTGACCCCGTCTTTCAGATTGTCGCCGCCGCTGAAGGTACGGTCTTCAAAGCGCGAGCGCGACAAGGCCGTGCCCGGCGCAATGCCAGGGTCGAAGCGGGACTGCACCATGAACAGATAATTGTCGCCGGACTCATGGAAAATATGGCCGGCTTCGCGCTGGATCAGGTCGCCCACCACATCGTTGGGCACCCGCGCGCACAGGCAGGCCTGTTGCTGTCCGTTCAGGCGCAAGGGACGCATGAACAGCAAGGTGACGGCATCGTGAAAGCTGGAGCTGCGCGGGCCCAGCTGCAGGGTTTGCGGGTCGCGGTAGGGACCATAGAGAAAGGCTTGCTGCAAGCCCTGTGCCAGCGCCGCCGCATGTGGTCCCTGCGTGCAGGCGCGGCTGCCGGCACTGGAGGCCAGCACCCGGTTGTCCGGAAGCAGGATGAACAGCTCGGTGACATCCGGCAGCTCGGACAGGCGTGACGCCAGTTCGCTCGCCAGCTGTTCCGGCGCCATGCTGCCCAGCCGCATGGCCAGACCTTCCAGCTGCCGCCATTGCTGCTCCGCCCATTGCTGCAGTATCAGCACCCGCAAGCGCCCAAAGTTGTCAAAAATGCTTTCCAGCGCCGGGTAGCGGTCACGGTTATAGGCACAGGCCAGGCCCATGGCCAGTTTGCCGCTGGGGCCCAGCCAGGGTAGCCAGCGTTTTTCTGCCGCACTCAGGGCCATGCGATGGCTGATCAGACTCATGGACATCTCCAGATGGGGTGATGGGCAGCAAGCCCGACAAACTTTCCCCCTGCGTGATGCAAGATGCATGCCTGTGGTGCAAGAAATTAAAGTGTTGAATTACACAGAATCGATTGATTTGAAAGATATTGTATTCAATATGCCGGTTTTATTGCACCATTCTGGATGGCCCGCCCTGTTTGGGTGCGGGAATGCCCTGTTACGAGGCATGCGCTGACCAGCTGTTGCACCGGCTAAAGCGCTGTCAGCGGTTTTTTTCACTTCATCTGCGCTGGGGGCTGGCGCTGCCCTGCCTGAGTAGGCTATGGATAGAGTCATGAAACCTCTGCACGTAACGACTTACAACATCCATATGCCCGCGTCGGGCTGAGAGCCTTTGTTTGCGGCGCTCTTGCACTCGCATCACAAAATAATCCCTATACTTTCCCGAAAAGCACATATCAGTCTAGCCATGTCAGCATGAGCAAAGTGAATGGATGAAAAAAAACCCCGCAAGGCGGGGTTTGTCATTTTGCTGACTGGTTGGGTGGGGAAACCGTAGTCCATTCTGATCCGCGAGTATCAAGGTAGATAGCTGTTGTGCTGGCCCTGCGGTGTCCAAGTATCTGCTGCGCAAAGCGTTCGCCGTATGCCTCCTCATACAGCCGGCCAGATAGTGACCGTATTTCATGGAATGTCGGCGGATTGGGGCCATCTCCTAGTCCAGCGGTATCACGATGGTCGGCAAATACCCGAGTTAGTAGTTCAGGCCGCAGCTTTGACCCCGCGCTAATCCGGTAGGCAAACTGCCTAGCGTGAATCAGTGTTTCAGGGTTTTTAACTCCGCTTTTCATGCACTCGTCAATAACATCGCCCAGCGTCCAGGGAAATTCCTTCAGTTTCAGGCTGAGAGACAATCTCAGCCTCGTCTGGGTCTTTTCCTGGATGATGTGCAAGTAGCCATCATAGACATCAGTCGGTTTGAAATTGCTAATGTCATCCCGGCGCTGTCCGGTCAGAATTGCCAGCTTTATCGCTGTTCCAGCCCACTTCCGTTTTGTATCCTTCTCTGCTGATGCCAGAATCGCCTTGAAGCCATCCAGCCCCAGCCGCCCCCGCTTTGTTTTAAGCCCGTGAATTTTTGTTGCATCGGCTGGATTTGATATTGTCCAGCCAGCCGCTATGGCTTCACGGAAAAAATCAACAAGCCGGCTGCGCACGCTGCTGGCCATGCGAATTTTCCCGGCATCCGTCCATGTTTTCAGCAGATCCGCAACATCCAGCACAGTGATGTGTTCAAGCGGTTTGTTTCCCCATTTCTTCATTGCTGCCCGTAGCTGATCTTTGGCCGAAACGATACTGCGGGGCTTTACGTCTCTTGCTTCCAGTATGTGCATGTAGCGTTGATGCCAGTCGATGCATGTTCTGTCTGCTGCACCAGTCACGCGGTCAATCAGTCGGTGATGGTTGTAGTGGCCGGTGACCAGTAGGTTGGCTTCGATGGCCTGGCTGATGGCAGATTTTTTATCAAGGCCAAGCCCGTATTCTTTTCCGTCTCTCGGATCGCGCCAGGCGTAATACCCGCGACGTTGATACAGATTAGGCGGTAGCCCTCGATTTGCTGCGGTTCTGCGGCGTCCCATTGTTGTTCTCCATAATTCTGCGGATCAGTGGGTTTCTGCTTATTTGTTCCATTGTCGGCCGGCTAGGCTGTAATCGGCCTGGTGGTACATATGAGGCATCAGCATTGACGAGCCATTTGCGACCGACCTTGAGTGGCTCCGGTAGGATATAGCCATCACGCGCCCATCTTCTGAGCGTTGCTAGGCAAGGGGTATGCTTGCCGAATTGGTTTTTTGCCCATTCTTCCAGTGACTGTTTCATGCGTGTTCCTTCATGAAATAGGCAACGCACGGTCAGTGCCGTGCGTTGTAAGGGTGCTGCCCGCTATGCGGAGTTATTGCATTGCTGGATCTGCTATCAATGTGATCGGCATGGCGTTCGGATATAGATCGCAGTGAATAAGTGGCCATTGTTCTGGATTGCCGGTCACTTGGTGATCCAGCTTGATCAGCTGCACGGCATCGCGCAGCGGGCCATGAACAATGATTGTCAGGTCGCTGCCATAAGAGTTGGTCCGGGGTGTGGCGGGTATGCCGTGCTGCCGTAGCCGGCTGGCCAGCGCTTCCAGCCGATTGATGCAGCGCTGGCTTGCGTCGATGGACTGCAGCGCCCAGATAGTTTGCTGAATAACCGACTGGGCGGCTTTCCGGGCCAGCAGTCCGGCTTGCTTCTCTTCCAGCTCCAGCAGGATCTCAGCCAGGGCCGTTTGAAATGGAATGCCCATGGTCGGGATGGCTGCCCGGACTTGATCGAGCGTCACGCCATATTTTCCGTAGGTCCGTTCAGTCATGGCGGGTGATCTCCTTTGTCCGAAGCTGGCGCATTTTGTGGCGAAGTTCTTGGATGCTGATGTTTGGTACGTCATCAAAGCCGCCGGCGGGCAGCCCGTGGTGTTTTGCCAGTACATCCAGCATCAGTGCTACATCATCGAACTCGGCAAGCCAGCGGCGACATAACATCAGGTCAGATTGAAGATGGTGTAGGCGGTTAAGCTCGCGGCGTGCAAATGCCCATTTCAACTTCCATGCCAGCCAGCGCATCATGCCTTTCCCCTCTGTTGTGTGGCAGCTGCGAGCAGTGCGCGCAGCTCTGACTTGCAAGACTTGAACATGTTGCGGTGGCGCACATGGTCCATGATCTTATCCAGTAGCTCGTCGGTTATGGCTGCGGCGAAAGCATCTCCAGTTGCATCTCCCTTCTGCTGAGGGGCAGCTTCTGGTTCGCGGCCTGCTGTCGGGTTATGTGGGTCAATCGGGTAGACGCCTTCTTCTGGGTATTCGCCGTCGAGAATTGCCAGTATCGGGCCAGCATTCAGGCTGTCATCGTCATCTTTCACCGTTCCGGATGCTCGTACTTCCAGCACAAATTCCGTCTCGTCATCGCCTATGCAGTCAGCGCCGCGAATAAGCTCTGCTGCTAGCAGGCGGATAGACTGCTTGTCCATGCCCCATGTGATCCGATCCATGGGTTTGGCACGGGCCATATCCCAGCCGAAGAAGGTATTGCAGTTGCTGCAACATTCTTTGGTAGTTACGGCAGACTGCTCGTCATCAGGGGTCGCTTGCTGCTTGCCGGGCATGATCAGCGCCTCGGCGCGTGTACGCCATGGCTTGAGGGCTTCGGCCATTCCTTCCGGATCGCCCGAGTGGGTGACGATGGTAATGAGTGCGTTGCATACCAGCTTTATCGGGTATTCAGACAAATAGGGGTTGTTGGGCGGCAGCAGCTGGCGCATCTGGGTAAAGCACTGGCTTGCGCTCATGGTTCCGGTGGCTACTGCTACTTCGATTTCATTGATGCGGTTTTGCATTGCAATGCTCCAAAAATTGAGGCCCATCGCGTGGGCCTCGTTCTATTCAATGTTGGCTTTTAGTTGCTCAAGCGTTCCGCCGCTCGCTACCCACTCTTTTACCCAGCGGGGCTGCATGCCCCTTCCAAGCCACGCCATGTAAGTGCAGCCGGCAACTTGGAGAATGTAGATGGTGTGAATGCGCTGCCTGGCCAGTGCCTGAGCCTGGCGTATAGCTGCGGCAGCCTCATGTTCGTTGCTGCTCTCAGCCAGCTTTAGGCATTTCTTGATCTTGCGGAGGATGTTCTCGTTTTCGGCGCTCATGCTGCCTCCTTGATGGAGTTGATCAGGTCGCACATGACTACAGGGCAGACGGCATTGCCGATCATGTGGACTGCAAGAGTGTGTTGCTCTGGAAGGATGTAGTCGGGTCGGAATCCCATGGCGGCTGCGCATTCGTGCTTGGTGAGCATACGCATGCGGTCGCCATCGATCACTGCCCATCTATCCCGTGTTGTGATTGTTCCGATTGGCCGGGCAATGTCTCGTCCAGTCTGGCCAGACCCAGTACCGTAGTAAGGGGCAAGGAATCGGTCGCCAAAGCGGCGGCGGCCTGCGGCTATGCGGCTCAGTGTTGCGGCGCTGCGGCCCGGTCTGTCGATCTTGCTCCAGCTGCCATGGCTAAAATCAATGAAGCTGTCAGCGCCTACGTGTGGCCGGTGGGGCAGGGTCAGCTCAATAGGGTGCTTGCTCCTGGTCATCACCAGATAGAGGCGCTCTCGGTTCTGGGGTACGCCATGGTCGGCGGCATCGATGATGTAGGGTGAGATTGCATATCCGAGTGCATGAAGCGCCTGCCGCCATGCTGGGTACAACGCCCACTTGGTAAATGCCGGTACGTTTTCAACGATAATGACATCTTCCTTGTGGTACTCCGCAATGCTCAGGATTGACCATGCTGTTGCTCGGCTGCTGTCATGCTGCGGGTTTCCGTTGGCCTTTCCTCTTGCTGGGCTGTGTCCTTGGCAGCAGGGGCTTGCAAGGAAAATGTCATGCTGCGGAATAAGGGCTGGATTGACCTGGTGCATGTCCTGGCATGTATGCATCGCCTGAGGGTGGTTTCTGGCGTGAATAGCGACAGCTTCCTGCCAGTGGTTTCCAGTCCACACTATTTCCGCTCCAGCCATCTTTGCGCCTTCGCTAGATCCGCCAATGCCTGCGAATCCATCTGCAACTTTCATGATGTCTCCCATAGAAAAAGGCCCGGTATCTACCTGGGCCTTGTGTTCTCCAGCTGCTGGGGCTGGTGGTCTATTTGTTCCTGATCTGGTCGCGGCGGCGTAGCAGCTCAGGGATAAGGATGTCATCGAGCAGCTTTTGCTTGCTCTTGACTGTGCTGCCTGTAAACACTTCTTCCAGTAGATCTGCCGTGGCCTGATTGAAGCGCCACGACACATTGCTAATGAAGGGGGCATTGTTGGTGTGTTCTGCCGTACTTGGCTTTCCTGCCTGTGAAGTGAAGTGTTCCAGCGCCTGCCGGTCAATCTTGTCTCGATCAATTTTCATTGATTCATTCCATCTGAAATGCAGCGCCGTCACATGCAATGACATTAACTGGCATGAAGTGAAGTGAGTGAAATGAAGTAAAGTGAATCAGAGTGATTTAATTAACTTCATTTCATTGCAAGTATTTCATCGGCCAGCAGCTGTATCTCGGCGCGGGCTGCGCTGGCTTTTGCTGCCGTGGTATCTGCTGCCGCAAGGCCGTCTGCAAACAGGTGTCGATACAGTGGACGGTCGCGGATCTGGCTGCGCAGTACCGGGATAAGCCCGAAGTCGGCCAGGGCGGCGCGGGCATCGGCTGTTTCCCGGTTCTGCGGGCTGGTAGGTGTCCTGGTGAGCAGGATAGCGGGGCGCAGGTTGGGATTAATGCTCCGCTTGGCCTCGGCAATGATGGTAGTCAGCGACTCCAGTGCTTCAAGGTCAGGCTGGCTGGGCTGCATGGGAATAATCATGATGTCGGCTGCAGCCATGGCCTCGCGCATCTGTGGGCTATCCCAGCCGCCAGCATCGATAATTACCGTTATGTGTGGTGGCCAGCCAGTTGCGGTTTCAAGCACTTTCGATGTTTCGTGGATCGCAAGTAAATGGGTTGAGGTTGGTCGCGGGCCAAGTCTCCGTAATGCCCATTTGTATGAGGTTTCTTGCGGGTCAGCATCGAGCAGGACGGTATGTATTTCCCTGCGCTCAATCTCTGCCGACAGATTGACTGCTGTCGTTGTCTTGCAGCAGCCGCCTTTCGTGTTTGCGATTGCGATGATCATTGAGTGGTCCTCAGGGATTAAGAGGCATGCAAATAGCCTCGCCACCATCAAAAATGAAGTGCAGTGCATGATATTGGCTATCATCAGGCACTGGGCGGGTGCTAACGGTTACATTTGGCAGTGTTGCAATAAGAGCCAGATACCGCCTGGCCATCCATTGGCCATTGGGCATCCTTACCGCATGGTTAGGCATTTCTCCTGTTCCATCACAACATCTACAGTTAACTTCTATGGAGTCAGCTGTGTTTGATGCCATTCCGGTTCCTCCGCACTTGGAGCAAAATTCATCATCCTCATCTGGAGGGAATATAACTACGCCATTACATTCGGTGCAGTCATGTCTTATTCCGGTTCCATTGCAGTGACGGCAGTTTTTTGGTCTGGGAATGAAGGGGAGGCTCACATACTCATAATTACCATGGCCGTCCGTATGTTTCTCAAGCATGGCAGGAATTGGGGACTCGTTTGGTAGGCATGTATAGGCTCCCTTGATGGCTTCAGCGACGCGGATGGCTAATATGCCGTTACTGCAATAGGTATTTACTCCATCGCTGTGTGGATACAGGCGGACTTTTCCTGGGGTGCAAAATTTCAAGAGGTCGTCTTTGGTCATGGCTCAAAATCCAAGTTGGGTTGGCCGGGCTTTCCGAATGCAGCAAGGTCGGTTGCTGAGGCTGCTATGGTTTTATGGGTGCTGGAATCGGTCAGGATCATCGATACCGCCTCTTTCTCACACGTTCCGCCGTTGCGCCGTCGCGTGACGGTCTGGCCGGCCAGGTGCTTCCAGTCCCCATCACTGTTGACTGAAAACAGGGTGGCAAACGGAATGAGCCGGGCATCTTCTTTTGCAGCCTCTAGCTGCTCTGCGGTGCCAGGGTTCATGCTGTAGTCCGGATGTTGTCGGCGCTGACGGTGCGAAAATCGATGTTTTCGACATGTGTCAGCCGCAGTGCGTGTGTGATCGTCTCCGGTGCGAAGCCGGAAGCTTCGTAGCGGCTGCCCGCGGCTTGGCTGACGCCAATCGCTGACCAGAATTGTGCTTGGCTCATGCCTAGCAGCTGGCGCAGCAGGCCGTAATCACCGGCCCTAAACAGTTCGCGGCGGCGCTGCAGGTTATTCATTTAGCGCCTCCAGCTTTTCGTAAACGGCGGCGCGGCAGCTGCGCTTGGTCGTGCGGCGGATCAGTCCGGCATGCTGCGAGTCGGAAATGATGCCCTTCGCGCCTTCGCGAGTGAGCCCGGTTGCCGTGGCCAGATCGTCTGCCGTGAAGCGCTGGCCAACGGTCTCCAGCCGTTTTTTCAGCAGTGCGGTCGGGCGCATCCGTTTGCCGGTGGGGGTGGTATCCGCAATGGGTGGCTCCATGCGGCAGAGCAGCAGCTGGGGGACGATGCCGGCGAGTGGTGTTTGCAGTTGCATGTGAGTGTCCTTACATCCGGCTGATGGCTTCGGCGATGGAGTCCATCAGGACAAATGCGGCGGCGCTGCCAAGGCTGATCAGAATGGCGCGGCTGAAAATGTGGGTGAGGACTTCAAGCAGCATGCTTTTCCTTTGCGGGGTAGCTAGTCACCAGAATTTCAACAAGATTGCTTGTAGTGATTGAGCAGGCATGAATCTGGTATTTCTCATTTATCCATGCGTGCTGATACTCAATGTCAGATATGTACTTGTTGCTGATCAGCTGCAGCATTTCCTTATCGTGGCCAGCGTCTGCTTCGATTTGGATTTCAAGTCGGTCGCCTTTGGGAGCGGCCTTCACTTCCCCGCCTAACTCAATGGCGATCATGTTGATATTTCTTGCCAGGTCCGGCGTGATTTTCTTGATGCAGGAAGCATATTGCTTGTGGATATCGGCCAGCATCTGGCCGTAGTCGGTTTTGGGCATGGCTTTCTCCGGTGGTTTTGTTGGCCCGTCTCTATCCAAAACGGATAATGGCAGGCCAAAAAAACGCCCTCGGGTGGCCGCGTTGTTTCAGTTCGGCGGCAAGGGCTTCGCCAATGTCGCCGGTAATCACTTCTTCTTTAAGCCAGTTGATTTTTCCCATTGCTTTCTCCTTGAGTTCGCCGTGTCGTAATGGGGTTTTGTAGGTGTTGTTGCGGATGTTCGAGGGCTGCGATTCGGATAAATTTGAACTTCAATCAACGCGCAACATGAAAGGGATGAAATGAAGAAATTTGATGCAGATGCCACGTCGATTTTGATTGCTACGCAGATTTTGCAAAATGATGTTTCGGCAATTTTTTCTTACAAGGACGGAGTTACGCCTGCCGAAAATGCCGATCACTTGGCTAATTTCATCAAGCAATTGTCTGCGCGACTGCAAGCTGACATCGTTGACGATGTCATTTATGCTCAAATTCACTCGGCCTTAAAGCGGGCCTAGTTATTGCCAACTCTCTAGGTATTGTTCACGACGGAAAAGGCTTGAATAAGCGATTTGGCTAGGCGAGTGGCATCGGTGCCAGCGGCAAGCGCTGGTGCTTGGCTGCAAATGGCTTCTTTGATCATTTGCTTGTCATCACTTGTCAGTGGCTGCATTTCGTTCGTGTTATTGGTTTGTTCCATCGTGCATTCCTGTTGTTAAGCCATGCCGCCCCGGTGCCTGGGCGGCATGGCTTCTGTCATTAAGTGGGCCGGTTGATGCGTTCAGGGGTTGCCATGCCCTTAGTACCTGGTGCCGATGGCCTGATGCCCAGTAACTCGCCTATCACATCCCCCTATTTGCTGCGGTGGCTTGGTGTGGTGGTGGTCGCTATTTCATGGTTTTTCCTCCGTGCTGTTTTCCTGCTGAATTCATCCTGCAGCGCCCCGTTTCCGAGTCGCTGCGAGATGCTGACCATACGACCCTGATCAGTTGGGCTCTCCGTGCGTGCGCTGCGGTATTGCGTGCAGGGCTGCGTCGTCATCTGCTGGGCTGCGGCTGTGGCAGCCTTTGGCATGGGCGCATGCATGGCGTTGTTACCCGGCTAAGCGAGCCGGTGGCGCATTCATAGGTTGTTAGGGAGCAGCGCCGGTGAGCTGGCGGATGAGTGAATATTGCGATACGCAATCATCAATGTCAATTGCGAAATGCAATAATTTTGGTTCATTGTTTGCGCAGGGTAATCGAATTACCAGTGCCGATTGTCTAATGGCTATATTTGGCGGGGCTTCTGGCAGAAATTTGTGTCTTGTATACCGACGGTATGCGTCAGCATAGTGACGCGCCTATGGCTCACTATGCTGCGATGAAAATGGGTGATCGAATAAGGCAAGAGCGCGAAAGTCGTTCCTGGACTCAGGAGCAGCTGGCGCGAAAGGCTGGTATTGCTAGATCAACTCTATCAATGATTGAGAGTGGTGAGGCAGATACTACAACTGATGTTTTTTTCCGTTTTGTGCGTGCATTCAAAGTGAGTGCAGAATGGCTAAAAACTGGTGCTGGTGATAGGTATCCGCCGCCCGGTGGAGGCGGCTATCTTCCTTCCGTTGGAGGGTTGGAAGAGTTGGCTGATAGGCTCCTTGCGAAAGGCCCTGATGAGATTGGCCGCCTGATGGCAATCATTGCCGCAAAGGCTGCGAAGTAGTTTTATCTGGCAATTACTTGATGCGTTTTGCCTTGCTATGCATCCGGCAAATGATGCATGGGTAAATTGTGTCTGATCTGTCACGTCTAGTTGCCAAAAGTGTTACGTTAACGCATACCAAAGCCTAGTAATTTTACTTAGGGTTTTTCGGTGGAAGAGTTTTCGGTAACGCTGCGTAGGTTGATGGCTCTTAGTGATAAGGGTGTTTCCGATCTTGCATCAGGTTGCAATGTAAGTAGGCAGACCGTGTATCGGTGGCTTAATGGTGAGTCATTGCCAAATGCTGAGCATATTCATGATATTGCGGAGGCGCTAGGTATTGATGAGGGCCAGCTTGCTGGTGGTGTTGCTGAGTATGTCCGTCGCCAGGCGATAAGGCAGCTGATGGACTTGGCGGTTAATTTAAGTGATACAGAGCTATGCATCCTGTTAAAAATTGCCACTGAATTTTTCAATGCAAGTGAAAAAATCCGGAATCTTGAGGACTCTCTTGTCACATTACGTATGTTACCGAAGCGGTAGTACGCATTTCAGCACGTAATCATAAAAACTAACATTTCCTCACTTCGCTTAACATAAAAGATGAAAAAATGAGTACAGCAAAATGTGGGAAATGTGGGCAGGCGAGGCCGTCTGTCATCGTTGGTGATGACTTCCCGGCGTTTGTTTTTATGGCTGTTAGGAAGGATGGAAGTATTCGGCTGGAGCGTGGGGGAAGTATGGATTTAATTGTTCATGCCATGAGTGAGTTTAGTGCACTGTTTCGTGCTAGTGCCGGATCAGCTACTGCTTAGTCGCACCGGCTAATGTTTCAAAAACATCAGCCAACTTGGCTGCATCCTCCTCGGGGAGTTCTTGAAGTACGCTGAGGATGCGGCCAACTATCGGATTTTCCCTGGACTGAACCCCATATACAAGCCAGGCAGGACTTACTCCAAGCGCATTGGATAGTGCTTGAATATCGTCAAGATTTGGGGTGTTTCTTCCGCTTAGCCAGCATGCAAAAGTGCTTTGAGACCTGCTCATCAGGTCTGCAACTTTTCGTTGGGTGAGCTTCTTTTCGGCCATCACGCGCCGTGCTCTGGTTTGCCAGTTCTCCATACATAAAATTTTATCGTTGCGCTGAGCGCTCAATGATCGATGTATTGCAATCATTTGCATGCGCACTTCCTTCTTGTATTTGATTGCGTAACGCAATAAACTCCCGGCATGACGAAACTACGGACGTGGCGCGAGCGACGCGGGCTAACACAGTCGGAGGCTGCTGCGCGCATAGGAACAAATCAAAGCTGCTATTCGCTATGGGAGACAGGTAAGAGACCGATTCCCCGGCATTGCATTGCAGCGGTTCATCGCGCAACAAAAATCCCGATGAAGTTCTTGTTGGGCGTTCCCTAGTTGTTGATTTCCCCGCCTGCACCTTGTCCGTGCTGGCTTTTGCCGGCTTGTCCCCGGCACTTTTTATTCACCGCTGATGCCTGTCGAGCATCTGCTTTCACTATAGCGAGACGTCATATGAATGGCATGCGGAATCGCCCACACAAAACCATGATCGGTGTTCTTCGTGATGCCGTGCATACATGGCGGCAGCGCGAAAGATGGTCTATGGAGGTCGTTGCAAATGAGATCGTCCAGCGCTATTACCAGCAGGGTCTGGATGTGGTCTGGCTGGTCGATTTTCATCGGCATGAGCCGGGTGGTGATGTAGTACGCGTGATGAAAACCAACTGTGAGCGCATCACGCGTTGGCTGGATGACCAGACCAAAGATACCAATCTGATGTCGGCCAATTTCGTCCCGATGCTGCTGCAAGTCATGCCGCCAGACCTACGCCTGCAGGTGCTGGTGGAGGCATTTACGCCGCTTGGTATCGATGTATCTCTGCGCATGGCTGATGAAGTAACTGATAGTCACGCGGCCCTGATGTCGGCGCTGGCCAAGGAAAGCGGTGAGGGCATGGCTGCATTTGCGCTGCTGGCTGATCGCTGCACTCATGACGAATTGACGCGGGCGCTTGTTGAGATCGAAGAAGGCGCGGCAGCGCATCAGGATGCTGCTGTATTCATCCGGCAGCGCCTGGGGCGTGGTGGCTGATGATGCCGGCGCTCCCGCCTGGTGAATCCTTCCGCTTCCGCTTGGCTGTCGGCAAGGCATACCGAGTGAAGCGGTCCACCCGCGAAGAAAAGCGTGAGCGTGGTCAGCAGTGCTTGCGGGCGCTGCTGGATCTGCTCGATGCGCGGATGCGGCAGGCGGACGAAAGAAGGAGGGAGCGCGGTGATTGAGTGGGTGCATGTGTCTGGCGATGCCGCAGCCGATGCCCGGTATCTGGCCTCGCTGCGTGGCATGAAAAATGGTGTTGCTCTGCGGCAGCGGGAATTGCGCCGGCTGGCTGAGCTTTATGGCCAGGGCTACCGGATGAATGTTGAGCGTGTGCTTGCAGATGGTGGTGTAGCTAGCGAAGCGCCCGCCGGGCCGGTAATGAGTCGTCAGGATGCTATGCATGCGGCGCGTGAAATTTTAGGAAAGCGGTAATGGAAGGTATTTACCTGACAGGTAGTGAGCTGGAAGCGCTGGAGGGGTTGCCTGACCAAGACTTTCGCATGTACGTGCTGATGCGCCGGTGGATGAATCTGGCCACTGGCGTGGTTGGCGGTGCTGCGGGCGCGATCATCAGCTATCGGCGGTTTCGCGAGTGGATGGAGGTGCATCGAGAGCGCGGGTCGACGGCAGCGCCGACGGTGCGCTCTGACGATGTTCTGCGTGCTTCTATTGCGAGACTGTCGCGCCGCGGTCTGATCAAGCGTGTTGTGCGGACTGGCCTTGCCCGCTTTGTTTTCTGCTATCGCCTGCTGCTGGCAAAAGTCCGTTCAAATGAGGAGCCCCGCGTAAATCGTGACAATGTTGGGTCTGTTGGATGTCAGGCTAAAAGCCGCGCCAGCAAAGAATATGCGGGTGTTCAGCAAGCCGGGAAACTGGCTGCTGGATATGGGTCTGAGCCCCAGCCATCGGGGCAATTCATAGATAAAAGAGGGGCGCGCACTGATAGTGTTGTGTATAACTCTGATCCGTGGATTGCTGCGGCGGGCAAACTGCTGAAAAAACAGCTTTCTGATAATGAAATGGGGGATTGTGGCCTGTTGCATGCCGCTGGCCGGTTGGCGGACATCATGAAAAAGCGGCCAGTCTCTGAGCAAGAGTTGTCGCTATGCATTGCGATGGCGCGCCGCATCCGGGGCGTGCGATCAGTTGTTTCCTATGCGGTCGGGGTGGTTGCTCAGGGAACGATAGAAAAGCGTCTGCAGGGGACTAAATCGCATGGGTGGCCGCAGCCTGCTGAGGTTATTGAGCAGACACGGCCTACGCCAATGCCACAGCCAGCTGAGCCAGCTCCTGTTCAAACCCGGCAGGGTATCAGTGCGGGTGTTCGCCGCATTCGTGCCTGGCTGGCTCGACAGGGGCATGAGGAGTTTGCAAAGAGCAATATCTAGTGGTTATCCATGTTCGCATAGCGTGCATGGTGTGGTTTGCGTGGTAAAATTGCAGCATATAAAAGCCCGGCATTGACTGGGCTAGGGGATTCTTCAGGACAGTATCCGGAGGATTCAAGATGTCGTTTGAAATTGTAAAAAAGGATGATTTTCCCGAGTATCTTTATGCGCGCTTGAAGAATTGGGGCCGGTGGAGTTCGTACTCCAGACAGGATGGCCGGGCAGGTGGGCTAGAAGGGAAATTCAGATCGAACAGGTGTGAATACTGCTTTGAGGATGAAGTCCCTTGCGATAGTTGCAGATACTTGCCTGAGCAGTCCGGCGCGGTTGATATTGCTGATGCTGAGATTATAGAAGCGGCTTGGGTAAAGTCCGGCGGTCGGCTAAGCCGGGAAAAATTGCAGCTGCGGGATTATTTTTGCTTCCAGATATCCCAAAGTAGGTTAGTAAAGAAATCGGGCCGGGATGGCCGTTTTTTCTGGTATGAGCTGTTGCGCACAGCGAAAGAGATTGAGCAGTTGGCTGCAATGATCGCTTGCAAAGAAAATGCAAACCGCCTATCATCCGCTTCACATGGTCGTGAACCCGCCGTATGGCGTGAGAAGCTGGTGGCATAAGCCATCTTTGTCATGCCTAAAAGCCCTGAGAAACTCTCAGGGCTTTTTGCATTTCTGGGTGCGGTTTGTGCTTGTCTCTGCTATTTCTCCTCTTGTTTAAAATGCCCTGGCTTCGGTCGGGGCATTTCTTTTTCTGGATTCGCCATGCCTAAAGCTGCACCAACTCCCTGCCGTCATCGCGGTTGCCGTGTCCTGGTGCGTGATGGGAAGGGATTCTGTAAAGAGCATCTGCGAGAGAGTCGGCGAGAGGTTGATCAGCGGCGCGGGTCTGCTGCTAGTCGAGGGTATGACGGGCGATGGGCAAAGGCGCGGGCAACATTTCTGCGCGAGCGGCCATTGTGTGAGTGTCCGGACTGTAAGGGTCGAGGGCTTCTGACTCTGGCTGAGGTGGTCGATCACATCAAACCGCACCGGCTGAAAGATGCCTTGGATAGCGGTGATGTTGAGGCAATCCGGCGAGCGCAAGCGCTGTTCTGGGATACAGCAAACTGGATGCCGATGGCAAAGCGCTGTCATGACAAGAAAACAGCGGCAGAGGATGGCGGTTTCGGCAATCGAAAGCGTACGACCGGCTGAATGAGATGGGTCGGGAAAAGGGGTGCGGCGCACCGAAGTGGTGCGGTTTTTGGGCGGGGGGTGTCCAAAAGTCCAAGGCCGACCGATCAGAACCGCGTGCCTAAGTCCGAATTTTTATGGCCACCTGTTTTTAAGCAGGGGGGGGTTAAGAAATGGAAGGCTTCTGAGCCGTTTTTACGGTGTCGGAGGCCTTTTTTCGTATGTGCAACTGATTGGAGCGCGTAGTGAGTCAGGAAAAGCCGCCTTTTACGGTAATTCCTGGTGGTGGTGGACAGGCGGCAACTGGTGCCGTTGGCAATGGAATTGACAGCCCGTCCTCGCCGCCGGGTGTCAATTTCAATAGTCGGGAGCGCAAGGCATGGGACTACATCTGTGAAAGCCTCCGCCTGGCTGGTATCGAGCACATGACTGGCGGCCTGGCCATCAGCGTTGTGGTGCGGACATGGATTCAGTGGCAGGACGCTGAGAACCAGTTGGCGGATCTGATGGAAAAAAATCGTGGTTCCTACATGGTGACCACGCCGAATGGTCACCAGCAGCCGCATGCCATTTTCTATGTTGCGCGAAATCTGAAAAAGGAGCTGCTGCAATGGCTACCGGAATGCTGCCTGACTCTGCCGTCAGTGGCGACGGTAAAAGCCAAGCTTCCAGCGGCAACGCCGCAAGACGATCTGTTCGACGGTCTGGTCGGTCACGCAAAAAGCCACCCGTCAGCCGCTTAAAGCTGATTCCGGCTGAGGCTGATTGGCAAGAGTGGGATCGGGTTTATGGTGTGCCTGTACTGCGCGGTGAAATCGTTGTTGGTCAGCTGACCATGCTGGCAGTTGAGCGCCATTATCGTGATCTGCAACAAGGTGCAAAGCGCGGGTTGTTTTTCAGTCCTGGCCATGCCTGGCATGTCATCAACTATGTACAGGGCTGGTTTGTTCATATCAAAGGGCCGCTTGCCCGGCAGCCGATCATGCTTGATGGCTGGCAGCTGTTCTGGACGGCAGTTATCTTCGGCTGGCGGAGGGCATCGGATGGGTGCCGCCGCTTCCGGACGGGTTATGAAGAGGTTGCCCGCAAAAATGGCAAGTCCACCTGGTGGGGGCCGATTGGTTCGTACTTGTGGATGATGGACGGTGAGGGCGGTGCTGAGGTTTATTCGATTGCGACGACGCGTGAGCAGGCCATGTCTGTGTTCAAGCCGGCATTCGACAATATCAAGCGCCTGCGCCGCCAGTCGCCCAGGCTGGCTAAGTCAGTCAGGATTTTTGACGGTGCCAATCAAGAAAAAATGTCGATTGGTGAGTCCGTTTATAAGCCGCTTCCAGCAAATGCGGAGTCGCTTGATGGCCTAAACCCATATGCCTGTCTGGTTGATGAGCTGCATGCGCACAAAACCCGCGAGGTTTGGGATGTGATGGAGTCAGCGCTGGGGGCGCGGACGCAGCCGTTGATCAATGCAATCACCACTGCCGGGTTCATTTTGGACGGAATTTGCATCGAAATTCGGTCGTATTTGGTGCGAATTCTGCGCGGTGAGGTGCAGGATGACAGCTTTTTTGGGGTGATTTACACGATTGATGAGGGGGATGACCCTTTTTCGTCGGAAAACTGGCCAAAAGCCAATCCATCGCTGGGTTCTGCAAAAACCTACTCATATATGGAAGCGCAGGCCGCTAAGGCGAAGATCATGCCTTCGGCCAGGGCAAACTTTCTGACAAAAGACCTGAATGTGTTTGTCGGTGACTCATTGTCCTGGTTTGACATGCTGGTTTGGGACAAGGGAAAGAAGAAATTCGATCCTTGCATGCTGCAAGGCCGTGAATGCTTCGGCGGACTCGACTTAGCCAGTACGCGAGACATCACGGCCTTTGTGCTTTTGTTCCCGCCGCCGCCTGGCGATGAGGATGGCGAATGGTATGTACTGGTTTGGGCCTGGGTTCCTCAGGCGAAGGTCGATGCAGCTGATCAAGACAACGGATCTGATTACAAGGCGTGGGAAAAGCAGGGCTGGTTGACCGTTACAGAGGGTGATGTAACCGATTACGACCCAATTCGGGAAGTCATTGAGCAGGCATGCCGTGATTTTGATGTGCGAGAAATCGCATTCGACACATGGAATAGCACGCACCTGGCGAACCAGCTGCTGGAAAAGGACGTGCCGATGGTAAAGCTACCGCAAAACTTTGCCGGTCTGTCACCTGGTGCGAAGCATCTTGAGCGCTTGGTTTACAGCAAGCGGCTACGCCATGGTGGAAATCCGTTGCTCCGCTGGTGCGCTGGGAATGTGACGCTGCTGATGGACAGTAACGAAAACATCAAGCCGGACAAAAAGCGTAGTCAGGGCCGTATTGATCCGATTGTGGCGCTTTCTATGGCAGCAACGCGGGCCATGACATATCTGGATGATGAAACAGAGGTGGAGGTGATTTGCTGATGGGCTTTTTTGACCGGTTTTGGGCGGGTAAGTCTCCGCCAGCTGCTGATACTGAGCAGCGAAAAGAGCCTACTGTCCAGAATCTTGGCCAGGGCTCTGGCGGGTTTGGCGAGGTATTCGGCATGCCGTCTGCTACGGGAGTTCCGGTCAATGAGACGACTGCAATGCAGGTTGGTGCTGTTTATGCCTGTGTCCAGTTGCTCGCCGGTATTGTCAGTACGCTGCCGCTGCAGTTCTTTCAGAAGACTCCATCTGGCCGTAAGCCGATTGATCATGATTTTTGGTATCTGTTCAACGAATCTGCGACGAATGAATACACGGCATCAGCTATGTGGGAATACGGGATGCAGTCCCGGTTGCTGGACGGTGATTTTGTTGCCTGGATCATGCGTGATAGGCGGGGTAATCCGGTAGGTATCCAGCCGCTGAATCCGCGAGCTACGACAGTGCAGCGGATGCTTGATCAGGGCGGCTGGCGTTGCTACACATTCTGGCTACCTACTGGGCAGGTTCATAGCGTGCATGAGGATGACATCATCCATGTTCCTGGTCTTGGCTATAACGGTCTTCGTTCGCTTTCCCCGGTTCGTCACTATGCTAATCAGACCATCGGCCTTGCACTTGGCCAGCAGCAGTTCAGCGAGCGCCAATTTGGGCAGGGAACTGGCGCATCGTATCTGATCAGCACTGCTGGAAAGCTGAATGAAGATCAGAAGCGGGATATTCGTGCTGAAGTTGAGGCGCGAGCGCACGGGCTGGCGAATGTTGGCCGCCCGATGGTGCTATCTGGTGCTGACTGGAAGCTTGATCGGTTGCAGATTTCTCCAGTCGATATGCAACTGCTGGAAGGGCGTGCATTTTCAGTGGTCGAGATTGCGCGGATCTACGGTG
The DNA here is from genome assembly GCF_003202035.1 of Aquitalea magnusonii. Lineage (GTDB taxonomy): Bacteria > Pseudomonadota > Gammaproteobacteria > Burkholderiales > Chromobacteriaceae > Aquitalea > Aquitalea magnusonii. The sequence goes on along the minus strand of NZ_QJKC01000005.1, from coordinate 48,668 downwards.
TTCCGCCGCACATGATCGGTGCGACTGACAAAGCGACAAGCTGGGGGACGGGGCTGGAGGCGATGACGCAGGGCTTTGTAAAGTTCACGCTCAAGCGCCATCTCATGGCCATTCAGCAGGAGGCGAATCGCAAGCTGTTTGTGAAGCCTGGTGTTTATTGTGAGTTTGGGCTTGATACGTTGCTTGAGGGTGATAGTGCCGCCCAGGCTGCGTACTTCAGTAAGGCGCTGGGTGGGCCGGGCTCGCAGGGCTGGATGACGATCAATGAAGTCCGGCATATCAAGAATCTGCCTCCTGATCCTGATGGGGGGGAAATCGTGAAAGCAGGGAGTGGGAATGGCAATCAAAAACCTTCTGATCCGGCCCAAGGCTAAAGCTGCCCGGCCTGTTTGTCCGCGTGCAGAGGTTGCGCCGGGTGGTGCTGAGGCAACGATCTGGCTGTATGACATTATCGACGAATGGTGCGGCGTTGATCCTGGCCAGCTGTGTCAGGAAATCGCCGCAATGATCGGGGTGGAAGCCATCCATCTGCGTATCAATAGTCCGGGCGGTGACGTATTCGGCGCACGCGCCATCATCGCCGCCTTACGCGCTTCTGGTGCGAAGGTGATCGCGCATATCGATGGCCTGGCTGCTTCGGCGGCAACTTTCATTGCAGTGAATTGCGATGAAGTGCGGATTACGGATGGTGGCATGTTCATGATCCATCAGGCCGCAACGGTCGCTGCTGGTGATGCTGAGGATTTGCGGCAGGTTGCTGACCTGCTTGATAAGGTCGATAGCACGATCTGCGCTGATTACGTGCGTAAGACCGGCCAGCCGGCTGAGCAGGTTGCTGCATGGATGGAGGCGGAAACCTGGTTCACAGCAGATGAGGCAAAAGCAGCTGGCTTTGTCGATGCGATTGATGGTGCTGGTTCAGCAGCTGTCGATAATAGCTGCTGGGATTTCTCATCTTGCAAGAATGCGCCCAAGGCACTGTTGCAGCCTTCTGCTGCGCCAGCTGCTTCGGTAGTCAAGCCTGCGCCTGTCGCAGAGCCAGTTGTTGATCCTGTTGAAAACTCTGCTTCTGATGATGGCCGTGAGGCTGCCAAGCGCCAACTGGTGCTGCTCAATCTGAATTGCTGACGCGGGGCTTCCGCGACAAACCCTAATACCCGCCAATGGCGGGTTTTTTCATTTCTGGAGACCCTATATGAAGCTGCAAGCTCTGCGTGAAAAGCGTGTTGAAATCGCCAACAAGATGAAGGCGCTGGTTGATGCTGATGGCGTATGGAATTCTGATCGTCAGACTCAGTTTGTAGCAATGCAAACCGAAGTTGAACAGATTGACCAGCAGATCAATGCCATTCAGGCTGCGCTGACTGTTCAGGAAGGTATCGCCGCCAATGACCAGGCTACCAGTCAATTCCGTGGTGTGATCCTGGAGAATGCGGCTGAGCTGCGCCGTGAAATGCTGGTTGCCTTCCTTCGTGATGGTCGTGATGGTGTGCGTGCTCTGCAACAAGATCCGCGCTTTACCAATGCGCAAACTATTGCAGCTCCGGCTGGCGGTGGCTACCTGGTGCCGAATGAGATGTACAGCTCCATCCTTCAAGCAATGAAGTTGTTTGGCGGGATGCGCAATCTGGCAACTGTGGTAAGCACGCAGACTGGTGCTGGCCTGCTTTTCCCGGTTACCGATGCTACTTCCGAAGAGGGGGAGATCATTGGTGAGAATGTCCCGGCAAATGCTCAGGATACAACTTTTGGCCAGGCTTCTTTGAATGCCTATAAGTACTCCAGCAAAACGGTTGCCCTGTCCATCGAGCTGCTGCAAGACGCTGCCTTTGATGTTGAGTCGTATGTTGTTCAGCTGTTGGGTATGCGTTTGGGCCGTATCACGAACCGCCACTTTACTGTCGGTACAGGCATTGGCCAGCCGAAGGGCATTATTACTGCCGCCCCGGTGGGCAAGGTGGCTGGTGCCGGTCAGACTGCAACTGTGCTCTATGATGATCTGGTTGATCTGGAGCACAGTGTTGACCCGATTTATCGGGCTAATGCCAGCTGGATGCTGCATGACAGTACTCTGCGTGTCCTGAAGAAAATGAAGGACAGTATGGGCCGTCCGCTCTGGATGCCTGGTCTGGAAGTCAAGGCTCCGGATACTCTGTCTGGTTATCCGTATCAGATCAATCAGCATATGCCAGCTCCTGCGGCCAATGCCAAAACCATCAGCTTCGGTGATCACGGCAAATATCTGATACGCGATGTGCTGGATACCGTGCTGTATCGCAATACTGACTCGAAATACAACGAGCAAGGTCTGGTCGGCTTCCATGCGCTGGCTCGTCATGACGGCAATATGCTGGACATTGGTGGTGCTGTGAAAACCTTCCAGCAAGCAGCGGCCTAATCGGCCTTCATTCACGAAAGCCCCTCCTTTGAGGGGTTTTTCTTTTGAGGTGTCGCATGACAACTAAATCGAAGCTGGGTGTGCTGGTTGCCCGCGTTCTGTATTCCCACATGGCTTTTGTGGTCGCTGAACCTGACCCGAAAGAAGTGATGGTGCGCCCGAATGATCTTGTCACTGGTGATCCGTCCACCATCCTGGCCAGCCCGGATCTGTACTGCACTGATTCTGCCGGTGTCGAGTTTGCGCGTGGCCTGGGCGGTGCTGATTACCTGTTGGCGCAGAGTCCAGCTGTTCAGGCAGCTGCTGACGCTCAGGCAGGTGCTGATATTCGGGCAGGTGCTGATGTTCAGGATGGAGCTGATTCCCAAGCTGGTGCTGATGTCCAGGCTACTGCGGATGCTCAAGCTGGCGTTGATACTCAGGCCAGTACGGATGAACAAGCCGGTACTGAAGCGAAGGCCGCTTCCAGTAAGAAGTAATTTCCTGGTCGATGCGGCATAGCGATATGCCGCATCAGCGAGGGGGTGAACTATGCGTGAAAAATTGGTCGCTGCGGCGGCTCCATTGTTTTCCGATTTGTCGATGGTGCGCACTCAGTGCCGCATTGATGAGGATGAGACTGATCTTGATGGCTTGCTGACGCTGTTTGTATCAGCAGCGGTGGCCACGGCAGAGCATGAAATGCAGCGGCCAATTCTGCCTCAGTCCTGGTGCCGCACTTTTGATGATGTTGGTGTTGCACTGCTGGCCTTGCGAAGTGATGTGCTGGCGGTTTCGTCTATTGTTGCGCGTGATGCATCGGGTGTTGAAACTCCGCTTCCTATGCATGCTTGGCGTCTGGCACGGGGCAAGGACTTGATCCTGTTTGACGGCTGGCCTGCTGATGCAGTCGAGGTGGATGTTTCCTTCTCGTGTGGTGCCTGGACGGTTAGCACGGTGCCGGATGCAATCAGGCAATGGGTGCTGATCCGTGTGGCCACGGCTTTGCGGAATTCGGAGGAGGTTATTCAGGGGGCGTCTGCGGTGGCTATGCTGCCGCGTTCGCATGTGGATGGCCTGCTTGATCCGTGGAGGCGCTATGCGTAGTGATCGTGTGTGCAAGGGGGAGATTCAGCAGCGGGTAAAGGGGAAGAATGGCGCGGGTGAATCTGTTGATGTCTGGCAGCGTGTCGGTCCGCGGCGCTGGATGGATGTGCGTGACTTGACTGGTCGGGAGCGGGTAGGCGATTCGACAAACTATGTTGCCGATGCGCGAGGCTTTTGTAGTTGGGTTGATGGTGTGGATGCTGACATGCGTGTTGTATGGCGCGGGCGCACGTATCGAATCGTTGCACCGCCTATTGATAAAAATGGCCAGCGCCGGGATATGGAATTGCTACTGGAGTACGACCATGGACATCAAGGTAACGGCTGACGATCAGCAGCAGCGTGTTTTTTTACGGCTTGGCAGCTTGGGTGATTCGGTATCTGATCGGCGGGCGCTTTCAAAGCCTCTGCTGGCCGGGGTGCAGATCATTCAGCGCGAGGCAAAGCAACTGGCTCCGCGTGATAGTGGTTTTCTTCGGTCGCAGATCATTGCGTGGACAAACTGGAGAAAGACTGATGCGCCGCTGACTGGTTTTGTGACGGTGGCAACAAGAGCCAAGAGAATGCGAAACGGCCAGCTAAAAGCTCAGCGTTTGGCAGACAAGGCCAGCAAGGGCCGTTCATCAGTAGTGGTGACGGCATTTTATGGGCGATTTCTGGAAGAGGGGACTGAGAAAATGGCCGCTGAGCCTTTCATGTCTCCATCTGTCGAGCGTGTAGGTGAGCAGGCAACAGAAACCGTAATGGCGGGGGCGCGGATGGTGCTGTTGCAATTGATGGAGGCAAAGCTGTGAAAGATTTTGATCTTGCCTATGCCGTTGAGCAGGTTCTTGGCTCGGTTTTAGGGGATCGCGTTACCGTCGGTGATCTGGTAGTGAAGCCTGAGGATATTCGCGAACCAGCCTCTGTTATTCACCTGGATGAATCTGTGCCTGAGGACAAGGAGGGCATGGCAGTTCGTAATGATCAGGTTGATATGCGTATTACTACGCTTATTGATGCTGAGGGTGGCCAGGTTTATAGCAGAATTAGACCGCATCAAATGCGTTTGCGTAAGGCGCTTTTTGCAACTCATAATCTAAATGGTGTTCTGCATATTATTTCATTGAGGGAGCGTAGGACTCTTTACCAGTTCAATCGAGATGAAATGATTTACATGATTCATTTGGATATTCGTATCCGCCACCGACGAGCGGCTGAGGAGCCGTGATATCAGTATTTAATGTCCCTGCTTCGGCAGGATTTTTTTTGCCTAATGGGAGGCGATATGAGTACGATTCAAGAGTATAGCTTTATCGGTAAGGGTATGGTTATTCTGATCGATGGGGCAGTAGAACATGCGATGGGTAACTGCAGCTCTCTGTCATTTAAGTTGTCTATCGATGAAAAGAAACTGGCAAATTATAAAACTGCCGGTGGTGGTAATCAGAATACGGTTTATCGTATCAATGATATAACAGCTGAAATGGATCTGCGTGAGCTATCTCCGGAAAATCTGGCATTGGCTACATCCGGTGGATATAGCGTTGACAATGCAACTGGGGTGGCTTCTATTGAGGCACTGACACAGGTCGGGAAAGAGTACTCGTTGCGCTTTGAGGGTCTGAATGAAGCCCAGAGCGGTGCATCTGTTACTGTTGAGGTCTATCGACTGAAGGTGTCTCCAGCGGACAGTCTTGATCTGATCGGCGATGATTTTTCGACCTTGAAGGTCAAGGGTGCGATCCTGGCGGATTCGTCCAAGCCCGCTGGCAAGAGCCAGTACTTCAAGATCGAGATGGATACCAAGGTCTAGCATGTGTTGCTCCCGGTTCGACCGGGAGCAGTTCATGTGATAGTCTGATGTCATGGATTTTTCAAGAAGGTTCATGACATGAGTCAGTCACTATATGATTTTTTAGGAGTGCAAAATAATGCAGCTCCTGAGGCAATAAGATCTGCAATTAACTCTATAGCTGAAAAGCATAGAGCTGATGGGGCTGATGCTACGCAAGCTAGAATGCTTTCTTTATGTGCTGAAATATTACTTTTCCCAGAAAAAAGAATTGAATATGATCGGCGTCAAAGAGAAAAATTAATCAGTGATGGAAATATATCGAATATATCCTGCCAAGATGATTTGAGAAGGATTGACAGTAGTGTACTGTTGGTCACATTGCCAATTGCACTTTCTGCACCAATTATGCTTTTTGTTGCAATTGGCCCGCTGATGGTTATTGCAAAAGCAGTTGCAATAGCTATGTATGGCGTTATGTCTGCTATTGTTGGAGTAATTGCGGCAAGAGAGCTTTATGGTAATAGCAAAAGCGATGATCCATTACCAAGTTTTTTAATATTTTTAGTAATAATGGTGGTATTTCCTGTTGGATATGTTTGGTACATGTCTTGCAGAAGTCGGTATGGATTGAGAGGTATGCTGTTTATGCCAATTGCTATATCAATAATTTCTCTATTTTTATTTATTTACCCTGCTGTTAGGTCTGACAGGATTGTCAGTGATGTTATCGCTAAGCAGAAGGAGTTGATAATTAATCAGGGCGGTGTTGTGCCTTGAAATAGTGGTGCGCGCATAAGTGGAATATTCATAGTTCCATATAGACATGCTAGTTAATATAAGCCCGGGAAGCCGGGCTTTTTTATTTGGTGAATATATGTCAAAGAAATGTAAAATTGTCAACTTGCATGGCAGTGAAATTGTCTTTAAGGAACTTAATGTTTCTGATGTTCGTAATTTGCTAAGCATTAAGCCTGTTGATTATATTGATGCGCTTATTCTTGAGGATATTACTCTTAGCGAGTTGGCATTTATGGCGGGGATGCTGGTTGATGATCTACTGCATGCGACAAGTTCTGATCTGGATATGCTGTGCATCGCGGCAAAAGAGGTAAATCCGCTTTTTTTCGGAATACGGGATCGTCTCGGAAAGCTAGTCGAGAGAGTGCAATAGCATCACTGGATCGTGCGATCTGTGCGCTGGTGACGCTGGGCCATACAAATGTTTTGACGTATCCCTATTCCCTGTTTTCAGTAGCCTGCAAGGAGGCATCCAGTGGCAAGTAATGACATGCTGATCCGCCTGGCGCTTCAAGGTGATGCCAGTGGCTGGGTATCTGAAGTGGCTGCAGCGGAAAAGAAATATGGTTCTGCTTTGCAGGGTATGGCCCGGCAGTCTGCTCAGGTGGAAATATTTGGCAAGCTGCAGAAGGATGCGAAAGCAGCGTCTGGCGAGTTTTTCAGGCTGAAAAAGGAGGCTGAGGGATACCGTACTGCTATCAGTCAGGCTACTGGGCCAACTGCTGATCTTGAGGCCGGCTTGGGCAAGACGGAAAAGGCGCTCAAAAAAGCAGAAGATCGGATGCGGAAGCAGATATCTGCCTGGCGCGATGTCAAAAAGGAATTAGCATCTGCAGGTGTTGATATCGCCAATCTTCCGGCTGCTCAGCAGAAGATACAAAGCAAAGTTCGTGATGTCAGCGTGGGGGCCATTCGAGAGAAGTCGGTTTCCTCGTCGCGTGCTGAGTTGGGGCTGGTTGATCCTGCTGAGATGCAGGGAAAGGTCGAAAAGCTACAGCTGGCATATGACAGGCTTCTTGCAAGTGGGAAGCTATCCTATCAGGAGCAGGCTAAGGCGGCTGAGCAGCTGCGTGTAAAGCTTGCTGAGCTTCATGGCCAGGCTTCTACGCCTGTTGGTGCAGGTTTCTTGTCTGGTATGCGTGGTGAGGTAGTTGGTGCTGTTGCTGCGCTGACCGCCCTGGCTGCGGCCTTGTATTCGGCATCCAATGTTGTACTTGATACGGCGGGGCAGTTTGAAACGTTGAAAGTGCAACTGGTTGCGGTCGAAAAATCTGCAACTGTTGGCAATCATGCATTTGCTGCCATGAAGCAACTGGCGCTTGATTCACCATTTGGCGTAAAGGATTTGACTGGGTCATATATCCAGCTTCGGAACTTTGGTCTTGATCCCATGGCCGGTTCGTTGCAAGCAATTGTTGATCAGTCTGCAAGGCTGGGTGGTGGTCAGGAGAAGTTGACCAGCATTGGCCTGGCACTTGGTCAAGCCTGGAGTAAGCAAAAGCTACAAGGTGATGACATCCTGCAGATGATCAATGCCGGTGTTCCTGTGTGGGATTTGCTCGGCAAGGCGCTCAATAAGACCACTGCAGATCTACAGAAAATGTCAGAAGCTGGGCAGCTGGGCCGGAATGAGATCACCAAGCTTATTCAGGCAATGGAGGCTGATGCAAAAGGGGCTGCAGCCAGTCAGGTTTCTACCTGGCAGGGGGCATTATCTCAGTTGTCAGATATCTGGGAGCAGTTCAAGGCGCAGCTAGCTGATGCCGGCCTGATGGATGTTGCCAAGGAGCAGGTTGCTAAGCTCACTGAGATGATCCGCACGGCAATGGCTGACGGTACTGCGGAGAAAATGGGCCGGCGCATGGCCGATATCATCAGTGCTATCGGGTCTGTTGTTGAGTCAACAGTGGGCTTTATTCGTGAGCATGCTGATGCAATCAAGCTGCTGGCAGGTAGCTATGCTGGTTTGGTTATTTTAAGGTCTGTTATTGGGTGGATTTCTGCTGTTGATAATGGGTTTAATTCATTGAAGATTTCAATGTTAGCATTGGGTTCTGTTGGAACAATTGCTGATTTGGTATTTGGTGCGGGCGCTTTAGATAAGCTTGGTGCCATATCAGAAAAAATTAAAGCCCTGACATTTGAGGTTGCTACTTTCAAGACTGCCGCAACATTGGGCATAGCTGGTCTTTTAGCAGCGGCTGCAGCAAAAGTCGCATATGATCAGCTTGAAATGCATAATCGCAGAATTGAACGTGCAATGGCGCAGTCGGCACGAATTTCATCACTTATGGCGTCAGGGAGGACGGAGGTTGGCATCAGGACTGATGAACAGCTAAATAGCATGAGTAAAGAACAGATTGCTGAATATGGCGATGACCTTAAGCGCTCGCTTGAGAATAAACAGCAGATGTTGCAGCGCCATGCTGAGGCTGTTGCCAATGCCGGTGGAAATGTATTGGCAGATCAGCAGTCCAGGCAATTGGCCCGTGAAATGCTGGCCTATCAAAAAGCCATGGATGGCTTTTCGGGGTATGCGCAGCGAAGGACTGCAGCAGAAGACCGGTTCAATAAGAATGTTGATGCTATCCGTAATGGCGCTCTTGCAAATTTAGCTGTTGATCTGGCTAAAGAGCAGAAGTTATATGACCGGGCTAATGATGATCTAAAAAAAGCGACTGATGAGCGGCTAAAGCATCAGAATGCCTGGGCCAGCAATAAGGCAGTTGATCCAGCAGCGAAAAATACTGACCCGCAGGGGGTAACCGACTATTACGAGAGTCTGAGGAAGGCTGAGGAGCTTTCTCGTAAGGCTGCTGATAGTCAAAAGACTGCTGGGGCAACTGGTCTGGATAGTGATTTTCAGAAAGCTACGCGGGACGCCACTGCTGCTGAGGCTGCATTCAGTCGTGTGATGGAGGTTATCAACCAGCTGCGTAGTGCTGGAAAGATCACTGAAGGTGAATTCAAGCTATTCAATGATCAAGCCGGTAGATCGCAGGATAGTATGGATGCTGGCCGGGAGCAGGTTGGTAAGGATCAGTTGCAGAAGGCCATGGAAAAGGTAGAGGCGCTGAAGCGGGCTGCTGATGCAGTCAAAAACATGCCGATTGGTTTTGATACCGAAAAGGGCATTTTTGATCTTGAAAAATTCATGGCGCAGATCGAGGAAAAGGCGCGGACGAAGCCGCTAACCATTCCGGTGCAGTATGTTGGGCCCGATGGAAAGTTGTTGCAAGATGCGCGGGCTGCTGTTGGGGTTACGACGCCTGGCTATGATTCTGGTGGCTATACCGGTGATGGAGGTGTTAAAGAGCCTGCTGGCATTGTGCATCGTGGCGAGTATGTTCAGCCGCAATACAGAATGCGTGAGCCAGGTGCGCTGGAGTTTATGCAGGATTTTCATGCGCGAGGGATGAGGGCTGTTCAGGATCTGCGTGGGTATGACGTGGGTGGTCTGGTTGGCGCTGATTTCCCATCGGTTGCCGGTAGTCTGAATATTCCGTCGCTATCAACTTCGCCTGCGGATGTATCGATGGGGTCGCCAGTAAATCTATATTTGCCCGGGATGTCTGATCCGGTAAAGCTACACGGTTCTGGCAGTTCTGTTTCGCAATTGTTAGATGCTGCGCGAAAATTTAATTTAAAACATGGATAGCCCACTTCGGTGGGCTTTTTTATTTGGGGGGAAATATGTCGCCTGAGCATCATGTTTATGTAGACGGGTTGATTATCCCCTTGCTGGCTGGTTTAGAAATATCGCAAACCTATGCGGCGGTAGAAGGTGGGAGCAGTATCTTTCGAGCGCGGAGCGGGGCTGCAAGAAAGCAAACAAATTGGATAAAGCTGAAAACTACCCTTTCTGGTACGGGCTGGATGCCAGCTGGTTTGGCTCAGTTAGATCAGTCAATTTCGCATGAGCTGGATTGTATCGTTCCGAGGGTTATAGCTAGTCCATCTCGAATGATCGCTATTCCAGCACATCGTTTAGATATTACGCCATGTGGTCATGCGGTTGTTGGTAGTGAGCTTGTCCCTGCGGATGTTTCTATTTCAGGTGGAGTGGCCACGATATCTGATGTGGCTGGCGCGCAGCAGTATCAGTTGACTTACTGGCCTCGTCTTGTGGGTTTTGTAACTGCTTCTAGTTCTGGCAATCCCATGGCAGCTTCTTGGGGGTGGGAGCTAGTGTTTGAGGAAAAATAAGGGGATGTAATGATTAATGGCTCAGCTATAAATAGTGCGGCAATCAATGCATCTGCCGGTAGCAGTTCCCCTATATCGAAGGCTGATAGGCTTTCTGTTCCTGTTGTATTGACGGTTACTACGCTACCTTCTGGCTCTATATCAGTACCAATTAGCCTGAATGTACTACCGGTATCTCTGCCGGCAGAGGGGTGGAATGTTCGGGTATTAGTAGGTGGGGTGGAGCTGTCGGATCGAGTTGAGGGTGTTGTTGAAATTGAGGCTGAGGAAGGCGCTGCACGTATTGCTTCGGTTGTGCTAAGCCTTGCCGCCGGTGATGGCTTGGCTAGCTTTAGTGGGGAAAGCCTCGTTATCGATGTCCAGCCGATTGCCAATGGTGCGTGGGTCCGCAGATTTACCGGCCAGATTGTGCTGCCCCAGTTCGATTTGGAGTCGGGCCGGGTTACTTTGCATGCTGCTGATAGTCGGCGTGATTTACTGGCGCAATCCAGCCGCGCCGCCCTGGCCGCAATGCTCGGTGGGTACTGGTCCGACCATGTAGGCGGTGAAGCTGCCAACAGCTTGCAGTATGCCGAAGGTCGGCTAGCTACCGTCGCGGGCAGCTTTGATCTGGATGCCTACGGCAATCCACGACTAACTGCTTGGGCCGGGACTGGTCAGGCTGCGACGGTGACTGACGACGATATCAAGGATGGTTCGCTGGAGGTCCGGCCGGTAGCACTGAGCGATGTCACCAACCTGGTCACAAATGACACCGTTGGCCTGGGGGCTGTATCAACGACCAGTATTTGCGGCCTGATTCACGACAGCGCAAACGATACCGGCAAGTCTGCAACCGATAACCTGACCGCAAATGCTAGACCGTTAATCGGCGGAACGGTTGAGCCAGGTGCAACTGTCACTCTGACGATTGGTGGTCAGAGTGTGGTTACCACGGCATCGGCCACGGGCTATTTTGCGGTGCAGCCCCCGTATGCGCTGGCGCCTGGTATCCATACCCCGCATATCACGGTGACCAGCAGCTGGACGTGGGAGGCATGGGGAACCTCATTCACCGTGGCCACAGCTGCCGAGGCGAACGAAGGGGCAGTATCGTCTGCAGCCAGCGAAAAAGTGGCCAGCACCGATTGCACGCTGGAATACCGCTATCCACGCTTGCATCTTGCCGAAACGATTTACCAGTGGTCGATGGGCATTTCCTACCCGGAGCTTGTTCTCGGTCGCAATGGCCATGCTTTTATCCTGCCAGAACGTTCGCTCTTTGAATCGGCCGCCAGTCAGTCAGGCTGGATCGTCGACAAGACGACATACACATCACCCAAGCAAGGTAGTGCAGTCGTTGGCTATATCGACCGGGATGGCAACGTGATCAATGGTGCACCTGGCCCGGCAGCCGATGTCATTGAAATGCTGATCTTCAAGAACGAGTACACCGGAGACCCGGCATCAGATCCGCGCTGTGAGTCGGCAACTCTGTGGCTGCATCGTCGCATTGCTCAGCCGGTGACTGAGCGCTGGCGTGTCACAGTATCCGCGCCGGACTCTGTCGCGGCTCTCGGCGCTCGCAAAACCCAAGGGGCAACGGCTGCTATCGATGCCACTAGCAACTTCAATGCCGATGCATGGGAAAAGGATTTGAATGTCGAACCGGTCATCAAGGCCAGTACTGACTACACAAGTCTGCCGACGGTGTCCCGCGCCGATATCGATGCTGCGCTGGTTTGCCTGGCGGCAAAAGCACGCCGTCAGATACTGGCCAGCCACCGCGCCAGCCGGGTGACATTCACCACTGTGGCCAGCGCAACACTGGATCTATCGCAGCGCCTGCAGGTGGACTCCTCTGACCTGCACGCTATCGGCAAAGTTGCCCGGTTTGTCGAGCGCTACGCAATCGATAGCGGCAGGGCTGAGACGGACATCGAGCTGGCCATCAGTGCGCTTGTGGGTGTCGGCACCGCCCCTGATGAACCGCTGCAGAGTCCAGTTATTACCGGCGCGGCCAATCTGTCGCAATCGGCTACGGTGCCGGTCCCGAGCGCGTGGGAAGGGCGAGGCGACCTGATTGCAGGCACGTCGTGGACTACGGGTGCGACCGGTGACGCGACTTCGCAATATCCGCGCTCGGTAGCCCTGACCACTAATGCTATCCATCCATACATGACCGACCCGATTGACCGCCCGATGTCTTATGAGATCAGTGTGGCCATACCGGTTGACCCTTTTGAACTGAGGTAGCTATGTCGCTCTCTTTTGCACTGTATTACGACGCCGCCCGAACCCAGCCAGTGACCCAGCTGGCGCTAGCTGGTATTAACGATACCCTGGCCAGTCCACTCCAGCAGCGGCTGTATGTTGGCCCGGCTGCTGGCGTGCGGACAATGTCGACGGATGGCCAGCCGATCCGCTTATCTGTCGTCTCGACTGGCGACGTCCAGCCTGCCGCGTTTCGGCTGGCACTAACCCAAGCGGATCTCAGCAGCGCAGTGCCGGGTGCCGATCTGGCATTGGCTGCCCAACTGGATGACCTGGTCGCTATCTGGCTGCAGGTGGATTGTGCTGGTCTCAGCACGGGCTCTCATGCCGGCTTGACGATCAGCAGTAGCGAAGTGAAAGAGGTGTCGCTATGAGCGGGATGAGCAAGCAGGACGCCGACATTATCGGCAAGGCGCTGCAGCAGCCGGCTGCCTCAGCCAAGCGGCTACCGGCGCTGCCGGCGCGGGGAGGGATTCCCGGTGCCACTGCAAAAGGAACCGCCACTCAGCCGGCTGGTACGGCTGGCAGCGGTGGGATTGACTCGCCGCTGACCGAGCAGTCCAGAAGCTACTGGCCGACTGTGCAGGCAGTCACGTCGGATGGGCTGCTGCAGATTGCATATCAGCCAATCAAAAGCGTTGTGATGAAAGATAAATCTGCCAGGGAGGTGGTGTTTAACTATGCCCAGCCTACCGCCTCCTGATCTTGGCGGCCCCCTGCCGCTGCAGATTAATCGCCTCGGACATGCCGTACACGGGCTGTGTAAAAACGGCACGGTCACCATGGCTAATGGCCTGCAGCAGGATGGCTATGCTTTCCCTGGGACAGGTTTTTGCTATGCCGTATCGGTGCCTGGCTTTGTTGCAGGTACCGATCCCGATGCCGCTACTGAGCAGGCTGCCGGCCGCTACTGGTTGCCTTATGCCATCGTGTCGGGTGGGCAGCTGTATGGCCAGCAGCTGATGACTGAGCCCGGCTATCGCGGTGATGCTGCGGTATTCATGAGTTTTGGCACCAACCGGAATCTTGCGATCACCATCCCGGGTGGTGGCATAAAGGCAATCTGGTGGACGATCTGGCCGTCGCAACAAATACATAGTGTGACCGGTATTCCGGCAATCAATGAGCCGCTCTATTGGAAACTATTGGACGTAGCTGGCCACCGTGCTGTGTTTGCGGCCAGCACGGTATTGGGTGGCGATAACATCGGCATGAAATTGTGGTCTGCAGAGTGCCGTTTTTTTGAAATGACGGTGACCTGGCCAGTCGGTGGCACGCCACAGATATCCATGGCAGAGCTGCCGAATACGAGCAGCCTTCCCACGCAGTTTAATAGCTTTACGGTCACTCAAGCTGTACCTGTAGAGGGCGGTGGACTTGAGCTACGGGACTATACGCAGCCCGCACGCTCCTGTGATGCGCAATACGGCATGACGGCCAATCGCTTAGCTATCCAGCCGATGGCAACCAACGTCACCGCTTATTACCCACATGATCATACCTATAGTCGCATCGTCGGCTATGCCTACCGGGATGATCAGCCACAGCCGATCACCTGCGAGGCCCATAGCGTTCTGACGCAAGACTATGCCTGTGTACCTTACTCCTACCTTGAAACCAAACTTTGGTCTGTCCGTGTCAGCAACAAGGTGCATCGCCGGGTGACTACAAGGATCACGTTTGGGGGAGCAGAGGTCATCAGCGCTGTGTGGGATAAGGATATTTGGGACAGCTGGGTGGTCATGAGCGCGACTGGTGTTGATGCCGATAGTAATGGTAAGCCCCTGCAGGCCGGCGGCGGACTTAATTATGGGGATGATGCCGTTGTATGGATGGGGTGCTACTCACTAGCGCGGGATCTGCTGGTTGCAGCGTGGTCGGATAATGAGTCCGCAAAATGGCAGCTTGTCGATGTTGTGACCGGTCAGAAGCTGAACCAGGGGAGCCTCAGCGAGGCTCAGCGGTTGTCATTTCAGCAAGGGAACAAGTTTCAGTTTGTCTACGCCAGCAAGCACCCGGTTACCGGGCAAGTTGCGGTCAGTGTTCCAGCTGCCGGCAGTACGCTTGCAGAACAGCTGTGTTGGGTTTAACGGGAGGTTTATATGTTTTCGATGTTTAACAACTCTGATGTGACCCTGTCCGGGCTGGATCAGCAGGCCTTTGGCAACGCTAGTAACTTTGTGGCTGCGGTGTGGCCGAATGCCAGCCCTACGCGTGAGATGCTTGTAGGGCATACCGCGATGCGCGTAGCGATTGAAGCCATTGACGGCAGTCAGCGCGAAATCATTGAGCTGCGGGTATCTGAAGACCAGATCATCCGTGGGGTCGAGCCGGTCATGCTGTCCGGCAACTGGGTGGACCAAAACTCCATCAGCTGGGACGCCATACCCTGCCGGGTGTTTGTGACGGTGACGGCCGCGATGTTGCAAGCCGCCATGGGTTATCCACACTGGGTCGGGGCAGGCATGTATCAGTCCAATCTGCAGATCGACTGGCCAGCACAATCAATTGATCTCAGCGCATACGATAGCCCGGACCCGGTCTTTTTAATGCTGTCACCTGATTCAATTTTTCCGGGTGACCGTTTCCGGGTGACCCTGGTTCGCAATGGCGGAAGCCCTGTTCAGATTGGCGGTACTGCAGGCCGCTGGAAAATGAAGGATGGTAGTGCAGTGAACTGGCCGACCATGGGTACGGGCGGTCTTGTTACATGGCACTTTGATGCGTTTCTGGATCGTATGAACTGTGTGGCATACATCATGAGTGAGGTGCGCGTGGTGGCTAGTTGATTATGCTGGCTAGCATGATGGAATAGTAATTTTGTCTTATTTAGAGGCCCGCAAAAGCGGGCTTTTTTATTTAAGGGTACTCATGAAACATCTTCGCGGAGATACCTTCCGCCGGCATGTTCGACTGGAGTCGGGGAAGTTGCAGTCACGAGCAGTTATTAGCGTGGATGCTTCAAGTGACTGTGCGCGGTTGAAAATTCCAAACCATGGGCTGCCTCCGGTTTGGAGAGTCGCATTCATTGGGGTCAGCCTTCCTGGGTTGACTGCCCGTAATCGCCCGCCGCTGGGTGATGACTTTCATCAGGTAACGGCAATAGATGCTGACTGGCTGGAGTTGAGCAATCTTTCTGGGATTGGTTGGCCGAAATATACCAGCGGTGCGGTAGTGCAGTTTGGTCAGCCGCTGGATCTTTCTGGTGTAACTGCATCAGCGCGCTTCTTCCGCCCTGGTGGGCCGGTACTTGCAGTCCCTGCAGTCATTGCACAGCAGGATGGTGGATTTCTAGTGACCGTGTCTGCTGATGATACACGGCAGTGGCCGCTTGGCCCTTTGCTGTTTCAGTTGGTGTTGCGCTGGACTGATGGAGTGGTGCGGACGGTATTGGGTAGTTCATTCGAGGTTGTAGAGGTTTGATATGGATATACCAGTTGTTGTTGAGCAAGAGCTTGTCATTACTGCAATTGTTGATGATCCGGAGCCTTGCCATGTGGTTGAGGGTATTCCGGGGCCGCCGGGGTCGCCGGGCAGGCAGGGTGATCCTGGGGTATCCGGTACAGCAGCATCTACTGTTCGATTCATACAGGATGGCCTGCTTTCTGAGTGGGTAATTTCACACGATTTTGCGTTCAAGCCTGGAGTTCGGGTTATCGATAGCGCCGGGGATGAAGTCTTCGGGGAAGTAACCTATCCCGAGCCTGGAGTTGTAGTCGTCTCATTTGCAGCGCCGTTCAGCGGTGAAGCGTATCTTAGTTAAGGAGTAAACCATGTCTCGCAAGTACCTCGCGCACGTCGATTTGAACAAGCTGCAGCTGCAGAACGCGCTGCTGCACCCGCTTGCGTCGGCTCCATCCAGCCCGGGTGTAGGCCAGGTCTACACTAATACTGCAACTGGCACGGCATACGTCTGGAGCGGCGCCGCATGGCGCCCCACGGATGCCGCACAGCTCACTGACGGTTCTATCCAGATCAGCGCACTGGCTACTAACCCTCTGTCACGGGCGAACCATACCGGCACTCAACTTTCGAGCACCATCAGCGATCTGGCAACGACGGTCAAAGCGTATAAGCTCAGCGACTTTGCTGCACCGTCTGCAAACATCCCGATGGCTGGCTTCACCCTGACCGGACTGGCCACGCCTACCGCGGCTGGACATGCAGCTGAGTACAGCTGGGTGCAGGCGCAGATTCAAGCATCTGCTGCCGGTATCGATAACAAGCCGTCTGTTGTGGCGCTGGCTGCCAGCAACATTGCCTCGCTGTCTGGTCTGCCGACTGTCGACGGGGTGGCGATGACTGCAGGCCAGCGCCTGCTGCTGGTTGGCCAGACCGCAGCAACCCAGAACGGCGTGTATGTGGTGGCCGCCGGCGCATGGACTCGTGATGTTGACATTATCACCCCGCAGGCGTTCTGGCTGGTTGAACAGGGCACTACCTACGGGGGGAGCCAGTGGAAGGTAAGCACCACCGGTACTATCACCCTCGGCACCACCTCGCTGTCCATCGTGCAGTTCGGCGCAGGTAGTGCATACAGCGCGGGCTACGGCTTGACGCTGACTGGTGCATCGTTCGCAGTAAACGCCAAAGCTGGTGGAGGCATCGTGTCCGACAGCACTGGCGTGTATCTGGACGCCGCGGTGGCTGCTCGGAAGTACGCGGCGACTATCGGTGATGGCAGCTCTGTCAGCATCGCTGTTGCACACGGCTTGGGTACTCAGGACATCACTGTGTCTATCCGCGACGCAAGCACCAACCAGGCGTATGAAGCCGACTGGACGGCCACCGGCACCTCGGTGGTCACTTTCAACTTCCCCACCGCACCGGCAGCTAACTCGCTGCGCGTAGTTGTCCACGGGTAACGAGATATGGCCACACTAAAAAGGCTGCTGGGCCGCCTGCTTGTAGGTGGCAGTGCCAGCACATCAGACGATGGTGCCAGCGCGCTGCAGGTGGCTGGAAACCTCAACGCAAGTGGAGCTATATCGGCGGGCACCACCGCCAGTGCTTGGCGCAGTTCCGTGGGTGCTATGGAACTGCTAGGCGGAGCATTTATTTCGCAGAATGTGCTTTCGTTTCAGGTATCGCAAAACGCCTATGTAGGGGCGAGTGGGTGGACCCTGAAAACCGCTAACCCCGCGTCACTGTACTCAGTATCTAACGGCGTGCATGCGTGGTACTACTCCGCTCCTGGCGCTGCAGGTTCTGCCGTAACCTGGGCGCTGCAAATGTCCCTGCCTTCCAGCGGGAATCTATTGCTGAACACCGCAACGGACAACGGAACTGACAAGCTGCAAGTCAACGGCAGCACGGCGACTTCCGCAGTGCGCTTTGCGGCATCGATCCCGACAGCTCCTGCCGCCGGCAGCGCGCTTACATACGGGCAGACGATAGCCGGCCGCACGCTCGACGCAAACCTGCCTAGCATGGGTCATCGCGCCATATCACAAGTAGCCCAATGGGACCGCAAGATAGGTGGCTGGATTTCTGGCAACGTGGACTCCAGCGGTGTGTTCTACGGTAACTTCCCGTCGCAGACTCGCGTGGGTGCAGCAACGCCACGCACTGTAACAGCAGGAACCATGGTGGGTATGGCTACCCGGCTCGGCTATACCAGTGCTACGACCGCCGGCTCATTGTCGGGCACCTACACCGCGACAGCTCAGTACGCACTGGGCAATGGCAGTTATGGTGGTTTCCAGTTCACCTGGCGGCTGAATTTCTCTGATCCGGCGGCTGTGTCTGGGGCGCGTGCATTCGTGGGCATGTCTAGCAACGTGTCGCCTCCGACAAACGTAGAAGCAAATACGCTTACAAACTCTATCGGCCTCGCGCAGCTGTCCGCAGATGCCACTCAGCTGTATATCGTGTACGGCGGCAGTGCTGCACAAACGGCAATCGCTTTGGGCACGGGATTTCCACCGATGTCCAATACAGGCATCACGGGTGGCCCGATCTACGATTTCACGCTATACAGCCCGTCGAGCGCCAATGGGGTCGTGTATTACCGCCTTGAGCGCAGGGACACCGGTACTTTCGTGGAAGGGTCTGTTGGTCCAGGTACTGCGGGCGCCACGCTGCCGGCTAACGCTACGTTGCTCGCCCCTCGCGCCTGGCGCTGCAATAACGCCACAGCGCTTGCAGTCGGGTTGGATTTACACTCCATGTATGCGGAAACGGAGTTCTGATATGCATGATCACTTTGAGCGCCGATGAAGTCATCTGCCAGGAGTGCAGTGTAGTGGCCCCGTGCCAGTCGGCAAATGATCCTGACATACGTTGCATATGTTGGTTGGGTCAGTGAAGGAAATCATCCTTTGAAATTAAGGGTGATGTTGAGTGGTAGTTAAGCATTTTATTTTTTAAATATCCCGCAATCGCGGGTTTTTTTATTTGTGGAGGCAGCATGCTTATTATTCTTCGCCGATTTGTTGATTTGCGTCTTTTCCTGCTTATTGTTCCTGCTGTGCTTGGTCTTGTGTGTTTTGATCAAGTTTTGGCATCTACCTGGGGCGCACTGCTCCTGATTATTCCTGCTGTTGTTGGCCTATCTTTGCTGCTCAGAAAAATCATGTTTCATGTCGATATGTCGCTTGTCGCTGAGCTGGCAATAGCAAGCCCTATTGGTGCAGCGCTGGTTGTACTGGCTGATCGAATTTTTGTAGCCGCAATCATCATCGGTACAGTGCTGTGGCTGGGCCGATAGCTGCAAGTGCGTTGGCATTGCTGCCTCTGCTCTCAACGTCGATTCAACAATACTGGCCGGATATTCCGGCCAGATCTGTTTTGGCGGCTCAGGTTGAGCAAGAGAGTGGCTGGCAGGCTGCTGCCACGCTTCGGACAAGCCGGGAGCTTGGTGCCGGCCTGGGGCAATTTACGCGAGCGTACCGGGCTGATGGTTCGGTACGCTTTGATGCAGTTGCTGAGTTGGCTTCTGCTCATCCTGAATTACGGGGTTGGTCGTGGGCGAATGCATATGATCCACGCTTTCAGCTCGCGGCGGTGGTGTTGAAAAATCGCACATCGTACCGGGCGATAGGCTGGGCGGCATCGCCTGAGGATCGTATGGCGATGATGGATGCCGCTTATAACTCCGGTTTGGGCTCAGTGATGAAGCGCCGGGCAAAGTGTAAGGCAATGCCTGGTTGTGTTGCGGGCCGCTGGTTTGGCCATATGGAGCGCTCAAGTACGCAAAGCAAGTCGCGTGTAGCTGGTTATGGCCAGTCATTCGCAGATATCACAAATACGCATGTCCGGAATGTCATGGTCGTGCGCCGTCCCAAATACAAAATCTACTTCAAAGAATAGGGGTCTTTCATGTCCGGTGATAACCATTGCGCAATGCCCAACGACGTTGTTGTGCTGCCGCGTGAGCAGTTTTCTGAGTTGCTGGAGGAGGCGGCGAAGCAGGGGGCGGAAAAAGCGCTACGTGAGGCTGGGGTTGATGGTGCTGTTCGCCTGGCAAAGCGTGTGGATGGCATCAGTGACAAGATCATCACCAGTCTTGTTACGGGGCTGATTGTTGGTTTGCTGGCGGCGATATGGGCGGGGATCGTCACGCTGGCCCGGTTAAAGGGTGGTTGATATGCGGGTATTTATCGTCGTTGGTGTTATTGCTGCCCTGGTTGGTGTTGGGGTGTGGGTGCGTGGTGCAGTAGATCGACCTGTGATTGCTAGTGCAAAGGCGGATGTCTCGGCTGCGCGTGGCGTAACTGTTGCAGTACAGAATGCGCGTGTCATCGAGCATAAGGTTGCAGCAAGTGATGCTGCAGCAAGTGCTGAATATCAGAAGGGATTGAGTGATGGAAAAAAAGATCTTGATGGCGCTCTTGCTCGGCTGCGTGCTGCTGCCCGGCTGCGTGACCAGCAGCTCGCTGCCGTCCGCGCCGGGAAGCTGCCCGCAGCTATCGCCGGCTCCGGCCGACGTGATGCATCCGCGCCAGGCGACTTTCTTGCGGCGCATGGAGACGCTGCTCTACGACTAGCCGCTGAGGCGGATGATGTTGTAAAGCAGCTGCAGGCATGCCAGGTGGTGGTTTCTAGTGGCCGCGAAAATTCTAACAATTAAACATTTTTAAAAAATGAAAGCCCTGTCAATGGGGCTTTCATTTGTCCATAATGCTGTAGATTAATGAGCTTACCTCATGTGACAGTGGTGATCTTTATCCCGATATTCGTTGCTAAGTCTTTGATTTTTCAGTGACGAAATTTTTCTTTTATTGCTGCTTTTTCATGTGTGATTTTGTTTTAAGTGATTGATTTTTAAATGAATCCCCTCAAGGTCACTACCTATAACATCCACAAAGGCATGTCGCCGCTTAACCGTCACCTGCGCGTGGAAGAAATTGCCCAGGCGCTGGAGACACTGTCCCCCGACCTGCTGTTCTTGCAGGAGGTACAGGGCAAGAACCTGCTGCGCGCCTTGCGTCATGAGGGCTGGCCGCTGCTGCCGCAGCACCACTACCTGGCACGGCGGCTGGACCACAAGGTGGCCTACGGGCTGAATGCGGCGTATGAGCATGGCCACCATGGCAATGCGCTGCTGTCACGCTATCCCATCATCGAGTGGTGCAATCGCGATATCTCGGTCAACCGCTTTGAAAGCCGGGGCGTGCTGCATTGCGTGATGCTGCCCAAGGGCTGGCAGCAGCCGGTGGTGGCCTTGTGTGCCCATCTCAATCTGCTGGCGCGCGACCGCCGCAAGCAATATGCCAATCTGGTGCATTACATCGGTGCTGCCATTGCGCCGGATGTGCCCATCATCCTGGCCGGCGACTTCAATGACTGGCAGGGCGAGGCCAGCCACTGCCTGCAGGAGGCCGGCCTGCAGGAGGTGTTCCAGCAAAAGAGCGGGCGCTATGCGCTGAGTTTTCCGGCGCGCATGCCGCTGTTGCCGCTGGATCGCATCTATGTGCGCGGCCTGCAGGTGGTGAGTGCCGAAGTGCAGCATGGCCGGCCCTGGTCGCGGTTATCCGACCACCTGCCGATCTGCGCCTCCTTGTTGCCTGCCTGAGCAGGCGTGGGGGGGGCTGTTTTCGCATTGGAATATCGGCGATTGCCGATTGATCAATCACTGCTTGATTCCTGAGTATTCTGGTGTAATAACGCCGGTTTCCTGCAAAAAATGTCTATTCATGGCAGGAATGCTGCATTGGGCTTGACGCAATATGAAAATCCATGTTCAAATACATCCAAACTTGATCGCCGATTTGACACAGCTTGCGGGCGTAAAACAGCTAAAGCGTGGGTAAGCAGACCCCGATGCACTCTCTTCTGCTTATATAATCTTTACCAAGCATTCAAAGATTCCATGCCCAGCCCGCCGCAGTCATTGGCGGGCTTTCTGCATTCTGGAGTGTTTGAATGATTCATCTGCAAAATATCTGCAAGCGCTTTCGCCGCCCCGACGGCGGCTGGTTTGATGCTGTTTGCGATACCTCGCTGTCGATTGCTGCCGGCGAAGTGTTCGGCCTGATCGGCTTTTCCGGTGCCGGCAAATCCACGCTGCTGCGACTGATCAATCTGCTGGAGCGGCCTGATTCCGGTGCCGTCATCGTGGCCGGGCAGGACCTGACCGCGCTGGATGCCAAGGCCCTGCGCCGGGCGCGCCAGCAACTGGGCATGGTGTTCCAGCAATTCAACCTGATGGCCAATCGCACGGTGGCCGGCAATATCGCCTTTCCGCTGGAAATTGCCGGCTGGTCTGCTGCAGACATCGCCAGCCGCGTGGCCGAGTGCCTGGAGATTGTCGGCCTGACCGACCGGGCCGGGCACTATCCGGCGCAGCTGTCCGGCGGGCAGAAGCAGCGGGTAGGCATTGCCCGTGCGCTGGCGCCGCGGCCCAAGGTGATTCTGGCGGACGAACCCACCTCCGCACTCGACCCCAAGACCACCCAATCCATTCTGGATTGCCTGAAGGATATCAATCAACGCTTTGGCGTGACGGTGGTGATTGTCACCCACGAAATGCATGTGGTGCGCTCCATCTGCCATCGTGCCGCGGTACTGGATGCCGGTCGCGTGGTGGAGGTGGTGGAAGTCAACGGGGCAGAAGTGGATGCCCGCTCGGCGCTGGCGCGCTCGCTGCTGGAGGCCGCGTAATGGAAGAACTGACTTTTGCCGCTGCGCTGGCTGATCTGGCCAGCATGGCTCCGGAAATCTGGCAGGCCTGCCGCGAAACGGCGCTGATGCTGGCGGTGGGGCTGGCGGCCGCCATTACCCTGGGTGGCCCGCTGGGCATCGTGTTGTACCTGTCACAGCCGGGGCAGCTGTTTGCCAACCGCTGGGTCCATGGCCTGCTGGGCTGGACGGTGAACCTGGTGCGCTCCTTCCCCTTCATCATCCTGATGGTGTCGCTGGTGCCGCTGACCCGGCTGATCGTCGGCAGCACCATCGGCCCGGTGGCCGCTGCCGTGCCGCTGTCCTTTGCCGCCATTCCCTATTTCGCCCGTCTGGTGGAGCAAACCCTGCGTGAAATCCCGCGCGGGGTGGTGGAGGCGGCCGAGGCCATGGGCGCCAGCCCGCTGCAGATCATCGTCAAGGTACTGCTGAACGAGGCGCGCTCCGGGCTGATTTCCAGCCTGACCATTCTCACCATCAGTTTTCTGAGTTACTCCGCCGTGGCGGGGGTGGTGGGTGGTGGCGGCATTGGCGACCTGGCCATCCGCTATGGTTATTACCGCTTCCAGACCGACGTGATGGTGGCCATGGTGCTGCTGCTGGTGCTGATCGTGCAGATCATCCAGTTTGTCGGCAACCGTCTGGCCGCGCGGCTGGACAAGCGCTGAGCGGATTGATTCCAGACCGGGCGGGCTGGCCTGTCCAGCCCAGCCCGGCATTTTCCCCTACCTGTATATCGCAAGGAGTTCGTATGCGTAGATTTGTCATCAAGGCGCTGGCCGCCTCGCTGCTGGGCCTGGCCGTGGCCGGTTCTGCCCTGGCTGCCGACCCGGCCAAGAAGGAAATCGTGATTGGCACCACCGTGGGTGACTTTGGCGACATGGTCAAGCAGTCGATCAAGCCCATCCTGGAAAAGCAGGGCTATAGCGTGAAGCTGGTGGAATTCACAGACTATGTGCGTCCCAATCTGGCCTTGCAGGAAGGCGCGCTGGACGTGAACGTGTTCCAGCACAAGCCTTACCTGGACAGCTTCGTCAAGGAACACAAGCTGAGCCTGAAGGAAGTGTTCCAGGTGCCGACCGCTCCGCTGGGCATTTATCCGGGCAAGCTCAAATCGCTCAAGGACGTGAAGGATGGCAGCACGGTTTCCGCACCAAACGATCCGTCCAACTTTGCCCGTGCGCTGGTGATGCTGAACGATCTGGGCTGGGTCAAGCTCAAGCCGGGCATCAATCCGCTGACCGCCTCCGAGCGGGATATTGCCCAGAATGTGAAGAAGCTGAAGATTGTCCAGCTGGAAGCTGCCCAGCTGCCGCGTTCGCGCAATGATGTCGACTTTGCCGTGATCAATGGCAACTACGCCACCAGCTCCGGCATCAAGCTGACCGAGGCCATCTATCAGGAAAAGAGCTATGCCTATGTCAACTGGGGTGTGGTGCGGGCGGCCGATGCCGGCAAGCCGTGGGCGCGTGATGTGATTGCCGCCTACAACTCCCGCGCCTTCAGCGACTGGGCCAAGCAAAAGTATGTAGGCTACAAATTCCCGCAGGGCTGGAAATAAGCCGGCCATGCAAAGGGCCGCCCTGGTGGGCGGCCCGGATACGGTTTTCTTGTAACACTCCTGGCTACAAGACTTGTGCGGAGGGCATGGCCCTCCGTTTTTTTATTTGACCATGGTGAAACAACACAGCTTGTTGCCATCCAGGTCGCGGAAATAGGCACCGTAGAAGTCGTCACCGCGCAGGCCGGGCGCGCCCTCGTCCTGGCTGCCCAGCTGCAGTGCATGAGCGTGCAGTTTGTCGACGTCGGCACGGTTGTCCAGATAAAAGCCCACCATCACCCCGTTGCCTGCCGTGGCCGGCTCGCCATTGAATGGCCGCATGATGGCCAGTTGTGGCCGCTCCGGATGGGTGCCCCAGCAGATGCCACGGTCCATTTCCCACAGGCGGCTGGCACCGATGCCGGCCAGCAAGGTGTCGTAGAAGGCGGCAGCGCGCTGCAGGTCGTTGCTGCCGAGAGTGACGTAGCCAATCATGATGTTCTCCTGAAAAAGTCCTTCATCGTTTGCTGTGCTGCGGTGATGCGGCGTTGAAAACGCCTGCGCCATGGGCATGGCTGGTCTTGCCGTCTGTCTCATGCCGGCCGGCACTAGGCGCTGATCATCCGGCGCAGGCCAAACCGGTTGCGCTTGTCGGCGGCTTATTCACACACGGTAAACGGTGCCGCCACATCCTGGCAGCGCGGCTGCACCTGGATAGAGGCAGCGCTGCGCCAGTGCGGGCCGTGGAACACTGCTTCGATATTGTTGCCGTCCGGGTCGGTGAGATAGGCGGCGTAATAGCCACCGTGGTAGGGGCGTTCGCCCGGCTGGCCATTGTCGCTGCCGCCGGCGGCCAGCCCGGCCTGATAAAAACGCTGCACCCGGCCCGGATCGGCTGTCTGGAAGGCCAGATGCACATGGCTGCGGCTGGCCGGGCTGCCGCAGGAGACAAACAGTTCGTCGGCCCAGAAATAATCCGGACCTTCACCGGTCAGTTCACGTCCCAGGGCCTGCAGCACGGCGCGGTAAAAGCGCTTGCTGGCCGGCAGGTCGGACACGACAAGGTGAACATGGTCGAGCAGTCTTCCGTAATGGTATTCCATGGGACATCTCCTCTATGGAAGCGCCATGGCCTGCCGTGGTTTGATGCAAAACCGCCGGGCAGGGCGCTTCTTTTCTTGACGACTTTTGTCCCATCATACGCCGCAGTGCTGGCGCTGCCCATCCGGTGAAGTACGGCATTCAGCGGGCCAGCCATTCCTCGACAAACTGCTGGCGAAAGGTGCGCAGCCGCTGCAGGCGTTCTTCCGCCATGGCACGTCCGGCTGCCGTCTGCATCATGGCCGGCAGCTTTTCCAGCTTGACCTCGATGTGATCCAGCGCGTATTCACGGTCGTCCAGCTGGCGTGTGCTGGCCAGCGGATCATCCGCGTGCGCCAGCTGGCGACCCATGCGGCCGGAGGTGTAAAACATGCGCGCCAGGCCAATGGCTCCCAGCGCATCCATGCGGTCGGCATCCTGCACGATCTGTGCTTCCAGCGTGCGTGGCGTGATATTGGCGGAAAAACTGTGTGCCTCGATGGCGTGGGCCACGGCCTGCAGTCTGTCGGCAGGAAAACCGGCCGCCTGCAGCAGCGGGCCGGCCTTGGCGGCGGCCATGCGCGACGCCTGTTCGCGCTGCGGGTGGTTCTTGGGCAGATTGACCAGATCATGCAGATAGCAGGCAGCCAGCACCACCAGGGCATCGGCCTCGCTGTGCTGTTGCAGGATGTGCCGTGCGGCAGCCCAGACGCGATGGAAATGGCTGAGGTCATGCGCGCCATCATCGTCGGCCGCTTGCTGTTGCAGCAGCGCGATCAGCTGTTGTTGCCAGTATTGCAGCAGCGGGGTGTCGGACAGGGGCAGGGGGGCAGAGGGAGCGTTCATGGCAGGGTATTGGTTTGGCGGGCCGTTGATTACACCCCTGCCGCCAGCCGGCGTCAACCATGGCGGCAGCAGGGGCGGGCAGGTGGCTCAGCCGTGCAGACGGCAGTAGTCGCCGGCAATGGCGGCCGCCAGCCGGGCATTGTTCAGCACCAGCTGGATATTGGCGGCCAGGCTGTTGCCACCGGTCAGTTCGCATACCCGTGCCAGCAGGAAGGGGGTGGATTCCTTGCCGCCAATGCCTTGTGCGCTGGCTTCACCCAGGGCCTGTTCGATGGCGGCATCGATGCTGGCGCTGGACAGGGCGTATTGCGCGGGAATCGGGTTGGCCACCACCATGCCGCCTTGCAGTTGCAGCTCCCACTTGGCTTTCATCACGGCGGCGATGGCGGCCGGGCTATCCAGGCGGTAGTCCACCTTGAAGGCGCTGTCGCGGCTGAAGAAGGCCGGCAGGGTGGTGGTTTGATAGCCGATGACCGGCACGCCATGGGTTTCCAGATATTCCAGGGTCAGGCCCAGGTCGAGAATGGACTTGGCCCCGGCACACACCACGGCCAGCGGGGTCTGCGCCAGTTCCTGCAAGTCGGCAGAAATGTCGAAGCTCTGCTGCGCACCGCGATGCACACCACCAATGCCACCGGTGGCGAACACGCGGATGCCGGCCATGGCGGCCACGATCATGGTGGAGGCCACGGTGGTGGCACCGGTCTGGCCGGCTGCCACGATAAAGGGGATGTCACGGCGGCTGACCTTGACCACCTCGCGGCCGTTCTTGCCCAGCACTTCGATGTCTGCGCGGCTGAGGCCGGCTTTCAGCCGGCCATTGATGATGGCAATGGTGGCCGGCACCGCGCCATGGGCGCGCACTTCGGCTTCCACTTGCAGGGCGGTTTCCACATTCTGCGGATAGGGCATGCCATGCGAAATGATGGTGGATTCCAGTGCCACCACCGGCTGGCCGGCGGCCAGGGCGGCGGCGACTTCGGGATGGATGTCCAGGTAAGCGTGTTGGGTCATGATGGCTCCGGGTAAGACAGGGTTGGGCACAGCTGCTGGATGGCGGCCAGCGACAGGGTAGGGTTGTTGGTGGCGGCGCAGCTCAGGGTCAGCGCGGCGCAGGCCTGGGCCAGGCATACCGCTTCGGCCAGCGGCAATTGTTGCAGCCAGCCCCAGGCCAGGCCAGCCATCAGCGCATCGCCGGCGCCGGTGGCGTTGACGATGTCCACCTGCGGGGCCGGGCTCCAGCCCTGGCCTGCGGCGCTGCTGTAGAACACGCCGTCACCCGCCAGGCTGAGGATGACTTGCTGCACGCCCTGCTGGTGAAACCAGTCGGCGACGGCCGGCGCATCGGCTGGGCCAGCCAGTGGCAGGCCGGACAGGGTGGCGGCTTCGAGGCGATTGGGCTTGATGGTGTGGATGCGGCCCAGCCAGGGGCGGATGCGTTCGGCCTTGAAGGCTGACACGGTATCGACAAACACCGGCTGTTGTTCGGCTTCGGCAAACAGCCAGGCCAGTGCGTCGGGTGACAGGTTGGCGTCGGCCACGATCAGGCCGGCATGGCGGACCAGCTCGCGCTGCGGGGCCAGCCTGGCGGCATCCAGCCGGTTCAGCACCTGCATGTCGTTGATGGCGATGGCCATGTCGCCATCCGGGCCGTGGATGGACAGATAGGTGGAGGTGGCGGCGTCCGGCAGCACCAGCACCGGGCGCACATCCACCCCGGCGCGCTGGGTGGAGTCCAGTAGCGAGCGGCCATACAGATCGTCGCCCACGGCGCTGAGCAGCCGGCAATCCGCTCCCAGCCGCGCCAGATTCTCGGCAATATTGCGCGCCACGCCTCCGGGCGAGCAGCTGACCTGGCCGGGATTGGAGTCGCCAAAGCGCAGGCTGGCCGGCGTGCTGCCGCGAATGTCCATATTGGCCCCGCCCAGCAGCACCACATAGCGGGTCTCGGCCAGGATGTAGCCTTTGCCCAGGATATGGCCTTTTTGCATCAGCTTCATGATGTGGCCGGCTGCCGCCGAGCGGCTGATGCCCAGCTGGTCTGCCAGCTGTTGCTGCGGGATCAGCGGGTTCTGGCGCAGCAGTTGCAGGATTTCCTGCTCACGTTGTGTCATCAAACAAATGTCCGTAATGCTAACCTTTGTTTGATTGTGTCGCAGTCACCGGCCCGGGTCAAGCCGCCGGGCGGTCTGGCCGCGCGCGCTAGCCGCTGATGAAGGGGCGCACGGTGTCCAGCAGCTTGTTGGTATAGCTGGCCTTTTCCCCTACCGGCACCACGTAATCCAATGCTTCGCGGGTGGCGGTTTCGCTGCTGCGCTTGAGCATCACCCAGCTGGCCAGGTATTGCGCCGCCAGGCAGCCGCCGGCCGTGGCCAGATTGCCGCTGGCATGGAAGGGTGCGTCAAGCACTTCGATGCCGGCCTGTTCCACCCAGGGTTTGGTGCGCTGGTCGGTACAGGCCGGCAGCTTGTCGATCAGCCCCAGCCTGGCCATCAGCAGGGTGCCGGAACACTGTGCGCCAATCAGCTGGCGGGCCGGATTGAGCTGCAGGCGGGCCAGCAGTTCCGGGTCGTTGGCGAAGTCACGGGTCATGACGCCGCTGCCAAACAGCACCACGTCGGCCTGGTTGGCAAACTCCAGCGGTTGCTGGGCGCGCACGGTGACACCGTTCATCGAGGTGATCTGTTCACTCGGGCTGGTGATGCAGGCTTCCCAGCCATGTGGCTGCATGCGGTTAAGCATGCCGGCGGCAATGAACGAGTCCAGCTCGTTGAAACCCTGAAACGTGACGATGGCGATTTTCATGCTGTCTCCTTAGGCGCGCAGCCGGCGGACGGTCGCTGACAAAATGACATGGCATTGCTGCGCAGGGCTTTTGTCAGCGGGGCCAAGGGCTGCGGCATGCTGTTGGTCTGGCGGGCAGGAGACAGGATTATGCTGCTGTTATCGATTGTTGGCGATAAAGATCTTGCCGGGCGGGAAATCGGGTCATAAAGCTGCGTGGCAGCGGGGGGCGTACATGGCCGCCAGCATCAGCATGGCGGCCATGGCGGGGAGGCTTACAGCCGGTACTGGCTGAGGGTGCTGATTTGCTGGCGGGCCAGTTCGTCCAGATGGCGGGCACTGCTGGCGGCTTCCTGTGCCGCGCTGGAGGACTCTTCGGTCATCTGGGCAATCTGCTCCACCTGCACCGCGATATTGTTGGTGGCCTTGCCCTGTTCGGTAATGGCATCGGAAATCTCGCTGACCATGTGCACGGTATTGCCGGTGGCTTCGCCGATCTGCTTGATGGCGCCATCGGCATGGTCGGCACGGCTGACCCCGTTGCGCACCAGTTCTTCGGCCGAGTGCATCTGCTCGGTGGCCTGGCGCGAGCGGTCACGCATGGCGCTGATGGTCGAGGAGATTTCCTGGGTGGAGCTGCTGGTGCGTTCGGCCAGCTTGCGTACCTCGTCGGCCACCACGGCAAAACCACGGCCCATTTCACCGGCGCGGGCTGCTTCGATGGCGGCATTCAGTGCCAGCAGATTGGTCTGGTCGGCAATGTCCTTGATCACCCCCACCACGGTATCCACCTGGGCGCTGTAGGTATCCAGTTCGCGGATGCTGCCGGCGGCACTGTCCACCGCCTGGGAAATCTCGCGGATGTCGCTGATGGTTTGCGAGATGGTGCTGGAGCCCTGCTGTGCCAGCGTGCCGGCATTGTGGGCCAGATCGCGTGATTCACTGGCGCGGCTGGCTACGTGGTTGATGCTGACCGTCATCTGTTCGATGGTGGCCGCCATATTGGCGGAAGAGGCCGACTGCGAGTCGGCGGCGGCAGCCACCTGGGTGGCGGTCTGCGACAGGCCTTGCGAGGCATCGGCCACCGAGCGTGCGCCATCCAGTATCGATTTCAGATTGCGTTGCAGCCCATCCAGCAGGCTGTTGAACGCGGCAGCGGTCAGGCCGATTTCATCCTTGCTCACCTGCGGTGCGCGCTGGGTGAAGTCCAGCGACTGGCTGACCTGCTGCATGGTGCTCTGGATGGACGACAGGCCGCGGCTGATGGTGCGGAACAGTACCACGCCCATGTACAGCACCAGCAGCAGGACAACAGCAATCACGCCACCGGTTTGCAGCAAGGCGCTGTTGTAGGCAGCCTTGTTGGTTTCCAGCGTGTCGAAAGCCAGCTTGAGGTTGTACTCGGTGTGGGCAATGAAGGCCTTGCGCAATTCTATGCCGGCGATGGCCAAGGGGCCGTCGCGCAGCATGGCATCGGCTTGATCCTCTTTGCCCCCCTTGTCCAGTTCGAAGAATTTGCTGCGTTCGGTACGATAAGCGGCCAGTTTGACCCTGTCATCCTGCAGCAGCTGACGGTCGTGATCGTCCGAGATCAGGTTTTTCTCGTAGTCGTTGATCAGGTCATCCAGTTTCTTGTCGGCTTCACCGGACATGGCTTCTGCCGCCGCTTTTTCACCTGGAGTATGGGAAACCGAATGCTTGGTAATGGCATTCTTGATATCCATGAAGGCATATACCATGCCATTCAGGTCGCGCACGCTGGGGGCCAGGTTGCTGATGGTGTCTTCAAAACGGTTGCTGGCTTGTTTTTGTTGGTACACACCAAAGCCACCCACCAGCAAGAGGGCGAGCAGGGCGATGGCCAGGGTCAGCATGAGGCGTCTGATGATGGTCATGGGAAAGTCCTTGCTAGGTTAAGGGCCGCTTGCCGTGGCAACGACCAAGTATTCTTGCTACGTAGCTATACGTATAGCATCGATTCATGACATTTGTAGGGTTTTTTCACGCAGGCAGAGCCTACGGGCTGGCGCCTGCCCGGTCAAGCGGCAAAAAAAGACCGCACCATCTGGCGGTGCGGTCTGGCGTGGGTGGCGGACTGCGCTGGCTTTAGTGGGTACTGGCCAATTGCCAGCGGCTATTTTCCAGGATTTGCAATTGCAGCCCGTGGTGTTGCAACAGGCTGCTGCGGTGGCCCACGCTGACGATGGTAGTGGCGGGCAATTGCTGGCGCAGCAGGCGGTACATGGCGTCTTCCAGCCCTTCATCCAGCGCCGAGCTGGCTTCGTCGAGGAAGGCGATGGCCGGTTTGTTCAGCAGCAAGCGGCCAAAGGCCAGCCGCTGCTGCTCGCCCAGCGACAGGGTCTGGCTCCAGTCGCGTTCTTCATCCAGCCGGCCCTGCAGATGGCCCAGCTGCACGGTTTGCAGCACCATGGCGGCTTCCTGTGCGGCAGCAGCCGGCGCGCTGGCGGGGTAATACAGTGCATCGCGCAGCGTGCCGCCCGGCAGGTAGGGCTTTTGCGACAGGAACATCAGCCCCTGCTGTGGCCGGATGATCTGTCCGCTGCTATAAGGCCACAGCCCGGCCAGGCTGCGCAGCAGGGTGGTCTTGCCGCTGCCGGAGGCGCCCCGGATCAGCAGGGCGCTGCCGCTCGCGATGTCCAGATTGACCTGCTCCAGCAAGGTACGGCCATCCGGGGCTTGCAGGCTGAAGTTTTCCAGTGCCAGCCGGGTGCCGTCGCTGCGTATGTCCGGGCGCGGCAGGGCGGCGGCTTCCTGCATGGAGTCGCAATAACCGGACAGACGGTTCAGTACCGCACGGTAGCCGGCAAAGTCGTCGTAGGCATTGCGGAAGAAAGACAGATTGTCATGCAGGGTGCCAAAGGCCTGCGAGGTTTGCATCAGGTCGCCCAGGGTGATCTGCTTGGAGAAAAAGCGGTGCGCCTGCACGATCAGCGGAAACACCACCGCGGTCTGGCTGACAATCAGGTTGAAGCCCTGGAATTTCAGCGACCGGAACACGATGCGCCAGTTGTTGTGGATGATCTGGCCGAAGCGGCTGCGCAGCAGCATGCCTTCCACTTTTTCACCGGCATAAAATGCGATGCTTTCCGCATACTCCAGCAAGCGCACCAGCAGGTAACGGTAATTGGCGTTGTACTGTTCGTTAAGGAAGTTCAGCCGCACCAGCGGACGACCGATCTTCACCGCCAGCACGGTGGCGATCAGCACATACAGGAAGACGGCAAACACCATGGCGCGCGGGATGTCCACCCCCAGCAGGTGCAGCGGGCCGGACAGGTTCCACAGGATCAGCGTGTAGGCCAGGGTGGAGACCAGCGAGCTGACCACGCCCATCGACAAGCCCAGCGAGCTGCTGACAAAGCTGCTCACATCCTGCTGGATACGCTGGTCGGGGTTGTCGCTGCGCTGCGGCAGGTATTGCAGGCGGTAGAAGGAGTCGTTCTGCAGCAGTTTCTGCAGCAATTGCTCGTTCAGCCAGGCGCGCCAGTGGATGGAGAAGCTCTGGTTGACGTAAAAGCTGAACAGGCTGCGCAGCACATGGATGCTGGCCAGGATGCAGAAAATGCGGACAAAGCTCCAGAACAGGCTTTCATTCAACTGCTGCAGCGAGGTATACAGCCCGTTGCTCCAGTTGGACAACACCACGTCCAGCCGTACGCCCGCCAGGGTCAGCAGCAGGATCAAGGCCAATCCCAGCAGCGGTTTGGCACTGCGCCGCAGGCTGAAATAGCTGCCGCTCAGTTGCCAGAATTGCCGCCCCCAACTGGTGAGCCGTACCAGCGCCCACACCGTCAGCACAAACAACAGGCAGGTGAGGCCATAGGCTTTGGCAATCCACAGCAGGCTATTGCTCAGTTCCTGATTCCAGTTCATGTTTCCCCTTCAGTCAAACTCACAGCCAACCCATGCCTGGCTGCCGGAGGCCGGGCGCTGCGCTACAGCATCTTGTCCCGGTCTGGCGGTGCAGCGGCATGCCTGGCCCGTCATGCGTATCCGCAGGCCATGGCGAGGCCCCAGCATACTTTGCGCCAGCCACCACGCCAATCACCTTCGTCTGCCAAGTCATGAAAAAGTGCTGCGGGCGGCTGGAAAAAGACGGCGGGCGGCGCGCGGCGCGCCAGCCAGCGATGAGCGGGCCCGGCATGGCCGGGCCTGTCTGCTCAGTGGCGGACTACCACAGCATCTTGACGCACTGCTCGCCCAGCCAGTCCTGCAAGGCCAGCAGCAGGCCGTCATCCAGCCGCACCCCCCAGGCTTGCGGCAGGGCGACATCGCCACGGGCCTGGGCATTGCTGTAGCTGATGCGTACCAGGCAGCCGTTTTCCTCGTCGCGGTAAGGGCCAAGCAGGGTTTTCAGCTTGCCGACATCGGCATTGCCGTTCATCTGCAAGGACAGGCCGCGGGCAAAGCGGCTGCGCGCCTCGCCCAGATCGTACAGGCGGTCGGCCATGATGCGCAGGCCGCCGGAGAAGGCGTCTTCCGTCACCTTGCCCTGCACCACCAGCACGATGTCTTCCTTCAGCCGGTTGCGATTGCTTTCATAGCTGTCGCCAAACAGGCTGATTTCGCGCTTGGCGCTGCCATCGTCCAGCTCGACAAAGGCCATCTTGCCGCGATTGCCCATCTTGACGCGGATGCCGGTGACAAAGCCGGCCAGCAGCTGCGGCTCCTTGCGTGGAGACAGGCGCGACAGCGTGGTCTTGATGAAGGCGCGCACTTCCTGGGCATAAGCCGAGAAGGGGTGGCCGGACAGGTAAAAGCCGATGGCGACTTTTTCTTCCGCCAGCTTGACCGCGTCGTTCCAGGGGCGGGTTTCCACCATTTCCACCGCCGGCGCCACATCGTCGCCGAACATGTCGAACAGGCCGCCCTGATTGATATTGGCGTGAGCCTGGTCGGCGGCTTCCATGGCCAGGCCGACATTGGCAAACAGCTTGGCGCGGTTGGCTTCGATGCTGTCAAAGGCACCGGCGCGGATCAGCGCCTCGATCACCCGCTTGTTGACCAGCTTTTTGTCGGTGCGCTGGCAGAAGTCGAACAGGCTGGTGTAGGGGCCGCTGGCTTCGCGCACCGCCACGATGTGATCAACCGCCGATTCGCCACTGCCCTTGATCGCGCCCAGCGCGTAGCGGATTTCCTGACGGCTGACCGGCACAAAGCGGTAATAGCTGTGATTGACGTCCGGCGGCAGGAAGCGCAGGCCGTTCTTGGCGTCGGTGGCGTCGTCGTAGAACACCTTGAGCTGGTCGGTGTTGTCCAGTTCGGTGGACATGGTGGCCGCCATATAGGCGGCGCAGTGGTGGGCCTTGAGCCAGGCGGTGTGGTAAGCCACCAGCGCATAGGCCGCCGCGTGCGACTTGTTGAAGCCGTAGCCGGCGAACTTCTCCATGTAGTCGAAGATTTCGTTGGCCTTGGCTTCGGGAATGTCCTGCTTGGCGGCACCCTGCACGAACATGGCGCGCTGCGCCACCATTTCCTCTACCTTCTTCTTACCCATGGCGCGGCGCAGCAAGTCGGCACCGCCCAGCGAGTAACCGCCAATCACCTGGGCGGACTGCATCACCTGTTCCTGATACACCATGATGCCGTAAGTCGGTGCCAGTACCGGTTCCAAGAGCGGGTGCAGGTATTCGAACTTGGCGCCGTGCATACGCTGGATGAAGTCGGGAATCAGGTCCATCGGGCCCGGACGGTACAGCGCCACGAAGGCGATAATTTCTTCGAACTTGCTGGGTTTGGCCTCCACCAGCATTTTTTTCATGCCGGAGGATTCAAACTGGAATACGCCGGTGGTGTTGGCACTGGCAAAAATCTTGTAGGCGTCGGCATCGTCCAGCGGCAGGTGGGCAACGTCCACGTCCTCATTGCTGACCTGCTTGATGTAGCGCTGGGCCAGTTCGATGATGGTGAGGTTGCGCAGGCCCAGGAAGTCGAACTTCACCAGGCCGATTTGCTCCACGTCGTCCTTGTCGAACTGTGATACCGGCGAAGCGCCATCGGCACTGGCGATATACAGCGGGCAGAAGTCGGTCAGCCGGCCGGGGGCAATCAGCACACCACCGGCGTGCATGCCGATGCCGCGGGTGAGGTCTTCCAGCTTCATTGCCAGTTCGATCAGTTCGCCCGCGCCTTCGGATTCGATCACTTCGCCGATCTGCGGCTCCACCTCCATGGCCTTTTCCAGACCCAGCGGCTTGTTGGCCTCCAGCGGAATCAGCTTGGACAGGCGGTCGCACAGGCCGAAGGGCAGGTCCAGCACGCGGCCCACGTCGCGAATCACCGATTTGGACGACATGGTGCCGAAGGTGGCAATCTGGCTGACGGCTTCTTCGCCGTATTTCTGCCGGGTGTATTCGATCACGCGCCAGCGGTTTTCCTGACAGAAGTCGACGTCGAAGTCGGGCATGGATACCCGTTCCGGGTTCAGGAAACGCTCGAACAGCAGGGCGTAGCGCAGCGGGTCGAGGTCGGTAATGCTCAGGCTGTAGGCCACCAGCGAACCAGCACCGGAACCCCGGCCCGGCCCCACCGGGCAGCCATTGGCCTTACCCCACTGGATAAAGTCCGCCACGATGAGGAAGTAACCGGGAAAGCCCATCTGGATGATGGTGTCGCATTCGAACTTCAGCCGGGCATCGTATTCCGGGCGGCGCGCCAGCCGCTCGTCCGGATCGGGATAGAGCTGTTCCAGCCGCATTTCCAGCCCGCGCTTGGCCTCGTATACCAGGAAGTCATCCAGCGTCATGCCTTCCGGGGTGGGGAATAGCGGCAGGTAGTTCTTGCCCAGCACCACGGAAATATTGCAGCGCTTGGCGATTTCCACGGTGTTTTCCAGCGCTTCCGGGATGTCGGCAAAGCGTTCCAGCATCTGCTCGGTGGTCAGGAAATGCTGGCATTCGGAGAAATTGCGCGGGCGGCGCTTGTCACCCAGGGTGTAGCCCTCGGCAATGCACACCCGTGCCTCGTGCGCCTTGAAGTCGTCCGGATCGAGGAACTGGATGGGATGGGTGGCCACCACCGGCAGCCCGGTTTCACCCGCCAGCCACAGCGTGGCCTGCAGCACGCTTTCCACCTGCGGGTTGTCGACGCGCTGGATTTCCAGATAAAAGCTGCCGGGAAACAGGCTTTCCCAGTATTGCGCCCGGCGCATGGCTTCTTCGCGCTGGCCCATGGCCAGTGCCACGCCCACATCGCCGTGCTGTGCACCGGACAGGCACAAGAGATTGCTGTTGTCGCCCTGTTCCAGCCAGGCGCGTTTGATTTCGGCGCGGCCACGGTACTGGTTATGGGTGAAGGCCATGGTGAGCAGCTCGCACAGGCGGCGATAGCCTTCGCGGTTTTTCACCGTCAGCAGCAGGCGGGTGGGCTTGTCGCGGTCTTCTTCGTTTTCCAGCCAGATATCGGCCGAGACAATGGGCTTGATGCCCTTGCTGCGGCAGGCCTTGTAAAACTTGACCATGCCGAACAGATTCATCAGGTCCGACATGCCCATGGCAGGCATATTGTCCTTCTGCGCACGCTTTACCGCGTCGTCGAGGCGGACAATGCCGTCGGTGATGGAAAACTCCGAATGGAGGCGAAGATGAATAAAGCGGGGTGCGTTCATCCCGGCATTTTACCGGCAGCGCGGCATCTGCACCATGTGCGCGGCAAGATTATCCTCGCGGGCGGTAACGGGCGGTCATTGGGTCTTTTCTTGTGTTGCGACGCAGCATTAGAATGGTGGCATTGCAGACTCAGTCAAGCGGTGAGCGATATGGATTGTGATGTCAGGGAGCTGGATGGCACCAGCCTGTACAAATTACTGACTGGCAGTGTGCTGCCGCGTCCCATTGCCTGGCTCAGCACGCAGGATTTGCTAGGCGTGGCCAACCTGGCGCCGTTTTCCTTTTTTACCGTCGCCGGGCTCAATCCGCCCATGCTGGCGGTGACCATCCTGAAAAAGCCGGATGGCAGCGACAAGGACAGCCTGGCCAATATCCGCGCCACCGGTGAGTTTGTAGTGAATATTGTCAGCCAGGAGTTGGTGGAGGAAATGAACCAGTCCTGTGCGGCTTATCCGGCGGAAGTGGACGAGTTTGATCTGGCCGGGCTGGAAAAAGTGCGCAGCAAGCTGGTGAAAGCGCCCGGCGTGGCCCGTTCACCTGTGCGCTATGAATGTACCCTGCATAGCTGTCTGGATCTGGGCCATGGTGCCGCTGGCAGCACGCTGGTGTTGGGGGAAATCCGCCATGTGCATGTGGATGATGCGGTATACCAGGCCGGCCGGATCAATCTGCAGGCCCTGCATCCCATCGGCAAACTGGCTGGCGATGGCTATACCCTGGTGCATGAGGACTTCGCCCTGGCCCGCCCCTGAGCGCGGCTCTGGCATCCGCCAGCAAAAAAGCAGCGCAAGGCTGCTTTTTTTGTGGCTGTTCCGGCTGGTGTCAGTGCAGCGACTGCACGATCTGGCTGGCCATCTCGTCCAGCAAGGCATAGCGACGGTTGTATTCGCTGCGCTTCTTGCTGGCAATCTCTTCCATCGGTTTGCGCGGGATGGGGAAGGGGATGCGGAAATATTCGGTATTGATTTTCTCGGCACCGATATCCAGCCAGAAGCTGTCGTAATCGGCCTGGAATTCGCGCCGATAGCGCCAGGAGCTGTAGATATGGCTGTCCTTGCACACGGCCAGCACCTGCTGGCAGCCCATTTCGCGGGCAATGACGGTGAGGGCTTCCAGCGCCAGCCGCTTGGGAAACAGCCCGTGGCAAGCCTTGGTGGCGGTGCGGATGCATTCGTGGCCGAATTCCTTGCGCGGCCCTTGCAGGCCACCCACCAGCGCCACGTGCTGGCCCTGGTACTGACACAGGGTGAAGGTGAGGGTGGCCAGCGCCACCTGCTGGCCGTCGACGAACTGCAGCGACAGTTCGCCTTCCTTGTCGAAGGTGTGGTTATGGCCCAGCACCCAGCCAAACTGGCTGTCGTCCTTGCCGCTGACGCTGGCCAGCCTGAGGTTGTCCAGTGACAGCAGCTTGCCGCGCAAGCCGGCGGGCAGTTGCAGCACCCGGCTGTAGTGTTGCTGCAGCATGGCGGCCTTGGCGGCGTTGCCCAGTCCGCGGTGCAGATAAGGGCGGTGCAGCTTTTGTGCCAGGCGCGGGGCCAGCCGCAGATAGTCGAGCATTAATGGCTGGCTGGCGAGAAAGCCCATCCAGCGGTAGCTGGCCGGCAGGGTCAGCAGGGTGCGCAGTGCCAGCTTGATACGGTTTTTGCCTTCGTCCAGATAGTCGCGGCGGGAGAATGTCCCGCTGGCCAGTTGGCCCAGCAGGCGGGCGGGGTGTGGCCCCGAAGCCGATTCGATTGATTTCACGCAGAGTTCTTCTAAAAGCCGTTCATGCACGGAGCAGCATTATTGTTGATCCGGGAGCCGGCGTCTTTGGCCGGCTTGTCCCTGGGTGGTGACCGTTTGTGACAGCTTACTTTTTCTCGTCACGCGGCTTGAGTGCCACCATGGCCGCGCGCTGCATTTCCAGGGTTTTCATCTGCATCGACAGCATGCCCAGGTTCATGGTGAGCCAGCCTTCCACCACGCGCAGCTCGGCCAGCTTGCGGTCGATTTCCTCCTCGCTCATCGGCGGCAGGAAAGGCTGGGCGCTGGCCGGGGTGGCAGTTTGCCAGAACTGGCGGAACATGGCGAATGGATCGGCAGGATTGAAATCGGCGCTCATGGCTGGCTCTCCTTGTCATATAAAAAAACGGGCAAGCGCCTGCTTGCCCGTTCAGTATAAGACCAAAGATGAGCAGTTAGCTGTTGCTGGCTGCTACCTGTGCATCCACGGCGGCCAGGGCCACCATGTTGACGATGCGACGCACCGAGGAAATCGGGGTCAGGATGTGCACCGGCTTGGTCATGCCCATCAGGATGGGGCCGATGGTCACGCCGTCGGAGGCCGATACACGCAGCAGGTTGTAGCTGATGTTGGCGGCTTCCACATTCGGCATGATCAGCAGGTTGGCCGAGCCCTTCAGCGTGGTGTCCGGCATGGCCTGGGTGCGGATGGCTTCCACCAGGGCGGCATCGCCCTGCATTTCACCATCGATTTCCAGATCAGGCTGGGCTTCGCGGATCAGCTCCAGTGCGGTACGCATCTTGTCGGCGGATTCGCCGTTGATGGTGCCAAAACTGGAGTTGGACAGCAGGGCGGCCTTCGGTGCGATACCAAAGCGCTTCATGGCTTCGGCAGCCATCTTGGTGATGCCTGCCAGCTGCACGGCATCCGGCTTGGCGTTGACATAGGTGTCGGTGATGAAGATGTTGCCGGTCGGCAGGATCAGCGCATTCATCGCACCGGCCACCTTGTCGGCATTGTTGTAGCCGAGCACGGTTTCCACGATTTCGAAGTGTTGGCGGTAGGTGCCGTAGGTGCCACAGATCATGGCATCGGCATCACCGCGACGGACCATCAGCGCGCCGATCAGCGTGGTATTGCCAATCACGCGGCGACGGGCCTGTTCCTGCGAAACGCCCTTGCGCTTCATCAGGTTGTAGTAGTCCTTCCAGTATTCGGCAAAGCGCGGGTCGGATTCGTTGTTGACCAGCTCGAAGTCCTTGCCGATCTCCATCTTCAGGCCCAGCTTTTCGATACGCTTTTCAATCACGCTCGGACGGCCGATCAGGATGGGCTTGGCCAGGCCGGCCAGCACGATTTCCTGGGTGGCATGCAGCACGCGCTCGTCTTCGCCTTCGGTCAGCACGACACGCTTGCTTTCCTTCTTGGCTTGCGAGAACACCGGCTTCATGAACAGGTTGGTCTTGTACACGAACTGGGTGAGCTGATCGACATAGGCGTCGAAATCCTGGATCGGGCGGGTGGCCACGCCGGAGTCCATGGCTGCCTTGGCCACGGCCGGGGCGATCTTGACGATCAGGCGCGGGTCGAAGGGCTTGGGAATCACGTATTCCGGGCCGAAGGACAGTTCCTGGTCGCCATAGGCGGAAGCCACCACGTCGGACTGCTCGGCCATGGCCAGGTCGGCAATGGCGCGCACGGTGGCCAGCTTCATTTCTTCATTGATGGTGGTGGCGCCCACGTCCAGCGCACCACGGAAGATGAAGGGGAAGCACAGCACGTTGTTGACCTGGTTGGGGAAGTCGGAACGGCCGGTACCGATGATGGCATCCGGGCGGACTTCCTTGACCAGCGGCGGCAGGATTTCCGGTTCCGGGTTGGCCATGGCCAGAATCACCGGATGCGGGGCCATGGATTTGACCATATCCTGGGTCACCAGGCGCGGGCCGGACAGACCCATGAAGATGTCGGCGCCAACCATGGCGTCGGCCAGCTTGCGCTTGCCGTTGTCGGCAATGGCGTAACGCTGCTTGGATTCGTCCAGCTTTTCGTCACGGCCCTGGTAGATCACGCCTTTGGAGTCGCAGACAGTGATGTTTTCGCGCTTCACGCCCAGCGCCACCAGCAGGTCGAGGCAGGCGATGGCGGCCGCACCGGCACCGGATGCGGTCACGCGGACATTGGCAATGTCCTTGTCGACCAGGCGCAGCGAGTTCAGTACTGCGGCAGCGGCCACGATGGCGGTGCCGTGCTGGTCGTCATGGAAGACCGGAATGCCCATGCGTTCGCGGCACTTCTTCTCGATGTAGAAGCACTCGGGGGCCTTGATGTCTTCCAGATTGATGCCGCCGAAGGTCGGCTCCATGGCGCAGATCATGTCGACCAGCTTGTCCGGGTCGTTTTCGTTCAGTTCGATGTCGAAAACGTCGATGCCGGCAAACTTCTTGAACAGCACGCCCTTGCCTTCCATCACCGGCTTGCCGGCCAGCGGGCCGATATTGCCCAGGCCCAGCACGGCGGTGCCGTTGGTGATCACGGCTACCAGATTGCCGCGGGCAGTGTATTTGTAGGCATTGAGCGGGTCTTCCACGATGGCGTCACACGGGGCGGCCACACCGGGGGAGTAGGCAAGGGCCAGATCTCGCTGGGTAGCCAGCGGCTTGGTCGGGGATACTTGAATCTTGCCGGGCTGAGGGAACTGGTGGAAATCGAGTGCGGCTTGGCGCAGTTGCTCGTCCATTCGTGAACTCCTGGGTGGTTTCTTATGGTCGTTTTGAATTTAGCTCAATATTATAAGGGCTAACCCTCTACCGGGGCTATGGTCCTGTCAGACAAGCTACGCGGCGAGGGTGTTCATCCCTGCCGCGTAGCTGGCCCTGTCCTGCTGTTATTGCATCATACCTAACATTCGCGGCAGCCACAGCGAGATGCCAGGAATATATGTTACTGCGATCAGGAAGCCGAGCATGGTGAGCAGCCATGGCCATACCGCCACGGTCAGCTCGGTAATGCCCATCTTGGTGATGCCCGAGGCCACGTACAGGTTCAGCCCCACCGGCGGGTGGCACATGCCGACTTCCATGTTGACGGCGATCAGGATGCCGAAGTGGATGGGGTTGACCCCCAGCTTGACCGCCACCGGGTACAGGATGGGCGCCATGATCAGCACGATGGCCGATGGATCCATGAAGTTGCCGGCTGCCAGCAGCAGGATGTTGGTCACCAGCAGGAAGGCGACAATGCCCAGACCTTGTGCCGTCATCCAGGCGGCCATGGCTTGCGGGATCTGTTCCGATGCCATCAGGAAGGAGAACAGCACGGCGTTGGTGATGATGTACAGCAGCATCGAGCTCATCGACGCGGCATTGACCAGCACGCGCGGTACATCCTTCAGCCCCATGTCCTTGTAGACGAACACGGCAATGATGAAGGCGTAGACCGCGGCCATGGCAGCGGCTTCGGTCGGCGTGAAGATGCCGCTGTAAATGCCACCGATCACCAGCACGATCAGCAACAGGCCCCACACGCATTCACGGAAGGCTTGCAGGCGCTCGCCCCAGCTGGCGCGCGGCAGGCGCGGGTAGTCGAACTTCTTGGCGCGATACCAGGTGGTCAGGCCCAGCAATACCGACAGACACAGGCCGGGCAATACCCCGGCCATGAACAGCTGGCCGACCGAGGCGGTGCTTACCGGCGAGCCATCCGGGCCGGTGACATCCATGCCGGCGGTGGCGATGGAGTACATCACCAGGTTGATGGAGGGCGGAAACAGAATGCCCAGTGCGCCGGAGGTGGTGATGACACCGGCACCAAAGCGCTGCGGATAGCCCTGCTTGACCATGGCCGGCAGGATGATGGAACCCACGGCCACCACGGTGGCAACCGAGGAACCGGTAATGGCGGCAAACAGGGCGCAGGACACCACGCCAGCCAGACCGAGGCCGCCATACCAGTGGCCCACCAGGGTGGTGGCAAAGCGGATCATCCGTTTGGCCACGCCGCCGTGCATCAGGAAGTTGCCCGCCAGGATGAAGAAGGGAATCGCCATGATTTCGAACTTCTCGATGCCGGTAAACAGCTTGAGCGCTACCGACTGGATCGGTACTTCGGTCATGGTGAACAGAAAGGTCAGTACCGTCAGACCCAGCGAGATGGAAATCGGCATGCCGGTCAGCATCAGCGTCAGCAGCAGACCGAAAATGATGAGCGTGGTCATTAGTGCTTGCCTCCGTGGTTCAGGTCATGCGGGTGCAGATTGTCCAGATCCTCGGCACCTTCTTCCAGGCCATCGACATGGCCGTGATCATGTTTGGGCAGGCTGCCGGTCTTGATGAAGTTCCAGGCCACTTGCAGGAAGCGGAAGCACATCAGGGTGGAACCGCAGGGAATGGCCAGGTAAACCAGCCACATCGGTGCTTCCAGATCGGGCGAAGTCTGGTCGGTATGGGCGATTTCCCAGACAAAATCACTGCCCAGTGCCGCAATGACCCCGGTGAACAGGGCACCGGCCAGCAGGCCGAAGATGATGAACTTGGCGCGGTTCTTGTCCGACAGGCGGTTGATCAGCACATCCACGCCCACGTGGATGCCGGTACGCACGCCATAGGCCGCACCGAACTTGGCCATCCACACAAACAGGTAGATGGTCAGTTCCTGGGCCCAGGCCATGTTGATGTGGGCGAGATAGGGTTGCAGAGCGTCGATGCCCGAGCCGTAGCGGTGCAATACTGCGGCAAAGGTGATGAGGGTGGCACTTCCCATCAGCAGGGCAATCATCCACTCCTCAAGGTGATCGAGGAATTTCAGCATGATTGTTCTCTTTCAGCAAAAAGGAGCGTGGGTGCCGCAGCACGCACGCTCCATGCATGGGCCGATCAGTTGTTGGCGTGGAAGTCGGTTTCTTTGTAGATCGCCTTCAGCAGGTCCGGACCGATGCGTTCGGCCATCTTGGCGTGAACCGGCAGCATGGCTTTCTTGAAGGCCGCACGTTCAGCGGCCGTCGGGGTGTAGACCTGGGTCTTGCCGGAAGCCTTGATGGCGGCCAGCGAGCGGTCGTTTTCCTTCTTGGCGATGTCGTTGGCGTACTTGGACGCATCGACGATGGCGCCATCCAGCTGGGTACGCACGTCAGCCGGCAGGCCGTCCCAGAATTTCTTGTTGACGATCACGGCATAGCCCAGGAAGCCGTGCTGGGTCAGCGTCAGGTGCTTTTGCACTTCGTAGGCCTTGCTGGTGTACAGGTTGGAGGCTTCCAGTTCGGTGCCGTCCACCACGCCGCTCTGCAGCGCCTGGTACACTTCGGAGAAGGCCATCACCTGCGGCAGCGCGCCTACCGAGCGCATTTCCTCTTCCAGTACCTTGGACGACTGGATACGGATCTTCAGGCCCTTGAGGTCGGCCGGCGACTTGATCGGCTTGTTGGCCGAGAAGTTCTTGAAGCCGTTATCCCAGTAAGCCAGGCCCTTGATGCCCTTGCTTTCCAGCTTGCCCAGCAATTGCTTGCCGATGGCACCGTGCATCACCTTGTTCACTTCGTCATAGTTGTCGAACACATAAGGCAGGTCGAAAACTTCGAATTCCTTCACGCCCAGCGGGCCAAACTTGGCCAGCGACGGGGCCAGCATCTGTACCGCGCCCAGCTGCAGGGCTTCCAGCTCTTCCTTGTCCTTGTACAGCTGGCTGTTGGGGTAGACCTGAACCTTGACCTTGCCGTGGGTACGCTCTTCCGCCAGCTTCTTGAAGTATTCGGCGGCCTTGCCCTTGGGGGTGTCCGGCGATACCACGTGGCTGAACTTGATGACGATTTCGCCAGCAGCCTGGGCCATGCCGGCCACACCGAAGGAAGCGCCAATCAGCAGGGCAGCAATTTTCAGTTTCATATGAGTCTCTCCGTTTCTGTTTCCGTTTGCGTTGAATGTTTTTGCTTTGTATTACAGCCCTTGTCTGCGGGCTGTTAATACCGTGTAAAGTAGAAGGCGCGCCAACAACATGCCATTGGGGACTTCATCAT
This sequence comes from Aquitalea magnusonii, assembly GCF_003202035.1. Classification (GTDB taxonomy): domain Bacteria; phylum Pseudomonadota; class Gammaproteobacteria; order Burkholderiales; family Chromobacteriaceae; genus Aquitalea; species Aquitalea magnusonii. The sequence goes on along the minus strand of NZ_QJKC01000005.1, from coordinate 4,417 downwards.
TGGGGTTTTCCCTTACCCGCTTATGCACGTGATTGATCTGCTTGCCCGCCGCCGTTCCCCCCGCCTGTTATGGCTGGGCACCTCGCTGACTCTCATTGCCCTGGTCATGGCGCTGGGGGGGCTGTTTTATCTGGTGTATCGCGACTGGGTGGATGAACAGCACGACAACCTCATCCAGGAAGTGCTGTGGCTGGAACAGTCGATGCGCCTGCACATGGAGGCGCAGCAGGAGTGGGCCGAGGGCATGGCGGCGGATATCGCCGCTGGCAAGCTGCAGCCCGAGCGTTTTGTGCCCTCGGCCGCATTTTTCATGCGGGAAAGCCCGGAAGTACTGCAGGTGCAGCAGTTCGACCAGAACGGCATGCTGATACGCGACCAGCACGGACAGGTCGCTCCCGGCAAGGTATTGCATGGCGACGAGTTCGACGCGGTGTGGCGGGCCTCGCGCTTGCGCCGCGCGTCCTATGGCCAACCCTACCGCCGTGCTGATGGCAAGTACCGCTTCGACCTGGCGGTGCCCATCATTGCCAACGAGAAATATCTGGGCAGCATCCGCCTGGTGTATCAGTTCGATCAATTGCTGCACCGCCAGGTGCCGTGGTGGATCGCCTCGAAAAACTACATCAGCTTTGTCGATGTCGGCGGCCGCACCCTGGCCAGCAAGTTCGACCCTTCCGAACACCCCGGCACCATTTCCCACCAGACCAGCTTCGACCCGCCAGGCTTTGGCGTGTATCTGCGTGCCGTCAGCTATCGTTCCGGGCTGGGGCTGACCCTGCCGGTGCTGACCGGGCTGATCATGCTGCTGGCCGCAGCCCTGCTGTACTCCATCTGGCGCATTCGTCGCCACATGCGTGAACGCTCGCGTGCCGAACATGCGCTGGCCACCGAAGTGTCGCTGCGCCAGGCCATCGAGGACTGCATGAAAAGTGGCCTGGTCGCCATCAGCCTGGAAGGGGAAATACTGCGGGTCAACCGCGCATTTTGCGAAATGCTGGGTTATGCGCCGGAGCAACTGGTGGGCCAGCGCCCGCCCCATGTCTTCTGGCCCAGTGCCGATCATCAGCAAATGCGTGCGGCCATGGATGCGGTCAGGCACGGCATGCAGCCAGAGCAGGGTTTCGAGCTGCGCTTTCAGTGCCAGAATGGCGAATTTGTCGAGGTGCGGCTGTATGCCACGCCGCTGATCGAGCGCGATGGCAGCCATCGTGGCTGGATTGCCGCCTTGTTCGACATTACCGAGCGCAAACGCCAGCGGCTGGCGCTGAATGCCTCGCACCAGCGCTTCCTCACCGTGCTTAACGGCATGCAGGCGGGTGTCTGTGTGGTCAGCCAGCTCAGCGGGCAGCTGTTATACGGCAATCCCACCTTTTCCTATTTGTGGCTGGCCGACGAGCCGGATGCGCCGTGCTGCCTGCTGTTGCCCGGTTTGCGCGATGAGCCGGAGCAGGATGATCTGGCCAGCGAGTTCACCCTGCAAGATGGCGCGCAGTGGTTCCAGATGCACCGGCGCCGGCTGGAGTGGGTCAGTGGCGAGCCCGCCTGGCTGGTGATTCTGACCGATGTCACCGAAGAGCGCGAACGGGAAGGGCGGGCGCAGGCGCAGCAGGAGCGCTTCCAGACTACCTCGCGCCTGATTGCCATGGGCGAGATGGCCTCCAGCCTGGCGCATGAGCTGAATCAGCCGCTCACCGCCATCAGTACTTACTCGGCCGGGCTGGCGCGCCGCCTGCCGGAGCGGCTGGAATTGCCATCCGGCGTGCGCGAGGCCGTGGCGGCCATCAGCCAGCAGGCGCAACGCGCCGGGCAGATCATCAAAAGCATCCGCGCCTTTGTCAAAAAACACGAGCCGCAGCTGGAGAATGTCGATCCCGCGCGCGTGGTGGCGCGGGCAGCAGGATTGGCCGAGATGATGGCCTTCAAGGCCGGCGTGCAGCTGGTGATCGAGCAGGACGGCACAGACTGCCGGCTGGACATGGACCCGGTACTGATCGAGCAGGTCTTGCTTAATCTGATGAAGAACGCCATCGAAGCCATGGTCGAGGCGCAAACCCGGCGGCCGCATATCGTGGTGCGCACCACGGTGGGACCAGCGTTCTGGCGGGTGGAGGTGGCAGATAACGGGCCTGGCCTGAGCGACAATATCAAGAAAGAGCTGTTTACCCCGTTTTATTCCACCAAGCCTGATGGCATGGGAATTGGTTTGAATATCTGCCGTTCCATCGTCGAGTTTCATCGTGGCGAATTCAGCGTCAATTCCACGGTGGCGGGCGGCTGCGTATTCTGGTTCACTCTGCCGCTACGGCGCAGCAGCGACGGCACATGAAAAACGGCACCCGTGGGTGCCGTTGTCACATCGCCAGCCAGTACCTAGTGTTGACTGGGCTGCAGGATGGTTTCCTGTGTTTCTTCCAGCATGTCAGGGTAGTCGCGGCTGTAATGCAGGCCACGGCTCTCCTTGCGCAGCAGTGCCGAACGCACGATCAGCTCGGCGGTTTGCACCAGATTGCGCAGCTCGATCAGGTCGTTGGTGACGTGGAAGTTGCTGTAGTAGTCGTTGATTTCCTCGGACAGCAGGCGAATCCGGCTTAGTGCCCGCATCAGCCGCTTATTGGTACGCACGATGCCGACATAGTCCCACATGGCGCGGCGCAGCTCGTCCCAATTGTGTGAAATCACCACTTCTTCATCAGTATCGGTTACCTGGCTGTCGTCCCAGTCCGGAATCGGCGGCAGGGTGATGTCCGGTGCGGCCAGAATGTCCTCGGCGGCTGCCTTGCCAATCACCAGACACTCCAGCAGCGAGTTGCTGGCCAGACGGTTGGCGCCATGCAGACCGGTACAGGCCACTTCACCCACCGCATACAGCGCGTCTACATCAGTATGGCCGGTCAGGTCGGTCACCAGGCCGCCGCAGGTAAAGTGCACGGCCGGCACCACCGGAATCGGCTCCTGCGTGATGTCGATACCCAGTTCCAGGCAGTGAGCGTAGATATTGGGGAAGTGTTCCTTGATGAAATTGGCCGGCTTGTAGGAAATATCCAGATAGACACAGTCCAGGCCATGCTTCTTCATTTCAAAGTCGATGGCACGTGCCACCACATCACGCGGTGCCAGTTCCGCCCGCGGGTCGTGATCCGGCATGAAGCGGGTACCGTCTGGCAGCTTCAGAATGCCCCCCTCGCCACGTACCGCTTCGGAAATCAGGAAAGACTTGGTGTGCGGGTGATACAGGCAGGTGGGGTGGAACTGGATGAACTCCATATTGCCCACCCGGCAACCGGCACGCCAGCCCATGGCAATGCCATCACCGGTCGCGGTATCCGGATTGGTGGTGTAGAGGTAAACCTTGCCCGCCCCACCGGAAGCCAGCATGGTGTGCTTGGCGGCAATGGTGACGATCTGGTCCAGCGTCTTGTCCAGCGCATACACGCCGTAGCAGCGCTTGCCCTCCAGGCCCAGCTTGCGTGAAGTGATCAGGTCGATGGCAATGAAATCTTCCAGTACCGTGATATTCGGATGCGCCTTGATCTTCTGACCGAGTGTAGAAGTCACGGCAGCACCGGTCGCATCAGCCGCGTGGATGATGCGGCGATGGCTGTGGCCACCCTCGCGCGTCAGGTGATAGCCGGTCTTGTGGGTATCGTCACGGGTAAACGGCACACCCAGCGCGATCAGCCAGTCAATCGCCTCTTTGGAATGCTCCACGATAAAGCGTGTCGCCTCCTCATTGCACAGCCCGGCACCGGCAATCAGCGTATCGCGGATATGCTCCTCAACCGAATCCTCGGTATCCAGCACGGCGGCGATACCGCCCTGGGCATAGGTCGAACTGCCTTCCAGCAGATCGCGCTTGGTAATCAGGCCAACTTTGCGAGTAGCAGCCAGATGCAGGGCCAGCGTCATGCCGGCCAGACCACTACCGATAATCAGAACATCAAACTTGAGCATGGCAGATGCCGCCGTCAGGCGGAGTAGGGCAGTTTGCAGAAGGCTAAAGAGTAGCAGAACAGTCGTCGGGCGGCATCAGCCTTGGCTCTATATATATGTGTCCGCCCATCCCGCCCGGCATGGCCGGGTTCGATTAAGTCTCTCCGCAGGCTGCCCAGCCAGCCGTTTTATATGGATGATCCGGGCGATCAAGCCGACGCAGCAGATGCGCAATGTCGACCTGGTTGAGACGGCGGGGCAGATCGCTGCTGCGATGCAATAAAACCCCCTCGGCATAGTTGCTTGTTGCTCAGTTACTTAGCGCGTAGCGGGCCGGGGTTTCAGCAAAATCTGCACTTTTCTTCGCACAAAGTGTTGACGAGGGTGGGTCAGGGCGGTATAGTTCGCCTCCTCAGCAGACAACGCAGCGACGGAAACGAAACGCAGCGACCTGCACCGCTCTTTAAAAAACAGAATAACCGATAGG
>NZ_QJKC01000004.1 GCF_003202035.1 Aquitalea magnusonii | reverse complement strand
ACACCGAGTTGGGCTTGCTATTGAGCATGCTGGTGGCAGAGAGATTGTCTTTGCTCATGATCTGGCGAGTGGTGAGCGGATTCTCCGGTCTCATGCTGGTCTCCTGCTGGGGTGGCGGGTGGCGTGCTGCTTGGTGTATCTGGCGTTTGCGTGGCGGGTCCTTGCTGTGGTGGATTGCGGTCGCGGCAGCTGCCGGGAGGCGGATTGAGCCGGCGCGGCGCAGGGCTGCGCAGCAAAGGTCATGACAATGGCAATCATTAAGGCGAGTGCTGAGTGCTGCCAATCAGACAGGGAGGAGTCTGTCTGGTGAAATATCGAATTTGAGTAGTGGATGAAGATGGATTAGGGATAAGGCTAAGGAATGCTGCGGAAAAACATACTGTTCAATAACAGCAGGGACACCGGTCCGGTGTCCCTGTCGCATTGCACGGTGGTGTGTCGCAGGGCATTACGCTATTTGGTTGGCCGCTCTTGATCTGCAGCGCAGGGCTGTGAGTGCTCTTGCAGAAATACAGGGCTGCTTCACGCTTGCAGCGCCTGCTGCAGCTGGCATTCCAGCAGCCGCAAGAAGGTGCTGACCGCGGCGGGCAGGCGGCGGGCTTTCATGGTCATCAGTTGCAGCTGCCGTTGTTGCAGCAGCGGTTCATCAATGTTCTTGGCCAGCAAGCTGGCACCATCCGGCAGGCCGTGAATCGCCAGGCGGCTGCCCAGCGCAATGGTGTCGGTGTGGGTGGCAAAGCGATGCAGGGTGCTGGTGTGATCGCTGCTGAGCAGGGGTTCAAATACTTTGCCCTGGGCCGCAAAGCTCCATTCCAGCAGCTGGCGCACGGTATTGCCCCTTTCCAGAATGGCCAGCGGAAAGCGTGTCAGATCCGCCAGGGTCAGCAGCGCTTGTCCGGCCAGGGGATGGCCGGGGCGCAGCAGGGCACACACCGGCGCGCAGCTTTGCAGTATCAGCTCAATTCCATGCGTGTTTTCCATGGCAAAACCCAGCCCGATATCGGCCGCTCCGGTTTCCACCCAGTGGCGCACCTGTTCCGGAATACCGCTCTGCAAAACAAAGCGAATCTGGGGGTAGAGCCGGTGATAAGTCATCATGACATCGGGTAGAAAAACGTGAGCGAAACCATCGGTACACGCCAGCCGTACCAGGCCGTTGCTGGTGGCATGGCGTGAGGAGATTTCTCCCAGCACGCTCTGGGCATCCAGCAAGGTGCGGCGTGCATGCTCGGCCAGTAGCTGCCCGGCCTCGGTCAGCACCATGCCGCGTGGCAGGCGCTCAAACAGCGGGGTGCCGGTTTCCTGCTCCAGTTTGCTGATTTGCCGGCTGATGGCGGATACCGCCACTTGCAGGTTTTCCGAAGCGGCGGCCAATGAACCGCAGCGTGCGACTTCAACAAAATACTTCAGTGCAATGCCATGCAACATACCGCCCTCTCCTTTGCGTTTTAGGCAATGCCACTTGCTGAAATGGCAATAATGTCAATAGTCATCAAGGTATTACCTTCCATAGACTGTGCCAGTTATTCAACCTTAAACAAGGTGCGAGGTAACTGCTAATGACTCAGATGTATGCGCAACGTAGCCATGCCATTGCCAGAGCACAGGCGTATTTCGATCAGGGAGGCTTGCTGGGGGATTTGCAACGCCGTGTCGCCTTTCATACCGAAAGCCAGAATCCGGTACAGGCTGATACCCAAATCGCCTATTTCCAGCAGGAAATCATCCCGGCACTGCAGGAGATGGGATTTTCCTGCCGGCTGCTGGACAATCCGGTGGCACCGCTGGCGCCTTTTTTGCTGGCCAGGCGGCATGAGGCGGACTATCTGCCCACCGTGCTCAGCTACGGTCATGCCGATGTGGTGCGTGGCGACGAGTCGCACTGGCGCGCCGGGCTCAGTCCATGGCGGGTGGCTAGCGAGGGCGAACGCTGGTATGGCCGTGGCACGGCGGATAACAAGGGCCAGCACAGTATCAATCTGGCCGCGCTGGCGGCGGTGTACGCGCAGCGCGGTGGCCGTTTGGGCTTTAACTGCAGCTTCCTGTTCGAGAGCGGCGAGGAAATCAGCTCGCCTGGTTTGCGCGAGATTTGCCAGATCGAACAAGCGGCCTTGCGGGCGGATGTCTTTATCGCCTCGGACGGACCGCGTGTCAGTGCCGAGCGGCCGACGCTGTTTCTGGGTTCACGCGGCAGCGTGGTGTTTGAATTACAGCTGATATTGCGCGAAAGCGGCCACCATTCCGGCAATTGGGGCGGAGCGCTGCGTAACCCGGCGCTGGTGCTGGCCCATGCGCTGGCCAGCCTGGTGGATGCACATGGGGTGATTCAAGTGCCGGGCTTGCGCCCGCCGCCACTGGAAGAGGAGGTGAGGCGGGCATTGGCTGGCCTGACCCTGGGCGGGGAGCCGGACAGCCCGACGGTAGACAGCGACTGGGGCGAGCCCGGTCTGAGCCCGCTGGAGCGGGTGATAGGCTGGAACGCGCTGGAAGTGCTGGCCTTGGAATCCGGCAATGCCCGCAAGCCGGTGAATGCCATCCCGCCCAGCGCCAAGGCTGTTTGCCAACTGCGCTTTGTAGTGGGGACGGATTGGCGCAATACCCGCCAGCATATCGAGTCGCATTTGCAGCGGCACGGGCTGGGGCAGGTGCAGGTTCGCGTGTTGTCCGCCACGCCGGCGACCCGGCTGAGGCTGGACGACCCCTGGGTGACATGGGCGCTGACCTCCATCCGTCACAGTACCGACAAGCAGGCGGCCTTGCTGCCCAACCTGGGGGGCACGGTGCCCAACGATGCCTTTGCCGACATCCTGGGGCTGCCCACCTTGTGGTTGCCACATTCCTATCCTGGCTGCGGCCAGCATGCGCCCAACGAACACTTGCTGGCACCGGTGGCACGCGAGGCGCTGGCACTGATGGCGGGCATCTGGTGGGACCTGGGCGAGCAGGGCAGTCAGATCATTGCGCAACGCGCATCTTTCACTGGAGCAGCGCATGTCTGAACGCAAACCGCTCAGCCTGACCCGCATTGTGCTGGCCACTTCCATCGGCAATGCGCTGGAATGGTTTGATATTGCCATCTATGCTTTTTTTCGCCGTCCATATTGCCCATCACTTTTTCCCGGCGGGTAATGAAACCGCCTCCATGCTGCTGACCTTCGGTTCGTTTGGGGCCTCCTACCTGATCCGGCCGCTGGGCGGGGTGGTGCTGGGCAGCTATGCAGACCGCCATGGCCGCAAGGCCGCGCTGCTGCTGACAGTCAGCCTGATGATGGTGGGCACCGCCATCATCGCCTTGCTGCCCACCTATGCGCAGATCGGCGTGGCCGCGCCCATCGGCATTTTTCTGGCGCGGCTGATTCAGGGCTTTTCCGCCGGCGGCGAGTTTGGCGCGTCCACCGCCATGCTGATCGAACATGCGCCGCACCGCCGCGGGTTTCTGGCCAGCTGGCAGTTTGCCACCCAGGGCCTGGCCACCTTGTTTGCTTCGCTGTTTGGCTATGCCCTGGTCAAGCTGCTGACGCAGGAAGAACTGCTGGCCTGGGGCTGGCGCATTCCCTTCTTCTTTGGTTTGCTGATTGGCCCGGCCGGTTTGCTGATGCGGCGTTATCTGGACGATGCGCCCAGCTTCAAGCAGGCCGCGCACACCGCCACACCGGTGCGGGATGTCCTGCTAAGCCAGAAAAGCATGGTGCTGGCGGCCATCGGGGTGATTACCGTGTCCACCGCCGTCAATTACATGCTGCAATACGTGCCCACCTTTGCCATCCGCCAGCTGAAAATGGATGCCGCCACCGGTTTTGCCGCCAGCATGCTGGCCGGGGTGATTCTCACCGTGGTGACGCCGTTTTCTGGCTGGCTGTCCGACCGCATCGGGCGGCTCAAGCAAATGACTGTGGCCGGGCTGCTGTTTGCCCTCACCATTTACCCGGTGTTTTTGTATGTGTCAGTGAGCGGCAGTGCCTGGGCGCTGTATGTGCTGGTGGGCTGGCTGGCCTTGCTCAAGTCCATTTACTTTGGCGCCTTGCCCGCGCTGATGTCGGAAATCTTCCCGCCTGCCACCCGTGCCACCGGCATGGCCATTGGCTACAACGTAGGGGTGACGGTGTTTGGCGGTTTTGCCCCGGCCATCATCGTGTGGCTGATCAGCGCCACCGGCAGCAATCAGGCACCCAGCTTTTACCTGATGTTCACCACCCTGATCAGCCTGGCCGCCCTGGCCTATATCGCGCAAAGCCGACGTACACCGCAAATACAACCGTCAGCTGCCTGAGCATGGGGTGCGTGCCGTGGTCTGGTACGCACCCCCAGTCATGCAAGATGCGTTGACTTACCCCCGCCCGGCCTTGGACAATCCGCTTTTGTTTTCTCATGCCGGAATGTCATTGGAATCGCTCGCCGACTTTTTCCAGCCGGGCATCGCGCCGGATTCGCTGTCCGGCGTCAATCGCCTGCAACAGGCCTGGCCTTATCTGTCTGTCTTCGTGACCCTGTTTCGTGGGGGTGACGAGGAGGTGCTGATGCGCCTCCTGGTGCTGCGCGAGCTGGGCAGCCGCGCCGATGCGCCGCGCTGGACCCCGCAGGAAATCGCCCAGCGTTTTGCCTACCTCAACGACACCAAGCTGGCCACCATTCTGGGCCGCCTGCGCGAGGGCGAATTGCTGGTATACGACAGCGATGGCGGCCAGTACCAGCTGTCCGAAGGCGCACGCGTGGCGCTGGCCGCGCTGGCCACCTTGATTGATTTTGCCGGTGATGATGTCGAACTAGGCTACCTCACCAGCCAGGTGGCGGCCGGGCAGGCGGTGGGGCAGTTGTCCGATGACGCGCTCAAGCATTTGCTGGCGCGACTGAACGAGCTGTATGGCGAGTTTGCCGAAGCGCTGGAATCGCAATCGGAATTCCGCATCCGCGCTGCGCAGCACCGGCTGGAAGCCGTGTGGCGCTGGGTGGCCAAATCGACAGAAGTGATCCGCAGCCTCACCGCTGACGACACCCTCAGCCTGTCCGCGCTGAACCAGGCGCAGGCGGTCGCCTTGGCACAAAGCCGCATGCTGGCGCTGGCCGGTACCTTCGAGCGCCGTCTGGCGCAACTGGCGGCGCAGCGCGTGCATCTGGGCAGCTCCGGCCTGACTTCCACCGATATTGCCGACTGGCTGCGCCGTCAGGCGGTGGGCCAGCTGGCCGATCAGTTGAGCGGCTGCCTGTCCATCAACCCGGAACCGGCCTTCATTGCCACGCCGGAACTGGCCGACATGGCGGAATTCGAGCTGCTGGCGCGCGAACGTGCCAAGGCCGGCAATACCACCTTGCCCGGCAGCGTGGCCGCGCCCCTGTCCGGCGAGCTGGAAGTAGAGCGCCTGTTTGCCGCCGAGGCCATGTACGACGAATTGCTGACCCTGGGCCTGCAACTGGGCGAGAGCGGGGCGGACCACATCCCCATCCGGCAGGCAGTGCTGGCCGACAGCTACAACGAAACCGCCTACCGGCTGTCGCTGCTGTCGCTGATTGGCGACCCGGAAAGCCATGGCGATGCCAGCATTGTGGCGGCGCTGGCCAAATTGCCGTTCACCCTGCACGGCGGCGAAGCCGTGATTGAACCCGAACACCCGGAAGTCGCCACGCTGTCTGACGCGCGGCTGCTTCCTCATCCCCCGAATTGAGCCATGGAACAGCAACTGAAAACCCTCACCGCCCGCCTGCTGGCGCAGCGCGTGGTGCCGCGCGGCGATGCGCTGGCGCGCAAGGCGCTGCTGGATGACCTTTTCCGCCAGGAGCTGGACAAGCGGCTGGCCGATGTCGGCCTGCGCCTGGTGGAGAACCCCTACGCCGAATACATTGCGGTGGCGCTGCTGCCGGAGATGACCGAGCCGGTATTCGGCAGCGGCGAAGCCTGGCTGAACAATAATCTGGGCCTGCCGCGCGATGGCGTGGCGCTGCTGGTCATCCTGTGGGCGCTGATCATCCTGCCCAAGCGCGAACGGCAGATTGCCCGCGTGGAAGCCGGGCGCGAAAACCAGAGCGATATGTTCGGCGCGCAAAAGCCGCTGGAAACCGGCGAGGGCGTGTCTACCGGCGTGTCGGAAGACGCGCTGTATGCCGACTTTGGCAAGGCGCTGGGCGGCCGTACCCGCTTCAATGCCAATCTGGGCCGGCTGGTGAACCTGGGCTTTGTGGTGCGCCGTAACAAGTGGCTGGATGAAGGCCCGATGCTGGATCTGATGATCGACTACAGCCAGCTGGCTCCACGCATCATCGAAGGTGCGCTGTCCGAGGTACTGGGCCAGCGCCGCAGCCAGGCCGCCGACGCCCTGGCCGACAAGACCGCCAGCGCCATTGCCCAGGCAGTACAGCCCACGGTGGTGGATGATGGCACCAGCCTGTTCGCTGCTGTTGAAGGCCCCGAAGACGACACACAAGCCCCCGCGCAAGAGGAAGACCGCTGATGTTCCAGATGAAATCGGTAGAAATGGTGCACTGGGACTTCTGGCAACGGCTGGCGGTGCCGCTGGACGCGCAGATTGTCACCATCATCGGCCCCAATGGTTCGGGCAAGACCACCTTGCTGGATGCCATGCGCACCCTGCTGGCCATCAAATGCTCCGGCAAGCGCGACTACAAGCGCTATGTGCGCAACAACCGCGAGCCCTTTGCCTATCTGCGCGGCGTGGTGGACAACCCGCGCCGTCCATCGGGCGGCCTGTATCCCACCCCCTTCTTTCCCATCGTCAGCGAGGCGGTGACGCTGCTGTGCCGTATCAAGAAGCAGGGCGGCGACTGGGTGCGCCATTACGCCATTCTGGATGGTGATGTGCCGCTGGAACTGGCCGAAGCGCAAGCGCAATGGCTGGGCGTACAGGAATACCGTCGCCGCCTGGAAGTGGCTGGCCTCACCCCGGCAGTGGGCGAGGTGTTGGCGCTGGAGCAGGGCGATACCGACAAGCTGACCGAATACAGCCCCAAACAATTGCTGGACCTGGTGTTCCAGGTATTCGGCGACAAGGACGTGCTGGACAACTACCAACGCGCCCGTGATGAACAACGCGCCACCGAGCTGGAACTGGAAGCGCTCACCCGGCAGGAGGAAGCGCTGGAAGCGCGGGTGGAAACCATGAAAACCCGCGCCGGGCGTTTTCTGGAATGGCGTCAACTCAGCCAGACCATTCGCCGCCTGCAGGACGAAGCCTTGCCGGTGCTGGCCTATCTGGATGGCAAAAGCGCGCTGGGCCAGACCTGGCAAAACTACCGCGCCGCCTACGGCCAGCTCAGCCGTACCCGGCGCGAGCATCACGACACCCTGCAACTGGTGGCCAAGCTCAAGGCGGCCGAAGTGGCCGCTGGCGCAGCACGTCAGGCCGCCGAGCAGGCTCGTTTGCAGGCGCAAGAGCAGTTCATGGCCGCCAAGGCCGAACATGCCAGCGTCAGCGGCCAGTTGAAGGAGCGCGACCGCCTGCAAGCGCTGGCCAGCCGCGAATACGGTGCCGATGCCGCCGCGCTGTCCGACAAGCTGTCCGGCTTGCGCGGCGAGGCCGAGCAACTGAAAGACGGCCTGCGTGAGCTGAACCGCCAGCGCGTCGACCTGAAAAACCATGTCGAGGCGCTGGAAATCGGCCGTGGCCGTTCGCCGGAAGAAGTACGTCAGTTCAAGGCTGCGCTGGATGAGGCCAATATCGGCCACGCCATGCTGTCCGACATCATCGAGGTGATGGACGCTGGCTGGCAGGGCGCGGTGGAGGCCATGCTGCGCCCCTACCGCCATGTGGTGCTGCTGGAAAATCCGCAGCAAAAGGGTGAAGCCTGGCGCTTGGGCGAAAAACTGCGTTTCCGCCATTTTGTGGTGCCGGAGCGCAGCAGCCCGCCGCCAGCACGCAAGGGCAGCCTGCTGGAAGTGATCCGCTTTTCCGCCAATGCCCCGGACTGGCTGTATCAGCAGCTGAACAAGGTCAATCGGGTGGAAAACGCCCAGGCGGGCGCAGGCGTTGATGGCGACTGGATTACCCGCGACGGCTATTTCCGCGAACGCCGTGGTGCGCGCCATATTGGCGTGGCCGCGCATGAGTTCGCCTTTGGCGAAGGCGCGCGCCAGTCGCGTCTGCTGGCACTGCGCGATGAGCTGAAGCAGCTGAATGTGCGCATTCTGGCCGATGAAGAAAAACTGGTGGCCATTAGCCGCGAGGCGGCTGGGCTGGCCGAGTATCTGGGCGGCATGGATGCCATCCGTCAGCTGGACAGCCGTGCCGAAGAATTCGCCGCCCTGGCCGCCCGGCTGGATAGCCTGCAAGCGCAGCAGCAGGAACTGGGCGCACAACTGGCCGAAGCCAGTGCCACCAAGGATGCGGCAGACCAGCGATATAGCGATGCGCGGCTGGAGCACGACCGCATTTGCCAGCGCGAACAGGAAAGCCTGTCGCGTTACGACGGCAAGCGTCAGGAGGTGGAAAACAGCCGCCGCCAGCTGCGCCGCCTGCTGGCCGAACTGCGCGAGTGGGCTGGTCGTCTGCCGGCCGATGCCTTGGCCGCCGAGCATGTGGCCGCGCTGGAAGAGGAATACGAAAGCGCCGCCGATGCGCGCCATCAGTTGAATTATCTGCAAGAGCGCCTGCAAGGCGGCGAATGGGAAACCGACGAAGCCGTGCTGGCGCTGCGCGACAAGCTGGCCGACGACCTGGCGCAGATCGACCGCGAACGTCAGCGCCGCCAGAGCGAAGTGGACCGCTCGCGCGAACTCACCGACGACGCCCGCGCCGCCTATATGGGCAAGCTGCGCGCCACGGTGCGGGCTTATGGTGCCAATATCAAGCGCCTGGGCGAGCTGGCTGGCATTGGCGTGGATGTGGAACTGCCCTCACTGGAAAACGACGACGCCGCGCTGGCGCAAGCCGGGCTGACGCTGCGCTTCAACTTCGACCAGAAGGGCCTGATGGGCATGAACGACGGCGAGGCGTCCGGCGGCCAGCAGGTGATGAAGTCATTGATTCTGCTGATTGGCCTGATGATGGATGAGGCTAATCCGTCCGGTTTTGTGTTTATCGACGAGCCGTTTGCTCACCTGGATATTTTCAACATCGACCGGGTGGCGGGCTTCCTCAAGGCCACCGAGGCGCAGTATCTGATCACCACGCCCAACACCCATAACATCAATATCTTTGCCCCGTCGGAACTGACGCTGGCCACCCGCAAGAAGCGGCCGGGCGAGCAGTGGGCCCCGCCCATCCTGCAAACCCGCCGCCGGGTGGATGCGCCACCCGCAGATACGCAGGCCTGATGCCATCACGCCGGCAGGAAACTTGTTTGCTGCCGGCGGTCTACTCTTCTCACCCCCAACTCTGGCAGAACCCCATGTCCAGCTGGTTAGCCCGTATTTCCCCGGAACTGGTCGAACGCCTGCCCATTGGCGCACGCGGCCATCATCTGCTGCTACAACCCACCCTGGCGGCCACGCCGCTACTGTTGCCGCAGGCCGACCAGGCCCTGCTGCAGCGCTGGCTGGCCCTGCGCGTGATGCGCCAGCGCTGGACCACCCTGCTGGCGCAAAGTGGTGATGCGGCCCAGGCCGAAGACTTGCTGCGCCGCTTGCTGGAATGCGGCTGGTGCGAGGTGGAGCTGCATGCCGAACCCGGCCGGCCAGGCCAGTGGGAGCCGTTCTGGGTCAGCTGGCGCGAGGTGTACCAGTTGCGCAGCCTGATCGGCCTGCCGGATGCCGACGCACGCGACGAGGTGGTGCAACTGTGGCGCGGCTGGCAGCCGCAAAATCCACAACTGCAAGCGCTGGCCGCCAGCCTGGCCCAGCGCCTGCAATCGTCCACGCTGGAGCGACGGCTGAAAATCGCCCAGGCGCTGGATGGCTGGCTGACAGCCGGGCTGTGGGGTACGGAACGGCAGTTTTCCCAATATGCGCTGGGCCGCAGCAAGGCTTTTGGCGAGGCCGACCGGCGCTGGCTGGCCGAATTCGGCATTGCGCTGGAAGCCTGTGGCATCTCGCGCCATACCCCGCACGTTTTCCTGTCCGGCGCGTTGACACTCTATGCTGCGGGTCAGCCCTTGTTGTCGGCTGCCTTGTTGCAAAGCGGGCTGGCGCTGGCGCCGGAAGCACTGCAACAGGTGGATGCCGTCCGCGGCACGGTACAGATGGTGCGTATTGTGGAAAACCTCAGCGTGTTCGAGGTGCTGACCCGGCAGGCCGAACCGGTACTCACCATCTGGGTGCCGGGTTACCCGCACCGGCGCTGGCTGGCCGCGGTGGGCCATCTGCTGGCGGTATTACGCTTGCCGGTGCAAGTGGCCTGCGACCTGGATCCGGCCGGGGTGGCCATCGCCCTGCAGGTGGGCGAGCTGGCCGGGCAGGCCGGCTGCGCCTGGCAGCCCTGGCGCATGCAGGCGGACGAGCTGACGCTGGCGCATGGTGGCCAGCCGCTGAAAGAGGAAGACCAGCAGGCACTGGCCAGGCTGGCCCGCCTGCCGCTGCCGCCCATGCTGGCCGATCTGTGCGCCGCCATGCTGGAGCGCCAGCTGAAGGTGGAACAGGAGGCCTTGTTTATCGGCCATGGCGACGAGGGGCTGAGCGGCTGACCGTGGCCATGCAAAGCGGGTGACAGAACCGAGCGCTTGCTTGATAATCATCGGCACTGCATCTTGAGCGGAGCACCCATGCGTACCCTGACTTCCCTGCTTGGCAATTCCCAGAAACTGGACGGCGGCGCCATGTTCGGCAATGCGCCGCGCGCCATGTGGAGCCAGTGGCTGGCCCCGGACGAGCAACATCGCGTACCGCTGGCCTGTCGCTGCCTGCTGGTGCGCGAGGACGATGGCCGTCGCATTCTGCTGGAAGCCGGCATTGGTGCCTTTTTTGCCCCGGAGCTGAAAACCCGCTACGGCGTGGTGGAAGACGGCCATGTGCTGCTGGACAATCTGGCCGCTGCCGGCTGCAGCCACGAAGATATCGACGTGGTGGTGCTGTCCCATCTGCATTTCGATCATGTCGGCGGCCTGCTGGCGGCCTGGGATGGCGGCCCGGCGCGGCTGCTGTTTCCCAAGGCGCAGTTCGTGGTCAGCCGCAGTGCCTGGCAGCGGGCCAAAGAGCCGCATGCGCGCGACCGTGCGTCCTTCATTCCCGAACTGATTACCCTGCTGGAAAACAGTGGCCGGCTGGTGCTGACCGACGGCGAAACACCAGACTGCCTGCCAGCGGATTACCGTTTTCATCTGAGCGATGGCCATACCCCCGGCATGCTGCTGACCGAGATTCCGCTGGAAGGCGGGCCGGTGGTGTATGCCGCCGACCTCATCCCCGGCGCGTCCTGGGTGCATGTGCCCATCACCATGGGTTACGACCGTTTTCCGGAACAGCTGATCGATGAAAAGCGTGGCTTGCTGGATGATTTGCTCACCCGGCAAGGCCGGCTGTTTTTCACCCACGACCCGCAGCATGCACTGGCGCGGGTGGCGCGTGATGGCAAGGGGCGCTTCCATGCGGCAGAGCAGCTGCCGCGGCTGACGGCGCTGGCCAGCTGACTGTGGCATTTGTTTAACATTTTGCACGCGGGCCAGGGCCTTGCCGCGTGCTCATCGGCGGCGGCCTTTGCCGGTGGCGGCGGGGCGGCTGTTGCGCAAGTGATTGTATTATTTGATCAAACAATAGCGATAAATCTTGATATTGCACAGTAAGTGCTTGTTTGTATGATTGTATACAATAATGTTTGATCAATTGTGTTGGAAATATTTCACAAATCCATCGACAGACCCTCAGCGCCCGCTTATGCTGACTGCTTCTGACTGGATGCTGTCCGGCTCGCCATGGCGGTGGCCGCGGCAGCGCCTTGCAGTTTGTTGATGGGGAATACATCTCGTGGGGGATGTCGTTGACCGGGGCTACGGCTCCGGTTTTTTTTTGCCTGCCTGCGATGCAGACAACAGGCGTCGTGTCGATGCCAACCGTGATGTGATGCGCCCCAATCCCCGTGGCGCGCGCCGCGTGTTTACGTGGCGGGGCTGCCCGCCGCGCAGGCAGGGGAGCTGCGTCGCCAGCCCCCCTGCACCCCCAGGCGACCCCGGGTTGCGCGAATTCCCGCTCTTTCCGGGCCGGGCAAGGCGCCGCCGAACTCGCCATTCGCTAACGTCGAATGGCTCAAACAGAGCGGCGGCTTAAAACCTTGCCCAATCCCGGCTACAGCGGCGCGCGCCACGGGGTAATGCTGCGTTGGCCGCGTAAATTCTTAGCGACAATATCCTGAGTCGAATATGCCGTGCATTCACCAGCCAGGTAGCATAAAGCCAGTAAAAGCCTTGTCTGCAGCAGGCTGTTCAGTTTGATTGAAATGTTGCGCCGCAAAACAGTTGCCAGCCTTCCGCCCGGCATGGCATGGTTGAAACCATGAATTCACCACGTTCTTCCCACACTGCCGCTTACTGTCTGCTTAGCCTGGCCGCCCTGTTCTGGGCTGGCAACTTCGTCTTGGGCCGTGCCGTCCATGCCAGCATTCCACCGTTGACCCTGGCTTTTGGCCGCTGGTTGATTGCGCTGCTGGTGTTGCTGCCTGTCGGCCTCAAGCCCATGCTGGCGCAGCGCCCCTTGTGGCAGCCACACTGGCGCCGCATCATCCTGCTGGCCTTGCTGGGCATTGCCAGTTTCAATTCGCTGGTTTATCTGGGTTTGCAGTCCACCAGCGCCACCAATGGCGTGCTGCTCAATTCCTTCATTCCCATCCTGATCGTGCTGTTGGGCGCAGTGTTTTTCCAGCTGCCGCTTAATCGGGGCCAGCTGGCTGCCGTGCTGTTGTCCTTTGCCGGGGTGTTGCTGCTGGTGGCGCATGGCGAACCGGCACGCTTGCTGACGCTGGATATCAATCACGGCGATGCGCTGGTGTTCTGCGCCATGCTGGCCTGGGCCGTCTACACCCTTTTGCTGCGTGGCCTGCCCGCCGGGCTGGACCGCCTGGGCTTGCTGACCCTGCTGGTGGCCATCGGCCTGCTGGCCATCCTGCCGCTGTTTTTGCTGGAATATGCCCAGGGGCGGCGGCCGCTGCTGAGTGTCACCACGCTGGCGAGTTTTGCTTACGTCGGCACCCTGCCTTCGGTGCTGGCTTATCATTTTTATAATCAGGGCGTGGCGCGGGTGGGGGCGGCGCGGGCGGGCAGTTTCATCCACCTGATGCCAGCCTTTGGTGCCGTGTTGTCCATGCTGCTATTGGGTGAGGCCATTCATGCTTATCACCTGCTGGGGATTGCTGCCATTCTGGGTGGTGTGTTGTTGTCGGCGCGTAGCGCAGGACGTTAACAGCCGCTGAAAAAACTGCGTCGTCGCACCCTGCACTGTCTGCGTCGGCGCGCCTTGCATCAGGGACGCGATGCTATTTTGTTAGCCGCTCTCAATGAACTACAGGCTGCGCGGGTCGTGGCCGGGAAAGGTTGAATCATGAGTCGTTTCTGGAGTCCGGTGGTCCATCAGCTCACGCCCTATGTGCCGGGCGAGCAACCCAAGCTGGATACGCTGATCAAGCTCAATACCAATGAAAACCCCTACGGGCCGTCGCCCAGGGTGCTGGAGGCCATCCGTGCCGCCACCGACGATAGCTTGCGCCTGTACCCGGACCCCAGCGGCGACAAGCTGAAGGACGCCATTGCCAGCTACCACGGTGTCAGTCGCCCGCAGGTGTTCGTGGGTAACAGCTCGGACGAGGTGCTGGGCATCGTGTTCCAGGCCCTGCTCAAGCATGAACAACCCTTGCTGATGCCAGACATCAGCTATGGTTTTTACCCGGTGTATTGCGGCCTGTTCGGCATTCAGGCGCAACAGGTGCCACTGGACGACAGCCTGTCCATCCGCGTGGAGGACTACCGCCAGCCCTGCGGCGGGGTGATTCTGGCCAATCCGAATGCGCCCACCGGCCGCCTGCTGCCGCTCTCGGCCATCCGCCAGCTGCTGGATGATCATCCCGACCAGGTGGTGGTGATCGACGAAGCCTATGTCGATTTTGGCGGCGAGAGTGCCATCGCGCTGGTGGACGACTATCCCAACCTGCTGGTAGTGCACACCTTGTCCAAATCGCGCTCGCTGGCCGGGCTGCGCGTGGGCTATGCGGTGGGCGATGCCACGCTGATCGAGGCGCTGGAGCGGGTGAAGAACAGCTTTAACGCCTACCCGCTGGACCGCTTGGCGCTGGCCGGGGCGGTGGCCTCCTTCGAGGATGACGACTACTTCCGCCACACCTGCCAGGCGGTGATGCGCACGCGTGCACAGCTGACCACGCAATTGCAGGCGCTGGGCTTCGAGGTATTACCGTCGGCGGCCAATTTCGTGTTTGCCCGCCACCCGCAGCACGATGCCGCCATGCTGGCCAACGGCTTGCGGCAGCAGGCGGTGATCGTGCGTCACTTTACTGCGCCGCGCATCAACCAGTACCTGCGTATCAGCATTGGCACCGATGCCGAATGCGCGCGGCTGGTGCAAGTGCTGGGCAGCCTGTTGTCCTGAGACGGCTGGCCGATTTCAACCTTGGAAAGGAAGCGACATGAGCGAACAAGACCGCGCCGCCGGCAAGGCCCGCCGCACCCAGGTCATGGGTGAGGCCTTTGTCGAGCGCGCCATGAGCAATCTGGATGGCTTTTCCGCCCCCTTGCAGGACTGGCTGAACGAGCATGCCTGGGGCAGCACCTGGCAGCGCGAGGGGCTGGACCTGAAAACCCGCAGCCTGATCACCTGCGCCATGCTGGCGGCACTGGGGCGCAGCACCGAGCTGAAAGGCCATGTGCGTGGTGCCATCAATAATGGTGCCAGCCTGGTGGAAATCCGCGAGGTGCTGTTGCACAGCGCCGTCTATGGCGGTGCCCCGGCGGCGGTAGAGGCTTTCCGCAGTGCGCGTGAAGTGCTGAACGAGCTGGGACTCAAACTGGAAGAATAGGCTGACTGACGGCAGGGTTGATTTTCTGCCGCCAGGCCCCACACTGAGTGCATCTCCACCCCCGGCGACCGGTCGCAGCATTGGTCGCTCTTGCTTGAAGGACATGAAGATGGCATCTGTAACCCTGCGCGGTAACCCGGTTGAAGTGGCAGGCACCCTGCCGGTCAAGGGCGACAAGGCTCCGGCCCTGACGCTGACCAATGGCGATCTGGCCGACGTGAGCCTGGCTGATTTTGCCGGCAAGAAGAAAATCGTCAACATCTTCCCCAGCGTGGATACCCCCACCTGCGCCACTTCGGTACGCAAGTTCAACGAAAAGGCTGCCGGCAAGGCCGACACCGTGGTGCTGTGCGTTTCTGCTGACCTGCCGTTTGCGCAAAAGCGTTTCTGCGGTGCTGAAGGCATCGAGAACGTGGTGAACCTGTCCACCTTCCGCAATGCCGACTTCCTGCAAGCCTGGGGCGTGAAGCTGGCTTCCGGCCCGCTGGCCGGCCTGACTGCCCGTGCCGTGGTGGTGCTGGATGCCGACAACACCGTGCTGCACAGCGAGCTGGTAGCCGAAATCGGCAGCGAACCCGACTACGATGCCGCGCTGGCTGTGCTGTAAGCAGCCCGTCGCTACGCAGTAAATACCAACGGCAGCCCGTGATGGCTGCCGTTTTTCATGGTGCAGGGGCCGGATCAGCCGGCGTCGTGGGCCTGGGCGGTATGCGGTCCGCTGTGGCTGGCGCGGATGGTGGTCTCACCCTGGGGGCTGCCGAGCACTTCCGGGCGACTGCCCAGTTGCGACAGCTTGTCGCGGTGGCGCTCTGCCAGGCGCTGGTAGTGTTCGTCGGAGCGGCGGAAGAAAATCAGCTCCTTGTCGGTCATGCGTCTGACCTTGGTGGCCTCCACCGCCGCCTCGTGCGCCAGCAGGCTGCTCTGTTCGGCCATGTCGCGAATGCGCAGTCCCAGCTGGCTGATATCCTCGACGGCGCGGCCCAGCTTTTGCAGCTCGGCCACCGTGCTTTCCAGCTTGGCCTGCAGGCGCGCGCTGGACAGGCCGCCTGCTTCGCGGCTTTGCTGCAGGATGTCGGCACTCAGCCCGGCCAGCAGCTGGGCCACTTGCTGGCTTTGCTCGCCATACTGGATTTGCTGGCGCGTCTGTTCCACCACGCGGGTGGTCAGTTCCAGGACTTGCTGGCTCTGGCCTTCGCTATGAATGGCCGAGACATGCACGTCCTGCATCACCTCCAGCAGCTTGTCCAGTGCCAGATTGACATGGCGGGCTGCCTGGCCAAGCTCGTCCTGGCTGGTGTCGGGCAGGCGGGCGGCGGTATTGCCGGCGGCAATCTTGTCGGCAGCCTGACACATCATCAGGATGCGGTTTTTCAGGGCGCGGGCGGTCGCCAGCTGCAACAGCACCACCACGATGCCCATCAGCACCAGCGGGCCGAGAATGGCGAACAACAGCCGGCCCACCGTGGCCTGCATGTCGGCTTCGACCATGGCCAGGCCATCGTGCTCGGCCTGCAGTTGCTGATCGATGGCGGCGATCAGCGGCAACATGTGCATCTTGTAGGCGGCATCCGGAATGTTCAGCGCATCTTCCGGCGAGGTTTCGGCAATCTTCAGCGCGCTGGCAATCTGGCGGGTAAAGGCTTCCCAGCGTTGGGTCAGCGTCTGGTCGAAGCTGTCGCGCCGTTCGGCCGGCAGGGCAGGCAGGATGTCACCGCGCAGTTGCTGCACTTGCCGGCTGGTATCGGCCAGCTGGCGGGTGGTGCTGTCCAGCATGGGGTCGGCGCGCGCCAGGCTGAGCATGGCGGCTTTCAGTTGATTCAGGTGGGCCGACAGCGCCTGGCGCTGGCGGTATTGTTCGAATTGATGGGTCAGCGAATACAGTTGCACACCGGTCAGCGACAGTGCCAGCACCAGGCTGAGCAGGGTGAAGGCAATGGTAAGCCAGAGGCGTTTGACGAGCGACATGGCAGGCTGTCCACAATGGAAAGCCAACACGCTACGGCAAGATCATGACGCGGTTGTGACGGTTTTATGTCAGGTCATGCCCGCTGTCGCTGCTGTAAAACGCCTGCTGGCGCAGGCCCTAGCTTGCTTGCAGGCGGAACCAGCTGAGCGCCTGGTTCAGCACGCTGGCCGATTCTGCCAGCTGGCGCATCACCGGGCTGGCATCGCGCATCTGTTCGTCGATGGTACTGGCCAGGTGCGCCAGCTCGAAACCGTGCTGGCGGATGCTGTTGCCGGCCTCGCTCTGTTGCTGGCGCGAATGGCTGATATTGCCCATCAGCTCGTCCAGCTGCGCCAGGGTTTCATCCACACTGCTCAGCGCTGCATCCAGCGATTGCTGGGCATGCTGGTTGTCGTGGCTGGCCTTGCCTGCGGTATCGATGGCATCGCCCAGCGACTGCTTGACGGTTTCCACCTTGGCCAGGCTGTCGAAAATGCGCGAGGTGGCGCTGGCCGTGCGCTCGGACAGCTTGCGCACTTCGTCGGCCACCACGGCAAAGCCGCGGCCCTGCTCGCCGGCACGGGCGGCCTCGATGGCGGCATTCAGCGCCAGCAGATTGGTCTGGTCGGCCACATCGCGAATCAGCGTGCTGATCTGGGCGATGTCGCCAATGGACTGGTTCAGTTGCTGCATTTCCTGCATGGCAATGCCGATGCGGGCGGCCAGATGCTGCATGGCGGCGGCATTGGCATTGCCCAGCTGGCGTGCCTGTTCGGTGCGTTGCAGCGCCTGGCGCGAGCCGGCCTCGGCCTGTTCGATGAATTGCGCCACGCTGTCGGCCTGGCTGGCAATCTGCTCGGCGGCCTGATTGCTCAGATTGGCCTTGCCGGTTTGCAGGCGGCTGGCATCCGCCGCCTGGCTGGTCAGCAATTGCAGCTGCTGGCTGTCACGCTGGTTGCGGCTGGCGTGCTGGTGCACATTGGTCAGCAGCTCGCTCAGGCGCTCGAGAAAACGGTTGATGCGCGCCGACATCTGCGCCAGCTCGTCCTTGCCGTTTTCCGGCAGGCGCGAGGCCAGATTGCCTTCGCTCAGGGCATCGACAGCCCGTCCCATGGCCGCCATCTGCAATTTCAGGCGGCGCGCCAGTGCCAGCTGGATCAGCACCACGGCCAGGCTGGCCAGCGCCAGCGGCCCCAGGATGAATACGGCCAGCCGGCTCAGCATGCCGTGCATGGCGGCTTCTTCGCTGCTCTGGTTGCGGCTGGCCTGTTCCAGTTGTTTGTCGAGCAGGGCCACCAGCGGCACCAGGCTTTGCTGATAGGCCTGCTCCGGAATCGACAGCGCATCCTGCGGCGCACTCTGGGCAATGGTGAGTGCGCTTTCCAGGTTACGGGTGTATTCCTGCCATAGCTGGCCGGTCTGCTCCTTGAAGGTCTTGGCTTGCGCTTCGGGCAGGCTGGCGGCGATATTCACGCTCAGCCGTGCAACTTGCTGCTTGATCTGCTGCAGATGCTTGGCCGTGTCCGGCTGCAGGGGGTCGGCCCGCGCCAGGCTCAGCACCCCGGCCTTGAACTGGTAGAGGTTGGCCGACAGCTGCTGATGCTGGCTGTAGTCGTCCACATGCTGGGTAAGCGAGAACAACTGCTGGCTGGTGACGGCCAGCACGATAAGCAGGCTGGCCACGGTAAACAGAATGGTCAGCCATAAACGCTTGATCAGGGACATGTCATGCTGCTTCAGGACGGATGATGCTGCGCAGTGTAGACCCTGAAAATGTCAGTTCCATGACATGACTTAATGCCAAATGCTTATAATTATCTGGGGAATGGCTACATCATTTACAAGCAGGTCTTGCTAATCCGGCTGAATGCCGCGCAATACGGCCGCCGTGGCAGCCATGCCAAGGCGCTTGCCATCCCTGGCTGGCAGGGCGGCCAGCACACCGCGGTGGGGGCTGCCACGCCGCTTGTTCAACGCTCAGGTCGCGGAAGCGGAATCAGCCCGTGGCGCTCATGTTCGGCTTGGTTGCAGTCGGGCCCGTGATGGCAAATACCCGTGCCGGCAGCTTGAATTGCAACAGCTTGAGCAAGGCCAGCGGTCCTTCACCGGCGCTGGTACGCAGGATGTAGCGTGCGGTCAAACCGTCCGGCAGGGCAAAGTCCAGTTGAAAGCGTGCTTTGTCCAGTTGGACTACCCTGGCTTTTTCCAAGAGGCGGATAAAGGCCCAGCGGCCACTGAACTGCAGCGTTTGCCGCATGCCTGTCGCCAGCGACAGCCACTGCAAGTGGGTGCCGGTGTGCTGCCCGGTTTGCGGCCACTGCATGGGGACCCAGGCTTCTTGCTGGTTGAAGTACTGCAACGCCTGGCCATCAATCATCAGCGTGGTTTCGGCCAGCCCCGGCATGGCAACCGGGCGCAGCTCAAACTGATAGCCGGCATCGCCTTCGGCATACAGCAGGCTGGAGAGGCGGCTCAGTGCATTCACCGCATTGAGGAAGTCGGCATCGAAAGGGGCGGCATTCTGCAAGGTGGGGCTGGGCAGCCACTGGTCGCCCTCCTGCACCAGCGCCCCGGCCAGCGTACTACCCAGAAAGCGGGCAATCGCCCCTTGTTCCGGGGCCAGAAAGCCGGTCAGCACTGGGATGGAGCTGTCGTTATCCGTCGCATTGAAAGGATAGCGCCCGGCCAGTTGACTCCCCCAGGGCAGGTAGATGCTACGGCGCCACACATCATTGATGTCGAAGGCCGCAGGCAGCATCACCACCTGGTTGGCACTATCCAGCGGGCTGACAAACAGCTGCTGCGCAAAGCCGGCCCATTCTGCCCCCATGCTGGCAGCCTGCATGGCCGCGTACTCCTGGCCATGGGCCAGCGCATTCTGCTCGCCTTTGAACAGCGCCTGTGCCAACTGCCGTGCCGCCGCATCGGGATTGGGCGAGGCCGCCAGTTGTTGCAGTTTCAGCCGCACCGAGGTGACGGATTCCAGATAACGCGCCAGGCTGACGGTGTTGCCGGTTTGTACATCATCCGGAGCGGCCAGTCGCAACAAGGGGCCAAAGGCGCGGGCCAGCGGGTCGGTGGGCTTGCTCTGTGCCATGGCCGCCTTGTCGCGGGACTTGCCCACCAGTGCGCGGGTTTTGTCCAGCAAGTCACTGGCCAGGGATTTTTCCGCCGCGCCAGCCTGCCCCTGGTACTGGATCATGCTGATCAAGGCCAGCAGCGGCGAGCGTTGCGGGTCGGCATAGGTGTTCAACTGCTCTACCGTGCTGGACAGGCTGTTGGCCGATTGCCAGCGCATGCCGTTCAGCCAGCGTTGCCAGGCGGCGGCGTAGTCATTGAAATACCGTTGCTGCAAACGGGTCTTGAGCAGGCTGCCTTCACTGCGCGCCGCTTCAGCCCCCATCACCCACAGCGCCTCGCCGCCTTGTTTGGGGTCGGCACTGTCGATGGCCGCACGGACATAGCCTTCCCATGCTTCGCGGGTATAGGCACCGGGCAGGGTGCCCGGCAGCAGGAACAAGCCACGGCTGTCCACGCCCGGCAACAGGCTGCTGGCGGTACGGGGCGGATATTTGTCGGCAGCCTGTTGCAGGATGGACTGGTAAATCGTCTCGTCACCATGTTCCACTCCATTCAGGCCAAGCAAGGTCTGCCGGGCTGCCGAGACCACGGCAGGGAGGGCCGCCAGCTTCCATTCCGGGTGTGCTGCCAGATGCTGCGCATAAAAGCGCATGATGTCCACGCGCGGCTGATCGCTGAATCCACTGCGCTGGCCTAGCTGATCGGACAGGAAGGCCGCCTGGGTACGGGAGGGCGTATCCAGCATCAAATAGGCTTTCAGGCTGTCGAATCCCACCTTGCTGGCCAGCGAAATCGCCTCACCACCACCCGACAGCGGCAGCTTGTTCAGCTCAAGCAAAACGCGCTGCATATTCTGCTGGGCAGGCGCAATCACCCACTGCCTGGCCGCCTTGCCATAAGCGGCAAACAGCGGTTCTTGCACCTTGGCATTCAGGTTCAAGCCAAAGCGCGACAGCAGCGGAATCCCCGCCCTTGCCTGCTGCGACAGCTGCTGCAATAACCGTTGGGTGTTGAGCAGCGCCGGCAAGGCTTGCTGGATATTGCGGGCGGCATTCAGCTGTGCGATACGGGCCTGGGCATCCATCAGCAGCGTGTGATTGCGCACGGCCGACACCGCCACCCCCAGGATCAGCAGCAGGGATAGCGCCAAGACCAGCCAGCCGATGCGGTCGGTCAGGGTAAGGCGATGGCGGCGCGGTGGACACTGCACACAGTCCTCCACCACATGGCCCGCGATATCCGGTAAATCACTACCCGCAATCCAGGCCAGGCGAATGATGTGCTGCCCGTCTGGCAGGTGGCGGCTGATCTGCGCCAGCGACTCCGCCAAGTCGTCAATTACACCGGGCTGTTCCAGCGCCGCGGAAAAGGCCAGCGTGGCCGGACCTTTATCCGCCAGCAAGGCTGCCTGGCCGGCAATGGCGCTGTGCCAGACCAGCTGGTGCAAATCGGCCCGCGTTTGTGCGGTATCGCCGGGCTGGGTCAGTACACAGGAAATCCCTTGCGGCGGCACCGTCCAGCCAGTCAGGGCAAAACAAACCGGCAGCCGCCACTGGCAACGCGCATTCAAATCCAGCAGCTGCCGTAGCTGCACGCTCCCGGCGGTGGGCAATGCTTGCCCCACCAGCATGACGGCATCCAGCGGCACCCGCCAACGGCCACGCAAGCGGGAGAGCAGCTTGGCTGGCTGCTCCGGGGTAATGCGCAGCAACAAGGCATCAGGACTATCCAGCCAGAGCGGTGCCGGGGCCTGGTCAACATCCGCCAGGCTGGATACCGCTTTCTCCGGCAACAGCATTGCCACCCATGGCTTGATGCGGCGCCATTTGCCCGGGTATTGGTGGCGCATGTATTGCAGAACGGCATCCAGACCGGCCGTCGTGCCATCCATACCGGTGTTGGCACGGCTCAGGCGCGGTGCCATCAACGCAGCAGGCCCGCGGATCAGCAGCAGCAACCAGACAAACACCGCCAGGGTTGGCAGTAACACCGCCCAGAAGAAAAGACTGGTTTGCAACAGGAAACCATCCGTCGGTCCCTGAACCAGCGTTTTCCCATACAACCAGACCAGCAACAGTGCCAGCACTCCAATTGCAAACAGGATCAGGGGTATCCAGTAAACGCGGCGGGTGGGGGAGGCGGTTGGCAGGCTGGTCATGGCGATGGCTTCTCACGTTTGGCAATGCAATTCAAAAGGTATTCACGCTTACACACGGTCAGCGCTGGCGGAGTTATTGCAAATCAAGATGTGGTTTGAGCGACTACTGGTCGGCCTATGCGCCCTGCCTTTGTCGTTATTGGTGGAAAACGCTGGGTGTTATTTGCTTTCATCACCATCCAGTAAATCTGATTTGGACCAGTCGCACAGACTGGCAGGTGGGCTAGCCTTGGCCGCGCCTGAATCAGGGAAGAAAAAATACTCTTTTTTTGTTTTTTTGGAAAAGTAACGCAGAACTGTTATGCCATCTTGATATAGGTAAAATGAGTAGTAACCAGTATTTTTCTTGTTAATCATTTCACGGTATAAGTTCTCATAATCTTTGGTTACTCCAGAAAACGCAATATTATAATTAGATGAATATTTCAATGGAATTGAAGCGCCATTATTGTATTTTACATAACCATTTCTGAGTGGGCCTTGCGGCAGGGTCAGGCTGATAAAAATAGGCTTTTTATCTCCCATGGCAGAAAAGCAGTAGGTATTGGTTTCATTAATTCTGTTTTCGGATGTGGCCGGGAGCGCGGATGCATGCGCCGTGATGACAATAAGGGCGCTAATTAGGCTAGTGAGTTTTATTAGCATGACAGTCCTTGATAAGTAAATTGAACAAATCAAAACCAATACTTCATACTTATGTGCTTGATTATTTTTTCAACAGGCTAGATTTTGACCAGTCGCAGACTATGCCTGTTGCATCTTCTTTTTGTGCTCCTCGATCAAGAAATAATTTATAGTGTTTATTTTTTTTCTTGGAGAAATACACAACGTCTGTACTTGGAGGGGCTTTCATGTATACGGCGTAAGTATAATATCCAGTCATTTTGTTGTTTATTAGTTCGGCATAAGTTTGTATTTGACCATCAAATGTTGATTTTTCTGTTTTTATATCTTCTGAATAGAGATATTTCAAACGTCGTTTTTGACCATTTTCATGCTGTGCTTCGCCAGTGTTCTGTTCATCATAAAATAAGCTGAAATTAATAAAAATAAATTCATTTTTGTCTTGTGCTGAAAAGCAAGTGGGCACAGATATTTCTAATTCATATATTGAACTTCCCTGGCTGTTGGTTGGAAAGCTTGCGATAAAGACAAGAGTAGATGAGAGGATGGTGAGTTTTTTTGACATATGCACGTCCTTTTAACTTGTTAAGTAATGTGATATCTATTAATTTGATTCCTCGGCCTTTGTAAAGTGTAGGGTAGGTTGAGCAAGTGGGTAGTTTTGACGTATTTCTTTTTTTAACCCCATTTCCATTGTTAATTTTTGCTTTTCGCCATTCCTGCACCATTCATTAGCATGGATCATCCTTGGTGATGAATAATAGTGTTCTTGCTTTTTTTAAGTGTTCTGTGTTGGTGCTTAATTGATATTTTCGCTCAGTCGACTTGATTTAGACCAATCACACGCAATGCCTGGGATATTGGAGTCTGATGCTCCTTGGTCAGGGAAGAGGGTGTATATTTCTTTTTTCTTCTTGGATTTATATTCAAGACTTGATGTTCCCCCCCATTTGCCATGTGTAAATGTAGTGTCCAGTAATTTTTTTGTTAATAATTTCAGCATAGGTGTATGAATCTATATCAACTCTTGCTCCTGGTATCGAAAATGATTTGTAAGATATAAATTTTAGATATATTTTAGGTTGGTTAATATATTTAACGTAGCTATCGTGATGCTTATCTTCAGG
Source organism: Aquitalea magnusonii (assembly GCF_003202035.1). Classification (GTDB taxonomy): domain Bacteria; phylum Pseudomonadota; class Gammaproteobacteria; order Burkholderiales; family Chromobacteriaceae; genus Aquitalea; species Aquitalea magnusonii. The sequence continues at coordinate 257,631 of NZ_QJKC01000004.1, read as the reverse complement.
CGATGTGAATTCAAGAAATATAATCTTCCCATTTTGATTTGAAGAGTAGCAGTCTGTATAAAATATGATATTGTTTCTTTTATTATTTGCCTGACTATTGGTTGCATAGCCAATCGAAAAAATAATTACGCAGACTAGTCTGGTAATTATTTTTGTCATGTGTTTTTCCTTTAGGTTAATTAAATGCCTGTATGTGCGCATGATCAATTATTAAGGTCTTTGTAGAATGTAAGGTGGATTGAGAATGTGTGTGGCAGGTATGAATTTTTCTTTTTCATCTTGGTTTATCTTTTCCATTTTACTATTTCTGCGCCAGACAAAGGTGATGCTTATACTGTTTTTAGGAGGGGTGTAGTCATGTAAAATCCATTTGCAATATTCTAAAGCTTGAAGCCTTAGCTCAAGTCCGTTGATATATTGATCAAGGACCCTACCATTGACACCTTTACTAACCTCTATGCCATCCTTAATTGTGGTTCCTGCATCACACCGACGGTGCAGTGTAACTGCATATGGTGATTGATTGCTTATCCAGTAAAAGCCACAGCTATCGACACAACCAAATACATTGTTGATGGACGGAGGTTTTTTATTTTTTGGGCCTGGTACTCCTGGCTTTGCAATCATCAGGTCTGGGTCCCAGCCTAATTCCGCATACACACCAAGCTGTGTATTTTTGGCGGATGGTATTCCACGAAATTCACCATACTTTGAATAAGAACCTTTGTGTGTGAGTTGAATAATGCCGCGTCCCCAATAGGGCTTGTATTTTGCGCTTTGAAGATGTGGCTCGGCTAAAAATGCCAGATAACTTGTTTCTGGAATGGTCTGGGCAATAAAATGGGCTAATCTGCCTTTGCTGTGTAATATTCCATATTTGTTAAAGCCTTGGCATAGTGCCTTTGTCCAGGTTTTGGCCGTGGAGAATGCTGCCTCCCAACTCTTGGATTCTGTTTTAAATTGCGTATCAACAAGGCGTTTTAGTGTTCTTGGCAGTAATTGCGCAAACTCAAACTCCGACAGCCAATTACATTTCCTGAAATGCAGGATGAACTCCCTGGGGTTGAAGAACCAGACGTCTTCCGTTATCGCGCCCTGGTAAAACGCCTTGCTGGCATTATCTACAGCAGGTAGACAAGCACTGGGGAATTGATTGTTGTTGTCGACGAATCGCTGCCAGAAGCAGGCTTTGTCCAGGTCGTCGATTAATTTCTGGAATTTGCTATTGTCTAGCGGTGTGGGGTTAAGTGGGGATGCCACTTTGCGCCATTGTTGGCGCATTGCCTTCTTTGCTTTGTCCCATTCGCTGGGGATTTTGCAAATCATTTTTGATAGTTTGCTACTGACAGCCGGGTCAGTTAATGCCCGTTGCAATGCGGCTGCGTTTTTCTCGCTGCCCGCTGGATACAGTAGTGAATGAACGATTTTGCTATCACACAGGCCGTTATCAACCGGGTCATCATCGATGAGGGTCCAGTCTGCCCAGTCCGGGAAATCGCCATCACTAAATACGGTAATGGGCTTTGCGCCCTGGGCGGGTGCGGCATTGAGATTGACCCAGGCCAGTCCCTGCGGTGTGTCAATCTGATGCCAGTGTGGAATGTCATGGCCAATTTTCTGGGTGTTGACCTCATCAATGATGCGGCCAAATTTCAGCATTTCATAAATTGCGCTGGGGGCGATTTTTTTATACTGTTCGCCCATCTTGACTGCTCGGTTATAGAGTGTGTATTCGTATGCCTGGTAGAATTTGCTGTCTTTGGCGCGTTGTGGGATGCTGATGTATTGATTGTCTTTTAATAACTTGCTGCTTATCGTGACTTCACCCTTTTCAAATTTGATGGTGACGTATAAATCTGACGTACTCGGTGTTGGATTTTTGAGGGTGGATGCGCTGTAATCTGGCGCTGTCGCCTGGAAATATAAGGGAGTGCCTGCCGGGATGTAGTAGTGGGTATCGCCGTAAACAATGTTTTTCCGGCCGGATTTGGCGAGGTTCAGCTTGCCGCTGCTGCGGCCAGTGATTTTCTTTACATTTGCGCCGCTGCAAAAGATTTCAAAATGGATGCCGCTATTTTCTGCCACGTTACCGACATGGCCAATCAGGTCTTTTCTATAGACGGGGCTGCCCTTGGCGTAGGCTGTCTTGATTGCTTCATTGATGATTTGCAGGTGTTGATAGCAGGAGTAATACACAATGCAGCCTTCTGCCTCGCTACCAATCTGGGTTTCATGCCTGATGATCACCACTCCGTTGGAGTTGGCGTTCTCGCTGAGGTCTGTTCCTTTATCCTCGGCGTAATACATGACGGCACCGTCGGCAATGGCCCATACGGCGTTGTTGTCCCCCGATCCGACAAAGCCGGTAATGTGCAGGCCGGGGTGCCATTGGCCGGATTTTCCTACTGGAAATCCGCCCCTGTCGCGATTGGGCATCATGCTTTCCAGCCATGCCCTATCTTCTTTCTGGGTGGTGGTTTGTGCTTGTGCTGGTTTTAGTAGTACGGGTGGTCCGATTAACATTTTTATTCCTTGTTCGGATTGAATGATGAGCTGGCGAATAATCAATACCCTTCATTCCGAGTAGTTCTGATCAAGGCTTAATTCGGTTTTGGGGAATGAGCTAATCGGATTAGCCAGCCCCGCCTTCCCTTCATTACTCAAGGTGCCGTGCAGCTTGATATCGCCAAACACCTCGATGCCCTTGGCGCTGATGCGGATGCCATGGCCGCCTGCCGCCAGTTCTATGCTGTCGTGCCCGGCGATGGTGATGTGCTGGTTGCTGTTCAGCCGCAGTGCCTTGGCGGCTGACACCGCCAGCGGGCCGCCTTGTGCCTGGATGTCTACGCTGCCCTGGTTGGCATAGAGACGCGCGCCGCCGCTGCGGGCAAACAGGCTGATGGCGCCGTTGGCGTTGTGGCGGATGTCGCCCAGGGCGGCGTGGCTGATGTGCTGTCCGGCGGTGACGGCATAAGTGGCACCGGCAGCGTGCTGGATGGTGTGCGGAGTGGTGAGGCCGATGCCGGCCGGGGCGCTGATCAGGATGCCGGCCTGTGCCAGTTGTTTGAGCGACTGCTGTAACAGGTCGACCTGGGCCTGCACATCCGGCGGCAGCGCCCTGGCGGTGGTGGCCGCATCGGCCAGGGCTTTGGCCAGCCGGTTGGCTTGTTCCAGCTGGTGCAGCGCTGCGGCCATGTCCAGTTGTGGCGTGGCGGCCACGGCTTTGGCTTCGGCGCTGATCAGCAGGCCCTTGCCGGCGCGGAGGGCACCCCAGTGATCGGTACGCAGCTCAAAGCCTTCGCCGCGTGGCGCGCGGGCGGCATCCACCAGGTGGCCGATATTCAGCTGGCTTTTGCCGTATTCGCTGGCCAGCTTGATATGTTCCTTGCCCTGCAAATCCTCCATGCGCAGCTTGTTGTTGGCCTTGGTGCGGATGACGTTGCGGCTGTGCCACTGGCTGGTGATGGGGTCGGGCCGCTCGCTGTCGTGGGTGATGGCGGCAATATAGGGCTGGTCCGGATCGCCATCGCTGAAGGCGAGGTGGACGATGGTGCCGGCGTGGATGGGCATATGAAAGCCGAATTGCCGTCCGGCAAACGGTTTGGCCAGTCGCACCGCGCGCGAGTCACCGCCGGGGCTCCAGCTGTCCAGGTCGAACAGATAGCGCACGCGGTAGCGGCCATGCTCGTCGAGGAAGGGGTAGTGATAGCTGTTATTGCCGGGGCTCACCACCCTGGCGGGCAGGGTGCCGTGTATACGCGGTTTGGGGGGAAGGGCGGGGCGCCAGACGCGATCCGCCGGTATGGCGTGGAAGCTGTTGTGGTAGGCGCTATCGCGGCTGCCGGCGTGGGTCACGGCGGTAATCAGCCAGCCGTGCGGGGCGTCGGCAAAGGGGTGGGTCAGCTTCAGCACTTCGCCGGGGCGTAGCAGGCTGACATTGCTGTCGCCCCTGGCGCAGCATTGCCGGCTGACGGAAAGTTCGTGGCGGATCTGTGCCAGCCGGACGGACTCCTCGTCATCACGATTGCCATCGCCCCAGTCATAGTCCTCGCCATGGGCGGCAGGCACTTCGCCAGTAAAACCGGCGCTGCCATCGGGTAGCTGGCTGGCGGCCATGTCGTTGAAGTTGCGCCGCCGTGTCGTGTGCAGCATCGGGCTGTGCCGGATGCGAAAGGCGGTCACTGCCTCGGTGCCAACACTTTCCAGTCCGGCCTGCTCGCGCAGCGGGATATTGAGCAGCTGGCCGCGGCGGTAATGCTCCAGATTGTTGCCAAACTGGATGACATCCTTGCCGTCACTGGACTGGGTGAACTGGTAGAAGATGCCGGCCTGCGCGGCCAGGCGGCTGAGAAAGGCCAGATCGCTTTCGCGGAACTGGGTGAGGTGTTCGTAGCTGGCTTGTGCGCCGGTCAGGGTGAAGTGGAAATCGCTGCCAGCCAGCCCATGTTTGCGCAACAGCGCTTCGATGACCTGCGCCACCGTCATGTTCTGGAACAGTCGGGTAGTGCAACTGTCCTGCAGCGGGGCCAGGCGCGGGCCGATGGTGAAGGTGTACAGCGTTTCCTCCGCCGTGCTGCGGCCACGTTCTCCATGGCGCACCACGCCGTGCCAGCTGCGTTGGCCTGCCACCTCGCTGAGCAGTGGCGGGAGGCCGGGAATGGCCAGCGGCGGTACGGTGGATTGCGGGGTGATGCTGAAGGTGACCGGCAGGCCGATCAGCGGGGCGAGGGCCAGGTCGCGGTCGGGCAATGTCACCGCCACGCTGAGTTGGTAAGGCGTATCCAGCGCTTCTTCAATCTGAAAGGAATGCACGGACGGGGCGAGGCGGAAACGGGCGGGGAAGTTCAGCTGGTAAGCGTTGCGCATGGGGTGGCCTCTGGTGGGTCAGGTGGCGACCTGCCATTCCTGGCAGTCGTGGATGAGGCGGGGATGAACAGGGCAGCGGCACAGCACCAGGTCACCGCTCAGTGCCAGGGTTTTGCCCTTGATATTGTTTTGCCCCAGCGTGCCGCGTGGCCCGGCCATGGCGATGACGCCGATACGGTTGCAGACGTCACAGCGCACTTTGGCTCCGATGAAGGACACCGGAATGCCAAGCAATGTCGGTCCATCGACCATGCCTTCCACTACTTCGCCGCGTCCGGTGATGCGGCAGCCTTGGCGGATGACAAATCTCATGCGGTGGCTCCTGTTGTGGTTGATGCGGGTGGCAGTGCAACACCGGCCCAGTGCTGAATTCCCTGCCGGCTGTGCCAGCCCATGGGCTGTTGTCGCAGCGTCGCGGCTTCCAGTGCCATCGCCGTCATGATCCAGCAGCCCAAGGCTCCGGGATTGCCCCAGTAAGGTTCATGTTCCACGGCGTCGATTTGCCAGCCTGCCGCAGACAGCTCTGCCAGGCCGTCATGGTTCAGGCTGAAAAAGGATGCGGGCGGATCGGCCAGTGCGGCATTGCCTTGCGCCAATGCCAGATGTTCTGGCGCGCTGAACAGCACTGGCCGGGACAGGCTGGCACCTTCGCCGGTATTGCTTGCCAGCATGGCAAAGGCAGCTTCGGCGGCGGGTGGGCCATGGCTTGCACCGAAGCTGGCTGCAGGCGTGACGATGCCTGCCAGCAGGTGGTAACTGGCATCCGGTTGGGTGTGCAGCGCATCCATCACGGCATCGATATCCTCGGGGCTGTGCAAGCGATGCGGGCGGGGAGTCAGAAAGATGCCCAGCTCGCTGGCATGCTGGCGAAAGCGTAACCACGTGTCTTCGCTACCACTCCAGGAGACGGCAAGTGAGGCGTTCAAGGCGGGTTGAGGCCACTCGGCCATCAGCGTGGCCAGCTTGGCAGGGAGGTAATGGGTGGCAGGAAGGCTTTGTTGGCTGTCGTCCGGCATGGGTGGCATTTCAGCAAGTGGTGTGACAGCGTGCGCGGTCGCAGCGTCGTTTGCGTCGCTGGTTTCCTCATCCCCCATCTCATCATCTGTATCCGGATAAGGAAGCCACGTGGCCTCGTCGTCATCCTGCGTGTCGTCTGCGGCGGCGGTGGATTCAGGTTCAGCCAGATAGGGCGGTGCCGCGGATTCAAACTGCGGTACTGGTAACACCTTGCTGAACGGGACAGGTGTTGCGCGTAGTCCCTGGAGCAGAATCTGGCGATCTGCCGCGTGCATGCAGGCCGGGCCAAGCAAGGCGATCTGCCGGATATACAGCCGCGCTTTGCGGCGCTGTTCTTCCTGGTGATAGGCGGCGAGATGCAAGGCATTGCGGTGATCAATAACCCAGCCTGCCAGCAGCCAGCCGCTGTAGCGCAACAGCGTCCAGAAGCTGGAAAGAATGAAACCGGGCGCGGCAGCCTTGAGCCAGAAGCCGGTCAGAGGAGCCGCCGTGGCGGTGCTGACTGCCGTGGTGTAGGTGCTGATCAGCGTAGAAAGCAGGGTGCAGGCAAGTATCAACATCACATAGCGTGGCCAGTTGGGCTTGGCGGGTAACGCTTCTTGCTGCAGTCGATTTTCGGATGCTTGCATGCCATGCAGACCAATCGCAGGGAAGATTGATCAGGCATTACACTGCGCTAGATTTTGATCAGCAATGCCCACTCAGCCAGTTTTGCCGACTGCTCATGTCTAAAGAATGGCGGGTGTCGAGTGGCCTGCCATTGCTAATGGCGCGCAATGATTGTGAGCCCATGCCAGGCAGGACGGGCGTGATGACTGACATGCCAAGCCATCACTGCCAGCTGGCAAAAATCCATTCCCCCGCAGTCCGGATGAGGTTGCCAGGTCAGATAGGCGGATGGGCAGTAGATGAGGAAGGGAAAGGCCCGCCCAGCTGGCAGGCCATGGTACTTAGCGGCTGCTCAGTAACACGCAGGGCTGGCCATTGAGTTCGAACTGCGCCTCCACCACCATGCCCAGCCTGGCATGCGCCTTGAGCGAGGCCTGGTTATCGGCATGGATGAACAATACGGCCTGCTGGCCGGGCAGTTGCCGCTGCAGCTGCTGCCACATGGCGGCCAGCAAGCCCTGGCCGCGTGCGCGTGCTGCCAGGCAAACCGGGCCATAGAAATAGAATGGCCCGGTGCCGTGATGCAGCTGTGCCATCTGTATTGCCACCGGACTATCCTGATGCCGGCTGCTGCTGGTAAACAGCACGCCCAGCAGGCCGGCCTCGTCTTCCGCCAGCAGTATCGGCATCTGGTCTGCCGTGGCTTGTGCCAACCAGTGACTGATCTTTTCCACCGGAAAATCGCCGTGCAGCGTACCGCCCTGGCTGCTGCTTTCCGGCAACATCAGCGCGGCAATGGCCGCGACATCGCTCTCGTTGGCATTGCGTAGTTGCAGCAGCATGGCAAGTCTCCGGTGAGGGTTTATTGCAGATTGGGTTTGTGCTTGTTGGCGACGCGGATGTAGTGCTCGGCCGAGTACTTGAAGTAGGCCAGTTCCTGCTCGGTCAGCTTGCGCGCCTGTTTCACCGGGTTGCCCAGGTAGAGATAACCGGACTCCAGCCGCTTGCCCGGTGGCACCAGGCTGCCAGCGCCAATCAGCACGCGGTCTTCGATTACGGCGCGGTCCAGAATGATACTGCCGATGCCCACCAGCACTTCATCGCCAATGGTACAGCCGTGCAGGGTGACGTGATGGCCGATGGTGACGTGCTTGCCAATATGCAATGGCGCGCCCACCGGGTCGCTGTCGCGCTTGTGGGTGACGTGCAGCATGGCAAAGTCCTGGATATTGCTGCCCTCGCCAATATGAATGGCGTTGACGTCGCCACGGATGACGGCAAACGGCCACACCGAGGCATCATCTGCCAGCGTCACGTCGCCAATCACCACAGCGGCAGGGTCGATATAGCAGGAGTCGGCAATCTGCGGGGTCGTGCCATCATAGGGGCGGATATTGCGATTCATCAGAACGTCCTCATCTAACAGGTTCAGGATTCCCTATCATATAGCAATGGTCGCCGCCGGTTCGCCGGCTGGCCGCCTGATTTCGATACCGGCGCAGTGCTGTGCCAGCCACTGCCAATTGCCCACAGGAAGTGAACAATGAGCCAGAACCCGCTCCTCGACTTTACCGGTCTGCCACGCTTTGCCGAGATTCGTCCCGAACACATCAGCCCGGCCATCGCGCAATTGCTGAGCGAGGCCCGTCACACCGTGGCGCAACTGACCGCGCATGTGGATAGCCCAAGCTGGGAGAACTTTGTTGATCCGCTGACTGATGCCACCGAGCGCCTGTCGCGTGCCTGGGGCGTGGTGGGGCATCTGAATGCGGTGGTGAATACCCCGGAACTGCGCGATGCCTACAACGCCAACATCGCGCCCATTTCCGAATTCTGGACCGAGCTGGGCCAAAACCTGGCCTTGCTCGGCCAGTTCAAGGCCATCGAGGCCAGCCCGGCCTATGCCGGCTACAATGCCGCCCGCCAGAAGATCATCCAGAACGATCTGCGCGATTTCCGCCTGTCCGGTGCCGAATTGCCCGAGGCGCAGCGCCAGCGCTATGCCGCCATCCAGAGCCGTCTGGCCGAGTTGTCCGCCCGCTTCGAACAGAACGTGATGGATGCCACCGACGCCTTCAGCCTGTATCTGGAAGACGCCAGCGAGCTGGACGGCGTACCGGAAGACGCGCTGGCCCTGTTTGCCGCGGCTGCCCAGGCCGATGAAAAAACCGGTTACAAGATCACGCTGCAGTTCCCGTTTTACTTCCCGGTGATGCAGTACGCCCATAACCGCGCACTGCGCCAGAAGCTGTACGACGCCTATGTGAAACGTGCGTCGGAGTTCGGCCTGCCCGAGCACGACAACACCGAAATCATCCGCGAAAAGCTGCAACTGACGCGCGAAGAGGCCCAGCTGCTGGGCTTTGCCAATTATGCCGAGCTGTCCTTGTTTACCAAGATGGCGGAAAGCCCGGCGCAAGTCATTGCCTTCCTGCGCGACCTGGCCGCCCGTGCCAAACCGTTTGCAGCAAAAGACCGTGCCGAGCTGGAAGCCTTTGCCAGCAAGGAGCTGGGCCTCTCCGACCTGCAAGCCTGGGACATTGCCTATGCCGCAGAAAAACTGCGCGTGGCGCGCTATGCCTTCTCCGAACAGGAAGTGAAGCAGTACTTCCCGGAGAGCAAGGTGCTGCCCGGCCTGTTCGGCGTGGTCAACACCCTGTATGGGGTGCAGGTGCGCGAGAGCAGCGCGCCGGTATGGCATGACGATGTCCGTTTCTACGACATCCTCAAGGATGACCAGCTGGTGGGTAGCTTCTACTTTGATCTGTACTCGCGCGAGGGCAAGCGCCCCGGTGCCTGGATGGATGACGCCCGTGGCCGTCGCAAGAAGGGCGACACCATGCAAACCCCGGTGGCTTATCTCACCTGCAATTTCACCCGTCCGGTGGGCGACAAGCCGGCGCTGTTCACCCACGATGAAGTCATCACCCTGTTCCACGAATTCGGCCACGGCCTGCACCACATGCTGACCCAGGTGGATGAGCTGGGCGTGTCCGGCATCAATGGCGTGGAATGGGATGCGGTAGAGCTGCCCAGCCAGTTCATGGAAAACTTCTGCTGGGAGTGGGATGTGCTGCAAGGCATGACCGCCCATGCCGAAACCGGCGCAACCCTGCCGCGTGACTTGTTTGACAAGATGCTGGCCGCCAAGAACTTCCAGAGCGGCATGATGACGGTGCGCCAGCTGGAGTTTTCGCTATTCGACATGCTGCTGTATACCGATTTTGATGCCAGCACCGGCGATTGGCTGGCCTTGCTGGACGAGGTGCGCCAGGAAGTGGCGGTTAACTTCCCGCCGTCCTACAACCGCTTCCCCAACAGCTTCAGCCACATTTTTGCTGGTGGTTATGCGGCGGGCTATTACAGCTACAAATGGGCGGAAGTGCTGTCGGCCGATGCCTATGCCGCTTTCGAAGAGGCTGGCGGTGCCAATGCCGCCACCGGCAAACGCTTCTGGGATGAGGTGCTGGCCGTTGGTGGCAGCCGTTCGGCGCTGGAATCCTTCCGTGCCTTCCGCGGCCGCGACCCGCAGATCGACGCACTGTTGCGTCACTCCGGCATGGTGGAACAGGCGGCCTGAGTCACAACAAATATTTACAGGAGGGGAGGGAACTCCCCTGATTTGCTCTGGCTCTAATCTTTGCTCAACGGGTTATCTCCAAGAGCAGCAAGCGAGCCAGACGCTTATCTCTGCCCCTCAACGGACATCGATATTGTGTCTTTTCCCCTACCCCCAATCCCCCTTGGGGGTATTTTTTTGCCTGCTGTTCCACGGCAGACATGAAAACACCGCCATGCGGCGGTGTCGGATCGTGCTTTCAGTGAGATGACGCCTCGGTGAAACAGCCTGGCGCTAAGCGGTACATGACCGGGCGCAGGGCGGAATCGCCATTTCACTAAAATCAGCTGGAAGGTTCGTTGTCTGCCTTGTCGGGACGATGCGGACGATGATGCTGGGCAAAGCCGGGCGTGCGCAGGGTAAAGGCATCGCTAAAGGGGCGCAGCGTGGAACGATTGGGGTTTTTGGTCGGGCAGAGGGGATGTTGCTGGGACTGCAGGGGTTTGCTTTGTCTGGACAATTTGCTTCTACCGGTGATGAACATAGGTCCATTCTAGCCAGCAATCGCCTGCTTCGGCAAATTTGATCAAATTTACTGTTGTTTATTTGTTCAAGCCAGCGGCTGTCCGGCGCTGCATATCCGTTAAAACAATTGCTACAGAAATGCCATATTGCCCCGCGACTAATCGGGTAAGATGGCGTCGATTTTCCGCCATGCCAGCCCGCTTAGCCGGTTGGTCTTGGCCACCTGATAATCAAGGCAGACCGCCGCCATGGCCGGTCTGTTCCATTGCCGGGCCGCTTGTACCGCACAGAAGTGCGGCGGCCCCTTGTTGACGAGGGCAAGATGGTTTCCAACCGCTCCATTCGACCCGAGCGACTCACCCTGCTGGTGTCGCTCGCGCTGGTATTGTTTTACAACCTGCCATTCTGGCGCGAAATGTTGCGCATCGTCGGCCCGCTGGATGGCCACGGCATCAAGCTGCTGCTGGAATCCTTCCTGCTGGTGACAGCGTTTTACAATCTGGTGCTGTCGCTGTTCAACTGGCCGTATATCGGCAAGCCCTTGATGGCGCTGTTGCTGCTGATTACCTCTTTCATCACCTATTTCATGAACCAGTACGGGGTGATGATTGATGTACACATGGTGCAAAACGCAGTCCAGACCGATAACAAGGAAGTGCGCGATCTGCTGACCGGCAAGATGGCGCTGTTTGTCGTGGTGCTGGGCATACTGCCCGCCTGGTGGCTGTGCCGGCGCCAGATCCAATGGCGCTCGCCGCTGCGCGAGAGTGGCGCACGCCTGCTGACCCTCCTGATTTCCGCCGCGGTGTTGCTGGGCATCGCCTTTGCCGCTTACCAGGACTTTGCCTCGCTGTTCCGCAACAACCGCCAGCTGCGGCATTACCTGACGCCTTTCAACTATATCCAGGCCACCAATGGCTATATCCAGGACCACTACAATAGCGGTCCCATCGTGGTCAGCCCGCTGGGAGAGGATGCCAAACGCGATGCCAGCTGGCAGCAGCACAAGCGCAAGACCGTGTTTGTACTGGTGGTGGGCGAAACCGCGCGTGCCGATCATTTTTCCCTCAATGGCTACCCGCGCAATACCAATCCCAAGCTGGCGGCACAGAGCGGCTTGATCAACCTGCCCAATGTGCATTCCTGCGGCACGGAAACCGCCGTCTCGGTGCCCTGCATGTTCTCCGATATCGGCCGCGCCAATTACGATGGAGACAAGGCCGCACGCCAGCAAAACGTGCTGGATGTACTGCAGCGCGCCGGCTACAAGGTGATCTGGCGTGACAACCAGTCAGGCTGCAAGGATGTGTGCAACCGCGTGACGCTGGAAGACGTTAGCAACAGCAAGGATGACAAGCTGTGTACCACGGGCGAATGCTGGGACGAAATCCTGCTGAAAAATGCCCAGCAGCTGATCGACCAGTCCGACCGCGACGTGGTGCTGGTGCTGCACCAGATGGGCAGCCACGGCCCGGCCTATTACAAGCGTTATCCGCCAGCGCAGGAGCAGTTCAAGCCGGTATGCCAGACCAGCGAGCTGTCACGCTGCCCGCGCGAGCAGATCGTCAACGGTTTCGACAACACCATCCTGTATACCGATACCGTACTGTCCGGCATCATCGACTTCCTGCGAGCCAACCAGCAGCGCTATAACACCGGCATGCTGTATATGTCCGACCATGGTGAATCGCTGGGCGAAAACGGCATGTACCTGCATGGCACGCCCTATCTGTTTGCGCCGGAAGCGCAAAAGCACATCGGGGCGATGATGTGGTTCTCCGACAGTTTCCAGCAGGAAGTCGGGCTGAACCAGCGCTGCCTGGAAGGGCGCAAGGCTGAGCCTTATTCGCATGACAATCTGTTCCACTCGCTGCTGGGCTTGCTGGGGGTGCATACCAGCGTCTACAACAAGCAGCTGGACATGTTTGCCCCGTGCCGCCAGCCGGGCTGATACCTTGTCTGTAATGTGTAGTGGCTGCCTGCAGGCAGCTGCTTTCATCCGTAAACGAGAACTGAAGATATGCAATTAGCCACCTGGAACGTCAACTCACTCAAGGTCCGTCTGCCACAGGTATTGCAGTGGCTGGCAGATAGCCCGGTGGACGTGCTCTGTCTGCAGGAACTGAAGATGGATCAGGACGTGTTCCCGCTGGCCGAGATCGAGGCCGCCGGATATCGCGCTGCCTGGTTTGGCCAGAAAACCTATAACGGCGTGGCCATCCTGGTACGGCAGCCCCTGCAGCTGGACGATGTGGTGCAAGGTATTCCCGGCTATGACGACCCGCAACGCCGGGTGATTGCCGCCACGGTAAACGGTGTGCGCGTGATCTGTGGCTACTTCGTCAACGGCGAAGCCGTTGATTCGCCGAAGTATCCATACAAGCTGGAATGGCTGGGCAAGCTGCATGCCTATGTGGCCGACGAGCTCACCCGCCACCCGCAGCTGGCCTTGCTGGGCGACTACAATATCGCGCCGGAAGACCGCGATGTGTACGACCCGGAGAGCTGGCACGAACAGGTGCTGTGCAGCACGCCGGAGCGTGCGGCATTTCAAGCCTTGATTGGCCTGGGGCTGGCCGACAGCTTCCGCCTGTTCAATCAGGAGGACAAGCAATACAGCTGGTGGGATTACCGCGCCATGATGTTCCGCCGCAACAAGGGCGTGCGCATCGACCACATCCTGATTACGCCGGCGCTGCAGGCGCGCGCCAGCGCATGTGTCATCGACAAGACCCCGCGCAAGTGGGAACGCCCGTCCGATCACACCCCGGTGGTGCTGACCCTGGCAGACTAGGCCGCATTCCATGCGTACAACGGCCCGGCAGGGCCGTTTTGCATTGGTAAACAGCAGCTTGCCGGATCGGGATAAAGCTTGGCCTAGCTCAATAATTTGCATATTAGCATTTGCTAAAATTTATTGATGAATAGCTAATGCCAAGGTGCCACCATGAGCCGCAACCACCCACCGCTGCCGTGCAACCCCTATTACGAAGGGGTGCCGGACTATATGACCGAAGTCTACGACTGGGCCTACGTCAACCCGCGCCGCGCCGCGCTGCTGGACCGCAATCTGGTGGTCAGCACGCTGTTGTTTATGAATGACCAGCGGCTGATGCGCCGCTATCTGCAGCAGATCCAGCCCGGCATGCTGGTGTGGCAGGTAGCCCATGTCTATGGCGATCTGGTGCAAAAGGCCGCCGCCAGGGTGGGCAGTCAGGGCGAGTTTGTACTGACCGACATCACCCCGGTCCAGGTCGAACATGCTGTGCGCAAGCTGCGTGACTATCCGCAGGCCCGCGTGGTGCGCGCCGATGCGGCCACATTCCGCCTGGAACAACAGCCAGACCTGGTGTGCAGCTTCTTCCTGTTGCATGAAGTACCGGATGATTTGAAGCAGCGCATTGTCGACAATATGCTGGCACAAGTCCCGCAAGGGGGCAGGGCGGTGTTTGTCGACTATCATCGGCCGGCAGCATGGCAACCGATAGGATGGTTGCTCAAGTGGGTCAACCGCAAGCTGGAACCCTTTGCCGAAGCACTGTGGCGTAATGAAATTTCAGCGTATGCCAGCCATGCCGAACGGTTCAGCTGGCACAAGGAAACCTTGTTTGGCGGGGTTTATCAGGTTGTGACCGTCACCCACCGCTAGTTTTGTACTTAGCGTTACACGGGCTTACATAGCACTCACAGACGGGCTTGACGGGCAGGGCTAGGATACGACTCATGGAAACACCGCTGCGGTGTCTCGGAAAGAACACTCCCCACTTGATATTGGAGAACGCAACATGAAAAAACTGACCCTGCTCGTTTTGTCTGCCGCCTTCGGTCTGAGCTCCGCTGCTGGTTTCGCCGCCACCAACGCTTCTGCTCCGGCTGCTTCCGCACCGAAAGCCAAAGCTGCCAAGATTCACCACGCCAAGAAGGGCGAAAAGAAAGTAGAAGCTTCTGCTCAGAAAGCCCAGGCTGCTGACGCTTCCGTCCCGGCTAAAAAGGCTGTGAAAAAGCACCACGCCAAAAAGCATGCTGCCAAGAAGGTAGATGCTTCCGCTCAGAAAGCCCAGGCTGCTGACGCTTCCGCACCGGCTAAAAAGGCTATGAAAAAGCATCATGCTAAAAAGCATGCTGCCAAGAAAGTAGACGCTTCCGCTCAGAAAGCCCAGGCTGCTGACGCTTCCGCTCCGGCTAAAAAGGCTGCCAAAAAGCACCACGCCAAAAAGCACGCTGCCAAGAAAGTAGACGCTTCCGCTCAGAAAGCCCAGGCTGCTGATGCTTCCGCTCCGGCTAAAAAGGCTGCCAAAAAGCACCACGCTAAAAAGCACGCTGCCAAGAAAGTAGAAGCTTCCGCTCAGAAAGCCCAGGCTGCTGACGCTTCCGCTCCGGCTAAAAAGGCTGCCAAAAAGCACCACGCTAAAAAGCACGCTGCCAAGAAAGTAGAAGCTTCCGCTCAGAAAGCCCAGGCTGCTGACGCTTCCGCTCCGGCTAAAAAGGCTGCCAAAAAGCACCACGCTAAAAAGCACGCTGCCAAGAAAGTAGAAGCTTCCGCTCAGAAAGCCCAAGCTGCTGACGCTTCCGCTCCGGCCAAGAAGCACGCTGCCAAAAAGCACCACGCTAAAAAGCACGCTGCCAAGAAAGTAGAAGCTTCCGCTCAGAAAGCCCAGGCTGCTGACGCTTCCGCTCCGGCCAAGAAGCACGCTGCCAAAAAACACCACGCTAAAAAGCACGCTGCCAAGAAAGCCGCTCCGGCTTCCGCAGCAAACTAATCAGACGTCAGCGTCTGGCTCGCAATAAGTAAAGGGAGGCTTCGGCCTCCCTTTTTGCATCTGTTGTTTCCGTCTGTAGCCGACATCGTTGGAATACAGGCAAATAAAAACGCCATCCTGCTGGATGGCGTTTTGTCTGTGGTCAGTGAAAAATCAGATCACTTTTCCACGAAGGCGCGTTCGATGGCGTAGTCGCCCGGCTCGCCCATGCGCGGGGATTCCTTGAAGCCGAGGCCATTCAGGATTTCGCACAGGTCGTGCAGCATGGACGGGCTACCGCAGATCAGCACGCGGTCGTTTTCCGGATTCAGTTGCGGCAGGCCGATATCGGCGCACATCTTGCCACTGGTGATCAGATCGGTCAGGCGGCCCTGGTTGCGGAAGGGTTCGCGGGTCACGGTCGGATAGTAGATCAGCTTTTCTTTGACGATATCGCCGAAGAACTCGTTTTCCGGCAGTTCATTGGTGATGTAGTCGTGATAGCCCAGTTCGCTGACCCAGCGTACGCCGTGGGTCAGAATGACCTTGTCGTAGCGCTCGTAAACTTCCGGGTCCTTGATGATGGACATGAACGGTGCCAGGCCAGTACCGGTAGACAGCAGATACAGGTTTTTGCCCGGCAGCAGGTTGTCTTGCACCAGAGTGCCGGTGGGCTTCTTGCTGATCATCACGGTATCACCAACCTGCAGGTGTTGCAGGCGCGAGGTCAGCGGGCCGTCTTGTACCTTGATGCTGTAAAACTCCAGATGCTCTTCGTAATTGGAGCTGACAATGGAGTAGGCGCGCATCAGCGGCTTGCCGTTCACTTCCAGGCCGATCATGACAAATTGGCCGTTGATGAAGCGCAGACCGGCATCGCGGGTGCAGGTGAAGGTGAACAGGGTGTCGTTCCAGTGGTGAACCGACAAGACCTTTTCAGCGGTCAGATTGGGGGAGGACATATAAATTGCTGCTCGCTATCCAAAAGAAATCAAGGAATGAGTGGTTGCCGCGATTTTACCCTTTTCGGGTCCGCTTGACTAAACATTGCTAGCCGTTCTCACTATGTCATTGTACATAATGATCAAATCGCCGCGCTGCCAGGCCTGGTCACTGCCTGTGGCGTACAAGGCATGCGGCCTGGCGGGGAAAGTCAACTGGAACAGGATGTTACCTTAAAGCATGGGCTAGCCCTAACGATTTCTTTCCGCTGTGTTTATTCCTGATTGTTCTTAATCACTGATTGATTTAGATCAGCAAATTGTATTGCACGCTGCGCTAGTGCATAAAGGTATTGGCCTGGTTGCTGTTGTCCGACAGTGTACCAAGCCAAATCCCGTCGCCATTCTTTTGTCATTATTTTTGGGCGCTTGCAGTTCTGGCGAGTACAATCTGCTGTTCTGCAGACAAAAAGCGGAGCGTGCAATGAAGCTGTGTGTGATTCCCGGAGACGGGATCGGTCATGAAGTGGTGCCGGTGGCGGTCGGGGTGCTGCAAGCCGTGCTGCCTGGCTTGCAGCTGGTATTTGCCGATGCGGGCTGGGAAGAGTTCTGCCGCAATGGCAAGGCGCTGCCTGAGCGCACCCTGGCCGCTGCCCGTGAATGCGGGGCAGTGTTTTTTGGTGCCGTCAGCTCGCCCATGCAACTGGTGGAGGGCTATCGCTCGCCCATTGTGCAATTGCGCCGCGAACTGGGTTGCCATGCCAATATCCGCCCCACGCTCAGTTTGCCGCTGGCCAGCAGCCGTAACGGCATTGATCTGATCATCGTGCGTGAAAATACCGAAGACCTCTATGTGGGGGATGAGCAGTCTGATGGTGAAGTGGCGGTGGCCATCAAGCGCATTACCCGCAAGGCATCCCTGCGGGTGGCGCGTAGCGCATTCGAACTGGCGCGCAATGCTGGCCGCCAGCGCATCACCATCATTCACAAGGCCAATATCCTGCCACGCACCGATGGCCTGTTCCGCGACTGTGCACGCGAAGTGGCACGGGACTTTCCGGAAATCGCGGTGGACGAAATGCTGGTGGATACCGCTGCCTTGCGTCTGGCACAGGCGCCGGAAAGCTTCGACATGCTGCTGGCACCCAATCTGTATGGCGATATTCTGTCGGATCTGGCGGCGGCATTCGGTGGCGGGCTGGGTCTGGCGCCTTCATTGAATCTGGGTGTGGCGGCGGCGATTGCCGAGCCCGTGCATGGTTCGGCCCCGGACATCGCCGGCCAGGGCATTGCCAATCCGCTGGCGGCCATTCTCAGTGTGGCCATGTTGCTGCGGGTCTGGTGGCAGCGGCCGGAACTGGCGCTGCGTATCGAGCAGGCAGTACGGGCCACATTGCTGGATGGCATTGCCACGCCTGACGTGATGTCGCCCGGGGTGACGACCCAGCATCTGGCACGGGTGGTGATTGAGCGCATCAGGCAGCAGCAGGACTAGAATGTGAAAGAGGGCGGCTTGACTGGCCGCCCTCCGAGGTGTGTCACTGCATGTTTCAGAAGGTTTTGCGGGATAACGCAAACATTACATACAAGACTGCAACCCGAGCCGCGGCGAACATGTTTGCCAACGATGTTCTGCAAAACCGCGAACAGGTCATTACCAAAGAACAGGCTGTATGCACAGCACCAGATAAGTCGTAAAGCACTGATATTACGTGAACCATGCCCTTGGCTGTGCGGGCGGTAACATCATGATCGCTGCCTGTTAGGGTGGCGGATAAGGGCTTTCCAGCCCCGGCTAACTCATCAAGCTCAAGCAAAGTCTGTTGTTTCGTGTCTGGCTTACCGACGACCTGTCGTTGATGCATCCGTGATGGACGCTGGGAGTGCTCCCGGCTACGCTGAAGCAGCCGCCATCAAACCTGAGAAGGCGATGGGTTCTGAACACAAGGTTGAACAAGGTTGTCGGAATCCGGCCAATGACTCATCCCAAACCCTCCCTGTTACTGAATGATTTCAGTATAGGCCGGTGCTGGCCGGACTCAAGTTTTTTTTGTAGCGCGCTGCAGGCCGCGGCCATGGCAATGTGCTGAAGTCTTGTCCCTGTTGCCATGGGCGCTGCGACCATTTTGCAACGCCAGCGCTGCTGGCGGCCTCAACCTGCCTGTGGTTTGAGGATGGCGATGCGCTCTGGCGGATTGGGATGCAAGTGTTGTTCGAACTGGCGTGCGGCAGCTGCCCAGGAAAATCCTTCGGCCACCCGGCGCACATGGCTGCGGTCGATGTTCATTGCATCCAGGCAGGCCTGGCGCAGATCGTCGGCGAGCACGCCCGCACCGCTGTCACCCACCACATCCAGTGGTCCGGCCACCGGATAGGCCGCGACCGGCGTGCCGCAGGCCATGGCCTCCAGCAGCACCAGGCCAAAGGTGTCGGTCAGGCTGGGGAAGACAAACACGTCTGCGGCGCGGTAGAAGCGCGCCAGTTCGTTTTGCGGAAATACGCCGGCAAAGTGGACTTCAGGATATTCACGTTGCAGGCGGGCCATCAGCGGGCCATCGCCCACCACCCATTTGCTGCCCGGCAGGTCGAGCTTGAGGAAGGCTTCGATGTTCTTTTCCACCGCGACCCGCCCGATATAGACAAAGCGCGGGGCCGTGCTTTCATCCAGCCGGTCGCGTTCGCCGGGAGTGAACAGGTTGGTATCCACGCCGCGACTCCATAACACCACCTTGGTAAAACCGCGGGCGCGCAGGTCATCGGCAATGGACTGGGTGGGCACCATGGTGGCGGCACCGGCATTGTGGAAGTGCCGCATCCAGGCATAGCTGATGGACAGCGGCAGGCGGGTGCGGGCGGCGATGTATTCCGGAAAGCGTGTGTGATAAGCAGTGGTGAAGGCCAGTTTGTGGCGCAGGCAGTAGCGGCGTGCCGCCAGTCCCAGCGGGCCTTCGGTGGCGATATGGATGGCGTGTGGCGCCAGTTCGGCAATCCGTCGTGCTACCTGGCGGTAGGGCAGGATGGACAGGCGGATGTCGGGATAGGTGGGGCAGGGCAGGGTCTTGAATTCCAGCGGCGTGATCATGTCCACCTGATGGCCGAACTGGGTCAGCTCGCGGCTGGTTTCGGTAAGGGTACGGACTACGCCGTTGACTTGCGGTTTCCAGGCGTCAGTGACGATCAGGATGCGCATGGTGTCTCCTGGGTGGGGTCGGACAGTTGGGCAGTGGTGTCTGCCTGCGTCAGCATGGCCGGTGTGGCCGGTTGCGGCAGCCAGGAGGGTTGGGTGGCGGCTGCCTGGCCGGCGGGGGGCGGTGTCACGCCGGGGCTTTGCTTGTTTTTGCGGCGGGTGGGTTCGGGGGCGGATTGCAATTCGGTCCAGTACACCACTTCCAGCCGGCCATCGGCGTGTTCGACCAGGGCCGACAGGCTTTCCACCCAGTCGCCGCTGTTGCCGTACAGGATGCCGTCGATCTCGCGCACTTCGGCCTTGTGGATGTGGCCGCAAATCACGCCGTCGTAGTCGCGGCGGCGGGCTTCGCCGGCAAGGATCTTCTCGAAGTCGCTTATGAAGTTGACCGCGTTTTTTACCTTGTGCTTGAGATATTGCGACAGCGACCAGTACGGCATGCCCAGCTGCTTGCGCAGCCAGTTGAAGCCACGGTTCAGTTCCAGAATGACGGTGTAGAGCGAGTCGCCGACATAGGCCAGCCACTTGATGTGCTGGATGACGCCGTCGAATTCGTCGCCGTGGATGATCAGCAGGCGCTTGCCATCGGCGGTGGTGTGCTCGGCCTCGCGGCGGATGGCGATGCCTCCGAAGTCCAGCCCCACATAGTGGCGGGCGGCTTCGTCGTGATTGCCCGGCACATAGACGACCTGACAGCCCTTGCGCGCCTTGCGCAGCACTTTTTGCACCACATCGTTGTGGCTTTGCTTCCAGTACCAGGACTTTTTCAGTTGCCAGCCGTCGACGATATCGCCCACCAGATAGAGGTAGTCGGATTCGTTGTGCTTGAGGAAGTCGAGCAGATGGTCGGCGCGGCAGCCGGAGGTGCCCAGATGTACATCGGAAATCCAGATGGAGCGATAGTGGCGGCTGCTGGTGGAGGCGGTGTCGGGCTGCATGTCGGGTCCGTTCTGCCGTGTTGTACCGCGTCATGCTGCATGGTGCAGATGACAGCGCGATGTGGCTTTGGTGACGGACGCATGACGCAATGCGCAATGCCAGAGATCGGCTGTTTAAGCGGCATTTAAGCGATACCCGTTTTAATGGGCCCTACCCGTTTTAATGGGCCCTGTCGCCGGAATGAACCGGTTTAATCCTGGAGAGTCGAGAAATGAACAAACTGCTGCTGCCCGCCCTGTGTGCTGCCTTTGCCGCCCCTGCCGTATGGGCTTCTGCCAAGTGTGAAACCCACCCCAGGAGTGAGTGGATCAAGCAGGAAGATTTCAAGAAACAGCTGGAAGCTCAGGGCTACAAGATCGACAAGTTCAAGGTGAGCGGCCAGTGCTATGAAATCTATGGCAAGAACAAGAATGACAAGAAGGTGGAAATCTACTTCGACACCAAGACCGGCAAGCCGGTGAAGAGCGAAGTACAGCAATAAGGTGTTGCAGGCCGGGGACTCCCGGCCGGCTTGTTGGCTGAAAGGAAATGGATTGATGGCTGACAATACCCAGGGAATCAAGGTGTGGGACCGTTTTGTCCGGGTGTTCCACTGGACGCTGGCGGCCTGTGTGCTGGGCAATTATTTTGTGCTGGAAGATGGCGAAGGCCCCCATCGCTGGGCTGGCTATCTGGCTGCGGGGCTGGTGCTGTCGCGGGTGGTGTGGGGCTTTGTCGGTAGCAGGCCTGCCCGCTTTGCTGATTTCTTTCCTACGCCGCGCCGCTTGCGGGCACACTGGCAAGACCTGCGCCAGGGCCGGCTGGATGCCCATGCCGGGCATAATCCGCTGGGCGCCTTGATGATGTTGTGGCTGATGGCGCTGGTGCTGGGATTGGCTGTCACCGGCTACCTGCTGGGCAGCGATGCTTTCTGGGGGGACGATGGCATGCAGGCACTGCATGGCGCGCTGGCCAATATCCTGATCGGCAGTGTCGGCCTGCATGTGCTGGCGGCACTGGTGATGAGCCGACTGGGTGGCATCAATCTGATCAAGGCCATGGTGACTGGCATCAAACCCGTGCCACAGCGCGGCGTGGAGCAGGCCAGGGCCGGAGTCGAGGCAAGGAAATAAACATGCGCATATTGGTGGTGGAGGATGATCCGCTGATTGGTGATGGCCTGAAAATGGGGCTGGGACAGCTGGGCTTTGTTGTCGACTGGTTTCGCCAGGGGCGGGAAGGGCTGGCCGCGCTGTCGGCGGCTCCATTTGATGCCGTGGTGCTGGACCTGGGTCTGCCGGGCATGGACGGCATGGACATCCTCGCCGCCTGGCGTCAGGCCGGGCAGGATGTGCCGGTACTGGTGCTGACCGCGCGCGATACATTGGACGAGCGCCTGCAAGGGCTGGATGCCGGCGCGGATGACTATCTGGTCAAGCCGTTTGCCTTGAGCGAAGTGGCGGCACGCTTGCGGGCGCTGATTCGGCGGCGCCATGGCCAGAGTGTGAGCCGGCTGGTGCATGGTGCGGTGAGCTTTGATCCGGTGGCCCGTACCGCCTGGCTGGAGGACAAGGCTCTGGAACTGACGGCGCGTGAGCTGGCCTTGCTGGAGCTGTTGCTGTCCAGCAAGGGACGGGTGCTGTCGCGCGAGCTGATCGAAGAAAAGCTTTACGGCTGGGGGCAGGAGCTGGAAAGCAATGCCGTGGAGGTGTACGTCCATCACCTGCGCAAAAAACTGGGGGCTGGCTTTATCCGCA
Source organism: Aquitalea magnusonii (assembly GCF_003202035.1). Lineage (GTDB taxonomy): Bacteria > Pseudomonadota > Gammaproteobacteria > Burkholderiales > Chromobacteriaceae > Aquitalea > Aquitalea magnusonii. The sequence goes on along the minus strand of NZ_QJKC01000004.1, from coordinate 235,513 downwards.
CCCAGCGCGGTATTGGCTACGCACTGGGCGAGCCGCAATGAGGCAGCGACCAACCCTGCAGCGGCGGCTGGCGGTGCTGTTGCTGATTACCGTGCCGCTGATCTGGCTGGTGTCCACGGTGGTGGCCGCCTATGCAGCCCATCACGAAGTGGACGAGTTGTACGACACCCAGCTCACCCTGTTTGCCCGGCAATTGCTCAGCGTCAATATGGGGGAGCATGGCGAGGGCGAGCTGCCGGTCTTGCCCAAAACCAAAAAGCTGATCCGTGGCGGTGACCGCGGCGATACCGAAGATGACGACATCGGCGTGGCGGTATGGAATGAGCAGGGTGATTTGTTGCTGAGCGACGGCAAGGGGCGTCATTTCCGCTTCGATGCCGCGCGGCGCGGTTTTTATACGGTCAGCGGGCAGGATGACAAGGATGAGTGGCGTCTGTTTTATCTGCCGGCACCGGATGGCTCGCGGCTGGTGGCGGTAGGCCAGCGGCAGAAGCTGCGGCACGAGGTGGTGCGCAAGGTGATACAGGGCCAGCTGCTGCCGTGGCTGCTGGGTTTGCCGGTCTTGCTGCTGCTGATTCTGTGGGCGGTGCGCCAGGGGCTGCGCCCTCTGCAGCTGCTGGCGGACAATCTGGCCCGGCGCAGCCCGCTGGAGCACAGCCCGCTGCCGGAGAATGTACCGGGCGAGGTCCTGCCCATGGTGCGTGCGCTGAATGCACTGCTGGCGCGCATTGCCGCGGCCATGGAGCACGAACGCCGCTTTACTGCTGATGCCGCGCATGAGTTGCGCACGCCGCTGGCGGCCTTGCAGGTGCAGGCCGAGGTGATGGCGCTGATGCCGGACGAAGCCGGCCGCCAGCATGCGCTAGGGCAGTTGCAGCAGGGCATTGGTCGCGCCACGCGCCTGGTGGAGCAATTGCTGGCGCTATCGCGGCTGGACCCGCTGCAGGGCTTGCCGGCGGCGCAGCCGGTGGACTGGGCCGTGGTATGCCGCGACGCCATGGCCGATGTGTCTGCCGCCGCCGCGGCCAAGAACATGCAGCTGCAACTGCATTGGCAGGACAGCGCGGCACAGGTCTTGCCCTTGGCCGGCGATGCCACCTTGCTCACCCTGATGCTGCGCAATCTCTTGGACAATGCGGTGCGCTATTGCCCGCCCGGTGCCTGCATCGAATTGCAGGCGGCTGCGACTGGCCTGCTGGTGCGGGATAACGGGCCGGGTATTGCGCCGGAGTGGCTGGCGCGGGTGCATGAACGCTTTTTCCGTCCGCCCGGCCAGGACATGCCGGGCAGCGGGCTGGGCTTGTCCATTGTCGAGCGCATTGCCAGCCTGCACGGCCTGCGCCTGCAACTGGCCAATCGCCCCGAGGGCGGCTTGCAGGTGAGCCTGCATGTGGCCTGAGTGGCTGCCTGCGACAATCTGTCGCATTGGCGGCCACGGCAGCATGGCGTAGGCTGAGTCAATGTTAGCCGGGTTGCCCAAGGTTTTGCCCGGCACATCCAAGAGTTGCAGCCCGCCCCGACCCGGCGGGCTTTCTTTTGGTCACCGCCCCTTGCCGGGTGCGGTGGATCAGCCTTCTGGCCCGGCCTGGCTGCGCAATTGCCAGAACAAGGCATTGCATACCCCGCCCGCCACGGCCCCGACATAATAGTTGAACAGCGGGTCGTACAAAGCCGGCTGCAGCCAGCGGCTGTAATACACGGTGACGACGCCGCCGATGAGGGCGCCGGGCAGGGCCGCCAGCGCCAGCAGGCGCCAGCGCGGCCAGCTTTGCTGCCAGCGGCTGATGCCGGCATCCAGCGACAGGCGCAGCAGCACCAGCAGCATGCCGGCCAGCGCGGCCGGTAAGGCACCGATGATGTAGGCCAGCATGGGGATGACCCCGCTGGCCAGCAAGCCCACCAGTGGCCCCAGCGCGATAAACAGGATCAGGCCGCAGCCTGCGAGTTTCAAATGTTTCATCCGGCTCAGTTCGACAAAAAGTGTTGCAAGACTAGCAGACTGGCCGGGCGGCGACGAGCAGGGCAGTGCTGTCGCGGCTTGCCGCCGCGGTGAGGGGGCGGTCGGTCCGACAGCGCAGCCGGCCATGGTGTGCGGCATTATGTCGCAGTCACCATCGGCGCTGCGGGATGCTAAAGTGTCGGCCATGCTGGCCCAACTGTTTTCCTCCTCTTCCCGTCTGGTCGCCGATCTGCCGGATGCGGTGCGCCTGATCGCCCGTCTGCGCTGGCTGATGCTGGCCGCCGGTGGCCTGTTGCTGCTGCTGTGCGCACTGTCCGGCCTGGCGCTGCCCTGGCTGCTGCTGTTGCAGGCGCTGGCCACACTGGCCTTGTTCAACGCGGTACTCAGCCAGCGCTTGCGCCAGGGTAGCCCGGCCCTGCCCCTGTTGCGGCTGGGTTTGCTGGCCGACCTGCTGGCCCTGACCGAGTGCATGGCGTTCAGCGGCGGTGCGGCCAATCCGCTGGCCTCGCTGTATCTGCCGCCGGTGCTGTTTGCCGCCCTGCTGTCGCCCGGCCTGTTTGCCTGGGGCCTGTCCTTGCTCAGCATGCTGGCCTATGCCGCGCTGTTTGGCTGGCACCTGCCCTGGCCCTTGCAGGGCAGCGATGCCGCCTATGCCTTTTCCCTGCACCTGGTCGGCATGTGGCTGACCTTTGCCCTGTCGGCGCTGCTGATCACCAGCTTTGTGTCCTGGCTGGCCCGTCAGCTGGCGGCGCGCGAGGCGGCGCTGGCCGCGGCGCGGGAAACCCAGTTGCGCGATGAACAACTGCTGGCGGTGGGCATGCAGGCAGCCGGCGCGGCGCATTCGCTGTCCACCCCGATCAATACCCTGACCCTGCTGGTGGATGACATGCTGCAACAGCATGCGGCGGATGCGAATCTGCAAGAGGACCTGCAATTGATGCAGGCCCAGCTGGGCAGCTGTGCCCAGGCGCTGGCGCGGCTCAAGCAGGGCATTCAGCAACAGGATGCCGCCATTCCGCTGTTCGCCACCCTGGCGCAGCAGCTGTCCGGCTGGCGCAGCCTGCGGCCGGATGTGCAGCTGGACTGGCAGGCCCCGGCCGGTGCGGACCCGCGGGTGCGGCTGGATGCCGCCTTCTGGCCGGCCTTTTTCAATCTGATCAATAATGCGGCCGAGGCCGGTGGCGGCGCGCTGACGGTTACCGCATCCTTGCTGGACGGTCAGTTGCAGCTGGACATCATCAATCGCGAAGGCTGTCTCAGCGCCCAGCAATTGCAACGCGCCGGCCTGGCGCCGCTGGATTCGGACAAGCCGGCCGGCATGGGGCTGGGGGTGATGCTCAGTCATGCCACGCTGGCGCGGCTGGGCGGAACCCTGACCCTGGATAACCGTGCCGAGGGGGGCGTACACGCCTGCGTGCGGCTGCCCTTGTCACAGGAGGAGTGAAATGGCGCTGGATTTCCTGCTGGTCGATGATGACCAGGCTTTTGCCACGGTGCTGGCGCGTTCGCTGACGCGGCGCGGCTTTCGCGTCGAGTGCGCCGCCGATGGCGCTGCTGCGCTGCAAACACGGGATGAACCACCGCTGCGCATCCTGCTGGACCTGAATCTGGAAGGCGAAAGCGGCCTGCGGCTGTTGCCCGAATTGCGGCAGTGCTATCCGCATGCTGCGGTGGTGGTGCTGACCGGCTATGCCAGCATCGCCACCGCGGTGGAGGCGACCAAGCTGGGCGCGGTGCAATACCTGGCCAAGCCGGCCGGGGTGGATGACATCCTGGCGGCCTTCCAGCAGGTGATGGCCAATCCGGAGCTGCCGCTGTCACCACAGCCGATGTCCCTGCGGCGGGTTACCTGGGAGCATCTGCAACGGGTGCTGAACGAGCATGATGGCAATATCTCGGCTACCGCCCGCTCCATGGGCATGCACCGCCGCACCTTGCAACGCATGCTGGCCAAGCGCCCGGTCAAAAGCTAAAACGCATCAGCTGTTGTATTGCCAGCACAGTGCCGCCGCGGGCCAACTGGCAAGCTGCTTGTCGTCCGCCTTTGCAGTGGGCTGGCCGCCAGAACGCCGCCCTTTGCTGCCTTGCCCGCCTTAGCCCTGCTGCAGCAGGGCTTTATTGTGCTTTCTGCCAAGCAAGCGCTAGGAAACTTCCCATCCATTCCCCTGCAAACCTCTGTTTTCATCAGCAGGTCTTTCCGGTTTTCATCAGAAAATGTGATTGGAGCAAATGCCCCAAAATGCCTATGGTCTTTTGATGCATTCCAAACCACGACAATAGAGGGGAAACAAGATGCGTGGACAAATGATGGAGCAGCCGCTGCTGATCTCCGCCCTGCTGCAACATGCCGAAACCTACCATGGCGACAGCGAGATCGTGTCGCGTACCGTGGAAGGCCCGATTCACCGCTATACCTACCGTGAAGCTGCCCGCCGCAGCCGGCAGCTGGCCAATGCGCTGGCCGGGCTTGGTGTGCAGCACGGCGACACCGTGGGCACCCTGGCCTGGAACGGTTACCGCCACTACGAAATCTACTTCGCCACCTCCGGCTCCGGTGCCATCTGTCATACCGTCAACCCGCGCCTGTTTGCCGAGCAGATCAGCTACATCATCAATCACGGCGAAGACAAGGTGCTGATGTTTGATCTCAGCTTCCTGTCCGTGGTGGAGCAGATCGCTGCCGAACTGACCACCGTGCAGCATTTTGTCCTGCTGACCGACCGCGCCCACATGCCGCGCGAGTCCACGCTGGACAACCTCTTGTGCTACGAAGACCTGGTCAACAGCCATAGCGACCAATACCAGTGGCCGGATTTCGACGAAAACACCGCCTCCAGCCTGTGCTACACCTCGGGTACCACCGGCAACCCCAAGGGCGTGCTGTATTCGCACCGTTCCACCGTGCTGCATGCCTTTGCCAGTTCGCTGCCGGACAGCCTGGATATCTCGGCCCAGGGTGCCATCATGCCGGTGGTGCCGATGTTCCACGTCAATGGCTGGGGCCTGCCCTACAGCTGCACCATGAACGGGGCCAAGCTGGTGTTGCCCGGCCCCAAGATGGACGGCGTCAATCTGTACGAGCTGATCGAAAGCGAAGGCGTCACCATGGCGGCCGGTGTGCCCACCATCTGGATGATGCTGTTGCAGCATTGCCAGAAGAATCACCTGAAGATTCACAGCCTGAAGCGGGTCATTGTCGGTGGTTCGGCCGCGCCGGAAAGCATGGTGGACCAGCTGGCCGAACACGGTGCCGAGCTGCGCCAGCTGTGGGGCATGACCGAATTGTCGCCCTGTGGCACCACCAGTACGCCCAAGTTCAAGCACAACGGTTGCGACACACCGACACTACGTGCACTGCAAACCAAGCAGGGTCGTCCCATTTACGGCGTGGCCATCCGCATTGTCGACGACGAAGGCAAGCCGCTGCCCAATGACGGCGTGGCCTTTGGCAATCTGCAGGTCAAGGGTTCCTGGGTGCTGTCGCGCTACTTCAAGCGCGAGCTGGACGACTCGCATACCGAGGATGGCTGGTTCAATACCGGCGACGTGGTCACCATCGACCGCGATGGCTACATGAAGATCACCGACCGCACCAAGGACGTGATCAAGTCCGGTGGCGAGTGGATCAGCTCCATCGAACTGGAAAACATCCTGGTGGGTCATCCGGCGGTGGCCGAAGCCGCGGCCATCGGTGTGCTGCATCCCAAGTGGGACGAACGCCCCTTGATGGTGGTAGTGCTCAAGCCCGGTGCCAGCGCCACCCGCGAAGAGCTGATCGGCTTTTACGAAGGCAAGATTGCCAAGTGGTGGACGCCGGACGACGTGGTGTTTCTGGACGAGCTGCCGCATACCGCCACCGGCAAGCTGCAGAAGATGAAACTGCGTGAAATGTTCAAGGATTACCAGTGGGCATGAGCGCTAAGAGCGGCTGACAAAACCCCGTAGAGAACCCGGCCACGGCGCGCCGACGCGACAGTACAAAGAGTACGGCAAGGAGGCGCAAGGCAGGAGCGGGGGTTTTGTCAGCGGGTCTAAGCTGCTGAATTGAATGGACAGAATAGAGCTTTTGCGCTAAATTGTGCATCGCACTGAAGGCCGCAAGGCCTTTTGTGGTGTTAGCCCCTCGAAGCATCAAGCTGGTAACCCCAGCCAGATGTTTCTTCCTCGTGTTGGCCCCTGAGAACCCTCAGGGGATTTTTTTTGCCTGCCTCCCGCCTTTCCTGCGCGCCGCCACCTGGCCGGCCCCTGCTGCCTTGTCGCCGACCTGCCCTGTCAGGGCAGGGATCCGTGCCGCGCTGTTTCCTCGCTGTGCCGTAGCGGTGCTGGTCGCTGGCCAGCCACTTTGCTGTGCTGGATCAAATTGTAAATTAGATTTTCATAATTTAATGATGGCCATGCGTGCTCGCCGCCCGGAAAAAGGCGCATGGCTGAACGAGATTTTAACGGTGAGCTGCAACAATTCGACCCTGATAGCCGCTGACAAACCCCCGCTCCAGCGTGGCGCCGCCTTGCCGTACGCCATGTACCGTCTGCGGCGGCGCGCCTTGGCCGGGGTTCTCCACAAGCTTGTGTGAGCGGCTCTTTAAGCATACGAGGGGAAAACATGAAATCCTTGCGCAGCAAACTGATAGCCTTCAATGCCTTGCTGATGGCCTTGTTTGGCCTGGTGCTGGTACTGCTTGTATTCATCCAGATGCGCGGAGAAATTCTCAGCGGGCTGAATCACGAATTCGATTCTGCGCTCAAGGGGCAGAGCAGCGTGGTGAAAACCTGGCTGGATGACAAGAAACAGGAAATCGCCGCCCAGGCCAGCGTGGCCGGCGAGGCCGATGCCCTGCGTTTTCTCAAGGTGGGCGCCAAGGCCGGTTTCAATGTGAATTACGCCGGTTTTGCCGATGGCCATTCGCTGTTTTCCGACGACTGGAGCGCCCCGGCCGACTACAAGGTGACCGAGCGCGACTGGTATAAGCAGGCCATGGCCGCCGGCAAGCCGATCGTGACCGAGCCCTATGTCGATGAAGCCAGCAAGAAGCTCACCATCACCGTGGCCGCCCCCATCACGCATGCGGGCAGCACGGTGGGGGTGGTGGGGGGCGATGTTTTCGTCGACAGCCTGGTCAAGTCAGTGCTGTCACTGCAGATTCGCGGCGGTGGCTATGCCTTTATCGCCGACAGCAAGGGCAAGCTGCTGGCGCATCCGCAGGCGGCACTGACCCTCAAGCCCCTCAGCCAGCTGGCCCCCGAGCTGACCGCCGACAAGCTGGCCGAGCTGGCCGGGTCGGCCAGCCTGCAACAGGTACGCATGGGCGATCAGGACATGCTGTTGTCGGTGCAGCGCATTCCGGACAGCGACTGGCTGATCGGGCTGGCCACGCACAAGGATGCCATCCTGGCACCGCTTGATACCCTGTTGCTGACTGTGGCCGGCCTGAGCGTGCTGGTGTTTGCCTTGCTGATTCCGCTGGCCGGGCTGCTGCTGGGGCGCATGCTGGGCGGACTGGTGGCCTTGAAAAACGCCATGGAAGACATTGCCCACGGTGAGGGCGATCTCACCCTGCGGCTGCAGGAGGGCGGGCAGGATGAAATCGCCGCCACCGCCCGCGCTTTCAACCAGTTTGTGACGCAACTGGCCACGCTGTTCCGTGGCCTGCGCGACAATGCCGGCGGCGTGATGGCGGGTGTCGGCCAGGTGTCGTCCCAGGTGCAGGGCGTGGCAGACAGCGCGCGCAGCATTTCCGACATGTCTTCGTCCAATGCCGCCACGCTGGAGCAGATTACCGTCAGCATCGCCCATATCGCCGACAATGCGCGGGCGGCCGACCAGCTGGCCAGCGCCACCGGCAGCGGGCTGGAGTCCGGCGCGCAGGGCATGCTGCAGCTGGCCGATGGCATGGAAAGCACGGTGCAGTCGGTGCGCTCGCTGGAAAGCATGCTGGCGGCACTGGAGCAGCGCTCGCAGCAGATTTCCGGCATTACCGAGGTGATCCGCGATATCGCCGACCAGACCAATCTGCTGGCGCTCAACGCCGCCATCGAGGCCGCGCGGGCCGGCGAGCAGGGCCGCGGCTTTGCCGTGGTGGCCGACGAAGTACGCAAGCTGGCCGAGCGCACGGCGCAGGCCACGGTGGAAATTGCCGGCATGGTGACGGCCATCCGCACGGAAACCGGCAAGGCGGTGGGCGATGTGCAGCAGACGGTGACCGTGGTGAACGATGGCGTGCTGCTTACCCAGCAGGCGGTGGCCACCATCCAGTCCATCCGCCACTCCATGCTGGAAGTGGTGAGCAAGATGTCAGAGATTTCCCATTCCACCCAGGAACAGCACAATGCCAGCACGCTGATTGCGCAAAGCTCGGAGCAGATCAACAGCCGGGTGCTGGAAAACGACAGCCTGCTGCAGCAGGCCAGCGAAACCTTGCAGGGCCTCGCCGGCCAGGCCGGACAGATGAATGGCGAGTTTGCCAAGTTCCGGCTGTAAGCCGCTAAAATGCACGAGCGCAGCCGCCTTCGGGCGGCTTTTTACCGTCGGCTGCCGTGCAAGGAGGGCTGTTTGAAGATGCTGTCGCCACTGGCCCTGCTTGCCGCCACGCTGCTGGCCGAGCACAAGCTGCCCGCTGCCTTGCTGGCGGCACAGGATTGTCTGCAGGCCGAGCCGGACAATGCACCGATGTGGAATCTGCTGGGCGTCTGTGCCGCCAGGCTGGGGCAGGGCGAGCTGGCCCGCCACTGCTGGCTGCAGGCACTGCAACTGGATGCGGCGGTGGCCGATGCCCATTACAACCTGGGCTGCCTGCATGAGGACGGCGGCGACACGGCCCAGGCCGTGCTGCATTACCAGGCGGAATTGGCGCACAACCCGCGACACCAGGACAGCCTGTTCCGCCTGGCGCGGCGTTATCAGCAAGAGGGCCGCGCGGTGCAGGAGGCGGCCTGCTGGCGCCGCTTGTTGCGCTTGCAGCCCGATCATGTGCTGGCGCTGCACGACCTGCTGCTGCTGTGCCAGCGGCAGCGGCGCTGGCGGCTGGCGGCGCGCTTGTTGCAGCGGGCATTGCGCTTGCCGCAGTTGAGTCATGCCGAGGCGGCGGCACTGGCGGCGGCCTGTCTGCACCAGGGCATGGCCAGGGAGGCCATGCGCTTGCTGCAGCAATCTGTGCCGCTTGCCCAGGCGGATGCCGGCCAGGCGGCGATCTGGGCACTGGCCTGCAGCGAATTGCGCCAGGCGGCGGCGGCCGAAGCGGCCTGGCGTCAGGCGGTGACCAGCCAGCCACAACAGCCACGGCATCTGCAGAACCTGGGCTATCTGCTGCTGGCACAGGGGCGCTGGCAGGAGGGCTGGCAGGCACACGAAGCGCGCCTGCTACGCCCACCTGTCGAGCTGGGCCTGCCATGTCTTGCTGCGCCGCGCTGGCAGGGCGAGTCGCTGGCCGGGCGACATCTGCTGGTGTGGTTCGAGCAGGGGCTGGGCGATGCCCTGCAGTGTTGCCGCTATCTGCCCTTGTTGCAGGCTGCGCGTCTGAGCGTGGTGTGCCGGCCGGAGCTGATGCGCCTGTTGCACAGCATGGCGCTGAGCTGTCCGGTGCAATTCCTGCCGCTCACCAGCCTGGACATGGCCTTACCGGCCCACGATTGCCATGTTTTTTCCATGAGCCTGCCCTGGTTGCTGCAGCCCGATCCGGCGCGCACGCCGCCAGCACGGTTTGTCCTGCCACCCGTTCCCGCACTGCCGGCCCCACAGCGCAAGCTGCGGCTGGGACTGGTATGGCGTGGCCATGCGCGGCATCCCTTTGATCATCACCGTTCGCTGCCCGACATCCGCCAGCTGACGCCGCTGTTGCAACTGCCGCATATCGAGTGGCTCAGCCTGCAATTGCCAACTGACGCCACCGAGCAGACATGGCTGGGGCAGTGGCCGCAGCTGCAGGCCGGGGAGGGTGGACTGGCTGATCTGGCGGATACGGCGGGCGTACTGGCACAACTGGACGGGCTGGTGACGGTGGACACCGCGCTGGCGCATCTGGCCGGCAGCCTGGGACTGCGCTGCTGGCTGTTACTGTCGGCCAGCCATACCGACTGGCGCTGGGGCTGGGAGGGCGCGCACACGCCATGGTATCCGGCGCTGCGCTTGTACCGTCAGCAGCAGGCCGGCGACTGGCCGGGCCTGCTGGCCCGGCTGGCGGCCGATCTGGCGGCGCTGGCTTAGCGTGGCCAGCAAGGGCGTAACGTTACCGGGAGCGTGACAGAGCTGTCAGCCGCTATTCATCGCCGAGAGCGGACAACCACTTGCCGGGATTCATCAGCCCCTGCGGGTCCAGCAGCTGCTTGATGCTGCGCATCAGCTGCAGGGCAAGCGGGTCCTGGTAGCGCTGCAGCCAGTGGCCCTTGAGCTGGCCCACACCATGCTCTGCCGCCAGTGTGCCCTGATGGCGGTAGACCAGCTCGTAGACGATGGCATTGACGCTATCCTCGTCCTCGAACAGATCGGCATTGTCCGGCCGGGTAAAGCTGATGTTGTAATGCAGATTGCCATCGCCGGCATGGCCGAAGGCAAGGATGCGCACGCCGGGAAAGGCGCGAGTCAGTGCCGCCTCGCACTCGGCCAGAAAGACCGGAATGGCCGAGCTGGGGACGCCGATATCGTGCTTGATGCTGGGGCCATCGCGCTTCTGGGTTTCCGACATGGCTTCACGCAGCTGCCACAGGCGCTGGCGTTCGGCTTCGCTGTGTGCCAGCACGCCGTCACCCAGCGTCTGTGTGGCCAGCCAGTCCACCAGCTGCTGTTGCAGTGCCTGGCTGTCGCCGCTGTCGGATAGCTCCACCAGTACCGCCCACGGCTGGATGAAGGGCAGCTGGCCGGGGTGGTATTTGTCCAGCAGCTGCTGGCAGGCTTGCGACATGATTTCAAAAGTGGTCAGCCGGTCGCCAAAAGCCTGGCGCAAGGCCGACAGCAGGGCGATGGCGGCCTGGCTGCCCGCTACCCCCAGCCAGGCCGTGGCATGGGCGGTGGGCAGCGGAAACAGCTTGAGCGTGGCGGCGGTAATCAGCCCCAGCTGGCCTTCTGCCCCGATAAACAGCTGCTTTACATCCAGCCCGCTGGTGTCCTTGCGCAGGGCGGAGAGCTGATGCAGCACCCGCCCATCCGGCAGCACCACTTCCAGCCCCAGTGTCAGTTCGCGCATGGTGCCGTAACGCAGCACTGCCAGCCCGCCGGCATTGGTGGAAAGATTGCCACCGATCTGGCAGCTGCCTTCGCTGGCCAGGGACAGCGGAAACAGCCGGCCGGCGTCTGCGGCCAGCTGTTGTAGCTGGGCCAGCGTCATGCCGGCCTCCACCGTGATGCTGTCATTGGCGGTGTCGATGGCGCGCAGACGGTTGAGCCGGCGCAGGCCGATCACCAGCTGGCGGCCGGAGGCATCCGGCGTGGCGGCGCCACAGGTGGAGGTGTTGCCGCCTTGCGGCACCACGGCGACCTGATGTGCCTGACACAGCTGCAGCAGTGCCGCCACTTCGGCCGTGCTGCCGGGCAGGGCCACCGCCAGCGGCAGGCCCTGATAGCGGCGGCGGTAGTCCAGGGCGTAGGCGGCGGTATCCTGCGGCTGGGTCAGCAGATGTTGCGGCCCGATGATGGCGGCAACGGCAGCGAGAAACGGGGGCATGTCAGTCATGCTCCTGTTGTGCGCGCAAGGCATCCGGCAGACCGTCGTGTGCGCCCTGCAACTGGCCGGGGCAATCACGCCAGTGACGAGGGCCAAGCGCATCATTGCGCGCCGGATGCAGCGGGTAGTGCAGCTGGTTGTCGTCGCGGTCGCGGTCGCCCACACACAGCAGCCGCACATCGTGCGCGGTATTGTTAAGGAAGCTGTGGGCAATGCCGCTGCCGGCGGGAAAACCCACCGAGTCACCGGCTTGCAGGCGATGCAGCACGCCATCCAGCCAGACATCCGGTTCGCCTTCCAGCACGTAGACGAATTCGTCCTCGGTCTTTTCGGCATGCGGCCAGGAAGTACGACGACCCGGCGGCAGCAGTTCATGATGAATGCCGATGCGCTGCAGGCCAAAAAAGCGGCCCAGCGGCGAACCGATGGACAGCAACTCGCTGCTGCCCGGGTAACTGGCCGTGTCCGCTTCTTGCAGCTCGCGCCAGTGTCTGATGCAGGATGGCCGTTCCATCACGTTTCCCCCTGTGTGTTTCAGTCCGGAATCTCAGCCGCCATCAGCTCATCCGGATGCTGCCAGCCAGGCAGCTGGCTGATGCGCTGCAGCCAGGCCGCCACATGCGGCCAGCTGGCGATGTCCAGTCCGGCATCGCCCAGCCACCACAGATAGGCACTGGCCGACAGGTCGGCGATGGTCGGGGTCGTGCCGATCAGGTAGGCATGCTGGCTCAGGGTGTTGTCCAGCACGGCCAGGTCGGCGCGCACCCGTTGCTCCAGCCAGGCAGTGACCTCGGCCGGTTGCGGGAAGAACTTGCGTGCCAGGCGCAGATTGGGCAGGGAGAAGCCGATACGGTTGCTCTCCCAGCACAGCCATTCGCGCACCAGCTGGCGTTCGCCCGGCGCACCATCCAGCCGACCGTAATTGTCGGCCAGCCATTGCAGGATGGCATTGGACTGGCACATGGCGGTACCGTCCGCTACCAGCACCGGCACCTCGCCAAAGCGGCTGACGGCGCGGAAGTCCTCGGCGCGTTCGGCGCGCGGCAGCGCCAGGTCGACATGAACGTAGTCATGGGATACATCGGCCAGCATCAGTGCCAGGCGCACCTTGTAGCTATGGCCGGAAAAGCAGTTGCCGTACAGAGTCAGTGTGGTCATGTGGTTTTTCTATTGCGGTGTTGTGCTGGCGGCCAGCCTGTTTGCTGCAAGGCTGGCCCGGATGAGGTGGAATGATTGGCAGTGTCGGCGCCTGCTTGTGCCGCGTCAATGCTGCGGCCATGCCCCTTGTCGCAGACCGAGGCCAGCCAGGCGGCGGCAAAGGCCAGCGGCACGGAGAACAATGCCGGGTTGGCATAGGGGAACAGCGGCCGGGCATGGCCGAGCATGCCCACCCACACGGTCGGGCCGCTGATGATCAGCCCCAGCGCAGCCAGCATGCCGCAGCCGCCGCCGGTCAGCGCCCCGCGCGCTGTCAGGCCGCGCCAGTGCAGGGTCAGCAGCAGGACCGGGAAATTGCTGGAGGCAGCGATGGCGAAAGCCAGGCCCACCAGAAAGGCGATATTCAGATTCTGGAACAGGGTGGACAGCAGCACGGCGGCCACTCCCAGCAGCAGCACGGCCAGCCGCGACAGCTGCCATTCCCGCTGTGGATCAGCCTGACCGCGGCATAGCCACAAGGCATACAGATCGTGGCTGATGGCACTGGCACCGGCCATGGCCAGCCCGGCCAGCACCGCCAGGATGGTGGCAAAGGCCACGCCGGCAATCAGTGCCTGCAGCCATGGCCCGCCCAGTAGCGCGGCCAGATGCAGCGCCGCCATATTGCCGCCACCCAGCAGCTTGCCGGCGGCATCATGAAATGGGGCGGCAGGCCCGACCAGCACCAGTGCGCCATAGCCGATCAAGATATTCAGCAGGAAAAACAGGCCGACGATGCCGGTGGCCCAGCCCACCGAGTGGCGGGCAGCACGGCCATCGGCCACGGTGAAAAAACGCAGCAGGATATGTGGCAGACCCAGCAAGCCCAGGCTGAGTCCCAGGCCCAGCGACAGGGCATCCAGCGGGTCGGACAGCGATGGGCCGGGCAAGAGCGCCTGTCCATGGCTGAGCCGGTCTACCTCGGCAAACAGGGCGGGCGCGCTGTAGCCGAAGCGTTGCAGCACCCCGCCGGCCAGCAATAGCGCACACAGCAGCATCAGCGCGGCCTTGCTCATCTGTACCCAGCTGGTGGCCAGCATGCCGCCCAGCCCCACTTGCAGCACCATCAGCAACACCACCAGCCCGACTGCGGCCAGATAGGGCAGACCGAACAGCAACTGCAACAGCTTGCCGGCCCCGACCAGTTGCACGATCAGATAAAACAGCGTGATGGTGAGCGAGCTGATGATGCTCATCAGCCGTACCGGGCGCTCGTCAAAACGGCTGGCCAATACCTCGGCCACACTGTAGCGCCCCAGTGCCCGCAGCTTGTCGGCCAGCAGCAGCATCAACAGCGGCCAGCCGGCCAGCGTGCCTACCGCATACACCAGTGAGTCGTAGCCCTGTCCCAGATACATGCCGATGGAGCCGAGAAAGGCCGCTGCCGACAGAAAGTCGCCTGCCAGCGCCAGGCCATTTTGCCAGGCCGGCAATTGTCCGCCGGCGGTATAGAAGTCATCGGCAGAACGGGTGAGCCGTGCCGCCCGGCGGGTCAGCAGCAGGCTGGTGGCGATGAACAGCAGGAAAAGAAGCGTGGCCGGACTCATGCGTCTGGCTTTCGGTCGCTTGCCCGGATATGCCACAGGGTGACTGCGAAAAACAGCAGAAACAACAGCAAGGCCAGCAGGATGGCGCGCGGCCAGCCGCCGATATCGCCCTGCAACAGGGCCGGTGCGGCGGCAATCAGGCCGAAATAGCCCAAGCAGGCCAGCAAGACCAGCCAGGCGAGGACAGTAGTGGATGCAGGACGAAACTTCATGACAAACCGTGCAGGGCGGCCAGCAGCGAAACAGCAGGCCAGTGTAGCGCATTGCCGCACTGGCCGCCGTGCGGCTTATTTCTGCCAGTAGGTTTTGACATTGACGAATTCATACAGGCCGAACTCCGACAGCTCGCGCCCATAGCCGGAAGCCTTGACGCCGCCAAAAGGCAGGCGCAGATCCGAGCTGGTGTGGCGGTTGAGAAAGACGCTGCCCACTTCCAGCTGCCGTGCCAGTTCCCAGCCATGGGTGGTGTCCGCGGTATAGATGGAGGCACCCAAGCCAAACGGCGTGTCATTGGCCAGCCGGATGGCATCGGCCTCGTCACGGGCGCGCAGGATGCTGGCCACCGGGCCGAACACTTCCTCGTGATAAACCCGACAGCCGGCATGTACATGGTCCAGCACCGTGGCCGGATAGAAGAAACCGGGGGCCGCTGGCAACTGGCCGCCCAGCAACAGGCGGGCACCCTGGTGACAGGCATCCAGCACCTGCGCATGCAGGGCCTCGCGCAGATCGGCGCGGGTCAGCGGTGACAGGGTGGTGGCCGGGTCGCGCGGGTCGCCGGGGCGCAATGCGCTGGCGGCGGCGACAAAGGCGGCAACAAATTGCTCGGCAATTTCCGGCACCACGATCATGCGTTTGGCCGCATTGCAGCTTTGGCCGGCGTCGCGATAACGCGAATTGACCGCATCCTGCGCGGCAGCCTCGACATCGGCATCGGCCAGCACGATAAAGGGATTGCTGCCGCCCAGTTCCAGCACGGTTTTTTTCAGATGCTTGCCAGCCAGGCTGGCGATCAGGCGTCCGGTATGGGTGGAGCCGGTAAAGGCCACGGCGTCGCTGCGGCGGATGGCTTCTTCCACCAGCTCGTGATCGATCCAGGCGATGTCCAGGCAATCCAGCCCGGCGGCGTGCACCAGTTCCAGCAGCAACTGCGTGCATTGCGGCACCGAGGGGGCGGGTTTCACCAGGCAGGTATTGCCCGCCATCAGCGCCGGCACGGCAAAGCGCAGCAATTGCCAGATGGGGAAGTTCCACGGCATCACCGCCAGCACGCAGCCCAGCGGCTCGAAGGCCACACCGCTCTGGCTGGCCTGGGTGGCAATGGATTGCGGGGCCAGCAGGGCAGGGGCCAACTCGGCGTAATAGCGTATCAGCTGCGCCGACTTGTCGATTTCGGCCAGGCACTCGGCGGTGCGCTTGCCGACTTCCAGTGTCACCAGCGCCGCCAGTTGTTCACGGTGGGTTTCCAGTTGCACGGCCAGTTTCAGCATGCGCTCGGCACGTTGGGACACGCTCAGGGCCGCCCAGTGGGTCTGGGCAGATTTCAGCCGCTGGATGGAGTCGTCAAGCTGGGCCTGGCTCCAGCCAGGACGGGTAAACACCACCTCGGCGGTGGCGGGGTTGCAACTGGTAAAGGCATTCATGGCCGGTAAGCAGAGGAATCAGCAGGAGCAGCGACTGTAACAAATCGCCCTGCCTTGTAACAGGGTCTTGACCGGAAGATGCTGGTGATGGCTTGCGCAGGCTCATGCTGTTGCCGGGGCAGAGCATGGCGCACAGCCAAAAAAAGGCCCCGTGAAGCCGGGGCCGAATGTTTCAGGTGAGTGCATGGGTCAATCAAGAAGAGACTTGCAGATTGAAACTCCTCTGACAGTGCTGTACCGCACGGATACGGTGCAGTTGCCATTGGAGTATCGATTCTAGCGGCAAGCCGTTTCTGCCGTTACTGGCTGTAGTGCCTGCTCTGTCATCTTGCCGCAGGCTACATCGTGCCGGCGACCGTGGTCAGCCCCAGTTGCAGGCCGATGACGATGGCGTGGGTGCGGTTGTTGGCATTCAGTTTGCGGATGATGTTGGCGACATGGAATTTCACCGTCCTTTCACTAATGCCCAGGATGGTGGCAATTTCCCAATTGGTCTTGCCATGGCTCATCCAGTGGAAAATGTCGAATTCGCGCTGCGACAGCGGCATGGCGGCGGGAGCGGCCGGCGCCAGATTGGCCACCCGGCCGGCGGCTTGGCGCAGATGCAGCAGCAGGCTGTTCAGCATTTCGGTGAGCTGGCTGTCCTTGCCGATTTCACTGCCGGAAACCGATAGCACACAGACCAGGTTCTGCCGTTCGGACAGTGCGCTGAAGCTGATGCCGTTGCCCATGCCGATGGAGGTCAGTTCCTGGATGAACTGTTTTTCCTGCTGGCCCTTGGCACGGGAAAACTTGTCGGCCCAGTGGATGGGGCCCTGCCCCATGACCGAACGCAGCACCGGGTCACAGCTGATGTAGTTGTGGCTCATGTAGTGCTCTACCCAGTCTTCCGGAAAGCTGACATTCACTACTTTTTCCACGCGGTGCAATTGCTGGTGCTGGTTGATGCGCCCCAGGGTGATCACCATGTGTTTGGTGGGCAGTTGCGATTGCAGGTGGTCCAGATAGAGCTTGAGTTCGTTTTCGGTCTCGATCTGGCCGACGGTATGAATCCAGTCCAGCAGGGTCTTCTGGCTGGCCGGGGACAGGTTGCCCGGTATGGGTTGAGCAAAGGGAAGCTTGCTGTGCATGATGACGTGACCTTCATTGTCGGGTGGCCAAGACGGTGGTCCGCTTGCAATGTTCCAGCGTTCATCATGAAGGCGTGGCAATTTGAGCGCCGGACTCCACTAGCGATGCTTGCTGGCTGGTCTGGAGTTTATTAAGCAGCCACCAGGCGAAACCAGTAGGTAAAGGCCCAAGTAGAGCGATCGCTATGCTGAATAAGTAATTTCTCTATGTTCAGTAAGACTGTGCGGAATTTTCCGGGGTGGCGGGATGCTTTTTCCTGAGTGTTCTGCCCATGTCATGGCCAAAACAGCTGCCGGCTTGTGGCCGGTTTGTGTTTGATGCTCAGGCGTTTTGTCTGCGGCGGGGCAAGGGCAGGCAGGGTGGGCATATGGCACAAATGCCGGGTATGCGGTGCGTCGTGATGGCCGTGGCGGTGGCGGGATCAAGGTTCTGCCGTTGGCTGGCGGCCTGCCTTGGACAGGCTCTTGTGGTGATGCCGTTTGATGTTGCACAGAGTTGGCTTGCCGGCGGTGCTGCAGAATGATGGCGATCCCTTTCCGGGGGGATCTGATGCCGTCCTGGACGATAGCGGCTTTGTTTAAGCTCGAACTATCTTTTGTTGCGGTCTTGAACAATATTGATTGTTAAGCGTATGCCGACCGTCAGCAGCGGGCTTGTGCCCTGGCTGCTGACAGCATGCAGCCGGGTGGCGGTGTGTCGTGATTGATATTAAATGCCAATGTCAAGATGTTGGCAGTGTTTTAAAATCAGAGCGAATTTGGCTTGTTTCTGCCAAAGGACTCCAGAAAATTGTGAAATTTGAAACAGATTACTGGCATTTCAGGCCGGAAACGTAAGTCAAACTTCATTATTCACTGGATATGGTGTACGCTTTTTAAAGAAGAACTACTTAATAATGAAGTTGGCAAATCATGCAGCCGGGGCGGGGAATGCCGTGCATCAGTCGGTCGCATGAGTTCAATGCCGCTCAGGGAACGTTTCAGCTATGGATACTTTAAAAGCTTTGATGGTCTTCATGACCACCGCCGAGAATGGCAGTTTCTCGGATGCTGCAAGAAAACTGGGGGTATCGCCGGCGGCTATCAGTCAAAGCATTGCGCGACTGGAGCAGGAGCTGGAGGTTCGCCTGTTTAACCGGACTACCCGCCAGCTGACCCTGACGGAGGATGGACGCCGCTTCTATGCGCAATGCCGCGGGCCGGTGAACAATCTTGATTCGGCCATCAACCAGCTGAAAGCCAGCCGTGATGAACCGGCCGGTCATTTGCGCGTCAGCATGCCCAATTCTTTTGGTCGCCGTTTCATTTTGCCCATCATGGGCGAATTCTGCGAACGCTACCCCAAGATCCGCGTGTTCTTTGGCCTGGATGACCATTTCAGCGACCTGATCGAAGACGGCTACGATGTGGGGGTGCGTATCGGCATGATGCCGGACAGCCGCATGGTGGCGCGTAATCTGGCGCAGATTCCGCAGTATGTGGTGGCTTCTCCCGCCTACTGGGACAAGCATGGCCGCCCGGCGACCACTGAAGAACTGAGCAATCACGATTGCATCAACTTCCAGTTCCCTACCTCGGGCCGCCTGTACAAGTGGGAGTTCGATCGCAAGGGCGAGCGTATTCCGCTGGAAGTGACCGGCACCTATACCCTGAACGAGATGGAAGCGGTATGCGAGCTGGCACGTCTGGGCATGGGCGTGGCGCAGTTGCCGGGGCACGAGGTGGTGCACCTGATCCGCAATGGCGAGCTGGAAGCGGTGCTGACCGATGTGGTGTCGCTGGAGCGCTCCATCTACATCTGCTTCCCGCATCGCGACCATATCGCTCCGCGTACCCGCGTGTTTGTCGATTTCGTGGTGGAAAAACTGGCCGATCACCCGGATGTGATGGCTGATTTGCCTGGCCTGGATTTGTCGGCCAAGCGCAAGGCGGCAGCCCAGCTGGTTGCCTGATTCAGCAGTGTACTACCGTAAAAAGCCCGGCTTGCCGGGCTTTTTGCATGCTGGCTTGGCGCCGTGTTTCACACTGCCATGAAACGCTGCAGCGGGGTGCTGCTCCAGTCCACGCTATCCAGCAGGTTCTTTACGATCAGGCCCAGTTCGGTGTCGCCTTCGATGATCAGCTTGCGATTGAAGAACAGGGTGTCCGGATCTTCCTCGCGCAGCATCATGCGGGCAAAGTCCGCCAGATTGGCCGATAGCCGCAGGTCTGGCGCAGTGCCGACGCTGGCGACCTTGAAGTGTTGCTCGTCAGCGCAAAAGCCCAGCCGCAAGCCGGCATCCTGCACATGCACTTCAAAGCTGTGCCCGGCCAGCAAGCTCATGTCGGCCGGCAGGATGTCGCGCTTCTTCAATTGATTCAGCGTGGTCACCAGCGCCCAGCAGGGCGGGGTGGCTGGCAGCCGGCCCAGCAGGCTGGCCATGGCGGCGGGCAGGGTGAGTTCAGGAATGCGCATGATGGGTTTCTCCAAGGGCGGCAATGCCGGCTTCGCCACGCCAGTAGCCATCCACCAGACGGCTGTCGGCATAGGGTGCCAGGTCGATGTCGGTGTGCAGCGGGCTGTGCAGCGCCTGGATGGCTTGCTGGTAGCCGGCAATCACCTGCGCGGTGTGCTGCCACTGTGGGCTGATGCGCAGCGCCTGCACGCCCATGGCTGCAATAGCGGCCAGGTGCGGCAGCAGGGAATGGCAGCCGTCCGACATGGTCTGGATGCCGTTGATGGTGAGGAAGGCCTGCTGCTCGCGGGTATTCAGCCGCAGCCCGTCCGGATGCTCCAGGCAGCGGAACTGGCAATCGTCCTTGGACAGATTGTAGTGGCGTGCGGTAAAGCAGCGGGCGGATAGTGCCAGTGGCAGGCGGCCCCAGGCGAACAGCTCGGTTTCGATAGGCTGCCCGGTGCGGCTGAACTGTTGCAGCACGGCAGCCAGGGTGTCGCGGTCCATTTCCACAGGGGGAATCCAGCGCCGTGCTCCCAGCGATTGCAGCAAGGCCAGGGTGTCGGCGTTGTAGATATTCAGGTGATGGCCGGCGACAAAGGGTCGCCCTTGCTGCTGTGCCAGCCGGGCCGCGCCCAGATCATTGGCCTCCAGCTGCAATTCACCGTTTTCCACCAGCTTGCGCAGGCGGCGCAGGTCGGACTCGCTCTCGATCAGCGCCAGGCTGGACAGCACCACCCGGCGGCCGCTTTCGGCCAGTTCCTTGCCCAGGGCGATCCAGTCCTGGCCGCGCAGCTGCTGGCGGCGCGAGCAGACGGCTTCGCCCAGATAGATGGTTTCCAGCGGCCAGTCGGCGGCTTCACTGTAAAACCGCAGGATATCGTCGCGGGACCAGTAAAACAGTACCGGCCCCAGCGTCAGTTGCAATGTATTCATATCAGCCCTGCTTGTTGGGCCGGCATGGCGTGCGAGCCTGCCGGCACGCTGTCATTCATTTCCATGGCCGGTTATAGGCGCCCAGGGTCTGCTGCTGGCCTTCCGCCAGCTTGGACAGTGCCTGGGTCCAGCCCGGTTTCACCGAAAAGCGCTGCGGCTCGCGTCCGGCCGCATCCAGTGCTTCGCGCAGGGTGCGGGTGACTTGCGCCACATAGGCCGGGCTGCGCTGGCGGCCTTCCACCTTGATGGCGGCCACGCCGATATCGATGATTTGCGGCAGCATGGCCATCACGTTCAGGCTGGTGGGTTCTTCCAGCGCGTAATAGGTGTCGCCCTCCACCTCGAAGCGCCCCTTGCACAGGGTGGGGTAGCCGGCTGCTTCGCCCTGCTGGTATTCGTCGATCAGGATGCCATTGAGCCGGGCGCCCAGTGCCTGGCTGCCGTGCTCCCAGCGCACGAACTTGGCCGGCGAGCACACGCCGTGGCTATTGGGCGATTCGCCGGTGGCATAGCTGGACAGCAGGCAGCGGCCCTCCACCATCACGCACAGGCTGCCGAAACCGAACACTTCGATTTCCACCCGGGTGTGATCGATGACCTGCTTCACCTGATCCAGCGTCAGCACCCGTGGCAGCACGGCGCGGCGGATGTCGAACAGCTCTTGCGCCAGATTGATGGCTTCGTAATTGGTGGCCGAGCTTTGCACCGACATGTGCAGGCGCAGCGCGGGGTAGCGGCGGCGGGCATATTCCATCAGGCCGATGTCGGCCAGGATGATGGCGTCCACGCCCAGCTCCGCGCCTTCGTCGATGGCGCGATGCCAGCGGCTGATGTCGCCGCCCTGGGCATAGGTGTTGATGGCCAGCAAGACCTTGCGCTCATGCTGATGGGCATAGCGTATGCCCTCGCGCGCGGTGCGGTCGTCAAAGTTCAGCCCGGCGAAATTGCGGGCATTGGTGTCGTTTTTCAGGCCGAGGTAGACGGTGTCGGCACCGTTGTCCACGGCGGCCTTGAGGGCGGGCAGGCTGCCCGCCGGGCAAACCAGCTCCGGCAGAGGTCGTGTGGCAGGCATGATGGCTTGGTGTCAGCGATTGAAACCGCCAGACAGTAGCAGAGCGATGTGGCGCGGGACTTGTTCTGGGTCAAGCGGCGGGATTGCTGTGCGTGGAAGCTGATTGCCCGTCACCCGGGGGAGCCGAAAGGGATGGCACCACCCCATCTGCCATGCATCCGACATGTTTTTTGACATGACAATTCATAATGCATACAATCTCGCTGAATTTTCAATCTGTTTACATAAATAATTTTATTTTTAAAATTCAATTATTTAATTGATAAAAATATATTTTATGAAAAAAATTATGAAAAATTCATCGAAGGTAAGCTGGGTAAAAATCCTGCCGCTGGCCGGTGTGGTGATGTCGCTGACCGCCTGTGGATCGATGCGTCACTACCAGGCGGAAATGCAGGGCTCCTTGCAAGCAACCAAGCAGGGCAATCTGGATGAGGCGGTGGCAAACCTGGAGAAAAACAATACAGGTAGCGACAAGGATCTGCTCTATTTCCTGGAAAAGGGCCAGCTGCTGCGCCTCAAGGGCGACCTCGCTGAAAGTGTAAATACATGGCTGAAAGCCGATGAAAAAGTCCGCCAATGGGAGGATGAATCCAAGCTGACGGTTGGCAAGGCGCTGGAGGCGGCAGGCAGCGTGGTCGTCAATGACAAGGTGCGCCGCTATGATGGCCAGGATTATGAAAAAGTAATGCTCAGCACCTTGTTGACGATGAATCATATGCTGAGTGGAAATGTCTCCGGTGCGCGTACCGAAATCAAGAAAACCTATGAACGTGAGTCCTTGATCGCCAGCCTGCACGAGAAGGAGTACGACAAGGTCGAGGAAGAAGCCAAGAGCCACAATGTGGAGACGACCTTCAAGAACCTGCGGGGCTATCCCGTTGAGACCCTGGATGACCCTGAAGTCTTGTCCTTGAAAAATGGCTATCAAAGCGCTTTCAGCCATTATCTGGCCGGCTTTGTCTTCGAGTCCTTACATGAGCCTTCCCTGGCATCTGCAGGCTACCGCAAGGCAATTGAATTGCGCCCGAACCAGCCTTTGCTGGAGCAAGGCTTGAAAGGATTGCAAGGGCGCCTGGCACGTAAAGTCAAGGACACCGATGTACTGTTGGTGGTGGAAAGCGGCTTCATGCCTGCGCGCAGTTCCAAGACGATACCGCTGCCCTTTATCTGGAAAAACAAACCGGTCATCACCCAGATTGCCTTTCCGGTAATTCAGCCAAGTCATGACTTCCGGCCAAGCAATATCCAGATTGGCAACAAATCGGTTGAGCTGTCGCCCATCAGCAATCTGGATGCCATGGCCCGCAGGGCGCTGCGTGATGAAATGCCGGGGATTATTGTGCGCAGCAGTATCCGTGCGGCTGCCAAGGGCGCGATGCAACAGGAAATGGGCGAAAAAATGGGGGCGCTGGGTAGTTTGGCAGGCATTATTGCGACTGCCGCGACCGAGCAGGCCGATGAACGTATCTGGACCACCTTGCCGTCCAGTATTTCCATTGCACGTATCAATCTGAAGCCGGGAGTTCACCAGGCAACGATTTCGACACCACAAGGCCCGCGTACCGTTCAATTGAGCGTGTCTGGGCAGTACGCGATTATTCCCCTGCGCCTGCTCGATCAAAGTGTGATTGTGCCCACGCCAAGAACAACTGAGCAGTTGGCTGCCGCCGATGCTGTTAAATCTGCTAATTAAACTGGAAATTTGATGAAAATGAGAAAAATACTCAGCGGGCTTGCCCTTGTCGCCTTGAGTTGTGCGGCTCAAGCCGATGGCCTGGAAAGCAAGCTTGAAGAGTTGGGCAAAATGGACCACGTCAAGGTGGAAGCGGCGCGCGTGGTGAAGCGTAATGAGCTGATCAATATCCAGGTGGAGCTGGCCAACGATTCGACCCGGCCGCAAGTGGTGTTTTATCGCTTCAAGTGGCTTGATGCCAGCGGCTTCATGGTGGGAGGCGAGGAAACCTGGAAACAGGTACTGATTTACGGCAAGGCCCGTCAGACAATCCAGACCGTTGCCCCCGTGCCGCAAGCCGTTGATTTCCGCCTGCAATTGCAGAGTCCTGAAAATACCGTCAATCCAAGCAATTAATTTCAATTTTAAGGGTAAAACATGATTTCCATTGGCAAAACCTCCCGCATGGCACTGTGCGTGGCGACGTTTTCGATGCTGGCTGGCTGTGCCCAGACCGGCTCTCCGCTGATTGGTAACGGCAACGTCAGCTATGGCGACAGCAAAGGGGTCGAGCTGGTCAGCAATGAATTCGGCTCCACCGATCTGCAGCGTCTGGCCGAAAACATGACCCGTTCCCTGGTGCAAGTCCCCTCCATTCGTGGCAAGCGTCTGACCTTGGCCGATGTGCAGAACAAGACCAGCGAATACATTGATACCGCTGAAATTACCAAATCGATTCGTGTGCAATTGATGAAGGCCGGTACCGTGCGTTTTGTTGCCGATGTCAGCCATATGGAAGGTCAGACGCAGGAGTTGATGCGCCAGAATCAATCCGGTCTGTACGACAAGAGCAAATCCAAGAAAATTGGCAAGATGGTGGGGGCCGACTTCCGTCTGACCGGCGGAATTTCTTCCATCGTCAAGAAGAATAGCGACATCAAGGATGTGTATTACAAGCTGAGCCTGGAGCTGGTTGACAACGAAACCGGCGAGTTGGTGTGGGCTGATGAGCAGGAAATTCGCAAGACATCTCGCCGTTAAATCATGCCGGGTTACACCCGGCTTTTGTATTTGGACATTTCCAATGTTGAAGCACTTGCTTAAATCGTTTGGCGGCCTGTGTCTGGCCATGCCATTGCTTGTTTATGCCGCCCCGCCCAAAATCGCCGTATCCAACCTGGCGTACGAGGAAAAGGTAGAAGAATATTTTCGGGTGGTTGCGGCATCCAGCCAGGACAATTTCAGTGCCAGCAATACCCATGTGCGTGCCAATAGCAGCAATCAGTATCTGGAAGTGGAAGGCACCTCCGTTCGTATCGACCGTGGCGAATTGCGTCGCTTTACTTCCGACATCAAAGGCGAGCTGCTGAAATTGCACAGCGTGCAATTGGTGGAGGCCCAGGGCTATAAGCCGACAAAAAACAATGAAAAACTGTTTGATGTCATTGCCCGTATCAAGCGCGGCGAATTCAAGGGGGCCGACTATGTGCTGTTCGGTACGGTTTCTGCCATCGATGTGCAAGACAATGCGGGCATGATTGCAGGCAGCAGCGCGGCATCGGCGGTGCGCAATATGGAGCTGGTCGCTGATTTCAGCCTGGTCAATACCAGAAACTATGGGGTAAAAGCCGCTTTCAGTGCCAAGGGCGAGGGTTCCGACGTCAAGTTGATCAATGCCGGTAGCATTGCGGTCAAGCACCAGAATGGCAAAATCGTTGCGGAAGTATCCAAGTCGCTGGGGAAGGATGTGGTCAGTCAGCTGACCGAGCAGTTCCGGGGCCTGGGCACGATGGCCGTGGAGAATACCGCGGACATGCGTGAGCAGGCGCCGCCTCCAGCCAAGGCGGAGGAAGTCATGATCCTGACACCTCAGCAGACCAAGTAAACCGTCTCCCTTGATGGTTCCGTTTCAGGCCGGGTAGTGAACCCGGCCTGAAGCATTTAGAAGGGCAGCGCCAGCTTGGTCTTGGCCACCAGCACGATATAGCCGACCACCAGCAGGGCGGCCAGCAGCGCCAGGCTGCGTATCTGCTTGGTGCGGCCACGCTTGAGGGCGATGGTGCCCAGCAGCACATAGAGCAACAAGCCGCCGATCTTGGCCAGCAGCCATGGGCTTTGCAGCACTGGCCAGCCACCCATCACCACCAGTGTCACCCCCAGCGCCAGCAACAGGGTGTCGATCACATGCGGCAGGATGCGCAGGGGTTTGAGCGCCAGCATGCGCTGCTGATCCGCCAGCATCAGTCCGCCGCGCACGGCAAACAGCAAAATGGTGAGGTAGGCCAGGCCCATGTGGGCATGTTTGATGATCAGATAGGGATACATGCGGATTCCTGAGTGTTATGCCTTCGGCATTGCGTGATGGCAGCCAAAGGCTGATGGTACACTGACATCCTTGTTTTTCGCCGTGTTCCCGCCATGCTTTTTCTCTATCAGTCCAATCGTCTGGAGCAATTGGGTCAGCTGTATGCCGCCATGTTGCAGGCACAGCCGCTGTCCGACCCCTTTGCCGCGGAAACCGTCATCGTGCAAAGCCGTGGCATGGGGCGCTGGATGACGCTGGATCTGGCGCAGCAGTGTGGCATTGCCGCCAATATCGACTTTGTGCTGCCGGCGGCCTTTGCCTGGCGGCTGATGCAGCAAGTGATGCCGGAGCTGCCGCGCAAGTCCTCGTTTACTCCCGAGGTACTCAGCTGGCGCTTGCTGCAACTGCTGCCCACGCTGGAAGGCGAGGTGTTTGCCCCACTGCAGCGCTATGCCGCCGGTGGCGAGAGCGCCGCCTTCGAGCTGGCCGGCAAGGTGGCCGACATCTTTGACCAGTATCTGGTATTCCGCCCGGACTGGATTCGCGCCTGGGAACGCGGCGAGCGGCTGGATCTGGGCGAGGATGAAGCCTGGCAGGCCGCCTTGTGGCAGCAACTGGCCGCACAGGACCCCAGCCGCCACCGCGTGCGCATGCTGGATGAATTCTTTGCCGAGCTGCGACCGGAGCATCTGCCGGAGCGCATTACCCTGTTTGGCATTGCCAGCCTGGCGCCGATGTATCTGGCGCTGATCAAGCGTCTGGCCGAGCTGACTGATGTCTGCCTGTTCACCCTTAACCCCTGCGAAGCCTACTGGGGCGATATCGTCGATACCCGCCGCAAGCTGAAGCTGCGGGAAAAGGGCGACCTGTTCGCCACCGAAGGCCACCCGCTGCTGGCCTCGCTGGGCAAGCAGGGGCGCGATTTTTTCGAACTGATCGCCGCCGATGCCGAGCTGGATGCCCGCCCGCTGTTTGCCGCGGCCACGGGCGACAGCCTGCTGGCCCGGTTGCAGCGCGATATCCTGCAACTGGACATGCCCGGCCATGATGGCCAGTGGCTGAGCCCGGAGGATAGCTCGATCGAGCTGCATGCCACCCACGGCGCCATGCGCGAACTGGAAGTGCTGAAAGACCGGCTGCTGGCCATGCTGGCGGACGACCCCACGCTCAGTGCGGCCGACATTGCGGTACTGACGCCGGACATCAACAGTTATGCCCCCTATATCGATGCGGTATTCGGCCAGCGCGACGATGCGCCCAATCTGCCCTATGCCATTGCCGACCGCCGCGTGGAGCGCGAAGAACCGCTGCTGGCGGCCATCGGCAATCTGCTGCACTTGCTCGATTCGCGCTTTGCCGCCGACCAGGTACTGGCCTTGCTCGACAGCCCGGCGCTGTTGCAGCGCTTTGGCCTGAGCGCGGAAGACCTGCCCTTCATCCACGACTGGGTGCGTCAGACCGGCATCCGCTGGGGGCGCGATGCCGCCCACAAGGCGGCACTGGGCTTGCCGGCCGATCCGCTGTTTACCTGGCGCTGGGGGCTGGACCGCTTGCTGCTGGGCAGCATCCTGCCGCCGGCCATGGCCGGCGATGACAGCGGCCTGTTTGCCGGCCTGTTGCCGCAGGCGGGTGCCAGCGGCCAGCTGAGCGAGGCCCTGGCGCGATTTGCCAGCTGTTATGCGCTGCTGGACGAGCTGGCCCGCGACTGGGCCACGCCAGCAACGGCGGCCGGCTGGGCCGAACGGCTGCTGCTGGCCTGCGACCGCCTGTTTGCCGTGGACGAAGAGGGCGAACTGGCGCTGGAAGTGCTGCGCGATGCCCTGCAAGAGCTGGTGGACGATGCCGCCATGGCCGACTTTGCCCAGCCCTTCCGCCTGGCCGTGCTGCGCGACTGGCTGCAGCGCAAGCTCACCGTGGCCTCGCCGCTGGGCTTTCTGTCCGGTGGCATCACCTTCTGCGCCATGGTGCCGATGCGCTCCATTCCCTTTCGCGTGTTGTGTCTGATCGGCATGAACGACGGCGCTTATCCGCGCGACGAACGCCCGGTCAGCTTCGATCTGGTGGCGCGGCATCCGCGCCGGGGGGACCGCTCGCGCCGCTTTGACGACCGCTACCTGTTTCTGGAAGCCATCCTGTCGGCCCGCCAGCGGTTGTATCTGTCTTATGTCGGCTTGTCAGCGCGCAATAACGAGCCGCTGCCGCCATCGCCGCTGATTGCCGAATTGCAGGACTGCTTCAAGGCCATGTGTGGCGATGCGGCCACGGCGCAGCTGCTGCTACGCCATCCGCTGCAGCCGTTTTCGCCGCGCTGCTACGACGGAACCGAACCGCGGCTGGCCAGCTTTGAACCCAGCTTTGCCCAGGCACTGGCGGCCCCGCCCAGCCAGCCCCAGCCTTTTGCTACTGAGCTGCCGCCACGGCCGGGTAGCAGCGTGGTGCATGTCAATGACTTCATCCGCTTCTGGAAGAACCCGCCGCGTGCCTGGCTGGCCGAGCGTCTGGCCATTCGCCTGCAAGGCCAGCAGGATGCGTTGCCGGTGCGCGAGCCCTTCAGCGTGGATCGCGATGCCAGCCGCACCCTGCGCAGCCAGCTGGTGGAACGCATGCTGGCCGGCAAGCCGGTGGCTCCGGTCAAGCAGCGGCTGGCAGGCGCTGGCCTGTTGCCACCGGCTGCGCTTGGCCAGGCCTGGCTGGGCAGTGAAAGTGCCAGTGCCGCCCGCCTGGCATACCGGCTGCCCGCCGTGCTGAGCGAAGCCACCCTGCCGCCGCAGCCGGTGAATATCCAGCTGCATGGCCTGACCCTGGCTGGTGAGCTGGGCGGGCTACGGGCCGAAGGGCAGATCCGGCTGGTGATCGGCAAGATGAATGCCGCCGAGCGGCTGGAATGGTGGCTGACTCATCTCTTGTTATGCGCCATGCGCCCCGCAGGCATTGCCTGCCAGTCAGTGCTGTATGACGACAGCGGTCACCTGCGGCTGGACGACGAGCCGGATGCCCTGGAACTGCTATCACCCTGGGTAGTGCGCTGGCAGCAGGGCCAGCAACAGCCGCTGCCGTTTTTTGGCCGCACCAGCTGGGCCTATGCCGAGCAGCTGTTCAAGCAGAAAGAGGCCCCGCAGCTGGCGCTGGCCAAGGCGCTGGATAAATGGGACCCCGGCTTTGTCGGCGATTTTGCCACGGCGCAATGCGAGGAGCCGGTCAACCGGCTGGTGTTCCGCCATCTCGACCCGCTGGCCGACCCGCTGTTTGCCCAATTGGCCGAAACACTGTTATTGCCGCTGCTAGCGCGGCTGGAGGGCCAGGCATGAGCCTGCAGGTACTGAATGCACTGGAATGCCCGCTGGCCGGGGTCAATCTGATCGAGGCCTCGGCTGGCACCGGCAAGACCTGGACCATCGCCGCGCTCTATCTGCGGCTATTGCTGGAGGAGGTCAACGGCGAAGCCCCGCCCGGCATCGACAGCCTGCTGGTGGTGACTTACACCAAGGCCGCCACCGCCGAATTGCGCGAGCGTCTGCGCCAGCAGCTCAGCGATTTTCTCGAGGTGTTGCAGGGCAAGCAGGTGGGCAATGATTTCCTGCAGGCCCTGGCGCAGCGGTTTGCCCCCGGTGCCGCCCGTGATCTGGCCGAACAGCGCCTGCTGGCGGCCATTACCGGTTTTGATGGAGCGGCCATTTATACCATTCATGGTTTCTGCCAGCGCGTGCTGACCGATGCCGCTTTCGAAAGCGGCCAGACCTTTGCCGCCGAGCTGGTCAGCGACGACGACCGCCTGCTGGTGGAAGTGGTGGACGACTTCTGGCGGCGGCGGGTGGTGACCAGCCCCTTGCTGTCGCAGGTACTGGCCGAAGCCGGCGAAACCCCGGATGGCTGGCTTGCCGAAATCCGCCCCTGGCTGGCCAAGCCCTATCTGCAGATGGTGATGCCGGCCCAGCGCGATCTGCAGCAGGCCTTGCAATTGGTCGAACAGTGCTGGCAGCAGCTGGCGGCGGATGCGCTGGTGATCCAGAGCGGTTTTGACCTGCTGCTGGCCACCGAGGGTTTTCATGGCAGCAAGCTAAGTCCCGCCCAACTTGCACGTTGCATGGCTGAACTGCAGCAATGGCTGGCCGAGCCGGACAGCCTACCGGTTCCCGACAACAGTGCTCTCAAGCTGCTGCGCAAACTGACTCCGGAAGAGTTGGCCAAGGCCATGAAAAAGGGCTTTGTCGCGCCGGAGCACCTGCTATTCCAGCGTATCGGCGACTGGCTGGCCGCCTGGGATGGCTATCTGGCCCAGCTGCAGCTGTCGCTGGCCGGGCTCAAGCTGGAACTGATTGCCTGGGTGAACGAGGAACTGGCGCGCCGCCGCAGTCAGGAACGGGTGCGCAGCTTTGACGATTTGCTGACCGAACTGGGCGCGGCGCTGGCAGCTGCCGAGGGCGGCGCACAACTGGCTGCCGCCGTGGCGCGCAGTTTCCGCGTGGCGCTGATCGACGAATTCCAGGATACCGACCCCATCCAGTACGACATCTTCCGCAGCTGTTTTGCCCTGCAGGGCCGGCCCTTGTTTCTGGTGGGCGACCCCAAGCAGGCGATTTACAGCTTTCGCGGTGCCGATATCTTTGCCTATCTGGATGCGCGGCAGGATGCGCCCGCCACCCAGCAATATTCGCTGGATACCAACCGCCGCTCGGATGCGCCGCTGGTCGAGGTGGTCAACCAGCTGTTTGGCCGCGCCCGGCCGTTTTTGCTGGATGCCATCAGCTATCAGCCGGTGCATGCCGCGCCCAGCTCGGGAGCCGTGCTGGAAGTGGCGGACGAGGACGCCGCCTTTACCGTGCTGTGGCAGCCGCCGGAGGGCGACAAGCCGCAAAACAAGGACAGTGCCGCCCGCGCCAGCGCACAGGGCTGTGCCCATGAAATCGCCCGCCTACTGACACTGGCCGGGCAAGACCGGGCTGCCATCATCAAGGGTGGCCAGCGCCGGCCCTTGCGTGGTGGTGACATTGCCGTGCTGGTGTCCACCCATCGCCAGGGCGAACAGATGCGCCAGGCCCTGGCCGAACGCGGTGTGGCCAGCGTGGCGCTGACCCAGGAAAGCGTGTTTGCCAGCCAGGAGGCGGCCGAGCTGCTGGCCTTGCTGCGCGCCTGGGCCGAGCCAGCCAGCGAAAGCCGGCTGCGTGCCGCGCTGGTCACCGAGCTGTACGGGCTGGATGCCGCCCGCCTGCTGGCCGAAGTGGAAGACGAGAGCCAGTGGGAGGCACGGCTGCTGGCCAATGCCGCCGACCACCAGCGCTGGCTGGAGCAGGGCTTCATGAGCGCCTGGCGGCATTTCCTGGCACGCGAGCAACTGCCGCTGCGCCTGTTGCCCTTGCCCGATGGCGAGCGGCGGCTGACCAATCTGTCGCATCTGGCCGAGCTCTTGCAAAGCGAAAGCGACAGCCGCCACGGCATGGCCCCCTTGCTGGCCTGGCTGGAGGGCAGGGTGGCCAGCCCGGCTGGCGGCGAGGAAGCCATGCTGCGCCTGGAAAGCGATGCCGCGCTGGTGAAGATCGTCACCATCCATACCTCCAAGGGGCTGCAATACCCCATCGTGTTCTGCCCCTATCTGTGGGATGGCGCACTGGAGCGGCGCAATACCAGCTTCTGGCGTTACCGCGCAGCCGGGCAGGCCATGCTCAGCCCGGATGTGCTGGCCGATGCCGCCGTGCGCCAGCAGGCCGGTAGCGAAATGCTGGCGGAAAAGCTGCGCCTGCTCTATGTGGCACTGACCCGCGCCCAGCACCGCCAGTACCTGGCCTGGGGCTGGGTCAAGGACATGCAGACGGCGGCCTTGTCCTGGCTGCTGCATGCCACGGATTGTCCGGATCTGCCCAGCCTGCGCGAGCTGGAATTCAGCCCGGCCGTGCTGGAGCAGCAACTGGCCGCACTGGCCGGCCGCTTGCCGGCCGCCTTGCGGCTGCGTCCGCTGGAGGGCGGGCTGAATCCCTTGCCTCTGGCGCAGGGCGCGCGGCAGGACTATAGTGCGCGCCTGTTTCAGCGGCCGGTTTACAGCCCGTGGCGGGTGGCCAGTTTTACCTCGCTCACCCATGGCCGCAGCAGCAAGGCCAATGAGCGGCCGGATCACGACGGCGGCCTGCCGGTGCCGTCGGCAGAGCGCGGCGAGCTGCTGGCCAGCGACAGCCCGTTTGCCTTCCCACGCGGGGCGCGGGCCGGTACCTGCCTGCATGCCATGTTTGAAAACATCGATTTCGGCATGAGCGATGCCCAGCTGCAGCCGGTGGTGGCACAGCAGCTGCGCCGTCACGGTTTTGCCGACAGCTGGCAGCCGGCGGCCCTGCAGCTGCTGCGCCAGACACTGGATGCCGAGCTGGCCCCCGGCGTGCGGCTTGCCGGGCTGCCTGCCGGGCGCAAACTGGTGGAAATGGAATTCACCCTGCCGGTGCAGCAGCTGGATGTGAGCGCCTTGCGCCGCGTGCTGAGCGATCCGGCGCACGGTCTGGCCCAGCCTTTGCGCACGGCCGCCGCCGGGCTGGATTTCCGCACCGTGCGCGGCTATCTCAAGGGCTTTGTCGATCTGGTGTTCGAGGCCGACGGGCTGGTGTATCTGGTGGACTACAAGTCCAATCACCTGGGCGAGCAGGCCACCGACTATGCCCCCGAGCAGCTGCTGCAGTCGGTGGCGCGCGAGCACTACTATCTGCAATACCTGATTTACTGCGTGGCGCTGCAGCGCTATTTCAAGGCGCGCGGGCGGGATTTCGCCAGCTGCTTTGGCGGTGTGCGCTACCTCTACCTGCGTGGCATGGGCAGCGCCGGCATGGGCATCTGGCAGGACCAGCCGGCGCAGGGCCTGCTTGCCGAGCTGGATGGCTTGTTGCGCTGACTGCATCTATCATTGCCTTGCCAATGGCATGGCGTAGACTATGCACCACGCCACTGTGGCGGAAGCCGCGTGGCAGATTGTGCGCGTGATACCGGCAGCTGATGCCGTGGCGCAGATGGTTTTTGAGAATTTATTCCATGAATAAGGCCGTGTTGCAGGAAAAAATGCACCAGCAGCCATAACAGCAGTTCATCACGGGAGAAGGGAATGTTTGAATCGGCAGAAATCGGCCACAGCATCAGCAAAGAGAGCTATCGCGAGCAAGTGCCGCTACTGCGCGAGGCCTTGCTGGACGTGCAGTACGACCTGAAGGAAAAGGCCGATTTCCCGGTGCTGATCCTGATCCACGGCTTTGACGGTGCCGGTCGTGGCGAAACCATGAACCTGATCAACGAATGGCTGGACCCGCGGCTGATCGACACCGTGGCCTTTGCCAGCGCCAATGACGAAGAACGTGCCCGGCCCTGGATGTGGCGCTACTGGCAAAAGCTGCCGGCGAAAGGCCGCATCGGCATGTTTTTTGGCTCCTATTATTCCGATGCCCTGTTCGACCGTGTCTACGATGAGATCGACCACGACGCCTTCGACCGTGAAATCTTCGACATCATGCGACTGGAGCGCATGATCAGCCAGGATGGCGCGCTCATCCTCAAGTTCTGGTTCCATCTGACCAAGGACAAGCAGCGCAAGCGGCTGAAAGAGCTGGAAAAGGATCCGGCCACCCGCTGGCGCGTTACGGAGGATGACAAGGCCAATATGGAGCGCTACGACACCATCCGCAAATACGGCGAACACATGATCCGCCTGACCAATACCGCCTATGCGCCATGGATCGTGGTGGATGGCGAGGATGCCAATTTCCGCAGCCTGACGGTGGGTCAGACCATTCTCAAGGCCATCCGCAACCGCATCAACCAGCACGGTACCGCGGTGGATGTGTCGGAGGCCCCGCCGCTGCTGGCCCCCATCGACGACAAGGTCATTCTGGACACCCTGCAGCTGGACCAGAAAATGGACAAGGCCGAGTACAAGACCCGGCTGGCCGAACTACAGGGCCGCCTGAGCAAGCTGACCCGCGACGAGCGTTTCAAGAACCATTCGCTGGTACTGGCCTTCGAAGGCAATGACGCCGCCGGCAAGGGCGGCACCATCCGCCGCATCACCCAGGCACTGGATGCGCGCAGCTACCGCGTGGTGCCGGTGGCCGCCCCCACCGAGGAAGAGCGCGTCAAACCCTGGCTGTGGCGTTTCTGGCGCCAGGTGCCGGGCAAGGGCGGCATCACCATCTTCGACCGCACCTGGTATGGCCGCGTGCTGGTGGAGCGGGTGGAAGGCTTCGCCCAGGAACACGACTGGATGCGTGCCTATTATGAAATCAACGACTTCGAGCACCAGCTGAGCGAAAACGGGGCGGTGGTGCTGAAATTCTGGCTGGCCATCAGCAACGAGGAACAGATGGCGCGTTTCAAGCTGCGCGAGGAAACCGGCTTCAAGCGCTTCAAGATTACCGAGGAGGACTGGCGCAACCGTGAAAAGTGGAATGCCTACAAGCTGGCGGTCAGCGATATGGTCGATCGCACCAGCACCAGCAAGGTGCCGTGGACGCTGGTGGAAGCCAATAACAAATACTATGCGCGCATCAAGGTGCTCAGCACCATTTGCGCCGCGCTGGAGGCCAGGTTGGGTGCGTAGTTTCCTGCTGTTGTGCTGCTGTCTGTGGCTGTTGCCGGCGCAGGCAGCTGACATCACCCTGCGTGCAGGGGTGGTGGTGGATAATGCCGGCCCTTACAACTTCACCCCGGACAGCCCGATGGCCGGCATCTATCGCGAGGCGCTGGAGCAGATCGGCAAACTCAGCGGGGTGCGTTTCGATATCGAGTACTACCCGGCGCTGCGTATCCAGCAGCTGTTCGAAGTGGCCCGGCTGGATGTGGAAGTCGGCGTCAATCCGGCCTGGCGCAGCCTGTCGCCGGTGGGCGGTTTTTACACCCTGCCCATCGGCACCCTGGATTACCAGCTGTGTGGCCGCATCAATAATGGCCGCAGCGGGCGCTCGCTGGACGAGCTGCACGGCCAGACCATCGGCCTGCTGCAGGGACAGCCGCTCAGTGCCTTTGAAACCGAATTCGCCCGCCACGGCGTGCACTATGAAATGTCGCAGAGCGAAAACGAAGTCCTCAGCAAATTACGCCTGGGCCGGCTGCAGGCCGTGGTGCTGGAGCGGCGCCAGATCGAACGGCTGATGCTGGCCCCGGAGGAGCTGCGTTGCGAACCGGGCGGCCTGATCAGCTCACAGCCGGTCATGCTGCGCCTGCACCCGCAATTCCGCCAGTGGCTGCCCGCACTCAACCGCGCCATCAGCCAGTTGCAGGCCAATGGCAAACTCAAGGCCATTTTCCAGAAATCCCGCGGATGAGTGATTCTTCCCCGGCGCTCACTGCGCCACTGTTACCACAGCAACTGTCCCAGCTGCTGTTGCGGCTGGATCCGGCACTGGATGACAGCACGCTGGCGCTGGTCAGCGAGCTGGCGGCGGCCAATCAGGCCGGCCATGTCTGCCTGCCCATTGCCCACCGGCCAGAGCGCCGGCTGTTGCAGGCTTCCC
Organism: Aquitalea magnusonii; assembly: GCF_003202035.1. Lineage (GTDB taxonomy): Bacteria > Pseudomonadota > Gammaproteobacteria > Burkholderiales > Chromobacteriaceae > Aquitalea > Aquitalea magnusonii. The sequence continues at coordinate 200,487 of NZ_QJKC01000004.1, read as the reverse complement.
CGGTGCTGGGGGCGCCTGGCAGCTACGCCCCGCTGATTCTGGATGCGGCCGGGCGGCTGTATTTCGCCCGCCACTGGTTTGACGAACAGAGCCTGGCCCGCAAGCTGGCACAGCTGGCGGCCGACCAGCGGCCGCTGCCGGCCAGCACGCTGGCGCCGGTGCTGCACCAGCTGTTTCCGGCGCTGCCGGCCGGGCAGCCCGACCGGCAAAAGCTGGCGGCAGCCTTGGCAGCCCGCCAGCGCCTGCTGGTGGTGTCTGGTGGGCCAGGCACCGGCAAAACCACCACGGTGGTGCGCTTGCTGGCCATGCTGGTCATGCTGGCGGAGCGGCCGCAGGTCATGGTCATGGCGGCACCGACCGGCAAGGCCGCCGCCCGCCTGAGCGAATCGGTACGCAATGCCCGCGACAGCCTGCCAGTCGCGGACAGCGTACGGGCCCAGCTGCCGCAACAGGCGCAGACCCTGCATCGGCTGCTGGGTTTGCGGCCGGGAGCCGCGCAGCCACGCTATCACGCCGGCCAGCCGCTGCCGCTGGACGTACTGGTGGTGGACGAAGCCTCGATGATCGATCTGGCGCTGATGGCCCGTCTGCTGGAAGCCCTGCCGGCGCAGGCCCGGCTGATTCTGCTGGGCGACCGCGATCAGCTGGCATCGGTGGATGCCGGTGCGGTACTGGGCGATTTGTGCGGACAGGTGGCGTATCTGCCGGCGACCCGCGACTGGCTGACGGAGGCCGGTGCCGGCCCGCTGCCGGCAGATGAGGGCAGGGCGGGGGCGCTGGCCGACAGCGTGGTGTTGCTGACCCATAGCCATCGTTTTCGCGCGGATTCCGGCATCGGGGAGCTGGCACGGCTGGTCAACCTGGGCGATGCCAGCGCCGCCTTGCAGCTATTGCAGGCCGGCCAGCACGCCGACATCCGTCAGGCCGCGCAGCTGGACGATGCCGGGCTGTCGGCCCGCCGGCAGCCCTATCTGGACGCCATCCAGCGTCAGCTGCCGCTGGAGCAGGTGCAGGCGGCATTCGCGCAGTTCATGCTGCTGGCGGCCGAGCGCCGCCAAGTCGAGCAGGCCAACCAGCGCATGGAGGCCCTGCTGGAACAGCAGGGCTGCAAGCAGGCCGGGCGCGACTGGTATGCCGGCCGCCCGGTGATGATCACCGCCAATGATTACGGTGTCGGCTTGTTCAATGGCGATATCGGTTTCACCGTGGAGCGGCCGCAGGGGCTGCGGGTGGCGTTTCCGGCGGCAGAAGGCAGCTGGCGCGAGTTCGCACCGGGGCGGCTGCCGCAGCACGAAACCGTGTTTGCCATGACCGTGCACAAAAGCCAGGGCTCGGAATTCGACGAAGTCTGGCTGCAATTGCCGGCCACACCGGGCCCGGTGCTCAACCGCGCACTGATCTACACCGCCATCACCCGTGCCCGGCAGCGCTTTGCCGTCGCCGGCAGCGACGAGGTGTGGCAGCAGGCGGTACGGCTGGCCCCGGCACGCTACTCCGGACTGGCCGATTTGCTGCGTCAGCCGCGCGTGTGAATTCTGCAACACTTCCACATGGAATATTTGTTTTTCGCCCGCAAGGCGCTGAAAAAATTGGGCAAAATCCTGCTTGCATCCTATGATGGCGCCTTCCCGCGATAGGCAATCTGTTCGGAGTCATCATGCAAGTGGATGGAGTTCTGGGGTATCTGGCCAAGATCACCCGTTTCGATCGCAGTGCATTCACCCCGCTCTTCATCGGTCCGCACCAGCTGGGCTGTGTCAATCAGGTTTGGCTGGAACGCCTGCTGCTGAGCGAGGCCGCGCTGTTTCGCCGTCAGCCGGCCGGATTGGTCTGCATGGTGGAGGGCGATTACGCCGCCATCAGCAGCCAGTTGCAGGCCGCAGCCCGGCGCTGGCACGAGGCCGGCTGGCTCAATGGCTGGCGCAATGAAAACTTCACCGCCTTTCTGGCCGATGGCACACCGCTGTTCGAACTGGAGCGCGCCGCCTTCCGTCCGCTGGGGCTGACCAGCCGCGCCGTGCATCTGAATGGCCTGACCCGCACCCCGGAAGGCGAGGTACGCATGTGGGTGGGACGGCGCAGCCCGGACAAGGCGGTCGATCCCAATCGCATGGACAATCTGATGGGAGGCGGCATTGCCGCCGGCGAATCCATCGAGCTGGCGCTGGAGCGCGAAGGCTGGGAAGAGGCCGGCATTCCCGCCGACCGGCTGGAGCTGCTGCCGCAGACCGGCCTGCTGCTGGCCGAGCGACCGGTGCAGCGCGGCCTGCATCGCGAATGGCTGCATGTCTACGATTTATGGCTACAGCCCAGTGAGCTGCCCTGCAACCAGGATGGCGAAGTGGCCGAGCATGTCTGCCTGTCACTGCGCGAAGTGGAAGAGCTGCTGCTGGCCGAACGCTTCATGATCGACGCCGCGCTGGTGGCGACAGACTGTATGCTGCGCCTGGGCTACTGGCAGCAACATGGTCCCGCCATTGCCGCCGCCATGGCAGGCGTGTGCCACCCGCTGGACTTTGCCATTCATGCCGGCGTTTGAGTGAAACCGGGCGGCATTTCCGGATAATCTCTTTTTGAACCGTGGCAGTTTCTGGCATCATGCTGCAAAAACCTATAAATAATAGTGTTCAGCATCATGAGGAGAGAGGGAAATGTACCGCCTGCGCCTGATTTCGCGCGATTTCGGTGTCGATGACAGTGGTCCGTGGCACTCGACCCACGAGCAGGCGCGCAAGGCTGCCAGGCTGATGTATCTGCTTTACAAGGGCGAAGTCCGCGTAGAGATACATCGGGTCGTGGATTTGCGCAGCCGCAAAATGGAAAAAGTGGAAGAGCTGAAATAAAGCAGCCACCCCCCGCTGGGGCACTCCTGTCCTTTCTGCCTTGCCATCCTGCTGTCCCTGCCTGCCCTGTCTGCAGTCATGTTCATGGGCAATCCGACTGCATCTGAAAAAGATTTTCAAAATTCAACTGCCTGAAAGGGCGACTTTTCCTATTTGGGAATCTTCACTAATACTGTTAAGAGAATGCTTGCTGGGATAGTGCGGATTTCTCCGTATCTTCGCGAGAAGATCCCGCTGGTGACATGACATGTCCAATCCTGCTTGTCGCCTGTCTGCCACATCATGGCAGCACGTCCTGCAAGCAGCAGATTGAACGGTTCTCTTCAATCCTTGGTAGTGGAAAAGTCATGCGCTTATTTTGGCTGTTGTTGCTCTGGCTGTGCCTGCTGGCCGGCCCCATCGCTCGTGCGGCCGTGCCGCCTGCCGGCGGGGCAGTAGCCTTGCAACTGCTGGCGCAAAACGTGTACAGCGGGCAGACCCTGGAGCTGCCGGTACGCGAGGCCGACTGGCTGCAGCACAAGAAACGCCTGCGGCTGGGTGTCGTCGATGACTCTCCCCCCCTTGACATCATCAGTGCCGGCGACAGCTTCCAGGGGCTGAACGCCGATGTATTCGGTTTTGTCGCAAGCAGGCTGGGCCTGCAGCCGGAGGTCTACCGCTACCCCACTCCACAACTGGCACTACAGGCAATGCAGCGGGGAGACATCGACCTGCTCAGCAGCAGCATCCCGCTCAAGCCAGCCACGCCAGGCGTGAGCCTGAGCCAGCCCTATCTGGAAGACCAGCCGGTTCTGGTGGGTTACGCCGATCCCAATCCGCACAAGCTGCGCATCGGCATGCAGCGCATGTATCCCTCGCCTGCCTTGCTGCGCGAGCGCTATCCGGAAGCCGACATCAGCGACTATCCCTCGGTGGCAGAGGGCTTGTCGGCGCTGGAGGCACACCAGATCGACCTGTTTTTTGGCGATGCCATCGTGATCAATTATGTGGCCAACCAGAACCTCGTCGACGACCTGAAAGTCATCCAGCGTTTTGGCCAGCGCAACAGCCGGGCCTTTGCATTGCCGGCCGGCCAGCCGCTGTTGCGGCAGGCGCTGAACAAGGCACTGGGCCTGCTGCGTGAACCGCAGCACCAGCAATTGATCCAGCGCTGGAGTGGTGGGGCACTGCTGCTGCTGCCCCATGTCCTGCCCATTGATTTCACTGCGGAAGAAAAGCAATGGCTCAAGCAACATCCGGTGCTGCGGGTGGCGGCCGGCCACAGTTTTGCCCCCATTTCCTTTTTCGATGACCAGGGCGTGTGGCGTGGTGCCAGCGCCGAACTGCTGGAGCTGATCGCGCAGCGTATCGGGGTCAGGCTGGAAGTGCGCAAGGCGCATTCGCTGGAAAACATTCTCGAAATCATGCGCCGTGGCGAGGCCGACCTGACCACGCTGCCCACCCGCAATGTCGGTAGCGCCGACGACCTGCTGTTTTCCGAGCCGCTGACCCCGCTTTCCTACAATCTGGTGGTGCGGATCAATACCGATCCGCCGCAGACCGTGGCAGACCTGCACAACAAGGTGGTGGCGGTGAATCGCGGGCTGGTCAAGGCCATGCAATGGGAAAAGACCTTTCCTGGCGCCATTTTCAAAGAGGTCAACAATCCGGTTTCCGCCTTTGACATGGTGGAGAACGGCAAGGCTGACATGGCACTGGTTGCCACCATGAACAGCCGCTACTACCTGCCACTGCTGTTCAACGGCAAATTGCGCGAGGCCAACATCACCGGCTTGCCCGGCAATGTGCTGTCGCTGGCGGTGCCGAGCGATCATCGCATCCTGCTGTCCATTCTCAACAAGGCGCTGTTCAGCATCGGCCCGGAGAGCCTGGACAATCTGTTCAATGAACGCTGGCGCACCAATGTGGGGGCCAGCAACCAGAGCTGGTATGACTACAGCCTGGGCCTGATCTATCTGGTGATCGCCGTGGCCAGCCTGCTGCTGCTGGTGTCGCTGGCCTGGAACAGCCGCCTGCGCAAGCAGATCGCCAAGCGCCAGACCGCAGAAAAGGCCTTGAGCGACCAGCTCAACTTCATGACCACGCTGATCGATGTCACGCCTTATCCGGTTTACGTGCTGGACCGCAAAGGCCAGCTGCTCAGTTGCAACGAGCATTATCTGCAGGCGCTGACCCTGACCCGCGAAGAGGCCATGAGCCATCGCGACAATATCGGCGGCATCATCGACATCGACGACAAGTCCCGCTCCACCCTGGCGCAGGATTACCAGCTGGCCATCGAATACGGCGTGCCCATCCAGCGCGACCGTGAAGTCATGCTCAACCGCCAGCACATTTCCGCCTTTCACTGGATACAGCCCTTCCGCGATACCGAAGGCGTGATCCGTGGCGTCATCTGTGGCTGGATAGACATCAGCGAACGGCGCCGGCTGATCGAGGAACTGCAGGCCGCCAAGGAACAGGCCGACAAGGCCAGCCAGGCCAAAACCACCTTCCTCGCCACCATGAGCCATGAAATCCGCACCCCGATGAGCGCGGTCATCGGCATGCTGGAACTGGCCCTGCGCCAGGCCGACCATGGCGTGGTGGATCAGCCCTCGCTGCAAGTGGCCTACGACTCGGCACAAGGTCTGCTGGGCCTGATCGGCGATATTCTCGACATCGTGCGCATCGAATCAGGCCATCTCAGCCTGAACCCGGAGCCCTGTAATCTGCTGGAACAGACCCGCTCCGTCATGCGCATTTTCGACGGGCTGGCCAGGCAAAAGCAGCTGGGGCTGTTTCTGGATGTCGATCCGGCCACACCGGCCCCCTGGCAGGTCATGCTCGATCCGCTGCGTTTCAAGCAGATCCTGTCCAATCTGCTCAGCAATGCCATCAAGTTCACCCAGCAGGGCAGCGTCACCGTGCGCGTGCGCCAGAGCGTGCTGCCCGACCAGCAGTTGCTGGTACAGATACGGGTCACCGATACCGGCATCGGCATCTCGGCCGAAGACCAGCAGCGCCTGTTCCTGCCGTTCGGGCAGGCGGTTGCCTCGCAGCGCAATGTCCAGAGCGGTACCGGGCTGGGGCTGGTCATCAGCCGTACCCTGTGCGAAATGATGCAAGGCTCGCTCACCCTCAGCAGCCGCCCGCACGATGGCACCCGGCTGGATATCGAATTGCGGCTGCCCCTGTCCGGACAAGCCTATGTCGAAGTGGAGGCCGCGCCGTCGGCCAGCCTGCAGGCCGGGCAGTCGGACAAGCTCAGGCTGCGCATTCTGGTGGTGGACGACAATGTGGCAAACCGCCTGCTGCTGTCGCAGCAACTGCGCTATCTCGGCCATCAGACCGATGTGGCCGCCAACGGCCGCGAAGGCCTGGTCATGTGGCAGCAGGGGCGATTCGACGTGGTGTTTACCGACTGCAACATGCCGGAAATGAATGGCTACCAGCTGTCCCAGGCCATTCGCCAGCAAGAGGAGCAGGAACAGCTGGCCCCCGTCCTGCTGCTGGGCTTCACCGCCAATGCACTGCCGGACGAACGCGAGCGCTGCCGCGCCGCCGGCATGGATGACTGCCTGTTCAAACCCATCAGCCTGGCCGGCCTGCGCAGCTGTCTGCAGCAGCACATGCACGGCCGCATCAGTGAAGCCGATCAGGGACAGGACCCCGGCTACAGCCTGGACGAACTCTCCTTCATGGAGGCCGAACAATTGCAGCAATTGCTGGGGCATCTGCAACAGGGTCTGCAAGACGACATGGAATCGCTACGCGCCCTGGTCTTGCTGGGCAATGCCGCCGGTGTCGGACGCATTGCCCACCAGATCAAGGGGGCCGCCCGCATCATCAATGCCAGCCAGCTTATCGCCTGCTGCCAGGCCCTGGAGGAATATTGCCGTCAGCATGAGGAGATCAGCGAGCAGCAAGCCGAGGTGCAGGCACTGTATGCTGCCGTCCCCGATCTGCTGGCCGTGCTCAGCCAGGAAAGGGCGCAGCTAAGCTGAGCCACCAGCCCGCCGCCGCCTGCCTCAGCCACACCGCTCGTCGCCTCCACGACACTTGCTGGTAGTATGGATAAATCTTGTCATTTAAACTGCAGGCAAGTCCCGTTTCCTCCGCTGCCGGCATCCCTGCTCATGGCTGGATGCCGGCACTGCCATGGCCCGTGCGGCCTGCCCGTTCAACTGCTGGAAGGACCTTTCCCCATGCAAGGCAAACAAAACATCATCGATCTGCTCAACACACTGCTGGCGGGAGAACTCACCGCCGTCGACCAATACCTGCTGCACGGCGAAATGTATGCCGACATGGGCCTGCACAAGCTGGCAGAAAAAGCCCTGCACGAATCAGCCCATGAGCGCGAACACGCCCAGGCCATCATCCAGCGCATCCTGTTTCTGGAAGGCAAGCCCGACCTGAGCAAGCGCGAAGCACTGCAAATCGGCAGCACCGTGCCGGAGATGCTCAAGTCCGATCTGGCCGTGGAATACAAGGTCACGCGCGAGCTGAAAAAGGCGATTGCCCTGTGCGAGCAGGAAGCAGACTATGTCAGCCGTGAAATGCTGGTGCTGCAGCTGGACGACACGGAAATGGACCACGCCTACTTCCTGGAAAAGCAGCTGCGCCTGATCGAGCTGACCGGTCTGGCCAACTACCTGCAAAGCCAGATGGCATAAGGACACATCATGAAAGCCGACAAATCCGTTATCAAATTGCTCAACCAGCTGCTGCGCAACGAACTGACTGCCATCAACCAGTATTTCCTGCATGCCCGCATGTTCCGCAACTGGGGACTGCAACGCCTCAACGACTACCAGTACAAGCAATCCATCCGGGTGATGAAGGAAGCCGACGCCCTGATCGAGCGCATCCTGTTTCTGGAAGGTCTGCCCAATCTGCAAGATCTGGGCAAGCTGCACATTGGCGAAACGGTGGAAGAATGCCTGCGCAGTGACCTGCGCTATGAAACCGAAGTACAACGCCCGCAACTGGTGGCCGGCATTGCCCATTGCGAGCAGAAGCAGGATTTTGTCAGCCGCGAACTGCTGCAGGACCTGCTGGAACACTGCGAAGAAACCATAGACTGGCTGGAAACCCAGCTCAGCCTGATTCAGGATGTCAGCCTGGCCAACTACCTGCAAAGCCAGATCGGCAGCTAAGCCCCCGGCGACGGGTACCAGCCCGCCATGCCAGCCCAGGCACCCGGCATTCTGCGGGTGCTTTTCTTTTGTCCGCGCTTCCCTGGCTGGTGGTAACGCGGCCAAGCGGTCAATGCCGCATCCACCTCGCTACATCGTCCATGCGGACGTCCCGGCTGCGTCCTCCCCCATGGCACAGTACAACGCAAGCGGATGGCACTATGTCTTTCCGTGGCAAGACCACGCCAGACAACCAGGACTTCCCCGTCCGGCATGTTTTTGAGACGGCATAGCGGCCCATTTGCAATTGTCATGCAGGCAGTTCAAAACCCGAGAGGACGGAGCGCTCAAGGTGCTGCCGGCTGGCCGCCACTGCTGTGCGGCGGCTGGGCAAGTGGCTGATCCGCCTAGCCGCTTGCGATGCAGTTACAGCCATGTAAACAGATGATATGCTTTTGAGATATTTCATTTGCATGAAAGATGCTTTCATGGAGCCAAAGCGCGATCTGTACCAGATACTTCATGTCAGCAAAGATGCTGACGTGGCCATGATTACTGCCGCTTACAAAATCAGGCAGGCACAACTGGAAAGCAAGCCGGATATCGAGTCTGTCAATGAGCTAAAGCTGGTCAACTGGGCTTATGTGACGCTGCGCGATTCTGTCACCCGGGCGCAGTACGACATGAAAATCCAGAGCACCGCCACACAAGCCAGCCCGGCCATTAGCTATTATCGGGACGCGTCTGAGCTTGCGCATACAGGAGATGGCAAGGGTAAATACACCCTGTTACTGCTGCTTGTCTTTGGCTTGGCTGCGGCCTACCTTTATTCAAATCACAGCAATACGGCAAAGCATTTGGTCAATGAAGGCGCTGCCGTCAACGGCCTGGTCAACAACCAGAGCAAGGAAATTGACATTGCCAAGCAGGCCGAAGAAGAACAGGCGCGGGCCAATGCCGCTCGTGAGCAGGCGCTAAGACAAAATCAGGACACCCAGAAGCTGGCGGCACAACAGCGAGAGTTTGAAGCACAGAGCCGCCGCGATGCCATGGTGGAAATCATCCGCCAGAATCAGCAGGCACAGCAGGAGCAAATGAAAAAGGCGCAGGACAGGATGATACAGTTCCAAGAGCAGCAGCAAGCCAATCGTAGCATTGCCTACTTTGCTTGTTATAACGCCGCACGCAACGCAGCACAGGAGGCGGCTTGCGCCAGAATGAGATAAGTACCTTCGTTGCCAAAGGACCAGGCCGTGATATGCATCCGCGATGACAGGCAGCCCGCATTGAGCGCTTGATACAACAGGGACTGCCGCTGGCTGGACGGGTAAGGCGAGTGGAAATTCTGAAGCCGATGAAAAATTTTCGCCGGAGGCAGGAAAATTTTTGCGGAGCTGGGGTGGGTTCAGCTGCACCAACAGCGGCACAATCGGTGTTGGCAAGGTGAGACCTAGATTTGTATGCGGCATCTAAGTCATTGATATTGTTGGCGCACCCGACAGGGATCGAACCTGTGACCTTCAGCTTCGGAAACTGACACTCTATCCAACTGAGCTACGGGTGCGCTGTGATCTTGCTATAAAGCAGGGCGGATCATAGCGCAAAGGGCATGTCCGAGTCCAGTGTATGGTTTTTGCCTTGCTTCGCGGCTTACCGTATAATCCCTCCCATCTTAATTGTCATTTTTTTCAGGCGAGGCTCGAATGAGTAATGAGAACGGAATGGCTCCCGGTCAGATCATCAAGGTCCTGATTGGTGTCGTTGTGGGTCTGGTAGTGGCGATCTGGTTGCTGGCGAAGCTGGCGACGGGTGGTTACAACGTTGATGCCGAGGTCATGACCAAGGAGGCTGTTGCCGCTCGCCTGAAGCCGGTTGGCGAATCGAAAGCCAGCGACGCGCCTCCGGGCATGCGTAATGGTGAGCAGGTATTCAAGGCGATTTGTATTTCCTGTCACGGCCAGGGTCTGGCTGGTTCGCCGAAGTTCGGTGATGCCGCCGCCTGGGGCCCGCGTATTGCCAAGGGCTGGGACACGCTGACCCAACACGCGCTGCAAGGCTTCAATGCCATGCCGGCCAAGGGTGGCGCGGCTGACCTGACCGACGACGAAGTGAAGCGCGCCGTTGCTTATATGGGCAATGCCGGTGGTGCCAAGTTTACCGAACCGCCAGTAGGTGGTGCAGGTGCGCCGGCCGATCCGGCCGTGGTCGGCAAGAAGATTTATGAAACCGTCTGCACCAACTGTCACGCGGCTGGCGTGGCTGGTGCACCGAAGTTCGGCGACAAGGCTGCCTGGGCTGAGCGTACCAAGGTGGGTCTGGACGAAGTGCAGAAGATCGCCACCAAGGGTCTGAACGCCATGCCGCCCAAGGGTGGTTTTGCTGGCAGCGATGCAGAATTCCGTGCCGCCATCGAATACATGGTGAACAATTCCAAGTAATCGGGATCTCTTTCAGTAAAAACGCGCTGCTTGCAGCGCGTTTTTTTATGTCTTGCCGGCGGGGCCGCGGCTCAGCTGTCGGCCGGTTTGGTTTTTTCGGCCAGCATGGCGCTAAGGCTGGCCAGCTTGGACTTGCCTTCGCTCTTGCTGACGATGGGTTCGGCACCAGGGCGGCCAAAGTGGCGCAGATCGCCTCCGTCGATTTCGGCAATGAAACGTGATGGCTCGACAAACTGCCACTCGCCGGCGCGGCGGCGTTTCACGCAATAGGTGAGGGTGAGCATGCGCTGGGCACGGGTAATGCCCACATACATCAGCCGCCGTTCTTCTTCCACCATGCCGTTATCCACCGATTCGCTGTGCGGCAAAATGCCTTCCTCGGTGCCCACCAGAAAGACATAGGGGTATTCCAGGCCCTTGGAGGCGTGCAGGGTGGACATCTTCACAGCGTCGACCTCGCCTTCGTCGCGGCCTTCCAGCATGGTGATCAGGGCAATGGTCTGCGATAGCTCGATCAGGTTCTTGCTATCGGCCTCGCCCTTGCGCGCCAGCCAGGCTACCAGCTCCAGCACGTTTTTCCACTTGGTTTCGGCAATGCGCGGGCTGTCTTCGCTGTCGTACAGCCAGGCTTCGTAGTTGATGGCCTTGACCAGCTCCATGGCCAGTTCGCCGGCAGGCTCGCGGGTAGCACGGTATTGCAGGCGATTGATGAAGTCGCAGAACTGGCTGAGCGGCTCCAGCTGCGCGCTTTGCACCTGTACGCGAAAGCCGGGTTCGAAGGCGCTGGCAAACAGGCTTTTGCTGCACTGGCCGGCCCAGCCGCCCAGTTTTTCCAGGGTGCCGGTGCCCACGCCGCGTTTGGGGGTGGTCACGGCGCGGATAAAGGCCGGGTCGTCGTCCGGATTGGTGATCAGGCGCAGGTAGGACAGGATGTCCTTGATCTCCGGCTTGTCAAAAAAGCTCTGGCCGCCCGCCATCTGGTAGGGAATGCGCTGGTTGCGCAGGGCTTGCTCGAAAATGCGCGCCTGATAATTGCCGCGGTAGAGGATGGCGTAGTCCTTGAATTCGGTGCGGTATTCAAATTTATGCGCCAGCAGCCGCTGCACCACGATTTCCGCTTCGTGCTCCTCGTCCTTGCATTGCACCACATGAATCGGCTCACCCAGGCCCAGCTCGCTCCACAGCTGCTTTTCAAACAGCTTGGGATTGTTGGAAATGACTGAATTGGCGGCGCGCAGAATCCGGGCGGTCGAGCGGTAATTCTGTTCCAGCTTGATGATTCTCAGTTGGGGAAAGTCTTGCTGCAGCAGGCGCAGGTTTTCCATATTGGCACCGCGCCAGGCGTAGATGGACTGGTCGTCGTCCCCCACTGCGGTGAACTGCCCGCGCACACCGGCCAGCAGCTTCACCATCAGGTACTGGCAGGTATTGGTGTCCTGGTATTCGTCAATCAGCAGATAGCGCAGCTTGCCCTGCCATTTGAGCAGGACGTCCGGGTGGGTCTTGAACAGCTGCACCGGCAGGCGGATGAGATCGTCAAAATCCACTGCCTGGTAGGCGGTCAGCGTGTCCTGGTAGGCCAGATAGGTGCGGGCGCAGATGCTTTCCCATTCGCCCTGGGCTTCCAGCAGCATCTGGTCCGGCCCTTTCAGGTCGTTCTTCCATAGCGAGATCTGGCTTTGCACCTTGCGCACTTCGTCCTTGTGCGTGGTTTTCAGGATGTCGGCGATGATCTTGCCGGCATCGAAGGCATCCAGAATGGAAAACTGCGGCTTGTAGCCCAGATGCGGCGCTTCCTGACGCAGGATCTGCATGCCCAGCGAGTGGAAGGTGGACACGGTGATGCCGCGGATTTCCTGCGCAGAGAGCAGCTTGCCCACCCGCTCCAGCATTTCGCGGGCCGCCTTGTTGGTAAAGGTGATGGCGGCGATATGCCGTGCCGGGATATTCCCGTGGCGGATCAGGTGGGTGATCTTGTAGGTAATGACGCGGGTTTTGCCGGAGCCGGCTCCGGCCAGCACCAGCAAGGGGCCGTCAAGGTGATGAATGGCTTCGCGCTGCGGCGGATTGAGCTGAGGTGCGGACATGGGTGGAGTTCCGGCGGTGAGGCTGGCCGGGCGAAAGCCAGGGCGGCTGTCGGGCGGCGTAGCATCGTGGTAACCAAGGCCGTGCATTGTAGCATGGGGTATCATGAGACTATCCGCGGTTGGCCCGGTGCGACCAGCCGCATTGTCAGAGGTGAAGATGGCGACATACGCAATTGGCGATATCCAGGGCTGTTTCGGCCCCTTTCAGCAACTGCTGCGACAAATCGAATTCAATCCCGGCAAGGATACGCTGTGGCTGACCGGTGACCTGGTCAACCGTGGCCCGGAGTCCTTGCAGGTGCTGCGCTGGGTATTCCAGCAACAGGACCGGGTGCAGATCGTGCTGGGCAATCACGACCTGCATTTGCTGGCGGTGTCCGAAGGCTTTGGCAAGCTGCACCGCAGTGATACGGTGGACGACATCCTGAACGCGGCGGACGGCAAGGTGCTGCTGGACTGGCTGCGCTGCCAGCCGCTGATGATTGCCGAGCAAGGCTATGCCATGGTGCATGCCGGCCTGCTGCCGGAGTGGAGCATAGACAAGGCATTGCGGCTGGCTGAAGAGGTGGAGGACGGCCTGTCCGGCCCTTACTACCGCGACTTCCTGTCACGGCTGTATGGCAACAAGCCCACGCGCTGGGCTGACGACCTGAAGGGCGCCGAGCGGCTGCGGGTGATCGTCAATGCCATGACCCGCATGCGCTTCATCACCCGGGAAGGGGAGGTTGATCTGGCTTACAAGGGCGAGCTGGACGGTGCGCCGGCCAACCTGATTCCCTGGTTCGAGGCCAAGGGCCGGCGCAGCAGCCACACGCCCATCATTTGCGGCCACTGGTCGGCACTGGGCCTGCATGTGACCGAAGACATCCTGTCCATCGACAGTGGCTGCCTGTGGGGCGGCAGCCTTACTGCACTTCGGCTTGAGGATCGGCAGACGTTTTCGCTGCCCTGCCCGGTGTATCGGGAAGTGGCAGCTTGAGGCCCAGGCTGACTTCGCGGAACGCCCGCTCCGACAGGGCAAAACGCGTGGTCAGCTCGCCTTCGCCCGCCTTTAGCGGCTGGCCGTATGTCAGTACGACCTCCATCGCCGGCTGCGCCAGTATCCGCTTGATGCTTTGCCAGAAAGTGGTGTCGCCGGCGTAGGCCGGCGCGGTGGTCAGGCTGCCATCGGGCAGCTGGTAGCGCATGGACACCGGCTGCACCGTACTGCGCGAGGGCAGGGCTGCTTCAAACAGCGAGGCCTTGAATGGCAGGATGCCGTGCCCTTCCGAGGTGGTGGCCTCCGGAAACACCGCCATGCAACTGCCCTTGCCCAGCGCATCGGCCAGCAGCTGGTTGACGCGGCTGGCGTCGCGGCGATTGCTGCGGTCGATAAACAGCGTGCCGCCCGCATTCACCACCCAGCCGATCAGCGGCCAGGAGCGGATTTCGCGCTTGGCGACAAAGCGCGACACCGTGCAGCTGCTCAGTACGAAAATATCCAGCCAGGACACATGGTTGGCCACCAGCAGGGTATTGGGCGGATAAAAGCCCGGATTCACGCCCTCCACCCGCACCGAGATGCCGAGAATCTTCAGCAGATGACCGGACCAGCGCCGCGTGACCACGGCGCGCTCGGCCTGGGCCAGGCGCGGATAACGGGTGGCGACGATGAAAATGCCCAAGGCAATGTGACAGACCAGGCGCAGCAAACGGCTGGCGCGGGTGAGGTAAGACGTGGTAGCAGTAGACTTCAAGGTGCGCGGCGCTTCATGTGCGGGGTTGAATGATCAGCCACTCTAGCATGGCTGGCACAGCGGGCAATAGTAGGAACTCCTTTGGCCTTGCCGTATCTGCCGAATCGGGCTGCTGCAGATGCGACAGGCCTGCTCCTGCCGGTCGTAGACAAAGTATTCCTGCTGGAAGTAGCCGGACTTGCCCTCGGTGTTGACGAAATCGCGCAGCGTGCTGCCACCGGCCTCGATCGCCAGCGCCAGTACCCGCTTGATTTCCGTCGCCAGTGCCTGGCATTCCGCCCGGCTCAGCGTGCTGGCCGCGCGGGTGGGGTTGATGCCGGCATGGAATAGCGATTCGTTGGCGTAGATATTGCCCACGCCAACCACCACGTGATTATCCATGATGACCAGCTTGATGGCGGCGCTGCGCTTGCTGATGGCAGCGTGCAGCACATCACCGTTGAAGTCGTCGGTCAGGGGCTCCGGCCCCAGCGCCTGCAATAGCGGATGAAACTCCAGCGGCCCCACATGCCACAGCATGGCACCAAAGCGGCGCGGATCGCGGTAGCGCAGCACATGGCTGCCCAGCTTCAGGTCGATATGATCATGTTTCTGCGCCGGGGTGGTGGCCGGAACATAGCGCAGGCTGCCGGACATCCCCAGATGGATCAGCAGGGAACCACTATCGAAATGGATGATCAGGTACTTGGCACGACGCGTGACTGCGCGTACTGTCAGACCGGAAAGAATGGCGTCCAGTTGTGGCGGCACCGGCCAGCGCAGGCGGCCATCACGCACGATGGCACCTTGCAGCGTGGCACCGTCCAGATAGGGTGCCACACCACGACGGGTCGTTTCGACTTCAGGCAATTCAGGCATGCTGCTTTTGCTTTCAGGACAAGATTGACTAGATCAAATAACCGAGCGTGCTATTCTACGCGTTCAACCGGCACAGACTCCATGCGAATGACACCGCTGAATCGACCTATTTCCTTGCTGCTGGTGCTGCTGTTGTCAGCCTGCACCACCTTGAAATCCCCCTTGCACAGCAATGCGCCGGCCCCGAGCAATGCGGAAGCGGCTGACGACGAAGCGACAGCCAGCGCCGAGGACACTGCCAATCTGCCCCGGCTGGAGCTGACGCCGCAAATCGTCTATGGCGTACTGGCCAGCGAAATCGCCGCCCAGCGCGGCGCGGCCGGTTCCTCTGCGGTGACCTATCTCGATCTGGCCCGCCAGACCAAAGACCCGCGGCTGGCCCAGCGCGCTGCCGAGTTCGCCCTGTTCTCCGGACAATTGAAAGAAGCCTCCGCTGCGCTGGCCTTGTGGATGGAGCTGGACCCCAGCTCGCAAGTCCCGCGCGAGCAGCTGTTCATCACCATGTTGCGTTCCGGCAAGCTGGCGGAAAGCGAGCCGCTGGTGGAAGACCTGCTCAAGCGCGAGCCGCAGCGTGCCCCCGACATCTTCGTGCAACTGGCGCGGCTGACGGCCCGCCAGTCCGACAAGCAGGCGGCATCGGCGCTGGTCAACCGCCTGGCCAGCCGCTATCCGGAGCTGCCGGAAGCCCGTTTTGCCGTCATCGCCGTGGCGGCAGAGATCAATGACGAAGCCACCATCCAGCGCGAGTTCGACCGGCTGGCGCAGATCGCCCCCAAATGGGATCTGCCGGTAGCCTGGCAAACCGACCGTCTGCGCCGCATCCGGCTGGACCAGGCCATCGATTTCCTGCAGCGCGAACTGCAGCGCCGTCCCGATGCCGGGCTGGAACTGCGCACGGCCTATCCGCGCCTGCTGGTGGGGGCCAAGCGCTTTGTCGAGGCACGCAGTGCCTTTGAAGCCTTGCTCAAGCAGAATCCGGACAATCCGGAACTGCTTTATGCCACCGGTTTGCTGGCCTACCAGTTGCGCGATCTTGACGCAGCCGACCAGCGCCTGAGTGCCGCCCTGCAGCAGAAACACCCGGAAGCCGACTTCATCCGCTTCACCCTGGGCCAGGTGGCAGAAGACCGCCAGGACAAGAGCGCGGCGTATCGCTGGTATGAAAGCGTGGGCAAGGGGCCGCAGTATCTGCCCGCGCAAGCCCGGCTGGCCGCATTGGACGCTGCCGATGGCAAGCTGGACCAGGCGCTGCAGCGACTGGCGCCGCTGGGCGAGGGCGAGCAGGAAAAAGTGCAGGTGGCCATGCAGCAGGCCGAAATGGCACGCAATGCCAAGCGCTACGACCTGTCCTACCGCATTCTGACCCAGGCGCTGGAAAGCTGGCCGCGCTCGCCCGAGCTGCTCTACGACCGCGCACTGGTCTCCGACCAGCTGGGCAATCTAGGCGATGCCGAACGTGACCTGAAGGCCCTGCTCAAGGAAAAGCCGGACGATCCACAGGCGCTCAATGCCCTGGGCTATACCCTGGCCAATC
Source organism: Aquitalea magnusonii (assembly GCF_003202035.1). Taxonomy (GTDB): domain Bacteria; phylum Pseudomonadota; class Gammaproteobacteria; order Burkholderiales; family Chromobacteriaceae; genus Aquitalea; species Aquitalea magnusonii. Next base: position 183,871 of record NZ_QJKC01000004.1, on the reverse strand, counting down.
GCAGCAGCCGCCACTTGGAGGCTCTCGCTTATATCGAAAAGGCACTCAAGGCCGACCCGGATAATCCGATGATCCTCGACAGCATGGGATGGGTGCTGTTCAAGCTGGGACGCAACGAAGCCGCCCTGAAATACCTGGAGCGCTCCTACGCCGCCATGCAGGACAGCGAAGTCGCCGCCCATATGGGCGAGGTGATGTGGAGGCTGGGCCGCAAGCAGGAAGCGCTGGGCGTGTGGAACCGTGCGTTGGCGCGCGATCCCGGCAATGAGGCGCTGCAGGACGTCCTCAAGCGTTTCCGTCTGCCATGAAGTGCCCGCTCCTCGTGGCCGTGCTGGCCGGCAGCCTGCTGCTGGCCGGCTGCGCCACGGAAACCGTATTCCGTCCGGCAGGCAGCGCCAGCTCCGCCGTGCAGGACCGGCCGTTTACCGTCAGCGGCCGCATTTCCATCAATATGGATGGCAAGGGCTCGGTCGGCCAGTTCGACTGGTCGCACCAGCCACAAGCCGACCAGCTCTCGGTGAACAGCCCGCTGGGCAGCACGATGGCCCAATTGCGGCGCGATGCCAGCGGCGTCACCCTGCTGGCCGATGGCAAAAGCTGGCAGGCCGCCAATGTCGAGGACCTGACCCACGACGTGCTGGGCTGGACCCTGCCACTGGGCAATCTGGTGTGGTGGATACGCGGCCTGCCTGCGCCGGATGCGCCCTACCAGTTTGCCAGCGATGGCAGCCTCGACCAGCAGGGCTGGACCATACGCTTTGTCAGCGATGCCGACGCGCCAGGCCTCTATCCCAAACGGGTGGAAATGCAGCGTGACAAACTCACCTTGCGTTTGTTGCCGCAAAACTGGCGCTAAGCGCTGATTGTCTTTTCCGCTTAATTCCCGGATGAATTCCCGCATGTCCCCACAATTTCACAGTTACCCCGCGCCGGCCAAACTCAACCTGTTGCTGCACATCGTCGGCAAACGCGCCGATGGCTATCATCTGCTGGAAACGGTCTTCCGCTTCATCGACTACAGCGACACGGTGGAACTGGCGGTGCGCGACGATGGCCGGATTGTCTTGCTCAACCCGATTGAGGGTGTGGCGCCGGAGCAGGACCTGACGGTGCGTGCCGCCCGTTTGCTGCAACAGGCCAGCGGCTGCAGCTTGGGCGCCTCCATCCGTTTGACCAAGCGCATCCCCATGGGCGGTGGTTTGGGCGGTGGCAGCTCCGATGCCGCCACGGTTTTATTGGCGCTCAACCAGCTGTGGCAGACAAATTTCTCCCGTGAAAAATTAATGGAGCTGGGTTTGTCGCTGGGTGCGGACGTTCCGGTGTTCATTTTCGGCAAAAATGCGCTGGCTACCGGGATTGGCGAAAAACTGAATGAAATCAATCTCAAACCAGCCTGGTATGTTGTAATTCATCCCGGGGTACATGTACCAACTGCAGAAATATTTAAAAAATTTGCAGGAAGGGTGTTGACAGAGGAAGGTCGCATCAGCATAATGCGAATCCTCGAAACAACGCAGCAACGACGAAACGAGCTGCAGCAAGTTGTTTCAGAGATGTACCCGGCGGTGAATGAAGTACTGAGCGAGTTGAAAAAATATGGTTCGCCGCTGATGACTGGTTCAGGAGCATGTGTGTTTCTGGAGTGCCAGTCAAAGGAAGAAGCCGATAAAGTTTATCAGGCAATGTCCGTAAAATATAAGGGATTTGTTGCAAAAGGGCTGAATAGCCACCCCTTGCTGGACATTGAATGAAAGTTTATTGGGGAGTCGCCAAGTGGTAAGGCACCGGATTTTGATTCCGGCATTCGTAGGTTCGATCCCTACCTCCCCAGCCAAGACTTTCTCTCAATAGAGAGAGCATGAAAAAAGCGTGTAAGAATCCCTTACACGCTTTTTCTTTATCCTGCTAAGGCAAATGGAATCATGGCGTCATACGACAGTTTGATGGTATTTACCGGGACCGCTAACCCGGAACTCGCTCAAAACGTGGTCAAGCATCTGGATATCTCCCTCGGCCGCGCCGATGTCGGCAAGTTCAGCGATGGCGAAGTCGCTGTTGAACTGCTGGAGAATGTCCGTGGTCGCGACGTGTTCATCCTGCAGTCCACCTGTGCGCCCACCAATGACAACCTGATGGAAATCCTGACCATGGCCGACGCGCTCAAGCGTGCTTCTGCCGGCCGGATTACCGCAGCCATCCCGTATTTTGGCTACGCCCGTCAGGACCGTCGTCCGCGCTCGGCACGCGTACCGATCTCCGCCAAGCTGGTAGCCAACATGCTGACCAGCGCCGGCATCGACCGTGTACTCACCGTCGACCTGCACGCGGACCAGATCCAGGGTTTCTTCGACATCCCGGTGGACAACGTTTACGCCACCCCGGTGCTGCTGAAAGACATCCGTTCCCAGCGCATTGACGACCTGATCGTGGTCAGCCCGGACGTGGGCGGTGTGGTGCGTGCCCGTGCCATGGCCAAGGCCCTGAACACCGACCTCGCCATCATCGACAAGCGTCGTCCCAAGGCCAATGTGGCCGAGGTGATGAACATCATCGGTGATGTATCCGGCCGTACCTGTCTGATCGTGGATGACATGATCGACACCGCCAACACCCTGTGCAAGGCCGCTTCCGCGCTGAAAGAGCGCGGTGCCCAGCGCGTGCTGGCTTACGCCACCCATGCGATTTTCTCCGGCCAGGCCGTGGATCGCATCAAGAATTCCGACATCGACATGGTCGTTGTCACCGACACCATTCCGTTGACTGCACAGGCCCTGGCCTGCCCGAACATCCGGGTTGCCAGCATCGCCGGCCTGCTGGCCGAGACGCTGCGCCGCATCAACAACGAGGAATCGGTGTCCTACCTCTTCAATGAGGAACTGGTTTCGTCGGGCGCTTGCCTGCCGTAACATCAGGCCCGCTGGTCGCGGCGGGGCTGGTGCCTTTAACTTGAAATACTGGAGCTTTACATGGCTTATGAACTGATCGCCGCCAAGCGCGAAGAGATGGGTACTGGTGCGAGCCGCCGCCTGCGTCACGCTGGCAAACTGCCGGCCGTGGTATACGGCAACGGCGCTGCAGAATCCATCGTGCTGGACCACAACACCGTGTTCTACGCACTGAAGGAAGAAGCATTCCACTCCGCCATTCTGGACCTGGTCATCGACGGCCAGAAGCAAGCTGTCATCCTGCGTGACTTCCAGAACCACCCGTACAAACAGCAAGTGATGCACGTTGATTTCCAGCGTGTTGACCTGAGCCAAAAAGTACACGTGAAGATTCAACTGCACTTCGTTAACGCCGACCAATCGGACGCCGTTAAGCTGCAAGGCGCCAAGATCAGCCACATCATCAATGAAGTGGAAGTTCGCGCACTGCCGGGCGACCTGCCGAAGTTCATCGAAGTTGACCTGTCTGCCATCAAGGTAGGCGAAGCCGTACACCTGTCCGACCTGAAACTGCCGGCCGGTGTTGAAATCGCCGCCCTGGTTCGTGGCGAAGACGCAGCCATTGCTCTGGCCAACGCCTAAGCATTAGTGCTTGTTTGACAAGGGCTCGTTGTCAGGCTTTGGCCTGCAGCGGGCCTTTTTACTGGAAAATCCGATCATGTCCGCCATTCGCATGATTGTCGGTCTGGGCAACCCCGGGCCGGAATATGAAAAGACCCGCCATAACGCCGGTTTCTGGCTGCTGGACGAGCTGTGCTGGAAATACAAGGGCAACTGGCGTACCGAGGGCAAGTTCCACGGCGATATTGCCCGCGTGCAGATCGAAGGCCAGGATATCTGGCTGCTCAAGCCGCTGACCTTCATGAACCTGTCCGGCCAGGCCGTGCTGGCGCTGGCGCATTTTTACAAGATACTGCCGGATGAAATCCTGGTGGTGCATGATGAGCTGGACCTGCCGCCCGGCACGGCCCGCCTCAAGCAGGGCGGTGGCCATGGCGGCCACAACGGCCTGAAAGACATTGCCGCGCGCCTGAGTTCCCCGGCGTTCTGGCGCTTGCGTCTGGGCATCGGCCATCCGGGCGACCGCAACGAAGTGGCCAATTTCGTGCTGAAAAAGCCGCGGGCGGAAGAGCAAAGCGCCATTGATGACGCCGTGCTCAAATCGCTGAATCATCTGCCGCTGGCCATTGCCGGCAATATGGCGATGGCCATGAAAGAACTGCATACTGCAGCCAAGTAATGAACCGGGCCGGCGCAAACGGCCCGCCTGATTGTGAACCGATTTCAAGGAATGCTGACATGAGTCTGAAGTGCGGTATTGTTGGCCTGCCCAATGTTGGCAAGTCCACCCTGTTTAATGCGCTGACCAAGGCCGGCATCGAAGCCGCCAACTATCCCTTCTGCACCATCGAGCCCAATGTGGGCATCGTGGAAGTGCCGGACCCGCGTCTGGCCGAACTGGCCAAGATCATCAACCCGCAAAAAATCCAGCCGGCCATCGTCGAATTCGTCGACATCGCCGGCCTGGTGGCGGGTGCGTCCAAGGGTGAAGGCCTGGGCAACCAGTTCCTGGCCAACATCCGCGAAACCGACGCCATCGTCAATGTGGTGCGCTGCTTTGACGACGACAATATCGTGCATGTGGCCGGCAAGGTCGACCCGATTGCCGACATCGAAACCATCGGCACCGAACTGGCGCTGGCCGACCTGTCCTCGGTGGAAAAGGCCATGCAGCGCGAAGGCAAGAAAGCCAAGTCCGGTGACAAGGACGCCCGTGCGCTGATCGCCGTACTGGAAAAGCTGGTGCCGCATCTGGACCAGGGCCAGCCGGTGCGCTCGCTGGACTTGTCCGACGAAGAAAAAGCCATCCTCAAGCCGCTGTGCCTGCTGACCATCAAGCCCGCCATGTACGTGGCCAACGTGGCGGAAGACGGCTTCAGCAACAACCCCTACCTGGACAAGCTGCAAGCGCTGGGCGAGCGCGAAGGCGCACCGGTGGTGGCCCTGTGTGCAGCCATCGAAAGCGAAATCGCTGATCTGGATGACGCCGACAAGGCCGAATTCCTGGCCGAAATGGGCCTGGAAGAGCCGGGTCTGGACCGCCTGATCCGTGCCGGTTACAAGCTGCTGGGCCTGCAGACCTACTTCACCGCCGGGGTGAAGGAAGTGCGCGCCTGGACCATCCACGTCGGCGACACCGCCCCGCAGGCTGCCGGTGTGATCCACACCGACTTCGAACGTGGCTTCATCCGCGCCCAGACCATTGCCTATAACGATTTCGTCACCCTGGGTGGCGAAGCCAAGGCCAAGGAAGCCGGCAAGATGCGCTCGGAAGGCAAGGAATACGTAGTGCAGGATGGTGACGTGATGAACTTCCTGTTCAACGTCTGAGTCAGCAGCGGCCTTGGCCGCTGTTGCATGTGAAACGCCCCTGGATGGTCCATCCCAGGGGCGTTTTGCTTGGCGGGGCGTTCGCCGGCTTGCTGAGGCGGGCTTAACCCTCGGCGCAGCGCATGATGGCGCGGTCGTTGGGCAGGCTCAGGCAGTGTCTGAGGTCGCGCTGCGGGCCGGGCAGGGGGTGGTGGGCCGGGGCCGTTGTGGCTGGCTCGGCCTTGCTGGCCGCCACGGCGGCGGGTATGGGGCTGCTGTTGGCACTGGCTGCTGCCACTTTGGGGGGCTCCGGAGCCACTGGCGGCGCTGGTGCGATGGCCGCAGCGGCGGACGGGGCTGCTGTTACGGATGGGGCTGCTGTTACGGATGGGGCTGCCGTGGCAGGGGGGACGGGGGCCGGCTGAGGCGGTGCGCCGTTCATGCCGCTCATGCCCGCCATGGCGGCCGGCAGCTTGAGCGGCTGGCCATTGGCCTTGATGCCGTTGCTGTCGATTTGCAGGCTGCTGCTGATGAATTTGCCATCATCCTTGATCAGCCCTTGTGCCTGCCATTGCGCCAGCATGACATCGGCGCTTGCCCTGGCCTGGGCGGTTTGTCCGGGGCCGCCGCTACGGGGCAGCAGGCCGTCGAGCAGGCTGCGCTCCAGCGTCATGCCCGCTTGCAGGCTGCTGCGGCGCTGTCCCTGTGCCGCCAGCCAGGGCAGGGTGATGTCGGCCGCTTTGACGCCCGATCCATCAAAAGCGATGGTGAAATTGGCCTTGAAGCTGCCCTGTGGCATGTGGAAGGACAGGCGATCCAGCTTGAAACTGGGGGATTGGGCCAGGAAGGTGCCCATGTATTTGTAGACCAGCGCCATCGACGCCTGCTGCATGGCGGCGGGGTTGGCGCGCAGGTCGGCGCGGTTGTTCAGTGCCAGGGCTTCGCTTTGCCAGGCGGTCAGCGTCTGTTTGTGCAGATTGTTGTAGCTGAAGTCGGCATCGATATTGTCCTGCTGGATGGGCGGCAGTCCGGGGGGTGTCAGCTTGAGGCTGGCCAGGTGGGTGCGATAGCTGACGTCGACATTGCCAGCCTTGTCGCGCACGCTGATCTCCAGATGGGCGGGGCCTAGCTGGGCCAGCGGCAGCGTTCCGCTTTGCAGGCTGGCGCTGTCGAATTGCTGTGTCAGTTGCGAGGCCCACGGTTCTTCCGGCGTGCTGAAGGCGGCCAGGCTGCCATTGAGCTTGAGATTGACCAGGCTCAGCCTGATGTCGCCAGCCGCCGGGACGGTAGCGCGGTAGCTGATATCCGGCAGGGTCAGGTCGTAGCTGACCGGCTGCCCTGCCTGGCTGCGTGCGCTGCCCTTGATGCTGAAGCTGAGGGCGCCGGCCGGGCTGCCCAGAGTGATGTTCTGCCCGGAAAACTGGCTGCTGGTGCTGCCATCGGTGGCGCGGATGGTGTCAATCTGCAGCGGCAGCGGCTGGCCGGGCTGGCCCTGGGCATCCAGCGGGGTGATGGTGGTTTGCGTGCGCGACCAGCGCACGAAAGGCAGCGGAAACTGGTTGATGTGGTAGTCGAGCTGGAAGATTTGCTGCTGGCCGCCCAGCGGCAATTTCAGCTGGGCACGGGCGCTGGAGCTGAACCAGCCGCGATCAAACTGCTGCAGGCTGAGCAAGGATCCCGCGCTGCTGTTGCCCAGCGCGGCAAAGTCGCTGCGCATCTTGTCTTCGCTACGCATGCCGACAATGCCGGGGGCGATGGTGCACCAGCCTGTTACGGCCAGCGCCAGTGCGGCGGCGACTCCGGTGATCAGCTTCATGTTTTCTCCCTGCCGCAGTGGATGCTGGCGGCCTTGTCGGCGTATGCCGACAGACTAACAGGGCTGCTGGCCGACGGCCAGTCTGCCGGCTTGCCGTGCGCTGCATGTGTGGCCCGGCGGGAAAACCCGAGTGTTTTTCTTCGGTATCCAAGGCAGAATGGCGGCTGGCGTGTGGCCGATCTACTGCGGAGCTGTTTTTATGTCGAATTTGTCCCTGCCGCTTCCCTTGCTGGCACTGATTGCTGCGGCCGGTTTGTATGCCGGCATCCAGAACGCGCTGGCCGGCGGTGGTTCCTTCATTACCTTTCCCGCCTTGTTGCTGGCCGGGCTGAACCCGCTGGCGGCCAATATGAGCAGTACCATTGCGCTGTTTCCCAGCCAGATCACCTCGGCGCTGGCCGGGCGCAAGCTGGTGGGCGGCGTGGGACCGGTGCCGTTTCGGCAGCTGTTTGTGGTCAGCCTGATTGGGGGCGTGCTGGGGGCGCTGCTATTGCTGTCGACGCCGGTGAGCATCTTTACCCGGTTGGTGCCATGGCTGGTGCTGTTTGCCACCAGCGTGTTTGCCTGGGGCAGCTTTCGCCGCAAGCCGGTGGTGGCCGCCGATGCCCCCGCGCGTCATCTGTCCACGCCCTTGTTGATGCTGATCCAGGGGGTGATTGCCGTTTATGGCGGTTATTTTGGTGGGGGCATCGGTTTTCTGATGCTGGCGGCGCTGACCATTGCCGGCCAGCAGGTGCGGATGGCCACGGCCACCAAGAATGCATTGGCCATGACCATGAATGCTTCGGCGGTGGTGATTTTTGCCTTTTCGCCGCTGATCAACTGGTCGGCGGTGTTGGCCTTGGGCGCGGGTGGCATTGTCGGTGGCGTGGTGGGTGGCTGGCTGATGCACCGCCTGCCGGAGCGCTTGTTGCGCGGCTTTGTGGTGGTGGTGGGAACCGCACTGACAATATGGCTGTTTGTGCGCTAAACCCGGCGTATGCTGTGACCACTGTAGAAGTTGCTGGCTTGCCGGCGTGAGTATTGATATATTCCGCCTTTGATTAAATTGTTTGTTTAAAATAACTCAGGGTTATTTTGATATGAAAAAAATTCTGCTGGCTACCCTTATCGCCGCCTGCGCTGGCCACGCCCTGGCTGCCGACCTGCTGGATACCGTGAAACAGCGCGGTACGCTGAAAATTGCCGTGGAAGGCACCTACCCGCCCTTTACCTTCAAGGATGCCAATCAACAGCTCACCGGCTTTGATGTGGAAGTGGCCACCGAGGTGGCCAAGCGCCTGAAGGTGAAGCCGGAATTCACCACTGGTGAATGGAGCGGCCTGCTGGCTGGCTTGCAGGCTGGCAAGTTTGACGTGGTGGTGAACCAGGTGGGCATTACCGACAAGCGCAAGGAAACCTTCGATTTTTCCCAGCCTTATACCTATTCCAGCGCCCAGCTGATCGTGCGCAAGAACGAGAGCCGCGTGTTCAAGTCGCTGGATGACCTGAAAGGCAAGAAGGTGGGCGTGGGCCAGGGCAGTAACTATGCCGACATGGTCAAGGCGGTGAATGGCATCGAGGTCAAGGTCTATCCCTCGGCACCGGAGAACCTGCAGGACCTGGCCAGCGGCCGTATCGACGCCGCGCTCAATGACAGCCTGCTGATTCCCTTTGCCATCAAGCAAGCCAAGCTGCCCTTGAAGGCTGGCCATCCGGTGGGTGACATCACCACCATGGGCATTCCGTTTGCCAAGAACAACCCCAAGTTCAAGCAGGCGGTGGACAAGGCACTGAATGACATGAAGGCCGATGGCAGCTTCAAGAAGATTTCGCTGAAGTGGTTTGGTATTGATGTATCCAAGGCGCCGACCGCCGCCAAGTAAGCGGGTCTGGCCCGCTGCGGCCATCGTGTTTTACCGTCAGTACCATTAGAATGGGCTGATTGCTGCGCCCCTGCCGGTCAGGGGCGCAGGTGTTTTTGAATGGGGATGAATACATGGAGTGGGCCGATCTGATAAGGGCCGCCTTGCCGGTCATGCTCAAGGGCGCGTTGTATACCTTGATGTTTGCCGTGGTGTCCATGGTGCTGGGTTTGCTGCTGGGCTTTGTGGTGGCCCTGCTGCGGGTGGGCAAGGTGCCGGTGCTGTCGCAGCTGGTGGCTTTTTACGTCAGTGCCATGCGCGGTACGCCGCTGCTGGTGCAGATTTTCGTGATCTATTATGGCTTGCCGGGCATCGGCATCGAACTGGAACCGGTGCCGGCCGGCATCATCGCCCTGACGCTGAATGTGGCGGCCTATCTGTCGGAAAGCCTGCGCGGCGGCATTGCCGGGGTGGAGCGTGGCCAGTGGGATGCCGGGCTGTCGCTGGGCCTGAGCTGGTGGCAGACCATGCGTTATATCGTGGCACCGCAGGCATTGCGGCTGTCGGTGCCCAGCCTGTCCAATTCGCTGATCAGCCTGATCAAGGACACCTCGCTGGTGTCGGTGATTACCGTGACCGAGCTGATGCTGGCCACCAAGGAAGTGATTGCCCAGACTTTCCAGCCGCTGCCGCTCTATCTGGGTGCGGCGGCCTTGTACTGGATGATGAGTGCCAGCTTCGAGCGGCTGCAAAAGCGGGTGGAGCGCAAGCTGGAGCTGGCGCACCAGCGTTAAGCCACGGCGGGCTGGGGGCTAGGACAGGTATTCGGAAATCTCGATCAGGTTGTGATCGGGGTCGCGCACATACACTGAGTTGATCTTGCCGGTGGCACCGGTACGCAGTACCGGACCTTCGACAATGGCAATCTGCCTGGCTTGTAGTTGCTGGATGACCTCGGCCAGCGGCAGCGCGGCGATCAAGCACAGGTCCAGTGCGCCGGGGGTGGGCAGCTGGGCCTTGGGCTCGAACTCCTTGCCCTGCACATGGATATTGATCTTTTGCCGGCCAAAGCGCAGCGCCAGCCTTTCCACCGCTGGCGTGCCGCCGACGAAGCGCTCCAGCGTCATGCCCAGCGCATCGCAATAAAAGGCGATGCACTCATCCAGGCGGGCGGTGGTCAGTACGATATGGTCAATCGCGGCAATCATGAAGTCTCCTGCGTGTTGGGCGCCCGCCAGGGCCGGCGCCTTGGCAGGCGCGGGCTCAGGCGTGGCGGTACATGGTGTCGATCAGGGCGCGGCAGCGTTCGCTGATTACCTTGCGCCGCAGCTTGAGTGTGGGGGCCAGCTCACCGGCGTCCACGCACCAGGGCTTGTCCAGCAGGGAAAACTTCTTGATGTGCTCCCAGCTGCCGAAGTGCCGGTTGAAGCGTTTCACTTCGCGCTCGATCAGCTCGACGATGCGCGGGTGCAGGCGCATCTCGCTATTGGTAGTGTAAGTGATGCCATGTTCCTGGCACCACTCCTGCAGCCGCTCATACAGCGGCACGATCAGCGCGGCGGCGAATTTCTGCCCGTCGCCCACCACCATGATCTGGTCGATATAGGCCGATTCCTTCAGCTTGTTTTCCAGCAATTGCGGGGCGATGTATTTGCCGTTACTGGTCTTGAACATTTCCTTCTTGCGGTCGGTGATGCGCAGATAACCCTGTTCCAGCACGCCGATATCGCCGGTATGCAGCCAGCCGTCCTGCACGGTTTCCGCGGTGAGTGCCGGCTCCTTGTAATAGCCCACCATGACATTGGGGCCGCGCACCAGGATTTCACCATCATCAGCCAGTTTCAACTCCACGCCCTTGAGCGGAATGCCCACGCTGCCGATGCGCACATCCTTTGCGCTAAAGGGATTGGCGCTGATCACCGGCGCGGTTTCGCTCATGCCATAGCCTTCGGCCACGGCGATGCCGCTGGCCCATAGCAGGCGCGCCAGCCGTGGCTGCAGCGCGGCCGAGCCGACATTCACCCAGCGCAGTTCACCGCCCATGGCCGCGCGCCACTGGCGGTAGACCAGCCGGTCGGCAAGCGCATGTTGCAGCGCAGCCAGGCCGCGTGGCGGCTGGTCGGGCTGGTAGGCTTCGGCGCGGGCGATGGCCCACAGGTAGAGGCGGCGGCGCCAGCCTGACAGATCGCGGGCCTTGCCCACCAGCTTGTCATGCACTTTTTCCAGTACGCGCGGTACCGCGCTGAAGGTATGTGGACGTACTTCCCGCAGGCTGGTGGACAGGCTGTCGACGCTGGCAAAATACACTCCGGTGCCGGTGAACAGGTAGTACAGCACGCCGGCGCGCTCGAAGATATGCGACAACGGCAGAAAACTCAGTGCCCGGCACTGGCCGGCGGGCAGGCGGGTGTGCTCGGCCGTGGCGATGACGGTGCTGAGCACATTGCGGTGCGACAACATCACCCCCTTGGCGCGACCGGTGGTGCCCGAGGTATAGATGATGGTGAATACATCGTCGGCCCGGATGCTGCTGCGCAGCGCAGCCAGCTGGCGCAGATCGCCATGGCGGCCGGCATCGCGCAGCGCGGTCCAGGCGGGCAGCCCGGCCAGCGGGTTCAGTGCGTACAGCGGGCAGCTGCGTCCATCCAGCGCCTGCGCCAGCTTCTTGTGCAGGGCAGCGCTGCCGACAAAGGCCAGCTTGACCTCGGCATGCGCCAGGATATAGCGTGCATCATCCAGCGTGCAGGTGGGGTAGAGCGGTACACTGATGGCCCCGATCTGTTGCAGTGCCAGATCGACAATGGTCCAGGCCGGGCAGTTGTCGGCGGCGATGGCCACCTTGTCGCCGCGTACCATGCCCTGTTGCAGCAGGCCCAGGCTGACGGCATTGACCGCCTCCATCACCTCGCGGCTGCTGAGCGACTGCCACTGCTTGCCGGTTTTGGCAGACAGGCAATCGGCGCGCGGCAGGGTTTCCAGTTGGTGAAAGAGAATGTCAAAAGCGCGTTCTAGCTTCATTCGTACAGCCGTTTGAATCTGAAACGGCGAAAAATAGTCCCAATCGCCGGGGCTGTAAAGAAAATTGCGGCGGATTATTGGGAATGATCAAGAAAATGCCGGCAAGCTGCTGGGTTTTGCCGTGATCATGCTTTTATTCATGCCAGTGGTATGGCCTGCCCGTACCGGCCAGTCCGGCCGCTGGCGGCGGGCTGCCGCAGCATGCAGCAAGGAAAAATCAGGAATACATCATGAAATTTGCCACCAAAACCATCCATTCCGGCCATGACAGCACTCAGCACAGCCGCGCGGTGATGCCGCCGATCTATCAGACATCGGTATTCGAATTTGCCGAAATCGGCGAACAACTGCCCTTTGCCTATGCCCGTACCGGCACCCCCACCCGTGCCGCACTGGAAAGCTGCCTGGCCAGCCTGGAAAACGCCCAGCATGGCCTGGCTTTTGCCAGCGGCATGGCGGCGATCGACGCCGTGCTGCGCGCCACGCTGAAGCCGGGCGATGAAGTCATTGCCGTGGCCGACCTCTACGGCGGCGCCTACCGCCTGCTGACCAAGGTGATGGCGCCGGCCGGCATCACCGTGACCTTTGCCGACCTCACCGACCCCGCCAATCTGGCCGCCATCATCAGCCCTCGCACCAAGTTGCTGTGGCTGGAATCGCCCACCAACCCCTTGCTGAACCTGGTGGATATCCGCGCGCTGTCGGCGATTGCCCACCAGCATGGCTGCAAGGTGGCGGTGGACAGCACCTTTGCCACGCCTTATCTGCAAAACCCGCTGGACCTGGGGGCCGATATCGTGGTGCATTCCGCCACCAAATACCTGGGTGGCCACTCTGACGTACTGCTGGGGCTGGTGGCGGTGAATGAGCAGCAGCTGTTTACCGACATCAAGTTCATCCAGAACTCGGCCGGTGGCGTGCCGGGGCCGCAGGATTGCTTCCTCACCCTGCGCGGCATCAAGACCCTGCACCTGCGCATGGAACGCCACTGCGACAATGCCGAACAAGTGGCGGCCTTCCTGCGTGACCATCCCAAGGTGGAAAAGGTGTTCTTCCCCGGCTTTGCCGACCATCCCGGCCACGACATCGCCAAGCAGCAAATGCGCCGGTTTGGCGGCATCATCACTATCTGGCTGAAACAAGACAGCCGTGCCGAAGCCAGCCGCATCGCCAGCAAGCTGCAGCTGTTTGCCCTGGCCGAATCACTGGGCGGGGTGGAGTCGCTGGTCAACCACAGCTACACCATGTCGCACGGCGGCATGCCGCCGGAACAGAAGGCTGCGCTGGGCATCCGCGAGGGCGGGCTGCGGCTGTCCATCGGTGTGGAAGATATCGAGGACATCCTGGCTGATCTGGCACAGGCACTGGCAGATTAAGCCGTCATGACTTGAAACGGGCTGCGCAACAAGCCGTGTCTGGCTTGTTGTGGCGGCCCTGATGCGGTAAATTACCTGAGTAAATTACTAAGGTATTGCTCATGACCGCCCCCGCCGCAGAAAAATTCACCACCCAGCCCATCCTCTCCTTACACCACTGGAACGACAAGCTGCTCAGCTTCCGCCTGGCCCGCCCACCATCCTGGCGCTTCACCCCCGGCCAGTTTGCCCGGCTGGGCCTGCCGCTGGAAAACGGTGGCATGGTGTGGCGCGCCTATTCCATGACCTCCGCCAGCTGGGACGAGCATCTGGAGTTTTTCTCCATCGTGGTGCCGGACGGCCTGTTTACCTCGCGCCTGGCCCGCTTGCAGGCCGGCGCTGCAGTGCTGCTGGACAACAAGGCCAATGGCTTTTTCACCGTGGACCGCCTGCCCGATGGCGAAGACCTGTGGCTGCTGGCCACCGGTACCGGCCTGGCACCCTATCTGTCCATCCTGCAGCAGCCGGAAGTGTGGCAGCGCTTTGCCCATATCGTGCTGGTGCATTGCGTGCGTGAAGCCGGCGAACTGGCCTATCGCGAGGAAATCGCTGCCTTGCGTCAGCACCCCTTGTGGGCGGAGTGGGGCGAGCGGCTGCAGTATCTGCCGGTGGTGACGCGTCAGGCCGAGCCCGGCATGTTGCAGCAGCGCATTCCGGCCTTGCTGGCCAGTGGCGAACTGGCTGATGCGGCTGGCCTGCCGCTGACCGTGGAGCGCTCGCGCTTCATGATTTGTGGCAATCCGGCCATGGTGGAAGACACCCACCGCCAGCTGATGAAAATGGGCTTTCGCCTGAGCCGGCTGAGCGCGCCGGGCCATCTGGTGCTGGAGAACGGCTGGTAAGCATGGGGCTGGCTAATGGCCGGCCTTGACTTTGTTTAACATATTAATAATATGGAGCAAGGTCAGTCGTGGGCTATTCCCGCGTCTGGCAAGGCCGAGCGGTGATGACACCGCCGGCTGTACGGCCCCGCGCAAGAGGGCCACCCGGAGGAGAAACCATGCACACCATTACCCACCGCGCCGGTCGGCCTGCGTGGCCGCCTGCCATGTGTCGTCCAGTATCTTGCCTGCCGTCAGCCGGGAGCCGCCGATGACCGCCCGCGTGCTGGCGGATGTCAGCATTTCCACCCGTGCAGTCAGCCGCAGCGAACGGGTGGATTTCTGGCGCGAACAAGTAGGACGGCTGCTGATTGATGTGGAGTGCCAGCGCCCGCCAGAGCAGGAGCTGGACGCCAGCCTGCGTTACCAGGACTTCGGCCTGTTCCGCATGGCCACCATCCAGGCCAATGCCCATGCCGTGGCACGCAGCGGCCACAGCATCCGCCATGATGGCCGCGACAGTATCTTTGCCTGTCTGATGCTGCAGGGGCGAGGCTTCAGCCATCAGGGTGTGGACTGCGCGCTGCATGTACCGGGTGATGTGGTGCTGTATGACACCGCCCAGCCCTATGGCCATGGTTTTCCCGAGCAGATGGCCATGGCGGTGCTGGACATTCCGCGCCAGCTGTTCGAGCAGCAGGTCGGCGGCTGGCCGGGGAAGGGGCTGGTCAAGATCGACCACAGTGTCGGTATTGCTGGCTGGGGGCCGCAGGTAGTACGGCAGCTGCTGGCCGAAGGCGTGCCGGCAGCGCTTGCCGCGCGCGCGCATCAGGCCAGCCAGTTGCTGGAGTGGCTGCATTCCTTGTGGGCGGTGCAGTGCGGTCAGGCGCTGGCCGGCAAATCCACCCTGTGCAGTTTGTGGCGTGCCAAGGCTTATATCGAGCAGCACCTGACCGAAGATGAGCTGGACGGCGAGCGCATCAGCCGCGCGCTGGGGCTGTCTGCCCGCCAGTTGGCGCGCATTTTCGAGCAGGAGGGCCTGTCGGTCAGCCGCTATCTGTGGGGGAGGCGGCTGGAGCGCTGCCGCATCGATCTGCAAGACCCGGCGCTGCGCCACCTGTCGGTGAGCGAGCTGGCTTTCCGCTGGGGTTTCAATCACATCGCCCATTTCTGCCGCAGCTACAAACAGCGCTTTGGCGAAACGCCCAGCCATACCCGCCGGCAAGGTCGCAGCCAGCCCGGCGGGCGTAAGTGCTAGAGGGCAGTTCGCTGTGGGCCAAGCTGGTGCTGCCCTTCTGATTGTTTCAGCTTAACCAGCAGCAGCCCCTTGCCTTGCGGCAGCGGGCTTTTCGCTTGGGGGCAGGGCTCAGGCTTGCAGGATGAAGTCGGCGCAGCGTTCGGCAATCATGATGACCGGCGCATTGGTATTGCCGGAAATGATGCTGGGCATGATGGAGGCATCGCAGATGCGCAGCCCTTCCACGCCATTGACCTGCAGCTGCGGATTGACCACGGCAGCGGCATCGCTGCCCATGCGACACGTGCCCACCGGGTGGTAGACGGTTTTGGCATGGCTGCGGATGTGCTCGATCAGCAGCGCATCACTGGCCTCTGCGGCGGGCGAGGGCAGCAGCTCGCCGCTGATCACCTGCTGTAGCGAAGGGGCCCGCAGAATGCGCCGCGCCAGCTTGACCCCGCGTAGCAGGCCAGCCACATCGTCCTCATGGCTGAGCGCACCGCTGACAAAGCGCAGCGGGGCGCGGGCATCGGCACTGTTCAGGCTGACCGAGCCGCGTGATTTCGGCCGTAGCAGGCAGGGGTTGATCGAGATGCCGTGGCCGGGCAGTGGCGCCCGTTCCACATCGCCCACCAGCACCGGCAGCACGTGAAACTGGATATCCGGCCGAGTGCCGCCGTCGGTGCAGGCAAAGCCGCCGCTTTCCACCACATTGGAGGTGAGCAGGCCCGTACGCAGCAATTGCCACTGCAAGCCGTTGCGCAAGGCCTTGAAACCGCGCTCCTGCCCCAGCAGGCTGATCGGCTCGCGGCAGCGGCCATACACCGATACCTCCAGGTGATCCTGATAATTCTGGCCAACTTCCGGCGCATTCTGTACGACCTCAATGCCTTGTTGGCGCAGCTGTGCCGCCGGGCCCACGCCGGACAGCAGCAAAATCTTGGGGGTGGACAGCGCACCGGCGCACAGAATGACTTCGGCTTCGGCATGGGCCTGCTGCTGCTGGCCATCAGTAGTACGCCACTGCACGCCGATGGCACGCTTGCCCTGCCATAACAGCTTTTCCACATAGCAGCCGGTGCGTACTTCCAGATTGTCACGCTGCCTTACCGCTGCCAGATAGGTGGCGGCGGTGCTGCCACGCTGGCCATTGAAGGTGGTGGTATGAAAAAAACCGCTGCCTTGCTGCACTGGGCCGTTGAAATCATCGTTATAAGGCAGGTCGCACTCTTGCGCCGCCTTGACGAAGGCCAGGCTCAGCGGGTGGCGATAGCGGGTATCGCTGACGTGCAGTGGCCCGGCTGTGCCGTGGTAGGGGCCGGACAGCCGCATGTGGTTTTCGGCTTTCTTGAACGCCGGCAACACCTGCTCCCATTCCCAGCCCGTGCAGCCCTGGGCCGCCCAGTCGTCGTAGTCGGCAGCGGTGCCGCGGATATACACCATGGCGTTGATTGAGCTGCCGCCACCCAGGGTGCGGCCTTGCGGTACATGCAGGCGGCGGCCGGCGGCACTGGCCTGTGGTTCGCTGTGATAGATCACGCTGCGCTTGCTGCCGATGACCTTGATGAAGGTGGCCGGCATGTGAATGAAGGGGCTGTTGTCGGGCGGGCCGTCCTCCAGCAGCAGTACCCGCTTGCCGGCTTCCACCAAGCGGCAGCTGATGGTGCAGCCCGCCGAGCCGCCACCCACCACGATGTAGTCATAATGTTGCATTGCCTTCTCCTTGTTCTGCTGCGCCCGTAGCGGGCGGGACTTCAGCTTACGGGCTGGGGAAAAGGCAAGTTGACTGTCACGGCCATCGGTTTTGACCGGGCCTGCCAGCGCGTGGAATCATGCCAGGCGTGCAGGGTGAGGTGATGCGCGCTATGCCTTGGCCTACCGGGGCAGGCCGGGGGGCGCAAGGCTGCCGCCGGTTTTTGTTAGCGGCATCAATAATTGGCAACTATCTTTAAACAGACTGTCGGCATCGCCGAGCAGCGGTACGCCAGCGCGAAGGTGAGAGCGCGCTGACGGCCAATAACAAAATGGGTGGAAACCAGCGGATGTCTTTACCAGAACAAGGCGCCATCGCCGGCGAGCTGCAGGCGGCGCTGCACGATTCGCCCGTGCTGTTGGCCCTGTTTGATCGCCATGACCGGTTGCGTTATGCCAATGCGGCGTTTTGTCAGGCTTATGATGTGGCGCCGCACGAAACGCTCAGCTGGTCCGAGCTGATGCGGCGCAATTATCAGCGCTGCATTGGTGCGCTGATCTATACCCATGATTTCGAAGCCTGGCTGGTGTCGGCCCGTTCGCGTCGTGGCAAGCAGGTTTATCGTGCCTTCGAGGCCGACCTGACCGATGGTCGCTGGATATGGATGACCGAGGCCATGCAGCCGGATGGCAGCATGTTGTGCGTGGCCACCGACATGAGCGAACTCAAGGTGTCCGAGCGCGAATTGCGCCAGGCACGCGACCTGGCCCAGCGCGCGGCACAGACCGATCCGCTGACCAGCATCTGCAATCGCTCCGCCATCATGCAGCAGTTTGCCCGCTTGCTGGCACGGGCCGCGGCTAACGGCTTGCCACTGGCGGTGGCGATTATCGATCTCGATCATTTCAAGCAGATCAACGACCGCCTGGGTCATCCGGCCGGAGACCGCGTCATCATCGACTTTGTGCAGCGCATCCAGCCCATGTTGCGGCCGCACGACGGTTTTGGCCGGCTGGGCGGCGAGGAGTTTCTGTTGCTGCTGCCTGGCTACAGCCAGTCCGAGGCCGAGCTGTCCTTGCACGCCATGCTGGCCGCGGTGGCGGCGTCGCGACCGCTGCCCGAGCTGCCGGGTTTCGGCTATAGCTGCTCGGCCGGGCTGGCCATGTGGCGGGCCGGTGATGATCTGGCCCAGCTGTATGCGCGTGCCGATGTGGCGCTGTACCAGGCCAAGGCCAGCGGCCGCAATACCCTGTGCCGTCATTGAGGCGCCGCAGACCCGGGCCAGAAAAAAGCCGCAGGACAGTGCCTGCGGCTTTTTGCATGGTGCAAGGTGGGCGCCTTACTTGACGCAATCCACGCAGTACACCTTGCGGCCTTCCACTTCGGTAGCCACCAGGCCGTGCACGTCGGTTTCGAAGCCCGGCAGTTCGCGGTTGAAAGCCTGGGCAAAGCGCAGGTAGTCAACAATGGTCTTGTTGAAACGTTCGCCCGGAATCAGCAGCGGAATGCCCGGCGGATACGGGGTCAGCAGCACGGCGGTGACGCGGCCTTCCAGCTGGTCGACCGGCACGCGTTCGATCTCGCGGTGGGCCATCTTGGCGAAAGCATCGGACGGACGCATGGCCGGCTCCATCTCGGACAGATAGATCTCGGTGGTCAGGCGGGCGATGTCGTGCTTGGTGTACAGCGCATGGATGCGCTGGCACAGGTCCTGCAGACCCACGCGTTCGTACTGCGGGTAGCGCGCGACAAAGTCCGGCATGGCGCGCCACAGCGGCTGGTTCTTGTCGAAGTCGTCCTTGAACTGCTGCAGCAACGAAATCAGCGTGTTCCAGCGGCCCTTGGTGATGCCGATGGTGAACATGATGAAGAAGCTGTAGAGGCCGGTTTTTTCCACCACCACACCGTGTTCGGTCAGGTATTTGGTGACGATGGCGGCCGGAATGCCCATCTCTTCGAAGCTGCCGTCCACATCCAGGCCCGGCGTCAGCACGGTGGCCTTGATCGGGTCCAGCAGGTTGAAGCCTTCTTCGATGCCGGCAAAACCATGCCAGTGCGCGCCGGGTTTCAGTTCCCAGTCCACCGGGTCGCAGATGCCGTCGTCGGACAACTCCTCCGGGCCCCATACGCTGAACCACCAGTCGTTGCCGTATTCCTCGTCCACCTTGCGCATGGCGCGGCGGAAGTCCAGGGCCTCCACCAGCGATTCTTCCACCAGTGCCTGGCCGCCCGGCTGTTCCATCATGGCGGCTGCCACGTCGCAGCTGGCAATAATGGAATATTGCGGGCTGGTGGAGGTGTGCATCAGATAGGCCTCGTTAAACCAGGCGGTATCCAGCTGACGGTTTTGCGGGTCCTGCACCAGAATCTGCGAAGCCTGGCTGATGCCGGCCAGCAGCTTGTGGGTGGACTGGGTGGAGAAGATCAGGCTGTCCTTGCAACGCGGACGGCCTTCACCAATGGCGTGGAAGTCGCCATAGAAATCGTGGAAGCTGGCATGCGGCAGCCAGGCTTCGTCAAAGTGCAGGGTGTCCACTTCGCCATCCAGCAGGCCCTTGATCTCTTCCACGTTGTACAGGATGCCATCGTAGGTGGACTGGGTGATGGTGAGGATGCGCGGCTTGAGCTTGGGGTTCTTTTCCAGCGCTTCGCGGGCAAAGGGGTTGGCCAGAATCTTTTTCTTGATGCTGTCCAGCTGGAATTCCGACTTCGGAATCGGGCCGATGATGCCGTAGTGGTTGCGCGTGGGCATCAGGAAGACCGGAATGGCACCGGTCATCATGATGGCGTGCAGATTGGACTTGTGGCAGTTGCGGTCCACCAGCACGATGTCGCCGGCCGCCACGCAGCTGTGCCACACAATCTTGTTGGATGTGGAGGTGCCGTTGGTGACGAAGAACAGGTGGTCGGCATTGAAGATGCGTGCGGCATTGCGTTCCGACGCGGCAATCGGGCCGGTGTGGTCCAGCAGCTGGCCCAGTTCGTCCACCGCATTGCATACGTCGGCGCGCAGCATGTTTTCACCAAAGAACTGGTGGAACATCTGGCCTACCGGGCTCTTCAGGAAGGCCACACCACCGGAGTGACCGGGGCAGTGCCAGGAGTAGGAGCCATCGTGGGCGTAGTCCACCAGCGCGCGGAAAAACGGCGGGGCCAGGCTGTCCAGATAGCTCTTGGATTCGCGGATGATATGGCGCGCCACGAATTCCGGCGTGTCCTCATGCATGTGGATGAAGCCATGCAGCTCGCGCAGGATGTCATTGGGAATATGGCGCGCAGTACGGGTTTCGCCGTACAGGTAGACCGGGATGTCCGGGTTGCGGCGGCGGATTTCCGCCACAAAGCTGTACAACTGGCCCAGGGCGTTTTCCGAGGCGTCGTCGGTCTGGAATTCCTCGTCGTCGATGGACAGGATGAAACCGGCTGCCCGGCTTTGCTGCTGGGCAAAGGAGGTGAGGTCACCATAGCTGGTGTAACCGATCACGCTCATGCCTTCGGCCTCCATGGCCGCTGCCAGTTCGCGGATGCCGGAGCCGCTGGTGTTTTCCGAGCGGAAGTCCTCGTCGATGATGACGATGGGAAAATGAAAACGCATACCTGAGTCCTTGTCGGTCAAAACTCGGACACCACAGCCGGGGATGGCCATTCAGGAAGGCAGCCTTTGCCATGGGCAAGAGCAATACCGTGCACCTGTAACGCCTGTCGGCCCGCAGCTTGCTGCAGTGTCACTCGGTGCGCGTTGGGGCGCAGTCGCCGGTGGGCGAGGCTGGCCTTGAGGCGCGTAAATGTTACTGGGCGCGCACGAAAACCGGGGTGCATCCTGCAGGCTGACGTGGTGTGGCCGCAGACCCCCGGCTTTCTTAGGGAGCAGCCAAATGGTGCGTCCTTCACGTCGGCCGGCTTGGAGAACATCCCAAGAAAGCGCGCATTGTAGACCTTTTACCGTGCTTGTGTTGCAAGGCAATATCAGGGAGTGAAAATATTCTGCAGGTTTGATCAAATATCCGGTTGAAAGCCTTGTCTGGCAAGGGTTTCAGCCCGGCGCTGCCGCGTTAACGGATTGTTTTAAGACAGATTAGCCGGCAGGCGGTGCTGGCGGTTTGAGATTATTTTTTGTCGCGGCCAACTGTTGTTTTTTTTCATTACGGCGGCGGTACAGGCCCAGTGCCTTGAGCACGATGGCACCACCGCTGACCAGCAGCAGGAAAGCCAGCGGTCCGGCCACCAGCCAGGGAAACAGCAGCACCAGCACGGCCAGCGCCAGCAAGGCCAGGCCGATGGTGAGAAAAGCCGCCGCCTCGCTGGTATCGATGCTGCGGGTGCCGCGTACCACCGCACCCAGCGCATCGCCGATGCGTGCCGCCTGGCGCGCCGCGGCACTGGCACTGCTGCGTGCAGCATGGCTGGCCGCCGGCAGCAGGAAGGAGGGGGGCTGGCGCTGGCGCGGCTGGGTCAGTACCGGTGTGCGCTTGTGGCCGCTGAGCACCACCTCGGTGGACTGCTGCAGATCCTGCAGAAAGCGCGCAGCCAGTTCACCGGCCACTGTTTCATCTTCGATGGCGACATCGATTTCACGGTTGGCCAGCCAGCTGGAGATATTCAGATTGGTGGAGCCGATGCGTGCCCAGCGGCCATCGGCCACGGCGGTTTTGGCGTGAATCATCGGGCCATTCCATTCGAACACCCGCACGCCGGATTCCAGCAGCGGCCGGTACATGGTGCGCGACACGGTGGCAATCCAGCGGATGTCGCTGGAGCGCGGCACCAGCAGCCGCACATCCACCCCGTCGCGTGCGGCCTGTTTCAGTGCCGACAGATAGGTGCTGGTGCCCATGAAATAGGCATCGGTCAGCCACAGCGTGCGGCGGGCAAAACTGGCAATCAGCATGTCCAGCCGCATCATGTGGGCGGTGGACGGGGTGGTGGCAATCAGGCGGGCGGCAATGGTGCCGCATTCCGCGATGGGGGTGGGAAAATCCAGCCAGTGCGCGTCCAGTGGCGGGCCACAGCTGGCCCAGCTATCGGCAAACGCCGCCAGCGCCTCGGCCAGCAGCGGACCGCGCAGTGCCAGCCCGGTATCGCGCCAGGGGGCGATGCCGGCTTGCGGCTGGCCTTCCCAGCTGGAACTGATGCACAGGCCGGAAATAAACGCGGTTTGCCGGTCCACCACGATCAGCTTGCGATGGTTGCGCCCCAGCAGGGTCAGCCCGCCGGTCAGCGTGGGCGGGTTATAGGCACGCACCTCGGCGCCGGCACTGGCCAGCGGCCGGAAAAATCCGCCCAGGCTGGCTTTCCAGCTGCCAAGCCAATCGTATAGCAGGCATACCTTGACGCCGGCCGCGGCCTTGTCCATCAGCAACTGGCGGATCTCGCGGCCAAAACGGTCGTTGGCCACGATATACATTTCAATGAATACCGACTCTTCCGCTGCGGCAATGGCCTGTTTCCAGGCGGGAAAGTTATCGCTGCTGTCATACAGCAATTGCACACTATTGCCGGCAATCAGTGGCGCACCGGCCGAGCGCGCGAAGGCCTGGTCGGCCAGCTTGCGCACGAAATCCTGGGTTGCCGCTGTAGTGGCATCGCTACGCATATCACCTCGTGAATGTTGTCAGACAATATTCAAAATATGGTGTTTTTCCCGGTTTTGGATAAGGGCGGTACACGACGGAGAAAGTCGTAAATATGAATATGGGTGTCACAAAACTGGAAGAAAAATGTGCATATTTTGCGGGTTTTCCCTGATTTTTCTACAGAAAAACGCAATCAAGCTGTTGAATTTAAACAATTATTGCGCTGCGGAAAAGCAGCTAATAACTGGTTGCAAGGTCAAGCAAGTTGCCCTTAGAATCGATTCACTCGATTCACAATTATAAGCAGGACAAAGCAATGGACAGACAGCGCTGGTTGCAGGGTACCCTGTACCATCCGGATTTCGAGCAGGACAGCTGCGGATTCGGCCTCATCACCCAACTGGACGACAAACCCAGCCACTGGCTGGTGGAAACCGCCATCTCCTCGCTGGCCAAACTGACCCACCGTGGAGCGGTGGCGGCAGACGGCAAGTCGGGCGACGGCTGTGGCCTGCTGTTCCGCAAGCCGGACGGCTTTTTGCGTGAAGTGGCAGCCGAGGCGGATATCGCGCTGAAGGCAGTGTACGCCGCCGGTCTGGTATTCCACCACCCCGACAGTGAAATCGGCGAGCGCAGCCTGCGCCGGCTGAAAGAGTACCTGGAAGCCCAGCAACTGGAAGTGGCAGGTTTCCGCGTGGTGCCCACCGACATCAGCGCCTGTGGTGAAGCCGCACTGGCCAGCCTGCCGGCCATTTCTCAGGTTTTCGTCAACTGTCCTTTCGGGATGGACGAGCTGACTTTCCAGCGTCGCCTGTACATGGGCCGTCGTCAGGCAGAAAAAGCCAACAAGGTGGACGACCCGTCCTTCTACCTGCCCACGCTGTCGCCGCACACCCTGTCCTACAAGGGCCTGGTGACGCCGGAAAACCTGCCCAAGTTCTTCCTGGACCTGAACGACCCACGTTTTGAATCCAGTCTGGCGGTATTCCACCAGCGCTTCTCCACCAATACCTGGCCGCAATGGAAGCTGGCACAGCCTTTCCGTTTCCTGGCGCACAACGGTGAAATCAACACCGTGCAGGGCAACCGTTACTGGGCGCGTGCCCGCGAGCGCATCATGGCCTCGCCGCACCTGGACATGGACGCCGTGCGTCCCATCGTGCAGACCGACGGTTCGGACTCCATGAGCCTGGACAATATGCTGGAAGGCCTGCTGATGGGCGGCATTCCGCTGTTCCGTGCGCTGCGTCTGCTGGTACCGCCGGCCTGGCAGAACGTCGACTCCACCGACAAGGACCTGCGCGCCTTCTACGAATACAACTCCATGCACATGGAGCCGTGGGATGGCCCGGCCGGCATCGTGCTGACCGATGGCCGCTACGCTGCCTGCATGCTGGACCGCAACGGCCTGCGCCCGGCGCGCTGGGTGCTGACCCGCGACAATATCCTGACCATCGCCTCCGAAGTGGGCGTGTGGGACTACAAGCCGGAAGATGTCGTCCGCAAGGGCCGCGTCAAGCCCGGTCAGCTGTTTGCTGCCGACCTGGCGACCGGCGAGCTGCTGATGCCGGAAGACATCGACGCCATGCTCAAGAGCGCCAAGCCTTACCGTCAGTGGATCAAGGACAGCGCCAAGTATCTGGAACTGTCGATCGAGGACGATGCCGGCATCGAGGCGGTGAGCAAGGAAGAGCTGTCCCGTCTGCAAAAGCTGTACAACTTCAGCTTTGAAGAACGCGACCAGATCCTGCGCGTCCTGGCCGAAGACGGTCAGGAAGCCGTTGGCTCCATGGGCGATGACACCCCGATGGCGGTGCTCAGCCAGAAAGTGCGCTCGCCGTTTGACTACCTGCGCCAGCAATTTGCCCAGGTGACCAACCCGCCGATCGACCCCATCCGCGAAGCGGTGGTGATGTCGCTCAACAGCGTGTTTGGCCCGGAACGCAATATGTTTGAAGAGAGCGCCGAACACGCCAAGCGTCTGGAAGTGCGCTCGCCGGTGCTGTCGCACGAAAAATTCATCCGCGTCACCACCCGGCCGGAACCGTATCTGAAGGCCACCACTTTCGACCTGTGCTACGACCCGAAGGAAAGCTCGCTCAAGCAGGCCATCGAAAAGCTGTGCCAGCACGTGATCGAAGCCGTACAAGAGGGTACGGTGATCGTGGTGCTGTCCGACCGCATCATCACCCAGGGTCGTCTGCCCATCCATGCGCTGTTTGCCACTGGTGCGGTACACCATGCGCTGATTGAAAGCGGTCTGCGCTGCAAGACCAACATCCTGCTGGAAACCGGCACTGTGCGCGACGCGCACCAGATGGCCTGTGTCATCGGTTATGGTGCCACCGCGGTTTATCCTTACCTGGCTTACCAGAGCATCATCGACCTGGTGAACAGCGGTGTGGTCAACTGCAAGATCAACGAAGCGCTGCAGCACTACCGCAAGGGCATCAACAAGGGCCTGCTGAAAGTGCTGTCCAAGATGGGGATTTCCACCATCGCTTCCTATCGCGGTGCCCAGCTGTTTGAAGCCGTCGGCATCCACAAGGACGTGGTGGACCTGTGCCTGAAGGGCACCGTGTCGCGCGTTTCCGGGGCCAGCTTCGAGGACTTCGAGGACGACCAGCAACAACTGCTGCGTTTTGCCTTCAACCCGATGCGCCCGATTTCGCAAGGCGGCCTGCTCAAGTACGTGCACGGCGAGGAATACCACGCCTACAACCCGGACGTGGTGCAGCTGCTGCAAAAAGCGGTACAGAACGACGACTACCAGGCCTACCAGCAATACGCCGACACGGTGAACACCCGTCCGGTGGCCATGCTGCGTGACCTGATGAAGGTGAAACTGGCCGAGCAGCCGATCTCCATCGACGAAGTCGAGCCGATCGAAGCCATTCTCAAGCGTTTCGACTCCGCCGGCATGTCGCTGGGTGCGTTGTCGCCGGAAGCCCACGAGGCACTGGCAACCGCCATGAACCGTCTGGGTGGCCGTTCCAACTCCGGTGAGGGTGGCGAAGATGCTTCGCGCTATGGCACCGAGCGCATGTCCAAGATCAAGCAGGTGGCCTCCGGCCGCTTTGGTGTCACCCCGCATTACCTGGTGAATGCCGAAGTGCTGCAGATCAAGGTAGCCCAGGGCGCCAAGCCGGGTGAGGGTGGCCAGCTGCCGGGCGACAAGGTGACCGGCCTGATTGCTCGCCTGCGTCACGCCAAGGAAGGCATCAGCCTGATTTCGCCGCCGCCGCACCACGATATTTACTCCATCGAAGACCTGGCCCAGCTGATCTTCGACCTGAAGCAGGTCAACCCGACCGCGCTGGTATCGGTGAAGCTGGTGGCCGAGCCGGGCGTGGGCACCATTGCCGCCGGTGTGGCCAAGGCCTATGCCGACCTGATCACCATCTCCGGTTACGACGGTGGTACCGGTGCCTCGCCGCTGACCTCGGTGAAATACGCTGGTTCGCCGTGGGAACTGGGCCTGTCCGAAGCCCAGCAAGTACTGCGTGCCAACGGCCTGCGTGGCCGGGTACGGGTGCAGACCGACGGTGGTCTGAAAACCGGCCTGGACGTGATCAAGGCAGCCATCCTCGGTGCAGAAAGCTTCGGCTTCGGTACCGGCCCGATGGTGGCGCTGGGCTGCAAATACCTGCGTATCTGCCACCTGAACAACTGCGCCACCGGCGTGGCTACTCAGGAAATCAAGCTGCGCTCCAAGTACTTCCTCGGCCTGCCGGAAATGGTGATGAACTACTTCCTGTTCATTGCCCGCGAAACCCGCGAATGGATGGCCAAGCTGGGCGTACGCAGCATGGAAGAGCTGATCGGCCGCATGGACCTGATGGAACTGCTGGAAGGCGAAACCACCAAGCAAGCCAAGCTGGACCTGTCGCCGCTGCTGTCGCAAGGCACGGTGCCGGACGATGTGCCGCGCTTCTGCATCAGCGAC
Organism: Aquitalea magnusonii; assembly: GCF_003202035.1. Taxonomy (GTDB): domain Bacteria; phylum Pseudomonadota; class Gammaproteobacteria; order Burkholderiales; family Chromobacteriaceae; genus Aquitalea; species Aquitalea magnusonii. The sequence continues at coordinate 157,193 of NZ_QJKC01000004.1, read as the reverse complement.
AGCAACCCGTCCTTCGACAAGGGCGAGCTGGCCGAGCAGATCCTGGCCGATGCCCTGCCTGCCATCCATAACAAGCAGATGCTGGAACTGTCCTACCCGATCGAGAACATCCACCGTTCCATCGGTGCCCGCCTGTCCGGCGAAATCGCCCGCGTGCACGGCGCCGCTGGCCTGCCGTTTGGCTGCCTCAAGGTCAAGTTCAACGGTAGCGCCGGTCAGAGCTTTGGCGTGTGGAACGCGCCTGGCCTGCACCTGGAACTGGAAGGCGATGCCAACGACTACGTCGGCAAGGGCATGGCCGGTGGCCGCGTCACCATCTACCCGCCGAAGAATGCGGCGTACGACAGCGGCGAAGCCATCATCATCGGCAATACCTGCCTGTATGGCGCCACCGGTGGCCAGCTGTTTGCCGCCGGTGTGGCCGGCGAGCGCTTCGGTGTGCGTAACTCCGGCGCGCTGGCGGTCATCGAAGGTGCGGGCGACCACTGCTGCGAATACATGACCGGTGGTACCGTCATCGTGCTGGGTGAAACCGGCTACAACTTCGGTGCCGGCATGACCGGTGGTTTCGCCTTCGTCTACGACCCGGGCGAGCGCTTTGCCTACCGCTACAACAATGAACTGGTCGACATTCACCTGATCAACGGCGAAGCAATGGGCATGTACCGTGCCTTCCTGCTGGAGAAGATTGCCAAGCATGTCGAGCTGACCGGCTCCGAAACCGGCCGTGCCATGCTGCAAAACTTCGACGACTACGTGGACTACTTCTGGCTGGTGAAGCCGAAGGCCGCCACGTTGGACAGCCTGCTCAAGGATTGACGATCAAGGGCGGGGCGTGCTGCCCCGCCGCAATGGAAACAACAGGGCCTGCCGCCATTTACAAGGCCGGGTCCGCAGTCAGGAAACGATCATGAGTGACGTATTCCAGTTCATGAAGCTCTCCCGCAACCCCGGCGAAAAAGTCGAAGCCGCGGTGCGCAAGATTGAGTTCAAGGAAATTTATCAACCGCTGCACAAGGTGGACGCTGCCGACCAGGCCGGGCGCTGCCTGTCCTGTGGCAACCCCTATTGCGAATGGGAATGCCCGGTACACAACTACATTCCCAACTGGCTGAAGCTGGTGACCGAAGGCAAGCTGTTCGAAGCCGCCGAAATGTCGCACAAGACCAACAGCCTGCCGGAAATCTGCGGCCGTGTATGCCCGCAAGACCGCCTGTGTGAAGGCTCCTGCACGCTGAATCAGGGTGGTTTCGGTGCCGTGACCATCGGCAGCATCGAAAAATACATCACTGACGAAGCCTATAAAGCTGGCTGGCGTCCGGACATGTCCAAGGTGATCTGGAGCGACAAGAAAGTCGCCGTCATCGGTGCCGGCCCGGCAGGCCTTGCCTGTGCCGACGTCTTGGTACGCAACGGCGTGAAGCCGGTGGTATACGACCGCTACGAAGAAATCGGCGGCCTGCTCACCTTCGGCATTCCGGAATTCAAGCTGGAAAAGGCCGTCGTGCAGCGCCGTCGCGAAATCATGCAAGGCATGGGCGTGGAATTCGTGCTGAATACCGAAATCGGCAAGGACATCGAAATCGAAGCCCTGCTGGAACAGTACGATGCCGTATTCATGGGCATGGGTGCCTACAAGTACATGAAGGGTGGCTTTGCCGGTGAAGACCTGCCGGGCGTGCTGGAAGCACTGCCTTATCTGGTCAACAATGTGCGCCAGTGCATGGAAACCCTGCCCGCAGGCGAGCCAGCCATCTCCATGGCCGGCAAGCGTGTGGTGGTGCTGGGTGGTGGCGACACCGCCATGGACTGCAACCGCACTGCCATCCGTCAGGGTGCCAAGCGCGTCACCTGCGCCTATCGCCGTGACGAGGCAAACATGCCGGGCTCCAAGCGCGAAGTGGCCAACGCCAAGGAAGAGGGCGTGGAATTCCGCTGGAACAGCCAGCCGGTAGGCATCGAACAACTGCCCAATGGCGCGCTGGCGGTGATCCTGGCCGAAACCCGCCTGGGTGAGCCGGATGCCCGTGGCCGTCGCAATGCCGAAATCGTACCGGGCAGCGAAGAGCGCATCGAGTGCGACCACGTCATCATCGCCTTCGGCTTCCAGGTGGAAGCAGCCAGCTGGTTTGACCGCGCCGGCATCAGCAGCCAGCCCAATGGCCGCACCATTGCCTCGGAAAAGTCCAGGTTCAAGTACCAGACCAGCCACGCCAAGATCTTCGCCGGTGGCGACCAGGTACGCGGTGCCGACCTGGTGGTACGTGCCGTGTTCGAAGGTCGTCAGGCAGCGGAAGGTATCCTGAGCTATCTGCAGGTGTGGTAAGCAGGGGTAGCCTGAGCGCTTGAGTAAAGAAGCCCGCCGACTGGCGGGCTTTTTTCATGAATCATGCGATAATTGCCAGCTGAATAGATATCGGCTGAACCTCCAGGCTCCGGAACCATATGAAAATCAGATTAGGACCACTGCACGCAAAGCGTAGAGCCATGTTTGGCAAATTGGCCTTATGGCTGTTGAAGCGTGCCCCAGCTCCGGTATTCAAGCCGGAGTCCATCAGGAAAGTCCTCTTTCTGAGAGACAATGACAAGTTTGGTGATCTGATCGTATCCACCATCGCTATTCGGGAACTCAAACTGGCGGGAAAACAGGTCGATGTGATAGCAGGTTTGCGCAATGCCGAGTTGCTGAAATTGAATCCACATGTAGATCAACTGCATGTACATAACGACAAGCTGTTCTCGGTGATCAAACTTGCCTTGCAATTGCGTAAAGAAAAGTATGATCTGCTGATTGACCTCAGGAATGAAGTTCCAACTTATAAGGATATTGTCCTGATGAGTTGGAGCAAGGTTCGGCATGTTATTGGCTTTAATCGTGAATTATACCCGGTGTTTGATGTCAATTTGAAAGAAGATTTCAGTTTGAATCAGCATGCTGCCTGGCGGAACTTTGCTTTGCTGGAGGCATTGCATATCGATTGCAAGCATTGCAACAGACATTATGATGTTCATATTGATTCTGTTGAAGAAGGCAAAGTACAAACCTATCTCAAAAATCTGCCTAAGCAGCGAACCTTGCTAATCAATCTAAAAGGTGAAGGGCCATACCGGCGGCTGGATCAAGCGCAACTGGATGCTATTCTTGCCTACATGCAGGGGAATTATGCTGATTGGAATATCGTACTGACTGCAAAGCCGGAGGATCTGGCTGGCATTAGTACAATTGGTATGCAGAAATCTCCATTTAGAACCTATTTTGCTGCAGTGGCATTGGTAAAATATGCTGATGTGGTTATTTCGCCAGATACCTCCATCGTTCATGCAGCAGCTGCATTCGACAAACCGCTGCTAGGACTGTATGAAAAAGACAGAACGTCAACTTATTTGAATAGCCGAGCTTGGGGGCCAAATAACCAAAATGCTGTTGTTGTTCAGTCAAGTGAATTTTCGGTTTACTCAATTCCATTGCCAGCCTTGGTCGAGGGGCTGGCCCAGGTCATGAATAATAATTTTCCACATATCAATGAGAGAAAAATTTCATATGATATGGCTGAAATAAAAAATTAAGAGGATTGCATGTTTAGTCATTTCAATGCTAATGCTTGGGTGAATTCTCGATGGCATGGCTCATTGGTTATCCTGTTGTCGTTTCTATTTGTTGCCACTTGCAGTGTTTCACACACCGTCGCATTACGCTATGTATTGCAAGCCTGTTTACTGTTACTTGCGCTACCTTTGGTTGCTGGTAGTATGCCTGTTATACGTACAGCCAAGTATCCCATCATGTTTCTTGGCTTATTCATGGCATATGCAACATTACATACTTTGTTTCTTAGTTACTGGCCAGATATTTCGAGAGCAGAATTACGTAGCCAGTTGGGCATCGCTGTATTGTGGTTTTCCATCGGAATGGTTTTGTTCCGGGTCTCGCGCAAGTTTTCGATTGTTGACGTCGTCATCGCCGGTGGCGTTGCACTGGCGATGACCGAGTTTTGCATCGAAGCCTACAAATACCTCACAACTGGTACCTGGCCGTACCGAGAAACATTTTCCACTCCCACGTATCTTGAGTTCACCTTCCTGATCAACTTCGTGTTGGCCTTTGTCGTCGCCACCCTGTGTTTTGGTCATTGGGGCCGGCAAAGGGTCAGCCGTATCAGCAAACCATGGTTGCTGGCCATTCTGGCTTTGTTCGTGTTTGTCAGCCTGCATGCTGCTGCCCGTAACGGCATGATAGGCATGGTCTACCTGAGCTTTTCCATGTTGCTGTTATATTCCATTTTCCAGGGTGTGAAGCACGGCTGGGCTAAGCTATTACTGATCTGGCTGGTGGTGATTTCCAGCCTTGGTGGGCTGGTCACTTATGCCATCAAGAAAGACAGTAGAAATTTGGCATTTTCAGAGTCAGTTGCAGCTGGATGGGATTACAAACATTACCCTGCATGGACTGGTATTGGCCCACTACCATTGATGTCCAATGGTGAGCCAATGGACGACTCTGCCTTTAAGCGCGTAGCCTGGATTCACAGCGGTCTGGACATGATTGCCAGCCATCCCCTTGGGTTTGGCTTCATGCGCGAAGTATTTGCCCAGGCGGCCACCAGCATGGGCATCAAGAATAATCTGGGGCATGCGCATAGCGGTTTCATTGACCTGGGTGTAGCCTTGGGTGTTCCCGGTATCGTACTGTGGTTGCTGTTTTGCGGCAGCCTGTTTTTCACCGGCTATAGGCGCTTCCGCTATCAACAGGATGTTCGCGGACTGATGCTGATGCTGATGGTGTGTGGTTTCCTGGGACGCATGCTCAACGAAAGCATCTTCCGCGATCACATGTTGCAGTTGTTGTTGTTTGTAGCTGGGGCCTTGCTTGCCGAATTGGCCCATGAAAATTACTCAGGCGCAGTCGATACTGCCAAGTAAATATTGTAAGCAACTATTTCATCGCACATGATTAGTCATTTTGGCTTTTTTTGCCATGCTTTGCAAGTACCATGACTCCCTGAGTAAGTGTTTATAAACTGTTATCTGATTCTAAGCATACTTCATTGCACATTTCAGGTAGGCTGGTGACAAGTAGTTGGTGATACTGTATTGCATCAAGTGTGATGGGTTGAATACTGATTTAGCCAAAAGTTCAGAATTTACTTCTTTTGGATTCATACATTCCTATAGGTTTGAAGAGCTCTTTCATCATTATATGTCATCAGTTGCATGGTAAAGTATTCTGTGTGATTTTGTAGGGCGGCGAATGAAATTTATTTGTAGGCATCTTTTTATGATGCATTTGCACTTCTTATTGTGGTGGCTTGCCGTTTTATAACTGTATTATTTTATGTTGTGCTAAATGGTATGACTATTCACCGATTAGTGAATAGGGTCTAATTGTGCGGCAGTGATGTATTGTCCGTGGTTATTGACTTGATTGGGTCATTTTATTTGGACATGCCGCATCTTTGACATTGCTTGATATGTGTTAAGATTAAAGTTGATATTTTTTATCTTCCACTCTGTTTTTGGAGTCATTTAAATGAAGGCAGTATTGCTAGCTGGTGGTTTGGGGACCAGAATTTCCGAAGAGACTCATCTCAAACCTAAACCAATGATTGAGATCGGCGGTCGCCCAATCCTTTGGCATATCATGAAAATGTACTCTGCGCATGGTATTAATGATTTTGTTGTGTGTTGCGGTTATAAGGGTTATGTCATCAAAGAGTACTTTGCAAACTACTTCTTGCATATGTCAGATGTTACATTTGATATGCGTAGCAATGAAATGCAAGTGCATCAGAATAACGCCGAATCCTGGAGGGTGACGCTTGTGGATACTGGTGAAAGTACCATGACAGGTGGGCGTCTACGCCGTGTGGCTCAGTATGTAGGTGATGAAGATTTCTGCTTTACCTATGGTGATGGTGTTGGTACGGTTGATATTCGTGCATCCATTGAGTTTCACAAAGCTCACGGCAAGCAAGCTACTGTAACCGCTGTCCAGCCACCTGGCCGGTTTGGGGCGTTGGAAATCAACGGGAGTAGCGTCAATAGTTTTATGGAAAAACCGACTGGTGACGGTGCTTACATCAATGGTGGTTTTTTTGTCCTGTCGCCAAAGGTAATCAGTCTTATAGACGACGACACTACCATCTGGGAGCGCCAACCTCTAGAAGCGTTGGCACGCTCAGGTCAGCTGCAAGCCTTCAAGCATGATGGTTTCTGGCAGCCTATGGATACCCTGCGGGACAAGCAGCACCTGGAAGAACTGTGGAATAGTGGTAAGGCACCGTGGAAGGTGTGGGAATGACCCCCGAGTTCTGGCAAGGCAAGCGTGTTTTACTGACTGGGCATACCGGATTCAAAGGTAGCTGGATGTCCTTGTGGCTTCAGTCGCTTGGTGCTGAACTGCATGGATTCGCTTTATCACCACTCAGCTCTCCATCCTTGTTCGAAACCGCTGGACTAATGCACGGTATGCGTTCCGAGATCGGAGATATCCGTGATTACGACCATGTGTTGCGCGTAGTTCAGGATTTTCAGCCTGAAATTGTCATCCACATGGCGGCCCAGCCTCTTGTGCGTTATTCCTACAGGCATCCGATAGAAACATACGCCACCAACGTGATGGGAACCGTGCATCTTCTTGAAGCAACTCGGCAGGTTGGTAGCGCCAAGGTGATTGTCAACATCACGACAGACAAGTGCTACGAAAACCGTGAGTGGGTATGGGGGTATCGTGAAGATGAGCCTATGGGCGGGCATGATCCATACAGCAGTAGCAAAGCTTGTGCAGAACTGGTCAGCTCTGCCTATCGCCGTTCCTTCATGCAAGAGGCGGGCATTTCACTAGCAACAGTCCGTGCTGGTAATGTGATTGGTGGCGGTGACTGGGCTGAAGATCGTCTGGTTCCCGATATGCTGCGGGCCTTTGAAAAAGGATTGCCTGTAGTTATTCGCAATCCGCTTTCTACTCGCCCTTGGCAGCATGTACTAGAGCCGCTTTCCGGATACCTAGATTTGGCAGAAAGGCTCTGGCACGAGCCTTTGGCTTTTGCTGAAGGATGGAATTTCGGTCCCAAAGACGAAGATGCCAAACCGGTAGAATGGATTGTGTCCAAGTTGTGCGACAAATGGGGTAGCGGCGCTAGCTGGCGCTTAGATGATGCTGCTCAGCCGCACGAAGCTGGTTTTCTAAAACTGGACATTTCCAAAGCCCGCCATCTGCTTGGTTGGGGCCCTCGTTGGTCATTGGAGCAGGCGCTGGAAAAGATTGTTTTGTGGCACAAGGCCTGGCTGGCAGGTGAGGACATGCGTCAACTGTGTTTGCAACAAATCCATGAATATCAAAAAACTCCCATTAAGTATTAAGAGTGTGAATCAATGACGGATACCAAAATTCTTCGTGAGAAAATCAGCCAACTGGTGGCTGAATACGCCGAGCAAGCGCTGGCGGCAAAACCTTTTGTACCAGGACAGACCGTTGTGCCGCCGTCCGGCAAGCTTATCGGGGCTGAGGAGCTGCAAATGATGGTGGAGGCCTCGCTGGACGGTTGGCTGACGACTGGCCGCTTCAACGACGAATTCGAGCGTAAGCTTGCTGAGTTTTACGGTGTCAAATATCTTATTACCGTTAACTCTGGCTCTTCGGCCAACCTTGTTGCTTTTAGTACGCTCACATCACCCAAGCTGGGCGAAAGAGCTATCCGCCCAGGTGACGAAGTCATCGGTGTGGCCGCAGGCTTTCCCACTACCGTAAACCCGATCATCCAGTTCGGCGCAATTCCTGTATTTGTCGATGTGGAGCTCGGTACTTACAACATTGATGCCAGCAAGATAGAAGCTGCCATCAGTTCGAAAACCAAAGCCATCATGCTAGCCCACACCTTGGGCAATCCGTACAACTTGGAAGTCATCTCCGCGCTGTGCAAGAAGTACAATCTGTGGCTGGTGGAGGACTGCTGCGACGCACTGGGCTCCACTTACGATGGCAAGATGGTTGGTACATTCGGCGATATCGGTACTGTTAGCTTCTATCCGGCCCACCACATCACCATGGGCGAAGGTGGTGCAGTATTCACCAATAATGAAGAACTGAAGAAAATCGCGGAAAGTTTCCGCGATTGGGGCCGTGATTGCTATTGCGCACCAGGCCGCGACAATACCTGTGGCAAGCGTTTCTGCCAGAAACTGGGCAGCCTACCGGAAGGCTACGATCACAAGTACACTTATAGCCATCTTGGTTACAACCTCAAGATCACGGACATGCAAGCGGCCTGCGGTTTGGCACAGCTGGCCAAGGCTCCTGAGTTTGTACAAAAGCGCAAGGACAACTTCGCCTACCTCAAGACTCGCCTTCGTAGCTGTGAAGAGTTCCTCATTTTGCCAGAGGCTACTGAAAAGTCTGATCCTTCCTGGTTTGGCTTTCCGATCACGCTTCGTGAAAATGCACCAGTTTCTCGCGTGGAATTACTGCAGTACCTTGATCAATATCGCATAGGCACCCGTTTACTGTTTGCGGGCAATCTGACACGTCAGCCTTATATGATAGGTCGAAATTACCGTGTTGTGGGTGAGTTGACTAATACAGACATCGTCATGAACAACACCTTCTGGATTGGAGTCCAACCAGCATTGACCGAAGAAATGCTGGATTGGGCGGCTACCAAAATTGAGGCCTTTTTAGGTGTTAATTTTTGATTAAGTCTATGGTGGCCAGCCTTAATAGGCTGGCTAAGAAAAAAGGTATTTCGACCGAAGAGCTCCTCCGCTATGTACTTGTTGGAGGAGGTAATACCATTTTTGCTTATGTATTCACTGTGGTGGTCTACTATCTATTTCAGCAAAAATTTCACATCGTACTAATTGTTATCTTTACTAACATTGTGTGTATTACAGTATCATTTTTCACAAACAAATTTCTTGTGTTTAGAAGTAAGTCGCACTGGTTTTTAGAGTATTTGCGCTGCTATGTCGTATATGGAGGTAGTACTGTTCTTGGAATCGCGGGGCTATGGCTGTTGGTAAGTCAGATTGGAATCCCATTCTGGATTGCACAGGCTGGTCTTATGGTGATTAGTGTCGTTTTTTCGTATGTCGGTCACCGAAAATTTACATTTAAGAGCGTAAGATCATGAGCAATAAAAAAATTGTTAGCATCGTTGCAGGTTGTTATAACGAAGTGGACAATGTTGAAGAGTTGACTAGGCGAGTTGGGCTGGCTATGAGTCAGTTCCCAGAATTGGACTATGAAATAATTCTGATTGATAATGACAGTGTCGATGGTACTGATTTAAAAATAAAGCAGCTATGTGAGGCGGATAAACGGATAAAGGCAATTTTCAACGTCCGCAATTTTGGGCATATACGTTCACCATATCACGCTTTGCTTCAGGCCCAAGGTGATGCCGTGATCGGCATGGCTTCAGACCTGGAGGATCCGCCGGAGCTAATTGTTGATTTTGTCAATAATTGGTTGAAAGGCAGTAAAATAGTCATTGGGGTTCGCCGATCGCATCAGGAAAAAGGACTTACGCCTTATTTGAGGAAATTATATTACTCGCTGATTACTAGGATATCAGAAGTCGATCAAGTGAGGAACTTTACCGGTTTTGGCCTTTACGATAAAAAGGTAATGGATATTTTACGTGATATGCAGGATCCTTACCCATATTTTCGTGGGTTGATCTGCGAGATTGGCTATCCACGCGTGGAAGTCCCTTTTGATAAGCCATTGAGAAGATCAGGGCTATCAAAAGGAAATTTCTTTGTTTATCTTGATAGTGCTTTGCTTGGGGTGGTAAATCACTCCAAAGCTCCTTTACGTCTCGCAACCATTATTGGTGGCTCCATGAGTGGCTTGAGCTTCATGCTTGGGGTTTATTATCTGGTGCGGAAACTTATTGCGTGGGATGATTTTCAAGTAGGTTTTGCACCTCTTGCAATAGCATTATTTTTCTTTCTAGGTGTTTTATTTTTCCTTGTTGGAATGTTAGGTGAGTACATTGGCCTTCTGGTGACGCATACGGTTAAACGACCGATGGTTGTCGAGCGGGAACGCGTCAATTTCGAATAAATAGCTATGAATACATCAATTCCTGCCGGTTTTTCTCTTTTTAAACAAGATTTGAATGAAATCATTCAGAAAACGAGTGATGTTCACCATGATTTTGAAAACGGTAATGTCTTTATTACCGGCGCTAGTGGTTTCTTTGGCATATGGTTAGTTGAAGCGTTCCTTTGGATAGCACGTGAGCGGCGGATGAATCTGACGGTTACTGTGCTACTTCGTGATACTGCCAAATTTTTTGCACGCTATCCTCATCTTCGTGGCAATGATGCGCTGCGGTGGGTGGAGGGTGATCTCGATGATTTCAAGTTTCCTGATCAGCCTGTCAGTCATATCATTCATGCTGCGTCTGTACCCAATCTTGGCGGGTATGATGATTGGGCGAGTGAACATATATGCGCTGGCGTAATTGGTATGGGCCGGGTTCTGAAATTGGCCGCAGAAAAACAGGTCCGAGCGTTGCTTGTTACGAGCTCCGGTGGTGTCTATACCTCGGTGCTTGAATACCAGAGTGAAAGTGGCTTTGTCGAAGAAGTTGACAGCATGGCAGCGTTGACGAGTGAGAAGGTTGTCTACGGTCAGACCAAGCGAATGATGGAAATCATGTCTGCGGCAGAGGCAAGAAAACATGGTTTCAAATTGGCCATCGCGCGATGCTTTGCTTTCGTCGGTCCTTATCTACCCATGAATGCCAACTATGCAATTGGCAACTTCATCCGCGATGCCCGTGCGGGTAAGGACATTGTGATCATGGGTGATGGTACTCCACTACGCTCCTATTTGTATGCTGCTGACTTAGCTGCATCCTTGATCCGAATGTTGGTGAAGTCACGCAGTGGCGTGCCATACAATATTGCCGGTAAGGAAGTACTATCCATCAAGGAGCTTGCCCTGCTGGTTGCTCAGTGCCACGATATGCCAACCGAGTCGGTAAAAGTAATGACGCAGGTAATCTCTGGTGCACCGGTAAATAAGTATCTGGCTGACATCGATAAAGCCTCCAAAGAAGGACTGCTTTGTGACTCCACCAGTCTAGTGGATGCCATTACTAGAACAAGCAAATGGCTTGATCAGAAAGCATGATGTCGGTAACCCATTAAGAATATATTTTGAGCAATTGCAATGAAAAATGTTGAGCTCTCCAGAATTTCTGTTAATGCGGAATCCAAAATTTCCGATATCGTCAGCTGTATTCAGAACAGTGGCTCAGTAGCGTGCTGTCTTTACTACAATAATGAAGGAAAATTCGAGAATATATTCACTGATGGTGATGTACGTCGTGCCTTCTTGGCTGGGCGAGGGCTGGCCGACTCTGCACAGGAAGTACTCAAGATCAAGCAAGCGAGTAGCAGATCAAAGCCGATTACTGCTAACGAAGATGCTACGGAAGATACACGACGTGACTTGTTTACCGAGCATAGCTTACGACAGCTAGTGCTGGTAGATCAGCTTGGAGATCCGGTAGACGTAATTGGTGCTGATTATCTTTGCCATGAGTATGATTTCCAGAAGAAGAATTTTTCAGCCATTGTCATGGCGGGTGGCTTCGGTACGCGCATGCGACCTTTTACTGACACCACTCCCAAACCGATGCTGAAAGTGAATGGGCGTCCAATTCTGGAAATTAGCATCATGAAAATGATCGAGTTCGGTGTACGTAAGTTTTACATCACTACGCACTATCTACCGGAGAAGATCATGGAGCACTTTGGCGATGGTAGCCGCTATGGTGTCGAAATTAAATATATCAATGAAGACACTCCTTTAGGTACCGGTGGTGCATTGGCTCTGGTAGATCAACCAGATGAGCATATGTTGGTTTTCAATGGTGATATTCTCACCAATCTGAATGTACGAATGTTTTTTGCAGATCATATGCGAACCAATGCTTGTATGACTATTGCTTCCACTCAGTACCATGTTGAAGTTCCATTCGGTGTAATCGCTGAAGAGGATGGTGTGGTTGCGAAGATTGATGAGAAGCCGGTCTACAAGTTCATGGTTAATAGCGGAATGTATTTCCTATCGCGTGAGGTTTTCCAATATTTGCCAGCATCAGAAAAATTTAATATGACCGATGTGGCTGAGTGTTTGATCGAAAAAGGGAAAAAAGTATCCTGTTTCCCAATTTTTGAGCATTGGTTGGATGTAGGTCGCCCTAGTGATTATGATATCGCGGCAACAATTTTCGAGTGAGCCTACGAGGCTAGCTTTCATTGCGGATCACCTTGCTGAGTAATTAAATTGCTAACCTTAAAAAGGCTGCCCTTAGTTTTTTTTCTACTGTTTTTCTCTTGTTACTTTTCTTTGAGTAATCCAGGATATTTTTGGGATGACTGGGTCTGGATTTTTAAAGGAAAAGAGGAGGCTATTCGTATTGGGCGCGAGCTCGGAATCTGGTGGGGTGGGTATGCTACTTATGCGATAAATAGTCTGCCTAATCCTGCACTGGCTATACGGTGGTTCGTTTTTGTATTTTGGGGAGCCGCCTCTGTATTGGTGGCCAAGTTTTTTCGGCGCGAAGAATGGGTTAATGCTCCAATGGCTTTTGTTTTGGCACTGTTGCATGCCATTACGCCTGTTGCCTTGGTTCGGTATCAAACAAGTGTAGCTTTTTATTGTTTGTATATCGCTTGCTTCTGGTTTGGAGCGTTGATTTTTTCTAAAAATCGTACTCTGTACTTAAGGTTAATTTCATTACCTTTTTTCTTTTTCTCTTTTTACCTTAATTCATTGCTGGTTGTCTATGCGTTGTTGCTGGCATATTTTTTCTTTCGCTATCCATTGGGCTCTAGGCTACAGATTACGAATTGCAAGAGCTTGTGGGCTTTACTCAGAAAGAATGCCGATGGTGTGCAGGTTGCTTTTTGGGCTGAGTTGTTCATCTTCTTAAGATCAAATGCAGCTTTCGTTTTGCTTCCGATTGTTTTTTATGTATTGAAATGGGTAACGACACAACATTCTCAAATGTATGCTGATTATAATGCGATTCAATTTTCAGATTTGATTTGGAATGCATTTAAAATTTTGCCGACCTTTTTTAAGGCCGTGCGCGATCTTCTTGCTGTCGCTTTTTTTGGTAGTACTACTAAAGGCTTGGTTATTGCTTTTGCCATCAGCTATTCTTTGCTAATGCTTGCTTTTCAGGGGAAAGAGCTGCTGCTTCGTCATGCTGGAAAGTCAATAGCATTGGCGTGTATGGGGATTGTTTTTGGCTGCTTCGCCATTTTACCTTACGTACTGGTAGGCAAGCCACCCGTACTTACAAGTTATTATGAAGGTCGTCATATTTTACCTGGACTGCCTGCAGTTTTGCTTTTTTTGCTTGGTTGTATTAGCACTGGTCTGGCTTTTGTCCGGCATGAGCGCGTTCGTGTCCAATCGGGCTATGTCATCATTTCCTGCTTGTTTGCGTCATTTTCAATGACATCCATGTTTATTGGTGCTGACGTGTGGCGGGACTGGATGCGTCAAGATGCAATATCTGGCTATATAAGAAATAATGCAAAAGAATTTCATGATGTTGGGACCTTTATTATAGTTGATCACACCTCGGGGTATCGTGTAGGTAAGCGAAATATATGGAATTATGAATACACCGGTAATATCATTTACGCCAGAGGCGGAAAAAATAGTCTTGGGGTTGGTGTGAATGAATACCGTCATTGGGGCAATAATCTAATGTTGATTCACGATGCCTCCTATCGTGAGCGTTACAATATTAGCCAATATGTTTTTTCTGCTAGGCATGTCTTTATTGAGATAGACAACGGAAATTATTACCCCAGTCTTGGGACGGTGTTTGCTATTTCAGCATACAGCCTGCTGGGCGAAAAGTGGAAGTCGGAGTCTGGTAAGTTTTTTGAAATTAACTTTCACGAAGAAGCACGGATTTATCCAGTCATGCTGGGAAAGTTACGTTTACTGACAGCTAAGTTGGAAAATTATAAGAAGGTTTATGGTAATTATCCTTTGTCGAATAGGATTGCTGCTCCGGGTAGTGTTTCGTTAATGCGAAATGGCCGTGTCGCACCTATACCGCTTAGTTATGCGGATACTGGTGGAAATGGTTTGGCAGATAAATTTGTGGATATTCCAAACTTCGAGATGGAACCTGGCTTCTTGTATTATTCTAATGGACAGGATTACAAGTTAGTTTACGAAAATGCACCAGATTATAATTATGCGAAAGTGGCGATGACAAAGAATTTGGACCCAAGACATCTTGGGTATGGTTTTTGGACGGTTGGCGCTACGAAATGGTAATTAAGGAAATGAGACATTCTGATGATTCTGTCATTTTTTCGCCTGCCCGGCCTGATATAAAATCACTGACTGGTCTGCGTTTTTTTGCGGCATTTTTTATTTTGCTTAATCATCTTTTACTCGGTTTTGTCTCTAGGGATACCATGTTTTTTGGGCGATTTCTTGCAAATTGCGCTTTTCTTGGGATGGATATTTTTTTTGTTTTGAGTGGATTTATTATTCACTATAATTATAGTGTTAAAATCAATGGTTCGTTAAAAAAATTCTATGCGTTTTTTGTGGCACGTTTTTCTCGGTTGTATCCTTTGTTTTTAGCAACTTTTATTATTGATTTGGTATTGGTTACTCGTGGTGGTGGTGTCCCGTGGCCAGATGTGCTCCGAGTGATTCCTTTTTTTATATCAATGTCCCAGTCTTGGTTTTATCAGTTGGCGAGCACGGGGGCTACTTTTTACTATATTTTTCCGCGCGCAAGTATTACATGGTCTGTTAGTACTGAAATGCTTATGTATGCATTTTATCCATTGTTATGGTACTGGCTTGTAAGAGTGCGTAGTTTTTCTCTGAAAATGACCGGAATTTTAACAATATTCAGCATACTGGTTCTTTCCTCTGCTTTTAGATGCCTGCATACTAATGAGGCATTTTTTGATAGGATTGGAGTCAGTATTTTTGGTGATATTTCTTCTGTTTCACGAAGCCCTGAATTTTCTTTTTCATTTTGGGTTTGGTATGTTTCTCCATACTCAAGGTTGTTGCAGTTTATATGTGGTATTGTCGTCGCGGATTATTGTTTGAAACAATTTGATCGAGTATTGAATCGTTCTGAAACGATCTTTGTTAAAATTGGTAGCTTGCTGTCATTTTTATATGTTTTAGAAACTTTCCTCCCTCAGAAATATGCCTTTCCGCTGTTTGATGAAATTTTCCAACTATTTGGTTATGCCCCCATTGTCTGCTTTTGTATTTATTATTGCTATGTTTGTCCAGTCGGGCATTTCTCCAGGCTTCTTTCCACGAGTTGGTGTGTGAGGCTGGGTGAACGTAGTTACTCTATTTATATTTGGCATATTTATTTTTACGGTTTTGTCTTGATGTTGCCGGGAACGCGGTTCCTGCATGTGGTCATGGCATGGGTAGGTATTTATATTTTTTCAGCGATTTCTTATGAGTGGCTGGAGAAGCCCCTAAGACAGCGCATGCGCAAGTTGTTGTCTTGGGCATGATCTCCTCCCCTTTAGACATGTCATTCGAGGTGGCTATGGCATTTGGCAGTCAAAACAGTGTTTTCATCATCGCCGAGGCGGGCGTCAATCATAACGGCGACCGCGAAATGGCTTTTCGCCTAGTCGATGCAGCAGTATCCGCCGGGGCCGATGCGGTCAAGTTCCAGACATTCAAGACAGAAAAGCTGGTTTCGCGGTCGGCACCGAAAGCGGCATATCAAGCGAAGCAGACTGGTGCCGGGAGCAGTCAGTATGAAATGCTAAAGCAACTGGAGCTTTCGCATGACATCCATCATGAACTGAAGGCCTATTGTGTCAAACGCGGCATCCAGTTTCTTTCCACGGCTTTTGACGAAGGTAGTTTGGACTTCCTTTGTGAAATGGATATGCCGTTTTTCAAAGTACCTTCCGGGGAGCTGACTAACCTTCCGTTGCTGTGGAAATTTGCTCATACTGGCAAACCGTTAGTGGTATCTACTGGAATGGCTACGCTTTCCGAGGTGGAGGCTGCGCTTGCAACCATTTGCCATGCCATTACTCACGAAAGCGAGCCCGCCTCTTTGGGTGAGGTTTGGCGCACTTGGTCTTCGCAAGCAGCGAGAGCAGCGCTTGCAGAACAAGTTGTCTTGCTCCATTGCACTTCGCAGTATCCGACTCCGATGCATGAAGTGAACCTTCGCTCCATGCAAACGCTGGGCAAGGCTTTCGGACTGCGCATTGGTTATTCCGATCATACGGAAGGCACCCTGATCCCGACTGCCGCAGTAGCGCTTGGCGCAGTGGTGATTGAAAAGCACTTCACGCTGGATCGCACATTGCCAGGGCCTGATCACGCCGCATCCCTCGAACCTGCTGAACTGGCCCAGATGGTTGGTGCTATTCGCCAGCTGGAAGTGGCAATGGGAAGTGCAACGAAGGCCCCCAATGATAGTGAGTGGGATACGCGGGCGGCCGTCAGAAAGCAGGTGGTTGCCGCTCGCCCAATCAAGGCGGGGCATCGACTGGAGCGCGACGATCTGGCTACCGCACGGACTGGCGATGGCCTTGGTGCGGAGCACTTGTGGGATCTTGTGGGCAGCACAGCCAAGCTGGATTTGAATGTTGGCGACCATCTGTAGTGTGATGTTGGCGCAATGCGATTTTGACTGGATTGAATGATTATGCAGAAACAAGTTTGTATTCAGGGTCTTGGTTTTGTCGGTGCGGCCATGGCTGTTGCTTGCGCCCAGGCTGGCAAACGCCAGCAGGGAAAGCCTTTATATCAGGTTGTGGGACTGGATCTGGACAGCCCGGTGGGCAGGGAGCGCATACGCAAGCTGAATGAAGGTGTCTTTCCCTTCGGCACCACGGATAATGACCTGATACGTCTGACCGCCGATTCGCATGCAACCGGTAACCTGAACGCTACGTCCGATATCGAACCGTTGCGAACAGCAGACGTGGTTGTAGTGGATGTGCATTTCGATATTGGCGATCTTAGCGGGGACGGCCATCTCAAAACCGGGCCTTTCCTTGAGGCCATCAAGACGCTTGGCCGAAACATTCCGCAAGGATGCCTCGTGATTGTGGAAACGACTGTGCCGCCGGGCACCTGCCGCAACATCGTCAAGCCTGCGCTGGCGCAATGCGCGCTTGAGCGAGGTTTGCCGGAGGATGCGTTTTTACTGGCGCACGCTTATGAGCGGGTGATGCCTGGAGACCAATATCTTGCCTCCATCACGGATTACTGGCGTGTATTCGCCGGCGATACGCCGGCTGCCGCGGATGCCTGCGAAGCCTTCATGTCCACGGTGGTCAACGTGGCGGAGTACCCGCTTACCCGCCTTTCCAATACAACGGCTTCGGAAACTTCCAAAGTTCTGGAAAACAGCTATCGCGCACTGACCATCGCTTTCATGGACGAGTGGGGCAAGTTTGCCGAAAAAGCCGGCGTCGACATGTTCGAAGTCGTGGGCGCCATCCGCAAGCGGCCCACACACAGCAATATCCGCCAGCCGGGTTTCGGCGTGGGGGGCTACTGCCTGACCAAAGATCCCTTGTTCGCCGATCTGGCTGCGAAGGACATATTGGGTCTGGACGGCATCGAGTTCCCCTTGTCGCGGATGGCCGTGCGGATCAACCAGGCCATGCCGCTTCACCCTGTAGACAAGCTGCGGACGCATCTTGGCGGACTGAATGGCGCGAGAGTGCTGCTGGCGGGCGTGTCTTATCGTCAGGATGTGGCGGACACCCGTTATTCTCCCTCCCAGACATTCTATGAGATTGCGGTTGGGGAGGGCGCGGTGGTCATGTGCGCCGATCCATTGTTGAACTATTGGGATGACCTGCAGATTCCGGTGGATGATGCCTTGCCATCGTGCCCTGATGTGGATGCGGTGGTGTTTGCCGTGCCGCACAAGGAATACAAGAAACTGGATCCGGTTGCATGGCTGGACGGGCGCACGCCTTATATTCTGGACAGCAATGATTGCCTCAGCGCCGCTCAGCGCGAAGCCTTTGTGCAAGCGGGTTGCCGGGTCGAATCTGTCGGTCGCGGCTCTTGAGCCGGATTGCCTTATCAAATTTTGAAATTATTCAGGAGCTGACGTGAAAGTACTCATTACTGGCGGTGTAGGTTTTGTTGGCGGCCATCTGGCCCGTTCCCTGGCTTCCGAGGGGCATGATGTAACCTTGCTGGACAACTTCAAGCGGGGTGTGCAGGACCCGTTCATCGAGTCTTGCATCAATGAGTTGGGCGTAAAGGTGCTGAAAGCGGATTTGCTGGATGAATCCACCCTGCAGGATTTGCCGACCGACTTCACGCATGTGTACCATCTGGCGGCCATTATCGGCGTGACCCATGTATTGCAGCGACCTTACGAAGTACTGGCCGACAATACCAAGATGACTGACAACGTTATCCGTCTGTGTCGCCGCCAAGAGAAGCTGCAGCGTTTGCTGTTCAGCTCCACTTCTGAAGTCTACGCTGGCAGTCTGATCCATATGGACATGCCGATTCCGACCCCTGAGACCACCCCGATTGCCCTGACCGGACTGGACCAGCCTCGCACTAGCTACATGCTCTCCAAACTGTACGGCGAAGCCATGTGCAATATGAGCGGCCTGCCGGTTACCAATGTCCGCTTGCATAATGTCTATGGCCCGCGCATGGGAATGTCCCATGTGATTCCGGAGTTGTTGTTCAAGGCGTGGAAGGCGAAAGATGGCGATACGCTGGATGTATTCAGCGTGGACCATCGTCGTACCTTCTGCTACGTCAGCGATGCGGTGCGCATGATTCGTGCGCTGACCGAATCCGAAAGCGCTCTGGGAAAGACTGTCAACATCGGTAATGAATCGCCGGAAATTTCCATCGGCGAGTTGGCCGAAGTAGTGGTAACCACTGTAGATCGCAAGCTCAATCTTGTGCCGCAACCTGCGACACCGGGCTCCCCGTCGCGCCGCTGCCCCAAGACCGGTCTGTTGCAAGACCTGACCGGCGTCAGCGGGGAGGTGTCCTTGCAAGAAGGCGTGCGCCAGACCTTTGACTGGTATCTTGCCAATGTCTTCCAGGGCGGGGTGAGCGCAAAATGATCCCCTTGGCCATTCCGAACCTGGCCGGCAACGAGCGGGCCTATCTCAACGAGTGCATCGACTCCACGTTTGTTTCGACAGTGGGGCCCTTCGTCAACCGGTTTGAACAGATGGTGGGAGAGGCTGCGGGCTACGCATATACCGTTGCCACTTCCGCCGGCACCACAGGGCTTCATGCCGCGTTGATCGCGGTGGGCGTCGAGCCAGGTGACCTCGTGATCATCCCAGGGCTCAGTTTTATCGCCACGGCAAACGCGGTTGCTCACGCGCACGCTCTGCCGTGGATGCTGGATATTGATAGCGAAAGCTGGACGCTGGATCCGCGCCAGCTGGAGAAAGCCTTGCGCGAAGAAACCGCGCGCAATGAGCACGGAGCACTGCTTCATAAGGCAACGGGCAAGCGTGTCGCGGCGATTGTGCCGGTATACACGCTGGGCATGCCGGCCGATATGGATCCCATCGTTGCCCTCGCGCGTGAGTTCCGCTTGCCGGTAGTTGCCGATGGGGCGGCTGCGTTGGGCGCGCGCTACAAGGGCCGCAGCCTTGGCGAGCTGGGCGCAGATCTCACCATGTTCTCATTCAATGGCAACAAGACCGTCACTGCTGGCGGCGGCGGCGCAGTCTCCGGCAATGACGAGGCTCTTGTCAAGCGAGTGCGTCATCTGACTACGACTGCCCGCGTCGGTGCTGATTACGATCACGACATGGTCGGCTTCAACTACCGGATGACTAACATCCAGGCTGCCGTCGGTTGCGCCCAAATGGAGTTGTTGCCTCGCTTTGTTGCACGCAAGCGCGAGATCAGCGCTTTTTACGACAAGCGTTTTGCCGCGCTGCCAGGCGTTTTGCCATTTCCCATGCCGGACTTCGCCGAAAGCGCCTGCTGGTTCGCCGGATTTGTGCTTAAGGAGGGCGATTCGGCAGCGCTGCGAGCCCGCTTGCGCGAGAAGGGCATCGACGCGCGTCCGTTCTGGAAGCCGCTGCATTTTCAGGCTCCCTTTGCCGCTTGTCCGCGTGGCGACTTGTCAGTCAGCGAGAGCATCTGGCAGCGGATCGTAACCTTGCCGTGCTCCACTGGCATCAGTGATGCTGAACTGGAGCAAGTGGCCGCCATCGTGATGGCGGAGGTGGGGTTGTGAGCGATCAAGCCCCTCGCAGGATTTGCTTTGTCACGGCCACCCGCGCCGATTACGGCCATTTGTACTGGGTAATGAAGGCGGTACAGGCAGATGCCGCATTACAGTTGCAGGTGATTGTTACCGGGGCGCACCTGTGCGAGCAGTGGGGCCGGACAGAGCAGGTGGTTGTGCGGGATGGTTTCCCTGTCGATGCACGCATCGAAATGCAGATGGCGGGTGATTCGGGCGTTGGCGTCAGCAAGTCCACCGCTTTGGCCACGATGGGGTTTGCCGAAGCCTATGAGCGCTTGTCTCCGGATCTGGTCGTGCTGTTGGGGGACCGTTATGAGGAGCTGGCAGCCGCGCAGGCCGCTTTGTTCATGCGTGTACCTGTAGCGCACATTCATGGCGGTGAAACCAGTGAGGGTGCGATGGACGAGTCCATTCGCCACGCGGTTACCAAAATGTCGCATGTGCACTTTGCCGCCGCAGAGGCCTACCGGCAGCGCATTCTGCAGATGGGTGAAAATCCGGCGATGGTATTCAATTACGGCGCGCCGGGACTGGACCACTTGCAGCGGACGCCGATGATGTCTCTTGCCGAGCTGGAGCAGGATCTTGGCGTGGCCCTGGCGGAGAAGCCGGTATTTCTCGTCACGTACCATCCCGCCACGCTGGGCGATATGGAGCCGGGCGCTGCAGCTGACGAACTAATGTCGGCGCTCGAAGCTTATCCGGACGCTGCGGTGATTTTCACCGGAGTCAATGCTGATGCCGGCAATGCGGCCATAAGCTCCCGGATTCAGGCCTATGCGGCGCGTTACCCGCAGCGGGTGCGCTTTTTCAACTCGCTGGGGCAGCGGCGATATCTCAGTCTGATGCAGTGTGCCGACGTGGTGATCGGCAACTCCTCCAGCGGGCTGATTGAAGCGCCGGCCGTACGGGTGCCAACGGTCAATATCGGCGACCGTCAAAGGGGCCGATTGAAAGCCTTGTCCGTTATCGATTGTCTCGAGAATGCCGGCGATATCCGACGCGCCATTGATCTTGCCCTGTCCGAGTCGTTTATGGCGGGACTGCCGCAGGATGTTTCGCTCTACGGCAAGGGCGACGCCGCCGTCAGGATTGCGCAAAAACTGAAGACGGTTGGGCTTGATGGCGTTCTCGCCAAGAAATTCTATGACTACATGCCTTCAGGCAACTGAGCGCGAAGAGCGAATCATGAGTAAACCCATTTATGTACTGGGCGCGGGCGGTCACGCAAAGGTAATTATCGACGCTTTGCAAAGTCAGGGCCTGACGCCGTCCGGCGTTGTCGATCCCGTCGCGCAACCCGGCGACAAAGTGCTGGGCATTGAGGTGATTGGCGGCGACGATGTATTGCAATCCTTTGCGCCGGACTCCGTCTGGTTGGCAAACGGCGTTGGCGCCACACCCAAGAGCCGAGTCAACGCCAAACTGTTCGCAATCTGGCGCGACAAGGGATACCGCTTTATCAATGTGCGGCATGCCAGCGCCATCGTTTCGGTTCATGCGCAGGCGCATGAAGGATCGCAAATCATGGCGGGGGCTGTCGTGCAGGCCTCGGCGGTGATCGGCGCCGGCGTGGTCGTCAATACCGGGGCCAGAATCGATCATGATTGCGTTATCGGCCAACACTGTTTCATCGCGCCATCTGTCACGATGTGCGGCGGCGTGCAGGTGGGTGAGCGCACGTTTATCGGGGCCGGCGCCGTGCTGTTGCCGGGGGTCCGTGTCGGCAGCAATGTGCTCATCGCCGCGAATGCGGTAGTGGACGCCGATGTCGCGGATGGCGGTTGCTTACTGCGCGCCTGACCGGCTTGTAAAGCCAAATCATTTGAAGAGTTCATCATGAATGTATCTGATGTAGTGATCCGCTTTCTGGAGAAAATCGGTACCCGACATGTATTCCTGCTGTCGGGCGGGGGCATCATGTATCTGCTGGATGCGCTGGGGAAAAGCGAAAAAGTGGATTACGTGTGCAACTATCACGAACAAGCTTGTGCCATTGCCGCCGATGGTTATGCCCGCATGTCCGGCTTCGGTGTTTGTTTCGCTACTTTCGGGCCCGGCGCGGTCAATGCCTTGTCCGGGGTCGTGGGCGCCTGGTATGACTCCGTACCGATGCTGGTGGTATCTGGCCAGGTACGTTCCAATCTGGTGGCGGACTATGACAAGGTAAGGCAAGTGGGACCGCAAGAAGGCAACGTACTGGAAATGGTGAAGCCAGTGACGAAATATGCCGTTTCCCTGCGTGATCCGTCCATGATCCAGTACGAACTGGAAAAGGCCTACCACATCGCCAAGAATGGCCGCCCCGGTCCGGTGTGGATCGAGCTGCCGCTGGACATGCAGTCCGCCGAGGTTGATCTGGATACGCTACCCCATTGGCAACCTGAGGCTCCGGGCGATGACGCTTGGCGGACGCAGCTGGATGAGGTGGTGAAGTCATTGGAAAGTGCGGCAAGACCCGTGTTGATCCTGGGCAACGGCGTGCGCCTCTCTGGTATGTACGAGGCAGTGAGAGGGCTCGTTGAGCGACTGCAGATTCCAGTGCTGACGCCCTACACCGGCAAGGATTTGCTGGAATCGGACAACACCTGCGCCTTTGGCACTTTTGGCACGGCCGGGCAACGGCATGCCAACCTGATCATGCAGAACGCGGACCTGATTTTGGGGTTGGGGGTGGGTTTCTGCGTGGCAAAGACTGGCTTTGAAACTTCCAAGTTTGCAGTGGGTGCCAAGAAAATTTTTGTTGATATTGATCCGGGCCAGCTACAAGCCCATCCCTTGAAAGCGGATATGCCATTACTGGCGGATTTGCGCGGCTTCGTGCCAGCACTGCAAGAAAAGCTGGCTGGCTATGAGGCCCATAACGCGAAATGGCTGGAACTGTGTCGTTATTGGGAGGACAAGTATCCTCTGGTGACGGACGCACAGCGAGCAGATTGCGGCTTTATCAACTCTTACGTATTCATGGAAGCCCTGTCCCGTTTGTCGGCTCAGAACGATATCATCGTCACTGGCAATGGTCTTGATTGCGTCAGCTTCTATCAAGGTTACAAGATCAAGGCCGGTCAACGCGCCGCACTGAACGGTAATTGGGGATCGATGGGCTGGGATTTGCCGACAGCCGTTGGCGCGCACTATGGCACGGGGCAGCGGGTGTTGTGCATTGCTGGTGACGGCGGTGTAATGCTGAATAGTCAGGAGTTGCTCACTATCGGTGCTAACAAGCTGCCGATTAAGGTGTTCATCTTCAATAATGACGGTTACGGCTCAATCAAGGCGACACAGGACAACTTGTTTAATTCTCGCTATGTGGGCGCTAATCCGCAGTCCAATGTTTTCAATCCCGATTTCGAGGCGCTGGCCGCTGCTTATCGTTTGGGCTACTCCAAGGTGGCTGAGCACTCTTCGCTGGACGAGGTGTTGGGGAAAGTACTGGCTTCCGATCAGCCCGAGGTATGCGAGGTGATGCTGTCTTCGGAGCAGTGGATTTCTCCCAAAGCATCCACTTTCCGTAATGCGGAGGGCAAGCTGGAGTCCAAGCCGCTGGACGATATGTTCCCTTTCCTGCCTGATGAGGAAACCCGGCACAACCGGGAGTTGGCTCGTGCCATTGTCTGATCGCCGGACGATAAAAAACACCCGCCTTGGCGGGTGTTTTTTATTGTACAAACCCTAAAGGTCTTACCCTTTCAGCCGATTGATGGCGAAGTGGATGCCGCGTCGCAGATCGCCCGTAAGCACGCGACCAAGGAATACCGTTACCCAGGCCCACAAGATGGCCAGCGGTCTGGGCAGCTTGAGGATAGGCGCGACCCAGATATAGAAAAGCGGCGAGCTGCCAAACCGGTCATGGAAGCGGCGATAGGCGGCTGTGAGATCCCCTGCGCGGGAAAGTCGTTGGCGCAGCAGGTTGAACGGATAGTAAGAAATCAGCATTTTTTTGCCGAAGGCCTTGATGGCGTCTTCGGTCAAGCCTTTGGGCTGGAACGAGTCTAGGATGCGGAAAATGCGTTCAACAAAGACCTCGGAGAAGTCGTACCCACCAGAGTTGTTGCGTTTGCAGGCAAGCATGTAACGAGCAACAAAGGCATTGCGGGGCTTGGAGATAATGGCCTGAATCACCAGGTTCACCTGTACCAGATTGGTGCCGCAAAACTGGTTGGCGTCAGTAGAAGCCTGTACCTCTTTGTTGATGATGCAAGCGGAGATAAAGCTGATCAGCGCACCGATTTTGTACAGAAAACTTCCGGCATCGCTGTAGTCGATTACTTCGCCGCCACCGCCTGGAAATTCCTGTACGTAGTCTTTTTCGTAACCATAAGACTTCATGCATACTACGCCGTAGTCATTGGCTTGTAGGATGTCGAGCAGGTCCGCCAGTTTCCCTTCCAGATAAAGATCGTCATCCCCCATGATCTGAACGTATTTGCCTTTGGCTTCATTGAAACATTGGGCAATGTTGGCGTCTGAGCCTATGTCCTGAGGGTTGCGGATGTAGCGTACAGGCAGCCCCTCCCGGATGGCAGCCTCGACCACCTGGGGGGTGTGGTCGCTGGAGCCATTGTCTGACACGATGATTTCCACTCGATCCGGGTGCACCCCGCGCATCTCCTTGACGAGATGATCAAGGTTGATTTTAAGAAAGTCTGCGCGGTTGTAAGTGGGAATGGCGATGCTCAGTAGATATTGGCTGGTATGGGACATGGGGGGCAATCTTTTCTGGATATGATTCAAGGCCGATCGCGTTGCAGGGCGCGGCGGTCAGACTCTCCAGTCGCGGTTGTATCTTCTCCACAGGAGGAGCGCGACCGGAATGTTGATGAAAATATAGATGCTGTCGAGCACTGCGATCATGCCGCTTACCGAGTAGCGCGGCACAACAATCAGGGTGCCGATTACTGCCACAACGGTAGTGGAAACGATGAGCAACAGAAACGGCTCCCGCTTGAAGCTTCTCAATTGCACAGTGAGGCCGCCAATGAACTGGTTGGCCAGCGTGTAGGCGAGCAGGCCCGCGAAGTCCGGCAGGTCGAGCAGGCGCTGAACAAAGCGTACTTGGGGAAACAGACTGACCAGCAACAGCGCGACAGAGGCCATGCCGATGAACATTGACAGCGAACGCATGAAGTTGCGCCGGAAGGTCGTGTCCAGCAAGTGCCAGTCCTTGTTTGCGGCGGCCAAGGCCATGGCTGGGACCCGCCGCGTAAGCCAGGATTGTGAGAGCAGACTAATGGTGTTGACAATGGCGAGGGACAAACCGAGCTTGCCGGCCACGACAGCCCCTTGCATATGAAACAGCAAGGGGATGTTGATCTGGGTGAGCAGGTAGCCGCATAGCCAGTTGAGAGCAAGCCGCCATTGCAGGGGCCAGATTTCTTGTCGCCAGGCGAATGTGGCGCTGCGATTTTGTACGGCGGTGAGCAGTAGATTTTTGCGTTTCAGCAGCAGCCAGCCAGCAGGAAGCAGCATGGCGATGGCTGGCGCCATGACGGTGGCCCATAACCCTCCATGCAAGAAGAAGGCGGCCCAGCACAACACTGAGCCGCACATGATTTGCAAAAGACGAACAATATAAACGCGAGTGATTTGCCCGCTGCCTTCCAGAATGGCCAGGAAGGGGATGGACAGCAGGCTCAGTGCAGTAAAACTGCAGATGGCGACCCAGGGTTGCAACCAGTTCAGCGTCTGGTCCGCGTGTTGCGAGCTGAAGAAAAGATAGCCTCCCGGCAGCATCAGCAGCCAGAAGGCCGCAGCCATCATGCCGTACCAATGAAAAGCCCGCCCGGTCAGTGCCGAGCAGTAGGCTGCGTTGGCGCCTTCTATCCTGTAGTCCGCGCTCCAGCTGGCGTTGCTGAAGCTGTGTGCGGATACCTGGATCAGTACGCTGGAAAGGCCCAGTTCGAATAGCGTGTAGAAAGCGGCCATACTGGTGAAGCTGTAGTACCAGCCTTGTTCTTCCGCCGTAAGAAAGTGGACGGCAAGCAGGGTGGTCACTAGGCCCGCGCCGGCTTGCCACAGCCGGAACAAGAGGATGACGATCAGATCAAAGCTGGGTTTCATGATCGGCGGGGCTCAGCAATCATACTTGGGTGGCAGGATTTTGGCGTCGAGAGCGCGCTGATTGATAAGGCTACGTTCCTTGTCGAATATCCAGCCCCATTTGTTGAAATAACGGGCCGCGGACTGTATGTGGATCCACATCAGTCTGATATTGCGATACGAGGCCTTACCAAATTCGTGAACGACAACAGCCTCTGGGATGAAGACCACACGCCCAAGACGACCAAGCCGGCGTACAAGGTCGGTGTCTTCCATATACATGAAGAAGCGCTCGTCAAAGCCACCCAGCTGCTGCAGCGCGGCCGTGCGCGTAGCCAGGAAGCAGCCGGATGCGTTGGGCAGATCAATGCGACGGTCGTAGCCGAACCATTGCATTTCGTAGTCGTAGTCGAGTCGCTTGGCCAGAAAGGGTAGAAAGCGGCGGGCAAACAGGTTGGCTGGTGTGGGCAGCAGTTTATTCAGTCGCTGCAGGCGGCCATCAGGGTAGCGCACCAACGGTGCGCAGGCGACGATGTCAGCCTTTTCCTCCAGCGGAGCAATGAGTTTTGTTACCGTGTCGGCGCTGAATTCGATGTCCGGATTCAGGATGAGATGCACATCGCTGTGCAGACCGGCAATGGCCCGATTGTGTGCCGCGCCAAAGCCAATGTTGCTGCCGCTGTGACGATAGTCATGTCGACCAAAAAGTGCAGCCAGCGTCGTTTTGGGCGAGTTGTCCTGTACTACCAGATGAATGGGCATAGTGCTAGCGTTAATGCTGGCCAGCAGCCGTTGCAATTGTGCAGCCGGATTGTTGTACAGAACCAGAGAGGCGCTTACATGCATGGGGAGTCTTGGTTCGGGGTCAGTTGGAGAGCTCGGCCTTCGCAAAGCGCTCGCCTACCATATCTTTGGCGGACAGGATGGGCTCGATGTTGTTCAGTGGCCATGCGATGTCCAGTTGCGGATCATTCCAGAGGATTGAGCGTTCCGCGTTGACGTTCCAGTAGGCGTTAGCCTTGTACTGCACTTCAGCATGTTCGCTTAGGGTAAGGAAACCGTGGGCAAAGCCTTCCGGAATCCACAGTTGACGCTTGTTGTCAGCAGACAGCATGACACCAACCCATTGACCGAATGTAGGCGAGCTACGGCGGATATCCACAGCAATGTCATACACTTCGCCCAGCGTGCAGCGTACCAGCTTGCCTTGGGCAAAAGGTGGCATCTGGTAGTGTAGCCCACGCAACACACCCTTGCTGGAGCGGCTGTGGTTGTCCTGAACAAACTCAACTTTGCGGCCAATAGCCTGATCAAAGTGCTGCTGGTTGAAGCTTTCGAAGAAAAAACCTCGGTCGTCACCGAATACGGCAGGTTCAATGATTTTGACGTCCGCAATGGCGGTATCGATGATTTTCATGAATGGCTTGCTTTCTTACTTCAGCAGCTGCAGCAGGTATTGCCCGTAGGCATTTTTCTTTAGCGGTTGCGCCAGCTGTTCCAGCCGGGATGCATCAATCCAGTGCTGCACGTAGGCAATTTCTTCCAGGCAGGCTACTTTCAGGCCCTGACGGTTTTCCACGGTGGCAATGAACTGGCTGGCTTCCAGCATGGATTCGTGGGTGCCGGTATCCAGCCAGGCATAGCCACGGCCCATGGTCTGTACATCCAGCTGGCCTTGTTGCAGGTAGTGATTGTTGACATCGGTGATTTCCAGCTCGCCGCGCGCTGAGGGGCGAATGGATTTGGCGATGTCGACGACCTGATTGTCGTAGAAGTACAGGCCGGTGACGGCATAGTTGGACTTCGGAGTGGCAGGTTTTTCCTCGATGGACAAGGCCTTGCCCTGGGCGTCGAATTCCACCACGCCATAACGCTCCGGGTCCTGTACGTGGTAGGCAAACACACTGGCACCTTGCTGTTTGGCGTTGGCCGCTTTCAGCAGTTTGGGGAAGTCATGGCCATGGAAGATATTGTCGCCCAGCACCAGTGCCGAAGGCGCGCCGGCCAGGAAGTTTTCGCCAATGATGAAGGCCTGTGCCAGTCCGTCCGGGCTGGGTTGTACCGCGTATTGCAGGCTGATGCCCCACTGGCTGCCATCGCCTAGCAGCTGTTCGAAGCGCGGGGTGTCCTGCGGGGTGGAGATGATCAGGATGTCGCGAATCCCGGCCAGCATCAGGGTGCTGAGCGGGTAGTAGATCATCGGCTTGTCGTAGATGGGCAGCAATTGTTTGCTGACGGCCAGTGTGGCGGGGTATAGGCGGGTGCCGCTGCCCCCCGCCAGGATGATGCCTTTACGTTTCATCTGCTTGCGTCCTGCATCAGGAATTGAAGATCTGCTGGAACACCTGTTCCACGCCGCTCTGCCATGCTGGCATGATCAGGCCGAAATTTCCCTCGATTTTACTGCAATTCAGCCTGGAGTTGCCGGGGCGTTTCGCCGGGGTCGGATAGGCGCTGCCGGGAATGGCGTGCAGGTTTTCCGGCTTCAGTTGAAGTGCCACACCGTAACGTTCCGCCAGCGCAAGCAGGAATTCGGTATAACCATGCCAGCTAGTGCTGCCGCTGCTGGTGAGGTGGTAGGTGCCAAGCAGTGTTTTGTCCTGACTGGTTTGCCACTGTTTGATGATGTGGGCGCTGATATCGGCAATCAGCGCCGCGGGGGTGGGCGCGCCAATCTGGTCGGCCACCACGTTCAGGCTGTCGCGTTCGCGCGCCAGTCGTATGATGGTTTTCAGGAAGTTGCCGCCATGTGCCCCCACCACCCAGCTGGTGCGCAGGATGATGTGGTCTGCACCGCTGGTAAGAATGGCTTGTTCACCCTGCCATTTGCTTAAGCCATAGACGGACTGTGGATTGGTCGCATCGTCCTCTGCATAAGGGCTGGCCTTGTCACCATCAAATACATAGTCGGTGGAGTAGTGCAGCAACAGTGCATTGTTTGCCGCGGCCCAGTCGGCCATCGCGGCTGGTGCGGCGGCATTCACAGTATGGGCCAGCTGCGCTTCACTCTCGGCTTTGTCCACTGCGGTGTAGGCCGCCGGGTTGACGATGATGTCCGGCTGGGTTTGATCCAGCACTGCGGCAATGCCCGCCGGGCGGGAAAGATCCAGTTGCTGGCGATCCAGGCAGATGCACTCGCCCAGCATGGCCAGCGAGCGGCGCAGCTCAAAGCCCAGCTGGCCATTGATGCCGGTAATCAGGATGCGGCTCATGCCTTGTTCCCGTAGTGTTGCTCCAGCCATTGGCGATAATTGCCGCTGGTGACGTTGCTGACCCAGTCCTGATTATCCAGATACCACTGTACTGTTTTGCGGATGCCGCTTTCAAAGGTTTCTGCCGGTTTCCAGCCCAGTTCGCGTTCCAGCTTGCGTGCATCAATCGCATAGCGGCGGTCATGGCCGGGGCGGTCCTGTACATAGGTGATCTGCTCGGCGTAGCCTGTACCATCGGCTTTGGGGCGTAAGGTGTCCAGAATGCTGCAAATGGTGTGGACAACGTCCAGATTGGCTTTTTCGTTCCAGCCGCCAACATTATAGGTTTCACCCAGGCGACCTTGCGCCAGCACGGTGCGGATGGCACTGCAATGGTCTTTGACATACAGCCAGTCGCGGATTTGCTGGCCATCACCGTAAATTGGCAAGGGCTTGCCGGCCAGTGCATTCAGGATGACCAGCGGAATCAGCTTTTCCGGGAAGTGATAGGGGCCGTAGTTGTTGCTGCAGTTGGTGGTGAGCACCGGCAGGCCGTAAGTATGGTGCCAGGCGCGTACCAGGTGGTCCGAGGCGGCCTTGCTGGCCGAGTAGGGGCTGTTGGGTTCGTAGCGGTTGCTTTCGCTGAATGGTGCGTCAGTGGCGGACAGGGTCCCGTACACTTCATCGGTGGAAACGTGCAGGAAGCGGAAGGCTGCCTTGGCTTCGCCTTCCAGTGCATTCCAGTAGGCCCGGACAGCTTCCAGCAAGTTGAAGGTGCCTACCACATTGGTCTGGATGAACTCACCCGGGCCGTGGATGGAGCGGTCAACATGGCTTTCCGCCGCGAAGTTGATGACAGCGCGAACCTGATATTCCTGCAACAGGCGGCTGACCAGTTCCCGATCGCCGATATCGCCTTGAACAAATACGTGGCGCGGGTCGCTTTCCAGGCTGGCGAGGGTTTGCAGATTGCCGGCGTACGTCAGCTTGTCCAGGTTGATCACACCTTCGCCATTGCCATTCAGCCAGTCCAGAACAAAGTTGGCTCCAATGAAGCCGGCACCGCCAGTCACCAATATCATTTAACAATTCCAATAAGTAAGTGGTTTTTGCTATGGGCAGAGCCATGGTAAAGTAGCCCGCTGTTAATTATTGCAATGTATCCGCTTGCAAGGCGGATATTATAAGACAAAATCGGCCAGCTTCTTACCGGACGGTCCTGTGACTGCTCTACGAATACGGTTAATTACACTTTTACGCCCTTTCAGGCCCTGACTTCCTATGTTGCAGATACTATTGCTCGCGCTGTCGGCTTCGCTTTTTTCGGGGCTGTTGTTGATCCGTTACTCTCATTTGCATTCCCGCTATTCGACGGATAGTGATGTCAATGGTGTGCAGAAATTTCATGCGACACCAGTGCCCAGAATTGGTGGATTGCCCATCATGATTGGTCTGATTGTCGGGTGTGCGCTATCTGGATTTCTGAATTCTTCGGTTTGGGTTTTGTTACTGTTGTTGTCGGCCTTGCCGGCATTTGCTGCGGGCTTTGTCGAGGATCTCACCAAGAAAATCGGCCCTTTGCCGCGCCTGCTCGCCACCTTTGTGGCAGCGGCGCTGGGCTATTTCCTGCTGGGGGCCGGGCTGGCTCGACTGGATATTCCGCTGATCGATACCTTGTTGGGGCATTACTGGTGGCTGTCTCTGCTGCTGACCATGGTGGCAGTGGGCGGCGTGGCGCATGCGGTCAACATCATCGATGGTTATAACGGCTTGTCGGGCATGGTGGCGGTGTTCATCTTCCTGGCCATTGCTTATGTCTGCTTTAAAGTGCAGGACATTGTATTGATGAGCGTGTGCTTTGCCATGGTCGGAGCCATCTTCGGTTTTTTGTTCTGGAATTTTCCGCGTGGGCTGATTTTTGCCGGAGATGGCGGAGCCTATCTGATCGGCTTCATGATTGCCGAAATATCCGTATTGCTGGTGGCGCGCAATCCGGCGGTGTCGCCGTGGTTTCCTCTGTTGTGTGTGATTTATCCGGTTTTTGAGACGATTTTCTCCATTTACCGGCGCAAGTTTCTGCAGGGGCGGGCGGTGGGCTACCCGGATGCACTCCATCTGCACCAGATGGTGTACAAGCGCATGGTGTTGTGGATGGTCGGCTCCAAAGAGGCCCACCATCTGACCCAGCGCAATAGCATGACCTCCCCTTATCTGTGGGCCCTGGCCTCTTTTTCGGTGGTGCCGGCCATGCTGTTCTGGAATCACACCTGGGTGCTGATGCTGCTGGTGCTGCTTTTTGTACTGGCCTATCTGCGGCTGTACCGCATGATTGTCCGTTTCAAGACCCCGCGCTGGATGGTGTTGCGGCGCGACGACTCTTCGCGCTGAACCTTCACTTAATGCCGGCAAGGGCTGGCAAGTTTTTGCCGGCCCCCCTCTTGAAACATCGTTTCCCCGTCCCTATTATTAGCACTCGTCAGGGGTGAGTGCTAAAGCCCGCCCCGTACTGCCATCCTGGCAGATGATTTTTGCTTTCAACAGCCACTTGTATTAGGAGAGATCAATGGCAATTCGTCCGCTGCACGATCGTGTTGTTATCAAGCGCCTTGAGGCTGAAGAAAAGACTGCTTCCGGTATCGTTCTGCCGGGTGCAGCTGCTGAAAAGCCCGACATGGGCGAGGTGCTGGCTGTCGGTAACGGCAAGGTTCTGGACAATGGCGAGCGCCGTCCGCTGGAACTGAAAGTTGGTGACAAAGTGATTTTCGGCAAGTACTCCGGTCAGTCCGTCAAGGTTGACGGTGAAGAAGTCCTCGTGATGCGCGAGGAAGATGTAATGGGCATCGTCGAGTAATTCCGACCCATACCGACTTCTAAACGACCCTATAGAATTCTGGAGATTTGAGAATGGCTGCAAAAGACGTAAAGTTTGGTGATTCCGCTCGTGCCAAGATGGTGGTTGGCGTCAACATCCTGGCTGACGCTGTCAAGGTGACCCTGGGCCCGAAAGGCCGCAACGTGGTACTGGACCGCTCCTTTGGCGCGCCGACCATCACCAAGGATGGTGTTTCCGTTGCCAAGGAAATCGAACTGAAAGACAAGTTCGAAAACATGGGCGCGCAGATGGTGAAGGAAGTGGCTTCCAAGACTTCCGACGTGGCCGGCGACGGTACCACCACTGCCACCGTACTGGCACAGGCCATCGTGCAGGAAGGCATGAAGTTTGTTGCCGCCGGCATGAACCCGATGGACCTGAAGCGTGGCATCGACAAGGCGGTGATTTCCCTGGTAGGTGAAATCGCCAAGATCGCCAAGCCATGTGCCACCAGCAAGGAAATCGCTCAGGTTGGCTCCATTTCCGCCAACTCCGATGCCGATATCGGTGAAATCATCGCCACCGCCATGGAAAAAGTGGGCAAGGAAGGCGTGATCACCGTTGAAGACGGCAAGAGCCTGAACAACGAGCTGGACGTGGTGGAAGGCATGCAGTTCGACCGCGGCTACCTGTCCCCGTACTTCATCAACAACCAGGAAAAACAGATTGCCGCTCTGGACAATCCGTTTGTTCTGCTGTTCGACAAGAAGGTTTCCAACATCCGCGACCTGCTGCCGGTACTGGAGCAAGTGGCCAAGTCCGGTCGTCCGCTGCTGATCATCGCCGAAGATGTTGAAGGCGAAGCGCTGGCTACCCTGGTGGTCAACACCATCCGCGGCATCCTGAAGGTGGTTGCTGTCAAGGCTCCGGGCTTTGGCGACCGTCGCAAGGCCATGCTGCAGGATATCGCCATCCTGACCGGCGGTACCGTGATTGCCGAAGAACTGGGCCTGACCCTGGAAAAAGCCACTCTGGACATGCT
Organism: Aquitalea magnusonii; assembly: GCF_003202035.1. Taxonomy (GTDB): domain Bacteria; phylum Pseudomonadota; class Gammaproteobacteria; order Burkholderiales; family Chromobacteriaceae; genus Aquitalea; species Aquitalea magnusonii. The sequence goes on along the minus strand of NZ_QJKC01000004.1, from coordinate 123,836 downwards.
GGGCCAAGCCAAGCGTATCGAAGTGGGCAAGGAAAACACCATCATCATCGATGGCGCTGGTCAGGCTGATGCCATCCAGGCCCGTGTTGGTGAAATCCGTCGCCAGATCGAAGAAGCTTCTTCCGATTACGACCGCGAAAAACTGCAAGAGCGCGTGGCCAAGCTGGCCGGCGGTGTTGCCGTGATCAAGGTTGGCGCGGCCACCGAAGTGGAAATGAAAGAGAAGAAGGCTCGCGTGGAAGACGCGCTGCACGCTACCCGCGCCGCTGTGGAAGAAGGCGTTGTGGCTGGTGGTGGCGTGGCCCTGCTGCGTGCCCGTTCCACCCTGGACAGCCTGAAGACCGACAACGTCGATCAGGATGCTGGCGTGAAGATCGTGCTGAAGGCCATCGAAGCCCCGCTGCGTCAGATCGTCAAGAATGCTGGCGACGAGCCGTCGGTTGTGGTGAACAAGGTGCTGGAAGGCAAGGGTAACTTCGGTTACAACGCGGCTACCGGCGAATACGGCGACATGCTGGAAATGGGCGTGCTGGATCCGGCCAAGGTAACCCGCTCGGCCCTGCAACACGCTGCTTCCGTTGCCGGCCTGATGCTGACCACCGACTGCATGATCGCCGAACTGCCGGAAGACAAGCCGGCTGCTGGCGGCATGCCGGACATGGGCGGCATGGGTGGCATGGGCGGCATGATGTAAGCTGCTTCGGCCTCTCGCTGAACCTGAAAACCCCGCACTTGTGCGGGGTTTTTGTTTTTCTGCACGATGACGGGGTATGGCTGGCTTCTCTGGCACAATAGGCGGCAGCTCATTTCGCAAGGACGGATCATGCAATTACCGCAATTGATTGCCAGCATCGATGAATGGCTGGAGCCATGGCGTTATCAGGACTACGCGCCCAATGGTCTGCAAGTGGAGGGCAGGGCAGAGGTACGGCATATCATCACGGGAGTGACTGCCTCACAAGCACTGATTGATGTGGCGATTGCCCGCCGCGCCGATGCCATCCTGGTGCATCACGGCTATTTCTGGAAGGGAGAGGATGCCCGGCTGGTGGGCATGAAGCGTGCGCGCGTGGCCAAACTGTTGCAGCATGACATCAGCCTGATCGCTTACCATCTGCCACTGGATGGGCATGCAGAACTGGGCAATAACGCCACGCTCGCCAAGCGACTGGGCTGGCAGGTCGAGGGACAGACGGGGGAGCAGGGATTGTTATGGCATGGCCGCTGGCCGGCGGCTGCCACGGCAGCAGAGCTGGCCGAGGCCATTTCGCTCGGCCTCGGCCGGCAGGCCATGCTGCTGGGCCCGGCCGAGCGGCCGGTGCGCCGGCTGGCCTGGTGTACGGGAGGGGCGCAGTCTTTTTTTCAGGAAGCCATCCGGCTCGGTGTTGATGCATTTGTCACCGGCGAAGTCTCGGAGCAATGTTTCCATCTGGCCAACGAGTATGGCGTGGCATTCATTGCCGCCGGGCACCATGTAACCGAGCGCTACGGCGTACAGGCGCTGGGCGAGAAGGTTTCTCATTTACCCGGCATAACTGTTGAATTTGTCGATCTTTTCAATCCGGTTTAGACAAATCTACCCAACCTGGCTCAATTTATTTGCATAGGCGCTTCATGTCCCTACTGGTAATCAGGTAAAATCGTCTGGTTTGAAGTTTGAGCTCGGTTTCCACGTTTGAGGATGACTGTAATGAGTGAACAACAAGTCGATACGGGGCGCCGTCGGTTTCTGACGGTAGCAACCAGCGCTGTTGGGGGTGTGGCCGTTGCCGGGGTGGCAACGCCGTTTCTGATGAGTTTCTTCCCGTCTGAACGGGCAAAGGCTGCTGGCGCACCGGTTGAGGTGGATATCAGCAAGCTGGAGCCGGGCCAGAAGATCAACGTCGAGTGGCGTGGCAAGCCGGTATGGCTGTTGTCCCGTACCAAGCAGCAAGTTGCCGACCTGCCGAAGAACGACCCCAAGCTGGTGGACCCCAAGTCCGAAGTAGACCAACAACCCAAGTACTGCCAGAACGAAGGCCGCTCCATCAAGCCTGAACTGCTGGTGGCCGTGGGTATCTGTACCCACCTGGGCTGTTCGCCGACCTTCCGTCCTGATCTGGCACCTGCCGATCTGGGCCCGGAATGGCTGGGTGGCTTCTACTGCCCGTGTCATGGTTCCAAGTTCGACCTGGCTGCCCGTGTGTTCAAGGGTGTGCCGGCTCCGAAGAACCTGGAAATCCCGCCGCATAAGTATCTGTCCGATACCCGCCTGCTGATTGGCGACGACAAATAAGCTTAGGGGGAAAAATGAGCAAAGGACAAAAGCTGCTGAACTGGATTGACGATCGCTTCCCGCTGTCGTCGATGCTGAAAGAGCACGTTACCGAGTACTACGCACCGAAGAACTTCAATTTCTGGTACTTCTTCGGCTCGCTGGCCATGCTGGTGCTGGTTATCCAGATCGTGACCGGTATCTTCCTCACCATGAACTACAAGCCGGATGGCACGCTCAATGGTGCCGGCATTCCGGTGGCATTCGCCTCGGTGGAATACATCATGCGTGATGTGGCCGGTGGCTGGATCATCCGCTACATGCACTCCACCGGTGCCTCCATGTTCTTCGTGGTGGTCTACCTGCACATGTTCCGTGGCCTGATCTATGGCTCCTACAAGCAGCCGCGCGAGCTGGTGTGGGTGTTTGGTTGCCTGATCTTCCTGTGCCTGATGGCCGAAGCCTTCATGGGTTACCTGCTGCCCTGGGGCCAGATGTCCTTCTGGGGCGCACAGGTGATCGTGAACCTGTTCGGTTCCATCCCGGTCATCGGTCCGGACCTGTCGGTGTGGATTCGTGGTGACTTCGTGGTATCCGATGCCACGCTGAACCGCTTCTTCGCCCTGCACGTGATTGCTGTGCCGCTGGTGCTGCTGGCCCTGGTGGTGGCTCACCTGATTGCCCTGCACGAAGTGGGTTCCAACAACCCGGACGGCGTGGAAATCAAGAAACTGAAGGACGAAAAGGGCATCCCGCTGGATGGCATTCCTTTCCATCCCTACTACACCGTGAAGGATATCTTCGGTGTGGCCGTGTTCCTGATCGTGTTCTCCGCCATCGTGTTCTTCCTGCCGGAAATGGGTGGTTACTTCCTCGAGCATCCCAACTTCGACCAGGCTGACCCGCTGAAGACCCCGCCGCACATCGCGCCGGTATGGTACTTCACCCCGTTCTACGCCATTCTGCGTGCCATTCCGTCCTTCCTGGGTACCCAGGTATGGGGTGTGATCGGCATGGGCGCTGCGGTGGTGGTGATTGCCTTCCTGCCGTGGCTGGATCGTTCGCCGGTCAAGTCCATCCGTTATCGCGGTCCGAAGTTCAAGTTCATGCTGGTCTTGTTCATCATCGCCTTCATCGGTCTGGGCATGCTGGGCGCCATGCCGCCGACGGCTGGCCGTACCCTGATTTCGCAGATTCTTTCGTTCATCTACTTTGCCTTCTTCCTGGGTATGCCGTTCTACACCAAGAACGATGTCGGCTCGGTACCGGTACCGACCCGCGTGACGGAGACCAATGGCAAGCGCCAGTTGCAGTTCCTGGTGCTGGTGGCGGTGACGATCATCGCGGCCTATCTGTTCGGCACCAACGTGTAAGCAAGGGGAAAGGACATATGAAAAGCAAAATCCGCCACCTGATCGCTGCCATGGCGCTGGTGTTGCCGGTCAGCGGCACGGTTCTGGCCAATGAAGGCCCGACGCTGGAAAAGGCGCCGATCGACATTCAGGACACGGAAAGTCTGCAGCGCGGCGCGCAGATCTTCAGTAACTACTGCCTGTCCTGCCACTCGGCCAGCGCCATGCGCTACAACCGTCTGGAAGACATCGGCCTGTCCGAAGAGCAGATCAAGGCCAACTTGCTGCCTGACGGCGCCAAGATCGGCGACCAGATGAACATCAGCATGGACAAGAAGGATGCCAAGGTATGGCTGGGTGCGGCACCGCCGGACCTGTCGCTGATTGCGCGTTCGCGTGGTGCTGACTACCTGTACGCCTATCTGCGTGGCTTCTACCGTGATCCGACTCGTCCTACCGGCTGGAACAACCTGGTGTTCGACAAGGTCGGCATGCCGCATGTGCTGTGGGAAATGCAGGGCGAGCAGGTACTGAAGACCGAGAAGAACGCCGCTGGTCATGAAGAGCACAAGCTCGAACTGGTCAAGGCCGGTAGTCTGACCAAGCTGGAAAACGGCAAGGCCAATACCGTGGAGTTTGACAAGCGCATGGCTGACCTGACCAACTACCTGGTCTTCATCGGCGAGCCGGCACAAGTCAAGCGTCACCAGATCGGCTATGTGGTACTGATGTTCCTGGGCCTGCTGCTGTTGCCGCTGACCTACTTCCTGAAGAAGGAATACTGGAAAGACGTGCATTAAGCCCGGCTGCTGCATGACGAAAAAGGCGGAAATTTCCGCCTTTTTTCTTTTGTAATCATGGCTTTGCGATGTAGTTGTGGAAATTGCCTGCCTGAAAATGGTAAAATCATCGCTTCGATCGAAAATGATTGCCTCTGTCAAGGATATCCGCTAGCCATGATGACTCTTTATTCTGGAATTACCTGCCCCTTCAGCCAACGTTGCCGTATCGTGTTGTATGAAAAGGGAATGGATTTCGAGATCATCGATGTGGACATTCACAACAAGCCGGAAGACCTGGCTGTGATGAATCCCTACAACGAAGTGCCGGTACTGGTAGAGCGCGACCTGATCCTGCACGAATCCAACATCATCAATGAATACATCGATGAGCGTTTCCCGCACCCGCAGCTGATGCCGGCCGATCCGGTGATGCGTGCCCGTGCCCGCCTGTTCCTGCACCGTTTCGAGAACGAGCTGTTCTGCAATGTGAAGGTGCTGGAAGCCGGCGCAACCGGCAAGGAAGCCACCAAGGCCCGTGAAGCCATCCGTGACGGCCTGACCACCATTGCCCCGGTGTTTGCCAAGCAGAAGTTCATGCTGGGCGATGACTTCTCCATGATCGACGTGGCCATCGCCCCGCTGATGTGGCGTCTGGAGCATTACAACATCGACCTGGGCAAGCATGCTGCACCCATCCTCAAGTACGCGGAACGCATTTTCCAGCGCCAGTCTTTCATTGACTCGCTGACCCCGTCCGAAAAGGCCATGCGCAAGTAAGGAATGACCATGAGCGCCAGCACCAAGCCTTACATGATCCGTGCCCTGTATGAATGGTGCACGGATAATGGCCATACGCCGTTTCTGGTGGTGTGGGTGGACGAGCACGCAGATGTCCCGCGCGAATATGTGAAGAATAACGAAATCGTGTTGAATATTGCAGCCGGAGCCACCCAGAACCTGCGTATCGACAACGAGTGGGTGTCGTTTTCCGCGCGGTTTGCCGGGGTGTCGCGTGATATCTGGGTGCCTGTCGGCAATGTGATGTCCATTTTCGCCCGCGAAACCGGCGAAGGGATGGGCTTCGAGGTCGAGCTGGGCAGTGCGACGCCGGCACCGGCACCGGCGCTGTCTCCGGTCGCCGCCAGCGAAACCGAGCCGGCCGCGGGCAAGGCAGAGGATGCCGCCGCACCGCGGCCCAGTGGTCGGCCCAGCTTGCGCATCGTCAAGTAAGGCCACTGCTGTACCATGCCAAGCCGGGACGCGTTCCCGGCTTTTTTATGGTTCCTTGCTGACCATATGGGCTTGCAGCAAGGGAATGTCGGTCAGCTCCTGCAGCGGATTGCCATGCAGCCTGACCTGGTTTTTGCCATGAGCCTTGGCTTCGTACAAGGCCATGTCCGCCAGCTGGTAAAGTTTGGCGAAACTATTGCCGTCACTGGGGTAGCAGGCAATGCCACAGGAGAAGGTGGACGAAAATTCCACTGCTTCCACCCTGTAGCGCAAATCGGAAAAACGGCGGCGTAGCATTTCCAGCCGCATCCAGCCATTGCGTTGATCAGCGGCAGGCAGTACCACGATGAATTCCTCGCCCCCCAGCCGGCAAACGATATCGGCCTGACGACAATGGCGGCGCAGCAGGTCGGCCAGCGCACACAGTACCTGATCGCCGGCCATGTGGCCGTAGCGATCATTCACCCCTTTGAAATTGTCCAGATCGATCAGGGCAAAGGTCAGCGGCTGTTGTTCGCGTTCGGCCCGGCTGATTTCCCGGCTGAGCGTCTCCTCCAGATAGCGTCGGTTGTAAAGTCCGGTCAGCGGGTCGTGCAGGGCCTGTTCGCGCAGGGTGTCCTGCAGGGTTTCGATTTCATCGATGCGGTTTTTCAGTTGCATATAAGCCTGATGCAAGGCTTCCTCGGCGCGGCGCTGGCGCGAAATGTCGCGCAGCACCAGCATGCGGCCACCCAGGGTGACCCCCGACTCCCGGATGGGAAAGGCGCGTACTTCCAGAATGGCGCGTGAGCCCGGGCCATTCAGTTCCACCTGATGGGCCCCATCCTGATCGGCGACCGCAAGCAGTGCGGCAATCTGCAATGGCTGGCCGCACAGTACGGCGGCTGGCTTGCCAAACAGGTTGGCCGCCGCCGGGTTGATATCGAGCACGGTCTTGTTGGGGTCAATCACCACGATGCCATCCCCCATGGCATTGAAGGCATTGCCACGGGCAATGGGCACGACATACAGCATGCGCAGATAAAGCAGGTCAAAGGCAAACACCATGCCGGTGATGGCAAAGCACAAGGGGGTGGGGTCCAGCCCGCGCAAAGGGATGTTGCCGGACAGATAAAGCAGATTGCCAGCCCAGGGAACGATGGCGCCCAGCATCAGGATCAGCGACTGGCCACGGTAATGGGGAGGGTAAAAGTGCAGGGTCCGCAGCAACAGCAAGGAGCCCAGCAGCATCATCAGATAGGAATAGCCGGCGACCAGCAGCCAGAACAAGGGGCCGTGGTTGAAAATCAGCAAATTATAGCCAGATGGTGAAGGCTGATAACTGCTCCAGATCAGGCCGTGCCGTTCATTGCTGATGGCCAGCGCCAGACTGAGCAGGGGGATGAGGAACAGCATGGCGATGCTGCGCAGGCGCAGAGCCTTGTCCAGCTGGTTGTAGTCGGCGGCCAGCAGGAAAAACAACACCGGCGCGCTGAGGGTGCCGAGGTATTCCAGCTTGGACCAGAAAATTTTCTCGCGCAGCATGGAAGAGGACAATTCCAGCATGGCACTGCCGGCCCATATCGTCACTGCCAGCATCAGCCAGGCCAGCCAGCGCGCGCCCGTCACCTGGCGTCGCTCCCAAGCCAGGATGCCGATGGTGGCAGCACTGAGTGCAGCCAGGCCGGCAGTCGCTGAAATGGTGGTGAATACAAAGGACATGCGCTTTTCTATGCAATATGACTATGCTGATGGCAATGTTGAAGTGTAACCCCTGTCAGCGAAGTTTCATCCACATTTTTACGTCTCTAGGTATAATTACGGCACTCCCGAGGAGCGCTGCGAGGTTCATCCCCAGGCTCGGGCTTCTTGCAAACGGCGCTCACCTGACTAAACTCCGTGCCGAAGCCGGAATAGCGGGTGAGCCGCGTTCTGGCCGGCGTGTAAAAGGACTTTGCACGATGGCTGAATTCACCGATTTCCATGTCGCCGACATCAACCTTGCCGCCTGGGGGCGCAAGGAACTGGCAATCGCCGAAACCGAAATGCCCGGACTGATGGCGCTGCGCGAAGAATTCGCGCACCAGAAGCCGCTGCGTGGCGCGCGTATCGCCGGTTCGCTGCACATGACCATCCAGACTGGCGTGCTGATCGAAACCCTGGTGGCACTGGGTGCCGATGTACGCTGGGCTTCCTGCAATATCTTCTCCACGCAAGACCACGCCGCTGCTGCCATTGCCGCGGCCAATATCCCGGTGTTTGCCTTCAAGGGCGAGAGCCTGGACGAGTACTGGGAGTTCTCCCACAAGATCTTCGAATGGCCTGAGGGTCAGGAAGCCAACATGATTCTGGACGATGGCGGCGACGCCACCTTGCTGCTGATGCTGGGCAGCAAGGCCGAACAGGATCGCAGCGTGATCAGCCACCCGGCCAATGAAGAAGAAACCGCGCTGTTTGCCGCCATTGCCCGTTATCTGGAAGTGGACCCGCACTGGTACTCCAAGCGTCTGCCGCATATCAAGGGCGTCACCGAAGAAACCACCACCGGTGTGCATCGCCTGTACCAGATGCAAAAGGAAGGCCGCCTGCCGTTCCCGGCTTTCAACGTCAACGACTCGGTCACCAAGTCCAAGTTCGACAATCTGTACGGCTGCCGCGAATCGCTGGTGGATGGCATCAAGCGCGCCACCGACGTGATGATCGCCGGCAAAGTGGCCGTGGTATTGGGTTACGGTGATGTGGGCAAGGGCTGCGCCCAGAGCCTGCGTGGCCTGGGTGCCACGGTATGGGTCACCGAAGTGGACCCGATCTGTGCCCTGCAAGCAGCGATGGAAGGCTACCGCGTGGTACGCATGGATGATGTGGCCGACCAGGGCGACATCTTCGTCACCACCACCGGCAATGTGTCGGTGATCACCCATGATCACATGGTCAAGATGCGCAACAACGCCATCGTGTGCAATATCGGCCACTTCGACAGCGAAATCGAAGTCGCCAGCCTGCGCCAATACCAGTGGGACAACATCAAGCCGCAGGTGGATCACATCATCTTCCCGGCTCAGGGTAATGAACCGGCCAAGCGCATCATCCTGCTGGCCGAAGGCCGCCTGGTGAATCTGGGTTGCGCCACCGGCCACCCCAGCTTCGTGATGTCCAACTCCTTCACCAACCAGGTGCTGGCGCAGATGGAAATCTTCCAGCACGGTGAAAAGTACGGCAAGGAAGTCTATGTGCTGCCCAAGCATCTGGACGAAAAAGTGGCCCGCCTGCACCTGAAGCGTATCGGTGCCAACCTGACCGAGCTGACCGACGAGCAGGCTGCTTATATCAGCGTGCCCAAGCAGGGTCCTTATAAGCCGGCGCACTATCGTTATTGATAGCGGGCTGTAAGGCAAACGGACAGGGCAGGGTAGAATGCACCTGTCCGTTTTTCTATCCGCGGGCTGCTACCGCTTTGACACGCTGCAGTATAAAAACAAAGCCTGCCGCTCCGAGCAGGGACAGAGACGATCATGAACCAACAGAAAAAAACCTTCAGCTTCGAGTTTTTCCCGCCCAAGACCCCCGAAGGCGTGGCCAAGCTGCGTACCACGCGCCAGCAGCTGGCGCAGTTCAAGCCGCAGTTTTTCTCGGTGACCTTCGGTGCTGGCGGCACCACCCGCGATGGCACCCTGTCCACCGTGCTGGAAATCCGCAGCGAAGGCCATGCCGCCGCGCCGCATCTGTCCTGCATCGGCTCGACGCGGGAAAACATCAGCGCCATCCTCAACGAATACCGCAATCACGGCATCCGCCACATCGTGGCGCTGCGTGGTGACATGCCGTCCGGCATGGTGGCCGCTGGCGAATTCCGCTATGCCAACGAGCTGGTCGAGTTCATCCGCAGCGAGCATGGCGACCATTTCCATATCGAAGTGGCGGCCTATCCGGAATTCCATCCGCAGGCCAAGTCGGCCGAGGACGACCTGAACAATTTCGTGCGCAAGGTCAAAGCCGGTGCCAACTCGGCCATGACCCAGTATTTCTTCAATGCCGATGCCTACTTCCGCTTTGTCGACGAGGCCCAGGCGCGTGGTGTGGACATCCCCATCGTGCCGGGCATCATGCCGATTGCCAACTTTGGCCAGCTGTGCCGCTTCTCCGACATGTGCGGGGCCGAAGTGCCGCGCTGGCTGCGTCAGCGCATGCAGTCCTACTATGACGATACGGCCTCCATCCGCGCCCTGGGGCTGGATGTGGTGACCGAGCTGTGCGACCGTCTGCTGGCCAATGGCGCGCCGGGCCTGCACTTCTACACCCTGAACCAGGCGGGCCTGGTGTCCACCGTATGGCAGCGACTGGGTTTGTAAGCGCTAGCAGGCCATCATGAGAAAGCCCGGCACTGCCGGGCTTTTTGCATGGTCGGGCGACGCCGCAGATCAACCGCTGTGCGGTGTTGCCGCATGGGCGCCGGCCGTTTCCACCCGGTTGCGCCCCCGGTGCTTGGCCAGATACAGCGCCTTGTCGGCATCGCGCATCAGCTGGTGTTCGGACTGTGGCGGTCCGTGCAGGCTGGCCACGCCGATGCTGATGGTGACCCGGTCGCCGGCACTGCTGCGACCATGGGCAATGGCCAGCTGCCAGACGGCCTGGCGGATGGCTTCGGCCAGCGTGGCCGCCGCCGTGGCCTGGTAGCCCGGCAACAGCACGGCGAATTCCTCGCCGCCGACCCGCGCCACCAGATCGGTGGCGGCGGGGAGCTGTGACTGTATGCAGAGCGCCACCTGGCGCAGGCACTGGTCGCCGGCGAGGTGGCCATAGCTGTCATTGAATTGCTTGAAAAAATCGATGTCGATCTGCAAGACGCTCAGCGCCTTGCCTTGGTCGCGCGCCTCGCGGACGCACAGGGCGAGCTGCTCGTCGAAATGGCGCCGGTTGGCAATGCCGGTCAGGCCATCGCTGAAGGCCATGCGCGCCAGGTCGGCATTGGCGGCGTGCAGCTGCTGCTGAGCCAGGCCCAGTGCCTGCAGCTGCTGGCGGCGGATGATGGTATTGGCCAGCGTTTCACCCAGCAGGCGCGCCTGCTGCTGTTCCTTGCCCAGCCACTGGCGCGGGTGGCTCACCATGTCGCAGCCGAACAGCCCCACCGGGCGGCCCATGTGATCGATGCGCAGCATGAACAGGCTTTGTACCCCGTGTTCTTCCAGTTCCTGGCGCTCCAGCACGGCCTGCTCGGGCAGCGCCGCCAGCGTATCCACTGACAGTAGGCCATGCTCCTGCAATTGCTGGCAGGCCCAGCTGCGCTGTAGCATGCTCTGGCCTTGCAGGGCGTGGGTGGTGGGCGGGATGCCGGAAGCGCACCATTCGTGCACGGTATTGACCAGCCAGTCATCGGCAAAGCTGATCAGATAACAGCGCTCTACCTGCATGAAGTGTCCGATCTCGCCCAGTGCCATCTGCGTGGCCTGATCGATGTCATGCAGCGGAATATTGATGAAGCGGGTGGAAATGCCGGCAATCAGCTGCTGAAAGCTGAGCAGCTGCTTGAGCTCGCGCGTGCGTGCGGTCACCAGGCCGGCCAGCTGGTCGCGATGGCTGGCCAGCTCGTTTTCGATCCGCTGCCTTTCCTGCAGGTAGTGGCTGATATTGTTGCTCATGCTGCGGAAAGCCAGGGCCAGTTCGCTCAGCTCATTGTCGATCTGGCCATGCTGCTGGCCGGGCAGTAGCGGTGGCAGCTGCATGCCGGGCTGATAGTTGCGCACGATTTCCGCCATGCCTTGCAGCGGGCGCACCAGCCGGCGGTTGAACAGCAGCCACAGCAGCAGGGCCAGGCCGAAGAAGCCCAGCAGGAAGGCCAGGGTGGCGCTGGCCACTTCCTGGCGCATGGCGCTGTAGATGTGCTGGCGGGAAACAGTCAGCTGCAGGTTGCCAATTGCCTCCATGCTGTGTGGCGAGTACAGGGGCAGCTGGTATTGGCCGCTATTATCCGGCCCGCCCTGTTCCGGGTTGTCATAGCGCAGCGACTGGCCCAGCTCGGTGCGCAGGACCACACTCTGCACGCCGGGAATCTGCGCGATCAGCCGTAACTGCAGCTGGATGGCCGGAATATCCACATCCCAGGCACTCTGGCTGAGCAACGGCAGGTAGAGGCGCGATACCGTGGCCGGTATCGCATCCATCTGCTGCTGACCGTTGCGCCAGACCAGGGCGGCTTTCAGGCCGGTCACCACAGCCCCGAACAGCAAGGTATACAGCAGCAGCTGCCAGATCAGCTGGCGGGTGAGTCTGCGGGTTGGCATATGCCAGCTCCTATGGCCTGTTAGCGCGATGCGGCACGGCAGAGTTTGTTAAGAGCGGCTCACAAAAAGGCATTGCGTCCGTGGTGCAAGGTGGCCAACACGCGTGCGCTAGTACGCATCGCGCCAGCAGCGGCTAGTCCAGCACCATGTCGAAGCGAAAGGCGTAGTGCTGCAGGGCTGGATTGGCAAATTTGCTGAACTGTCTGAAACGGATGCTGCTGAAATCATTATCGGCAAATCGATGCTGAAAGTGCAGGGCTTGTGGCGCGGAAATGCTGCTGAACATGGCCGGTTGCAGCTGCAGGCCTTCGCTGGCGAAGTCGTGGCCGTGTTGATAGTCGTACAGCAGCACCAGGCTCCAGGCCCCGGTCATGAAATGGCCGGCGGCCAGGGCGCTGAGCCGTCCTTGCTGGCGTTCGACCATGGCTTGCTGTGAGTTGTTGATGGCGCTGAGCAGTACCTCGCGGCCGGCTTGCTTGCCGCTGCGATGGATGGCTTCTTCCAGGCCGAAGGCCATTTCGTCATTGGCTGCCCATACCAGATTGATCTGCGGATGGCGTTGCAACAGCCACAGCCCCTGCTGCAAGGCGCGCTGGCGTTCCCATTCGCCATAAACCAGCTGCGTCAGCCGCACCTCCGGATGGGCCGCCAGCACGCGCTGGGCGGCAGCCACCCGTTCGCTGGAGGCCGGGGTGGCGTGGTCGCCGGCCATCATCAGCACATGCAGTGGCGTGCCGGGGGGGAAGTGCCGGCTGGCCTCGCTCAGCAGTCCCTGCATGGTGAGCGTGCCGGCGGTGGCATTGTCCGGCGCCAGCGAGCCCAGCCAGTGTTTCAGCCTTTGCCGCGGCAGGCCGCTGTTGCGTAACTGGGTGGGGGTGAGCTGGTTGAAGCTGAGAAAGCAGGGGATGCCGGCCTGTTCCGCCAGCGACAGCAGGGCGGGGCCGGTCAGTTTTTCGTTGACCAGCAGCAGGTAGTCCGGTTTGTGGCGGCGCAGGGTGACGGTGCGGGTCAGCTTGACCATCTGCAAGGGATCGCGTTCGGCGTACAGCACTTCCAGCTGGATATCCAGTTGCTGTGCCGCCGCCTGCATGGCCCGCGTTGCACTGAGCCAATACGCTTCGTCATGGCGCCCCGGCGAAATGAAAGTGACCGAAAATGCCCATGCCGTACTGTGCAACATTATTGCAACAGCCAGGGACAGGGAGTGCAGTTTTCGGATCATGCTCATGCCGGGGCCTTTGCTTATTCCTCCAGGATATATCGGATGGCGCAGCGCTTCAGGCGGGCTGGCCGGCTCACAGGCTGCGGAGCTGGCTGAGCGGTAGCGAGGTCGTGCGCTTGATTTCTTTCAGGACAAAGCTGGATTTCACATCTTCCACGCCTTGCTGTTGTAGCAGCTCATCCATGACAAAGCGCGAGAAATGTTCCAGATCTTCAAAATAAACTTGCAAGAGGTAGTCCATTTCCCCGGTCATTGCAAAGCAATTGATCACTTCCGGCCAGCGCTGGACGGCATCGATGAAACTTTGCACATGGGTATTGCCACGCTTCTCCAGCACGACACGGACATAGGCCTGCAAACCGAGGCCGATTTTTGCCGGGTCGAGCAGGGCGACATATTGACGGATGACGCCGGACTCCTCCAGTTGCTTGAGACGTCTCAGGCAAGGTGAGGGAGAAAGGGCCACTCTTTCCGCAAGCTCCACATTGGTCAACCTGCCGTTGAGCTGCAGCTCCGACAGGATGCGCAAGTCTGTCTTATCTAGCGTAAGACTTGGCATGTAAACTCCTCTGATTTGAATTTTTTGAAATTATATTTCTAGTTATTGTTTGTCTGGGGAATGTTTGCAAGAAAATTGCCAGGCGTTTTCCCTAGAATAAATAGCCTAACCCGGACATTTTACACGGTGGCGCGAGATCACTGGATAATGTCGGCAAAGATAGAGGAGAGCCCCCGGTGAGACACATACAATCGTGCCGCCTGGGAAAGACGACAGCCCCGGCTGTCGCACGGCATGGCGCACCCCACTGCGTGCACCTGCCGGGTCTGGCCCGTTGCGGCCGGCCGGTTTGCCTGTACAGCCGCCCTGCGCTGTGCCGCCTGCCGACTTGCCGACGCGCCGCCATCTCCTCCGCTTTGTCCATTGTCCCCCTGTCTTGACTGCTGCTGCCGTGCCCGGCCGGTTGTGACCCTTGCCGTATTGCACATCAGCCATTGCGCCCGGCTTGTGATCCAGGTCCGCGCAGCCAATGGATAAAGAGGAGAAAAGATGAAAATGGAAGCACTGCTGCAAAACCCGCTGGCGACCGACGGTTTCGAGTTTGTCGAGTACACCGCCCCCACTGCCGAAGGCATTGCCGATCTGCGCCAGCTGTTCCTGTCGCTGGGTTTTATCGAGGTCGCACGCCATCGCAGCAAGAATGTCAGCCTGTACCGTCAGGGCGACATCAATTTCATCCTGAATGGCGAACCCACCCAGCCCGCCAATGAATTTGGCAAGGTGCACGGCCCCTCCGCCTGTGCCATGGCCTGGCGGGTCAAGGATGCGGCCAGGGCCTATGAATATGCGCTGGCCCACGGTGCCAAGCCTTATGTGCGGCCCATCGGCATGATGGAGCTGAACATTCCCGCGGTGGAAGGCATTGGCGGCTCGGCACTGTACTTTGTTGATCGCTACGGACCGGCGCACAATATCTACGATGTGGATTTCCTGCCGCTGGAGGGCGTGGAGCAGCACCCGGCGGGTGTCGGCCTGATCGAGATCGACCACCTGACCCACAATGTTTTCCGCGGCAATATGGGCAAGTGGGCGGATTTCTACACCGGCATCGGCAATTTCCGTGAAATCCGCTACTTCGATATCGAAGGCAAGCTCACCGGCCTGGTGTCCAAGGCCATGACCAGCCCCTGCGGCAAGATCCGCATTCCCATCAACGAATCGTCCGATGACAAGAGCCAGATCGAGGAATTCCTGCGCGAATACCATGGCGAAGGCATCCAGCACATCGCGCTGACCACCCGCGACATCTACCAGACGGTGGAAACGCTGAAAGCCGCCGGCACCCGCTTCCTGGATACCCCGGACACCTACTACGACAAGGTGGACAGCCGCGTGCCCGGCCATGGCGAGGACCTGGCCCGCCTGCGCAAGAACAGCATCCTGATCGATGGCGCGCCGGTGGAAGGCGCGGGCATTCTGTTGCAGATTTTTACCGAAACCGTGATCGGGCCAATCTTCTTTGAAATCATCCAGCGCAAGGGCAACGAGGGCTTTGGCGAGGGCAACTTCCGCGCCTTGTTTGAATCCATTGAAGAAGACCAGATCCGCCGTGGCGTGCTGAAGGCCGACTGATCTGCACCGTGACTGCGTGGCGCGCAGCCTGCTACTGCGCGCCGCCCCGCTAAATCGACAGCCTGCGGCGCCTGGCGCGCCACAGGCGCAAGGAATGGCCCATGCGTAAATGGATAAGTTTCCCGCACCGGGAAGGGACAATCTCCCGTCAGGCCCATGCTGATCTGCCGGCCGAGGGCATTTATGAACGTGAAGTCGGGCGCAGCGGTTTTTTCGGCCCGGCCACCCATCTGCATCACAAACACCCGCCCACCGGCTGGTCGGCCTGGGAAGGCCCGCTCCAGCCGCGTGCCTTTGATTTGAATGAGCTGCCGAAAGAGACAGCGGCACCGTGGAGTGCGCCGCTGGTCTTGCACAACAGCCAGTGCCAGCTGCGCATCTGGACCTGCAGCCAGGCCATGACCCAGTTGTTCCGCAATGGCGATGGCGATGATTTGTTATTCATCCATGCCGGCAGCGGCGAGCTGTTTTGCGACTACGGCCACCTGAGCTATCGCGATGGCGATTACATCCTGATTCCGCGTTCCACCAGCTGGCGTATCGAGCCGGCGGACACCACCACCATGCTGCTGATCGAGGCCAGCAATGGCGCTTACCAGCTGCCGGACAAGGGACTGGTGGGGCCGCATGCCATTTTCGATGAGGCCATGCTGGATGTGCCGGCCATCGACGATGCCTTCAAGGCGCAGCAGACCGAGGACGAGTGGCAGGTGGTGATCAAGCGCCTGAGTGCGCTGTCTACCGTGACCTATCCGTTCAATCCGCTGGATGCCATCGGCTGGCACGGCAATATCGCGGTGGCGCGCATCAACTGGCGCGACATCCGCCCGCTGATGAGCCATCGTTATCACCTGCCGCCCTCGGCGCACAGCACCTTTGTGGCGGATGGCTTTGTCGTCTGCACCTTTGTGCCGCGTCCGATCGAATCCGACCCCGGTGCGCTCAAGGTGCCGTTCTATCACAACAATGACGACTACGACGAAGTCATCTTCTACCATGCCGGTGACTTTTTCAGCCGCGACAATATCAAGCCCGGCATGCTCACCTTCCATCCGGCCGGTTTCACCCATGGCCCGCATCCCAAGGCTTTTGCCAAGGCCATGACCGAGCCGAAGAAATTCACCGACGAAGTGGCGGTGATGATTGATACCCGCAGCGCGCTGGAGCAAGGCCCCGGCCTGCCTGCGGTGGAGTGGACCGGCTATGTCGACAGCTGGAAGCCCAAGACCTGAACCAGATCACCGGGCGGCTGGCGCGACGCGCCACACCGCCCGTCAAGGAAAGCACACCGATGAAACTTGCCACCTACCGCAATCACACCCGCGATGGCCAGCTGATGGTTGTCAGCCGCGACCTCAGCCAAGCCGTCGCCGTACCGCATATCGCCGCCAGCCTGCAGGTTGCGCTGGATGACTGGAGCCGCTGCCAACCAGCCTTGCAGGAAGTGTATGCCGCCTTGAACCAGGGGGCGGTCAACGGTGCCGTCGCCTTCGACCAGTCCGCCTGCCACAGCCCCTTGCCGCGTGCCTATCAATGGGCCGATGGCAGCGCCTACCTCAATCACGTGGAGCTGGTACGCAAGGCGCGCGGTGCCGAAGTACCAGCCAGCTTTTACCAGGACCCGCTGATGTATCAGGGCGGCTCGGATACCTTTCTGCCGCCGCATGCCGCCATTCCGCTGGCCGATGTCAGTTGGGGGCTGGATTTTGAGGGCGAAGTGGCGGTGATTACCGACGATGTGCCGCTGGGCAGCCAGCTTGACGATTGCGCCGGGCATATCCGCCTGCTGATGCTGGTAAACGATATCACCTTGCGTAACCTGATTCCGGCCGAGCTGGCCAAGGGCTTTGGCTTCTTCCAGAGCAAGCCGGCCACCGCCTTCTCGCCGGTGGCAGTCACCCCGGACGAACTGGGCCACGCCTGGCAGGACAGCAAGGTCCATCTTCCGCTACGGGTGGAATACAACGGCAAGCTGTATGGCCAGCCACAGTGCGGCGTGGAGATGCAGTTCAACTTCGCCCAGCTGGTGGCACATGTGGCCAAGACCCGCGCGCTGGCGGCTGGCTCGATTGTCGGTTCCGGCACCATTTCCAATCACGACCGCGCCACCGGCTCCTGCTGTCTGGCCGAGCAGCGCATGATCGAGATCATCGAAACCGGCGAGGCGCGCACGCCTTTCATGCAGCCAGGCGACCGCATCCGTATCGAAATGCTGGATGCTGCGGGCCATTCCATTTTCGGCTGCATCGACCAGCAGGTAGCCGCCCATGACTGAGCGTGTGCTGTATGGCTACTACCGCTCCAGCGCGGCCTACCGGGTGCGCATTGCACTGAATCTGAAAGGCCTGCAATACCGGCAACAGCCGGTCAACCTGCTCAAGGGCGAGCAGCGCGCTCCGGACTATCTGGCACTCAACCCGCAAGGGCTGGTGCCGGCGCTGCTGGATAATGGCCAGTTGCTGACCCAGTCGCTGGCCATCTGCGAGTATCTGGACGAAGCCTATCCGGCTACGCCGGCGCTGTTGCCATCCGGCCTGAGCGAACGCGCCCGCGTGCGCGCGCTGGCACTCAGCATCTGCGCCGACATCCACCCGCTGCACAATGCCCGTGTGCTCAAGTATCTGGAGACCGAACTGGGCCAGGACGATGCGCAGAAAACCCAATGGATACGTCACTGGATAGCCAATGGCTTTGCCGCACTGGAACAGCAATTGGCGGCTAAGCCTATGCCGTTTGCCTGTGGCGATGCCCCCGGCCTGCTGGATGCCTGCCTGGTGCCGCAGGTATTTGCCGCGCGGCGTTTCGGGCTGGAGCTGACGCCGTATCCGCACATTGTGCGCGTTGATGCCGCCCTGGCCAGCCTGCCGGCCTTTGCGGCCGCCCATCCGGCACGGCAGGCCGACGCCCCGGCTGACTGAGCACTGCGCCGGCCGGCCGCGAAAATCAGCCGTCTTTTTCAGACTTTTTGAAAAATATCTTGACGCAGCATGGCGGCTCTGATTTAATGCGTGGCTCTGATGACGCGAAAGCGTAGCAGTGATGGCCAGTTAGCTCAGTTGGTAGAGCAGCGGATTGAAAATCCGCGTGTCCGTGGTTCGATTCCGCGACTGGCCACCAAATCACCGCAGCTGTCAGACGGCCAGTTAGCTCAGTTGGTAGAGCAGCGGATTGAAAATCCGCGTGTCCGTGGTTCGATTCCGCGACTGGCCACCAGAATTCACGCAAAAGCCAAGCTCAATGCTTGGCTTTTTGCTTTGCTGCAGCCCGCTGCGGTGTAGTCCTGCGGCTACATGGTGGCGGGTGTAAAATTGCCAGCTCCCACTACAAGCGGAGTTTTGCCGTGTACCGTTTCATCGCCTCCGATCTGGACGGCACCCTGCTGGATGAACACCACGCTGTCAACGCGCTCACCGCGCAAACCCTGCAACAACTGGAAGCGCAAGGCCTGCGCTTTGCCCTGGCTACCGGTCGCCATTATCTGGATGTAAAAGGCATACGCGATGCGCTGGGGATTTCCGCCTATCTGATCAGCTCCAACGGTGCCCGCGTGCATGATGCGCAAGACCGGCTGATCCACAGCAGCAATCTGGACCCTGCCATCGTGCGCCAGATTGCCCAGCCGGAATTTGCCGCCGGCACCATCCTCAATTTCTATCTGGACGATGCCTGGCTGATCGACCAACCCTACCAGTATCTGCTGGACCTGCATGCCGACTCCGGCCTGCATTACCACATTGCGCCCTTGCATCAGCATGATGGGGCAGGGGTGGCCAAGGTCCTCTATATTGCGGACCATACCCATTTGCTGACGGTGGAGGCCAGGCTGCACCAGGCCTTGGGTGAGCGTGCCTATATCACCTTCTCGGCAGACAATTGCCTGGAAGTGATGGCGCCTGGCGTGTCCAAAGGTCATGCCTTGCGGCTGGTACTGGACGAGCTGGGTATCAGCCCGGCCGATTGTCTGGCCTTTGGTGATGGCCAGAACGATATCGAGCTGCTGCAGACAGCTGGCCACCCGCGAGTGATGGCCAATGCCCACCCGCGCCTGGCATCGCAACTGCCGCAGGCACAAACCGTGGCCAGCAATGTCGAGTCCGGCGTGGCCCTGCATCTGCGCCAGCTGTTTGCCTTGTAGCCGCCGGGCGTTGTTCCGCACGCAATGAAAAATGGCTGCAATCGGCAGCCATTTTGATTGTTGATACGTGGCATCTCGCTTTCTTGCGAGAAAGCGAGGCTCCCTTTCAAGGAAAGGGCGGGGGGATCGGGAATCGATGGGAAGGCTGCGGAATCAAGCAGTAAATCGAAAGGCCCGGCTTTGCCGGGTCCCATACCATCGCACCAAATTACTGTGGCAGCAGCCTGAGGCTGCCAGTGGCAGCCCTTGTTGTTGCTGGCTAGGCTGATCAGCCCTGCAAGGCTTGTGCCAGCACGGCGGCCTGTTCGCCCACCACCAGATGCCAAACACCCGGCTGGGTCTGTACGCAGGCCACCACGCCGGCTTGCTGGGCGGCCGCCTGATCAAAGGCCGCCGCCTGTTTCAGCTCGACGCGCAGACGGGTATGGGCGATGGCCTCCACCTTTTGCACATTGCCACGGCCACCCAGTGCGGCCAGCACGGCGGCGGCGGTGGCGGCAACTTGCGGATCGGCGGCCACGGCGGCCGGCGCTGCCGCGGCGCTGACTGCGGCGGCAGGGCTGGCACTGGCGGCGGCTGCCGGCAGTTCGGCATCGTCACCGGCGGTTTTCAGGTAGATCTCCATATCGGTTTTCAGGTTTTCCGACTGCGGGCCAAAGATGGCCTGAATGCCGCTACCCACCTGTACCACACCAGAGGCACCCATGGCCTTGAGTTTGGCCTGATCTACCTGTGCCGGGTTTTTCACCGCAATGCGCAGACGGGTGATGCAGGCGTCCAGATTGGTGATGTTGCTGCGACCACCAAAGGCCAGCACCAGGGCGCGGGCGCGCTGGTCTTCGCTGACGGCGGCCTGTGCTTCGCTGCTTTCATCTTCACGACCCGGAGTTTTCAGGTTGAACTTGAGGATGACGAAGCGGAACACGCTGTAATAGATGACGGCATAGATCGGGCCGAGGATGAATACATACCAGGCGTGATGTGACTTGTTGCCAATCAGGTTGAACATCAAAAAGTCGATGCCACCCTGCGAGAAGGTAAAGCCCATGTGCATGTCCAGCGTATTGGCCACAAACTGGGCCGATGCCGCCAGGCAGGCATGGATGAAGTACAGCACCGGTGCCACGAACAGGAAGGCAAATTCGATGGGCTCGGTAATACCGGTCAGGAAGGAGGTCAGCGCGGCGGAAATCATGATGCCGCCCACTTTCACCCGGTTTTCCGGCTTGGCGGTATGCCAGATGGCGATGGCAGCAGCCGGCAGGCCGAACATCTTGAACAGGAAGGCACCGGACAGCACGCCTGCGGTCGGGTCACCGGCAAAGAAGCGGTTGATGTCGCCGTGGATGTGCTTGCCGCTGGCATCGACAAAATCGCCCATTTCAAAGAAGAAAGGCACGTTCCAGATGTGGTGCAGGCCAAACGGGATCAGCAGACGTTCGACGAAGCCGTAGACGGTGGCCGCGGTACGCGGGTCGCTGACGGCAGCCCACTGCGAGAAGGACTTGATGGCACCACCGATGGGCGGCCAGACAAAGGACAGCACCGCACCCAGCACGATGGCGGCCACGGCAGTGACGATGGGCACGAAGCGCTTGCCGGCAAAAAAGCCCAGATACTGCGGCAGGCTGATGCGGTAGTACTTGTTGAACATGTACGCCGCCAGGCCACCGGCCAGAATACCGCCGAACACGCCGGTCTGGATGGAGGGCATGCCCATGATGGTGTCGGGTTTCACACCCAGCAGCCCGGCCATCACGCCCAGCGTGGTGGTCATCACCAGGAAGCCGATGGTGGCGGCAATGGCGGCCACGCCGTCATTTTCGGTAAAGCCCAGCGCCACGCCCACGGCAAAGATCAGCGGCAGATTGCCGAAAATCACGTCGCCGGCGTTTTTCATCAGCGACAGGATGGCCAGCAGCACGGTGCTCTGGGTGTGGAAGTCGGTGGCGCCAATACCCAGCAGCAGGCCGGCTACCGGCAATACGGCTACCGGCAGCATCAGCGATTTGCCGATTTTCTGCAGAAAAGCGAAGGATTGATCAAACATGATAGTGATTCCTGCGTAATGCCCCCAGCCGCCGGGCGGCGGGGGCCAGCACCGTCCGGGCCAGCCGGACGGCAGGTTTCATTGCGCTTAACGCGCCTGTTGCGCCAGATGGGCGCGCACTTCTGTCACGGTGGAAAGCGCCAGCACCTGCTGCGCCAGCGCACGGCATTCGTCCATGCTCCAGCGCGCCAGTGTGGCCTTGACGCTGGCCACCGCCGGGGTGCTGACCGACAGCTCGGTCACGCCCAGGCCGACCAGCACCGGCGCCGCACGTTCGTCGGACGCCAGGCCGCCGCACACTCCCACCCACTTGCCGTGGGCACGGGCACCGTCGCAGGTCATGGCAATCATCGCCAGCACGCCCGGATGCAGGGCATCGGCCTGCTTGGCCAATTGCGGATGGCCGCGGTCCATCGCCAGTACGTACTGGGTGAGGTCGTTGGTGCCAATGGAGAAGAAATCCACTTCCGGCGCAAAACGCGCGGCCAGAATGGCAGCTGATGGTACTTCCACCATGATGCCTACCTTGACATCGGCATGGCCGCTGGCAGCTTGCTCTTCGGCCAGAATGGCCTTGGCGGCGCGCAGCTCGTCCAGCGACGCCACCATGGGGAACATGATGTGCAGGCGGGTGAGCGGTGCGGCTTGCAGAATGGCGCGCAGTTGGGTGCGCAGCAGGTCCGGATGGTCCAGGCTGACACGGATGCCGCGCAGGCCGAGGAAGGGGTTGTCTTCCTTGGGCAGCGGCAGGTAGGACAGCGGCTTGTCGCCACCCACATCCAGCGTACGCACTACCAGCGGGCGATTGCTGCCCAGTTCGCGGGCCACCGCGCAGTATTCGGCAGCCTGCTCGGCTTCCGACGGGGCGGTGTCGCGGTTATCAAACAGGAATTCCGAACGCAGCAGGCCCACGCCTTCGGCACCGGCTTTTACCGCTTCGCGCGCATCGGCGGCATTGCGGATATTGGCCACCACTTCGATACGGCTGCCGTCGCTGGTTTGTCCCGGCTGCTGCGACATGGCCTGTTCGGCGGCGCGACGTTCAGCCAGACGGGCGATGGCGGCTTCGGCTTCGCTCTTCTCGGCGGCGGTAGGGGCAATGTTCAGCGTGCCGGCCGTGCCGTCCAGAATCACCTCACGGCCATCTTGCAGCGCCAGTGCTGCTTGCGAGATACCGCAAATGGCCGGAATGCCGAGCGAGCGGGCCAGAATGGCCACATGGCTGGTGGCACCGCCGGTACGGGTGCAGAAACCCAGTACCTTGTCCGGGTCCAGCGCAGCGGTGTCGGACGGGGCCAGGTCTTCGGCAATCAGGATGGAACCGGCCGGTACGTCCAGCTCGGCTTGCTTGACGCCAGCCAGCAAGGCCAGCACGCGGCGGCCCACGTCGCGGATGTCGTTGGCGCGTTCACGCAGCAGGGCGTTGTCCTGCGCTTCCAGACGGGCGGAATAGGCACTGAAGGCGGCACGCCAGGCCCAGGCGGCGGATTTGCCATCGGCCAGGCTGGCATAGGTCAGGGCCAGCAGGTCCGGGTCTTGCAGCAGTTCCTGATGCATGGACAGGATGGCGCGCTTGGCCTGGTCTTGCAGCTGGGCCTTGATGGCTTCGATCTGCTCGGCCGCTTCTTCGCAGGCACGGGTGAAGTTTTGCTGTTCCACCACGCCGGCGGCACCGGCTTCCACTACGTCGAATTCTTGCAGGCGGTGATGGAAGATACGGCCAATGGCGATGCCGGGCGAAGCACCCACGCCAGCCAGCACGCCAGCGCTGTCCTGCTGCAGCGGCTGGGCAGCGGCCGGGGCCGGCGCCGCCGGGGCTTCGTCCAGGCTTTCGCCGCAACGGTCCAGCAGCAGTTGCGACAGTTCGGCAATGGCGGCGGCGGCATCGCTACCGGTGGCCAGTACCCGCACCTGATCGCCATTGACCGTGGCCAGGCCCATGATGCCGACTACCGATTTGGCATTGGCCACCTTGTCGCCCAGCTGCAGCTGGATGTCGGCGGCAAAGCGCTTGGCGGCGCTGGCAAATACCGCAGCAGGGCGGGCATGCAGGCCGGCCGGGTTGCTCAGGGTGATGGTTTCCGAGCTCAGGCTTTCACCTTCGGCCTGGCTGGCAGCGGCGGCGGCGCCTTGCAGCTCCAGCGTCATGATGATGCTTTTGCCGGCTTCGACCAGACCGCTGGCACAGGTGAGTTTTTCCACCACTTCGCCATTGGTGATGATGATCTGGGTGAGCAGGCTTTGTGCGCGGCGCGCCACCAGGTCCAGGTCGAAATCGATCAGCGGCTGCCCCGCCTTGACTTGCTGGCCTTGTTCCACCAGCGGAGCAAAGCCTTCCCCTTTCAGCATGACGGTGTCGATGCCGATATGTACCAGCACTTCTACGCCGTTGTCCGAGGTAATGGTCAGGGCATGGTGGGCGGAGTGGATATTGCTGACCGTGCCGCTGACCGGGGCCAGCAGCGAGCAGGAAGTCGGGTCCAGGGAAATGCCGTCACCCACCATTTTGCCGGCGAATACCGGATCGGGGACGGTGTCCAGGGCAACCAGCCACCCGGAAAGGGGGGCGAGAATGTCCAGTCGTGGCGCGGGAGAGGCCATGTGAAACTCCTCAGGAGTTGATTGCAACAGTTATTTTATTACGAGCGATTGTTGGGGCAGGATTAAGCCGCAACTTAGCGCCAAAGGCAAGTGCCTATTCAGCCGATAGAACGCAAGAATATTGTTATTGCAGGATTAAACCTGTTTTTGTCCAGTGTTGTGTAGGCAGATTGCAACGTTGTTATCATGCCAATATTGTAATTTAGCTACAGCCTTGATGTGAAAGTGGCTTGATGGCCGTCAACAAAATCATCTGGCGTTGCTGCAGCTTTGCCACAGCTGGCGGGCCGGCGCGGGCGGGAGGCCTGGCACAAGCATCAGCACTCCAGCATAACGGGATGCCGGGTGGCGACAAGTGCTGATGGTCTGGCGGAAGGACAAGTAAAAAGGGGCGATGCGCCGTATCTGGCGCATCGCCCCTTGTTGCTGCCGGCTCGACAGGATCAGGCTTGGCGGGTGTCCGCTGTGTCGCCCAGCAGGAACAGGGCCAGCGAGCTGCTGATCAGGAAGGCCGGATATTCCCAGCCGCCGTTCGGATTGGTAAACATCCAGCCATTGGCACCGTGCACCAGCACGATGGTGCCGGCCAGCAGCGGTACCAGGGCCAGTGCCACCCAGCGTGCCTTGATGCCGAGAATCAGCAGCAGGCCGCCCGCCAGCTCGGCAGCCATCGACAGGTAGCCGACAAAGCCGGGCAGGCCCAGGCTGGAGAAAAACTGGGCGGTACCGGCCGGGCCGAACACGAACAGCTTGGTGGCACCGTGGGCCAGATACATCAGGCCCAGCGAAACGCGCAGGATGAGGGCGGACAAAGCGGGAGAGGTGGTATGCATGGTAAAGCTCCTGTAAGGGTGGCGCCGCGGGCCATCATGGGCCGGGCGTGTGCAGTGGGAGCATTGGACCATGGTCTTTCGGCTGAATAAATATGCTATAAATGAAGATATTGTTTACTGGGTGGAAATTATATGGACAGGTTTTCTGAAATTCGCGCCTTTGTCACCGTGGCCGAGCAAGGCAGCTTTGCCGCAGCGGCTGACCGGCTCGACCTGTCGCGCGCCATGGTGACCAAGCTGGTGTCGGCACTGGAAACGCGGCTGGGGGTGCGGCTGATGCATCGCACCACGCGGCGCTTGTCGCTGACCGAGGCCGGCGAAACCTATCTGGCCCAGGCGGGCAACCTGCTGGCCGAGCTGGATGATCTGGACGCACTGCTGTCGCAAGGTGCCAGCAAGGCCAGCGGCCGGCTGCGGGTGACCGCACCAGTGTCCTTTGGCATGCGCTTTCTGGGCGGTGCCATTGCCGGCTTCCAGCGCCAGCACCCGCAGGTGGAGGTGGAGCTGTCGCTGAACGACCGCAAGGTGGACCTGGTGGAAGAGGGCTTTGACCTGGCCATTCGCGTGTCCAATCTGGCGGATTCCTCGCTGATCGCGCGGCCGCTGGCCAAGGTGCGCGACCGGCTGTGCGCGGCACCGGACTATCTGCTGCGCCGCGGCGTGCCGCAGCATCCGGATGAACTGGCCGAGCATGACTGCCTGCTGTACACCCTGACCAGCCAGTCCACGGTATGGGAGTACCAGGGGCCGGATGGCAGCACTGGCCGGGTCAAGGTCAAGGGAGGCTTGCGCGCCAATAATGGCGACATCCTAACCAATGCCGCCATCCAGGGCATGGGCATCATCCGCCAGCCGGAATTCCTCTTGCAGCAGGCACTGGCCGACGGCAGGCTGCAAACCATCCTGCCTGATTATCAATGGCTGTGTCTGGATGTGTCGGCGGTATACCCGGTGCGCCGGCATGTGCCGGGCAAGGTGCGGGTCTTCGTCGATCATCTGGTGGCATTTTTTGCCGAGCAAAAAAATAGCCCGTCCGGTGACGGGCTGTAAGACTGACTGAAAGGTCGAATCGTTTGCTGGCTTAATGCTTGGCCGGTACGGCATCCACTTCCGGCAGCACTTCACCGTTCAGCACGCGCTGCATGCGGTCGGTGTCCAGTGCCTTTTCCCACTTGGCCACCACCACGGTGGCCACGCCATTGCCGATCAGGTTGGTGATGGCGCGCGCTTCGGACATGAAACGATCCACGCCAATCAGCAGCGCCAGGCCTTCCACCGGCAGCTTGCCGCCCAGGGTGGCCAGGGTGGCGGCCAGGGTGATGAAGCCACCGCCGGTAACGGCGGCCGCACCCTTGGAGGTCAGCAGCAGCACGCCGATGATGCCCAGCTCCTCACCCAGGCTCAGCTGCACATTGGTGGCCTGCGCGATAAAGATGGCCGCCATGGTCAGGTAGATCGAGGTGCCGTCCAGATTGAAGGAATAACCTGTCGGAATCACCATGCCCACCACCGGTTTGGCGCAGCCCAGGTGTTCCATTTTTTTCATCATGCCCGGCAGGGCGGATTCGGACGAAGACGTACCCAGTACCAGCACGATTTCTTCCTTGATGAAGGCGAGGAATTTGAAAATGCTGAAGCCGTTGAAACGGGCGATGGCACCCAGCACGATAAAGACGAAGGCAAAACAGGTGAGGTAAACGCAGGCCATCAGAAAGCCCAGCTGCTTGAGCGAACCTACGCCGTATTTGCCGATGGTGAAGGCCATGGCACCGAAGGCGCCGATGGGGGCCAGCTTCATCAGCATGTTGATCACGCCGAACAGCGCATGCGAAAACTCGTCCAGCATGGCAATGACCGTCTTGCCGCTATTGCCCATGCGGGTGAGCGCCAGGCCCAGCAATACCGAGAACAGCAGCACCTGCAGGATTTCACCGCTGGCAAAAGCACCCACCACGGTATCCGGGATGATGTGCATCAGGAAGTCCACGGTATTCATGTCCTTGGCGCCAGCGGCGTACTTGGCCACCGATTTGGCATCCAGCGTGTGCGGGTCCACATTCAGCCCGGCACCCGGCTGCAGCAGGTTTACCACCACCAGGCCGATCACCAGCGCAAGAGTGGTCACCACTTCAAAGTACAGCAGCGATTTGATGCCGACCCGGCCTACTTCCTTCATGTCGCCCATCTTGGCAATGCCCACCACCACGGTGGAAAAAATGATGGGCGCAATCATCATCTTGATCAGCTTGATGAAGGCGTCACCCAGCGGTTTCATCTTGGCGGCGGCTTCCGGATAGAAGGCACCCATCAAGACGCCGATGGTAATGGCAACCAACACCTGGAAGTACAGGCGTGAGTAAAGCGGTGTTCTGGCTTGCATGTCTGGTCTCTTGTTCGCAGATGTTCGGATATCGAGCGTTGTGCCGGACCCTGCAGGGTCCTGTTATATCTAACATCCTAGCAAGCGATCGGTTGCCAGCTAATTGCTGATATCCCTAAGCTGGCGTGTCATGCCATAGGCAGCTTCCGGTTTGCGCCAGAACCAGTTGGCAGCCGTGAGTGTTCGCTGCAGATAGTTATTACTGTTACTCTCAATAGTTTATCCGGTGTGCAAGATGATGGCCGCGGCGGCCAGCCTGCATCCCGGCCATGGGCGGTGCTGCCCACGGCGGCGGCAGTGCGCTCATCCTGCGTGTGGTCAGAGAAAGGGAAAATTTCATGAGTCAGGCAGCCATCATTCCTGCGGATGTACGTGAACGTATCCACCAGCTTGCGGCCCTGCTGTATGAGCAACATCACCAGCAATGTTTTCCGGTGCTGGCTGATGTGTGCCGGCTGGGCGGGGTGGACATGAATGTCGCCAGCCAGCTGTTCATGGAGTGGCGGATGAGCCAGCAGGTCAATATTGCCCCCTTGCCACAGCGCCTGCCTGGCGAACTCAAGGAGCTGGCCGGGCTTGTTGTCGACCGTACCTGGCAGCAGGCGCAGCAGCTGGCCAATCAGTATGTGCAGTCAGCACAGGCCGCCTGGCAGGACGAGCGGCAGGAACTGCTGGCCGAGCAGCGCGATCTGGCCTTGCTGTGTGAACAACAGGCGCAGGAGCTGGACGCAGTCCGGCAGTATTTGAGCAAGGCACTGCTGCACGATGCAGCAGTGCCGCAGCCCGCAGCAAGCCAGTGGGCGCAGCCTGAACGGGCCCAGGACGAGCTGCTGCGGCGTTTGCAGCAAGAGCTGGCCGAAACGCGTCAGGCGCTGGCGGAGTCGGAACAGGCTTTGTGCCGCATGCGGGAGCAAGCGCAGCCTGCGCCAGAGCCGCTGCCCCCGGATGAGCAGGTAACCACATTGCAACAGGAAGTGCATGCCTTGCGCAGCCGTCTGGCACAGGCCGAGCAGCAGGCAGACGAGGCAGGACAGCAGCAGCTGCAGGGACAAGAAGCAATGGACGCGCTGCAACACCAACTGGGGCAAATGCAGGAGGAACTGCGCACACTGCGCTCCGACAAGGAAAGTGCCTACCGCGCCGTGGCCAATCTGCGCCAGCAACTGCAGCAACTCAAGCAGATAAAGCAGGAGACACCGCAGGAAGAGGAGGAAAGGCTGGCGCGGCTGAAGGCGCTGGCGTTCAGTCCCAGCCTGCCCAGCCAGCTGGCGCCCGATGCAGAGCCGGCTGAGCAAATATGGAAGGCCCGCTAGCCGCCAAGGCTCAGTGGAACTGGCGGATGTAGGAGGCGACGCCGCCAAGCAGCATCTCGATGGAAATGGCAGTCAGGACCAGGCCCATCAAGCGTTCCAGCGCGGTGATCGCCTGCTCGCCCAGCAGCTTTTGCAGGCGGCCGGAAAACAGGAAGACCACGGTGGTCACCAGCATGCAGATGGTGAGCGCGCCTATCCACTCCAGCATGCGCGCCGGCTCGCGGGTGGACATCAACAGCACGGTCGCCATGGCCGAAGGCCCGGCAATCAGCGGAATGGCAATCGGCACGATAAACGGCTCGCCATGCATCTTGTCGCTGCCGAACACGCTGCCGCCCTCGCTGGGGAAAATCATCTTCAGTGCAATCAGAAACAGAATCACCCCGCCCGCCACCTGCATCGACTGGTCAGTCAGATGCATCACGTCCAGAAAATTACGGCCGAAGAACATGAAGGTCAGCAGTACCAGAAAGGCAATCAGGCATTCGCGGTAGACCACCTTTTTACGCCTTTCCGGTTTGACCTGTTTGAGCGCGCTGATGAACAGCGGGATATTGCCCAGCGGGTCGGTAATCAGGATCAGCAAGACCGTGGCGGAAATGAAGGATGTTTGCATGGTGGTGTCGACGTGTTGGTCAGTAAGGCATTCTGCCGCTGGCAGATTTTATTTTAGTTGCTGCCGGCCAAGGGATGCGGGCAGTAAAGCAAACAAGCCCGGCAATGCCGGGCTTGTCGTATTCGGCAGACGCAGTTTATTCGGCGTCAGCCACGCCGCTTGTATCACCGTCCGTGACCGGTTTTTCGCGACGGGCGCTGCCAGCCACCATGGGAATGGCAAACAGCCGGCAAGGTAGCGAGCCATTGAACAGCGGGGTGCGGCGTTTGACCGACAGGTGGATCAGGTCGGACAGGCGCAGGTCGCCGGTAAAGAAGTGGGCAGTCCAGCCGGCAAAGTGGGCTTTCAGCCAGTCGCCCAGCTGCGGGTACAGTTCAGCCAGTGCATCCTGCTCGTCCATGCGCACGCCATAGGGCGGGTTGGTGACGATAAAGCCGCTGTCGGCAAACGGACGTGCTTCCAGGATGTCCTGTGCCTGCAGCTCGATGGCATCGGCCAGACCGGCACGTTGCAGGTTGGCGCGGGCCACCGGCAGCATGTTGCGGGCGCGGTCGCTGCCCTTGATTGCCAGATCACGTACCGGCAGTTCGGCGGCGCGGGCTTCGCTCAGCAGCGCTTCCCAGGACAGGGCGTCAAATTCGCGCAGGCGCTGGAAGCCGAAGCGGCGTTTGCGGCCCGGTGCGCGTTTGAGCGCGATGTCGGCGGCTTCCACCAGGAAGGTACCGCTGCCACACATCGGGTCCAGCAAGGGCTGGCTGCCATCGTAACCGGCAATCAGCAGAATGCCGGCCGCCAGGTTTTCCCGCAGCGGCGCTTCGCCGGTTTCCTCACGCCAGCCACGCTTGAACAGCGGCTCGCCACTGGTATCCAGATAGATGGTGGCATGGTCGCGGGTGAGGAAGGTGTGGATGCGCATGTCCGGTTCGCGGGTGTCCACATTGGGACGACCGGCATTGGCCTGACGGAAGCGGTCGCACACGGCATCTTTCACCTTGAGCGAAACAAAATCCAGGCTGCGCAGTTGCGCGCCGATGGCATCGGTCTTTACCTTGATGCTGCGCGATACATCGAACCAGCGCGGCCAGTCGACCTGCATCGCCAGCTGGTAGATGTCGCTTTCCTGCTGGTAGCCGCCCTCGGCCAGTTTCAGCAGCACGCGGCTGGCGGTGCGGCTGTGCAGGTTGGCCTTCATCATGATGTCGGCGTCGCCATTGAAGGCCACGCCACCATCCACCTTGCTGACATTGCTGGCACCCTGCGCATTGAGTTCGGCGACCAGCGTCATTTCCAGGCCGCGCGGGCAGGGCGCGAACATGGCCAGCTGATTGTGGCGCAGGCCGGACAGGGCATACACCGACTGCGCTGCCGGCTTGCCGCTCCAGGCCGGCTTGGCGCTGTCACCGTGCTGGCGGCTGTCGTGCTGGCGCGGTGCGCGCGGGTCGCGCTCCATGCGGCGGTTATTGTCGAAGGGCTTGAGGCTGGACGGGGAGTTGCCGCGCTCGCGTGCTTCCCAGCTGCGTTCATTGCGGGCATCGCGCCGCGGGCTGTCCTCGCGCTGGAAGCGCGGCTCGCGCGGTGCGCTCTCGTCACGGCGTTCTGCCGGTTTGGAGAACAGTTTGCGCGGTGCATTTTCTGCTGCCGGCTCGTCACGACGGAAGCGGTTTTCCCGCTCGGCGCCTGGCGGCGGCAGGATTTCCGGGTCGTAATAACTGGCTGCATCATGGCGCGGGGCTTGCTCACGCGGCTGTTCGTCACGGCGGAAACGATTGTCACGCGGCGCGCTGTCATCAGCACGCCCTGCAGGTTTGGAGAACAGCTTGCGCGGTGCATTTTCTTGCGCGGGCTGGTCACGACGGAAGCGGTTTTCCCGTTCAGCGCCCGGCGCCGGCAGGATTTCCGGGTCGTAATGACGGGCGGCATCGTTGCGCTCGAAGCGGCGCGGCGCCTGTTCACGCGGCGGCTCGTCGCGGCGGAAGCGGTTGTCACGCGCAGCGCTGTCATCACGACGCTCGGCCGGCTTGGAGAACAACTTGCGCGGGCCTTGTTCTACTGCTGCCGGAATGGTTGGCGTGGCGGCCGGCGTGTCGCCTTCCACATGACGCGGCATGGGCGGCTTGTGCTCGATCTGGCGATCCGGCTGGCTGTTCAGCGGTTTGCGGCCGGACGGGCCACGGTCGCGCTGATAGCTGCGTTCGCCTTCCGGGCGGCGCGATTCATGCAGATCGCCACGGCTGTCGGCCGGGTGCAGGCTGCGCGGTGCCGAGGCATCGCGTTCGCGCGGCGGGTAGGGCTTGCGCTCGCGGTCGTCGCGGTTGAACGGCTTGCGCTCACCATCACGCGGCTCGAAGCGGCGTGGCTCGCCATCGCGCGGCGGATAGGGCTTGCGCTCGCGGTCGTCGCGGTTGAACGGCTTGCGCTCACCATCACGCTGCTCGAAACGGCGTGGCTCGCCATCGCGCGGCGGGTAGGGCTTGCGCTCACGGTCGTCACGGTTGAACGGCTTGCGTTCGCCATCACGCTGCTCGAAGCGGCGTGGCTCGCCGTCACGCGGCGGGTAGGGCTTGCGCTCACGGTCGTCGCGGTTGAACGGCTTGCGTTCGCCGTCACGCGGCTCGAAGCGGCGTGGCTCACCATCGCGCGGCGGGTAGGGCTTGCGCTCACGGTCGTCGCGGTTGAACGGCTTGCGCTCACCATCGCGTTGCTGGAACTGGCGTTCGCCCTGGCGTGGCGGCTGGCCGGCGGCTGGCCGGCGCGCCGAGTAAGGATCGCGCGGGCCGCTGGCTGATGGCGCCTTTTTCTGGATGATGGGCCCCTTGGCCGCGCCTTCGGCTGATGCTGCGGCGTTGCCGGCGGCAGGCTGAGCGGGGGAGGTGTCGCTGCTGCTGACATCGCGGCGCAGATTGGCGCGCTGGCGTGAACGGAAAGTGGCCATGGGTACATCCTTCAGATAAGCAAGCTTTAAGCAATCTTCCATTTTACCTTATTTGCAGGCGCACTGCTTGGTGCTGCTCCGCCTTTGCGGTAGCATGTCCGGTTCCCTTTTGCATAAACGCGGGCTCGCATGTTGCAGGATTCATTTGCCACCCGCCTGGTGGCCTGGCAGAAACAGCATGGCCGGCACGATCTGCCCTGGCAGGTGCGCGACCCCTATCGGGTATGGCTGTCCGAGATCATGCTGCAGCAAACGCAGGTGACTGCGGTGCTGGAGTACTACGCTCGCTTTCTGCAGCGGTTTCCCGATGTGGCTGCGCTGGCGGCGGCCTCGGTGGACGAGGTGCTGGCCTTGTGGAGCGGGC
Organism: Aquitalea magnusonii; assembly: GCF_003202035.1. Taxonomy (GTDB): domain Bacteria; phylum Pseudomonadota; class Gammaproteobacteria; order Burkholderiales; family Chromobacteriaceae; genus Aquitalea; species Aquitalea magnusonii. Next base: position 91,384 of record NZ_QJKC01000004.1, on the reverse strand, counting down.
TGGGCTATTACAGCCGGGCACGTAATTTGCATAAGGCAGCGCTGATGGTGATGGAGGAGTTTGGCGGGCAGTTTCCTGCCCAGCGCGAGGCCCTGCAGCGCCTGCCGGGCGTCGGGCGCTCCACCGCCGCGGCCATTGCCTCCTTCGCTTTCGCCCAGCGTGAAACCATTCTGGACGGCAATGTCAAAAGAGTGCTCACGCGCTGCTTCGGCATTGCCGGTTTTCCTGGTGAAAAAGCGGTTGAAAAGCAATTGTGGGCGTTGGCCGAAGCGCTGCTGCCTGCCGATGGCAGCCAGATGACCGCCTATACCCAGGGCCTGATGGACCTGGGCGCCACCGTATGCGGCCGCAAGCCGGCCTGTACCGTGTGTCCGATGGTGGATGGCTGCGTGGCGGCGCAACAGGGGCGCACCCATGAACTGCCAACCCCGCGCCCCAAAAAAGCGGTGCCCACCCGTCATACTGTTATGTTGCTGGCGCAGCATGGTGAGCGGATCTGGCTGGAGCGGCGTCCGCCCTCCGGTATCTGGGGCGGGCTGCTGTCCTTGCCGGAATTTGCCGACAGCATGGCGCTGGAGCGCTGGCTGGAGTGCATGGGCCAGGGTGATGTGCTGCCCTCCTGGCCCGAGCTGGAACATGTGTTTACCCATTATCGCTTGATCATTACCCCGGTGCCGGCGCGGCTGGATACGCTGGCCGCCACCGGAGTGCAGGAATCCGCCGGACAGTGGATACCCTTGCAGCAGGCGCTGGAGGCGGGCTTGCCCGCACCGGTGAAGCGACTGTTGCAACGTCTGCTGGCCTGACCGACGGAAGTTGGCATCCATTTTTTGTGCAGCGCTGCTGCCCAGGTGTGAAATATGGTTTCCGTAGTACGTTCGATGGCCGATACCCTGGCCGATGCTGCCGACCCGAAACGGTGGCTGGAACAGATGTCTGCCGCCCTGCCCGAGGCGGAAGCCAGCTTGCTGGCCCGCGCCTTTGATGCCGCGCGCGAGCTGTATCGCGGCAAGGGCCTGGTCAGTACCGGTGAGGACCTGTTCAGCCATGCGGTTTCCGCCGCCGCCATCGTGGCCGACCTTAACCTCCTTACCGACGCCATTGTCGCCACCCTGTTGTTTGCCGTGCCGGACCACAAGCCCGACTGGCAAGGCTGGATGACCGAGAACTTCGGCCAGACCGTTACCGTGCTGGTGGATGGCGTGGGCGGGGTGCGCCGCATTACCGAGCTGGCGCGTATCGACAAGCTGGAAACTCCGGAAGAACGTGCCCGCCAGGCGGAAACCATGCGCAAGATGCTGCTGGCCATGGTGGCGGATATCCGCGTGGTGCTGATCAAGCTGGCCTGGCGCACCCAGACCATGCATTACCTGCCCCATGTGCATGACGAAGCGGTGCGGCGCGCCATCGCCACCGAAACGCTGGACCTGTTTGCCCCGCTGGCCAACCGCCTGGGCGTGTGGCAGATCAAGTGGGAGCTGGAAGACCTGGGCTTCCGCCACACCGAACCGGATAGCTACAAGAAAATTGCCAGGCTGCTGGACGAGCGCCGGCTGGAGCGCATCGACTACATCGACCGGGTGCTGGATACCTTGCGCTCCGAGCTCAAGGCCGCCGGGGTCAAGGCCGAAGTGGCCGGGCGGCCCAAGCACATATTCTCCATCTGGAAAAAGATGAAGAAGAAAAAGCTCGACTTTACCGAGTTGTATGACATCCGCGCCGTGCGCATCCTGGTGGAAAAACTGCCGGATTGCTACACCGCGCTGGGCATCATCCACGGCATGTGGCAGCCCATTCCCGGCGAGTTTGACGACTACATTTCCCATCCCAAGGCCAATAATTACCGCAGCCTGCATACGGCGGTGATCGGCCCGGAGGACAAGGCGCTGGAGGTGCAGATCCGCACCTTTGAAATGCACGAGCATGCCGAATTCGGCGTGGCCGCCCACTGGCGCTACAAGGAAGGCGGCAAGGGCGATGCGCAGTACGAGGAAAAAATCTCCTGGCTGCGCCAGCTGCTGGACTGGCGTGAGGAAATGTCCGACCGTGAAGGGCTGGCCGAAGCCTTCAAGACCGAGCTGTTCTCCGACACCATCTATGTGCTGACCCCGCAAGGCCGGGTGCTGGCGCTGCCGCATGGCGCCACCCCCATCGACTTTGCCTATGCCATCCACACCGGCCTGGGCAACCGCTGCCGTGGCGCCAAGGTGGAAGGGCAGATCGTGCCCTTGTCCACGCCGCTGCAAAATGGCCAGCGGGTGGAAATCCTCACGGCAAAGGAAGGCGGGCCATCGGTCAACTGGCTGCACGATGGCTGGGTCAAAAGCCATCGCGCCATTTCCAAGATCCGCCAGTACATCCGCATGCAGAATGCGGATACCGTGCGCGAAACCGGCAAGCAGCTGTTCGAGCGCGAACTGGCCCGTCACCCGCACCAGCAACCCAATCTCACCCTGCTGGCGGAAAAGCTGGGTTATGCCAAGCTGGACGAAGTGTATGGCGCCATGGGCCATGGTGAACTGAGCACCCGCTCTGTCGCCAATGCCATTGCCAGTTTTGCCCCGCCGCCGCCGGCTGATGTGGAGCCGGAAAGCATCATCCGCGCCAGCAAGGGCGGCCATGACGCCGGTGGCATCCTGATCGAGGGGGTGGACAACCTGATGACGGTGCTGGCCAAGTGCTGCAAGCCGGCACCGCCGGACGCCGTGGTGGGCTTTGTCACCAAGGGTCGCGGCATTTCCATTCACCGCACCAATTGCCTAACGCTCAAGCGCCTGTCGGCCGATGTGCCGGAGCGGCTGATTGCCGCCGGCTGGGGTGACCAGAAAAGCAGCGTATTCCCGATCGATATCGAGGTGGTATCGCTGGACCGTGGTGGTCTGCTGCGTGATATTTCCGACGTGCTGTCGCGCGAAAAGCTCAACCTGATTGCCGTGCACACGCTGTCGCGCGATATGCGCGCCAAGATGCGCTTCACCGTGGAAGTGCGCCAGGTGCAGGACATCAGCCGCGTGCTGGCGCGCATGATGGAACTGCCGGGCGTCACCGACGCACGCCGCGTATAAGCCGCCATGAGTGAAGCGTTCTGTGGCAGCAAGGCGGCGCTGTTTTATCAGGACAGCCTGCTGGTGTATCTGCGTGACGACAAGCCCGGCCTGCCCTTTGCCGCCTGCTGGGATTTTCCCGGCGGCGGGCGGGAAGGGCAGGAAAGCCCGTTTGCCTGTCTGCAGCGTGAAACACAGGAAGAGTTCGGCATTTTGCTGCAGCCTGCACAAATCATCTGGCAACGCAGCTATCCCAGCTGGCAGCAGCCCGGTGCGCTCAGTTTCTTCATGGCAGGCCGGCTCGACGCGGCGCAGGCCGCAGCCATCCGTCTGGGTGACGAAGGCCAGTGCTGGCGCTGGATGCCGCCTGCCGAATACCTGGCCCTGGGTGCCGCCGTCCCCTATCTGCAGCAACGCTTGCAACACTATCTGCAACACATGGCCGGCTAGGCTGCACGGCGGCCACTCCAGACTGCGTTGGGCCTTGAGACCATTGTCCTGTTCGTCCGCTTACTGCTATTCCTGATTGCTTTCAGCTAAAGATATTTTCATAATCACTCTCTTGAATCTGCGGGCATGGCGACTGGCCATGGCCTGGCATGCAGATGACAACCCAGCAGGAATCCCATGTCAGAACTCATTACTGCCGCGCGCCGCGCCCTGTCCATGATGGACCTCACCTCTCTGAACGATGACGATACTGATGCGCGCATCGTTGCCCTGTGCCAGCAGGCCAGCAGCAGTGCCGGTACGGTGGCGGCAGTCTGCGTCTATCCCCGTTTTGTCGCGCTGGCACGTCGCACGCTGGATGAGCTGGGCCTGGCGCAGGTCAAGGTGGCCACCGTGACCAACTTCCCGGCCGGCGGCGCTGATGTCGCACAGGCCGTGGCCGAAACCACAGCCGCCATCGCTGCCGGTGCCGACGAGGTGGACGTGGTGTTCCCCTATCGCGCGCTGCTGGCCGGCAATGCCGAAGTCGGCGCCGAGCTGGTGGCTGCCTGCAAGGATGCCTGTGGCGACAAGCTGCTCAAGGTCATCATCGAAAGTGGCGAGCTGAAAGAACCGGCACTGATCCGTCAGGCCAGCCTGATCGCCATCGAGGCCGGCGCCGACTTCATCAAGACCTCTACCGGCAAGGTGCCAGTCAATGCCACGCTGGATGCGGCGGGCATCATGCTGGCGGCCATTCGCGCCACCGCTGCCCAGTGTGGCTTCAAGGCCGCTGGCGGCGTGCGCACGGCGGCTGAAGCCGCCGAATACATCGACCTGGCCGAGCACCTGTTGGGCGAGCACTGGGTGACCGCCGAGCATTTCCGTTTTGGTGCTTCCAGCCTGCTGGCCAGCTTGCAGGCGGAAATCGCCGGCACGGCCACTGCGCCCGCCAGCGGCTACTGAAACCCGCTGCAGGGCAGGCGCGGCAGCGCTTGCCATACTAGGGCCGAAGCCTGTCTTCGGCCATCATTTTTTGCGGCCGCTGCCGCAGGAGAAGCCTATGTTTTTGCCACAAGAAGTCATTCGCAAGAAACGCGATGGCCAGACGCTGTCGGCCGAGGACGTCCGCCAGTTCGTGGCCGGCATCACCGATGACAGCGTGGCCGACAGCCAGATTGCCGCTCTGGCCATGGCAGTGTATTTCCGCGGCATGGAGCTGGAAGAAAATGTCGCACTGGCCCTGGCCATGCGCGATTCCGGCCGCTGTCTGCACTGGGCCGACCTGCAGCTGCCCGGCCCGGTGCTGGACAAGCACTCCACCGGCGGGGTGGGCGATGTGGTGTCGCTGATGCTGGGACCGCTGATCGCCGCCTGTGGCGGCTTTGTGCCGATGATTTCCGGCCGCGGCCTGGGCCACACCGGCGGCACGCTGGACAAGCTGTCGGCCATTCCCGGCTACAACCCCTTTCCCACGCCCGAGCGTCTGCGCCAGGTGGTGCGAGAGGTGGGCGTGGCCATCATCGGCCAGACCAGCGACCTGGCCCCGGCCGACCGCCGCTTTTATGCCACGCGTGACATTACCGCCACCGTGGAATCCATCGCGCTGATCACCGCCTCCATCCTGTCCAAGAAACTGGCCGCCGGGCTGGATGTGCTGGTGATGGATGTCAAGGCTGGCAGCGGTGCCTTCATGCCCAGCATGGCAGACTCCATCGCGCTGGCCGAACGCATCGTCGAGGTGGGCAATGGCGCCGGCGTGCGCACCAGCGCGCTGATCACCGACATGAGCCAGCCGCTGGCCAGCACTGCCGGCAACAGCCTGGAAACCGCCGAGGCAGTACGTTATCTGAAAGGCGATGAGCGCAATCCGCGCCTGCACGCCATCACCATGGCCTTGTGCAGCGAAATGCTGCTGGCCGGCGGCCTGGCCGCCAGCGAGGACGACGCACGCCTGCAGCTGGAACAGGCGCTGGACTCTGGCCGCGCTGCCGAGATCTTTGCCCGCATGGTGGCCGAGCTGGGCGGACCGGCAGACTTTGTCGAACACCCCGCCCGTTATCTGGCACCGGCACCGCTGGTACGCCCGGTCTATGCTGAGCGCAGCGGCTTTGTCGCCGCCATGGACACCCGCGCCCTGGGCATGGCGGTTTGCGCACTGGGCGGCGGCCGTCGCCTGGCCAGCGACCAGCTGGACTACCGGGTCGGCCTGACGCAGTTTGTCGAGCTGGGACAGTGGGTGGCCGCCGACCAGCCCCTGCTGTTGATTCATGCTGCCGATGAAGCAGGGGCTGACGAAGCCGCCCGCCGCATCCGCAGCGCCATCAGCCTGAGCGAGGCAGCACCAGCGGCCTTGCCGCTGGTCTATCAGACCATCCACCGCCGCTGAGCACAGGAGACTACATCATGCAACGCGCCATCATCCTGATACTGGATTCACTCGGCATCGGTGCCGCCGCCGATGCACCGCAATTCGGCGATGCCGGCAGCAACACCCTGGGCCATATCGCCATGGAAGCCGCCGCCGGCCGTGCCGACAAGGGCCGCAGCGGCCCGCTGCACCTGCCCAATCTGTCGAAAATGGGGCTGGCGCATGCCTGTCAGCTGTCCTCCGGCTACTTTCCGGCCGGCATGGACCAGGCCGCCCCGCTGGCTGCCTATGGCTATGCCCGCGAGCTGTCCAGCGGCAAGGACACCCCATCCGGGCACTGGGAAATCGCCGGGGTGCCGGTACTGTTCGACTGGGGCTATTTCCACGACAAGGACAACAGCTTCCCGCGGGCCCTGCTGGACGACATCGTGAGCAAGGCCGGCCTGCCGGGCTATCTGGGCAACTGCCATGCCTCCGGCACGGACATCCTTGACCGGCTGGGCGAAGAACACATGCGTAGCGGCAAGCCCATTTTCTATACCTCGGCCGATTCGGTATTCCAGATTGCCTGCCACGAACAAAGCTTCGGGCTGGAGCGCCTGTATCAGCTGTGCCAGATCACCCGCGAGGCACTGGAACCCTACAATATCGGCCGCGTCATTGCGCGCCCCTTTATCGGCGAAGGCAAAGGCAGCTTCTCCCGCACCGGCAACCGCAAGGACCTGGCGCTGCCGCCGCCAGCTGCCACCGTATTGCAAAAGCTGGCCGAGGCTGGCGGGCAGGTGGTGTCCATCGGCAAGATCGCCGACATCTACGCCCATGTCGGCATCACCGAGCAGCACAAGGCCACCGGTTTCGACCAGATCTGGGATGCCACGCTGGCCGCCATGCGCAACACGCAGCAGCGCGCCATCATCATGGCCAACTTCGTCGATTTTGACTCCAGCTACGGCCATCGTCGCGATGTTGCCGGTTACGCGCTGGCACTGGAAACCTTCGACCGCCGCCTGCCCGAGGTCATGGCGGCCTTGCAGCCGGACGATATCCTGATCCTGTCGGCCGACCACGGCTGCGACCCCACCTGGCCCGGCTCCGATCACACCCGCGAGCATATTCCCGTGCTGTGCTACGGCCATGGCGTGCCGCCGGGCTCCATCGGCGGGCGCGACAGCTTTGCCGATATCGGCCAGAGCGTGGCTCAACATCTGGGCCTGCCGGCCATGGACTACGGCCGCTCCTTTCTGCACTGAACAATCCCACAAGGAAAACCACAATGGCTACACCGCATATCAACGCCCAGCCGGGTGATTTCGCCGAAACCGTGCTGATGCCGGGCGACCCGCTGCGCGCCAGGATGATTGCCGAAACCTTTCTGCAGGATGCCCGCGAGGTGACCAGCGTGCGCAATATGCTGGGCTACACCGGCAGTTACCAGGGCAAGCGGCTGTCCGTGATGGCGCACGGCATGGGCATTCCCTCCGCCAGCATCTACACCACCGAGCTGATCCAGCACTACGGGGTGAAAAACATCATCCGCATTGGCTCCTGCGGCGCGGTGACCGCCCGTACCCAGCTGCGCGAGCTGTATATCGCCATGGGTGCCAGTACCGACAGCAAGGTCAACCGCATGCGCTTCAACCAGCATGATTTTGCCGCCATCGCCGACTACGAACTGCTGCGCACTGCCATGGATGTAGCAGCCGAGCAGGGGCGCAAGGTCACCGTGGGCAATGTGTTTTCCGCCGACCTGTTCTACGGCGTGGAGCCCAATATGCTGGAGGTGCTGGAGAAAATGAATGTGCAGGTCATCGAGATGGAGCTGGCCGGCATTTACAGCGTGGCGGCACAGTACGGTGCCCGCGCGCTGGGCATTCTCACGGTTTCCGACATCATCCCCACCGGCGAGGCCGCCAGTGCCGAAGAGCGGCAGACCACCTTCCGCGAGATGATGGAGCTGGCCCTGGCCACTGCTGTCCGGCTGTAAATCCGCCGGAATCGCTGCATATTGCAATGCAGCATCGGTGCGGGTTTTTCCGGCTGTTTTCCGCAAAACCAGCACCGAAAAGCAGGTTTTCCATTGTGCCTTACAAGTGTAAACCCCGTTTTCAGCGGTGCTTTTCCTTTGCATAACAACGTGTTGTGAAGGTGTTGCACACTGTGTCGCCAATTTTAGTGCGGTGCACAAAAAAGTCTTGCCAAACCGGGGTGCGGTGCAGATAATGAAACCTGCATCAGGACGTGGCATGCAATGTGTGCGTTTTGGTGTTGTCTCCTCCATCCTCCTTCTTTTAGGTGGAACTTGGCGCAATCAGAATGGATTGCGCCTTTTTTTTTGCCTGCTGCGCGCTGTCCAGCCCTGGATGGTGGAAAAGCGCCCGTTTGCCTGTTTTTGCAACAACTGTGGCAAAAACGAGCGGTTTTTGCCCTGGTTTTGCTCCCGCCATTTTCTTTGTCGCACAATGGTTTGACAGTGCAAAGGCCACTGTACTAGAATCCGTAACTTTCAAGAATTACGATGGAAGAGTTCCATGAAGACCTTTTCTGCCAAGCCGCATGAGGTTAAGCGCGAGTGGTTCGTGGTCGACGCCGAAGACAAGGTGCTGGGTCGCCTCGCCGCCGAAATCGCTCACCGCCTGCGTGGCAAGCACAAGCCGGAATACACTCCGCACGTTGATACCGGTGACTACATTGTCGTAGTCAACGTTGACAAACTGCGTGTTACTGGTAACAAAGCGCTGGACAAGAAGTACTACCGTCACTCCGGTTACCCTGGTGGCATCTACGAACGCAACTTCACCGAACTGCAAAACCAGTTCCCGGAGCGCGTTCTGGAAAAAGCCGTCAAAGGCATGCTGCCGAAGGGTCCGCTGGGTTACGCCATGATCAAGAAGCTCAAGGTGTACGCTGGTACCGAACATCCGCACACTGCCCAGCAGCCCAAAGTGCTGGAATTTCGTTTTTAAGGCATAGAGAATGAACGGTAAATACTACTACGGCACCGGCCGTCGCAAGAGCTCCGTTGCTCGCGTGTTCATGCAAAAGGGTAGCGGTCAGATCATCGTTAACGGCAAGCCGGTTGACGAATACTTCTCCCGCGAAACCGGTCGCATGGTTATCCGCCAGCCGCTGGTTCTGACCGAAAACACCGAATCCTTCGACATCAAGGTTAATGTTGTCGGTGGTGGTGAAACCGGCCAGGCAGGTGCGATCCGTCACGGTATCACCCGCGCTCTGATCGACTTCGACGCAGTTCTGAAGCCGGCTCTGTCCGCTGCAGGCTACGTGACCCGCGATGCACGTGAAGTTGAACGTAAGAAGGTCGGCCTGCGTAAAGCTCGCCGTGCCAAGCAGTTCTCCAAGCGTTAATCGCAAGGTTTGCTGTTTTCAGAAAAGCCGCCTCCGGGCGGCTTTTTCCATTGTCACCGTCCCCATCTCCATCTCCATCCCCATCCCGCTGCTGCGGCAATTTGCCACCGCTGTTGCTGCTTTCTGCTGCGTCATCGCTGTTTCCTGCCTGCTGTTGGCTGCCGGCTGTTCGCTGACATGACCATATTCACATTAATGTCTTTAAAGTGTCATTTAAATTAATTAGTTTACAAAGAAAATGCCGCAAGGTTTAACGGGTTTACCCTTGCCGTATCTCGGTGTAAGGTGGCCGCCTTTTCATGGCCTGGCACAGGGTGCCGGCCGGATCGGCAGGGGCTTGATGTCGTCTGCCAACAGTTGCTCAACGGGAAAACCAGATGTCTTTGAAACAACGCTTGCTGGCCTTTGTCGCCTGCTTGCTGGTGGTGGTGGTGGCGGTACTGTCGGTGCTGTCCTACCAGCGCATGCGCACGGAAATCATCGAAGGGGTAAGGCATGAGCTGGATGCGGCCATGCTGGGCAATCGCAATGCACTGGGCAACTGGCTGGCCCAGCGCAAGGATGCGGTGGAGGCCACGGCCAGTTTGCTGGTGAGCAGCGGCGACGTGCTGCCGCAGTTGCAGCAGGGCAAGGCGGCCGGCCGCTTTGATCAGCTGTTTGCCGGCTATGCCGACAAGCGCATGGTTTACCAGCTGGCTGACAAGCACGCACCGGAGGGCTATGACCCGACCGCCCGCCCCTGGTATAAGCAGGCCGCTGCCGCAGGCGCCAGCATTGTCACCGAGCCCTATCTGTTTGCCTCGACCAAGAAACTGGGGGTCACGGTGGCCTATCCCTTGCTGCGCAATCAGCAGCTGCAGGGAGTGGTGGGCGGGGATATCTCGCTGGAAGGCATCATCAGCCTGGTACAGGGCATCAAGCTGCGCGGCGATGGTTATGCTTTTCTGGCCACCCGCAGTGGCAAGATCGTGGCACATCCGGCAGCGGACAGCACGCTCAAGCCGGTGGCCGAAGTGATGCCAGGGCTGGATGCAGCCTTGCTGCAGCAGGCAACGGACAGCAGCCAGAGCCAGGAACTGGAGATCGCTGGCCATGCGGTATTCCTGCAGCTGACGCCGGTGCCCGGTTCGGACTGGGTGCTGGGCAGCGTGGTCGACAAGGCGGCCATCCTCGCGCCATTGCAGGGTTTGCTGATCACGCTGGTGGTGGCGGGCTTGCTGTGCAGCGTGCTGGCCATCGTGCTGGCCCAGCTGGCACTGACCCGTCTGCTGCGTGGCCTGATGCGCCTGCGTGATGCCTTGCTGGAAATTTCCAGCGGTCAGGCTGACCTGACCCATCAGCTGCATGTGGAACAGCAGGATGAGATTGGCCAGACTGCCGAGGCGTTCAACCGCTTTGTCGCCAGTCTGCGCCGCATGTTCATCGATGTGCGCGAACACGCCTTGTCGCTCAATAGCGAGCTGGACAGCCTGAAGCAGGTGACGCACACCGTGAGCCAGCAGTCGGAGCGACAGTCCGAGGTGTCCAGTGCCGCCGCCGCCACCATCGAACAGATTACCGTCAGCATCAATCACATTGCCGATAACGCCAGCATGGCCGAACAAGTGGCGAGCCAGACCGGGGCCACCTCGCAGCACTCGGCACAGGCGGTGGGCCGGCTGGCCGATGATATTGCCCATATTGCCCAGGAAGTGGGCCGGCTGGGTGGGGCATTGAATGCGCTGGGCGATCGCTCCGGCCAGATGAACACCATCATCGGGGTGATTCGCGATATCGCCGATCAGACCAATCTGCTGGCACTGAATGCCGCCATTGAGGCAGCACGCGCGGGCGAGGCCGGCCGTGGCTTCGCCGTGGTGGCGGATGAAGTACGCAAGCTGGCCGAGCGCACGGCCAAGGCCACGGTGGAAATCGGCCAGCTGATCGACGCCACCCATGGCGATATTCGTACCGCGCTGAACGACATGAGCGAGACGCAGCGCTCGGTGGCCAGCGGCGTCGAGGCCTCGCGCAGCGTGGCGCAGGACATGTCCGGCATTCAGGGGCAGATTGCCCAGGTGGTGGGGTCGATCCACGATATTGCCGACTCCACCCGCGAGCAGTCGGTGGCCACCACCGAAATGGCACGGGCGGCCGAGCAGGCCAACCGCGCCACCATGGAAACCGATCAGGCGGTACAGGGCGCCATGCAGACCGTAGCTGAATTACATCGCCTGTCGTCCGATCTGCAAGCCATGGTGGCGCAGTTCCGCCTGTGAGCCTGGCTGGCTGGCGCAGGGGCCAGAACGATGTTGCATCGCGCAAGGCTAGTCCTTAGACTGTCGCTTTTGCGACGTTTATTTATACAAGGAAGTACAGCATGATCAAGGTGGGCATCGTCGGCGGTACCGGTTATACCGGTGTCGAACTGTTGCGTCTTCTGGCCGGTCATCCCGGTGCCGAAGTCGTGGCCGTTACCTCGCGCAAGGAAGCGGGCATGAAAGTGGCCGAGATGTTCCCCAGCCTGCGTGGCCGCGTGGATGTGGCTTTTTCCACCCCGGATGACACCCCGCTCGATCAGTGCGATGTGGTGTTTTTTGCCACCCCGCACGGCGTGGCCATGGCCCAGGCACGCGAACTGCTGGCTGCCGGGGTCAAGGTGATCGACCTGGCGGCAGACTTCCGTCTGAAAGATCCGGCGGTATTCCAGCAATGGTATGCCATGGAACACAGCTGTACCGACCTGCTGGCCGAGGCGGTGTATGGCCTGCCGGAAGTGAACCGCGATGCCATCCGCCAGGCACGTCTGGTGGGCATGGCCGGTTGCTATCCCACTTCGGTCCAGCTGGGCCTGCTGCCGCTGCTGGAAGGCGGCAAGCAGCTGATTGATACCCAGACCCTGATTGCCGACTGCAAGTCCGGCGTGTCCGGTGCCGGGCGCAAGGCCGAAGTTGGCGCGCTGCTGGCTGAAGCCGGGGATAACTTCAAGGCCTATGCCGTGAAGGGCCACCGTCATTCGCCGGAAATCGAGCAAGGCTTGTCCGCCATTCATGGCGGGCCGGTCAAGCTGACCTTCGTGCCGCACCTGACGCCGATGATTCGCGGCATCCACTCCACCATTTACGCCCGTATCAAGCCGGAGGCGCTGGATACCGACTTCCAGGCGCTGTTCGAGCAACGCTATGCCGGAGAGCATTTTGTCGATGTGCTGCCGGCCGGCAGCCACCCGGAAACCCGCAGCGTGCGTGGCTCCAACACCGCACGCATCGCCGTGCATCGTCCGGGCAATGGCGATCTGCTGATCATCCTGGTGGTGGAAGACAATCTGGTGAAAGGCGCGTCCGGTCAGGCGGTGCAGACCATGAACCTGATGTTCGGCCAGCCGGAAAATGCCGGTCTGGACATCGTGCCGTTGCTGCCTTGACGCACTCGGCGATTGAATGTTGGCCATTCGCCCCGATATCCGACTAAAATAGTAGGTGAATGGCCGCAGGGCCGAAATCGATTTGCGAGGTGAACCATGTCTGCTACTACCGAAATGCCGTCCCCGATCAACTTTACCGACAGCGCTTGCAACAAGGTGCTGGACCTGATCGCGGAAGAGGGCAATCCTGATCTGAAACTGCGCGTATTCGTGACCGGTGGTGGCTGCTCCGGTTTTCAATACGGTTTTACATTTGACGAAATCGCCAATGAGGACGATACCGCTATAGAGAGAGACGGTGTCACTTTCCTGGTTGACCCGATGAGCTACCAGTACCTGGTGGGCGCGGAAATCGATTATCAGGAAAGCCTGGAAGGCTCCCAGTTTGTCATTCGCAATCCGAACGCCACCACCACTTGTGGTTGCGGTTCCTCCTTCTCGGTGTAAACCGGGGCGAATGCAAACAGGAGTAGAATGAAAACCCGGACTCTGTTCCGGGTTTTTTTGTATCGGGGAAAATCAAGATGAATAAATTGCCGCCGCTGGTATTGCCCAAGGTGGAATTCAATCGCGAGTTCAGTTTCAGCGATGCCGATTTCGAACGCATCCGCAAACTGATCTACAAGGAAGCCGGCATTTCGCTCAATCCGTCGAAGAAAGACATGGTGTACGGGCGGCTGGTGCGGCGCATTCGCGAGCTGAAACTGGCCAGCTTTGCGGCCTATGTGGATTTTCTGGAGTCGGTGTCGGGCAAGCGCGAGTTCGAGCAGTTCGTCAACGCCCTCACCACCAATCTGACCTTCTTCTTTCGCGAAGAACATCATTTCCCCATCCTGGCCGAGCATCTGAAACAGCGGGCCGCGGCCGGCGCCAGCGAGCTGTCCATCTGGTGCGCTGCTTCGTCCACCGGAGAAGAGCCGTATTCGCTGGCCATCACCGCGCTGGAAGCCTTCCCGCTGGCCAGCAAGCCCAGCATCAGCATCGTGGCGACCGATCTGGACACCAGCGTGCTGGAAACCGGGCGCAAGGGCATTTATTCCGACGACAAGATCGCCCGCCTGCCGCCCGGCCATGCGCAGAAGTATTTCGACAAGCTGCCGGATGGCAACTATCAGGCCAAGGCGGTGCTGCGTAACATGATTACCTTCCAGCGGCTGAACCTGATCGAAAACAACTGGGCGCTGCGCAAGCAGTTTGACGCCATTTTCTGCCGCAATGTGATGATCTATTTTGATCGTGACACCCAGTTTGGCGTGCTGAAGAAATTTGCCCCGCTGCTGAAGCCGGACGGCCTGCTGTTTGTCGGCCATTCGGAAAATTTCTATTTTGCCGCCGACTATTTTCATCTCAAGGGCAAAACCGTTTATCAGCACGCGGCGAAAAAGTAGCCGCCAGCCCATTGAGGGGGCTTGCCTTGCGGCGTTACTATCCAGCTTCTGTATCGAGTTAGCCAAACGGGCAGGCACGTCTTGCCCGTTGTCACGTCTGCTGGAGTCGACATGAAGGTAGCAGTGCTGGGGTCTGGTGTGGTGGGGGTGTCCACCGCCTGGTTTCTGGCCCGGGCAGGGCATGAAGTGGTAGTGCTGGACCGTGCCTGCGGGCCGGCGCGCGAAACCAGCTTTGCCAATGGCGGACAGATTTCGGTCAGCCAGTCCGAGCCGTGGGCCAATCCGTCGGCCCCCTGGCAAATCCTGCAGTGGCTGTTGCGCGACGATGCCCCGCTGTTGTTCCGCCTGCGGCTGGACCCGGCGCAATGGCGCTGGTGCTGGCAGTTCCTGCTGGAATGCCGAGGCCGCCGGGCCGAAGCCAATATGCGGCAGATGCTGGCGCTGGGGCGCTATAGCCGCGATACCCTGCAGCAGCTGCGCGCCGAGCTGGGGCTGGACTACCAGCAGCAGACCCGTGGCATCGTGTCGCTGTTTCATACCCAGCGCCAGCTGGACGAGGCCGCCCATGTGGCCGCGCAAATGCGCGAGCTGGGCATGGACAAACACATCATCAGCCGCGAAGAGCTGGCGCGCATCGAGCCGGCACTGGCCGGCATCGCCCCCACGCTGGCTGGGGCCAGTTATTGCCCATCGGACGAATCCGGCGATGTACATCTGTATACCTGTGCCATGGCCGAACATGCGGCGCGCGCCGGGGTGGAGTTCCGCTTCAATACCCGCATCAATGCGCTGGAAACTGACAATGGCCGTATCAGCGGCGTGTCGGTCAATCTGCCGGAGGGAAATTATCGCCGGGTGACGGCCGACGCTTACGTGCTGGCGCTGGGCAGCTATTCACCGCTACTGGCGGCCCCTCTTGGCATACGCCTGCCCATCTACCCGTGGAAGGGCTATTCCGCCACCCTGCCGCTGCGCGACCCGGCCACGGCACCGGTGGCCAGCATTACCGACGAAGCCTACAAGGTGGTGATTTCCCGTTTGGGCAAGCGCCTGCGCATTGCCGGGACGGCAGAGCTGGCGGGGTATTCCAGCAGCCTGAATGCGCTGCGCTGCCAGGCACTGCTCAAACGCGGTCAGGCACTGATGCCGGATGTCGCCGACTGGGATGCCGCCGAGTTCTGGAGCGGCCTGCGGCCGGCCACACCGGGCAATGTGCCGCTGATCGGGCGCAGCCGCTATGCCAATCTTTACCTCAATACCGGCCATGGCACGCTGGGCTGGACGGAAGGTGCCGGCAGTGGCCGGGCGCTGGCGGAAATCATCAGTGGCCGCACCCCGCCCATCGATTTTGCTTTTCAGGGGATGTGATCCGGCGCAGCGAGGGGCATGGTAGCAATGCTAAAATGCCGGCCTGGATCATCAACCTGGAGTCGGACCATGCGTATCGGAACCCCGCTCAGCGCCAGCGCGCTGCGTGTCATGCTGCTGGGCAGTGGCGAACTGGGCAAGGAAGTTGTCATCGCGCTGCAGCGCCTGGGTGTGGAAACCATCGCGGTGGACCGCTATGCGGATGCGCCGGCCATGCAGGTGGCACACAGCAGCCATGTGATCGACATGGCAGATGCCGCCGCGCTGCGCGCCCTGGTGGAGCAGCGACGCCCGCATCTGATCGTGCCGGAAATCGAAGCCATCGCCACCGAGGAACTGCTGCGCATCGAGGCCGATGGTCTGGCCGAGGTGATTCCCACCGCCCGTGCCGCCAACCTGACCATGAACCGCGAAGGCATCCGCTGTCTGGCGGCAGACGAACTGGGCCTGCCCACCTCGCCGTTTGCCTTTGCCTCCTCGCTGGAGGAATTGCAGCAGGCCATCGACGCCGGTATCGGCTACCCCTGCCTGGTGAAGCCGGTGATGTCGTCCAGCGGCAAGGGCCAGTCGCTGCTGCGTGGCGCGGATGATGTGGCCAAGGCTTGGCAGTATGCCGTCAGCGCCGGTCGCGTGGACAAGGGCCGGGTGATTGTGGAAGGCTTTATCGATTTCGATTACGAAATCACCTTGCTGACGGTACGGGCCAGCGATGGTGCTGGAGGCATCGCCACCCACTTCTGCGAACCCATCGGCCATCTGCAAAGAAATGGCGACTACGTGGAAAGCTGGCAGCCGCAGCCGATGAACGAGCTGGCCTTGCTGCGTGCCCGTGAAATGGCCAAGGCGGTGACCGATGCCCTGGGCGGCCGTGGCCTGTTCGGGGTGGAGCTGTTCGTCAAGGGCGATCAGGTGTGGTTCTCCGAAGTCAGCCCGCGCCCGCACGATACCGGGCTGGTGACGCTGGCCACCCAGCGTTTCTCCGAGTTCGAACTGCATGCGCGCGCCATTCTGGGCTTGCCGGTGGATGCCAGCCTGCGTAGTGCCGGCGCCTCTGCGGTGATTTACGGCGGCATGGAAGAGCAGGGCATTGCCTTTGACGGCGTGGCCGAAGCATTGGCGGTGCCGGGTGCCGACCTGCGCCTGTTCGGCAAGCCGGAAAGCTTTGTCCGCCGCCGCATGGGGGTGGCCGTGGCCCAGGCTGACCATGTGGAAACCGCCCGCGAACGCGCCCGTCTGGCCGCGTCGCTGGTACAGCCGGTAAAGGGGTGAGCATGCAGGATATGACGCCCTATCAGCTGATGGGTGGTGAAGGCGTGGTGCGCTGGCTCACCAACCGCTTCTACGACATCATGGACAGCGACCCCTCGGTCAAGGTGCTGCGCGACATGCATCCGGCTGATCTGGCCGGTTCGCGCGAAAAGTTGTTCATGTTCCTGTCCGGCTGGCTGGGCGGACCGGGCTTGTATATGGAAAAGTTTGGCCATCCGCGCCTGCGCATGCGCCACATGCCCTTTGCCGTGGATGGGGAAATGCGCGATCAGTGGATGCAGTGCATGACCCAGGCCGTGAACGAACTGCTGGTGGAAGACTGGCTCAAGGCCAAGCTGCTGGAAGCCTTCTACAACACCGCGGATTTCATGCGTAATCAGGAAGAGTAAGCTTCGGTCTGCTTCGGTGTCACCGGACAACCCTCTGCATGGCGAAAGCGGGCAGAGGGTTTTTGTTTATCTATTGTCCGGCAATGGCGGAATGGAGTAGGTGCCAGTGACATGGGCTACCGGCTCGTCGCTGCCGGCGGAGTACAGCAACACCTCGCCCACCGCCAGCCGTTTGCCCAGCTTGAGGATGCGCCCCTCGGCAATCACATCCTGCTGCGGTGGTTTGCGCAGGAAATTGATGTTGAGACTGGTGGTGACCGCCAGTTCCACCTTGCCTATCATGCCCAGCACCACGGCGTAGAGGGTGGCATCGGCCAGTGCCATCAGGGCCGGGCCGGCAATGGTGCCGCCGGGGCGGATCAGCTCGGGGTTGAAGTGCATGCGCAGACGGGCCGTGCCGTTGGCAATGTCTTCGGTCCGCATGCCGAACAGCTTGACCAGCGGCAGTTCGCTGTCGATCAAGGCCTGGAATTCTGCAACGCTGATCTGGCTCATGGGTGGCTCGGGTGATGGCAGAGCACCATGGTGCATGACCGTTACGTTAACGTCAATTTGCTGCCGTCATGCATGGTGCAGTGGTCGTATCGACCCGCGCTGGTGCAGAGGTCAGCGCGGGCGGTGGCCGCGTTCTATCAGTACGCCAACCCGGCGCACGCCAGGCAGGATGCCCAGCTTGGTGACAGAAACCTGTACCCAGGGTGCGCCAAAGTCTTCGCGAATCACTTTGGCGATGTACTCGGCCAGCGCTTCCAGCAGCAGGAAGTGTTGCTCGGACAGCGCCTTGCGCAGGCGTTCCACCACCACACCGTAGTGAATGGTGTCGCCGATATTATCGGTATGGCAGGGCACTTCACTGGGAATGCCGATTTCCAGGTCGATTTCGATGGTTTGCGGATTTTTCCGCTCCCACTCATAAACACCGATAATGGTGTCGGCGCGTACTTCGCGCAGGAAAATGATGTCCATTGCTATGCCGGGAGTTGGGCTTTGTCGCCCGATACCGTAAAATCCGAAGCCTTCTATTCTAATGGATACACCATGACCACGACAGCTTTTGCCTTCGTTGTTGCGGCCTACCTGCTGGGCTCCCTGTCCTTTGCCGTGATCGTGAGCAAGGCCATGGGCATGGCAGACCCGCGCAGCTATGGCTCCGGCAACCCCGGTGCCACCAATGTCCTGCGTTCCGGCAAGAAGACTGCCGCCGTCCTCACCCTGCTGGGTGACGGGGCCAAGGGCTGGGTGGCGGTGGCGCTGACCGCCTGGTTCGGGCCGCGTTACGGCCTGGGCGAACAGGCGATTGCCATGTCGGCACTGGCGGTGCTGATCGGCCACATGTGGCCGGTGTTTTTCGGTTTCAAGGGTGGCAAGGGCGTGGCCACCGCGGTAGGCGTGCTGTTTGGTTTCAATGTCTGGCTGGCCCTGGCGGCCATCGCCACCTGGCTGTTCATGGCTTTTGTGGTGAAGATTTCCTCGCTGTCGGCCATCGTCGCCTGCGTGATGGTGCCGGTGTATGCCTACTTCATCGTGCAGCCGTCCTCGCCGTATTTTGGCACCTGCATCATCATTGCCATCCTGGTGATCCATCGCCACAAGTCCAACCTGATCAAGCTGTTGACCGGGCAGGAAGGCAGGATTGGCGAGAAGGCCGGCAGCGGCGATAAACAGTCTTGAATCTGATCGGTATGACTAATGCAAAAAGCCCGCGCAAGCGGGCTTTTTCTGGCTGAGGGTGCTGGCTGACTAGCCGTCCGACAGCACTTTCACATGGGCGGTGACGCTGCGCGCCAGCGAGGACAGATCATAGCCGCCCTCCAGCACCGACACGATGCGGCCATCGGCATACTGGTCGGCAATCTGCATCAGGTGGCGGGTCACCCACTCGTAGTCGGCTTCCACCAGTCCCAGCGAGCCCATGTCATCCTCGCGGTGGGCATCAAAACCGGCAGAAATAAAGATCATCTGAGGCTTGAAGTCGTGCAGGCTGGGCAGCCACACGTTTTCCACCACTTCGCGGAATTCCCGCCCGGTGCTGCCGGCCTTGAGCGGCACGTTCACCATGTTTGCCCCCACCGGGTTGTCGCCACAGTAGGGGTAGAAGGGGTGCTGGAAGATGGACACCATCATCACCCGCGGGTCGTCACGGAAGATGTCTTCGGTGCCATTGCCGTGGTGCACGTCGAAGTCGATCACCGCCACCCGCTCAAACTTGTAGGTGGACAGCGCATGGGCAATGCCGACCGCGATATTGTTGAAGAAGCAGAAGCCCATGGCCTTGTCGTGCTCGGCATGGTGGCCTGGCGGCCGGATGGCGCAGAAGGCATTGGGGGCCTTGTCCTCGCACACCAGTTCCACCGCCTTGATCACCGCGCCGGCAGCGTGGCGCGCTGCCGACAGGGTGCCGGGTGCCATGGCGGTATCCGGGTCCATGCGGAAAGTACCGACGCTGGGTGAACAGGCTTCGATATATTCCACATAGCGTGGCGGGTGGACCCGGGCCAGCTGCTGCTCGGTCACCTCCGGTGCTTCGACTTCATGCAGGCTGTCGTAGATTTGCGCGGCCATCAGTTGGTCCCTGATGGCAATCAGCCGCTCCGGGCATTCCGGATGGCCTACCCCCATATTGTGCTGCAGGCAGACGGGATGGGTGATGTAGGCAGTGAGTCCATTTCTCTGTAGACGGTTTTTTAGCCAAGTGAACACGAGCGTTTCCTTGTTGCGTACGATTGTTTGCGTACAATGGACGCGAGTTTTATCTTTATGTCTTTTCGATAAATACTGCGCGCAACCGGGTCCAAATGCAATCACTCAGCCTTGCCTATCGTCAACTGAACACACTAATTCTGGGCAAGCCGCGCGCCATCCGGCTGGCGCTGGCCTGCCTGATCGCCCGTGGTCACCTGCTGATCGAAGACCTGCCCGGCGTGGGCAAAACCACGCTGGCGCATGGGCTGGCTGCCGTGCTGGGCCTGCATTATCAGCGTGTGCAGTTCACCAGTGACCTGCTGCCGGCCGACATTCTCGGCGTCAACATCTATCAGCGTGAAACCGCCAGTTTCCGCTTCCACCAGGGGCCGGTGTTCAGCCAGCTGTTGCTGGCGGATGAAATCAACCGTGCCTCGCCCAAGGTGCAATCCGCCTTGCTGGAGGCCATGGAAGAGCGCCAGGTGTCCATCGATGGTGAAAGCCATCCGCTGCCGACGCCATTTTTTGTCATCGCCACGCAGAACCCTTCCGAGCAATTGGGCACTTTCCCCTTGCCGGAGTCGCAACTGGACCGTTTCCTGATGCGCATCTCGCTGGGTTATCCGCCGCCCGAGGCCGAGCGTGCCCTGTTGCTGGGACAGGACCGGCGTACCCTGCTGGCCGATATCGGTGCCACCCTGACGGCAGCAGACTTGCTGATGTTGCAGAACAAAGCCGCCGCGCTGACCGTCACCCCCGATCTGGCCGATTACGTGCTGGCGCTGTTGCAGGCGACCCGGCAGGAGCGCAGTTATCTGACCGGGCTCAGCCCGCGTGCCGGTCTGGCGCTACTGGCGGCAGCCCGCGCCTGGGCATTGCTGGAAGGGCGCGATCACGTCTTGCCGGAAGACGTGAAAGCAGTCTTTCCCCATGTCGCCGGCCATCGGCTGGGCTTGAGCGGTGATGCATTGGGCAGCCTGAACAAGCTGCTGGATCATGTTGCTATTCCGTAAGTCGCTGCAGCGCTGGCTGCTGGGCCGCCTGCCATTGCAGCGGGCTGGCCGGCTGGGGCAGAAGCGTATTTATCTGCTGCCCACCCGCTTTGGCCTGCTGCTGTTGCTGGTGGCGCTGGCAGTATGGGTGGGTGCGCTCAATTACGCGGTCAGCCTGGCCTATGCGCTGGCGTTCTGGATCATCGGCCTGATGCTGGTGGCCGTACTGATGGCTTACCGCCAGTTGTCCGGCCTGAGCTGGACGGTGCTGCCAGGCGAGGGGGTCTTTGTCGGACAGCATGCCGATTGCCGGATACGACTGGACAATGACTCTGCCCTGGCGCGCCGCCTGCAATTACGCGCCGGGCAGGAAGGCGAGCCCCTGTCCTGCCTGCTGGCTGCCGGCAGCAGCCAGTCGCTGGCGCTACCCTTGTTGCTGGCTCGCCGTGGTCGTCATGCTTACCCTGCCTTGCAGCTGTGGAGCACGGCACCGTTCGGCCTGATGCGCGCATTTGCCTGGCTGCGACCGGATGGCCATGTGCTGGCCTATCCTTTGCCGGTGCCCGATCGGGAACGCAATGATCTGCACAGCGAACAGGGCAGTGGCCGGCAGAGCGGAGATGATGAGGAGGATTTTTCCCATCTGGCCGAATACCGTCAGGGCGATACGCCGCGCCAGATTGCCTGGAGCGTACTGGCACGGCGTGATGTACTGGTGAGCAAGCGCTTTGCCAGCCAACCCAGAGGCCAGTCGATACGCCAGCTGGCCTGGCAGGATTACCCGGCCACCGTGGATGTGGAAAGCCGGCTGTCCCGCTTGTGCTGGCGGGTGCAGCAATGTGAAAAAGCCGGTCAGCATTACCGTCTGCACTTGCCTGGCGTGCTGATCGAGCCGCAGCCGCAGCAGCGTGAGCTGGCGCTGGCGGCCCTGGCGGAGTTCCAGCTTCCATCATGATCCGATCATTGTTGCGACAAGGTGAAATGGCAGTACTGCTGGCCGTGGCCCTGGTCATCCTGCCGCTATTACTGTTGTTGCCGCCGTGGCTGCCCATGCTGGTGCTGTGCATGCTGGCTTTGCGTGCTGTGCTGCTGCGCCGTCAGGCCGTCCTGCCCTCGCTCTACTTGCTGCTGCCCTTGCTGCTGCTGGCCATAGGCGGGCTATGGCTCAGCCTGAACACGCTGGTGGGCCGTGAAGGTGGGGCTGCCTTGCTGATCCTGTTGCTGGGCTTCAAGAGTTTCGAGTCACGCCAGCAGCGAGACTGGCAGGTATTGCTGGCTTTGGGCTTCTTCCTGGCGGCCATGCCCTTGTTGTTCGACCAGTCGCCGCTGGCCGCGGTGTGGCTGGCCATCAGCTTGCTGGCGCTGACCTGGGCCATGTTGATCCTCTCCGGCGAAATGGTGGAGGGCAGCCTGCGTAGCGCCATGCAGGCGCTGTCATTGTCACTGCCGCTGATGCTGGTGCTGTTCGTGGTGATGCCGCGCCTGCCCGGGCCGCTGTGGAGCATGCCGCATGACCAGCATGTCGCCGGCACCGGCCTGTCCGATAGCATGGAGCCGGGTAGCATCAGTCAACTGGTGCAGCAACAGGAGCCGGCATTCTCGGTGGTGTTTGCCGAGCGGGTTCCTGCGGTGAGCGAGATGTATTGGCGCATCATGATTTTTGATGATTTCGATGGGCGGCGCTGGCAGAACGTCCGTGGCCTGAGCAGCGAGACCGTGCGGTGGCAGGGCGGCCGGCTGGTGTCATACAGTCTGACGGGCAAGCCCAGCAAAGCGCGTCTGCCGTTGCTGGAATACACGGTGACCGCGCCGGCCGGCGGTGTGCTGGAGCCGGGTAATCTGTTCAAACTGGCGCGTGACGGTGACGAACTGTTCCGTTTTCAGGCGGAAAGCCTGCTCGCCGGCCATTACCGTACCGTGCTCAGCCGGGCCGATCAGGATTTCTACCGCCATTTGCCGCCTGGTAATCCGGCCAGCCGCCAGCTGGCCTTGCAGTGGCGTGCACAGGGAGGGGATGGGGCCGGCTTTATCCGTACCGCCTTGCAGTATTTCCGTCTGGGAGGTTTTGCCTACACCTTGCAGCCGCCTTTGCTGAACAGCGAGGACGGCATTGATCAATTCATGTTCTCCAGCCGGCAGGGCTTTTGTGAGCACTATGCCTCGGCGCTGGCCTTCATGGCGCGAGCTGCCGGCATGCCGGCGCGCATCGTCACCGGCTATCAGGGCGGGCAGTTCAATCCGGTAGGGCAGTTCTGGCAGGTCAGATCATCCGATGCCCACGCCTGGGTGGAAATCTGGCTGGCCGAAAGCGGTGAATGGCTGCGGGTAGACCCGACGGCCGCCGTGGCACCCGACCGGGTGGCGCAGGGGGTCAGCCAGAGCATCCCCGCCATGCAGCCGCAGCTGCCCGTACTGGGGCGCAGCATGCCGGGCTGGTTATTGCGTGTGCAGCAAAACTGGCAGGCTGCCGGCTTTGCCTGGCAGCAATGGGTGGTGGGCTATGATGCCGGCAAGCAGCTTAATCTGTATCGCTGGCTGGGCCTGGGCGACCAGGTTGACAGTGGCACAGTACTGCGGGCGGTGCTGATCGGCGGCAGCCTGGCCTGCCTGCCCTTGTTGCTGTTGTGGCGCCGCCGGCCTTCGGTGCCACCCTTGCAGCAGGGGAGGCATCGGCTGGTGCAGGCTCTTGCAGCCATGGGCATCGTGGTGGTGGACAGTGATGGCCCGCTGGATATATTGAACAAGGCGCGTCGCCTGCCCGAGCCGGATTACCGCCAGCTCAAGGCCCTGCTGAAAGAGTATGCCGCCATGCGTTATCGGCAGCCTGCAGCGCCGCAACAGGCCCGGCAATGGTTGCGTCGGGTCAAAGCCTTTCGCCCCGGCCGTCAATGAAACAGCCCCGCCAGGGGCGGGGCTGAAACCGGCTGAGTACTGGGTGGCGGCTTACAGCAGGAAGTCGCGGGAAATACCCTTGCGACGCAGGATGCGGCGCAGTTGCTCCAGGCCTTCGATCTGAATCTGCCGTACCCGCTCGCGGGTCAGGTTCAAGGCGGCGGCCAGTTCTTCCAGCGTGCAGATTTCATGGCCATTCAAGCCGTAACGGCGCTCTATCACCATGCACTGCTTCTCGTTCAGCTGGGATAGCCAGTCTTTGACAAACATTTCCAGCTGGCTGTTGTGCAACTGGATTTCCGGCTCTTCATGCTGCTCGTCCGGGATCGATTCACCAATCGACAGCATGGGATCGATATCCAGCGGTGCATCCAGTGAGGCCATGCGCTCATTCAGGTTCATCACCTTGCGCACATCCTCCACCGGCTTGCCGACCAGGTGAGCGATTTCGTCCAGCGTCGGTTCACGGCCGATCTGGCTTTCCAGATGGCGCGAGGCGCGCAGATAGACGTTGAGCTCCTTGATCACATGCACCGGCAGGCGGATGGTGCGCGACTGGTTCATGATGGCGCGCTCGATGCTCTGCCGGATCCACCAGGTGGCGTAGGTGGAGAAACGGAAACCGCGTTCCGGGTCGAACTTTTCCAGCGCGTGCATCAGGCCGATATTGCCTTCTTCGATCAGATCGAGCAGGGCAAGGCCACGGTTGATGTAGTGTTTGGCAATGTTGACCACCAGGCGCAGGTTGTGCTCGATCATCTTTTGCCGGGCTTCAAACTCTCCCGCCACCACACGTCGGGCCAGCGCCAGCTCCTGGGCCGGTGTCAGCAAGGCATTGTTGCCGATATCGTTCAGATAGATCTGAGTGACATCTGCTACCTCTTCGGTAACACTTTGACGCTCCGCCGCTTCTTCGGCATCTGCTTCGGCAGCTGCTTCTTCTACGGCTTCTTCTTCAAGAATTTCCTCTTCTTCAAGGATATCGCTGTCTTGGCTCATGATTCCCCCCGCTACGGTGGTTCCTTGCAGGGGGAAATACCCCTGCTCAGGATTTGTTGTCTAGGTACTGCATCGGATCTACCGGTTTCCCGAAACGGCGAATCTCGAAGTGCAGTTTTACCTGATCGGCATCGGTATTGCCCATTTCGGCAATCTTCTGCCCTTTCTTGACACTTTGCCCCTCCTTCACCAGTAACTGGCTGTTGTGTGCGTACGCAGACAGGAATGTTTTGTTGTGTTTGATGATGATGAGCTTGCCGTAGCCCCTCAAGCCATTCCCGCTGTATACCACTTTGCCATCGCCGGCTGCGATGACGGCCTGGCCTGTGCGGCCACTGATGTCCAGCCCCTTGTTGCTGTCCGAATAAGCCCGGATCACCTTGCCTTCGGTCGGCCAGATCCAGGCGACTGCGTCTTCGCCTAGCGCTGTCTGCGATTTTTCTTCTATTTTGTTCTTATTTTCCGATAATGCCGCTGGGGAGCTACTGTCCTTTTTATCGGCTTGTGCGATCGGAGCTGAAGCGCTGCTGTTTTTGCCGATCACCGCCTTCTTGCCGGCACTACCTTCGCTTTGTTGTGCCAGACTCCGGGCTGCCTCTTCCGAGTAGGGCAGTTTGAGCGCTTTGGGGTAGTTCTTGCTGCTCGTCGCTGCCGGATTACCATTTTCTACTACAGCAGTATTACGCGAACTTTGCTGCACTACCGTTACGGTTTCCGCCGTTTTGGCCGCAGTGGGCGGCACCGTATTGCCGGTCGAATCCGGTGGTGTCAGGCGCAAGACCTGACCGACCTTGATATTGGTGTCCGGCAGATTGTTCCATGCCGCAACATCCTTGTACTTCAACCCGTTGTTCAGCGAGATGCGATACAGGTTTTCACCTGGTTGTACCACATGGGTCTTTTCGCCAGCGCCAGATTGCACCGGTTTGGCAGCCAGGCTGCCACTACTCTGGTAGGGGCTGGCCACGGCGACTTCGGCGACCGGTGCGGGAGCCGATTTGCTGATGCCAGTACCCGCGGCGATCTGGGCCGGGCGGGCGGATTCTACCGGTGCTGCTTGTTGCGCCATGCTGCTGCAGCCGGTAAGAACGGCGGCCGTCAGTGACGCCGCAAGCCAACGCTTTGAATGCTGTTTATGCATGCCTGGAGATTTTATATGTCAGTTAGTTGGGTTTTGTAAATCATTTGACAGGTTATGTGTGGTGTTTTTGCAAGAGTTAGTTACGGCCGGGCAATAGTGGGACAAATTTCACCGGATCCAGCCGGGTCTTTTGCAAGCCTTGCGTCGTCTTCTCCAGCAACCACAAATGCTGTTCGGTATCGCCAACGGGCATGATCAGACGCCCGCCTTCCGCCATCTGCTCGACCAGTGCTTCCGGAATATTGCGTGCTGCAGCGGTCATGATGATGCCTTCGAACGGTGCGGCTTCCGCCAAGCCGAAGTGGCCATCGCCGTGTACCAGCCGTGCGTGCACCAGCTTGGCCGCCCGCAGATTGCGTCTTGCTTTGTCCAGCAGAACGCCAAGTCGTTCAATGGAGTACACCTCGGCCCCGGTCTTCAACAGTACGGCGGTCTGATAGCCGCAGCCAGTGCCGATTTCCAGTATTTTCCCCGGTTTGCGTCCGGCCAGCAGGATTTCAGTCATCCGGGCCACGGTATGTGGCTGCGAGATGGTCTGGCCGTGGCCGATGGGGAGGGACACATCGTCATAGGCGCGCGTGGCCAGTGCCTGATCGACAAACAGGTGGCGCGGGACTTCGGACATGGCATTGAGCACTCGCTCGTCCTGTACGCCAGCCTGGCGCAAGCGTTCTACCATGCGCTTGCGGGTTCGATCTGACAGCATGCCATAAGCCTGACTGTCTTGTGTCACGGATGAAGCCATGTGTTGATTCCGTCCAGTTGGCCGAAAGCGGTGAGGTCGAGCATCAGCGGGGTAACAGACACATGGTTGCCCGCGATGGCGGCGAAGTCGGTGCCTGGGCCGGCATCTTGTGCGCTGCCGACCGGTCCTACCCAGTATATCGTCTCTCCGCGCGGATTCTTTGCTTTGATTACCGGTTCGGCATGATGGCGGCGTCCCAGCCGGGTGACCTGCATGGTTTGCAGCTGTTCTGGCGGAACATCCGGGACGTTGACATTGAGCAGCACCGGCTGGGCAAATGGCTGCTGTTTGCAGCGGGTGACCAGTTGATCGGCTACCTGGGCGGCGCTGGCAAAGTGCTGGCCGCTGTAGCCGGCCAGCGAGATGGCAACGGCAGGGATGCCGAGCAGAAAGCCTTCGGTGGCGGCGGCCACCGTACCGGAGTAAATGGTGTCGTCGCCCATATTGGGGCCATGGTTGATGCCGCTGAAAATCATGTCGGGACGGAAGTCCAGCAGGCCGGTTACCGCCAGATGCACACAGTCGGTGGGTGTACCATTGACATAGTGAAAGCCGTTGGCGGCCTGGCGTACGGTGAGCGGTCTGTCCAGTGTCAGCGAATTGCTGGCTCCGCTGCGGTCTCGCTCGGGGGCCACGACGACAACCTCTCCATGACGGGACAGTGTTTCGGCCAGGGTACGGATCCCCGGGGAAAAATAGCCGTCATCATTGCTGATCAGGAACTTCATGCTGTGCTTCCAGGTTGGACGCCTGATTGTATCGCTGCCGTGGCGCTGTGGAAAACCGCAGCGGCATGACAGACAAAGAAAAACCCGCCGTGGCGGGTTTGCATGATCAGGCGTAGTAGCGCTGGCTGAAGTCGAGCATGCGTTCAATGGGGACGCGGGCGGCATCCATCTGTGCGCTGCTGAGGTAGTCGATGCGCAGGCCCTCGCCTTGCTGGGCGCGTTTGACGGCCTCGATGGTATTCATCTTCATGTAAGGACAGGAGTTGCACTGGCAGCCGGCGTAAATCGGTGCCTGGCGCAGGTCCAGGTCCGGGCGGGCCAGGCCCATGTTGTAGAGAATGCCGTCTTCGGTAGCGACGAAAATCACCGCCTTGCTGTCACCCTTGAACGCTTTGACCCAGTTAAGCATGCCGGAGGTGGAGCCGACGTAATCGGCTTTCTTCAACACCGGCAGCGGGCTTTCCGGGTGGGCGATCAGGTATTTTTCACCGCTGGCGGCGGCAAAGGCTTCGTCCAGTGCGGCTTCATTGAACTTGTCGTGTACTTCGCACACGGCGGACCACAGCGGCATGTCGTATCCGTACTGGTCGTTCAGATAACCGCCCATATTGCGATCGGGCGAGAAGATGACCTTTTTGCCCTCGGCATACAGGTGGGCAATGATGTCGTCGACATTGCGGCTGGTGACAATCCAGTCGGACAGCGCCTTGTGTTCGGCGCTTGAGTTGATGTACGACACATGCACGTGGTCGGGGTGGCTTTCGCGCCAGGCCTTGAGCGCAGTGACATCCGTCTGGGTCACCAGCGAACAGGTGGAGCCTGCATCCGGCAGGATGACTTCGGCCTGCGGGTTGAGGATTTTGGCGGTTTCGGCCATGAAACGGACGCCGGCAAACACGATGATGTCGGCATTGGCTTCTTTGGCGTACAAGGACAGCTCCAGGCTGTCTCCCACCTTGTCAGCCATCTGCTGGATTTCCGGCTGGGTATAGTAGTGGGCAAGGGTGACGACGCGCTTCGTCATGATGGGCTGACTCCTGCTCGCCAGCGTGCTGCGGGCGGGCTGAATGAATTTGTTGCGATGCAACGCAATGGGTTGCCAAGCAGGCAAGATTAGCAATATTGCAGTGCGATTACCACCAGTAAAGCGGCCCCGGGTCCGTCAGGTGCCATTGGTCTTTGCTATAAAATTCATTTGTGAGCTGCTTGCCTGAAGTCAACATGACATGTTGATGTTTGCGGGAAGATGGCTTGCGGCCAACCGCGGCGATCTGCTGCCCTGCAGCGGCGCTGGCCTGTGTGCCAGTAGGGGAGGGTGATTTGTATTATCGTTACTCCTTATTGTGCAATGCACAATACTGTCGCAACATGATCGGGAAATAATGGCGGCATGGTTAACGCAAGCCGCTGTGTCACAAAGGGTTTTCGCTCGTCAGCTGCCACGGCATCCGGCAAGGCGCCTTTAAACGATGCTTTATTGCTTGATTCAACAGAACTGGAACTACTGCCATGAGGCCTCACTACCTTACTTCGCTCTTTTCGCCGCGTAATGTCGCGGTTGTCGGTGCCAGCGATACCCCGGGGTCCATCGGTCAGGCGGTGTTTGCCAACCTGCTGGCTGGCAATTTTCAAGGCAAGCTGTTTCCGGTCAATCTCAATCACAAAGTGGTTGGTGGCATTCCGGCCGTGCCGTCGGTACGCCTGATCGACGCGGCGGTGGATATGGCGGTGGTGTGTACCGCAATCCGCACCCTGCCGGCCATCATCAAAGACTGTGGCAAGAAGGGCATCAAGGCGGTGCTGCTGGCCAAGGAGTTTTCCGACAGCGAACAGCTGGAGCGCGAGATCCTGAATGAATCGGTCTCGATTGCCCGCCATTACGGCATCCGTGTGCTGGGGCCGAATGTACTGGGCCTGATGCGACCGGTGGCCGGTTTCAATGCCACCAACTACACCAGCAAGGTGCGGCCGGGCAATATGGCGCTGGTGTCGCAGTCCTCTGCCTTGTGTACCGCCATGCTGGACTGGGCCGACAGCAAGGGCATCGGTTTTTCCAGCGTGATTTCGGTGGGCGAGGCGCTGGATGTCGATTTCGGTGAGATCCTGGATTACCTGGTGGCAGATAACTTCACCCAGGGCATTCTGTTGCATGTTCACCACATTCATCATGCGCGCCGTTTCATGAGTGCACTGCGTGCGGCCGCCCGTACCAAGCCGGTGGTGGTGATCAAGTCTGGTCGTTACCAGGACGATGTGACCGGGGTGACGCATTCGAGCAACCTGATCGAGAGTGGCGATGTGTTTGACGCGGCGCTGTCGCGGGCCGGTGTATTGCGCGTGTCCTCCATTGCCCAGCTGTTTACCGCGGCCAAGGTGCTGGCGGCCAATTTCCGCGTGGGTGGCAAACGGCTGGCCATTGTGACGAACGGTATCGGCCCCGGTGTGCTGGCGGCCGACAGTGCATATACCAATGGTGTGGAGCTGGCCAGGCTGAGCGACAGCACCATGGAGCTGCTCAACAATGCCTTGCCGCGCAACTGGTCGCATGGCAACCCCATCGACCTGATCGGCGACGCCAGCCCGGTGCGTTTTCGCACGGCGGTAAAGGCCTGTATCGACGACCCCAATGTGGATGGGGTACTGGTGATCTTCACCCCGCAGGCCGGCACGGATCACCTGACCACGGCGCAGCTGATGATTGGCCTGCAGCGTGAATCGAGCAAGCCGATGTTCCTGTCCTGGCTGGGGGATGCCAAGGTATCAGAAAGCCGCGACCTGTTTTCCAAGGCCAAGTGTGCCCATTTCCGTGCGCCGGAATATGGCATCGAGGTATTCCGCAACCTGGCCTCCTACCATCACAACCAGCAGCTGCTGTTGCAGACCCCCAGCCCGCTGGAGGGCAAGCGCGAGGCCCCGGATCTCAGCCGCGCCCGTGCCGCCATCGCCGGCGCCATGGCGGAGGGACGCACCGTGCTCTCCGAACGGGAATCCAAGGAGGTGCTGGCGGCTTTCCGCATTCCGGTCAACCCGACCCTGCTGGCGCGTACCGAAGACGAGGCCGTGGCACTGGCCGAGCAGATCCACTACCCGGTGGTGCTGAAGATCGATTCACCGGACATCATCTACAAATCCGATGTCGGCGGCGTGGAGCTGAACATCAGCAACGAAGCCACCTTGCGTGCGGCCTTCCGGGGCATTCTGGAACGCGCGCACCAGGCCATGCCGGAAGCGCGCATCGATGGCATCTCGGTACAGCCCATGCGCAAGCGGCGCTTTGCCCGCGAGGTGATGGTGGGGGTGACCCATGACAGCTCGTTCGGGCCGGTGATCACCTTTGGTGCCGGTGGTATCGCGGTCGAAGTGATGCATGATCGCGCCCTGTCTTTGCCACCGCTCAACAAGTATCTGGTGGGCAGCATGATACGCAAGACGCGCATCGGCCAACTGCTGGGCGCCTTCAAGAACCTGCCCGCCGTGGACATGGATGAGCTGGTCGATGTGCTGCTGCATGTGTCGGAAATGGTGTGCGAGCTGCCGGAACTGCGCGAGATGGACATCAATCCGCTGGTGGCGGATGAAAAAGGGGTCATCGCCCTGGATGCGCGCATCATCGTCGAGCCACTCAAGCCCGATGTGAAACGCTATGGCCACATGGCCATCATGCCTTACCCCATGCACATGGTACGCAGTGCCACGCTCAACGATGGCATGGCGGTCACCATCCGTCCGGTGCGGCCGGAAGATGCCGAAATGCAGCAGGAGTTCGTGCGGACCCTGTCCGACGAAAGCCGCTACAACCGCTATATGTCCAGCATCAAGCAGCTGTCACAGACCATGCTGGTGCGCTTCACTCAGCTCGATTACGACCGCGAGATGGCGCTGGCCATGACCTGCGAGACGGAAAAAGGCGAGGAGCAGCAGGCGGTGGCGCGTTTCATTACCGACCCGGACAACGAGGGCTGCGAGTTCGCGCTGGAAGTTGCTGACAAGTGGCAGGGCAAGGGCATTGGCTACATCCTGATGAATGCCTTGTTTGATGCCGCCCGCGAGCAAGGGCTGAAGGTCATGCGTGGCGAAGTACTGGCCGGCAACAAGGGCATGCTCAAGCTGATGCACAAGCTGGGCTTTACCGTGGAAACCCACCCGGAAGACCGGGCGCTGACCATCGTAACCAAAATCCTGTAAGGCAGCATGGGTGGCGGATGGCCGCCCGGGTGGTCATGGGGTGTGGTTTTTATCCGTCAAACAGGGCTGTCCTGCCTGCTGATATGGGCCACACCGGGCCGCAAGCGTATTAAGCGCTTGCAAGATAAGGGAAAAGTGCCATAGAATCGTGGGCTTTTCTACGATACCGTTTTTATCTAAGGACAATCGACAATGGTAGTGATTCGTCTGGCACGTGGCGGCGCCAAGAACCGTCCGTTCTACAACATCGTGGTGACCGATTCCCGTAACCGTCGTGACGGTCGCTTCATCGAGCGCGTTGGCTTCTACAACCCGGTAGCTAACGAGAAGGAAGAGCGCGTGCGCCTGACTTCCGATCGTCTGAACTACTGGATCGGCGTTGGCGCTCAGGTTACCGACGCCGTAGCCAAGCTGCTGAAAGAGCAGAAGGTTGCTGCCTAATCGTTCGTTGACTCAACTAACGGACTAAGGCGCATGCGCAAAGAAGATCTCGTCTTGATGGGGTTTGTGCGTGGCGCCTTCGGTATCAAGGGCTGGGTGAAAGTCCAGGCCGATACCGAATACGCTGACGGTCTGTTTGACTACCCGGTCTGGTGGCTGGGCAAGGATGACAGCTGGAAGCCGTACACATTTGAAAACGGGGCAGTGCAACCCAAGGGTTTATCCGCCAAGCTGCAAGGCGTTGACGATCGTGATGGGGCGGAAGCCCTGCGCGGCCTGCAGGTTGCCGTTCCCCGTAGTGAATTGCCGGAAGCCGGTGAAGACGAATATTACTGGTCCGATCTGATCGGCCTGTCTGTCGTCAACCAGCAAGGCGTGGTGCTTGGCAAGGTGACCGAACTGATGGAAACCGGTGCCAACGACGTATTGGTAGTTGAAGGTGAATACGGCCAGCGGCTGATTCCCTTTGTCGGCCAGTTTGTGCTGAATGTAAATCTGGCCGAGGCCAGCATTTCAGTAGACTGGGGCCTCGACTACTGATGCATATCGATGCCATCACGCTGTTTCCGGAAATGTTCGATGCCATCGCCCGCTTTGGCGTAAGCCAGCGGGCGCTTGATTTGGGCATTTGGGATTTCCAGAAATGGAATCCACGCGATTTCACCCATGACAACTACCGCCGTGTGGACGACCGTCCCTATGGTGGTGGGCCTGGCATGCTGATGCTGATCGAACCGCTGGAAGCTGCCATTACGGCAGCCAAGGCGCGACAGCAGGCAGCAGGTGTCGAAGAGAGCCATGTGATTTACCTGTCACCGCAGGGCCGTGCCTTGTCGCACGAGAAAGCGGTGGAGCTGTCCCGACGTCCCGGTCTCATTGTATTGTGCGGCCGTTACGAAGGGGTGGATGAGCGCTTGATCGAGCGCCAGGTGGATGAGGAGATTTCCATTGGCGACTATGTGTTGTCCGGTGGTGAGCTACCGGCCATGGTGCTGATGGATGCAGTCATCCGGCTGCTTCCTGGTGTGCTCAACGATGCCCAGTCTGCTTATGAAGATTCATTTGTGAACGGACTCCTTGATTGTCCGCACTATACCCGACCCGAAGACTATCAGGGCATGCGGGTGCCGGATGTACTGCTATCCGGAAATCATGCACTGATTGCCAAGTGGCGCTTGAAGCAGGCGCTGGGACGGACGTGGCAACGTCGCCCGGATCTGCTGCAAGGCCGCTCTTTGACAAAACAGGAATCTCGGCTGCTGGCAGAGTACCAGCAGGAACAAGATATCCTCAAAAAACCGGAGTAACACATGGATCTGATCCAGAAACTCGAGCAAGAAGAAATCGCCCGCCTGGGCAAGACCATCCCGGAATTCGCTCCTGGCGATACCGTTGTGGTTCATGTCAAGGTAAAGGAAGGTAACCGCGAACGTCTGCAGGCTTACGAAGGCGTGGTGATCGCCAAGCGTAACCGTGGTCTGAACAGCTCTTTCATCGTGCGCAAGATGTCCGCCGGTGAAGGTGTTGAGCGTACTTTCCAGTCCTACTCCCCGCTGGTGGCTTCTGTAGAAGTGAAGCGCCGTGGTGATGTACGTCGCGCCAAGCTGTACTACCTGCGTGGTCGTACCGGCAAGTCTGCACGTATCAAGGAAAAACTGCCGGCTCGCAAGCAAGGCTGATCCTGATACCGTCAGGTATGATGAAAGCGCAAGGCAGCTGCCTTGCGCTTTTTTTGCGTCTGCAAGCGGGGCAAGGTGAGGGTAGGACATGAGTGGCGAGAGCATAGACCGGTTTCTGGATCATCTGTGGCTGAGCGACGGGCTGTCCGCCAATACGCTGGCCGCTTACCGTCGCGACCTGCTCAAGCTGCAGCGGCAGTTGCAGGCGCAGGATGCCGAGCTGGATACGGCGGATCAGGCGCTTATTCAGCGCGCCTTGCTGATGGCGGTTGATACCGAAAAGCCAGCCACCCGTGCCCGCCAGCTATCCTGCTTGCGGCGCTATTACCAGTTTCTGCTGGCCAGCGGCCAGCGGGCCGATGATCCGACCACGCATCTGGGCAATCCCAAGCTGGGGCAGCGCTTGCCCAAGGCGCTGTCTGAGGGCCAGGTCGAGCTGCTGTTACAGGCGCCCGATGTGGAAACGCCGCTGGGTCTGCGCGACAGGGCCATGTTCGAAGTACTCTATGCCACCGGCTTGCGCGTATCCGAACTGGTCGGGCTGACGCTGCAGCAGCTGGACATGGTGACCGGCCTGATCATTACCCGCGGCAAGGGCAACAAGGAGCGCATGGTGCCCTTGGGGGAGATTGCACTGGACTGGCTGGAGCGCTACTTCAGGGAAGCCCGTGTGCTGTTGTTGGGCGGGCTGCCCTGCGATGCGGTGTTTGTCACCCAGCGCAAGGCAGGCATGACACGGCAGATGGCCTGGCACCTGATTGCCGGCTATGCGCGGCAGCAGGGCTTGCCGCCCATTGGTCCGCACGTGCTGCGACACGCCTTTGCCACGCATCTGGTCAATCATGGTGCCGACCTGCGCGTGGTGCAGCTGCTGCTGGGACACTCTGATATTTCCACCACGCAGATTTACACCCATGTGGCGCGGGAGCGGCTCAAGCAGCTGCATGCCCAGCATCACCCGCGCGGCTGAGTCGGGAGGGCGCGCCAAAAGAAAACGCCCGCACAGCATGCGGGCGTTGTGTTGATGGCGAGATGCGTCAGGCTGGTTCGGCAGCCAGGGTTTCCTGGTCGAATTGCAGCTCGACGACATCCTGCTCGTTGACGGTGACCGTCACCTCCCCACCATTGGACAGACGGCCAAACAGCAGCTCGTCGGCCAGTGCCTTGCGGATGGTGTCCTGAATCAGCCGCGCCATCGGGCGCGCCCCCATCAGCGGGTCAAAGCCACGTTTGGCCAGGAAGGCGCGCAGCGCATCGGTAAAGTGGATTTCCACCTTCTTGTCGCTGAGCTGGTGTTCCAGCTGCATCAGGAACTTGTCCACCACCTGCATGATGATCTGCTCATCCAGCATCTTGAAGGAGATGGTGGCATCCAGCCGGTTACGGAATTCCGGGCTGAACAGGCGCTTGATGTCGGCCATTTCATCACCGGCAGCCTTGGACTGGGTAAAGCCCAGTGTCGGCTTGGACATGGCTTCGGCACCGGCATTGGTGGTCATGATGATCACCACGTTGCGGAAGTCCGCCTTGCGGCCGTTGTTATCGGTCAGGGTGCCATGGTCCATCACCTGCAACAGTACGTTGTAGATGTCGGGATGGGCCTTTTCGATCTCGTCCAGCAGCAGTACGGCATAAGGATGCTTGCTGATGGCCTCGGTCAGTTGACCGCCCTGCTCGAAGCCGACATAACCCGGAGGCGCACCGATCAGACGGCTGACCGCATGGCGCTCCATGTACTCCGACATGTCAAAGCGAATCAGCTCCACGCCCAGCACATAGGCCAGCTGCTTGGCCACTTCGGTCTTGCCCACCCCGGTTGGTCCGGAGAACAGGAAGGAGCCGATGGGTTTTTGCGGATTGCCCAGGCCGGAGCGCGTCATCTTGATGGCCGTGGCCAGGCTTTCGATGGCCTTGTCCTGGCCGAACACCACGTTGCGCAAATCGCGCTCCAGGTTTTTCAGCACATTGCGGTCATCCGTGGACACCGTCTTCGGCGGAATGCGGGCAATCTTGGCCACGATCTCTTCGATCTCGGACTTGTTGATCACCTTTTTCTGCCGCGACTTGGGCAGGATCTTCTGTGCCGCCCCCGCTTCGTCGATCACGTCGATGGCCTTGTCCGGCAGGTGACGGTCGTTGATATAGCGGGCCGACAGCTCTGCCGCAGTGGACAGTGCGGACTGGGTGTACTTCACGCCGTGATGGGCCTCGAAGCGCGATTTCAGCCCCTTGAGGATTTCCACGGTCTGTTCCACGGTCGGCTCGGCCACATCGATCTTCTGGAAACGCCGCGACAGGGCGTTGTCCTTTTCGAAAATGCCGCGGTATTCGTTATACGTGGTGGCACCAATGCAGCGCAGGCTGCCATTGGACAGTGCCGGCTTCAGCAGATTGGACGCATCCAGCGTACCGCCGGAAGCCGCACCCGCCCCGATCAGCGTGTGAATCTCGTCGATGAACAGGATGGCGTGTTCATCTTCGGTCAGCTGCTTGATAACGGCCTTGAGGCGCTGCTCGAAATCGCCGCGGTACTTGGTGCCAGCCAGCAGGGCGCCCATGTCCAGCGCATAAACGGTGGCCTTGGACAGGACATCGGGCACTTCGTTGTTGACGATGCGCCGCGCCAGCCCCTCGGCAATGGCCGTCTTGCCCACGCCGGCTTCACCCACCAGCAGCGGGTTGTTCTTGCGGCGCCGGCAGAGGATTTGCACCGTGCGTTCCAGCTCGTGCTCACGACCAATCAGCGGGTCGATCTTGCCATCGCGTGCCTGCTGGTTGAGGTTGAGCGTGTAGTTTTCCAGCGCGCCACCAGGACCGGCAGATTGCTCTTCGCCCTCGGACTCGTTGTGTTGTTCGCGTGGCTCGGGCGGGTGTTGCGGCGAGCGCTGTTTGGTAATGCCGTGCGAGATGAAATTGACCACATCCAGCCGTGAAATTCCCTGTTGATGCAGGTAATACACGGCATGTGAGTCTTTTTCACCGAAGATGGCTACCAGAATGTTGGCGCCAGTCACTTCCTTCTTGCCGGAAGACTGCACATGCAGGATGGCGCGTTGAATCACCCGCTGGAAGCCCAGCGTGGGTTGGGTTTCGACCTCGGTTTCCCCCGGAACGGTAGGGGTGTGTTCGTCGATGAAGTCGCCCAGCTGTTTTTTCAGCTGGTCGAGATTGGCCCCGCAGGCGCGCAAAACATCGGCGGCGGAGGGATTGTCGATCATGGCAAGCAGCAAATGCTCCACGCTGATGAACTCGTGGCGCTTGCGCCTGGCGTCCATGAACGCCATATGCAGGCTTACTTCAAGCTCCTGGGCAATCATCAGTTTTCCTCCATTACGCACTGAAGCGGATGCTGGTGTGCTTTGGCAAATTGCGACACCTGTTCAACCTTGGTGGCAGCCACGTCTTTGGTATAAACGCCACACACGCCGTGACCTTGCGTATGGACTTGCAACATGACTTGGGTAGCCTTTTCCCTGTTCATGTGGAACAACTGCTGCAACACTTCCACCACAAATTCCATTGGGGTGAAATCATCGTTCAATAACAATACCTTATACATGGGGGGAGGGGTGGTCCTCACCCTTGACACCTCTTTGACGGCGTCGTTGCTGAACTGCGTGGACATGTCGACTTTCAGTTAAACCGCGGTTTACTTCAATTTTGGTTCCCCCAGACTTTTTTTCAAGGGGCGAGTGCGAATTCCTTTTGGACTTGACGCTATCACGATGGTTGCGTAGAAATGCTGTTCAGGTGCTTGGCTTAGCTGTTTGGCATTCCCGGATAAGCCGGAATGGACAGCAGGCTTTAAGTTGGTCGGCCTCACCAGCCATAGTCAATCAAGGAAGTAACATGTCAATTGGTACCGTTAAGTGGTTCAACGACGCTAAAGGCTTTGGCTTTATTACCCCGGATGAGGGTGGTGAAGACCTGTTTGCCCATTTCTCCGCCATCAATATGCAAGGCTTCAAGACCCTGAAAGAGGGTCAACGTGTAAGCTTTGACATCGTTAGCGGCCCGAAGGGCAAGCAAGCGTCGAACATCCAGGCTGCCTGATCAGGCAGAGGATGCGCCAGGATTGCCAGGTGCGCTGACCTGACCGGTCAACGTCCCGACAGCTTCAAACAGAACCCCGCCAACTGGCGGGTTTTGTTTTTTCATCAAACGGTACTGCTGGCACAGCGTATGCCGACTCCAGGGCGCAGCAACTGCCCCCAGAGTGCCAGCAAAGTGATGCTGCCCACCATGGCCAGGCTCAGCCAGGGTAGCGCCGGCAGCTGCCATTGGCGGGACATGTCCAGCAGCCACCCTCCTCCAACATAGCCCACAGCACCGCCCAAGGCCAGGCCAATCCGGCTGCAGCCCAGATAGCTGGCACGGGCATGCGTCTTGGCCAGACTGGCGACATAGGTTTCCCGCGCCGGCTCCATGATGATGGAGCCAAGAAAGAACAGGGCCAGAATGGTGAAGGCAGCCAGTGGGTGTCGCACGCCGCTCATGCTGGCCAGGCTGATGCTCATCAGTGCCAGGCCGATCAGCATGCGCTGCTCGCGTCGCAAATACCGCTCTCCCCAGCGTGCCAGCGGATAAAGCAGGCTGAGTGACAGGCAGGTTTCCAGCATATACATCCAGCCTACGGCCTGATAGCTGCCTGTCAGTTGCTTGATGGTGACCGGCACCAGCAGCATCACTTGTACCGCAAGCATGTAATAGCCGCTCAGGGTCAGTACAAAGCGCATGTAGCGCCTGTCGTGCAAGACGGTACGCATGGCGTGCCAGGGAGAGCTCTTGCCCGTGGCGACCCGGTACGGCGGCAGCAACAGGGCATTGACCAGTGCGGCCAGCATGAACATGGCGCAGCCTGCCAGACCCACCCAGCGAAAGTCGAATTGCAGCAGCCAGGAACCCAGCAGGGCGGCTGCCACCGCACCGGCGCTGTCCTGCATCATCAGGATGGCGTAGAAGTGTGGCCGCTCTGCGGGCCGTACCAGTTTGGCCACCAGCGCGGTGCGTGGCGGATCGAACAGGGTCCCGCCCAGACCGGAGAGCAGGCAGGAGGCAAACAGCAGCCAGGGGGCATGCGCCAGTGCCATGCAGGCAAAGCCGGCGGCACGCAGCAGCATGCCGCAGACAATCAATGGCTTGGCGCCGTAGCGGTCGGCCAGCGAACCTCCAAACAGGCCCAGCCCCTGTTGCATGAACTGGCGCATGGCCAGTGCCAGGCCGACGACACTGGCACTCCAGCCTAGCTGATCGACAAAGTGCAGGCTGATCAGCGGAAAAACCATGAAGAAACCGAATATCACCAGCAGGTTGTCCAGCAGGATGAATGCCTTGCCCAGTTTGCGTGCCCTTTGTGCAGAAGCCATGTGCTCTCCTCATTCGAACAGCATTTTAGGGAGGCGGCCTGCTATTATGTAAGTCGACTTCTACTAATATTTCATATGCGATTTTTTTATGTCTGTGGCTTTGTCTGATCTGGAGTTATTGCTGGATGTGGCTGAGCTGGGCAGTTTCAGCCAGGCGGCGGCCAAGCGTGGTTGGTCGCAGCCACAGGTCAGCCAGCGCATCAGCCTGCTGGAGCAACAGTGGGATGTCCGCCTGTTTACCCGGCATCGGCGCGGTGCGGTGGCCACCAATGCCTGTCAGGCTTTTCTTGTTGCGGCGCGCCAGTCGCTTGCGGCTTACCGGCAAGGGCTGGAGGCCATGCAGGGCACACCCAGTGTGCCGCGCATCCGGCTATCCTGCCTGCCATCGCTGACCTCGCCGGTGTTCGGCCCCTTGCTGATGAAGCTGGCGGATGCGCCGATGGAGATTCGTTGCAGCACCGACCATTCGCAGCAGATCATGCAGGACCTGCTGACCGGGCAGGTGGAGGTGGGCTTTGTGCTGAAATGTCCGGCCATGGCCGGCATCCAGATGGAGCTGCTGTGGCGCTCTCCCATTGTTGCGGTGGTGGCTGCCGCTCATCCCTTGGCGGGCCTTGCCGGGCCGCTGGCGCTGGCCGATATTGCCCGGCACCGTATTGCGCCGCAGTTCTGGGGAGATGAGTGCGAGAGCCTGATCCAGCAGATCCGCATGGTGCGGCAGCTGCCCAGCCCGATTCATGCGGTGCAGCCGGCCTCGGCCGCGCGTGAGCTGGTATTGCGCCATCATTTTGTCTCTTTCATGCCGGAACTGTCGATCAAGGCGGATCTGCAGGATGGCACCCTGGTCAGGCTGTGCCTGCCGGAGCTGCCGGCATGGCATTGGGAGGTGATGATGGCCTGGCGTGCCGGCAAGCGGGTGGATGCGACAAAAACGCGGGTGCTGGATGCGGCGCGCGCCTTGGTGGATGACTGAAGCGAACAAGGCCCGCGGGGGCGGGCCTTGTGGCGGGATGGGCCTGTTGCTGGCTTACATGCGGGCGATCATGGCGTCGCCAAAGCCCGAGCAGGACACTTCGGTCGCACCTTCCATCAGCCGGGCAAAGTCGTAGGTGACCTGCTTGTCGGCAATGGCGGCTTCCATGGACTTGATCACCAGGTCAGCGGCGGCGGTCCAGCCCAGGTGGCGCAGCATCATTTCCGCCGACAGGATGAGCGAGCCGGGGTTGACCTTGTCCAGCCCGGCGTATTTGGGCGCCGTACCGTGGGTGGCTTCGAAGCAGGCATACTGGTCCGAGATATTGGCGCCCGGGGCAATGCCGATGCCGCCGACTTGCGCGGCCAGGGCATCGGAGATGTAGTCGCCGTTGAGGTTGGTGGTGGCGATCACGTCGTATTCGGCCGGGCGCAGCAGGATTTGCTGCAGGAAGGCATCGGCAATGGCGTCCTTGACGATGATTTCGCGGCCGGTTTTCGGATTGTTGAACTTGCACCACGGGCCGCCGGCAATCAGTTCGGCGCCGAATTCGCGGCGTGCCAGCGCATAGGCGGTATCACGGAAGTTGCCTTCGGTGAACTTCATGATATTGCCCTTGTGGACGATGGTGAGGCTGCTGCGGTCATTGGCAATGGTGTAGTTGAGCGCCGCGCGTACCAGGCGCTCGGTGCCCTCGACCGAGATGGGCTTGATGCCGATGCCGGAGCTGTCCGGGAAGCGGATTTTCTTCACCCCCATTTCATTTTGCAGGAAGGCGATCACTTTCTTCACCGCATCGGAGCCGGCTTGCCATTCGATACCGGCATAGATGTCTTCGGTGTTCTCGCGGAAGATCACCATATTGACCAGTTCCGGTTGCTTGAGCGGCGAGGGTACGCCCTGAAAGTACTGTACCGGGCGTACGCACTGGTATAGATCCAGCTCCTGGCGCAGGGCCACATTGAGCGAGCGGATGCCGCCTCCTACCGGCGTGGTCATCGGGCCCTTGATCGACACCGCGTATTCTTTCAGTGCATCGAAGGTTTCCTTGGGCAGCCATTCGTCCGGCCCGTACAGGCGGGTGGATTTCTCGCCGGCATACACTTCCATCCAGTGGATTTTCTTGGCCCCGCCATAGGCTTTTGCCACGGCGGCATCAATGACCTTGATCATCACCGGGGTGATGTCGATGCCGATGCCATCACCTTCGATAAAGGGAATGATGGGGTGGTCGGGGATGGCTTGCCCCGGAATGATTTTCTGTCCTGCTGCGGGAACCTTGATATGGGATTCACTCATTGTTGTTCTCTCCTTGTCTGGGGTAAGGGGCTGCGGCTGTCCGCAGAGTCTCTCCACTCACTCAGCCTAGACCGTGGCGGGGCGCTTGCAGAGGATTATCAGACAAATTTTCTGGAAAATCGTTGGCAGGGCAAGGGCGGACAAAAAAGCGCCAGGACGAATCCTGGCGCTGTGGGGGAGGGCATGCGCACGACAGTGCGCCAGTGCTGGCTTAGGCCAGGGCAGCTTTCAGGGCTGCGTTAAAGGTGGCGCTCGGGCACATCACGGCCTGGCACTTGGCGGCATCCGGCAGGTAGTAGCCGCCGATATCGGCCGGCTGGCCCTGTACGGCCTTCAGCTCGGCGATGATTTGCTGCTCGCTGTCTGCCAGCTGCTTGGCCAGCGGAGCGAACTGGGCTTGCAGTTCGGCATCTTCGGTCTGCTCGGCCAGTGCTTCGGCCCAGTAGCTGGCCAGATAGTACTGGCTGCCACGGTTGTCCAGCTCGCCGGTGCGGCGCGACGGCGACTTGTCGTTGTCCAGCAGCTTGCCGGTGGCGGCATCCAGGGTCCTGGCCAGGATCTTGGCCTTGTTGTTGCCGGTCTTGATGCCCAGTTCTTCCAGCGACACCGCCAAGGCCAGGAATTCGCCCAGCGAGTCCCAGCGCAGGTGGTTTTCTTCCAGCAGCTGTTGTACATGCTTCGGTGCGGAGCCACCTGCACCGGTTTCATACATGCCACCACCGGCCATCAGCGGCACGATGGACAGCATCTTGGCCGAGGTGCCCAGTTCCATGATGGGGAACAGGTCGGTCAGGTAGTCGCGCAGGATGTTGCCGGTGACCGAGATGGTGTCCAGGCCGCGGGCGACGCGTTCCAGGGTGAAGCGCATGGCGCGCACTTGCGACATGATGTGGATTTCCAGACCGCTGGTGTCGTGATCCTTCAGGTAGGTTTCCACCTTCTTGATCAGTTCCTTTTCGTGCGGACGGTACGGGTCCAGCCAGAATACGGCCGGCATGCCGGAGTTGCGGGCGCGGGTCACGGCCAGCTTCACCCAGTCGCGGATCGGCGCGTCCTTCACCTGGCACATGCGCCAGATGTCGCCGGCTTCCACGTTCTGGCTCAGCAGCACTTCACCGGTAGCCAGGTCGACGATGTTGGCCACGCCGTCTTCGGCGATTTCAAAGGTCTTGTCGTGCGAGCCGTATTCTTCGGCCTTTTGTGCCATCAGGCCCACATTGGGCACGGTGCCCATGGTTTTCGGATCGAAGTTGCCGTGCCATTTGCAGAAGTTGATCATCTCCTGATAGATACGGGCAAAGGTGGATTCCGGCATGACGGCCTTGCAGTCGGCCGGCTTGCCATCGGCACCCCACATCTTGCCGCCGTTGCGGATCATGGCCGGCATGGAGGCATCGACGATCACGTCGTTGGGCGAGTGGAAGTTGGTGATGCCCTTGGCGGAATCCACCATGGCCAGACGCGGGCGGTGTTCCTGGCAGGCGTGCAGGTCGCGGATGATTTCTTCGCGCTTGGTGGCCGGCAGGGTCTCGATTTTTTCGTACAGATTGGCCATGCCGTTGTTCACGTTCACGCCCAGCTCTTCGAACAGCTTGCCGTGCTTCTCGAAGGCATCCTTGTAGTAAATCTTCACGCAGTGGCCAAACACGATGGGGTGGGACACCTTCATCATGGTGGCTTTCACGTGCAGCGAGAACAGGATGCCGGATTCGCGGCAGTCTTCCATTTCCTGTTCGTAGAAGTCACACAGTGCCTTCTTGCTCATGAACATGGAATCGATGATTTCGCCAGCCTGCAGCGCCAGCTTGGGCTTGAGCACGATGGTTTTGCCGCTGTTGGTGGTCAGCTCCATCTTCACATCGCGCGCCTTGTCCAGGGTCATGGACTTTTCGCCGTGGTAGAAGTCGCCATGGTGCATGTGGGATACATGGGTTTGCGACCATTGCTTCCATTCACCCATGGAGTGCGGGTGCTTCTTGGCGTAGTTCTTCACCGCCAGCGGCGCGCGGCGGTCGGAGTTGCCTTCTCGCAGCACCGGGTTCACGGCGGAGCCCAGGCACTTGGCGTAGCGGGCTTTCAGGGCGTGGTCGGCGTCGGTGGCGGGCAGTTCCGGGTAGTCGGGCAGGGCATAGCCCTTGGCTTGCAGTTCCTTGATGCAGGCGATCAGTTGCGAAACCGAAGCACTGATATTGGGCAGCTTGATGATGTTGGTGTCCGGGTTCTGGGTCAGTTTGCCCAGGGCGCTCAGGGTGTCCGGTACTTTTTGTTCTTCAGTCAGGTATTCGGGAAATTCGGCCAGTACGCGGGCAGCAACCGAGATATCTGCCGTTTCGACATTGATGCCGGCTGCGCCGGTAAAGGTACGAATGACCGGCAGGAAGGCGCTGGTGGCCAGCGCCGGTGCTTCGTCGGTCAGGGTGTAGATGATGGTCGGCTGCTTTGTGGGCATACTCTATCTCCAATGATTATTTTGACGTCAGAACGACTGCGCAAGGCGGCTTTCGCACACCGGGGGATGTTCCGCTAGGCGCGTGGAAAGGCACTGCAGCACGCGGGCGTTTTACCGGACTGCGCTAGGCAGGCTGTGCGTGGCAAATGGGCCCGTAGACTGGTGGGTGACTTTCGGAAATGAATTATACCCCTCAAATCTGCGCACTGTTTGTAAGTATCCGAACTTTGCCATTTCGACAAGAGAAACAACTGTTCGAATGTGAATTTTCCGCACCGGTGCTGTGAGCTGCACTCCACAGCATAGCCACTGTAACTGACAGGGATGCGAAGAGTTTGTTGCAGTTGCCTGCCGGGAAGGTCCGGCATGACCGCGCCAGTCACTCCTTGCTATCATCCGGCGCATTACTCGTTAACGGTTTGCCAGAAAATGTCCCAGCTCATCCTGTTCAACAAGCCTTATGGTGTCATCTGCCAGTTTTCCCGGCACGAGCTGCATCCCACGCTGAAAGACCATATCGCGCTTCCCGGCGTCTATCCGGCAGGCCGGCTGGATACCGACAGCGAAGGTTTGCTGCTGCTCACCGGCGAAGGTGCCTTGCAGCACCGCATCAGCGACCCGCGCTGGAAGCTGCCCAAGAC
Source organism: Aquitalea magnusonii (assembly GCF_003202035.1). Lineage (GTDB taxonomy): Bacteria > Pseudomonadota > Gammaproteobacteria > Burkholderiales > Chromobacteriaceae > Aquitalea > Aquitalea magnusonii. The sequence continues at coordinate 47,145 of NZ_QJKC01000004.1, read as the reverse complement.
CTACTGGGTACAGGTGGAGGGACGGGTGAGCGAGGCACAGCTGGAGGCCCTGCGTGCGGGGGTCGACCTGGGCGATTTTGTCACCCGGCCGGCGCAGGTGCGGCAGATCGAGCCGCCGGCGCTGTGGGAGCGCAAGCCGCCGGTACGTTTTCGCAAGACCGTACCGGACTGCTGGCTGGAAATCATCATCAGTGAAGGCAAGAACCGCCAGGTGCGGCGCATGACGGCCAAGGTGGGCTTGCCCACGCTGCGCCTGGTGCGGGCGGCCATCGGTCCCTGGCAACTGGATGGACTGCAGCCGGGTGAGCTGCGCAGCATCGAGGTGAATCTTGAAGATTTGCCGGCGCTGTCGCATGCTGAACGTCCGGGGCAGAGCACTGCCCCTGCCCGCAAGGGCAGCGTGTCAGGCAGCAAGGCGGGGCCGCAGCCGTCATTCCGCTTTGCCCGCAGAAACAAGCCATGAGTGCCTGTCGTCGGGTGTGATGGGCGCGGTGGCCATACCGAGGCCAGAGCATGCAGATTCCCGAGTATTACAATCCGGTGGCGCGTGATATCGCTCAGGCCCTGATCGATGGTTTTGACAAGCACTACCGGCTGTTTCGCAACTGCAATCGCCAGGCCAAGGGCTTGTTCGAGCGCGGCGACTGGCAGGGGGTGCAGCAGGCCATTCGTGATCGCATCCAGTTTTACGATGAACGGGTGGTGGAAACGGTAGCCCGGCTGCATGGGGAGTTTCATGCCGATCTGCTGGACGACGAAATATGGCAGCAGGCCAAGCTGTATTTCATCGGCCTGCTGACCAATCACAAGCAGCCGGAGCTGGCGGAAACCTTCTTCAACTCGGTGTTCACCCGCATGCTGCACCGGGATTATTTCAACAACGACTTCATCTTCATCCGGCCGGCCATTTCCACCGAATATATCGAGTCCGATCCGCCGTCCTATCGCAGTTACTACCCGGCCAGCAGCAGCTTGCGCCGGGTGATGCGGCAGATCATCGCCGACATGGGCTGGAGCCGCCCCTTTGTCCGTCTGCGCCGCGATCTGGCGCTGGTCTTGCAATACGCCAATGATTTCTTTGCCGGCGCCTGGCCGCATGCCGAGGCCAATCTGCAGATACAGGTGCTGTCCTCCCCGTTTTACCGCAACAAGACTGCTTATATTTTCGGCAAGGTGGTCAATGGCGGGTTGAGCTATCCCTTTGCCGTGCCGGTATTGCACGCTGCGAGTGGCGGCCTGTATCTGGATACCGTGCTGTTGGAGCCATGGCGTATCGGCGTGCTGTTTTCCTTTAGCCGCGCCTACTTTCTGGTGGATATGGAAGTGCCCTCCGGCTATGTGCAGTTTCTGCGCAGCATGCTGCCGGGCAAGACCAAGGCCGAGCTTTACACCATGCTGGGTTTGCAGAAGCAGGGCAAGAACACCTTTTACCGTGATTTCATGCAGCATCTGCAGCATTCCAATGACCAGTTCATCATTGCACCGGGCATCCGCGGCCTGGTGATGCTGGTGTTCACCCTGCCGTCCTATCCCTATGTGTTCAAGCTGATCAAGGATGTGTTTGGCGGCCCCAAGGAAATAGACCGCGACACGGTGAAGCAGAAGTACCGGCTGGTGAAGCGGCACGACCGGGTGGGACGGATGTCGGACACGCTGGAGTTTTCCAATGTCGCCTTTCCGCGCAGCCGTTTTACCCAGGAGCTGCTCGAGGAGCTGCGCAGCCTGGCACCTTCGATGATGGAGGAGGGGGAGGACAGCATTGTCATCCGCCACCTGTATATCGAGCGGCGCATGAAGCCGCTGAACCTGTATCTGATGAACTGCGATGAGCAGGAAAAAGAACGGGTGATCCGTGATTACGGCCTGGCCATCAAGGAGCTGGCTGCCGCCAATATCTTTCCCGGCGACATGCTGTTCAAGAACTTCGGGGTCACCCGTTATGGCCGGGTGATCTTCTACGATTACGATGAAATCGAATATCTGACCGATTGCCATTTTCGCCAGATACCTGAAGCGCCTAATCCGGAAATGGAACTGTCCGGCGAGGTCTGGTATCCGGTGGCGCGCAACGATGTCTTCCCCGAGGAGTTCGGCACCTTCCTGCTGGGCGACCCGCTGGTGCGCAAGACCTTTTTGCAGCATCACCGCGACCTGTTGACGCCGGAATTCTGGCAGCAGCGTCAGCAGCGCATCCGCGCTGGCTATATGGAGGATTTCTATCCGTATCCGGAAGAAATGCGCTTTGTGCATGCACAGGCGCGGCGGTGTGCCGGGCGCAACTGAAAAAGGGAAGCCGCGGCTTCCCTTTTGCATGCCTGTGTCGAGTTTCAGCCGGCATGGGCTGCCTTGGGCTGGGGATACTCTTCGAAATAAGCCAGTGGACCGGCTGAAGTCAGGCCCAGGCAGAAACGGCGGCTGGCGGGGAAGGCCTGTTCGGTGCTGCAAGCCTGCAGCAGCTCGAACAGGCTGCTCAGTTCCAGGAACAGCTCGCGCAGGTAATGGCTGTTTCTCAGCCACAGACGGATTTGCCGGGCCTGTGGGTGTGGGCTGAGCAACTGCACTTGCCCGTGCTGATCACTGCCCAGGCAAATGGCGGGAGGGATGTGTATGCCGCGGCTCACCAGTTCGAGACGGGCTTGCCGTCCCAGGCTGCCCAGCAGGGTTTTGGCTTGCAGCCGCAAATTGTCACTCAGGGTGGCGGGCGGCAGCGCCTGCCCTTTGCTGATGGCGGATGTAGCCTGGCGGGGGGATTCGGTCAGCGGCATGTTCTTGCTCCAGAGGGATGGGATACCTTGATGGTAGAAGGGCAGGCCGGATGGGGAGTCTGATGATTGCTACAGAATTTTCTCTTTGATGAGTCGTAAATTCCGTGTTCTTGGTGGGCTGGCATGGTGCTGCCAAGAATGCAGGGGAAGTGCTTTTCTCTGCCGTGTGCCGGCAGCACCCTGTCTTGTCGGCTGGGTAAACCGCGAGGTGACTTTGCCGGGCAAGGGCAGGGGGATCAAGGCGGGCAGCTTGCGCAATGCAAGGCTTGTCTGGAGAGGCGTGGTGTGGCCGGGGTGGTGGCAGAGCCGTGGCACATCAGCTGTTCAGCAGCCGGGGGAGACGGATGTCTCCCCCGGTCCGCTAACTGAATGCACAAACTATTGTGGGTAGGGACTGCACGCATGGTCCTCGAAATAAGCAATGGGACCGGCACTGGTCAGACCGATATGAAAGCAGGATGTCTCGGGGAAGATTTCACCTGCGGCTTCGGCGGCACGCACCAGCTCGAACAACACTTCCACTTCTTTGAACTGGCTGGACAGCTTGGCATTGTCAGTGAGCCAGCTGAGGATTTCATCGGATTGGGGATGGTTGTTTTCCAGGGTAAGGCTGCACGCCGGACAACTGACCAGACTGATGGCAGGCGGCATGCTGATCTGACGTTCCACCAGTTGTTCTTCCGCGAGGCTGGCAAACTTGGCCAGTTGCTTGTTGGCGCGCTCGCGGATGGCTTGAAGGGTGATGCTGCCATCATCTCCAGTGTGTCCAAACAGGCGAACAAACCCCGGGTTGCTGGCAGTGCTCTGCGACGACATAGTGCTTACTCCTGTTCTCTGCGTGTCATGATTTTTTCATCATAGATGATGCTTGTCATTTTGCTGTATCAATTCAGCAGTTTTTTCACTTGATAGAGAAAGTCGAGTGCCTGACGCGGGGTGAGCTCGTCCGGGTTGATGTCTTGCAGCATGTCCAGCGCCGGATTGGGCTCGCTTTCCACGCTGTTGGCCATGGCCGGCGGTGCGCTGAACAGATCGGGCTGGACGCGGGCGGCCGACTGGTTTTCCAGCTCGACGAGATAGCGTCTGGCCTCGCGGATGACCTTGGGCGGCACCCCGGCCAGCTGGGCCACCGCCAGGCCGTAACTCTGGCTGGCCGGGCCTTCGTCCACATGGTGCATGAACACGATGCGGTCCTTGTGCTCGACGGCAGACAGATGCACATTGGCCACGGCCGGGTATTGTTCGGCCAGGGTGGTCAGCTCGAAATAGTGGGTGGCGAACAGGGTGTAGGCGCGGCTTTTTTCGATCAGCGCCTTGGCGATGGCCCAGGCCAGCGCCAGGCCGTCGAAGGTGGAGGTGCCGCGGCCCACTTCGTCCATCAGTACCAGCGATTGCGCGCTGGCGTTGTTTAAGATATTCGCCGTTTCGGTCATTTCCACCATGAAGGTGGAGCGGCCGCCGGCCAGGTCATCCGAGGCGCCGATGCGGGTGAAGATGCGGTCGATCTGGCCGATGACGGCGCGCTCGGCCGGCACGAAGCTGCCGATGTGCGCCAGCAGGGTGATCAGTGCATTCTGCCGCATATAGGTGGATTTACCGCCCATGTTCGGGCCGGTGATCAGCAACAGCTTGCGCTCGTCGCTGAGGCGGGTGTCGTTGGCGATGAAGCGTTCCACCTCGGCCTCCACCACCGGGTGACGCCCCGCGATGATTTCCAGCCGGGTATCGCTGACGAACTGCGGCTCGACATAATTGTTGCTGCTGGCGCGTTCGGCAAAGGCAGCCAGCACGTCCAGCCCGGCCACGGCCTGGGCGATCAGCTTGAGGTCGGGAATATGCGGCGCCAGCTGGTCCAGCAATTGTTCGTACAGCTGTTTTTCCAGTGCCAGCGAGCGGTCCTGTGCCGACAGGGCCTTGTCTTCGAATTCCTTCAGTTCCGGCGTGATGTAGCGCTCGGCATTTTTCAGGGTCTGGCGGCGGCGGTAGTCGTCCGGCACCTTGTCGCCCTGGGCGCGCGAGACTTCGATATAAAAGCCGTGCACGCGGTTGAATTCCACCTTGAGGGTGGTGATGCCGGTGCGCTCTTTTTCACGGGCTTCCAGTGCCAGCAGGAAGTCGCCGCAGTCGGTCTGGATGGCGCGCAGCTCGTCCAGGTCGGCATTCAGGCCGTGATTGATCACCCCGCCATCCCGTAGAAAGGTGGCCGGTTCCGGCAGGATGCTGGCTGTCAGCAGGCTTTCCACCGGTGAGTTGTCCGGCAGCAGCCGTGCCAGTTCTCCCAGCAGCGGGGCGTCCAGGCGGCTGGCCAGCTGCTTGGCACCGACCAGGGCCTTGAGCGAGTCACGCAGCGCGGCCAGGTCGCGCGGACGGGCACTGCGCAGGGCGATGCGCGCGGTGATGCGTTCGATATCGGCGACTTCGCGCAGCTGGGCGTGGACATCCTGATGCACCGGCAGCAGGGCGCGTACCGACTCCAGGCGGCGTTGCAGCTTGCCATGCTGGCGGATGGGGTGGTGCAGCCAGTGGCGCAGCAGACGGCTGCCCATGCTGGTGGCGCAGCTGTCCAGCAAGGAGGCCAGCGTGGGCGAGGGTTCGCCGCGTATGGTTTCGGTCAGTTCCAGATTGCGGCGGGTGGCGGCGTCCATGCGGATCAGCTCGCCGGCATCCTCTACCGCCAGCTGGGAAATATGCGCCGGGTTCACGCTCTGGGTGGATTTGACATATTCCAGCAGCGCGCCGGCTGCCCCTACCGCGACTGGCAGGGTGTCAGCCCCGAAGCCCGCCAGATCGTGGGTGCCAAAGTGGCGGGTGAGCGCCAGTTGGGCGGATGCGGTATCAAACTGCCACGGCGGCAGTTTTTTGCGCGGGCAGCTGACCTGTTCGAAGATGTTCAGGCCGCTGTCGTCCGGCAAGACCAGCTCGGCCGGTTTCAGCCGCTCCAGTTCGCTGGCGAATTCTTCCACGCCGGTTTGCATGATCTTGAATTCACCACTGGCCATGGACAGCCAGGCCAGGCCCAGCGTGCCCTTGTGCATGTTTACCGCCAGCACCAGGTTGTCGCGCTTGTCGTCCAGCAGGGCGGCATCGGTCAGCGTGCCGGGGGTGACGATGCGTACCACCTTGCGCTCCACCGGGCCTTTGGCCAGGGCCGGGTCGCCAATCTGCTCGGCAATGGCCACCGATTCGCCCATTTTCACCAGCCGCGCCAGATAGCCTTCGGCGGCGTGGTAAGGCACCCCGGCCATCTTGATGGGATTGCCACCGCTGGCACCGCGGGTGGTGAGGGTGATGTCCAGCAGGCGTGCCGCCTTTTCCGCATCCTCATAGAACAGCTCGTAAAAATCGCCCATGCGGTAGAACAGCAGCTTGTCGGCATGCTGGTTTTTCAGGGCAAAGTACTGCTGCATCATTGGCGTATGTTGTGTTTTTTCTTGCACTGTAATTGCTTGATATTTAATGAGTATTATTGCAACGCATTGTTTTTGAATGAAGTTTCTGTTGGCGTTTGCGTTGCGCGTCTTGTTGTCTGCGCTTGACTGCAATGTAACTTCACTTGCAAGTCTGGTATAGTTTTTGTGTTTGGTTTTTTTGAAAACCTACACTGCACATTTTGTGGTGTGAAAACCTATACCGGAGAATTCCATGTTTGACGCTCGGGCTGCAAAGCTACTGGGTCCTGGTCAATATCTTACCAGCCCCGATCATCCCGGTCTGCGTTTAGAAGCGCGAGGTGATCGCCGAACGTGGACATACCGCTATCGCAGCCCGGTCAGTGGAAAGCTGCGGCAAGTCAAGATAGGCCTGTGGCCAGAAATGTCGATGCATGCCGCCATTGTGGCGTGGGAGCAATTACGAGCACGGCGAGACTCGGGGATTGATATTGCAGATGAGCGAAAAGCCGTGCGGGTTGCCGCTTTGGCCGACAGTGCGCAGCCCAAGGCAAAGAAAGAAAAGCCCTACACTGTGCAGGATGTCTGTGATGATTACGTTAGGGGGCACATTCGACCGGCCCGTGCGAAGAAGGGTGCGACAGAGGTTGAGCGGCTATTTGCAACGATGCTGGGGGATGCCGCGCAGTGCATTGCTGCAGACATCACCCGCACTCAGGCGTTTGATCTGATCCAGTCATATGCCAGTACGCCGGTCGTTGCAAAGCAGCTGCGCCGCGAGTTGGGGGCGGCTTGGGACTTTGCTTTGGATGCTGGTAGATTGCCGGACAACGCGCCGAACTGGTGGCGGCTGATTTTGCGAGGGAAGCTAAAATCGAAAGGCAAGAAGCTTCAGGGGGAGTACATCGGGACGTCAAAGCGCGTGCTGAGCCCTGCAGAGACTGGCCAGTTGATCCGCTGGCTGCCCAATTTCACGCGCTTGATTGACGATGTCTTGACGCTCTATCTGTGGACAGCGGCCCGTGGTGTTGAGATCGTCATGATGGAGGGGCGCGAGATCATCAATGAGGGAGGCCAATGGTGGTGGGTGCAACCTAAGGCGAAAACAAAGAATGCTCGGCATGAGCGAGCTGTTGACTTGCGAATTCCTCTGTTTGGTCGAGCGCTGACGATTATTTCCCGACGAAAAGAATTATATGGTGAGGGTTGGCTGTTTCCCGCCAGGCTGCCGGGAAAGAGATATGAGCCGGTTCAGCAAAAAACAATTCAATCAACCGTCTACTACCACCAGCCATACTGTCAGAGCTGCCCGGACAAAGTAAGGTTGCGCGTGCCGGTGACGCATTGGGCCCCGCATGATTTGCGCCGCACGGCACGGACAAGGCTATCAGCAATTGGATGCCCGAGTGATGTTGCTGAAACCATCATCGGGCATCTTCTGCCTGGTGTTGAAGGGGTGTACAACCAGTACACTTTTGATGCAGAAAAAATTGTTTGGCTCAAACGGTTATCAGACCATCTTGAGGAGTTGGCTTCCGAGGTTTCTTAGCGCCAGTGTTCGGCGGCGGCGGGATATCGGATAATGGCCTGTTTTCTGACCACTCAACAATCTCACGCCACAGCCAGCCAACCCGGTTGCCGGAAATCTTGCGAGGGCCGGGCAGGTCTCCGGCGCGGACCAGTGCCTGCACGGTGGAGACTGAAATGGACAAGGCGGCTGCTACCGTTTGCAGGTCCATGAAAATCGGCTGAATGCGCGGTTTCGGATCGTACTGTTTCCGAAGTAGTTCGTCAGTTTTCATTTTGTTGTCTCATTTCACATGCGCCCAGGTATCCCGGCGCAAAATCTTTTCCACTGTTCTGACATGCAGCCCGTAGCGTCTGGCCAGTCCGGCCGCGCTGTAGCTGCTGTTCAGCATCTCAATCAGCCGCTGTTTTCTGGCGTATTGTCGGCGGATCTTCGCGACAGTCATTTCATCCAGCTTTGCCTGGGGCAGGTCGGTGCCGTGTTTGGCGTAAAGTCGGGCACCGGTAGCGCGCCACTCCTGCCTATCCATGTTGTGTGTGCTTTGTCTCATCAATCTTCACATCCGGGCCCCATTGTCCTGGCGGCCAATCATTCGGGTCTTGGGCAGGTATCCATTCCTGCCGGGTCACTGTAGCTCCAGCCATTGACCGCGGCAGCTCCGGGCCGACGTAAATTTCAGCGCCGGTCAGCCGCTGGTGGTAGCGGTATTGGGTCATAGCTGAGCCAGCAGAGGTTCCAGCTTGTTTCCGGCTGCCAGCCAGTCTCTGATCCAGCGCGGCTGCTGACCGCGACCGCCCCACGTCATCGCAGGCATATCCGGCATCTTCATAATGAAAATGGATTTCATCCCGTGCTGGATGCGTGCGCGCTCTCGGTCTTTAGTTGTCAGCGCCACATCCGCAGCTATCTGACCAATCATGGGCGCATCCGCCAGCAGGTCGAGTTGATGGAAGGTCATGGCTCAATCCTCCGAAACTCGACTACCCAGACCCAGGGGTTTGCATTCCAGCCGCTGTCGCCCCAGCCATTGATCTTCGTCCAGAGCATCGAGTAAAGCTCCTCCGGTGCGTACCAGTTTCCACTGGTATCGAGCTCGGCCTCGCAGGACTTCACGCCTTCCGCCAGCGCGTCCGACTCGCTGATATTCTGCAGTCGCTCCACGCGCACGCTGACGATTTCAAGTAGGATGCGGCTGGCCCAACGAGGAAGGTGGATACTTGGCCGTTTTTTCTCATGGCCGTATATGAACGGATTGAAGTTGGCTGGAGTGGTGCGCTGCTCCATTGCATTGTCGGCAAAGTATCGGATCATGCATTCACTGGTTCCGCTCGGCAGAAAGTCCCACGTCTCCCGCACCCACAGCCGGTCTCCGGGTTGGCCGTATGGGCAGTTGTTAGCTAAGCTATGCCCAAAAATTGCGGGTATGCTTTTGACCTTTTGAGACCAGCTCGCACCGTATACCTGCCAGAAATTTCCATTCAGCACAGGCTGAGTCTTCATGGCTCGCCGAGTCTGCGTTTTGCTGCCATCTAGCAGCGCCCTCACCATCGGCGCACAGAACAAAATTGGGCGCTCTTTCATGCTGCAATCCTTTTTCATGCAAATTTCCTCCTGTAAATTTTGGTCATGTCTGATTTGACGGAATAGCCGCGCCGAAGCAGTGTGTTTGCCAGCTTGGCGCGGTCTCCATGGCTGTGCTGTGCTTGGCCAAGTAGACCGAAGTAGCTATTTGCCGCCTCAAATAGGGAGCTGCGATCCATGTGGGCACAGCGCTCGATGGCCTGCCGCTGGCTGCGGCGGCGCGTAGTGCGAGACCATGGCTTGATTACCTGGCCAACGAAGTCCACTCCGCGATCCACCGGTTGCAGGATGGTTTTCTTGGGGTTGATCTGTACGTGCAGGCGCTGCTGCAGGAATTCTTCGATCCTGCCTTTTGCCCCGTTCAGCCACTGAGGTGACTCATGCAGCAGGATGAAATCGTCCACGTAGCGCACGTAATACCGGGCCTTGATCTGGTGCTTGGCAAACTGATCAAGCGCATTGAGGTACACGTTCGCGAAAAACTGCGAAGACAAGTTGCCAATTGGCAGGCCGCGATTGGTCGGCTGATTTAGTAGCTGTTTGTGTGCTGGAACGCGCTGCATCAGCTGGGTGCGGCCCCGGAATTCGAAGTCGGTTCGCGGGTCGTGGAATAGCACTATCTCCGCTAGGCGCATCCACCACGGCTCAGGAATTTTGGCGGCAAGCTGGTGGCGCAGCACGTCCTTGTCGATGCTGACGAAGAAGTTGGCCAGATCCAGCTTGAGGTAGTGCACGGGGCGGCTCCAGTTCTGGCTGGCGCTCCGGATCATGCCATCCAGCTGCTGAGCGGCGTAAAGCGTTCCGCGCCCGGGGATGCATGCGCAGCTATTTGTGATGAATGAAGCGTGAAAGCGTGGTGCGATATGGTTGTAGAGCAGATGATGCACCACGCGATCGCGAAACGCTGCTGCCCATACTTCGCGTGGCTTGGGCTGGGTTACTACAAAGCAGATGGATTGGCCAGGGCGATAGATGCCTGCCTGTAATTCATCAAATAGCCCAATCAGGTTGCGCTCCAGATTGGCCTCGAATGCCAACTGGCTGCGGCTGTTCCGCTTTGTGCGGCGGCAGTCGAAGTAGGCTTCCACCAAGTCGCGGAAAGAAAAGTCGGCATGGCCGGCACTTGAATCTGCGGACGGCCCGCGCACGGAGCTCATTGTCCTTGTGGTTGTTGTTCTGGTTGCCATCATTGAAGTTCTGATTCCATGCGTTGTTGGGCGAGTACTGCGTCATTTCGTACGATCTACATCGCACAGCCGAAGGCGTGCCGATCGGCTGTGAAACTGCGCCAGGCCAGCCCGGCTGCTGCCGGCGGTACCCCTAGAGCGCATGTCGGTGGCCTTGTGAGCCAGCGGTACGACCAGATTCAAAAATCGCACAGGCAAGACCGCCTTGACGGTCATGCAGCAGGCGATGCGGTAGCGGCTGATTTCCTTTTCCAGCCTTGTGCCTGTTTCCCGATTTTGTCTGTCTGCTCTATCGCCGCTGCGTATTGGCCACGCGAGATAAGTCGCATGTCCACGGAGAGGCGAAGTGTCAGCTCAATGACTTGCAGGTTTTCCAGCAGCATCTCCAGGTGGGGAGCCTTGTTTCGAGTCGAATTGGCTCGATAAACCAAGCGAACCAGCGAGACACAGTCTTTGCGCAGGTCGTCGCCAAGAGAGCGCTTGAAGTCCCTGTCCATGTTTTTCGTCAGCGTGGTAACCAGGGTCAGCAAGTCGTAAGTGACTTTGTAAATCGGGAGTTGGGTATGCAGTGCCATGCCGAAATGGCGCGGGCTTGCGCCCGCGCTAAATGAATAAAGGGTTAAATGGATGAGATTCTGCGGACGGCCCGCGCACGGAGCTCAACGCCCTTGTGGTAGCCGCCCTGGGTGCCACCATTGAAGCCCTGAACCCATGCGACGCCGGGCGAGTACTGCGTGCTGGTCCAGTGCCAGCCGGCTTGTGGAAATGCCTCGGGCGCCATGGCATAGCACAGGGCGGACTCGCGTCGGCTGGGTAAGTACCAGTCAGCAAATCCGCAAATAACCAGTCCAGCAGCCCACTCTGCGGCAGGGTGGGAATGCTTCGACTTGACCAGGGAATGGGTATTGGCGAGGCCGTCCCATTGGCATTTAGCCTCCGGCTCATCCTCCTCATATCCTCCCCATTGGATGTCTTCAACAAAGCCGCCATCGCCAGAAGCAATAACCAGGTGGTAATCGGGAATAGAAATCCCGCGCGCTTTGCCAGCGTAAATACCGCCTTGCTCATCCCAGTGCTGGCCAATGTCTGGCACGGTCTTGGATGTAAAAATGGCAGGGGCCTGGGGTTTCATGATGCTGTCGATGATGATGCGAGCTGCATCCTCGGCTTGAACCAGCAGCGTTGCTGAGCCGACAGGGATGGAGATGGTGCTTTGTTCCATGTGATTCTCCTTGCGGTTAGGTAAATTGCCGAGCGCGGTGCGCCCGGCTAAAAGGGATGAATGGATTAAAGGATGAGGATTCTGCGGACGGCCCGCGCACGGAGCTCAATGCCCTCGTGGTTGAGGTCCTGGTAGCCATCACTGAAGTCCTGAGACCATGCGGTGCCGGGCGAGTACTGCGTACTAGCCCAGTACCAGCAGCAATCAAATGCCTCAGCGTTCTCGTCCTGGAATGCGCTGACTGCGGTCTGTGCCGGGGACTGCTCGGTATAAAGGAATCCAGCCGGGATGCTGCTGGCGTTGTCGCCATCGCGGAATGAGCAGTAGTTTTCTTGACCGGTAGGCTTCAGGTTGCGGTAGCAGATTTCCAGCTCATCTCGACTGGGGATATACCAGTCCGCGTGGCCGCCGATGTTCAAGGCGAGCGCCCATTTGGCGAGTTCGCTGCCAGCTTCTGCCATGGCGCTGGTATTGGCCATGCCGTCAAAGCAACTGCGGGCTGCTTTGATATCTTTGCTGCGCGGGCCCCATGCCATGTCGGTTTCGCCTGGCGCTTTCGGGGAGACGATCAGCGCGAATTCATTCGAGCCAATACGAATGCGTCCGGCAAAGAAGCCGCCTTCAAAGGCTTCGCCAATGGCGGGAGTTTCCAGTACTGCGGGAACTGCTGGTTTCGGTGCGTTCATCTTTGCTTCTCCTTGAAAAAATAAATGGTGCTTCAAACTTCGCCGCCGTCGCTCTCCACCAGGTCTGCGGGGTAGCGGCTATCGCAGCAATCGGGGCAGCCGCAGGTTTCTTTCGGCTGGCGCATGGTTTCGCACTCGCCGGCTGGCGGCGTGGTGCGCGGTATCAGGTGGTGGTCCGCATAGTTTTGGTAAGTCATAGAACGTGCACCCAAGTGGTGTAATTCAGAATCTTGTGGATGGTGGTCTGGTGGACTTGGTAGCGCATGGCCAGCTGGCGCTGGCTATGGGTGCCCGCGTCGGCCCGTATCTGCCGGACCATATCGGCATCAAGCTTGCTTTGCGGCAGGTCGGTGCCGTGTTTGCAGAATTCCCGGTTTCGCGCCAGATACTCGTCGCGTGGCAAGCCGTGCTTGCGGCGGATGCGGGTCGCCATCACGCCACCGTCAACCGCGCCGGCAGCAGCACAAGGGTGTCTGCCAGCATGTAAAGGCTATTCAGCGAACCATTGTTTTTGATGGTGAAGTCGATGCAGCCGTCCGGCAGTAGCAACTCCGTGCTGTGATCCTGCTGGGTCAGGCCGGGTCGGGTGATCAGGACCACATGGCCGCCGAGCGCGTGGACCATGTCTGCTTCAGCAGTCGGCGTCGGGGCTGTGGCGGCATAGCGCACGCCGGAAATGACGATGTTGCGCCGGCCCTGTTCCATCCATTCACTGGCGGTGGTTTGGGTGACCTTGATGAAGTAATCCCATCCGGCTGTAGCGCGCTTGTAATCGCCCCAGCGTTGTTGAATCCAGCGCGGTGAGCGCTTGCTGGCCAAGTCGGCATGCGGTAACCCGGTATCCAGCAGGTAGGTGACAAAGTCGTGATCGCGGCATTCCAGCAGCGTGAGCATCCGGGTCGGGTTGTCTTTGTGGTCCTGGTTTTCCAGCAATGACTTACCGAAGGTGGTCAGGCCATAGGCCTCCACTACCTCCCTTCTGATGGTGTCCGCAAAGCCAATTTTCACAAACCCGTGGTGGGAGACAAGGCGGTCGGCAACCGTATCCTTGCCGGACTTCAGTTGGCCAGTCAGGCCGATCAGTAATGGGCTCATGCTGCCCCCCGTTGTTCAGAAATAATCAGGTTCACCAGTTGCGCCACATCGGCTATTTCAAACTTGGCGATGGGTGCCGGGATGGTGACGTATATGCGGTTTTGTTCAGTAAAGGCGCGAAGCAGGGCGGCCAGAATCCGGGCCTCATACTCCGCATCGTGCAGGGCGTGGTGCTTGATCTTGCCCTCTGGCCATTCCGGCATTTCCACATGCAGGCCCAGCTGATTGGCGAGGTTCTTGGTGCTGCGCAGGCAGCAGTTGCGCCAGTAGGGCCAGCGCAGTCCGTGCTGCTTGAATGCGTGTTGCAGGACGGCGTTGTCAAAGTCGCTGCCATTGCCCCAGATGGGGTAAGGGTTCAGCTGTAGCCAGGCATTGAGGGAGTTAAGCGCAAGAGATATTGGAATCGCATCGTAGTCATTGCAAAAAGCTTCGCTAAGGGCGGCATCTGACTGCTTTACCCACCAGTCAGCAGTATCTTGGCTGGTAGATCTGCCAGCTTGATTGTGCCGAGGGTGATCCCAGAGAAGAGGGCGATACCAGCTGCCCAGCGTGATGCATTCGGTTTCAGTGATTTCCACCGCCACCAGGCCAGCGGTCAGGATGACGGCAGATGGCTGGGTATCCAGCGTTTCAAGGTCGACGATGATGTGTCGAGTCGGTTTCATGGTGCTTCCTTGTGGTTGCTTCCCGAAGCCGCCGCATTGCAGCGGCTTGAGGAAGCCGGCCGGGTGGCCGGAGGAGTGGTTACACGGTGCCGAAGTAGATCGGGCAGTCGGTGATTTCGGCTTTCAGCTGATCGATGGCGGCTTTGGTGGCCGCTTCCAGCACCTGGTCAGGGCGATGCAGATCGAACCAGATCGTCAGGGCGCCAGATTCGCGGTTGATGCGGAAACGGAGGAAGGCTTCGATGAAATAGCCCTGGCCGCCGGCGTACGGCACCACGCCGATACCAAAGCGCTCGAACATTTGCAGCTTGCCCTTGGTCTGGTCGCTGCCTTCCTCGACGTACTCGAACTGCACCTGGCCGTTTTGCACCTTGGTGCCGCTGCGATAGCGCACGGTGCTGGTCATTTCCAGATTGGTGATGAATTCCAGTACGTCGGCGGCGTTGGGATATTGGCGGGTCGGGTCGGCGGGGTTCGTCGAGGCAATGTTGCTGATGTTGTCGGTCAGGAAAGTTGCCAGTTTGGTCTGGTCGCCTTTTTGGCCGTTCATGCCGGTCCAGTTTTTCCACTCGACAGTGGTCTGCGGGTCGAAGCGTGCAATATGGTCTGCAAAGCCGGCGCCGGTGGCCGAGTCGCCGTTGATGATGGCTTTGAACTTCACGCGGTTCGCCGCATAGTCGGCATCGACAATGATTTGCGTGCCAGCCTGCTTGTGCAGATTCACATAGCTGATAAAGCTATCGGCTTGGTGAATATTGGTGGTGCCTTGCTTGCGCAGGGGCGTTTCGCGCAGCTTGGATTGTTCTTCAGCTTTCCAGCTGCCGTCGCCGGCCGGCAGCAGCAGGAAAGGGGTGCCGTTGATGAATTGAACAAAGGGCTTCTGGGCGGCAGCCAGCGCGGCTTGTACGTTGCATTGCTCGGTCATGGTCTACTTTCAGTCGGGAAGGTTGATGGATCAGTTGCCGCCAGCAGCCTTGAGGGCTGTCGGGGTAGTGGGTACTGCGGCCAGCGGCTGAGTGTTTTCCGACTTGGGGGCGGCTTCCAGCTTCAGCTCGGTCTGGCGTGGGTCCTGGCGTTGCAGGGAGCCGGACGGCAAAGCAAACATCAGGGTGCCGGCCTTCTTCTCGCGTGGGATGGTGACTTTGATGTCGTCGGTAATGGTCACCACGGCGTCACCCTTACTGGCCGGGTCGACATTCAGCTTGAGGGTAAGATTCCCTTTCTTGCCGGTAGCCAATACCGCATTCACTACCTGTGCCAGTTGCTCGGTAAGTTCTTCCACCATCTCGCCGGCGCGGATGTCGCGAAGTTGATCAGTTGCTGCGCGCATGTCGTTCTCCAGTGCTGTTGAATAAATTGATCAGGCCGATGCCAGGCAGTGGTCTACCGCTTCGCGCAAGGCGAAGGTGACGCTGCGGCCGTTCGGGTGTTTGGCAAAAGTGGGTGCGGCCATGTTGATGACCTTGTCGGCGCGGCCGCGGCCACGGCCCTGCGTTTCACTGCCGGCCACCACAATCTTGATCAGCGGTTTGCCCAGGCCCGGCGCAGGCTTGAGGCCATACTTGTTGGCGGTGTAATCGCTGACGCCAGTCACTTCGGCGCGGACGCCGTGGTGCTGCTCGGCGATCTGCATAGCCACTTTCGCGGCCCGCAGCTTGTGTTCCGGCTTGTCACCGGTAATCAGGATGGTTTTCATGGCGTGGGCTTTCACAGGTGGCCCCACTTGAGGCCGTTGCTGATGGCTTCGGCCAAGACCAGCGCGGCAAGCCATGCAAAGCCCCAGCCAATGCCAAGGAAAAAGTGTTTGGTGGCCAGGCGGCCTTCTTCGCTGAGCTTCATTTCAGGGCGCTTAGCTTGGTGACGGTAGGAGTCAGGCTGATGGCCATGGTGAGGTCCTTAAAGTCCCACCATTCGTCCGCAATGCTGAAAGTCTGGCCATCCTCAAGGTCTACCGAGCTTGGGCAATTGGCTTGCGTCAGCTGCTGCAGCTGAAACTGAAGTGATGCGCGAAATGCTTCGCGCCGGTCGCGCACTTGCGCTTCCATCATTTGCAAATCAGCCAACTCAGCAGCGGTGCTGCGGACCATTTCTTGCAGGGTGCTCATTACGGTTCCTCTCGCTCGATTTTGCGGTTTTCAATCTCGCGGCGGGCGGCTGCTCGGAGACGATCTTTTTCCGTTAACTTGATGCAGGGACGATCACTAATCGATCTGTCACCGCCTTGGTAAATCTTGAACTCCGCCGGGCGGTGCCGATGGGGCGGGTTATTTGCATCAAGCTTTTTTTCAAGTGAAATCTGTAATCTCTCGGCTAGCCATGCTTCAACCAAATGACTTGGCCACCCGACGGAAGCGCCTCCCAATGAAATTGAAGGGACAAACTTTCCCTCATTTCCAAGCTTGTAAATGGTGGTTTTAGACAGCCCCGTCAAAAGACAAACCTCCCGCAGCCGCAGTACTCGAGAGCCAGTAGGCCATGCCGGTGGGCATGATTTCTGTCCGGAAGTCATAGCAGTGCCTCCCGCTCAATACGGCGGTTTTCAATCTCACGGCGGGCGGCCAGGCGGCGGCGTTCTTCTGCTGTCGGCTGGATGCGCAGGCTGTGGCCGGTGATTTCGTTGCTGCGCTGACAGGCGCGGCGTTCGAGGTAATCGCGTTGTGGGCTGAAAGTGCGCATGTCAGCCCCGCTTGATGACGGCGTAGACGGCACGGCCGTTGTGGAAAGACGGACTCTTGATGGCGTAGCCGGCAGCGCGCAGTTCGCGTGCGGTCTGGTCGGTCAGGCTGGAATCAAGAAGGGAAAAAGCGGCCGGGGTGGCCTTGTGCTGCTGAACGGGGCGAAGTGCGGTCATGGCGCAAATCCCTGTCGGCTGTTGAACATGGCTCAACTATAGCCAATGGATTTGAAATGTAAAAGCCATGTGCTATGATCAATTCAATTCCTGTGGCAATAAAGCCACAAATTCCAATTGCCAATGTGGCAATAGCAGTTTGCGGACACGACATCCATGATTCAGGCCATGAGCCATCACCCATTACCATTCGCTACTCGTCTGGCCCGCCTGATGAGCGGATATCGAAACGGAATCGGAATTTCCGATCGGGCGCTTGCGCGTGCAATCGGCGTCAGCAAGCAAACTGTTTCGAACTGGTTGAGGGGTGGAGTGGTGCCGCAGCGCCAGCATTTTCAGGCCCTGGCCGGTTTTTTCGGGGTTTCGGAGTGGTGGCTTGAGCATGGAGAAGTCCTGCTCGATACAGAGTGGCCGGTGCGAGTGCGCGGCGTGGCGGAAAGGTTGAGCTCTCTATCTCCGAATCGATTGGAGATTCTTGAAAAACTACTTGAGGATTGGTCCGGAAAGTAAAAAGCCCGCAAATGCGGGCTCTTTTTTTGAAGATGCGGGCGGTGGCGCCCTAAACTTCCATTTCCATTCGCTTCACGACGCCGACGATCTGGGTGCCTGGCGTGAACTCAAGTAGGCTGTACCTGGGATTGAGCGGCTTCAAGTAGCATTGTCCGCCATCGACAACCAGCTGCTTGAATGTAGCGCTGTTTTCACCTGGTCGTTTCGCCACCACAAATTTCCCATGGAGCGCATCTTCTTCAGGTTCGACGATGATGATGCATCCTTCGGGGAACCGCGGTTCCATGCTGTCGCCTTGAACGCGAAGAGCGAATGTTCCGGCTTTGGAGTGATACGTGGTGGCAATCCACTCTTCCGCATCACCTGGTACAAAATTATCAACAATTTCCATCCAAACACCTGCTTGTACCCAAGAGATTAAAGGAACTCTACCACGTATCTCGGGTCCGGGCATGACGTTGGACTGTCCATTGTCATTCTGTGCGATATCCATGATTTTGCGTCCAAGAGTAGGACTGAAGTCAGAGATGGCGCAGCCTAGCCCCCGAGCAAAGCGGGTAGCCTGATCTAGATTTAAGGCGCGGCGACCATTTAGCAGGTTGCCAACGGTGGCTTGCCTGCCTAGTCCAAATGTCTCGCCAAATAACTCCTGGGACTTGCCCCAGCGCCTTAAAAATAGGTCCTTCAGCCGTGCGGCATCTTCAATTTGCCACGCTTCCAGTGGCTTTCTCTTTTCTGCATTCATGTCGCGCATGATAAGTCATCCCTGACTAACTTCTTAGAATTAATCGGCCAAAATTTCCAACGGCTATAAAGTTCTTGCAAACTATAAAAGCCTTTGGCTATTATTGGCGACATGATTCTGACCGTGCGCCTAGCCCATCCGTTACTGCGTTCATCGCGTAGGTGTGTACCAGGCGCTTTACTGATTCCCCCGCAACGCTCAACTACCCCGTAAGCGATGCGTTTAGCTGATTTGCATAAATCAGCGTTTTTTATATGTGCCGTCAGCATAGAGCATGCAGGCGGGTTTGAGTACCTACAAAACGATTGAAAATCGTAGGAGGACCGTAGGATGAGCATTCTTGAAGCGGCCCGGCGTGATGCCGAGCAATGGGTGGGGACGCAAGAGTCCCTGAGTAAAGACGTGTGCGGCAGCGCGAATGGGCTGCGCCACAAACTGTCCGGCTTCAAGGGTGCCAAGCTGAGCGTAGAGGATGCCTTGTCCCTCATGCTGCTGACCCGCGGTCGCCACACCATCACAGAAATGTGCCGGGAGCTGGGCGGCGTGTTCGTCGAACTGCCTCCGCCGGAAGAGCCGGTGGAAAACACTGACCTACTGGCCGAATCCCAGGCTATCACCGTGCGCATGGCCGAGTTGTTTGACTCGGTCAATACCGCCATCACCAAGCACAACGAAATCGATACCGGTTACCGCCTGCATATTCAGGACCGTGGCCAGGCGCTGACCGAGCAGGTGGTGAAGTATCTGACGCTGCTGATGCAGATCTACGGTACCGAGCAGCCTGCCGCCCCGGTAAGGGAAGTGCAGAAAGCCAAGGCTGGCTGATGCAATACCGCCTGCCTTTCTCCCTTCATCGGTTGAAAGTGCAGGCGTGGCGCATACGCATGCTGCCGGCTGATCAGCGGCGGCAGGCAGGCAAGGACCTGCTGCAATCGATCAAGCATTACCTGGATAGAAAAGAGCATGGCTCAGACGTATCGAGACCCGACTTTTGAGGAAGTCGCCCGCCGTGAGGCGCAGGCCCAGCGCCAAGCCAGCATGGCCGAAGCGCAGGCTGAGCGTGATGCCGAATGGCGCGCCAGCAAGGAATACCGCCGCATGCGGCGTCAGCGGATACGCCGACTTACCCTGCGGGCCATGAATGGCCGCTGAGTGGGTGCCGACCGCAGGATTGGCCGGGCAGGTGTTTGATGGGCCGTGTTGTTACATCGATAGCTGGGATATGGCGTTTCAGCAGCAGCTGCGGCTGATTGCCACAGCGCCTGGTGTAAGCGATAGACGCCAGCTGCTGGCGGAAATCGAAAGGGACGGTGGGCCAGCGGCCCGCCGACGAATGGAATCCGCCCTGAAGCGGATCTGGAAGAAAGGCAAATAATGCTTCGCCCGCAACCCATCTTGACCGTTCGCCGTGGTCGGGACTATGCTTCACCCGTTGCGTTCAATAGCGCGACCGGGATTGGCGTCCTGACACTACAAGGCGAACAGCCGCCTCGCGGCTATTTTTGTTCGCAGCGCATGCGCGCGTCCATGGTTTCTATGGCGGGCCGTGCGGGGGTCTCTTCGGAGACGCCGGGTCCTTGTAGCCGGTACGCCAACTCCGCATCGGTCTGCCACCCTCGATTGGCGTCGGTTGTGGCAGGTCTTTCCTCGATCTACAAGGAGCCTTGCCATGGCTAATCAGATTGTTCCTCAAGCTGCGTCCGCAGCGCCTATCCGTACTTTTATTGCCAATATCGGCGGTGATGCCGTCCTGGCATGCGATGCCCGTGAGCTGCATGCGTTTCTTGGTGCCAAGACGCGTTTCAACGATTGGATTGCTGATCGCATTCAGCAGGGGGAATTCGTTGAAAATCAAGACTTTGTCAATTTTACTGAAAATTCAGTAAAAATCGGGCGCGGCCGGCCTGCTGTGAATTATGCGCTTTCTATCGACATGGCCAAGCACCTGGGCATGATGGAGCGTAACGAGCAGGGCAAGGCCATTCGCGCCTACTTCATCCGCATGGAGCGTGAGGCCATGCGCCGCGCCATGGCGCCGGTGGATGGGCATGCTGCCCCCATGTCAGCTGCTACCCGCACTGAGCTGGCCAGCGAGTTCACCCGCCTGCTGGACTGCGCCAAAAATATGGCGGTTCCTGACCTGGAACTGTCCTTCCACATCCGCTATGTGCAGCGCTTTGAGGTTGACCACTGGCATGAGCTGAGCGAGGCGCAGGCACGGCTGGTGCTGGCGGAAATCCGCGTGGGCTTTCTGGCTGATATCGCCAGCGACCTGCTGCAGCATGCCTACGACCGCTGCCTGATGAAGCGCTTTGAAGGCCTGTACCCGGCGGTGCACAGCGGCATTCGCCCGGACGGCATCCCTTGCGGCGATTACGTGATCCGCGTGACGCGCGACAAAGTGCTGATCAACTACGGACAGGATTTCTGATCATGACGACCGCAAAGCTGAAACCTTCTGCCACGACGCGCTTGCTGCTGGAGCAGTATGCGCCACGTCCAGTGCGTCAGCCGTGGCATCGCCGCTGGCTGCTTAGATTGCTTCGTCGCTGAGTAGCATGTCCACGGTGGTGGTGAGCCAGGTTTCCAGATGGTGCAGGGCTTCATCTGGCAGGGCTGACTCACCATTCATCGTCGCCAGCGTGCGGCGCGCTTCTTCTTGCAGATGATTGGCAATTTCCACGCGCCGGCCGCTATTGGCCACAACGGATAGCAGCAGCATCTGTACCCCCATCAGGTTGCCAGTGAGCTGGTTGATGCGGGATTCGTGTTCAAGCATGTCCATGACGGTGTTTCCGGTCGGTGAAATGCCGCCAGTGTAATGTATTTGGTATTGGGAGACTAAGGTGGGTGCAAGTCTTGAGGGTGTTTGGGCGCAGTTTGTCGATCACGACATGCCGCAGATCGATATGCACCAGCTGCGGGCGGACGGCAAGAAATACACCTATGGGCCGAAGAAAAAAGCCTGGTACCGGTTGTATGAGTATATTTCCGCCAAAACAGGAAAGTCCTATTTCAGCGGCGTGTTTGGCTACAAGGCCGACAACTGGAAGGTGGAGTCTGACGGCTCCTATCAGCAGATATCGCCAGAGGAGCGCGAGGCTGCTGCCCGTGAGTGGAAGCGCAAGGATGATGCACGCTTGGCCAGGGAGGCGCGTGCGGCAGAGTTTGCTGCCAATCGTGCCAAGCAGCAGTGGAAGGATGCATCGCGCGAGGGTGTGTCGGCGTATCTGGAGCGCAAGAAGGTGGCCCGTGCAGAGGCTGTGCGCTTTATGGCGGATGGCAACATCATCATCCCGTTGCTGCGCTACGACACATCCACCATGGTGGGCAGCCAGAAGATAGCACCTGACGGTAGCAAGCTGTTTAACAAGGGCATGGCCAAGGTAGGGGCGGCGTGTCGGCTGGGTGATGAGCCGATGGATGGCGAGCTGATTCTGCTGGCTGAGGGCTATGCCACGGCTGCCAGCGTGCGGGAGGGCGTGGCGTATCAGCATCCGGTCTACATGGCGCTGGATGCCGGCAACCTGGTGGCAGTGGCCAAGATACTGCGTGCCAAGTACCCGGCCAGCCCGCTGGTGATTGCGGCGGATGATGATTACCGTACTGGTGGCGCGGGCAAGGCCAAGGCTGAGGCCGCTTGCCGTGAGGCTGGCAATGCGCGCTATGTGCTGCCGGCATTCACCATTGCCCGGCATCAGACCGAGGGCGATGAGTTGCCTGAGGCGACTGACTTCAACGACCTGCATGTGCATGAGGGTATCGATGTGGTGGTGGCGCAGTGGCAGGCGGCGCTCTCTCCCGCACCCTCTCATGACTTGTCGAGCGAGGCCGCTGCAGAACCAGCGCCTGACACGGATGCCGGGGGTGCGGGGGGTGAGGCATCGTCGGCCATTGCGCGCCTGCTATACAAGCAGTACGCCCTGGTGGAGGGTAAAACCCGTGTGATCGACAAGGCCAGCGGCAGCGAATACACCATGGCGGCGCTGAAGGCGCGCTTTGGCAAAGAGCCGGTGGATGGCTGGCTGGCGCGGCCTGACAAGCTGCTGGTGACGCAGGCTGAGGTATCGGCGGCCAAGCGGGCGCGGGATGAGCAGGCGCGGCGCACTGATCCGGCGATGGTGCCGTACATGCAGCGCTATGTGTATCTGGATGGCTCGACATCAGTCTGGGACAGCAAGCTGCGCGAGGTGATACCGGCTGCTGCGGCCAAGCTGGCCATGGGCGGCTCTTACGATTACTGGGTGGATTCGCCTGAGCGGCGCGTGGTGCCGCTGGCAAATGTGCGCTTTGCGCCGGGCGTTGATCTGCCTGAGGACGGGTATATCAACTTGTGGTCTGGCATGGAGATGCAGCCTGACTGGCCAATGCCTGCCCACCAGCTGCCGCGCGATATCTGGGCGCTGATTGCGCTGTTCCCCAAGTGCCACCATATCCTGCGGCTGGCCTTGCATCTTTGTGATGGCCGCATGGAGGTGCTGGAATGGTTGCTCAACTGGATTGCCTATCCCTTGCAGCATGTAGGAGCCAAGATGGATACGGCCATCCTGATGCACGGCAGTGTGCACGGTACCGGTAAATCGATGTTCTGGGAAAAGGTGGTGAAGCCGCTGTATGGCCGCTATGCCATTACGCTGGGCCAGTCCGAGCTGGAAAGCCAGTACACCGGCAGCCGTTCGGCCAAGCTGTTTTTGCTGTTTGAGGAGGTAATCAGCAGCAAGCAGCGCTACAGCCAGACGGGCAAGCTGAAGCATATGATTACCGGCCTGACGCAGGTGATCGAAAAGAAATTCATGAATGCCTGGGAGGAGAGCAATCACGCGCAGTGCGTGTTTCTGTCGAATGCCATCCAGCCGCTGCACATTGAGGCTTACGACCGGCGCTTCCTGGTGATCTGGCCGCTGGAGACGGCGGCGGACGATATCTATATCGATGTGGACCGCGAGGTGAGTGAGGGTGGCCTGGAAGCTTTCTATGCCTTCCTGCAGGCGCTCCCGCTGACGCTGACTGTGCAGCAATGCCCGGAGGCCGAGCGTACCGGTGACCAGTGCACCCCTGATTGCCCTGCATGCGCCGGGCTTGGCCATGTGCAGCGATCAGAAGCTGTGAAGTTCGACCGCCACACCAAGCCGCTGATGACCAATGAAAAGGCGCGGGTGATCCGCTACGGCCTGTCTGGCTGGGAACTGTTCTTGCATCAGTGGGTGCATGAGGAGCTGGGCGAGTTGCCTTTTGTCAGCTGCTCCACGCGCGATCTGTACCGGGTGTACCGCTGGTGGTGCAATGATACGGGCGACCATGCGCCGATCAGTGAGAACAAGTTCAGCATCAATGTCAGCTGCAGCGTGCCTGGTAAGCTGAGCAAGCGGAACAAGGCGCGTTGGCGCTTTGGCTCGCACGGCACGATGAAGCAGGGGCAGGTATTCAAGGTGGGAATGGAGCCGGATGGGCTTGCCGAAATGGACTATCTGGGCGACCATATCAGCAAATTTCGCCAGGGTGCCAAGCAGTTGGGTATCGACCTGGCTGGAGAGGTATCAATGTGAAGGGTGTGACGCCGATGTGAAGGGTGTGTGAAGGGCTGAAACCCAATAGGGGCGGCCTTTTGTGAAGGGTGTGAAAGGTTTTGCAGGCTCCGCGTGTGTGCGCGGGGCCTTTTTTATTTCCCCTTTACCCCATCATCTTGGTGATGTCAGAAAAATTTCTCTCATGCGTATGCGGGAAAACATATTCACATCCTTCACATCCTTCACAAAAGCTTATCCCTATTAGGTTTCAGGGCTTCACATTGCGATCACATTTTAGCGTGGGTATTCACATTCTGATTTAATCGGTGATTCCCGATAAATATTTGAATCTATTGGGGCAAAGAGTAAAATATCAGGACAAAATAAGCCTGGCATGACTGGGCTAAGGGGCCTCCTCGGGGTTTCACGGAGGCGAAAACGTGATCAAGCAGATAGATGATCTTTTGTGGCAGTGGGCGGCATGGGTGGACCGGCGCGAAAACAACGGGCTGGGCTACAAAATGTCGTCATTGAATGGCCAGATGGCAGCGGCAGCTACGCTGCATCCTGAGGCAAGGCCGGCCGGGCTGGATGGCCGGGTGGAAGAGTTGATGTCGCTGGTGGACTTGCTGTTGTGCCGCAAGGTAAGGCCGGACAGCAAGGCTGTCATCGACCGCTACTACCGCAGTCAGGTGGGTGGCGTGCTGGCAGTAGCCACCATGCAGCGGCGTCGGTCGGATTCGCATACCGCCCAGTATGCAAGCGAGGCCGGTGTCAATCGCTCTACCATTCAGCGCTGGGTACACAATGCCCAGGCTGAGCTGCAAATGGCGCTGGAATCATGCCGCACGGGCATCCGGCAGGTGGGTGTGTTTGGTGTTGTGGCTGACCTGGAGAAAAATATTCAGGCGGCGAACGATTAAACCGCTTGACAGGCCGTGCGGCACTTAAGTACATTTCAGCTACGCTCGCAGCAGTTGCGTTCAAAAACCCAAGTCAAACGGCTTGGGTTTTTTCATTTACAGATCGCCTCCGTTCTGGTTTCGACCAGGGCGCGCCACCTTGACCGGTGGCACCCATGTCACCCCGTGCATCGCATGGGGCTTTGTTTTGCCTGCTTGCCAGGCCTGCCGCATAGCTAGCGGCCACCATTCAGCCCTGCCATTGAGCGGGGCTTTGTTGTTTCTGGGGGTTCTCATGAACAAGCCGAGTCCTTTTGCCCGTGCTATTGCATTTATGCAGGCGCTGGCTGCTATTTCCGCCATGCCGATTGCCCAGCAAATGCTGGCGCGCGCCCACCTGGGCACGTATGAGTCGAATGGCCATGGTCGTGACCGCTTTACTGGCCGGTTCAATAACCATCGCCGCACTCGCCACCAAGGCCCGGCGTGGAAAACGCAATGGGCTGAAAGCGGCTGCGGCGCGCGCGAAGTTGCACGGCGACAGCGCCAGATTGCCCAAGGCATGCTGCAAGTCAGTCCGGTTTGATGGCATGAGCGGTTGGCCATCGTGCCGTAGAACCTACGGGTAATCCGCGCGTGTCACAAGGAGTGGCCATGATTGCGATCAGCGTCAAAACGAATGTGAAGGACATCACCAAACGGTTGAACTTCATCGCACGAAAGCAAGTGCCGTTCGCGACTGCCCAGGCGCTGACCGTCATGGCCAAGCAGGTGCAGGCCGCTGAGTCGGATAACCTGGTGAAGAAGTTGAAGCACCCTTCACCGTTTACCCGCAACGCTGTTGGTATGAGAGCTGCCAGAAAGACCAATCTGGAATCTCAGGTCTTTATCAAAGACCGGACGGCAAAGTACCTGAATCCATTTGAGGCTGGGGGTGAGCATGTGTTGCCTGGCCGCGCATTGCTGAACCCGAAAAACGTCAAGCTGAATGCATATGGCCAGTTGCCGCGAAAGCTGCTTGCGCGGCTGAAGGCGCGGCCAGATGTTTTCATAGGCGAGGTTCGTTTCAAAGATGGTCGTGTCATCAATGGCGTTTGGCAACGGCCGCCTACAGGTGAGCGCCAGCGTGGCCGGAATGGCAGCAAAGGCAACACCTGGAACAAGGTGGATGGCAAGCGAACTGGTGGTTTGAAACTGCTGATCCGATTTGGCGATGCCTTGCCTGTCAAAACCCGTCTCGAATACCACGCCCTGGCCCGCAGCATTGTGGACAGGGATTTCAAGAAAGTGTTTGCCGAGCAGCTGCTGAAGGCGCTGGCGTCGGCGAAGTGAGGGATGCATGAGCAAGCTTTTCACGCGTATCTGCGCGAACTATGAAGGCGACGGCGACATTGAGGCATGGTCGGCTGAGATCTGGGATGGTGAGCGCCTGCTTGCTTCGGCTTGCCATCTGGCGTCGAGCGCAGCTGCCCGCACTGCTGCTGAGTACCTGCTGTTGGGATTGGTCAGCAGCTTTGATGGCTTGGCCCGCGCCACGTCAGCAGAGGTTACGGTGGCTTTGATGGATCTGCGCAAGGCATGTGGTGCTGCAATAGATGCTGTGCCTGCCGATGTGCTGGCGGGTGCGTTCTCCGATGCCGTGCGTGGCATCGAGGTCGACCGGATCGGCCGCCTGCGCCTGGCGATGGAGGCGGTAAGGCATTGATATTGTCCTTGGGTCCTTCCTCGGGGGGTAGGTCCCACGGGCATTGCGCGCCGCGATCGTTTTCTAGTCACGGGATTTCTCTAGGGGGGTTATATGGTGCATGGTCTTGCCCGTCCCGGCACTCAGGCCGAGTTCGGCGCTTTGGTCGGCATCAGCCAGCCAGCGGTTAGCGATCTGCTGGCCCGCGGCATCATCGCCCCTGGTGGAAACCTGATTGACTGGCTGCAGGCCTACTGCGCGCATCTGCGCGAGCAAGCTGCTGGCCGTGCAGCTGATGGCGGCGCTTCGCTGGTTCAGGAGCGCGCCCGCCTGGCCAAGGAACAAGCCGACAAGGTGGCCATGCTGAACGAGCGCATGCGCCGCGAGCTGGCCCCGGTCTGGATTCTGGAAATCATTCTGGCCAGCATGGGACGGCAGGTTGCCGGTGTGCTGGAGGCCATCCCCATCAAGATCAAGCGCCAGTCGGATGACATTCCGACTTCGGTGCTTGAGTTCATCACCCGCGAAATCACAACAGCCCGAAACCTGGCCGCGTCGGTGGAGTTCGACTGGAGCGTACTGGAGAATGGACAAGAGCGAGATTCAGAAGGCCATCAGGCGGGGTCTGGCCCCGATGGGGGCTCCTGATCCGCTGACGCTAGCAGAGTGGGCGGCCAAGCATTTCTACCTGTCGGCCGAATCGTCCTATGTCGAGCAGGCGTGGGAGGCCTATCCGTTTCAGGTGGCGGTAATGAACGCCATCAGCAACGACGACATCAGAGAAGTGGACTGGCTCAAGTCTGCCCGGGTGGGATACACCAAGATCATCCTGGCCGCGATGCTGTATCACGCGGAACATAAGAGGCGCAATCAGGCTATCTGGCAGCCGACAGACGATGACTCTGACGAGTTCGTCAAGGTCGAGCTGGAGCCGGCCCTGCGAGACGTAACCGTCATGCGGGATGTATTCCCTCAGTATCTGGCCCGGCACAAAACCAACACCCTGCGGCAAAAGAAGTTTGTCGACTCCCTGTTGCATACCAAGGGCGGCAAGGCTGCCAAAAACTACCGTCGCATCTCAATCGACACCGGCTATCTGGATGAGGCTGACGCCTTCGACCGGGACGTGGAGAAAGAAGGCGACCCGTTTACACTGGCCAAAAAGCGCACCGAGGGTGCCACCTTCCCCAAGATGGTGGTGGGCAGCACCCCCAAGCTGAAAGGGTTCTCGCTGATCGAGGACCGCGCTGAGCTGGCGGATGAGTTTTTCCGGGCACATATCCGCTGCCCGCATTGCAATGAGTGGATCACCCTGACATGGGGTGGCCGTGGCGAGCCGCATGGTTTCAAGTGGGTCAACAATGACCCCGACACCGCCGCGCACCTGTGTCCGGAGTGTGCTGGGCTGTTTACCCAGGCCGATTACCTGACGGTATGGAAAACAACGCGCTGGATCAGCGCCAGCGGCATCTGGACCGATGACGGGCTGAGGTTCTTCAACCGCGCTGATGAGCTCGTCCCGGCTCCGGGCCATGTTGCTTTCCACATCTGGACTGCATACAGCCCGCAGGCCAGCTGGGCCGATATCGTCCGCGAGTTTCTGGCTGCTGCTGAAAAAGCCAAAGCGGGTGATATGTCGAAGATGAAAACCTTCGTCAACACCACGCGCGGCGAGGTCTGGGAAGAGGATGTCGAAAAGACAGACTCTGATGCACTGGAAGCCCGCGCCGAAGCATATCCGCTTCGGCAGGTGCCCATGGGCGGCCTAGTGCTGGTAGCCGGCGTCGACGTCCAGGCCGACCGGTTTGAGGTAGTGGTTTGGGCAGTCGGCCGTGGCGAGGAAACCTGGGCAGTTGACTACGTTCAGCTGCGTGCCAATCCGGCAGACGAATCGGAATGGGACAAGCTGGATGATTACCTACTGACGGCATTCCCGCATGCTGCCGGTGGCATGTTGCAGATCGAAGCATCCGCTATCGACACCGGTGGCCACTATACCCACCAAGCCTACAACTTCTGTCGTCAGCGTGTGCGCCGCAAAGTGTTTGCGGTGAAGGGTGACTCCCAGCAGGGTAAGCCGGTCAAGGGCCGATCTTCAACGCAGGACGTCAACTGGCGCGGCAAGGTCATCAAGCGCGGTGTGAAACTTTGGCTGGTCGGTACTGACACTGCGAAGGACTTGCTGCATGGCCGATTGCAGATCGCTCACCCCGGCGCAGGGTACATCCATTTCAGCAAGGAATTGCCTTCCACCTTCTACCAGCAGCTGACAGCCGAGCACCGCATTCTGGCCAAAACGCAATCTGGCGATCAGTACCGCTGGGTGAAGCCGTCCGGCCGGCGCAATGAAGTCCTGGACTGCACAGTCTATGCGATGTTCTGCGCGCAGCAGTTGGACTTGAACAAGTTTACTGAACGCATGTGGCAGCGGCTGGAAGAAGCCGTGCAGCCCGCGACGGGCGATATGTTCTCAGCGCCGTTGCCGCCGCCCGCTGCGGTGGTGAAGCCGGAAGCGAAACCGATTGTCGCAACCAAACCAACAACAACGCCCAAGCTGGCCAGCCGGCTGGCATAAGGATTCTCATGACACCTCCCAGTTTGCTCCAGGGCATGACAACTGCCCAACTGCAACAGGCACTGGTCGATGCACAGGCCGCGCTGGTGCAGCTGCAAATGGGCAGCAAGGGCGAGTCGTTCGCGTATGCCCAGGGTGATGGTTCAAAGTCCGTCACATACACGCGCACCAGTCTGCCGCAGCTGACCATGCTGATCCGTCAATTGCAGCAGGCGCTGGGGATGATCCCGCAGGCTCGCCGGCCAATCAGAGTCAGGTTTTGAACATGGAAAACCCCGTACAAATTCTGGGGCCGGATGGCCGGCCACTGCCGCCAGCCCGTAGGCCGGGGATGCTGATTGGCGGAAATGGGTCTCCCTATGACGCTGCCGATAATATCGGCAGTCACATGGCGGACTGGAATCCGATGATTCTGGGGCCGGATGTCGAGCTGAACATGTACCGGGACCGCATCGTGTCCCGTGTGCGCGATCTGGTTCGGAACGATGGCTGGGCATCCGGCGGTGTTACCCGGATTCTCGACAATGCCATCGGTGCCAATTTCCGGCCAGTTTGCAAACCCGATTACCGTGCATTGGCCGATATGACCGGCAACGATGAATTCAATGCAGAATGGGCTGATCAATTTGGCCGTGCAGTAGAGGCCCGCTGGCGTACTTGGGCGAATGACCCCGGCCGGTGGTGTGATCTGCATCGGAATCTGACCGTGGCCCAGATGATGCGTCTGGCCTTCCGCCACAAGCTGGTGGATGGCGATGCGCTGGCCATTTTGCACTGGAAGCCTGGCAACATCAGTCTTGGCCGTGCGCGCTATGCCACGACAGTGCAAATTGTTGACCCTGACCGCCTGAGCAACCCGCAGCAGCATACCGACTTGCGCTATATGCGCGGTGGCGTCGAGATCAATGAAGACGGTGCGGCAGTGGCCTACTGGATTCGCAAGGCCCACCAGGGGGATTGGTTTGTCGCTGACAAATCGATGACATGGGAACGGGTGCTGCGTGAAACAGCATGGTGCCGGCCAATCGTGGTTCACGACTTTGATGCCGACCGTGCCAGCCAAAATCGTGGTGGCGCTGGCGTGCTGGCTCCTGTCGTGCAGCGGTTGAAGATGCTGGTGAAGTATGACAGCACCGAGCTGGATGCCGCGATTATCAATGCCGTGTTCGGGGCCTACATCGAAAGCCCGTTTGATAGCGAGTTTGTCGAACAGGCTCTGGGCGGGGGCGATGAGCTGAATGCGTACCAGGCTGGCCGTAACGAATTCCATGGTGATCGTCGGCTGTCGCTAGCCGGTGCGCGGATTCCCACGCTGTTCCCTGGCGAAAAAATCACAGCGATTTCAGCTGCCCGGCCGGCTAGCAACTTCGGCGACTTCGAGCGTGCAGTGCTACGCAATGCGGCAGCAGGCATGGGCATCTCCGCCCAGCAGCTGTCGCAGGACTGGTCGGATGTGAACTATTCCAGCGCGCGCGCCAGCTTGCTGGAGGCGTGGAAAACACTGACGGTTCGTCGCACCAATTTTTCCATTGGCTTTGCCCAGCCCATTTTTTCAGCGTTCCTCGAAGAGGTCTTTGAGGATGCCGATTTGCCCCTGCCGCCTGGTGCGCCTGATTTCATCGAAGCCCGCGCTGCATATAGCCGCTGCACATGGATGGGTCCCGGTCGTGGCTGGGTTGACCCGGTCGCTGAAAAGCAGGGCGCTGTACTGGGTATGGATGCCGGCCTGTCGACGCTGGAAGCTGAAGCGGCGGAAAACGTGGGAGAGGACTGGGAAGAAATCCTGGACCAGCGGCAGCGCGAAATCGCAGCCTTCAAGCAGCGCGGCCTGACGCCGCCGTCTTGGGCGGGCATGCAAACTGCGCAGGAAGTGATCAAGAAACCGGAGGCAGTATGAAGTTTGCCCACCTGGCGCAGCGGTTATTCAACGTGCCGCTTGCCATTCACCCAGCCAAGGCTGAAGTGATTATGGCCTCTTTGGCTGAGCGCTTAGGGGTCACCCATATCGCCCATGCCGGGCCGGCAGAGGCCGGCGCATGGGATGACGATGACGACTACTACAATCGGCAGGGTGATAACCCGCGCGCCGGTTACGACCTGCTTGGCTCTGCCGCTGTTATACCGATCCGCGGCACGCTGGTGCAACGTCTCGGGACGCTTCGGCCTTACTCCGGCATGACGGGGTATGACGGCATTCGGCAAAACTTCCTGATGGCGATGTCCGACCCGAAGGTCGAAGCCATCGTGCTGGATATCGATAGCCCGGGCGGGGAAGTGTCGGGCTGCTTTGACCTGGTCGATGCCATTTACAACGCCCGCGGCGAAAAGCCTATCTGGGCAATCCTGAATGAATCCGCCTATTCAGCTGCCTATGCTATTGCCAGCGCGGCTGACCAGATCACCGTGCCGCGAACTGGTGGCACGGGTTCCATCGGTGTCATCTGGATGCACATGGACTGGAGCAAGGCGCTGGCCGAAGGCGGGTTCAAAGTCACTTTCATCACCCATGGTGAATGCAAGGCTGATGGCCACCCTGAAATCCCCCTCAGCAAAGAGGCGCGTGAGCGCTTTCAGGCTGACATCGATGCGATGGGTGATTTGTTTGTCCGGACTGTCGCGCGCAATCGTGGCCTTTCGGAAAAAGTGGTACGAGGCACACAGGCGCGTACCTATCTCGGGGCAGAAGGCATCAGCCTTGGCCTCGCGGACCGTGTTGCGGCGCCAGATGCCGCATTTTTGGCCTTGCTCCAGCAGCTGGCCGCCAATTAGAAGGAAACCATCATGGCAAAAGGACTTGCTGCCAACTTCGCTCATCTGCTTGGCCTTGGCGCTAAGCGTGCCGCAGGCGATGAAGAGAGCAAGCGCGCACGCCGTGCCGAAGATTCCGATCAGGACGAAGAAGACAAGGACAAGGATTCTGCCCGCCGGGCAGAAAACGAAGACCCGGACGATGATCGTGATGAAGATATGGAAGAGGATGATGAATCCGAACCCAAGTCCAAGGGCAAAAAGGCTAAAGGCTCGCGCGCTGAAGATGATGACGATGATGCTGACGCCGAAGAGGATGACGATGAAAAGGAAAAGGCAGCCCGTCGCGCCGAACGTGCACGTTGCGCAGCCATTTTCCGCTGCACTGAGGCGGCCACGCGGCCCGACATGGCCGCACACCTCGCTTTCAACACCGGTATGAGCGCTGCCAAGGCCATCGACATGCTGAAAGTGGCTGCTGCAGGTGGTGCGCCGCGTGGTCGTAGCCTGGCCAGCCGTATGGTTGAGGTGCCGAATGCGAAAGTCGGTGCTGAGGGTGGCCGCGCACTGAGCCCGGATAGCCCGGAAGCCCAGGCAGCTGCGATCGCCGCCGCGGTCAACAAGGTCCGTCAATAACAGGAGCCTGATACATGGCACTTTCTGTCACTTCCGTGGGTGATAACACCCAGGCGCCGAGCATTTCGGCTGTCACTTATATCCCGGATCAGCTGATCGCGGGCAACCTCAAACTGGTCACTGACAATGTCAACCTGGCATTGGGCACCCTGCTGCGCGGTACCGTGCTGGGGCAACGTCAACTGGGCACGCCCGCAGCCGTTGCCGGCAAGCCGGCCGGTGGCGCAAACACCGGTAACGGCACCATCACTCCTCCTGCGCTGGGTACTGGCGCCAAGGCAGGCGCCTATGTGCTGACCTTTACGGCCGCCACTACCTTTTCCCTGACTGCGCCGGATGGCACGCAGCTGGCCAGCGGTGCTGTGGGTACTGCGTACGCTGGTCAACTGGGCTTTACCGTTTCTGCGGGTGGCACCGCTTTTGTTGCGGGCGATGGTTACACCATTACCGTGCCGGCCGGCGATCTGGCCTATGTGCAGTCGGTCGCCACCGCCAAGGATGGTAGCCAGCTTCCGGTTGCCGTCCTGGCCGATAACGCCGATGCCTCCGGCGGCGTGGTTGTCGCTCCGGTGTATCTGCAGGGCGAGTTCAACGGTAATGCGCTGATCTACGATGCCAGCTGGACGCTGGCCGCGCTGAAACTGGCAATGCGTCCGCTGGAAATCTACATCAAGTCGTCTGTCAGCGCGTCCGACCCGTCGTAATCCCTGGCGGCAATATCCCATTTAGCCCACCTCATGGTGGGCATTTTCATTTAAAGGCCCGCAATTGCGGGCCTTTTGCATGGAGGCATCCATGGGTGCAAATACCTTCCTTTTCGACACCAATACGCTGATTGCGCTGGTGCCGAACTTGAAACGCAGCCAGAAGTTTCTGCTGGACAAGTTTTTCCCGGGCATCGTGATGTCCGAAACCGAGTTTGTCTCGATCGACGTTGATGTCGGTAAGCGCCGCATGTCGCCGTTTGTCTCGCCGATGGTGGAAGGCAAGTTGGTTGAGCAGCGCCGCTACCAAACCAACATGTTCAAACCCGCCTACATCAAGGACAAGCGGGCGCCGGATCTGCGTAAGCCGGTCCGCCGCATGATTGGTGAGCGTATTGGTGGCGAGCTGACCGGTGCCGAGCGTGAAATGGCCAACCTCCAGTTCGAGATGGAAGATCAGCTGGATATGCTGGATCGCCGCCTGGAGTGGATGGCTGCTCAGGCACTGATGAGCGGCAAAGTGACCATTGCCGGCGATGGCTTCCCGACCTCTGTGGTCGATTTTGGCCGCGATGCATCGCTGACCACTACGCTGACCGGTGCTGCACAGTGGGGCCAAACAGGCGTGCTGCCTTCTCAGTCGATTGAAAACTGGGGTCACCAGGTGCTGAAGAAATCTGGTGGCCAGTGTACCGATATCGTTTTTACCACCACAGCTTGGGAATTCTTCCTGGCTGACCCGGTGGTCAAAGCAGCAATCTGGTATCCGGGTGGCGGCGGCCAAGGCAACAGCATCAATGTTGGTCCGCAGATCCAGAAGGGCGCCCAGTTCAAGGGTGTCTGGGGTCAGTACAACCTGTGGGTCTACAACGACTGGTATGTCGACGATAACAACGTCGAACAGCCGATGTTGCCGGACGGTACCGTCATCATGTGCGGTTCCGATATGCAAGGTACGCGTGCCTTCGGCCAGATTCTGGACCCTGACCACGCTTATCAGGCCATGCCGTACGCGCCGAAGACCTGGGTAGAAAAAGACCCGGCTCAGCGCATTCTGATGCTGCAATCCAGCCCGATCGTCATCCCGTCCCAAGTGAATGCCTGCTTTGCTGCGACGGTTTGCGCTCCGGTTGTTAACTGATAGGTGGTGACCATGGCTAAGACTGTCAAAGCCTATGTGCTGACTGGCACGGTGGTTACCGAAGCCGGCCGATTCGGCCTCGGTGAGCAGGTCGAGGTTGAGCAGGCTGAATACCAGTACCTGTCCGATCGCGGGATTCTTGGGTTGGCCCCGGATGCCACTGCTACGGTGCCGGGCTCCGCCACGGTGTCTGCAGAAACTGACGACGCCGGCCCCAGCGTGACCGTGGTGACTGAAGAAGCGAGCAGCTGATGATTGACTGGGACAAGCAAGTGCTTGGCCCTGTCATTGGTGTGTTTGGCGAGCCGGCTGAGATAACCCCTCAGTCGGGTTCGCCTTACTCGGTTTCCGGTGTGTTTGATGAGGCCTACAAGGCTGTGGATGGGTTCAGTGGGGTTGAGTCGATTACCTCTGTTTGTCCGGTATTCGGCATTCAGGCTTCAGCCTGCCCGGCGCGGCCCCAACAGGGCGATGCGGTCACGATTATTCGCCTGGGCATCACTTATCTCATTCGGGATATTCACGATGACGGACATGGCCATCTCAAGCTGTTGATGAATTACGCTTCCGGAGGCTGACATGCTGTATCGCAATTTGCTGCGAGATGCAATTGTCGCAGCCATTCAGCAGGCAAATACACTGGCCGGATTGAGTGTATGGAATAACCGCGATGCTCCACTAATGCTGCCGCAGTTGCCGGCAGTGATTGTTTCGGCGCCCAGCGAGCACAAGGAAAGCATGGGGCGAAATGTGCCCATGTTTAACACCATTGCACAGATCCACATCAATGCTCGCGTCCAGGCCGCCGACCTCGGTACTGCAGTGGCTGATCTTGATGTGTTGGTTGAGCAAATCGAAGAAGCCATCTTTGCTAGCCCGGATATCACCAGACAGATTCAGCAATTTGCATCTGTCGATACCGAAGTCGATTTTTCGGCCGAGCAACGCTACCACATAGGCGAGGCGCAAATAGTTATCGCGTTGGAATTTCCGCAGCTATACAACCCCAACGTCACCACGCAATTGACCGATATCGGGATCCACACGCAGGTAACTGCGCCTGGCGCTAGTAGCCCGATTGCCCTGGATATGGATAGTCCGCTTCCGACCGCGTAGGAGAGACCATGTTTGTAAAACCCGCACCGGGCCTGAGTGTCCGGGATCCCGATTTGCTGGACCTGCTGCCCGACGAGGGCCGCGAAGTGCCCGACACCGACTACTGGCAGCGCCGTGTGCGCGATAAGGACGTCGAGCTGGTCGGCGCGCCCCAGCCCGTTCCGGGCGATTAAGCCCCAACCCCCTACGTAAAACCCCGCTTCGGCGGGGTTTTTTGTTTCTGGAGCGTCTGAATGACCATCCCGTTTAAGAATATCCCGGCCAACATCCGGGTGCCGCTGTTCTACGCCGAGGTCGACAACTCGCGCGCGAACACGGCGCAGGCCAATCAGCGTGCGCTGATCATTGGCCAGATCACCTCCGCCGGCACTGCGGTAGCCAACATCCCGGTGATCAGCCAGGGCCCCAGCGACGCCCAAACCGTAGGCGGCCCCAGTTCGATGCTTGCCCTGATGACCGCTATGTATCGCATGAACGACCAGTTCGGCGAAGTATGGTATCTGCCGTTGGCGGATAACGGCAGCGCCACGGCCGCTACCGGCACGGTCACCATCGGCGGTGCGCCGACCGCCAACGGCACCCTCTACCTGTATGTGGGTGGCGTGCGCTATGCGGTTCCGGTGCTGACCACCCAGACATCAGCGCAAATTGCCACGGCGATTTCCACGGCGATCAATGCAGATGTTGCTTGCCCGGTTGGAGCTTCCGCTGTTGGCAGTGTCGTCACGTTGACTGCCGACAACAAAGGCCCGTGTGGTAACGATATCGACCTGCGCGTGAACTACCTCGGCCCGGTTGGCGGCGAAATCCTGCCAGCAGGTATTACGGTCACTCTTGTTCAGATGAGTGGTGGTGCTACCCCGCCGGACATGACCACTGCGATCGCTAACCTGGGTGACATGCCCTTCGATTTCATCGTCTGCCCGTACAACGACACCATCAGCCTGAACGCGCTGCAGACTTTGCTGAATGACACGACCGGCCGCTGGAGCTACGCCAAGCAGATCTACGGGCACGTGTTTGCAGCCAGCCGGGGCACGGTCAGCACGCTGACCACGCTCGGTACCGGGCGCAACAACCAGCACGAGACCATCCTGGGCTTCTACGACAGCCCGACGCCGAACTGGTTGTGGTCGGCCGCGCTGGCGGGTGCCGCGGCGGTATCGCTGCGCGCTGACCCGGCCATGCCGCTGCAGACCGTGGCGCTGCAGGGCGTGCTGGCCCCGCCGCTGCAGAGTCGCTTCATCCTGTCCGACCGTAACACCCTGCTGTACGACGGCATCAGCACCTTTATGGTCGGTCAGGACGGCACGGTCTACATCGAGAACCTGATCACCTCCTACCAGAAAAATGCGTTCGGCAACCCGGACAACAGCTACCTGGAGGTGGAGACCCTGTTCACGCTGATGTACGTGCTGCGCTTCATGCGGACGATGGTCACCAGCAAGTACGCACGGATGAAGCTGGCGGCCAACGGCACCCGTTTCGCTGCCGGTTCGAACATCGTCACGCCGGACATCATCCGTGGCGACATCATCGCGGCCTACCGCCAACTCGAGTACGACGGCGTGGTGCAGAACGGCGATGCGTTCAAGGCGGGTCTGATCGTCCAGCAGGACAGCAACAACCCCAACCGCGTCAACGTGCTGTGGCCGGGCATCCTGATCAACCAACTGCGCATCTTCGCGCTGCTGGCGCAGTTCCGTCTGCAGTAACCCTTACCAATCCAGCACAGCCGCCTTCGGGCGGCTTTGTGCTTTTCTGGGAACCGTAAATGGCTGATACCACCAACCTGCTCGCCGGTACCGCAACGCTGACCGTCGACGGCACCGCGTACATGCTGGAAGGCGAGCTGAAATACAACGTCTCCAAGGTGACGCGCGAAACCATGAAGGGCATGGACGGCGTGCACGGCTACAAGGAGACGCCGAACGCCGGTTATATCTCCGGCCGCTTCCGCGATACCGGTAGCCTGACCGTGGCGCAATTCAACGCCATGACCAACGTGACCGTGACCGCCAAGCTGGCCAACGGCAAGACCATCATCGGCCGCAACATGTGGACGGTCGAAACCCAAGAAGTTGACTCTGCCGAAGGCACCGTTGAGGTGCGCTGGGAAGGCATGAGCGTCGAGGAGGCGTAATGGCTGAAGAAAACAAAGCCGAAGTGCCGGACGAGCTGACCATCGAGCTGCGCAAGCCGGTCGAGCTGGCGGGCGAAACGACCTACGTGCTCGAACTGCGTGAGCCGACCGTCGACGAGCTGGACCGGTTCATGAAAGCGCTGGACAAGCACGGCCCGATCGAGGCGACAAAGCTACTGATCTCGGCTGTGTCCGGTGTCAGCGTCGCGGTGCTCGGTAAGGTAGGTGCCCGCGACTTCAAGACCGCGGAAAGCTACCTGTCGAATTTTTTCGGTTAGCGCCGGCCGGCAAACGGCCTCCGGACTGGGAAAGTCGCATTGTCGAGGTGACCAAGTTTTACGGGTGGGGGCCGCATGATGCATGGGGTCTCACTTGGTCGCGCGTTGAGTGGTGGCATGGCCACATGATGAGGATGATGAGTAATGGCGGCTGAAAACCAGTTCCGGTTAACGATCACGGCCGTGGATAAAGCCACGGCCGTTTTTAATCGCATTCAGACTCGGCTTGGTTCGTTCGGTAAGCGATTTGCGATCGGCAAGCGTCTTGGCGAGCTGGATAGCCAGCTCAGCCGGATGCGTTTCGATGCTTTGTCAAAGAAGGCTGCGAGTTTTGGCAATAGCCTTGCCAAGGCCGCGGAACCGATGAGTATCGTCGCGGGCGCAGCCACTGTCGGCGGTCTTGCTGCTGCGGCATCGAGCTGGGCCAGCCTGGGTAGTAGCGTGCTGCAAACTTCGCGGGTAATGGGTATTACCGCGCGGGATCTGCAATCGCTACGCGGCGCAGCCAGTCTCGCCGGCGTATCGACCGAGCAGCTTGATAGCGGTATCGCACAGCTGGGCAGCACGCTCAACGACGCGCTGTACGGCCGAAACATGCAAGCGTTGGCGTTGCTCAACAAGCTCGGAATCGGCATCCACCGCACCAAGGATGGTGCGATCGACACGACGCGGGCGCTGAAAGACATGTCTGATGTGCTCGCAAACCCGAAAATGAATGCGCAGACCAAAATGATGCTCGCAAGTCAGTTCGGCATTCAGTCGCTGTTGCCGATGTTGCTGGACGGCAGTAAGAAGCTGGATGCGGGGCAATCGCGTGCTGCGCAATTGGGTGCTGTGCAATCTGATGCAGAACTGAAGAAGGCGGCTGAGACCGAGCAAAAGAAACGCGAGGGGGCGCTGGCTGGGCAGCATGCTCAGAACTGGCTGGGTGACGCGATCAGCCCGATCTACAACCGGATCATGGTAACGGTTACTAAGTGGCTATCCGAATCGCCAGGCATGACCATCGCCAGTAGCGCGGCGCTGGGCGTGGCAGGAGCGTGGCTGATCAAAAAGACCGTCACTTCCGTATCTGGCAGGCTTTTGAGTGCGGCGGCCAAGTCGGTATCCGCTGCGGTAGCTGATGCGGGTGGCGCTCAGGCCGCGGCAACGGGGGCTGAAGTTACCGGAATTCTCGGGGGTTTGGGTTCCGCTATCACCG
This sequence comes from Aquitalea magnusonii, assembly GCF_003202035.1. Lineage (GTDB taxonomy): Bacteria > Pseudomonadota > Gammaproteobacteria > Burkholderiales > Chromobacteriaceae > Aquitalea > Aquitalea magnusonii. The sequence goes on along the minus strand of NZ_QJKC01000004.1, from coordinate 8,286 downwards.
CGTGGATTTCGCGGCTTTGCGCGCCTGCCTATCTGATGCTGCATTCCGACTCGCTCAACGCGGGAGAGAACGAATGGGCTAAGCAGCACATTCAGAAGCTGGGCGGATCCAAGACTTGGCATGGCCTCGATATCGCCGGCGGCGATTATGCAGCCCTGCGCGACAAGGCCCGTGGTGCATATCGGCCGTGGTATGAATTCGGCGACGAGAACGACCCGGCCTACATTCAGCGCTACATCAAAGAGCATCCGAAAGAGGCACCGAAGGGATGGACAGAAGCTGTAGCTCCAAGCGACAAAGGCAACCCGAGCCAGGTGTCCAAGCAGCTGTTCGATAAGTTAGAGGCACAATACCAACTGCCGAAAGGCATTCTTGACAGTGTCTGGTCGACCGAGTCTGGCCGCGGTAAAAATATGCGCTCTCCAAAAGGTGCGCGCGGCCATTTTCAGTTTATGCCGTCCACGGCCGCGCAGTATGGACTGAAGAACCCGGACGATTTGATTGAGTCATCGGAAGCTGCCGCGCGTATGCTGCGCGATCTGCTGCGACAGAACCGCGGCGATGTGCCAAAAGCCTTGGCAGCATGGAACTGGGGGCAGGGCAACCTGAATAGCAAAGGTATCGGGAATGCACCTGCCGAAACTCGTGGATTCATCGCAAAAGTGGCGGCGGGTATGGGGGCGGCGCCTTCGCCGTCCGCGCAGTCGGCTGCTTCGCAGTCAGCCCCAATATCAGGGTCGCCGCCAGGACGAGGCGCGGCGCCGGGCGACTCTAACGCTCAAATCGCGGCGCTCCTTGTGCAACTGAACGACAGCGTTGCAAAGCTCGGGCAACTCAAAGTCAACGTGCAAACGCACGTTACCGGGTTGCCTCATGGCGCCGCTGCAGAGTCTAAAGTGGCAAGCAGTGTTGATTCGCGATTCAACTATCCGATGCCGGAAATGGTGACCCCATGAGCTTTCAGGATGTACTTAACGGCGTGCAGCAGGCTGCCGGTGCCGTCAGTGGTGTCATGTCTGCGGCCAATCAACTGCTCGACGCGCTCGGGCTCGGCGCGCCCAGCTACCAGGACCAGCTGCGGCCCGCGTCGTACCGGGGCGTTCCGTTCATCGTGCTGGCTGCGGATGGCAAGTTTGGCAGGCGTAATGCGCTACATGAGTACCCGAACCGCGATACGGTGTGGGTGGAAGATATGGGGCGCGCAGCCCGCCAGATCAGCCTGATCGGCTTTTTGGTCGGTGACGACGTGATCCAGCAGCGTGATCAGCTGATCGCTGCCGCCGAGTCCAAGGATATGGGTGAGTTGGTGCACCCGACCCTGGGCACGCTGTACGTCAGTCTTGATACGTTGCGCGTCACCGAGAAATGGGACTCCGCACGCGTGTTCGAGATTGCGCTGGCGTTCACCGAGTCCGGTCTGCGGGAATTCCCTTCTGACACTACTGATACCACTGCTGATGTAGATGGGGCGGCCGCAGCCGGTGGCCTGGCTGCTGTCGCAGATTTTATGCATCAGGTGGCCGATGCGGTGAAGCAGGGCATTGCGATCGTTCAGCAAGTTGTAAATACCGTGACCAAGTGGGTCGGCATCGTCAAGAACGTCATCAATGCCGCACGTAACCTTTACAACGCAATCGCTGGCATCCCTGGGTATTTCGGGCGTTTTCATGGCCTGCTTGACTCGTATTCCGGGCCGGTGCCGCGCACGCCCACGGCGACTGCTGTAGCAGTGCGCCAAGCCATTGCGGCGGGAACGCAGCAGCGCGATGTCGTCGTGAGCAGCCTGGGTAGCATGTCGGCGGCAGCTGGTGCGCTGAGTAGTGACCCTGGAACGATCAATGCCTTTGCAGCTTCAGTGCAAGCTGTGGTTGTCAATGTGCTTGCGGCGTGCGCAAATCCTGCAGACGCAATCAGTGCGCTGACGCAAATGGCGCAGTTTACTCCGCCGGCACTGCCGCAAGACACGTCGCAAATCGGCACGGCAATGGCAGCGGCACAAAGTGCCACCGCAGCATTGTTGCGCCGCAGTGCGGTAATCGGCGCATGCCAGGCTTCGGCGCGCTATCTGCCGACCAGCTACGACGATGCTGTAGCGATGCGAGCTCAAATGTGCGCGCTGCTAGACGGAGAAATTCAGTTTGCCGCTGATGCGGGGCAGGATGAAACCTATCAAGCACTGCGCAGTCTGCGCGCTGCAGTAGTGGCTGACTTGACTGCTCGGGGTGGAAAGCTGTCGCGCGTCACCACTGTTACGACGCCGACGCCAGTGCCGGCGCTTTTGCTGGCCCTGCGGCTGTACCGCGATCCGACCCGCGCTGACGAATTGATCCGGCAGGCCAGCCCGATTCACCCAGCGTTCATGCCGACTAGCTTCAAGGCCCTGGCGCAGTAGCTTACGGCGTCACCATCTCCGGCATCGGGTACTTCCGCATGATTTCGGCCTGCTCGGCGCTGGAGATCGGTTTGACCGGCCCGCGTTTGATCTTCTGGCAAAAGAACGAAGTCGGGTGGCCCTGTTGGTGGTAGCTGGTTGCGACGCGCGGCCCTTGTTGCTGGCACTCGGCCATCGTCTTGTACTCGGTGTAGGCCATTTGGCCGCCTTGGTAGCCGTCGGCGAATACCATGGTCAGGACAAAAACGGTAATCATCATGGTCCTTTCTTGCAAAGAAACCATTCTGCATTAACAAACCGCCCGCGTGGCGGTTTTTTCTTGGGTGCGATATGGATGACGATCTCACGATTCTGACCGCGACTAGCCGAATTTCTGGCTGGACCGGCATCAGTGTCACCCGCGGCATAGAGCGCTTTCCGTCTGGCTTTACGGTCAGTATGAGTGAACGCTTCGACGGTAACAATTTGCGGGAGGTAGCGGTCAAGCCTGGCGATTCGTTGCAGGTACTGCTGGGTAGCGATGTAGTGGTAACCGGTTACGCCGATCGTTTCGTGCCGGCTCTTGGCGCGCGCCGGCATAGTGTTTCGCTTGTTGGCCGAGGCCGGTGCCAGGATCTGGTCGACTGTTCGCATGCGTGGAATGGCTGCCAGATGAGCAGCGTGACCGTTGAGGCAATCGCACAAGGGCTCTGCGCTCCGTACGGTATATCGGTCACAGCGCTGGCGGATGTCGGGGCACCGATCCCTCAAGTCAATCTAGCCTGGGGTGACACGCCATATAGCGTGATCGAGCAGCACGCTCGCTATCGGCAGTTGCTGGTTTATGAGGATGCATATGGCAATCTGGTACTGAACCAAGCGACGCTACCGAAAAATGGTGCGTCTTACCCGACAATCGAAGAGGGGAAATCGCTAGAAGCAGGTGGATCGCTGTTTGCGATGGATCAGCGTTTCAGCGAATACGTGGTGCGGCGGCTGGCGATCGACTCCATGTCTGACGTAGGCACAGGCCCGGACGTGCTTGCCACGTTTGAAGATTCAGGGGTGCCGCGCTTCCGCCGCCGCAGCATCATTGCCGAGACCGGCGATGGTGCCGATTTCTCGGTATCAAAGGCGCGCGGACAGTGGGAAGCTGCGCGGCGGGCCGGGCGCAGTTTGGCGGTGAATCTCACCGTCGATAGCTGGCGCGACGGTAGTGGAAAGTTATGGGAACCCAACACGTTGGTCACTGTAACAGCGCCGTCGCTTCGGCTGCAGTGTGTGACCTGGCTGATTTCTGAAGTGACTTATCGCCGCGACGAAACCGGCACACATGCCGACCTAGTTGTCATGCCTCCGCAGGCGTTCTTTCCGCAGCCGATCCTGTTGTTTCCCGGATTGCAGGATGTGCTACCGGCTACTGGAGCCCCTTCGAAATGATCCAGCAATTCGAACGTCTCATGAACCGTGTCTGGATGCTCGTCGGGCGCGGGAAAATCGGCCCTGTCAACGATGCAGGGGCCATTCAAGTGGTGCAAGTGCAGCTTGGCGCATCCGAAGTGCGCGACAACACGCGCCGAGCTGCTGAGTATGGTTTCACCAGCAATCCGCCGTCCGGAACCGATGCTGTGCTCGTTTTTGTTGGTGGAGACCGCTCAAATGGTGTGATCGTTGCCACCAACCATCAGCCTTCGCGTCTTAAAGGGTTGCTGCCTGGTGAAGTGGCCATTTTCGATAATCAGGGCCAGTCCATCTACTTGACGCGCGGCGGTATCGTCGTGAACGGTGCAGGGTTGCCGATGACGGTCAATAACACTCCAACGATCACCGTCAATGCCGAAGCAAAAGTGGTGCTCAATACTCCAGAACTCAATGTCGCTGGCCAGATCAATGCAGGTGGCGATATTACCGACAATGCCGACGCCGGCGGCAAGTCAATGGCGCAGATGCGCAGCATCTACAACAGACATGACCACGCCGTGCCGAATGTACAGGCCGGCAACTCAACGGCGACAAGTAATCCGCCGAATCTGCAAGAATAAAAGACGTCTCAACCCATAACCCGCTTCTGCGGGTTTTTTTGCGACCATTGCTATGTCTGACATTAAAACCATCTGGAATAGCGATTTCGAGACTGGGGACTGGGGATTTAATCCGACGACGGTTGCGCGGCAACCGATTTTAGTTACATCGCCGACGCCATTCGCCGTTTGCGATGGCAATGTATCGAGCTTCCCCCTGGTCTCAGCCCCGGGCGTTATTGATACTGTCGTTGCTTCGATCTACCGCAATGATTGGCAAGGCAATCAGTTGTTGTATCCGACGCCACGGACAAACCGCTGTCCCTACAGCGACGCATTCAACCAAAGTTCGGCTTGGGCGTTGAACTCAGCTAGCGTAACGACCAGCGCCACCCTGGCTCCGGACGGAGTTTCGAGGGCGTGCGAACTTGTAGAAGGAACAGGCACCGGACAGCACTGGATGTTCTGGACCGTCTCAACCCCTATAGGGCAAGTAAGCGCCGGATCCATCTACGTAAAGGCGGGCGCCAGGTCCGCTGGGCGGATGCTAGTTTACGACGGTAATTCTACTTTCTTTGGGGTATGGTTTGACTTGTCCGCCCAGACGGTGAGTGCAACGCGCTCCAACGGCACCGTTCTTACAAGCAGCATAACAGCAGTCGATGGCGGTTGGTTCAGGTTGAGTTTTGGTGGCAACTACACCAATAGCAGTACAGTCCAGGGGATCTATTTCAACTTAGCTAACAGTCCCGGAAACGTGTCCTACACCGGCGACGGTGTATCAGGAATCTACGTGTGGCACGCGCAGTTGGAGCCAGGTTCTACAGCTACCCCGACAATCCCAACTAACGGGGCTCCCGTAACAGTTACAGACTACACGCTTTCACCCAATGGGCTATTGACGCTCGCAACGGCGCCAGCAGCAGGCGCTGTGCTGACATGGACGGGCAGTTATGTCCTTAGCACAGTAAGCCCTGGTGGTGATCTCCAATCTGGAAGTGACATACAGACCGCACTGCTTATCAGTCTTTTTACCGACCGGCTTGCTGGTACAGACGACAAGATCCCGGACGGAACCGGCGACCCCCGTGGCTGGTGCTGCGATGACCCAAGCAGCCCTATCGGCTCGCGCCTCTGGCTGCTCCAGCGTGCAAAACAGACAACAGAAACCGCAAATCGCGCACGCGATTACATCGTCGAGGCATTGCAGTGGCTGATCGATGATGGGGTTGTTGCCAAGTTTGACATCCGTACGCAATGGGTCGGTCCGGGCAAGCTCGGGGCTTGGGTTGTTGCATATCGGATGGATGGTTCAACAGTTGCTCAGCAGTTCGGCTGGGCATGGAAGGGGATGAATTGATATGCCGTATACCCGGCCTACATTGACGGCACTGCAAAATCAGGTATCCCAGGATATAAGCTCAGCGGTACCCGGCAGCGATGGTTTGCTGCGCTTCAGTAACCTCAGCGTGCTTGGCAAAGTGCAAGCTGCTTTGGCGTATATGCACTACGGCTATCTTGACTGGATTGCTCAGCAAGCGACGCCATTCACTGCGACGGGTGAATATTTGCAAGGCTGGGGTGCGCTGAAGAAAACCTATATCAAGCCTGCCGCCCAATCCTCCGGCAGCGTGACATTTCCCGGCGTGCCCGGCACGCTGCTGCCGGCTGGCTCCGCATTTGCCCGCGGTGACGGAGTTGGTTACACGACCACGGCGGATGCGACGGTGGGTGCCGGTGGCTATGTAATCGCGCCAGCCATTGCAAATGCAGACTCGCAAGCGCTGACCGGGGCATTCGGTAATACTGCGGCCGGCACGGTGATGACGCTGGTTTCTGCAATTGCCGGGATTTCGTCGAGCGGTGTTGCGGCGACGGCATTTACCGGCGGCGCAGATCTTGAGGCAGATGATGCATTCCGGCAACGTGTGATGATTGCGTTTCAGTCTACGCCTCAAGGTGGTGCCAATAATGACTATCTGACATGGGCGTTGCAAGTGCCTGGCGTCACGCGAGCCTGGGTCGCCAATAACGGCTTTGGGGTGGGCACGGTAGTGCTCTACGTGATGCTTGACAACGCAGAGTCGGCTAACAACGGTTTTCCGGTCGGCACAAATGGCGTCTCGCAGTACGACCAAGGGCCTGGTGGTTTGCCGCGTGGCACCGTGGCCGCTGGCGATCAGTTGACGGTAGCAAACTACATCTGTCCTTTACAGCCAGTGACTGCGCTGGTCTACGTAGTAGCGCCGAACGCAAACCCGGTCAACTTCACTATCAGGGGCATCCCTGTTAGTGCGCAAATTGCAGTCAAAGCGGCAATCGCCAGCGTGCTGCTGCGCCAGGGTGCACCAGGTGGCCAAGTCAGCAGTGCGTCGCCGGGGTGGATCAGTACCGCGGCAGGAGGCCAAGTTCCGCTTGCTAACATCTGGACAGCCATTGCTGCCGTCTCCGGGATTACCGACTTCCTGATCCTGTCGCCATCTGGCGCCGATATTTCTAGCCCGGTAGGTTCTGTTCCGACCCTGGGCACGGTCACTTTCCTGTGAGGTCACATGCCTGCACCCAACTACTCAGCGGCCGACTACTTGGCTGCGATGCAGAACTTGTTGCCGCGAGGCAAGGCCTGGCCGAGAGAGCCGGGCGCGACGATGACGCAAGGCATATTCGGGCTGGCGCCGACTTACGAGCGTCAGCACGCTCGGGCCAATAACTTATTGATCGATGCCTTTCCGGCCAGCGCCTACGAGCTTCTGCCGGAATGGGAAGCCGCGGTCGGCTTGCCGGACCCGGTGCTCGGTTTGGCCCCAGCCGTGCAGGGGCGGCGGCAGCAGGTCGTTGCCAGGCTGACCGCCATCGGTGGCCAATCCGCTGCGTATTACCGGCAGCTGGCCGGGGCGCTGGGTTACAGCATAACGGTCACAAACTATGCCCCGTTTCGTTGCGGGCAAAGCGCCGCCGGGCAGCCGGCCGGATCGCAAGACTGGTGCCATGTATGGTCTGTCAACGCTGCGCTTAACACGATCATCAGGTTCGCGGCTGGGCAGTCCGGGGCGGGGGAGCCGTTGGCGAGTTGGGGCAATGCTCCGCTGCAGAGCCAGATCCAATCTGCAGCTCCTGCCCACACTGTTGTTCAGTTCCACTATTCATGATGAGGTAGCGCATGTTTCAAATTGACAACTCCACCGCTGCGACCGCGCAGCCGGCACCGACAAGCCCGGGAACTCCGGGCTTTTTTACTGATGGGAACCCGCTGACCGGTGTTGCACCCACTATTGTGCCGGCTGAGTTCTTGAATGCTGTGATGCTTGAGATGTGTAACATTGTTACTGGGGCCGGCCTGACGCTTAGCAAAGCGTCATTTACTCAGCTGCGAGACTCAATCAAGCGCATTTGCCAGAAAACTGTCGTGCTGACTGATACCGGTTCAGTAAATACTTATGTTGCGACAAATAGCCCGGCTTTGTCGGCTAGTGATCTGGTTTCCGGGCTGCTGCAGCAAGTGAGTATCAGGTCCGCAAATACCGGCGCTGCGACCTATTCGCCCGACGGGCTGTCCGCTGCGCCGATCTACGGCCTCGCATTGCAGCCATTGCAAGGCGGAGAGTTGCCGGCTGGCGGTATTGCTGTTCTGATGCGTGCAACTATTACGGGGGTGAACGGAGGAAGCCCTATCTGGATTTTGATGGAATGCGCGGGTGGGGCACAGCAAATAACGGCGGGTACTGCCGCAAATCACGCAATGCAGCTTGGGCAATCTCAAACTCAAGCGGGTACGGCATTTACCGCGGCAGGCGCGGCACCGGCTTATACCCTGACACCGTCGCCGGCAATTCAGGCGTACGCATCGCCGCAGCGCTTCAACGTCACATTCCCGACCGCCGGCACAACTGGCAG